>NZ_PYOM01000009.1 GCF_003026365.1 Photobacterium angustum | reverse complement strand
GCCTTCCTCACAACTGAAAGTACTTTACAACCCGAAGGCCTTCTTCATACACGCGGCATGGCTGCATCAGGGTTTCCCCCATTGTGCAATATTCCCCACTGCTGCCTCCCGTAGGAGTCTGGACCGTGTCTCAGTTCCAGTGTGGCTGATCATCCTCTCAGACCAGCTAGGGATCGTTGCCTTGGTGAGCCATTACCCCACCAACAAGCTAATCCCACCTGGGCTAATCCTGACGCGAGAGGCCCGAAGGTCCCCCTCTTTGCTCCGAAGAGATTATGCGGTATTAGCTATCGTTTCCAATAGTTATCCCCCACATCAGGGCATATTCCCAGGCATTACTCACCCGTCCGCCGCTCGTCAGCATTGATAGCAAGCTATCAATCTGTTACCGCTCGACTTGCATGTGTTAGGCCTGCCGCCAGCGTTCAATCTGAGCCATGATCAAACTCTTCAATTAAAGTTTTTGTGGTCTTTCGACCGGCTCAATGAATACTGTTAAAATACCGCTAACTAGAAGCTAGTTAGGATATTTGAATTGACTGTGCCAAATAACCGAAGTTATTTGTATTGGTCACTAGTATCATTGATAAATCTTTCGACTTAACTTTTCAACGAGTGCCCACACAGATTGCATGGTCAAATTGTTAAAGAACAATACTGAACTCGGTAACTGCTTTCGCTGTTGTCCGTGTCAGTGGGGTTGCATTATAAGAGCGAAAACAAAGATGGCAAGAATAAATTGAACAAAAACAACTGAGCGTTCACAATTCGAACAATACTACCATTGGTGATTATTTTTACCTCTATTTGTGCCTTTTCTTCTAATACATAACCTCATTCAAGCTTCGTAACTAATTGCAAAACACAAGACGTTTAATCACGATGCGATGCAATCTGTCTCAATAGCTGATGATCTTCTTACTTAAGTGCCACTGAAACATGGCACTAAGTTTGAATTCTTTATTGAAAGTCATTCGCGGAGCACTGTGATGAAGACAATAGGTTATGTGATCCCTTGTTTCCCTACTTTATCTGAAACATTCACGGGGGTTGAAATGAGAGCAATGATTGCACTTGGACATCATATTGTTCCGTTTTCATTTATGAAAGGTCAACACTTTCAGCGTGCTGATATTCCATTAATGAAGCAGTGTTGCTACCCCTCAAACCTTCCCTACTATAGTTTTCGCCACATCACCCGCTCCTTAAGAAGCTTACCTTTTATTTACCAGCAACATGAGTTCGGAAAACTCGCTCTTATTCGGCAGGGCCTACAATTAGCGCTATGGGCACATAGTTACCAATGCCAGCATCTTCATGCGCATTTTGCTTGGCATAGTTCAGCGATTGCAATCGTTGCAGCAAAAATATTGAATATTCCAGTGTCATTTGTTGGACACGGCGCTGATATCTACGCTGGGCCTCAAGATTTACAAGCCAAGCTTTCTAATTGTCAGTTTTGCTGCGCTGTGACAAAGGCAATGCATGATCATTTACAATCACTAACAAAGACACCTGTTCACTATCTACCTTGTGGGATTGAAGAGCAAAACTATCCCACTTTAAATAATGAATGGTCTCCATCTAAGCGTTTTTTATTTATTGGTCGATTGGTTGAAAAAAAAGGGCTTATAACGTTATTGAAAGCCATACAACTACTAAAACACCCGATTGAAATCGATATTGTCGGTGATGGGCCATTAAAATCGAAACTAATGTCTTTTTGTAAACGGCATAGACTCATAAACGCTGTTTCTTTTTTAGGAAGTCAAAATGCAGATTGGCTACGATCTCATGCTCAACGTTACCAAGGACTAATTGCTCCTTTTACCATCGCTAATAATGGTGATACTGATACAGGCCCACTAGTTTTAAAAGAAGCCCTTGCTCTAGGGATCCCTATTATTACTACTAACCTTGTTGGCTGTACTGAGATCCTTTGCTCTGATATAGGGGTGATGATACAGAAAGATTCACCTACAGAATTAGCAACAGCAATTACAAACCACCAGCTAAAAAGCTATCAGGAATTAAAAACTCAAAGAGAGCTCGGTTATAGGCATGTCATGAAAGCCTTTACTGCAAAAGCTCAAGCGCAACGGCTATCACAGTGGATTGAAGCACTATGAGCACATTAAAGGTTGTTGCGGTTTATGGGATTGGAGTCGTCTTTTGTAAACTGATTGGATTGCTACTTCAACCTTATGTTACAGATCAATTAGGTTTGGAAGAATACGGTAAGCTTGATGTATTATTAGTTTTAACTACATTCTTATCACTGCTCATTAGTTTAGGCATCATTGATGGCCTTTATCGTTTTTATCATGATGCATCAAACCCAACACGGTTATTAGGCCAAGCCTTATGGCAAGTCATATTATGTGGTGCAATAATTACAAGCCTGCTTGTCTTTTTTAATCACGATATTCAAACCCTTTTACCTGGTCCACCGCCACTTTTTTCCTTTAATTGTTTTATTTTTACTATCTACTTTAACTCTCTTAACGCTATCCCTTTAGCAAAGCTACGGATTGAGAATAATGCTAAATACTTTGTAAGTATTTTACTTATCACGGCATTATTGCAAGCGGCCTTAGCGCTCTTATTGGTCACGACATGGAAAGTTGATGGTATGGCTTTAGCTGGATTGATCGCACAAGTCGTGTGTAGTGTTTTACTCTATAAACAATGGCCAATACCGCACTTCTCAATTAACCCCGCATTATTAAAATATGGTGCAATTCTAACTATCTCTGGATTATTGGGTTTTATTTCATTAGGTGCAGAGCGTTGGGCTATCGCACATTATTTAGGAGTGGAAGCTGTATCTCCTTATGCAATTGCAATGCAGTGGGGGGTTGCCGCTAGTTTATTAATAGAACCTTTTGCGTTGTGGTGGTTTCCAAAACGATTTAGTTTTATCAATACAGAGCAACGTAAACAATACTTAGCCAATATTACTATTTTAGCTTGCCAGCTTTGCATACTTATTTCTGCTCTTGTGCTTTTGTTCGGCCCTGTTTTTTTAAGGTTTTGGCTTAATAGTGAGTTTTATTACAGTAGTGTTCTTATCCCATTTATCGCATTGTGGTTAATGCTAAAAGGCTGCTGTACTTTTCTTAATGTCGGCTGCTATTACCACGAGCATGGACAAGGAATATTATTGATTAATAGCCTGTCAACGCTCTTATCATTACTCGTTTTTATTTATATATTACCCTTATTCGATATTCTCTCATTGATCTATTGTGGAATTGCGATTCAAGCATTGCGCCTTTTTATTTTTTACTTTTATAGTCAATACCATCTCCCTCTGCGATATCCTCTCTCTGATTTGTTTGTCAGCTTTTCACTTATTATACTGATTTGTTTTTGTCAGCAATATCAACTCACTTATTTTCTCATTCTGTTAACTCCTCTTCTTTGCCTTCAAATTTATTGGCCTTGGCGTCACCTTTGTAACTATCGCCATGTCTTACAGGTGATCTATGACAAGGGGTAAACAAATTATCATCGCTTTGTTTAGTACGATAAGTTGCTTTATTGTAAGCAATTATACGTTTAAACATTACTTTGCATTTCTTGGAATAATATCCCTGCCCTTTGTTGTTAAGCGTGCTTTTTTACTCTGTATTTGGTTTATTCTTTTTTCATATTTTCGCTTACATGAAGCAATGCCATTCCTTGAGCCCTTTAAAATACCCAAGTTATTAGCACTCGCTTGTTTGGTCGGATTAAGTTGGCAATTATGGATGAACTATCGTAACTTCAAATGGCACCCATTACATACATGGCTACTTTGCTTTGCATTTTGGGTAAGTATTAGCTGTGCTTTTGCTTCTAATAGAGAAGAGTCATTTGAAATGTTGTCAGGTAACTTTCTAAAAATCGTTTTAATGGTTTTTGCTATTAGTTTATTACCCACCCATATTTCTCAACTGAAAAGAATTCCTTATTTACTTTTTCTTTGTGGTTTATTAATTGCCTCTATTACGTTGTATAACAAACACTATGAGATTGGATTAGTAGAAGAAACGCGTGTCACGATTGGGCGAGCATTCGGCTCAATGCTCGGTGATCCTAATGATCTCTCTTTAGTCCTTTTATTTCCGTTATCATTTACTGCTGTCTATATTTTCCATGGGCACATTATTGCTCGCATTATTGCGATGCTTATTAGCATAACCCTCCTAGCAGGTATTGCAGCAACAGAAAGTCGAGGCGGACAGCTTGGGATAATTAGTGTGGTATTTATGTCACTGCTTCTTCGCAGTAAAAATATCATCACGCCACTTATTGTTACAGCTATTGGGATCATTATTTTATTTGTCGCAGCAGGTATTGAAAACAGATTTGTTTCATCAGCCAGTTCAGGCGCCATTGATGAGTCAGCAATGGGACGTCTGTATGCTTGGGGCGCAGCAATAATGATGGCCGTCGATCATCCATTTACAGGAGTTGGATTAAGCAATTTTTATAATAATTACTATTTTTACTCCGTACATTGGGATGGTAAGAACCATGCAGTCCATAGCTCTTGGTTTGAAATATTAGCTGAGAATGGATTTGTCGGGCTGTTCTTATTTGCTACTTTATTAATAAAAACTTTCCAACTTAGTTACCGTTTACTAAAACGATTAAAAAGAACAACATATCAACCACTTGCTGAAGGGCTCTGGCTTGGTATGGTTTCATTTTCTGTCAGTGGTACTTTTCTAACACAAGGAACAACATGGCCTTTTTATATTTTATTAAGCTTATTAATTGCAACCGATCGATTAACTCGTAACAGCGATCAACTGGATTAAAAGGATTTGAATCATGGGGCGTGATATAGAATTTATTATTTTTGGTGAAGATTGGGGGCGACATCCATCTAGCACTCAGCACTTAATATCAGTCATTGCTAAACAATATCCCGTATATTGGATCAATTCTATTGGTTTAAGGCAACCCCAACTTCAAGCAAAAGATGTCAGGCGTATCATCGAAAAGATCATGGCTTTTATGCGTCGTACAGAAAAAGCTGAAACCTCCCCCCTATATTTAAAAAAGATCATCAAACCACTTGTTTGGCCATTAGCTCGAAACAAGACGATGAAATACATCAATAAGAAGCTATTATCAACACAACTACCCCCTAAACAACAATATCGCGTTTTATGGATAGCTCTACCGAGTGCGATTGAATATATCGAACTCTGCCAAGCCGATTTAATCATTTATTACTGCGGAGATGATTTTTCAGCCCTAACTGGGGTCGATCACTATAAAGCAATGCAAGCAGAACAAACGTTGAGTATGCAAGCCGATCTTATTTATGTGGCAAACAGACAATTAATGGCGCGCTTCCCTAAACACAAGACACATTATTTGCCCCATGGTGTTGATCTTCACTTATTTCAATCAAAACATGAATGCCCACCAGCAATTGATAAAGATAAAAAAAATATTGGCTTTTATGGCAGTTTAAATAACTGGCTTGATTACAATTTATTACAACAACTCGCATTAGCTCGCCCACAGCTTCAATTTTATTTGCTTGGGAATAAGGAGTGTCATCAAGTTCAGCAATTGCAAAATGAGAATATCCATCTGTTACCAGCGATACCTCATCACCAACTCGCTAGTTATTTACAACATTGGCATATCGCTATTTTACCTTTCATCAACAATCAACAGATTAAAATGTGTAACCCCTTAAAATTAAGAGAATATTTAGCAGCCGGATGTCCTGTCATTAGCAGTAAATATAAAGCCGCAACAGAGTACTCACCTTTAGTGTCAATTGCGACAACTCAGATAGAATGGCTCTCAGAAATTGATCGCATTACACAGTTAACCCCACAGCAAATCGATGAATATAAAGAAAAAGCATACCAAAGTGTCCAGCATGATAGCTGGCAACTACGCATAGAAAAGATTATTCATACTATACAAAAAATACGATGTTCAACGACTGAATAACAAAACCTTACATCAGGCACTCTTTTTGCAATCTTTCTAATACACACAAGAAAAAGGAATGCATGATGATAAGAACAATCTATCTAATCATCTTGTTAGGACTGGTTGGGTGTGCCAGTACCTCACAATCCAATAAGAAATTAGAGCTTTTTTTTAGTTCAGAGCAAGTGACGTTGACCGCTGAGCAACACCGTAAAATCATCCAATTTTTTTCAACCTTCTCATATAACCAAATAACAGCAACGGTAGGCCCTGCTAAGCTCAATAATAAATTTGAAGCTTTATTACACAGTCAAAAACGAATGCAAAACATAGAGAAGATCGCACAAGAGCATCAAATCCCTTTAACGTTGGAGTATTCCCCTCAAATAACAATCGATACGTTGCTCCTTCGGAGTAACTAAGGTATGCGCCACCTCTTTATTACGCGCTTATATCCATTACTTTATGGATTATGGCTTCATCGTTATTTATTAGTTTTACCCATCATCATTATGCCTTTTCTAATGACAATAGGCGGCTTTCTTAAAACTAAGTATTATTACTCTGAAACCACTATTTTGGTTCAGGAGGCCGCATTGCTTAATCCTTTTTTAGAAGATTTATCTATATCAATGAATCTAGAGCAGCGAATTAAAGCACTCCAAGTAGTGATCCAAAGCCAATCAACTTTGGCGATCGTAATTGATGAACTCGATCTAGTACCAGATAAAAACCCGCAAAAAATTAAACACGTCACCGCTCAACTCGAAAAAGGAATCACCCTTGATTTGACAGGTAACGATCTCGTGCAAATGAGTCTTGTATGGCAACAACCCGAACAAATTCCAGAAATATTAAATATTCTTTCACGAATTTTCTTAGAAAAGCTTCGAGCCCCAGGGCGAGCATCGATTGATAATTCAGAAGTGTTTTTACAAAAACAATTAACGACAACCCAAAAAGATTTAGAACTTGCAGAAAGTGAGCTTGCCACCTTTAAAGCAGAAAATGCCGATAACTTACCGCTCCTACAAGGGGTCAATGTTGATACTAGTATTAAATTATTAAGGAAAATAAACGAATCAGAATTGGCTTTACTCCACGCAAAAAGTAAACGTGATAGCATGTATAAAACACTGATTAATACTAACCCTGTTATCGGCAAACTAGAGCAAGAAATTGTAATAGCCGAAGCCGAGCTTGCTATATTACGTGCCAGTTATACCGATCAACACTCATTAATTAAAAATGTACTCCGCCGTTTAGGTCGGTTAAAACAAGAGCGGACTCGTCAAGTTGAGTTACAGCAATCACTTTCCCCAGATCAAATCGACAGTTTATGGCAACGGCTAGTCAATAGTTCTCAAGATCCTGAAAACCAAACCCAACCTATATTACTCAGCCAATTTGAAGCATTACAGCAAGCAGAATCTGAGATCGATGCGATTAATCAAGAGCTTGTATTACTCAAAAAACAAGCTGCAAATATAATAGGAAAACGGGTGGAATTTGCAGAATTAGAAAAAAAACTTACCAGTTTAGAGCGAAACTATAAGGTCAAATCGAACATTTATAACCAACTACTGGAGCGCTATGAAATGGCCAGAGTCACCGGTCACCTTGGACGCTTTGAAGAGCCAGACAAACTAAAAATAATAGACAAACCCTCAGTACCGAACGCGCCTCAAAATTGGCCTTGGTGGATGAACTTTTTATCCGGCATTATTTTTGGCGCAGTCATTGCTTTATTTCTTGTAGGCATCTCGATTATTTTTGATACGCGATTATACCAATCCAACCATATCCGACAGCTAGTATCTTACCCAATCTTGGTGCGCATTCCTTACTTCTCAAAGGAACTTGAACATGATTAGAACACTACAAGTCGTCCAACATTTACGTCCTGGCGGATTAGAAAAGCTCGTTCTGAATTTGGTTCGTTTTGCCTCATCAAATCATCGTGTTTATGTCGCTTCATTAGAAGAAACAGCTGCATCCGCTATTTCAGCGTGGCCTGAATTATCAGCCTTTAGAAACCAATTAATATTTTTAAATAAACCCTCAGGTATACATCTCCACACCGCTTATCAATTAAGAAAGCTAGTCAAGAAGCTTAAGATCACCACGGTTCATAGTCATCACTTGGGCCCTTTACTCTATAGCCGGCTTGCACTCTTAGGATTAAAAACAACCCACATACACACTGAGCATGACAGTTGGCATCTAGAAGAGCTAAAACAACAAACACTCACCCGCTGGCTATTAAAAAATAAGCATGTTGAACTCGTCGCCGATGCACCAACTGTAGCCAAAGAACTTCATCAACGACTAGGGCGCCCAGCCGATCATATTATTAATAACGGGATCGACTGTCACTTTTACTGTATTGGTGATCAAGTAAACTCTCGTAGTGACTTAGCGTTGCCTAAGAAAAAAATACTCATTGGTTGTGCAGGACGACTGGTTTCAGAAAAAGGAATTGATACCATGCTTTTTGCTCTATCATCGCTTCCTGAGCATTACCATCTCGTTATTGCTGGTGATGGCGAGCAGTTATCAAACCTCAAACAACTAGCCTATCGTTTACAGCTTGAACACCGTATTCACTGGTTAGGTTATTGTAAAAATATGCGTTCTTTTTATCGTGCTATTGATGTGTTCTGCATGCCATCACGTCATGAAGGGCTTCCCTTAGCTTTGCTGGAAGCGCAAGCGTGCGGTAAATCGATTGTGGCATCAAATATTGGTGCAATCCCCGATGTCGCTCATCCAGAAAACAGCATATTGATACCACCAGATGATCCAGCTCAATTAGCTCACGCTCTAAATCATGTGCTGACACATAAAGTCAATGAAACACAAACAGCGCATTTCATCCAACACGTTGCTGATGTAAGAACGATGACAGCAGCTTATGAAGCCCTGGCGAAGTAAGGAGCGAATCATGATGATAAGTTGGTTTATTCTTTTAATTCTAACGTTAATAATTATTTATCATCATGTTATCTATAGTGCTGTTATGGTGTGGTATGGACAACATCTCAAACGCAAAGTCATTACTGTAGAACCAGACAGTTTTCCTGCGATTGCGATCCTCATTCCTGCTTATAATGAAGAAGCACATATTAACGATAAACTCGCTAATTTATTGATGCTTGATTATCCCGCCGAAAAACTTTTTATCTTCATTTGTTGTGATGGTTGTAGCGATGCAACCGCAAAACTTTGTCGCCAATGGGAGAGACAATTCCAACGAGCTAATATTCACTACCAACTACAAATAAGCACCAGCAATAAAGGAAAGTTAGCTCGACTTAATCAACTAATGACGATGGCACAACCTTATGCAGAACTGGTTGCACTAAGTGATGTGTCAGCACTTATCTCAATAGATGCCCTTAAACAAGCAACCCACAGTTTTAATGATCCTAAAGTTGGCGCAATCACTGGTAATTATCTTATTTATGACGGTAATACGGGTGAGAAACAATACTGGTCTTGGCAAAATAATATGCGCTTTGCGGAATCACATTTGGGTAGTGTTATTGGTGGTAATGGTGCCTTTTATATTATGCGAGCACGCTTATTTCAGCCATTGCCTTACGACACCATCAATGATGATTTCATGCTGCCGATGCAAGTACTTAAGCAAGGTTATAATGTGATTTATAATGAGTGTATTAACAGTATTGAACTCGATATTAGTAGTAATAAACAAACCCATCAACGAAGGCAGCGTATTGGCGCTGGTAACTTACAACAACTGATCCGCTGCCGCTTTGTATTCAATCTTCACCAGCCTGGTGTAAAATGGTTATTCGCATCCGGTAAAGGTTTAAGAACCTTAATGCCTTTTCTTTTAATCATGTACCTAAGCATAACCTGTTACCTCGCCGCCCATGGCTCACTTCTCGCCATATGGTTAACAGGATTACAAGTCGTCGGATATAGCCTTGCGGCGCTACCTCTATTGGGTATAAAAAATAAACTGTTAGATAAATTACATTATTTAATAAGTGGTTACCTATCTTCTCTAATTGGGATGCTACGCTATATTCTTGGACAGTTTAAAGATGGCTGGAAAAAAAAGCCGCCGCTCAATGCCTACCAACATTCTTTTACGATTATCCTCAAACGCTTCTTCGATATTCTTCTCAGCTGTATCGGGTTATTACTCACACTCCCGTTATGGCCCCTGATTGCCTTGCTTATACGGTTAGATTCCAAAGGTGATATTTTTTATCGACAAGTGCGTGTAGGACAAATCAATGATGAACATATTATGTTGTTCTCCATGTTGAAGTTTCGAACCATGAAATCTAACGCTGAAGCAAAAAGTGGTGCCGTATGGTCTCAAAAAAATGATCCTCGTATCACTCGGATAGGAGGGTTCTTAAGAGATACGCGATTAGATGAACTGCCTCAATTTATTAATGTGATAAAGGGAGATATGTCATTAATAGGCCCTCGCCCTGAACGCCCTGAACTATGTGGAAATTTGCAAAATGCATTGCCTTTCTACTTAGAACGAACTCGAGGCTTACGCCCAGGTATTACAGGCTTAGCACAAGTAAATCAAGGCTATGACAGCTGTATTGAGGATGTTAAAGCGAAGATCGCATGGGATCATGCCTACGCTATCGCGTTAGCATCGCCATTACAATGGCTTAGAATGGACTGCTGGATATTGCTCAAAACAGCATACATTATGGTAACGAGACGTGGACAATAGTTGGCACAACCTTTGAATCATGTTAGTTAAAATAGAGAATAAGGAATACCTATGTTCGCATCGTCCAGTTCAGTTATCGCACTTGCTCTACAAGATGAATTTGATGCGCAAAGAGCAAGGGAACTTGAAAGTGAATTTGATGCTCTCAGTCAAACCGAGCGAATGGAACTCGTCATTGATATGACGCAAGTCCAATTCATCGATTCATGTGGTATTGGTGCCATTGTTTTTCTCTATAAGCGCTTAAAAAGCCGAGGGCGTCGTTTGCGTCTACTTAATGTTAACGGTCAGCCTAGAGAGTTAATGCAAATGCTCAGGATTGATAAAGTGATTCCACTCATCACATCAGCAGAGTTAACCTAATGAAATCGCCTCTATTGCTGCTTGTAGTCTCATCATTATTACTGACAGGTTGCAGTACTTTTTGGCCTGCGCAAGGAGAAATTCCACTTCCACCGCCAAAACAAACACAACTCCATCAACTTGAACACCATCAGTTTGAGCTCCAATTACTCGCAACACGAGGAGCCAAACATTGCCTTCCTGGTCAATATATCCGATTGCAAAACCTTTATTTAAAAGCAAGAGAAGAAGCCCTTCACGGTTTTGATCGTGATGCTGAAATTACTCTTTTAAAATACCAAACCCAGAATGCCGTGATCCAAAAGCAAATGGATTGGTTGGAATACCACACCCTATGTCTTGACCCAAATTATTCAGAAGTAGAACTCAAAGAACGTTTCTTATTATATATGGCCGTCGATAACCAGTTTGCGTTAAATAAAACAACCTTGTTGCCTGATTATCAAGAATCACTTCGCTATGCCGCTGGAATTATTAAACGTCAAGAACACTGGCATTTACAACTTATTGGCCATACTGATAGCCAAGGTAATGAACAGAATAATTATGTTCTTGGCTTAGAAAGAGCTAATACAGTTAAAGATTTCTTTGTTGAAAATGGCGTTGATCCTAATCAAATAAGTGTACTTAGTGTTGGAGAAACACAAGCAATTGACGATAACACTCTCACAAAACAGCTTAATAATAGAAAAGTAGAAGCAAGAGTTTTGGTTGAACACCACGCTCAGTCTATTCATCGCGTATTTGATATAAAGGACTGGCATACTATTCGAGATGGCTTATGATCCGCATCTTCTGCCTACTCATTCTCTTAATATGCTTCCCTTTGCGAGCAGACAGTACAACTACGTTAACGGCAGGCGATCGTATTTTCCTGTTTGTACCTGGCGAAAAAGCATTCAGTGACGATTTCACAATTGATGATAACGGAAAAATTCAACTTCCAGAGGTAGGTACGGTATCTATTGCTGGCCTCACGATCAGAGATGCTGAGCAAAAAATAAAACAAATACTATCAGATATCTATCTTAACCTTGATGACTTTAAGCTTACCTTAAAAGAACAACTTATCCGTATTCATGTACTTGGCTATGTTGAGACTCCAGGAACCGTTTCATTAAAACCCAACAGCAATATCCAATTAGCACTTGCAGCGGTTGGCGGTGCAAGGCCTGGTGCACAGTTAGACAAGTTCTCCATCACCCGTAACGGTATATCTCAACGTTTTAATTATAAAAAATATTTAGATACGGGTGATATCTCCAACCTACCTACCTTAACCAATGGCGATACCCTTTTCGTCCCTGTATCTCCACTGCTTGGTAATATTGAAGTTGATTTTGATGCTGCTGCTATTCAAAACACAGGTGATTCAAACAAAAAAAATGGCTTAACATTATTTGGTGAAGTACGAAATCCAGGTACATTTAGCTATAAGCCTGAAATGAATGTGGTTGATGCAATAATGCGTGCAGATGGTGTAACACGCTATGCCGATGTGACTAAAATACGAGTGGTTACCGATAATAAACCTTATATCTTTGATCTAAAAACCTACTTAGATACAGGTGATACCCAACACCTTCCTCCTGTAAAAGAGGGAACCACAATTTATGCACCGATTGAAATTGATGACATCAGTACAACGGTAAGAACCGCCTTTGTCATGGGTGAAGTTAAAGCTGCTGGTGCTTACGAAATAGGAAAAACAACAAAGTTTATTGATGTGCTAGCCAATGCCGGAGGTCCAACTCGTTTCGCAGATACAACTCAGATCAAAATACTCAGTGAAACAGAAGCACCAATAACGGTCAATCTCGTTGAATATACGAAGTCACCACAAGATTATGATATCCCACTGATGAAAACAGGCGATGTCATTTTTATTCCAGAAAAAACCACCGTAAATGTAAAGTCATGGCTTAAAATTACAGATGATCGCTCTATTAAAATTATAGGGGCAATCAATATTCCTGGGCGTTATGAATGGAGCCCTGCGATGGACTTTATGGATCTACTCGCTCACGCAGAAGGCCCAACTAAACGTGCAAATTTAACGAATATTCGACTCATCACCGAAGACAAAGATCTTAATAAAGGCCATGATGTCTCTTTCTTTAACTTCCAAAACTTTATTAAAAAGGGCCACCCTAAAAGATTACTTCCTAGGCTTACTGCAGGAATGACCATTATCATTGATGAATTACCCGATGATCCCAGTGATAATAAAGCCAGCTGGTTACGCCAAGCACCCAAGGATTCTATTTATATCTTTGGCTCAATAGGCGCTCCAGGTCGCTATGCGTTTAATAATGACCAAGGATTTCTTGATATTCTCTCAGCAGCTGATGGGCCAAGTAATGAAGCTGATTTACAAGAAGTGCTTATTACGCATCGTAACGGCACCCAAAGCCATGTTACTCAGTTAAATCTTTCCGAATACTTTCGAACCGGGGATGAATCGGTCTTACCCAAAGTGGTTCCTGGAGACGTTATTTATATACCAAAAATATCAAAAGCTTCAGATCATCATGCAATAAAGATTATCGGTGCGGTTTATACACCAGGACGTTTTAATTTCAACGAAAAGCTAACCTTTTTAGATCTACTTTCCATGGCTGGAGGACCAAAAAACAAAGCTAACTTATCCAGTATTCGCATTGTAAGAATTCCGAAAAAAAATCAACCCTCGGCTCAAGGGCATCAAGTACTCTTTTTTGATCTTGAGAATTTTATTAAGCAAGGAAGCCCTAAAAGTAAACTCCCCAAGCTCACATACGGCGATACCATTATCGTTGATGAACTCCCGCACAACCCTAGCGACAGTAAATCCAGCTGGCTTCGTCAATCAGCAAGCGATTCGATCTATATTTTTGGGGCCGTAGGCTCTCCTGGTCGATATGGTTTTAATAAAGAACAAGGGTTTCTCGACATTCTTTCTGCCGCAGACGGACCAATTGGTGATGCTGATATTCAAGAGTTACTCATCACACATCGCAATGGTAAAAAAACAACCGTTTCTCGTCTCGATCTTGCGAGATACTTTGAGACTGGTAATGAAAAACTTCTTCCTACCGTACTCCCAGGCGATGTCATTTATGTACCACAAACAACTCAGGCGAAAGATGATAAAACTGTCATGGTTATTGGTTCAGTAAAAGGTCCAGGGCGATTTAAATGGAATAGAAAACTTACTTTTTTAGAGATTTTTGCACTTGCTGGCGGTCCATTAGAAAGCGCGAACTTAAGCAGTATTCGCATTATCAAGAAAAACAAAAACGATCCAAATAGTATTATTTATTTTGATTTAGAGAAATTTATCGATCGCGGCGGTAACTTTGCAACACTCCCAACCATAAGGGCGGGAGATACGATAATGGTCGATGAACTCCCACGTGATCCCAGTGACAATAAATCAACATGGATTCGACAAAATGCAGAGGAATCTATTTATGTCTTTGGGGCAGTAAACTCACCTGGGCGATATGCCTTTAATAGTGACTTAGGTTTTTTAGATATTATTTCAGCAGCAGATGGCCCGAATAAAGATGCTAACTTACAGCAAATAAAAATCAGCCATCGTAACGGGACCCATGCTAATGTCACAACACTAAACCTTACTCTGTATTTTGAAACTGGCGATGAAAGTTTATTGCCCAAAGTAGTCCCTGGCGATGTTATCTACATTCCGCATCAAGATGGAAATTGGTTAGATAAACCTGCAAATCGTGTTGTAAGACTGATGGGAGAAGTAAAAAAACCAGGGCGTTACTCATTCAATAGCCAGATGTCTTTACTCGATTTACTAGCAGAAGCAGGCGGCCCGACGGATAAAGCCTATATAGATAAAATAATGATCGTTAATAGTTCATGTTGCGGAGATAAAAGCCAAACATTCAGTTTACGGAACTATATAAAATATCCAGCAGAAACACCGATCCCCATGCTTCGTCCAGGAGATACGGTATATGTCCCCAATGAAGATGATTCAACAAGCACACTGTTAAGACAGGGCCTTCAAGATGCATTTAGCTTTGTAACAACCTTGCTTGTAATAGGAGCCGCATTATGAAACCTTGGTTGAGCGAAGAAATGGAACATCTATTCCAACAATTGCACCAGCAACAACTTCGCATAATCTGCGTTGCAAGCTGCAATCAAGAATGCGGAAGTTCAACAATGAGCTATTGGCTAGCTGAACGTTGCTCTGTAAATCAAACTAAAGTGCTATTGATCGACCTTGATCTTTCAGGATCAGGACAAGGGTATGAGCCAATACCATGGGAAACCGAAAATAAGAATAAAGAACAAAACCTTATTAATAAACACCGCTTTCTAGATATCTTGCCCCAGCCACAAGATCAATCCACAGTGCTCACATTACGACAACCCCATAAACTTCGTTATCTTCTTCAATATTGGCAACAACATTATCACTATATTATTTGTGATACAGGCAATATAAATACCGCTAACTGGCGAAATTTGCCAGCAGTTAACATCGCTAATGCCAGCGATGGCATTCTTTTATGCCTTTCAGCAGCTAAAACGACAGAAAGTAAACTGTTAACAAGTATTACCAAACTAGAAAAAAGTAACTGTAATATCATTGGTATCATTATTAATGATCAATTTAATCCGACACTCGCACAGCGAATGTTAAAAAGTCTCAATACAAAAGCATGGTGGCTCCCCGAAAGAATTAAAGCAAAAATTACCGCAACACTAAAAAACAGTCAGCTTCTACAAGGAAAGTATCAATGATCAATCAGGTATTATTCAAACAGACTTTTTGCTTAAATTACGAGAACTTAAAAACCATCAGGCATTGGCTAAAATCACAAAGCAATAAGCTCAATTTAAGTTATGAGCTCAGTCAGCATATGATCCTAGTTTGTAATGAGTACTGTGTTAATTTACTAGCACATCAACGCTTAACTGCAAGTCACGTTGAATTAAAATATGGCTTACGTAATAATCAAGCACGATTTGAAATCATTGATAACGGCTCTCATTGGCAAGCAATGAAAGAAAAAATCAGCTCCGCAACATTACCTGAAGAGCCTGCTTGCAATAAATTAGGGCTCGCTCTGATCAATACCTACTTCCCTGATTTTAAATACTTTCTGACAAACCACCAAAATATTATTCAATTTAACATTCCTCAAAAAAAGTCAAAACCGCAACTTCTTATCGTTGATGATAGCCCAAGCCAGCTCGCACTATTTGCAACCTTTCTCCGCGACCACTATCAACTAATTCTCTTCAGTAAGCCCATTGAAGCACTGGATTGGTTAGCGCATAGCCAATGTGATATGGTGATAACAGATTTACACATGCCCAATATAGATGGTTTCAGTTTTAGAGATAAAGTGACAGAGTTCAAACACTGCCAGTCATTACCCTTTATCTTCATCTCAGCAGACAATAAAGACGCTACACTCTTAGAAGCAGCAAGAGCAGGTATTGATGACTATTTAACAAAACCACTCAATAAAGAAAAATTACTCACAATACTTAAACGAGTGTTAAAGCGCCATAGCACGCTAGCGTCTGTTTTTGAAAGACAGTTATTGGCACAGATGACACCTTACCAATCAGAATTTCCATCCCAAATTACGCTTCGAGATATCACAATAGATATTGATCAATACCCAATAAACCAAGGTGATTTTTTATTATATCGAGAACCCAAAAAAGACAAGCCTGCTATGCTAATCCTCGGGGATAATATGGGACATGGCCCATTGGCTAAAGCTAACGGTATTGGCTGGTTTGGCTATATTGCAGGTTTGCTTGATGCAGGTATAGAGAGTCCAAAAGAAATATGCGAGACACTCAACCAACAACTTATTGCTGCACCTAATAATCGTCATTTAATTTGCTTAATGATAATGATCATAGATAACAATAATACAGTACATATCTACAATGCCGGCATGCCAGCAGCACTCCAACTAAGTAATGATAAGAGCATACATCTAGAAGAAAATATGGGCTTATTAGGGATCAATACCCAATTAACCATAGAGCCAAAGCTCATTCCACTAACCAAAGATGTCAGCCTTCATTGTTACAGCGATGGACTTGCTAACCACCCTATAACTATTAAGCAAATCAATCGATTAACACATTATCAAGCGAAAGAAAGGCATATGAAAATTTGGCAAAACCCGCAACGCTCAGCCATTGATGATAAAACGTTAATCAGCATATATAGATAAATTACTGCTTAATTCCATAGGCGTTAGCAAGTATATTCCAGCGTTGTTTTCCACTAAATTTAGTTACAACTTGAATATAGCTATATTTAGAGCATGCCTGCCACTCTTTGTTGGTCATAGAGTCAAAACATAGGATATACCAAGCTAACTTTGACCAATCAAACTCATCAACAAGCCATCTCGTATCTACAAGCAAAGGCAAATCACCCACTTTGGTGCCTATCACAGGAATGCCATATGCCATCGCCTCTAAAGCTGCCATTGGAAGCCCTTCTGCACGTGAAGAGATAAGTAGTAAATCAATTTTATTCCAATGAAGTGACATATCTTCAACGGCACCATGCCATTTAATATTTGGATAACTGCCCAATAAATTAGATTCTTCACCATCACCAAAAACATGAAATTTAATAGTTGGGCATTGGTTAGAAAGCTGTAGATAGCGGTCAATACCTTTGACATGACACAACCGACCAACAAAACCGACTTGAAAAGTTGTATGTCGACTACGTAACACAAAGGGAGGAATAGAATGAATAAAGTTATTTAAGACGTAACACTGAAAAGGTACTTTCGATTTTATCTCGTCACTTACAGCAAAATTCGTTGATAAAAAACTAGTCGAACGATTAAGCCATTCATAAAAAGCTAAACGTCCAATTAAAAACTCTCCAGCGTGAAAACTGGTAAGCACTCTACATCTGCGTAGCAGTTTTAAACATCGTGCCCATAATGAAGATTTATATCCATGAGCATGCAGAATATCATGAGACTGAACTAGTAACGAAAAATGGAAAAAACTTGCTGAAGTAAAATATTCAATTTGGTTTTTTTCTAATAAAGGGTAAAGCGGGTGATTAGATACTTTAGAGATAAAAACAACTTTAAACGGAATTTTCTTATCTTTAAGAAGCAATGAAAGCTGTAATACATGGCTTTCAATCCCACCAAAACCTGAACTATCAAGCATTACATAGAGCATAGTAACCACATAATGAATTCATCATTATAAATTACATGCAAAAAAAAAGCCGAGTCTAATGACTCGGCTTCTCTTCTTATTTAACGGCTATTGCTTATTCAGCAGCAGCTTCTTCCTTTGCAGGACGGTCTAATAACTCGATGTAAGCCATAGGAGCTTTATCACCAGTACGGAAACCGCACTTCATGATACGAGTGTAACCACCAGGACGCGCAGCAAAGCGAGGACCTAGTTCGTTAAATAGTTTCGCAACAACTTCGTTGTCACGAGTACGAGCGAATGCAAGACGACGGTTAGCAACACTGTCAGTCTTAGCTAGGGTAATCAAAGGCTCAATTACGCGACGTAGCTCTTTTGCTTTAGGCAAGGTAGTCTTAATTAATTCGTGACGTACCAGAGAGCTAGCCATGTTGCTGAACATCGCTTTACGATGACTGCTGTTGCGGTTGAGTTGACGACCACTCTTACGATGGCGCATGACCTAATCCTTCTAACTAGATATCAGTAAACTATTAATCTTCAGCGATTGAAGCTGGCGGCCAATTTTCTAGGCGCATACCTAGAGATAGACCACGAGATGCCAATACATCTTTGATTTCTGTCAAAGACTTCTTACCAAGGTTTGGCGTTTTAAGAAGCTCAACCTCAGTACGCTGAACAAGATCACCGATGTAGTGGATCGCTTCTGCTTTTAGACAGTTAGCAGAGCGAACAGTTAGTTCAAGATCGTCTACAGGACGCAGTAGGATCGGATCGAACTCCGGCTTCTCTTCTTTCTCTTCAGGAACACGTACATCTCGAAGATCTACGAATGCATCCAATTGTTCAGCAAGAATAGTTGCTGCACGACGGATAGCTTCCTCAGGATCAAGAGTACCATTAGTCTCCATATCGATTACTAGCTTGTCTAAGTCAGTGCGTTGTTCAACGCGAGCTGCTTCAACAGCGTAAGCAATACGGTCCACTGGGCTGTAAGTAGCATCTACTAACAGACGACCAATTGGACGCTCATCTTCTTCAGTGTGAATACGAGCTGATGCTGGTACGTAGCCGCGACCACGCTCTACCTTGATGCGCATGCTTAATTCAGCATTGTCATCAGTAATATGGCAGATTACGTGTTCTGGGTTCGCAATCTCAACATCACCATCATGGGTGATGTCACCTGCAACAACAGGGCCTGCACCAGATTTGTTCAGAGTAAGAATAACTTCATCTTTACCCTCAACCTTAACGGCTAGACCTTTAAGGTTTAGAAGAATTTCAAGGATATCCTCCTGAACGCCTTCTTTGGTGCTGTACTCATGTAACACACCGTCGATTTCAACTTCTGTTACAGCACAACCTGGCATAGAAGATAATAAAATACGACGAAGAGCGTTTCCTAAAGTGTGGCCAAAACCACGCTCTAATGGCTCTAGAGTTACTTTTGCGTGTGTCGTGCTAACTTGTTCGATGTCAACAAGACGCGGCTTAAGAAATTCTGTTACAGAACCCTGCATTGTGTCCTCTCTTAACTGTAGCCTTACTTAGAGTAAAGCTCGACGATCAGGTGTTCATTGATGTCGGCAGACAAATCAGAACGTTCTGGAAGACGCTTAAACGTACCTTCCATCTTGCTGCTGTCTACTTCGACCCAAGTCGGTAGTTCACGCTGTGTAGCAACTTCTAGAGCTGCTTTAATGCGTGCTTGGTTCTTAGCTTTCTCACGAATGCTAACAACGTCGTTTGCCGCTACCTTGAAAGAAGGAACGTTTACGACTTGACCGTTAACTAGGATCGCTTTGTGGCTTACCAGCTGACGTGCTTCTGCGCGAGTTGCGCCAAAGCCCATGCGGTAAACTACGTTATCTAGACGACCTTCAAGAAGCTGAAGCAGGTTTTCACCTGTGTTACCCTTGATACGGGCAGCTGTCTTGTAGTAGTTACGGAATTGTTTTTCTAGTACGCCATATGTACGACGAACTTTCTGCTTCTCACGAAGCTGAACGCCGTAATCAGATAGACGACCACGACGAGCACCATGTTGGCCCGGCGCGTTATCAATCTTACACTTGGTATCAATCGCACGTACACCAGACTTAAGGAATAAGTCAGTGCCTTCGCGACGGCTAAGCTTTAGCTTAGGACCCAAATATCTTGCCATTTTTCTTTCTCCAATTTCCTAGAAACGAAACGTTATACGCGACGTTTCTTAGGTGGACGACAACCGTTATGAGGGATCGGAGTCGCATCAACAATGTTAGTGATACGGAAACCCGCTGCGTTTAATGCACGGATTGTAGACTCACGACCAGGACCAGGGCCCTTAACCATAACTTCTAGGTTCTTAACGCCATATTCTTTGGCCATTTCACCACAACGCTCAGCAGCAACCTGTGCAGCGAACGGAGTAGATTTACGAGAACCACGGAAACCTGAACCACCTGCAGTAGCCCAAGATAGAGCGTTACCTTGACGGTCAGTAATGGTTACGATTGTGTTATTGAAAGAAGCATGGATGTGCGCAACGCCATCAGCTACTTGCTTGCGTACGCGCTTACGAGCGCGAGTTGGTTGTTTTGCCATTGTACTCTACCTTATCCGACTATTTTTTGATCGGCTTGCGCGGACCCTTACGGGTACGAGCGTTGGTTTTAGTACGCTGTCCACGTAGAGGTAGACTGCGACGGTGACGAAGACCACGGTAACAACCAAGATCCATTAGGCGCTTGATGTTCATGGAAATTTCACGACGAAGATCACCTTCTACAGTGTACTTAGCTACACCATCACGCAGTAGATCGATCTGCTCTTCAGTTAGTTCACTGATCTTAACATCTTCAGCAATACCCGTTTCAGCTAAAATAGCTTGAGAACGTGTTTTACCAATGCCGTAGATCGCAGTTAATGCGATAACAGCATGCTTTTGATCAGGAATGTTAATGCCTGCAATACGGGCCACTATTCACTCCTAGTACTTTACAAGAATAACCGCTGCAGAGCCCGTTGAGGATACGCAGCGGTGGTACAATTCTTTTGCACATAACAAAATATGGTTGGCTAATGTAGCCAACCTATCTTCAATTTGCAAGAAATATTTCTGCTAATTAGCCTTGGCGTTGTTTATGCTTTGGCTCACTGCAAATTACACGCACAACACCGTTGCGCTTGATAACTTTACAGTTACGGCAGATTTTCTTAACGGAAGCACGAACTTTCATTGCTAAACTCCGTAAATATGGATAACTAAACTTAGCGACCGTAGCCTTTCAGATTAGCCTTTTTCAAAACTGACTCATATTGTTGAGACATCAAATGTGTCTGAACTTGAGCCATGAAATCCATAATAACAACAACTACGATTAGTAGGGAAGTACCACCAAAATAGAAGCGTACATTCCATGCTATCATCATGAACTCGGGGATCAGACAGATAAAGGTAATATATAACGCACCTGCAAGAGTCAAACGCGTCATCACTTTATCTATATATTTTGCGGTCTGTTCACCCGGGCGTATACCAGGTATAAATGCACCAGACTTCTTCAAGTTATCAGCTGTCTCGCGTGGGTTAAATACCAACGCGGTGTAGAAGAAACAGAAGAATATAATCGCAGCAGCATAAAGCATTACATATAAAGGCTGACCTGGGCTTAAAGCAAGTGAAATATCACTTAACCAACCAAGACCTTCACTTTGACCAAACCACTGAGCCAGTGTACCTGGGAAAAGAATAATACTTGATGCAAAAATTGCTGGTATAACACCTGCCATGTTGATTTTCAACGGCAAGTGTGTGCTCTGCGCAGCAAAGACGCGACGGCCTTGTTGACGCTTGGCGTAGTTAACGACGATACGACGCTGACCACGTTCCATGAACACTACAAAGTAAATAACAGCAAAAGATATAACTGCAATTAACAGTAGAAGAAGTACGTGCAATTCGCCTTGACGCGCTTGCTCTACGGTCTGTCCAATCGCTGGCGGTAAACCAGCAACGATACCGGTGAAAATAATCAACGATATACCGTTACCAATACCACGCTCGGTAATCTGTTCACCTAACCACATTAAAAACATGGTTCCGGTAACCAAACTAACCACTGCAACAAAATAGAAACTAGGGCCTGGATTATGTACAAGCCCTGGAATCATACTCGGTAACCCCGTTGCAATACCAATTGCTTGGAAGGTTGCCAAGACAAGCGTACCGTATCGGGTGTACTGACTTATCTTACGACGGCCAGCCTCACCTTCTTTCTTCAACTCAGCTAATGCTGGATGAACTACAGTTAGCAACTGGACAATAATAGACGCAGAAATATACGGCATTATGCCCAGAGCTAAAATAGAAGCACGCGAGAGTGCACCACCAGAGAACATGTTAAACATCTCAATGATGGTACCCTTTTGCTGTTCGAACAGACTGGCAAGTACAGCAGCGTCAATACCAGGAATAGGTACAAAAGAACCTGCT
Organism: Photobacterium angustum; assembly: GCF_003026365.1. Classification (GTDB taxonomy): domain Bacteria; phylum Pseudomonadota; class Gammaproteobacteria; order Enterobacterales; family Vibrionaceae; genus Photobacterium; species Photobacterium angustum. Next base: position 178,461 of record NZ_PYOM01000009.1, on the reverse strand, counting down.
CGGAATATTAAGATCGCACCTAATACGAATAATAGGCGTGACTTAAGCTCTGCTAGGCCACCTTGTGCACTACGAAAATCTTGTCCTGGTTGTTTAGCCATCTGTACCTCATCCTCGAGTTAATTATTCCTCGATTTTACCGCCGGCAGCTTCGATAGCAGCTTGAGCGCCTTTAGTAACGCGTAGGCCTTTCACTGTTACTGAACGAGCGATTTCACCAGAAAGTACTACTTTCACGAACTTAATGTCCTTAGTGATAACATTCGCAGCTTTTAGTGTTTCAAGGCTTACAACATCACCTTCAACTTTCGCTAGCTCAGCTAGACGAACTTCAGCTGTTACAAGGCTCTTACGAGACGTAAAACCGAATTTTGGTAGACGCTGTTTCAAAGGCATTTGACCGCCTTCGAAGCCTGGACGTACAGAACCACCTGAACGTGATTTCTGACCCTTGTGACCACGGCCACAAGTTTTGCCCAGACCTGAACCGATACCACGGCCTACGCGCTTCGCAGAAGGCTTAGAACCAGCAGCCGGTGATAGAGTATTCAAACGCATACTGATTACTCCTCAACTTTAACCATGTAGTAAACCTTGTTGATCATGCCGCGTACGCAAGCAGTATCTTCAAGTTCTACAGTATGGTTGATGCGACGAAGGCCTAGGCCACGCAAAGTAGCTTTATGCTTCGGTAAACGACCGATAGAGCTCTTTGTTTGGGTTACTTTAATAGTTTTAGCCATGTCGATTACTCCAGAATTTCTTTAACAGAAAGACCACGCTTAGCAGCGATCATTTCTGGAGAGTTCATTCCACTAAGACCGTCAATTGTTGCGCGAACAACGTTGATTGGGTTAGTAGAACCGTATGCTTTAGCTAGTACGTTACGGATACCCGCAACTTCTAGCACTGCACGCATTGCACCACCTGCGATGATACCTGTACCTTCTGATGCTGGCTGCATGTACACTTGAGAACCAGTGTGACGGCCTTTAACAGCGTGGTGAAGAGTACCTTCGTTGATTGCAATTGTAACCATGTTACGACGTGCTTTTTCCATCGCTTTCTGGATTGCAGCAGGCACTTCACGTGCTTTACCGTAACCAAAACCGATGCGACCGTTACCGTCACCAACTACTGTTAGTGCAGTAAAGCTGAAAATACGACCACCTTTAACCGTTTTTGAAACACGGTTAACAGCGATCAGCTTTTCATTCAAATCTGATTGTGTCTTTTCGTTAGCCATCTTCCGCCTACCTTAGAATTTCAGACCAGCTTCACGAGCAGCTTCTGCTAGTGCAGCGATACGGCCGTGGTATTGGAAACCAGAACGATCGAATGCAACGTTAGAGATGCCTTTTTCAATCGCGCGCTCAGCAATAGCTTTACCTACAGCTGTAGCAGCGTCTTTGTTTCCGGTACTCTTAACTTGCTCACGGATCGCTTTTTCTACGGTAGAAGCGGCTGCGATAACCTCAGAGCCGTTCGGTGCAATTACCTGAGCGTACACGTGACGTGGAGTACGGTGTACAACTAGGCGAGTTGCGCCCAGTTCAGCAATCTTACGACGTGCTCGGGTCGCACGACGGATACGAGATGCTTTCTTATCCATAGTGTTACCTTACTTCTTCTTAGCTTCTTTAGTACGCACAACTTCGTCGGCGTAACGAACACCTTTACCTTTGTAAGGTTCAGGGCTACGGTAAGCGCGAATATCAGCAGCTACCTGACCAACTAACTGCTTATCAGTACCTGTAAGTACGATTTCAGTTTGTGATGGACATTCAGCTTTGATACCTGCTGGAAGTTCGTGCTCAACTGGATGAGAGAAACCTAGAGTTAGACCTACAGCGTTGCCTTTAACAGCAGCACGGTAACCTACACCCTTAAGAGTCAGCTTCTTAGTGAAGCCTTCAGTAACACCAACAACCATATTGTTCACTAGTGCACGAGCAGTACCTGCTTGTGCCCAAGCTTTATCGAATCCTTCACGAGGACCGAAAGTAACTTTGTTCTCTTCCAAAGTTAAAACTACTGCATCATGGATAGTACGAACTAGTTCGCCTTTACTACCTTTCACAGTAATTTCCTGACCGTTAAGTTTAACTTCTACGCCGGCAGGAATAACTACAGGTGCTTTTGCAACACGAGACATATCCTACTCCTATTATGCTACGTAGCAGATAATCTCACCGCCAAGACCCGCTTTGCGTGCAGCACGGTCGGTCATAAGACCCTTGGAAGTGGAAACAACAGCAATACCAAGGCCACCCATCACTGATGGTAGCGCATCTTTTTTCTTGTAGATGCGTAGACCAGGACGTGATACACGTTGGATTTGCTCAATAACTGGGTTAGCTTCGAAGTACTTAAGAGTAACTTCTAGCTCAGGCTTAACATCACCAGATAAGGTGTAGTCAGCCACATAACCTTCTTCTTTAAGTAGAGCAGCGATAGCTACTTTAAGCTTAGAAGATGGCATTTTTACAGCAACTTTTTTCGCTGCCTGACCGTTACGAAGACGGGTCAGCATATCCGAAATCGGATCTTGCATGCTCATAAGTTAATACTCCGTGATTCTGAATTGCTTACTGGATTACCAGCTTGCTTTACGTAGACCCGGAATCTCGCCTTTCATGCAAGCTTCACGAACCTTGATACGGCTAAGACCGAACTTACGTAGGTAGCCGTGTGGACGTCCAGTCTGGTTACAGCGATTACGCTGACGAGACTTCGCAGAATCACGTGGTAGTGACTGAAGTTTAAGCACTGCATTCCAGCGATCTTCTTCAGACGCATTCACGTCGCTAATTAGAGCTTTTAGCGCTGCACGCTTTTCAGCGAACTTAGCTACTAGCTTGGCACGTTTAGCTTCGCGTGCCTTCATAGATTCTTTAGCCATTAGTAACCCTTACTTTTACTTACGGAATGGGAAGTTAAAAGCAGACAGTAGAGCTAGAGCTTCTTCATCAGATTTAGCAGAAGTTGTAACAGTGATGTCTAAACCACGTACACGATCTACTTTATCGAAATCGATTTCTGGGAAGATGATCTGCTCACGAACGCCCATGCTGTAGTTACCACGACCATCGAATGACTTAGGGTTTAAACCACGGAAGTCACGAATACGCGGTACAGCAATTGAAATTAGACGGTCGAAAAAGTCCCACATACGCTCGCCACGTAAGGTTACTTTACAGCCAATAGGGTAGCCCTCACGGATCTTAAAGCCTGCAACTGACTTACGTGCTACAGTGATTAGCGGCTTCTGACCTGAAATTGCAGTCATGTCAGCAGCAGCATTCTCTAGCAGCTTCTTGTCGTTGATAGCTTCGCCCACACCCATGTTAAGTGTGATCTTTTCGATCCTTGGGACTTGCATGATACTCTTGTATTCAAACTTTTCAGAAAGCTCTTTTACAACAGTCTCTTTGTAGTAATCATGCAGTTTCGCCATAGTACTACTCCAAACTTACTTGATAGTTTCGCCAGTCGACTTGAAGAAACGAACTTTTTTGCCGTCTTCAAATCGGAAGCCTACACGGTCCGCTTTACCTTGACCGTTAACGATAGCAACATTAGACGCATCGATCGCAGCTTCCTGCTCAACGATACCGCCCTGAACACCCATTGCCGGAACTGGCTTCTGGTGTTTCTTAACCATGTTGATACCTTCAACGATAACTTTACCGGTTGCTAGAACCTTAGTTACTTTACCAGTCTTGCCTTTGTCTTTACCAGCAAGAATGATAACTTCGTCGTTTTGACGGATTTTAGCTGCCATTATAGTCGCTCCTTAAAGTACTTCTGGCGCTAGTGATACAATCTTCATGAATTTCGCATTACGAAGTTCACGAGTCACAGGGCCGAAAATACGGGTACCGATAGGTTGCTCAGTGTTGTCGTTCAACAATACGCAAGCATTACGGTCAAAGCGAATGACAGAGCCATCTTGACGACGAACGCCTTTACGGGTGCGTACAACCACCGCTTTCAGTACATCACCTTTCTTTACTTTACCGCGAGGAATTGCTTCCTTCACTGTAACCTTGATGATGTCACCGATATGTGCATAGCGACGGTGAGAACCACCCAGAACCTTAATACACATTACGCTACGTGCGCCGGAGTTATCCGCTGCATCAAGCATACTTTGCATTTGGATCATGTTAGTGCTCCGCTAATTTTTTAAACATCTAGACCCAAAACGAGTCGATATGCCTTTTCTTCAAAGGCGGCGAATGATAACACCATTTTCGCTCGATGGGTAGATAAAAAATGAACGGCCCCAAAATTTTTAGGGCCGCTAACTTAAATAGCTGAAAAGTCAGTAATTAGATACGTGCTTTTTCAACTACTCGTACCAGTGTCCAAGACTTAGTCTTTGACATTGGACGACATTCACGAACTTCAACAGTATCGCCTAGGCCACACTCGTTGTTTTCGTCATGTGCATGAAGCTTAGTCGTGCGTGTGATGTACTTACCGTAGATCGGGTGCTTCACTTTACGCTCGATAGCAACAACAATAGACTTATCGCCTTTGTCGCTAACTACGCGACCAAGCTGAGTACGAATTTTCTCGCTCATTATGCGCTAGCCTTCTCAGTCAGAACGGTTTTAACACGTGCGATATCACGACGTACAGTTTTTAGATTGTGAGTCTGCTGTAGTTGACCAGTAGCAGCTTGCATGCGCAAGTTAAACTGTTCACGTAGCAAATTCACAAGCTCTGCATTCAGCTCTTCAACGCTTTTAGCGCGTAGATCTTGTGCATTCATCACATCACCGCCTTAATTACGAAAGTGGTTTTGATTGGTAGCTTACGTGCAGCAAGGTTAAATGCTTCACGTGCTAGTGATTCAGAAACACCGTTCATTTCGTATAGAACTTTACCTGGTTGAACTTGAGCAACCCAGTAAGCCACACTACCCTTACCTTTACCTTGACGAACTTCAAGAGGCTTAGATGTGATTGGTTTGTCTGGGAATACACGAATCCAGATTTGGCCCTGACGTTTGATATGACGAGTCATAGCACGACGTGCAGCTTCGATTTGACGAGCAGTTAGTCGACCACGACCAACAGCTTTAAGACCAAATTGACCAAAGCTTACTTCAGTACCGTTCGCTAGACCGCGGTTACGGCCTTTAAAGGCCTTGCGGAATTTAGTGCGTTTTGGTTGCAGCATCAATAAACTCCTTATTTACGGCTTTTGCGCTGCTTCTTAGGCTTCTCAGCCTTTGGCTCTTCAACCGGCATGCCGCCTAGAACTTCACCTTTGAAGATCCAAACTTTAACGCCGATAACACCGTATTGGGTGTGAGCCGAAGAAGTTGCGTAATCAATGTCAGCACGAAGAGTGTGTAGAGGCACACGGCCTTCACGGTACCACTCAGTACGTGCGATTTCAGCGCCGCCTAGACGACCACTTACTTCAACTTTGATACCTTTAGCGCCAAGACGCATAGCGTTCTGAACTGCACGCTTCATAGCGCGACGGAACATAACACGACGCTCTAGCTGAGACGAGATGCTGTCTGCTACTAGTTGACCGTCTAGTTCTGGCTTACGTACTTCAGCGATGTTGATCTGAGCTGGAACGCCCGCGATCTTCGCAACTGCTGCACGTAGTTTCTCTACGTCTTCACCTTTCTTACCGATTACTACGCCTGGACGAGCAGTGTGAATAGTCACACGGATGCTCTTAGCAGGACGCTCGATAACGATGCGTGATAGAGATGCTTTTGCTAGTTCCTTAGTAAGGAACTGGCGTACCTTGAAATCGCCGTCTAGGTTGTCAGCGAACTCTTGGCTGTTAGCAAACCAAGTGGTATTCCAAGGCTTAACGATGCCTAAACGAATACCATTAGGATGTACTTTCTGACCCATTGCTTTCTCTCCTAGTCTCTTAGCGGTCTGCTACAACAACAGTGATGTGGCTAGAACGCTTCAAGATGCGATCGGCACGGCCTTTAGCACGAGGCATAATACGCTTCATGGTAGGACCTTCGTCAACGAAGATTTTAGCAACATTAAGATCATCAATGTCTGCGCCTTCGTTGTGTTCTGCGTTAGCGATAGCTGACTCTAAAACTTTCTTAATTAAATCAGCAGCTTTTTTGTTGCTGAAGTTAAGAATTTCTAGAGCTTGAGCAACTGGCTTACCGCGCAGTTGATCTGCAACCAAACGAGCTTTTTGCGGCGAAATGCGAGCAAAGCGATGTTTAGCGATAGCTTCCATTACCTACTCCTTAGCGCTTTTTAGCTTTCTTATCCGCAGCATGGCCACGGTAAGTACGTGTTGGTGCAAATTCGCCTAGCTTGTGACCGATCATTTCTTCAGAAACGAAAACAGGTACGTGCTGACGACCATTATGGACAGCGATGGTCAAACCGATCATCTGAGGGATGATCATTGAGCGACGGGACCAAGTCTTAACAGGCTTTTTGTCACCGCTTTCCAACGCTTTCTCTACCTTCTTCAGCAAGTGTAGGTCAATAAATGGACCTTTCTTGAGAGAACGTGGCATGGCGTATCCTCTTTATAATTACTTATTACGACGACGTACGATGTACTTGTCGGTACGCTTGTTCTTACGAGTCTTGTAACCCTTAGTTGGAACACCCCAAGGTGTTACTGGGTGACGACCGCCTGATGTACGACCTTCACCACCACCGTGTGGGTGATCAACTGGGTTCATTACAACACCACGTACAGTTGGACGAACACCGCGCCAACGTGAAGCACCAGCTTTACCTAGCTCACGTAGCATGTGTTCTGCATTACCAACTTCACCTAGAGTCGCACGACCTTCAGCAAGAACTTTACGCATCTCACCAGAACGTAGACGTAGAGTCACATAAGTGCCTGCACGTGCAATGATCTGAGCGTATGCACCAGCTGAACGAGCCAGCTGAGCACCTTTACCAGGCTTAAGTTCAACACAGTGTACTGTTGAACCTACTGGGATGTTGCGCATTGGTAAAGTGTTACCAACTTTAATAGCAGCATCTTGACCAGACTGGATAACATCACCAGCTTGTAGACCTTTAGGTGCGATAATGTAGCGGCGCTCACCGTCTGCGTACAGAACTAGAGCAATGTTTGCGCTACGGTTTGGATCGTATTCTAGGCGCTCAACTTTCGCTGGGATGCCATCTTTAGTACGTTTGAAGTCGATTAGACGGTAATGTTGCTTATTACCACCACCGATGTGACGTACTGTGATACGACCGTTATTGTTACGACCACCAGTCTTAGAGTTTTTCTCTAGTAGTGGTGCGTACGGCTTACCCTTATGCAGGTCAGAGTTAACCACTTTAACTACGTGGCGACGACCTGGGGAAGTCGGCTTACATTTTACAATAGCCATTCTTCTTTGCTCCTAGCCTTACTCTGCACTACCAGCGAAGTCGATGTCTTGACCTTCTTTCAAGATAACGTACGCTTTCTTCACGTCTGAACGACGGCCTTGGCGCATACCTTGACGTTTGGTCTTACCCTTAGTGATAAGAGTATTTACAGACTTAACTTCAACCTCGAACAGTTTCTCAACTGCTGCTTTGATCTCTTTCTTAGTTGCTGTCAATGCTACTTTGAAAACGATAGTGTTAGCGTTTTCTGCAGCCATTGATGCTTTTTCAGAGATGTGCGGAGCACGTAGAACTTTTAAAATACGCTCTTCAGTGATCATGCTAGCATCTCCTCAACTGCTTTAACTGCTGCTGCAGTCATAACAACTTTATCGAAAGCGATTAAGCTAACTGGATCGATTGCCTTCGCATCACGTACGTCTACTTTGTATAGGTTACGTGCTGCTAGGAATAGATTTTCTTCTAGCTCACCAGTTACGATTAGTGCATCAGTTAGCTCAAGCTCTTTAAGCTTAGCTACTAGTGCTTTTGTCTTTGGTGCTTCTAGAGCAAAGTTATCAACAACGATTAGACGCTCTTGACGAACTAGCTCAGAAAGAATGCTCTTCATAGCACCGCGGTACATTTTCTTGTTTACTTTTTGGCTGTGATCCTGAGGACGAGCAGCGAAAGTAACACCACCAGAACGCCATAGCGGACTGCGGATTGTACCTGCACGAGCGCGACCAGTACCCTTCTGGCGCCATGGCTTAGCGCCACCACCAGAAACGTCTGAACGAGTCTTCTGAGCACGTGTACCCTGACGAGCACCTGCTGCAAAAGCAACAACTACTTGGTGTACAAGCGCTTCATTGAAATCACGCCCAAAAGTAGTTTCGGAGACAGTTAGCGCGTCAGCGCCTTTGACTACCAATTCCATTACTAACTCCTCGACGTTACGCTTTAACAGCTGGTTTAACGATCACGTTGCCGCCTGTTGAGCCCGGTACTGCACCTTTAATAAGAAGCAGATTGCGCTCAGCGTCAACACGTACGATCTCTAGGTTTTGAGTCGTTACACGCTCAGCACCCATGTGACCAGCCATTTTCTTGCCTTTAAATACGCGACCTGGAGTTTGACATTGGCCAATTGAACCCGGAGCACGGTGAGACAAGGAGTTACCATGGGTCATATCTTGAGTACGGAAGTTCCAGCGCTTAACAGCACCTTGGAAACCCTTACCTTTAGATGTACCAGTAACGTCTACTTTTTTAATATCGTTGAATAGTTCAACATTTAGCTCAGCGCCAACTGCAAACTCTTCACTGTTTTCTAGACGGAATTCCCAAAGACCGCGACCAGCTTCAACACCTGCTTTCGCAAAGTGACCTGCTTCTGGCTTAGATACGCGGCTAGCTTTCTTAGTTCCAGCTGTTACTTGAATAGCGTTGTAACCGTCAGTTTCTACAGATTTAACCTGAGTAACGCGGTTGTTTTCAACTTCAACAACAGTAACTGGAATAGAAATGCCATCTTCGGTAAAGATGCGGGTCATGCCCACTTTACGACCGATTAGACCAATCATTCTCTTATCTCCCCTTAACCTAGGCTGATCTGTACGTCAACGCCAGCAGCTAGATCTAGACGCATAAGAGCATCAACAGTTTTGTCTGTAGGCTCAACGATGTCGATAAGGCGCTTGTGAGTACGGATTTCGTACTGATCACGTGCGTCCTTATTAACGTGAGGAGAAATAAGAACAGTGAAGCGCTCTTTGCGAGTAGGAAGAGGGATTGGACCCTTAACCTGTGCGCCAGTACGCTTAGCTGTTTCAACGATTTCCGCAGTTGACTGATCGATCAAACGGTGATCGAACGCCTTTAAGCGGATACGAATACGTTGGTTCTGCATTAGACAGAGCTCCAAATAAAAATTACACAAACAATATCGCCACTCACGCTCGTTAAGACGAGGGAATGTCGATTGATTTATGTGAACGTAGCATCCCTATCGGATGCATTGTCAGTCAATTTAATGACTGCGAACATAAGTCAGAGTGTTCATTATGAAATAAACCCGGCATAGCCTGCAGTTAATTTCTCCTCAATGCTTATTGGTTCACAACTGCGCTTACGAGACTAACTCTCGGGCAGTGCGGAGCATTATACAGATTACACTTTTGAAAACAAGCTTTGTTTGATTATTAAACACAAATAATTATCGAGTCACTTATTTTCAATAACTTAATCTAATACTTATATATCAAATTCGCTTTGTTAACCGAATAAAGTCCACTTCGTGCCATAAAATACAGTCACATTTTCGCGTATCCAAGCATCTAGAATACAGACAAGAAAACGTTAGTGATTTATTGGCAATAAAAAAGGGAGCCGAAGCTCCCTTTTTCTGTACGTAAGTACTAGATGTTATTAAGCAAGGATAGTTGCAACAACACCAGCACCAACTGTACGGCCACCTTCACGGATAGCAAAACGTAGACCTTCGTCCATCGCGATAGGTGCGATCAGAGTAACAGTCATAGCGATGTTATCACCAGGCATTACCATTTCTACGCCTTCTGGTAGCTCGATAGTACCAGTTACGTCAGTTGTACGGAAGTAGAACTGTGGACGGTAACCTTTGAAGAAAGGAGTGTGACGACCACCTTCATCTTTAGAAAGAACATAGATTTCTGAAGTGAAAGTTGTGTGTGGAGTGATTGAACCAGGCTTAGCTAGTACTTGACCACGTTGAACTTCGTCACGCTTAGTACCACGTAGAAGAACACCAACGTTCTCACCTGCACGGCCTTCGTCAAGAAGCTTACGGAACATCTCAACACCAGTACAAGTAGTCTTGATAGTATCTACGATACCAACGATTTCTACTTCGTCACCTACAGTGATGATACCTTGCTCAACACGACCAGTTACAACAGTACCACGGCCTTGGATTGAGAATACATCTTCGATTGGAAGAATGAATGGTAGATCGATTGCACGCTCTGGCTCAGGAATGTATGAATCTAGCGCTTCTGCTAGTTCAACAATCTTGTCTTCCCACTCTTTCTCGCCGTTTAGAGCGCCTAGAGCAGAACCCATGATTACTGGGCAATCATCACCTGGGAAGTCGTACTCAGAAAGAAGTTCACGAACTTCCATCTCAACTAGCTCAAGTAGTTCTTCATCATCAACCATGTCACACTTGTTCATGAATACGATGATGTAAGGGATACCAACCTGGCGACCAAGTAGGATGTGCTCACGTGTTTGTGGCATTGGGCCGTCAGTTGCAGCAACAACTAGGATACCGCCGTCCATTTGAGCAGCACCAGTGATCATGTTTTTAACGTAATCGGCGTGTCCAGGACAGTCAACGTGTGCGTAGTGACGAGTTGGAGTATCGTACTCAACGTGAGAAGTTGAGATTGTGATACCACGCTCGCGCTCTTCAGGAGCGTTATCGATAGATGCGAAGTCTTTAGCAACACCACCGTACACTTTTGCAAGTGTAGTACAGATAGCAGCAGTTAGAGTTGTTTTACCGTGGTCAACGTGACCGATAGTACCAACGTTTACGTGCGGTTTTACGCGTTCAAATTTTTCTTTAGACACAATTGTGTTCCTTCCTAGTTAAGATACGCCCCCTACTAGGTCGGGGACGGCTCTGAAGTTTGTATTTTATGCGTCAATAGCGATAGACGCAATAATGAAATTAGTTACGTTCTGCAATAATTTTGTCAGTAACATTCTTTGGCATTTCAGCGTACTCGCTAAATTCCATAGAATAAGACGCACGGCCTTGTGTTGCTGAGCGCAAATCAGTTGCATAGCCAAACATTGCAGATAATGGAACTTGTGCACGAATAATTTTAATACCCGCGTTGCCTTCGTCCATACCTTCGATCATGCCGCGACGACGGTTAAGATCGCCAACAACATCACCCATCCAATCTTCCGGCGTGGTAATTTCAACTTTCATCATAGGCTCAAGCAATACAGGGGTTGCTTGTAGCGCACCTTGTCTTAATGCCATTGAACCTGCGATTTTAAATGCAATATCGTTAGAATCAGTTTCGTGGAATGAACCGTCGAACAGAGTTGCTTTAACATCAACCATTGGGTAGCCAGCAAGCACACCACTCTTCATTTGTTCTTCGATACCAGTCGCAGCCGCCGTGATATACTCTTTCGGCACGCTACCATTCACGATTTCATCTACGAATACGAAACCTTCACCAGGCTCTGTTGGTTCTAATCGTAAGCAAACGTGACCATATTGATTACGCCCACCCGTTTCACCAGCTTGGCGAATGAATTTACCTTCGACTTCCGTTGTACCACGAATACTTTCACGGTAAGCAACTTGTGGATTACCCACATTACAGTCAACGCTAAATTCACGTTTCATTCGATCAACAATGATATCAAGGTGAAGTTCACCCATACCAGAAATTAATGTCTGGCCAGATTCATTATCAATTTCTACTCGGAAAGATGGATCTTCCATCGCTAATTTTTCTAGCGCGATTGCCATCTTATCCTGATCGGCTGTTGAACGGGGCTCAACAACGATCTGAATTACTGGTTCAGGGAAATCCATGCGCTCAAGAATCACTTTATGATTTTGATCACACAGGGTGTCACCTGTTGTCGCAAATTTGAGGCCAATAGCGGCAGCGATATCGCCAGCACGCACTTCTTTGACCTCTTCACGCTTATTCGCATGCATTTGAACAATGCGACCTAAACGTTCACGTTTCTCTTTAATGCTGTTAAAGACAGTATCACCTGAATTTACAACACCAGAATAAACACGCATGAAAGTTAACGTACCTACAAACGGGTCTGTTGCAATTTTGAACGCTAGCGCTGCAAAAGGTTCGTTGTCATCTGAATGACGTTCAACAGGATTACCGTTTTCATCTTCACCAGTAATAGCTTTTACTTCTGTTGGTGAAGGAAGGAAATCAACAACCGCATCAAGTACTGCCTGAACACCTTTGTTCTTGAATGCAGAACCACAAGTCGCGAGTACGATTTCGTTGCTGAGTGTACGTTGACGAAGACCAGCTTTAATTTCAGCTTCCGTCAGTTCGCCTTCTTCAAGGTATTTATCCATTAGCTCGTCATTCGCTTCAGCGGCAGACTCAACTAAATTCATACGCCATTCTTCTGCTTCTTCTAATAAATCAGCAGGAATGTCTTCATAGGTAAAACTAGTCCCTTGATCAGCTTCTGACCAGTTAATGGCCTTCATTTTGATCAGGTCAATTACACCTTTAAATTCATCTTCAGCACCAATATTCAATTGAATAGGTACTGGGTTTGCGCCAAGACGGGTTTTGATTTGCTCGATAACACGAAGGAAATCGGCACCAGTACGGTCCATCTTATTAACGAAAACCATGCGTGGTACTTCGTATCTATCAGCTTGACGCCATACAGTCTCTGACTGAGGCTCTACACCTGAAGAACCACAGAACACAACAACAGCACCATCTAATACACGTAATGAACGTTCAACTTCAATGGTGAAGTCTACGTGTCCAGGAGTATCAATGATATTGATTCGGTGCTCGTCGAACTGCTTGTCCATACCGCGCCAAAAGGTGGTTGTTGCAGCAGAGGTGATCGTGATGCCACGTTCTTGCTCCTGCTCCATCCAATCCATAGTAGCAGCGCCGTCGTGTACTTCACCAATCTTGTGAGATAGGCCTGTATAAAACAGGATGCGCTCGGTCGTTGTTGTTTTACCGGCGTCAACGTGAGCACAGATACCAATATTACGGTAGCGCTCGATAGGCGTTTTGCGTGCCACAGTTGTATCCTCTTACTAAGGTGAACCTTAGAATATGGTTTAGGCACAGCAGGAAAACCTGCCGTGCCCAAGCGGTATTACCAGCTATATTACCAGCGGTAATGTGCGAACGCTTTGTTCGCATCTGCCATACGGTGAACGTCTTCACGTTTCTTAACAGCAGAACCTTTGTTGTCAGCCGCATCAAGCATTTCGCCTGCTAGACGCTGAGCCATAGATTTTTCACCACGCTTACGCGCAGCTTCAACTAACCAACGCATAGCTAGTGCATTACGACGTACTGGACGTACTTCTACAGGCACCTGGTAAGTTGAACCACCCACACGGCGAGATTTAACTTCTACCGCTGGACGTACATTTTCAAGAGCTTTTTCGAATACAGCTAGGTGTTCTTCACCAGAACGCTCAGCCATAGTTTCTAGTGCAGAGTAAACAATTTTTTCTGCAGTAGATTTTTTACCGTCAACCATAAGGATGTTAACGAATTTTGCCAGCAATTCTGATTTGAATTTAGGATCTGGAAGGATCTTACGCTGACCGATTACGCGACGACGTGGCATGGATTATCTCCGTTGTCTTCTTCAGGTTATCCAAAACTTTTCAGTTTCTTCAAAATTAAATAATTTTAGTGTTTGGCCTTACTTAACGGAATCCATTAAGACTTAGGACGCTTCACACCGTACTTAGAACGACCTTGTTTACGGTCATTAACGCCTGCACAGTCAAGTGCACCACGAACAGTGTGGTAACGAACACCCGGTAAGTCTTTAACACGACCACCGCGGATAAGAACAACTGAGTGCTCCTGAAGGTTGTGACCTTCACCGCCGATGTATGATGTTACTTCGAAACCGTTTGTTAGACGAACACGACATACTTTACGTAATGCTGAGTTCGGTTTTTTAGGTGTAGTAGTGTAAACACGAGTACATACACCACGTTTCTGTGGGCACGCTTCTAGTGCTGGCACGTTGCTTTTTACAACTTGCTTAGCACGTGGCTTACGTACCAACTGGTTAATAGTTGCCATTAAATAGCTCCTGAATATTACTTTCGTAAGGTGAAAAATCTGCCTCCCAACAACAGGAGGACGCGAAATTTTAGGCATCGCACCCTAGGGTGTCAAGATCTAACCAACGATCAATCAAATGATCATTTCTTAAACAATCCGTTTTTTCTCACTTTTAAGGCTTACATCATACTTATTTAAGCCCATTTCATATGCTGCTTATGCTTAACAGTTAACGAAACAAAGCCTTTGTAATCAATAACATTAAGACTCTCATCACATTTACTTTGCAACCCACGTGCAATGAGATCAGCCTCAAGTAAATAAATTTTTACGCCAATATTTTTTATTACATTTAAATAATTATTTTTTGCTAAACCGGCGATCACAGCGTCTTCTAACAGCAATATTTCATCACCAGCAGCAACATATGCTAAACATTGGGCCAGAGATTGGCTTTGATAAGGTGAGCGAGTAACGGTATGAAGCATTACGACCTCAAAATGTAAGAAGTTGTCGACATTGATGCATTTTTTCTATCAATTGTGCTTGTTCACAAACAATCACATCGATGATCAAATCATCTGTTGTTAGTCCACGCGCACGGAGTGATTCCGTATTCACATAAATATTTTCAACATCATAAAGTTCAAGCATTTTAAATGTCGCAATATAATCTCGACTTAAAATTGCTTTTGGCTGCTGCTGTTTTAATAACTGAAATACGCCATCATCAATAAAATACAGTGACAACTCTTCAGTATAAGCTGAACTTGCCAATACAGCATCTAGCCCTTCTCGCCCACTATTGTTGCCATGTGGTGAAGTTCTAAAGATAAAGCCCAGTGAATTCATATCTATACCACTAAAATTGTATGACGCGATCTACAGTTAACATGACTTCAGCAAGACCACCAAGCCCTGCCTGTTCAAAGCCATCTGCAAGATTGACAGCAGATAATTGATTTTGCTCTGCTTCTTGTTCACTGACAATACCGCGACGCAATGCGGCTGCAACACAGGTTTGCAATTCAACATTATGCGTTTTAGCTAATTCTTGCCATGCCGCCACAAGATCAAATTCATCGGATGCTGGTGCCGTTAATGCAGATCCATTTAACACTCCATCTTGATAAAAGAACACGCGTTGTAATACATGCCCTTCTTCAATTAATGCACTTGCAAATTGATAAGCTGAACGCGATGTTTGGTTTCCGTATGCAGGACCATTGACTACGATAGCGTAAGTTAAACTCACTTCTCACCATCCTCAGTCTTTCGCTGGCGGATATACAAATACACGGTGTGTTTGGATATATTTAAACGATCTGCAACACGATTAATCGCATCCTTAATATCGAAAATCCCCTTATCAAACAACTCCATCACGATTTGGCGATTTTTGGCGTTATTTGATACGTTCTTATCGGCATTAATTTCTTCGATAGTACGTTCAACTGTTTGATCTACGAGCTCATCAACATCGCTGGCAAAGTTAACCGTTGATGCCGCTTGTTTTGCTTCATCAGTAGGCATAAACGACTGCAGTATTTGAGAGAAAGGAGCATCTAAATTAACGTTTATACACAGCAAGCCAATGATATTATTTTCACCGTTACGAATGGCAATCGTGATTGACTTCATTAAGTCACCACCTTTTGCACGGGTGAAATAAGCACGAGAGAAATTGCGTTCT
Organism: Photobacterium angustum; assembly: GCF_003026365.1. GTDB lineage: Bacteria > Pseudomonadota > Gammaproteobacteria > Enterobacterales > Vibrionaceae > Photobacterium > Photobacterium angustum. The sequence continues at coordinate 162,580 of NZ_PYOM01000009.1, read as the reverse complement.
GATCCTTCAATATCACGTAGCATGCGTAGTGCAAGATCGGTGATTGGCGAGCCAACTTTACGGCCGGTATTTTCTCCGTTAGCAATTTTAATCGCGGAGGTGTTGAGATCGGCTAATGAATGGAGCACGATTTCACAAAAGGGACCAATTAACGCTGCTAAACCATCAACAACGGCTTCATAAGAGCGAAGAATAATATAATCATGCTCAGAGAAGATTCGGCTATCGACGATATCACTGTCGACCATCACCTCTGAACCAAAGTTATCAGTTGAAACCACTTTTCAATCTTCCATACTGCAATCAATACTATCAATACGACTTATATATTCAGCTTATGTATTAAATAGAATCAATAAAATTTAAAATATTGCTAGTAAGTTTATCAGATAATTAAAAAGAAAAGACCCGACATAAGTCGGGTCTTGATATTTATCAGCATATTTATTGGTAAATATTGCTCAATTATTGTGTTTTTGTCTCTGTAGCTGCTGGTTTTTCAGCTGGTACCGCTGCAGGTTTTGCAGTTTTATCACCTTTAATACCTAGTAGCTCAACTTGGAATACCAATGTTGAGTTAGCAGGAATGCTTGGGTTTGCTTGAGCGCCGTAAGCAAGTTGTGGCGGAATAACAAACTCAAACTTTGAACCTACAGGCATTAACTGAACACCTTCAGTCCAACCAGGGATTACTTGATTTAGAGGGAAAGTTGCAGGTTGATTACGCTGGTAAGAACTGTCAAATACGGTACCGTCAGTTAGCATGCCTTTGTAATGAACTTCAACTGTATCGGTTGCTGTTGGTTTTGGACCTGTACCTTCTTTTTCAATCTTGTACATTAGGCCGGTTTTAGTTGTTACCACACCCGCTTCTTTCGAGAACTTAGTACGGAAATCTTCACCAGCTTTTACGTTTTTCTCAGCTTCAGCTTTTGCTTTTTCTTCAACAATTTTAGCTACGCGCTGGTCAAGCTCTTGAAGCGCTTGTTGAGTTTGCTTTTCCGTTAAACGACTCTTACCCGCAAATACATCTTCAACACCTTGAAGTACGTCTTGACGGTTTAGGTCTAGACCCAGCTCTTTTTGCTGATCAAGGTTAGCAGATAGGTATTGTGCCAGTGATGCACCAATTGCATAAGCTGCTTTTTGATCTTCAGTTTTAAATTCAACTTTAGCATCAGCTGCTGGAGTCTTAGCAGCAACCTGCTCTACTTTCGCAGGCTCTGCAGGCTTATTGGTGTCTGCTTTATTATCATCCTGACAACCAACAGCGAGGAAAATTGTTGCTGCTAATACAGACATCTTTAGAACAGGTTTCATGTATTTCTCCATCAGTTAGTGAGGCAATGCCTCATTTTTTAACTGTACTTTTTAGAATGAGTATGAAAATAAAGTTATAACAATATACTACTAGCATTTGATTAAGTAACTGTAAAAAGCAAGTCAGTTCAGTTATTTAATCAGATTAATTTACTCTACTAGTTACCCTATGCAAGCGGAACAAGAGCTTAATGTATAAAACTTTTTTTTCATTTTGTTTATTTTTATCCACTTTGACCTTGAGTGGTTGTTTCTTTTCTGGCTCAGAAGTCCAACGCTGGCAATTAGCCCCACAAGGTGCAACCAGTTTTAGCCTTAGCCGAGACGGTCGTTTTGCAATAGTTAGTGCAGTCGAACAAGGTATCGCGCTATGGGACTTACATCAAAACAAAAAGTTAGCTGATTTTGGTTCTCAAGATCAACATCACAGTACTGTGGTAAGTAGCCATATTTCTGACAATAAACGTTTTGCTATCACGGCAACAGCACAAAATTTTGCTATTTGGGATCTTGGCTGGTCCCAAGCTCAAGGTTTATGGTCTATTGATGACGCTACCATTAGAGATGTCGCTATTGCCAATAATGGCGACGACATCTTATTAGCGCTAAGTAATGGTAAGGCCTTGTTTATCAATATTAGCACAGGAAGAAGACTTGAGTTTTTAGCACATAAAGAGAAAGTTAATAGTGTCGCTCTCTCTCCTAATGGTCGTTACGCTCTATCAGGCGGCAATGATCATAATGGCTATTTATGGGATACCCGAACAGGACAAATCTTGTATCGTTTCCCTCATAAAAGTCGCATTACTCGAGTCGCACTACAACGAGATGGAAAATTTGCACTGACTGCCGATGGCACCAATGACGTCTTTATTTGGGATTTAACCAACGGAAAGAAAATATCAGAGCTAGATATAACTCTTCGCCAACAAACCCTTTCCAGTGCACGTTTTTCTGACGACGGATCAATGATAGCCACCGGCACTCCCTCACGCCGAGTGGAGCTATGGCAAACATCAGATGGAAAAAATATGGGGAGTTGGAAGGCTGAACCTCAGCAAGATACTCGACCCGCTACAGCAGTGGTGTATGATGTCGCTATTAGCCCTACAGGTAACGTCATCTCTGGAGCATCATCTGGATTTGCCCAAGCCTGGTCAACCGATTGAAAACGACCATGACTGAGATTGAACAATTACAACACCGTATTGATGAACTTGAAATGAAACAAGCCTTTCAAGAGCAAACTATTGATGATCTTAATGATGCCCTTACCAAGCAACAGTTCATGATTGACCGCATGGAAGTTCAGATGAGATTTTTAGTGGGTAAAGTAAAAGGTATGCAAGCACCAAATATGGCTAGCGAGTCGGAAGAAACTCCGCCGCCACACTATTAATCGTGTTTGACTAAAAAATGAAAACAAAAAAGGAAGCCTAAGCTTCCTTTTTTATTGATATCATCAAATGATATTAGTGAGAGCAGCAACCGCCTTTCTCTTCGCCACCGCAGCAACCTTCGTCACTGTCACCGTGATCGCCACAACCGCCTTCGCCGCCACAACAACCACCACCTTGATGTAGGTGACCGTGTGCAATTTCTTCTTCAGTCGCTGCACGTACTGCTACAACTTCAACGTCAAAACCTAGAGTCTGACCAGCAAGCATGTGGTTACCGTCAACAACTACGTGATCGCCATCAACTTCAGTTACTTCAACAGGAATTGGACCTTGATCAGTATCTGCAAGGAAACGCATACCAACAGTAATTTCATCAACACCTTGGAATACGTTTGCAGGAACACGTTGAACCATTTCATCCATGTGCTCGCCGTAAGCGTCAGCAGGAGCAACAGTTACTTCGAACTTGTCGCCAGCTACATGACCTTCAAGCGCTGCTTCAAGGCCAGGAATTAGATTGTTGTGACCGTGAAGGTAATCAAGTGGAGCTTCAACTGTTGATTGATCTACAACTACACCATCTTCAGTTTTCACTTGGTAAGCTAGGCTTACTACTGTGTCTTTAGCGACTTTCATGTTTACTCCAAAATTTGAGCTTGGGGTGATAAGTTTTGCGCGACATCATACAGGATAATATGGCAATGATGCTAATACCGTATTTAGTCAGGTTTAAAAACACCTATCACTTGTTGTTTGGTCGTTGACGAAAGTTGTTCACTTTCTTGTACCGATTGCGGCACCCGTGTATCTGAATGATCACAAGCCACACATTCAACATATTCAACATCATCTTGCTGCCACCAGCGTAAAGTATCGATGGTTTGACAACTAGGGCATGCAGCCCCTGCGATAAATCGTTTTTTTATCATCCTGCTCTTTCCTTGATCATTACACAAGCGTTAGCTTAATCCCAACCATGATGGCGTTCTTCCTCGCCTCGCATTTCACGATCGAAAATTTCTTCTAACTCTTTACGGGCTTCTTTTTGCCGCGAAGCGAGATTGACTTCTTCACTATGTTGCGGCAATAGATCCCGTAAGGCTTGTGTATCTATTTTTCGAAAATGTGCCTCAGCACGTTTCGCTTTATACGGATGCATACCTAGAGATATGAGGGCTTGGCGACCTAAATCAAGAGCACCGGCAAAAGTTTCACGTGAGAAACATTCAACGCCTTGACCTAGTAATTGATGCGCTTCAACACGACTTCTCGCCCGCGCTAATATTTTTAAGTGCGGGAAATGTTGTTGGCAAATAGCCACCACTTCCATGACTTCTGTCGGTGCATCAGTACAGATAATAATTGCTTCCGCATTATCTGCCCCTGCTGCGCGGAGCAAATCTAACTGAGTAGCATCACCGTAAAAAACTTTATAACCGAACTTGCGTAAAAATTGGATTTGGCTCGGATCTCGTTCAAGTACGGTTACTTTAATTTTATTAGCAAACAGTAATCGTCCTATAACTTGTCCAAAGCGTCCAAAACCCGTAATGATGACACGAGGTGCACGGTCAACAATATCCGACTCTGGCTCAGGTTGCTCACTCGCTTTGAAGCTTCGTACAAACCAACGCTTTTGAAGCGTTAATACGAGCGGTGTTGTCATCATTGATATACTTACAACCACCAGCAAAAAAGCTAATAATTGCGCATCGAGTAAACCTTCAGCACGAGCGGCAGTAAACAGGACAAACGCAAACTCACCACCCTGACTTAAAATCGCCGCCATCTGACTACGTGACTTTTCTCTTACGCCGAATATCCGAGCTAAAAGATAGAGCACGATTCCTTTTACTGCGATTAACGCTAATACCGCGGCTAAAATCTGTAATGGATATTGCCACAGTAACCCAATATTTACCGCCATACCCACTGAGATAAAAAACAGCCCCAGTAATAATCCTTTAAACGGCTCTATCGCAATTTCTAATTCATGGCGATATTCGCTCTCAGCTAATAGCACCCCCGCTAAGAATGCCCCTAACGCCATGGATAATCCAAGCGCCTGCATAATCAATGCAATACCAAGCACTAACAGTAATGCAGCAACATTAAACAATTCACGAACACCACTCATCACCACATAACGAAACAGTGGACGAAGTAAAAAATGCCCACCGACAAGTAATACGGCGATACCACCTAACATCCAGAACGCATCATTCCAACTCCCCCCCCTTACCGCCAGCGAGAGCAGGGAGTAAGGCAAGCATTGGGATCACTGCTATATCTTGAAATAGCAGTACCGCAAAACCCGATTGCCCGGTTTCACTTCCTGATAATTGCTGCTCTTCTATTACACGTAGTGCAATGGCTGTTGAAGATAACGCTAATCCCATGCCAATCACGGCTGCATCGCGCCAGGTCAACGAAGGCAAAAATCCATTAAGGCTCATAACCACTACGGCAATAACCCCACTGGTGATCACCACCTGCCCACCACCTAACCCTAAAATGGGTTTACGCATTTGCCACAGTGTTTTCGGATTAAGCTCTAAACCAATCAGAAACAATAACAACACAACGCCAAATTCAGAGAAATGGAGGATAGCATCAACATCAGAGATCAAGCCTAAGCCCCAAGGGCCAATGGCAATACCCGCAATTAAATAACCTAACACTGAACCTAAGCCAAGCTTTTGCGCCAAAGGGACGGCAATAATAGCTGCGGCCAAAAAAACCACACTAAGAACAAGGAAATCATTACTCATTATTGGTCTCCTTCTTCGTTAAGCTAATTCGAGGCTCAATAATCAAAGGGTTCGCTAACCATGATTGGTATGCGCGTGCATGTTGGTTTAATTCATCCTGCGTGACGCGTCTTGCCCAGTGCAAAATAAGTGGCGGTAACCAATGCATTTGGCAAAGATCAGCACAAATTTCAAATGGCTTTAAAATGGTATCAATACCATAACGGTTATAACCATCCGGGCTATAAGCTTCTGCCCCACCGCCAGTAGTGATCACCGAGCGCCAATATTTGCCCACGGTTTCATTACCGTCACCGTGGGCAAAGCCTTTGCTTAACACTCTATCAAACCACTCTTTCAATAGTGATGGGCAGGAATACATATAGAGTGGATGCTGGAAAATAATGATGTCGTGACTCGCGATCAGCTCATGCTCTGCAACAACATCAATAAAGAAATCGGGGTACGTGGCATATAAATCATGCACAGTAACGTGACCTAATAGCTCAATGTCTTGCAACATTGCGCGATTAGCAACGGACTCATCAGGGTCAGGATGAGCAAAAATAATGAGAATTGATGGTAAGTTTTGTCGTGTCATAACATCCTTTTACAATCGTTCATATTCATCATGTGCAACAATAAGTACTTGCTCAGTATTATTCCATCATACCTAATTGTTAACAAACATGATCTTTTGTTTATCATTTGTTCAGCAAAACGTAATCTAAAGCAATAGAGAGATGTTAGCCACTCTGCGCTGTTTGAGTTAGACTTCCGCCCATAAGTCCAGTTTATTTAGTGGAGCGGGCAAGACCCCGGCAATATTGATGATTATCTTTTCAGATATCCAACTTCTACGCGGTGGCAAAGTATTACTTGAAAACGCCACTTCAACGATCCACCCGGGCGACAAAGTCGGTCTTGTCGGTAAAAACGGTTGTGGTAAATCGACCCTGTTCGCTTTACTGAAAAATGAGCTCAGCTTAGATGCTGGCAACTGCCAATTTCCAAGTAACTGGGAAATGGCGTGGGTTGCTCAGGAGACACCAGCCTTAGACCGCGCAGCTATTGAATATGTGATTGATGGCGACCGTGAGTATCGTGAACTTGAGCGCCAACTGCTTGCCGCAGAGCAAGCTGATGACGGCACTAAAGTCGCAGAGCTTCACGGAAAAATGGATACCATTGGTGGCTATAGTATCAATGCCCGCGCGGCAGAATTACTTGACGGCCTAGGCTTTTCACAGCATCAGATGCAATGGAACCTGACCCAATTTTCGGGTGGTTGGCGTATGCGCCTTAACCTTGCCCAAGCGCTATTATGCCGCTCTGATCTACTACTACTCGATGAGCCAACTAACCACTTAGATTTAGATGCAGTAATGTGGCTGGAAAAATGGCTTCAAAGCTACCGTGGTACCTTGGTATTGATTTCCCATGACCGCGACTTCTTAGATCCCGTGGTTAACCGCATTATCCATATTGAAAATCAAACCATGCACAGTTACACCGGTAACTATTCATCGTTTGAAGTACAACGCGCCGAAAAACTGGTGTTACAACAAGCGATGTACCAGAAACAACAAAAGCAAATGACGCACATGCAGTCATACATTGAACGTTTCCGTTACAAGGCCAGTAAAGCACGCCAAGCGCAAAGTCGTATTAAAGCCCTTGAGCGGATGGAAAAAGTGTTACCGGCTCAGTTTGATAACCCATTCAGTTTTGAATTCCGCGAGCCAAGTGCTCTGCCGAACCCGATCTTAATGATGGATCAGGTTGCCGCAGGTTATGACGACTTACTGATTTTAGAAAAAATTCGCCTAAATCTTGTTCCTGGTAGTCGTATTGGCCTACTTGGTCGAAATGGTGCCGGTAAATCTACCCTGATCAAAATGCTATCTGGTGATTTACCAGCGAAAGCCGGTGATATGGCGTATTCGCAGGGGGTTAAAATTGGTTACTTTGCCCAGCACCAATTAGAAACCTTGTACCTTGATGATACCCCAGTTCAGCATATGGCACGTATTGCGCCACAAGCAACCGAGCAACAACTCCGTGATTATTTAGGTAGTTTTGGTTTTATTGGTGATAAAGCACTAGAAAAAGTCGGTCCGTTTTCTGGCGGTGAGAAAGCCCGCTTAGTGCTAGCACTGATTGTATGGCAACGTCCTAACCTATTGCTGCTCGATGAGCCAACCAACCACCTTGATTTAGATATGCGCCAAGCACTGACGTTGGCACTGCAATCTTATGAAGGTGCAATGGTTATTGTCAGTCACGACCGTTACTTATTACGTGCAACAACCGATGACTTATATTTAGTCCATGATCGCCAAGTCGTACCGTTTGATGGTGATTTAAATGATTATCACAAATGGCTTACCGAGCAACAACGTAATGAGCGACGTGATCAACAAGCAACAAAACCTGAAACCAACAAAGATAACAGCGCGGCATCGCGTAAAGAGCAAAAACGTCTAGAGGCAGAGTTCCGTAAACAAACAGCCCCTATTCGTAAAGAAATCACCAAGCTTGAAAAGCAAATGGACAAGCTCAATACCATTATCACCGATGCGGAAACCGCATTAAGCGATAGCAGTATTTATGAGGCGGAGAACAAAGTCCGAATGAATGAGCAATTAAAACTGCAAGGTGATGCAAAATCTGATTTGGAAGATGTTGAAGTGGCTTGGATGGAGTTACAAGAGCAATTAGAAGAGATGGAATCTCAATTTAACGCTGAATAATATCGCCTAACACCCACAACGCCAACGAGCACTTCGTTGGCGTTGTTATTTTTAGTGATCTATAAAAACCTCAATCACTACCAAATCATCACCACGCACGCAGCCGTTAGTGCTCCCATCGTCTGATTAAACCTCATCGTACGACGTTCAGATGTTAGCCAATGGCGTATCACCACTCCAGTTGCAGTCCATAGCGAAACGCAAGCAAGCCCCACCACGAAAAATACCGTCACAATTATTGATATCGATAACCAATAGTGCTCCCCGCTAACGGCGAAGGTGCTTACTGCCGTTGCAGACATCATCCATGCTTTAGGATTAACGTATTGAAACAGAGCAGCAGAGAATACACTCATCGGTTTCGCCTTCACTTTTTGCTCCGTTTTACTCATGCTGCCAGCGGTGGCTATTTTCCATGCTAAATACAATAAGTACGCACACCCAACAACTTTTAATCCCTCGTGAACCATAGGATAACGTTCAAAAATAATGCCTAGCCCTGCCGCCAGTAAACTGATCATGCTCGCCATACCCACACTGATCCCCATAATATGTGGAACACTACGCCAATAACCAAAGTTCGCTCCAGAGGCGGTCACCATCATATTGTTAGGCCCCGGCGTACATGTCATTAATATGGCAAATAAAATAACTGAGATGATTGTTGATCCTTCCACACACTTTCCTTAATAAACGATAGAAATAAAACTATCCAGATCATCTCCCACGAAATTGTATCGATACAATTTTAGTTATTTCGCGACAACATAAAAAATCTCTGGCAATACGGTTGTTTTGTGCGCACAATTTAACCTAACAAGGGAAGTTATTAAGATCAAAGGATTTATTGTCACCATGACAATCGAGAAAAAGTTATTAAATATCCAACTTATCGCTAAAGCTAAAGAACCACTTTATCGTCAAATTGCAGATGGAATTGCACGAGCTATCGAGCAAGGTGACATCGCAATTGGGGAGAAACTCCCCACACACCGCGCACTTGCCGATCAATTACAGGTTACCGTCGGTACAGTGACACGTGCTTATGCAGAAGCGGAACGACGTCATCTTGTCGAAGCTCGTATTGGGGCTGGGACGTATGTCTGTGATAACAATAAAAACCATCACTGGATCTATCAATTAGAAGAGTTACAGACTGAAGAATGTAATTTCGGCTATAACATTCCTCCGCGATTTGATCGCAGTGAAATGATAAGCAGCGCCATGGCAAAAATTAGTGCCAATCCCTCGCAATTAAATGACATTATGCTGTATCAGCCACCACAAGGGATCGATAATCATCGCCATATCGTTTGCCAATGGTTAAATCAAAAAGGTATTGATGTTTCATCAGAGCAGATGTACTTCACCTCAGGCGCACAACATGCTGCGGAATTATTGCTGAGTATTTTCTGTCGTGCTGGTGATACTGTGTTAGTCGAACAATTTTGCTATCCCGGCTTTCTAACCCTTGCTCGTCAACATGGTATTACCCTAAAAAGTGTTGAGATGGATGAAGATGGGGTGATCCCTGCAAGTCTCGCATCGGCCTGTGAACTCTACCAACCACGGCTAATATATTTAACACCAACCCAGCAAAACCCAACCTCGGTAACAATGCCGCTCTCTCGTCGTGAAGAAGTGATTAGCGTGTGTCGTGAGCATAATGTGTTAATTGCGGAAGATGACGTCAACGGATTACTACCGCCCTCACCGCCACCGCCTTTAATCAACCTAGCACCTGAACATGTAATCCACATCGGAGGATTATCAAAATGCCTCGCACCAGGACTTCGCTTAGGTTACATCCAAGTGCCGAAACAGTGGCAGCAACATCTAAGTGCAGCATTGTATAACCACAGCTTAATGATCAGCCCACTGCTCTCTGCTATCGCTTGTGAATTAATAGTTCATGGTGATGCCGATCGGGTATTAACGACCGTTCGTACTGAAATACAACAACGGCAATTATTGGTACAGCAATACCTTGGCGAGTTTGACATTACAACCCAGATTTATAGTTTTCATGTTTGGCTGCAATTACCAGAAGACTGGCGCTTAAGTGATTTTATAGCGGCAACAACAGCTCGTGGGGTCATAGTTAAATCAGCAGAATTATTTACCCCTAGAGGTAATCATATTCAACCAGCAGTACGACTCGCCATTAGCTCACCACTAAATCAACAGCAATTGATCTTTGGCTTAAAAACCATTGCAGAGTTATTACGCCACCCCCCTTTATCCCATTTTTCGCTGTAACAGAGGATATTCATGTCTCAATTTACGCCAGCATCAGGATTACAAAATCCACATATTCAAACCTTATTACCGCGATTTGTTCGTCGCCAGCCACTATTTACGCCAGTGACACAGCGACTGACCACGCCTGATGATGACTTTCTTGATCTCGCTTGGACAGAATCTCCTACCGACGATAGCAAACCATTAATGATCCTATTTCATGGATTAGAAGGTAGCTTCCATAGTCCGTATGCCAATGGACTATTGTATGCTGCAAAACAACAAGGTTGGCTTGGGGTAATGATGCATTTTAGAGGATGCAGCGGTGAACTAAATCGTCAACCTAGAGGCTATCACTCAGGTGAAGTAAATGATGCACGCTTTTTCATTACATGGTTACGTGAGCAATTCCCCCAACGGCCTTTTATCGCAGTGGGAGTATCCCTTGGCGGCAACATGCTGATTAACTACCTGGCAAAATATGGTGATGACAGTGATCTCGTTGCCGCTCAAGCGGTGTCTCCTCCATTAAATTTAGCCTCATGCTCGGCACGTATTCAACAAGGCTTTTCTAAGATCTATCAGCAATATTTACTCAGTTCGATGAAACGCACAATGGCAAAACGAATAACACTTCATCAAGACAAAATGCCCATCACCCACCAGCAATTAGAGGCGATAAATACGGTATGGCAATTTGATCAGCACATTACCGCCCCTCTCCATGGTTTTATTGATGCTGACGATTATTATCAACGTTGTAGTGGCCTTCAACAGCTCAACTTGATCAGCACACCACTGCGAATTATCCATGCCAAAGACGATCCGTTCATGACCGAATCGGTGATCCCATCACAACCATTGCCGGATAATATCGACTACAACTTATATGAAAAAGGTGGCCATGTTGGGTTCGTTAGTGGTTCTATTTTTAAACCGACGTTTTGGCTCGAACACAGCGTTCCAACATGGTTTAAAACCAAACTCACCACTCCCCAATAGGGCTAGTGATATTTTTATCATATACTGCGCATATCAGTAACGCAGTCGACGAGACATAAAATGATCATTCCTTGGCAAGATATCGCCCCAGAAACACTGACTAACCTGATTGAACAATTTGTGCTTCGTGAAGGCACTGATTACGGGGAAGTTGAAATGAGCTTAGAAAACAAAGTGAATTACGTAATACAGCAATTGAAATCCGGTGATGCTGTGATTGTATTTTCTGAATTACATGAATCTGTCGACATAAAATTACGCAATCAGTTGCAATAAGTTTTATTAATGTGAGTCGTGCTTAGAGAGTTACGACTCAAAACTTGCCTCCGCTAGCAGTTTCACTTTTCAATCCCGACATCCTTGTTAACTTGTAGTAGCATTGTCGCCCTATCTGGCAATTTTATTATTGCCTGCTTTATCATTTATCTTTCGATAATCAACAACGACAAGGTTAGTCATGTCTGCAAAACATCCTATTATTGCAGTTACTGGTTCATCAGGAGCAGGAACCACGACGACTTCTGAAGCATTCCGAAAGATGTTCAATATGATGAACATTAATGCGGCATGGCTAGAAGGCGATAGCTTCCATCGCTATACCCGCCCTGAAATGGACACTGAGATCCGCAAAGCTAAAGAACAAGGTCGACACATCAGCTATTTTGGCTCAGAAGCCAATGACTTTGCCCAATTAGAGCAATTTTTCAAACAATATGGTGAAGATGGCACAGGTCGCTTTCGCCGTTATCTACACACATTTGACGAAGCTGTGCCCTACAACCAAATGCCCGGAACCTTTACTCCGTGGCAACAATTAGCAGAAAACACCGATTTACTCTTTTATGAAGGTTTACATGGTGGGGTTGTCGATGGCGAGATCCATGTCGCACAACATGTTGATCTTCTCATTGGCATGGTACCCATTGTTAACTTGGAGTGGATCCAAAAAATTGTTCGTGACACGAGAGATCGAGGGCATTCTCGCGAAGCGGTGATGGAGTCTATCGTTCGATCAATGGACGATTACTTAAATTATTTAACCCCGCAATTTTCACGTACGCATATCAACTTTCAACGTGTACCAACCGTTGATACCTCAAACCCGGTGAGTGCCAAAGGGATCCCAAGCTTGGATGAAAGCTTTGTTGTGATCCGATTCCGCGGTTTAAATAATGTCGATTTTCCGTATTTACTTTCTATGATCCAAGGCTCATTTATGTCACGTCATAACACGCTTGTCGTCCCTGGCGGAAAAATGAGCTTTGCAATGGAATTGATCATGCGTCCACTTATCGAGAAACTGATTAATACGGGGAAAATCAGTTAAGTCAGCACAAAACGAAAATGAATAGAAAAAGGTTGGCGTAAACACCAACCTTTTTCATCTCAATCATTATTAAGCAGTGATGATTTCATACGAATGAGTCAACTTAACCTTTTCACCAATCATCAAGCATACTGAGCAATATTTCTCTAAAGAATCAGCAATGGTGTTAGCTACTAAGGTTTCATTTAAATCAAAACCTGAAACAATAAAATGCAAATTGGCTGCGGTAAATAAACGTGGAGCTTGCTCTCGACGCTCAGCTGAAATAAGAACCTCACAACCCACAATATTTTGTGCTTGGGATTGTAAACCACTGACAACATCTACTGAGCTACACCCTCCCGCCGCCATTAATACCAATTCCATCGCACTTGGGGCTTTATCCCCTCCATTACCATCCATGACTACACTATGACCGGAGCTAGATTGACCTAAAAAGGTCATATCTTCTACCCATTTTACTCGGGACTGCATCGATTAATCCTTATTCAAACGCCCAATAATTGTCTCTAGTTTTATTGATATAATAATGAATGTAAATCCTAATTCTCCGCCTTAATAACAACTTTTTTTCTCTCTAAAAATCGTCGTAATAATCTTTACTTATCACACTGCTTAAAATTATCTCGCCGCATTGTGATCCTGTGCACAGTTATCCATATGAAATGAACGAATCTACTAGATCAATATCAAGAAAAAGGCGTAGAAAAAGGATACACTCTAACTTATTCAAGTTAGCTTGCAGCCCAGCGGCTGAATGGATACCCTGTCAGTAGGCAGTTTTTTTTCTCATGATAATACTTAGAAGAAAAGAGACCAATGCTGTTGGGCAACAAATGCAGAGGAAGTTAGTAATATGGTTCCAGGTAAACCGCAAACAGATCCAACTTTAGAGTGGTTTCTTTCCCATTGTCATATTCACAAGTACCCATCGAAAAGTACGCTGATCCACGCAGGTGAGAAAGCAGAAACGTTGTACTACATTGTGAAGGGTTCTGTTGCTGTACTAATCAAGGATGAAGAAGGTAAGGAGATGATCCTTTCTTACCTAAACCAAGGTGACTTTATTGGTGAGCTTGGCTTATTCGAAGAAGATCAAGAGCGTACTGCTTGGGTTCGTGCGAAAAGTCCTTGTGAAGTAGCAGAAATTTCATTCAAAAAATTCCGTCAGTTAATTCAGGTTAACCCTGATATTCTGATGCGCTTATCTGCTCAAATGGCAAGTCGCCTACAAGTGACAAGCCAGAAAGTAGGTGATTTGGCATTCTTAGACGTTACAGGTCGTATCACACAGACATTGCTAAATCTTGCAAAACAACCAGATGCAATGACGCACCCTGATGGCATGCAGATTAAGATCACTCGTCAAGAAATCGGTCAAATTGTTGGCTGTTCTCGTGAAACAGTGGGTCGTATTCTGAAAATGCTTGAAGAGCAGAACTTAATTTCTGCTCACGGTAAGACGATTGTTGTTTACGGTACGCGTTAATTTTTAACGTCTTTAGCCGTACAAAAAGCCGCACAATGTTGCGGCTTTTTTCATTTTCTTACCCTTTCAAACAAGTATGAACCTGCTTTTTATCAAGCTTTGCTTCGTTAATTCTGGCGCTATGCATGCAGTAAAAAAAGTAGCTAACATACTCTTTCATCTCTTCTTTCGCAGAAATAATTTCATCACCACGCCCCATTTGTTTAAGCGCTATCTGCTGACACATGCTGTTATAGCGACTTAAGGTTTGGTTACACTCCCCAGTAGAACTAAACTGCAAGCAACGTTTCGATTTAGCTTTATCACAAACAAGCGCATCACCATTTTGACTTAACCATGAACGAGTACTACTCAGCATGAATGCAGTTTCAAAAGTGTTTTTTAAAGATTGATTTAACTGCTCATGATTAGCGACTGTAAACTCACGTTTAGCAACGACCTGATCTTTATACAGCAGCTCAAACACCCAAGAACCACTGACTAACTCATAAGGTTCTGAAAACTGCCAAAGCGCCAAGTTTTTATCGTGTTTATACATGGTATCGGACCATGTTGATACCGTCGTTGCTTGCTTGGTTGCTGGGTTTACCAGTTTAGGATGCGTCATACGCGCTGTAATAGGAAATGCCGTTTTTGCTTTCAGCTCATCACTGGCGCTATCAGGGATCTCTATTGCATAACGAAACCCGATATATTGCCCAAGTTTCGGAGTCACTAATTTAGTGCTTGCCTTTACCGTATAAACAGCCCCCTTTTGGGTGATCACACCACCTTCTGAAATCATCACCTTAGGTACATTGTTATCCACTGAAGATAAAGAACTACATCCGGCCAATGATGACAATAACAGCCCTACTATTGTGATCCATCTAAGATTCATATTACTTCCACCTAATCCAAAAGCATTGAAGAAAGAAATACTTATTGATAACTTTCTAACTAAAACAAAGCATTAGATAATAAAGCAATGTGACATTTTTGACGTACCGATAAGATCACAAATCAGCAATTACATGCAAAATAAAATCGCTAAAAGGAATGAGTAATACTGTTATAAATAATTCATCAATCCCATTCAAACTTTGTGTCTTTTATGAGAACAATTAATTTGTATTGCTCAGATTAAGTGCTACATTCTGCTTATGAATGGACTTTCTTTTTCTCGCGGTAATGGAATATGGATATTGAACGTTTTGCCCCGAATAGCTACACCACTGTACCTGGCGCTATCGCTCCTCAACCTACAACAATTGAGATGACAGGCTTTAGTGACCGTCGTTGTTATTTAGAACAGCAGACTGGTTTACGTCGCTGTCCTGCAGAAGACAGTGGTATTTGGGGATCCCCCCTCGATAATTAACTGATTTAAAAAAAGCAGCCAAATGGCTGCTTTTTTATTGCATCGATTACACCGTTCAAGAGTTATAAGTACTTTCAAAGATCTTATCTGCCGAAGCTTCAACAAACCCGGTATAAATCTCACCATCAGGCTGTAAATAACGTTTAGCAAACTCATAAAATCCGCCAGAGACCAACATCTCACCATCAGAAAACGTGACCATGACTTTATCAGCCATAGTTGCTGATTGCTCTAGCATCACAGTAGGATCGCCTTTTACCGCACCGCCTGCCTGATTAATATCAAAACCACTCGATTCAAGAAAATGGTTCACTTCAGAAATTTCATTAAATTGTTCAAGCTGATTAATATCAACAGTAAAATGATTGGCACCAAAACCATGTGCTGCTACCCATCCTGCATATTCACTTTCTGCATTTAAAAGCTGATAACTATCGCGACTTAATTGCCATGGTTTACCTTGAGAGAGAAAAGCAGGATTGGCAAAATAGTCATCATCAACTTGATCGACAAGCTGCCGTACTTCTGTTTGCAACTCTGTTGAACATAATCCTAATTGCAGTTCACTAATAAATACTTTAGGCGCAGTAGGATCGGGGTGTTCAAAATGCTCTGCATATAACTTTTTCGCTTTGAAGTGATATCGACCTTTAGGTTTATAACCTACCGCAATAAATGGAGCCGCTAATCTTGCTAAACCACATTTAGGTAAGGCAAAGGTACGTAACGCAATATGATCATTTCTAAGTGGCGCATCTTCGGTAAGCAATTGCCGAATATTCAGCGCTGAAGGACATAATCGCTGAGTATAATCTTGCCATAACGCGGTAAATAATTGTTCCATGCTGCACAATCCTTACTGTAAATAATACAGTGAACTTATTAGTCTCAGAGTGAAATACCCGGAGATAACTGCTCAGGTAAGCATGTCGCCTCACCTTCCATTGATGCCATTGGGTAAGCACAATAATCAGCTGCGTAGTAAGCACTTGGACGTAAGTTACCAGACGCCCCTGGACCACCAAACGGCGCATCCCCACTCGCTCCCGTTAACTGGCGATTACGATTTACAATCCCCGCCCGAATATGATCGATAAAGTATTGCCATTCACTATCATCGGTTGATACAAGCCCAGCTGATAAGCCATAACGGGTGTCGTTCGCAAGACAGACGGCTTGAGCGAGATCTTGATAGCGCACTACCTGTAATAATGGGCCAAAGTATTCTTCATCGGGTAAGTTTTCGGTATTAGTAACATCAATGATCCCCGGTGTAACCACCGCTCCCTGTCCGCGCTTTGCCTCTACTAATATTTCGCCACCAAGCGATACTAATTGTCGCTGAGTTTGCACAATATTGTCTGCGGCTTGACGGGAGATTTGAGGCCCCATAAACGGCGCAGGCTCGGCAAATGGTCCATCGACCACAATCGCTCTGGTTGCTTCCACTAAAGCAGCCAACAACGTATCCCCTGCGCTACCCAAGGGTAAGTATAGTCGGCGAGCACAAGTACAACGTTGTCCTGCGCTGATAAAAGCAGATTGTAAAATGGTATAAACGGTAGCATTGAGATCACCATAAGCATTGGAGATCACCATAGGGTTATTACCCCCCATTTCTAATGCCAGCATCTTACCCGGTTGACCTGCAAATTGGCGATGCAGAATATGCCCAGTATTGGCACTGCCCGTAAATAATAAACCATCAATGTCTTTTGAAGCGGCGAGTGCCTCTCCAGTAGAACGAGCCCCCTGCACAAGATTAATAACTCCATAAGGTAATCCTGCTTGTTGCCAGAGTTTCATTACAACTTCAGCCGTTTTAGGCGTTAATTCAGACGGTTTGAATACCACCGTATTCCCCGCAAGCAGTGCAGGTACGATATGACCATTAGGTAAATGACCGGGGAAGTTATAAGGCCCAAATACCGCCATCACCCCTAGTGGTCGATGTCGAACAACCGCTGTCGTACCTGCGATATCTTTCTCGCGTTGGCCTGTTCGTTCATGGTAAGCACG
Organism: Photobacterium angustum; assembly: GCF_003026365.1. Classification (GTDB taxonomy): domain Bacteria; phylum Pseudomonadota; class Gammaproteobacteria; order Enterobacterales; family Vibrionaceae; genus Photobacterium; species Photobacterium angustum. Next base: position 144,919 of record NZ_PYOM01000009.1, on the reverse strand, counting down.
TAAAGAAATCGCCACTTTCCCGACCATTGCTCCTGCTTCTGTGCGGGTCTCCCATAACGGCTTACCCGTTTCTTCTGCTATCGTAATGGCAATATTTTCACTATTGGCTTTCACCAGCTCGGCAAATTGTTCCACGATGGCTTGGCGCTCAACAAGGGAAGTATGACGCCATTGAAGTAACGCTGCACGCGCAGCCTTCACCGCTTGTGAGACTTGCTCACTTGTCGCGGATCGGCCTTGCCAAATCACTTCATCAGTAAAGGGGTTGAGCGATGCCATCTCATCACCTAAACCATCGACCCATTGACCCGCAATCCATTGACTCATACTTCTCTCCCCTCTTTGTGTTCGTAGTTTACAGCTCAATAAAACGCACAGGCTCGCCTGCATTAACCATGAGAGTATCAGCGACCTCTTGCGTCATCACCACGGTTTGTGCTTTATCATTGACTTCCAGTGGGCTTGCAACAGCACGAAAGTCAGTAAATGATGTATTCGCCACTAAGCATTGCTGTTCACTGTGATGATCGTTAATTTCAACGGTATAACGCTTTGAATGACGGACTGTTTCAACATTGCGAACATCACATTCAACCGTAGGGCCTGCATCAAAAATATCGACATAGCCACGGCATGAAAAACCTTCATTTTCTAATAGACGTAATGCAGGACGCGTATTGTCATGAACTTGACCGATGACCGCTTGGGCTTCTTTGCTCAGTAAATTGACGTATATCGGAAGTTTAGGCATTAAGTCCGCAATAAAGCCTTTTGCTCCGATCCCTGTTAGATAGTCAGCATGAATAAAATCAATCGAGAAAAAGTTATCTTTTAACCATTGCCAAAAAGGTGAGTTCCCTTCTTCATCGGAAACACCGCGCATTTCGGCAAATACCACATCAGCGAAACGATGACGATGCTCTGCCATCATTAAAAAGCGCGCTTTAGACAATAGACGACCATTTAAACCTTCACGCCATGGTGTACGTAAAAATAACGTGCAAAGCTCGGTATCTCCGGTGTAGTGATTACCTAATGTCAGTAACTGTACGGTATTGTGTACCCCTAATCGACGCGAGGCATGAACCACAGTACTTAGATGATAGTTATAAAAAGGGGCTTCTAAGCCAATCGCCGCTTCAATGGCTGTGGTGCCTGCTATCTCGCCGGTATCTGTATCTTCAGCGACCATCAGGTAGCCTTCATCCTCTGGGCGAACGACATGTTTGGCAAAGCTGCGCTCTGAATGAGCAATGCGGTTACGAAGCATTTCTTCGTTAACAGGTAATGAAGTAAAACCATGACCTGATTCTTCAGCACACTGCATGAGTGCAGAATAATCATCAGCGATGATAGGACGAATAACCAGCATCGACTTCCCTCCTGATGCAGGTAGTGACCATAGCCACTAACTAGATGGATAACAATAAGATCTCATAAGATTACTGGCAGTCGTTCCTCAACTGCCAGCAGCAATACAAAGCAAAGTAGAATTACTCAGCGTTATAGAGTGTTGCGATAGCGCGTTCTAGACGAGCCATGCCCTCATCCACATCGGCTTTTTCAATCACTAGCGATGGCGTAAAGCGCACAACGCTCGTACCTGCAACTAACATCATTAAGCCTTCTTTACCGGCTTGAACAAGAATGTCACGTGCCCGACCTTGCCACTCTTCTGTGAGAGACGCTCCCAACAGTAAACCTTTACCGCGGATCTCAGCAAAAATTGGGTATTTAGCATTAATCGCTGTAAGCCCTTCACGGAACCATTGTTCACGCTCTTTCACCCCAGCTAACACATCAGGTTTACTCACTTCATTAATTACCGCCTCTGCGACAGCGCACGCTAATGGATTACCACCATATGTTGAACCATGAGTCCCGACTTTTAAATGCTCTGCTAATGCTGTTGTGGTAAGCATTGCGCCAATTGGGAAACCACCACCCAGTGATTTAGCCGTTGTTAAAATATCTGGTGTGACACCTAAACCTTGATAAGCATAAAAATCACCAGTACGACCATTACCGGTTTGGACTTCATCAAATATCAATAAGGCTTGGTGCTTATCACATAACTCACGCACGCCCTGAACAAACTCAACACTCGGGCTAACCAAACCACCTTCACCTTGCAATGGCTCCATCATCACCGCACAAGTTCGCTCAGACATGATCTCGGCTAAAGCTGATAAATCATTGTAAGGAATATGCGTTACCGCTTGAGGTTTAGGGCCAAAACCATCGGAGTAAGCTTCTTGTCCACCAACCGTAACGGTGAAAAAAGTACGACCGTGGAAGCCTTGATGAAAGGCAATAATTTGATCTTTTTCAGCACTAAACTTATCGACGGCATAACGGCGAGCCAATTTCAGTGCAGCTTCGTTAGCTTCAGCACCAGAGTTAGCAAAAAAGACTTTGTCAGCAAAACATAACTCAGTGAGTTTTTTCGCTAAACGCAATGCGGGTTCATTGGTTAACACATTACTTAAGTGCCATAATTTATCGGCTTGATTTTTTAATGCGTTAACCATAATAGGATGGCAATGACCCAGACAACTCACCGCAATTCCACCGGCAAAATCGACATATTCACGATCATGTTGATCCCATACTCGCGCACCACTGCCACGTACTGGGATCTCAGCCATAGGTGAATAACAAGGTACCATAACCTCATCAAATAAATTACGTTCTACTCTTTGCTCTGTAGTCATCACATTATCCTTCTGTGTATAACGCTATAATCATAGTATTTACATTTTATTAACCTTTGCCAATAGCAGAATATTTTTTTTGCTCTTTGGCAACGATGCTGTTTTTAATAAAACTGACATAGTTATGCGTTATCTCGGCAAGTTTATTAACTAACAAAGACAAAAAGGTGTGTTTCCTATCAGGAAATGAATAGTACAGAGAAATATGCTAGTGAATAGCTTTGCAATTTTAATAAATGAGAGTTAGAAGTATAAAAATAGAAGATATGTGGGTGATATCGCGATTTTAAGACCGAAATATATTAAAAATCGCGATTTAATTCGAAATTTAGCGCTTAAGAAAGTTAGCTAATAAGGCGTGCCCTTGCTCCGTTAGAATACTCTCAGGATGAAATTGCACCCCTTCTAATGGCAACGTTTTATGAGCGATCCCCATAATTTCATCAAACTCCCCTTCACGTTCTGTCCATGCGGTGATGTTAAAGCAATCAGGCAGCGTATCTTGTTTCACAACCAATGAATGATAGCGAGTCACTGTTAATGGGTTACTTAACCCTTCAAAGAGACTGGTATTATTATGCTTGATTGGAGAAGTTTTACCATGCATCACTTGCCTTGCTCGTACTACATCCCCACCAAAAGCTTGTGCTAACGATTGATGGCCTAAGCAAACGCCTAAAATAGGCAATTTACCTGCGAAGTATTCAATGGCTTGTAGTGATATACCCGCTTCATTTGGAGTACAAGGTCCAGGAGAAATGACTAAATGGGTGGGTGCTAGTGACTCAATACCTGCGAGATCAATCTCATCATTACGGACAACCTTAACCTCAACGCCTAACTCACAAAAGTATTGATACAGGTTATAAGTAAATGAATCATAGTTATCAATAATTAACAGCATATATCTAAAGCGACCTTTTCTATTCTGCGCCCTATTGTGCAATACAAAATAATAAAGGCAAGCTCATCATGAACCTGCCTTTATGATATTTATTATCGAAGTAAATTAAAAATGCTCAAGACGACATGTCTTACCATTATAAATAGCTTTCATTTTTCCATTTAGTTCTACTGGCACATCACTACAAGGAACATCATAAACCCCAGAAGCTAAGACACTTAGCGAGACTTTATCTCCATTTTTAATACCTACATGTTTTAAAAACTTATCCTTTTTCGTATAACGGCGTTGCTGCCCCGCCATTAACCACGGTTTAGTACTATCCCAATAATAAGAGTTGAAAACAGGGTAAAGAGGCTGGTTACTATTATTAACAAATGTAATTTGAAAAGAGGCTTTTGCCATTGGGTAAGCAAAGTTAATGATCACGGGATCATGATCTGATGCAGAGTATGGACCTGTTGATTTGACTAGATCGCCACTATATTTACTACTGTATTCAAATAAGCTATTTTCTACAGAGTTAATATGCCAGTCTTCAATACCACGCACTTTTTTAAGTAAAGAACGAGATGCTAAAGCATGATCTAAACTGCCTAATTCACCATCATAACTGTAAGAGTAGCTGTCAGCACCGTGCCATTTCGTCGCCAAGTTGACTAGCCCCAGTCCTTTTGAAGCCGCAATGCCTTCAGGGTGCAGTGATTGATCACCAATGAAAGTGCCTGAGGCTGACATGATTTTTCGTTGATATTGCTTTGGCTTGTATTGTGTTAGTACACGGATAGGATCTTCCATACCATAAGCATTCATATCCCCCATAACTAAAACATCACCTGACATTGTCTTCAACTTATCAGCTAAAACCATTGCAGCAGAAACACGAAAATCGTTACAGTTGCCTTGAATATTTTGATAGTTCTTATCTTTTTGTTCATTCAACCAATCTTCATAACAGCCTGAACCTTTCGATTTAAGATGGTTAACGACAATAGTTAATTGACTCTTTTTCTTCGCACCATTAATAGCAAACTGTTGTAAAAGCGTATCACGCTGATATGCATCAATCTTAACACTTTCACCTTCAGCGTTTGTCGCACTCATATGTTGTGATGGCATGCGAATAACTTGCGCATCTTTAATCGGTGTCACTTTGCTTGGACGATAAAGCATGGCAACCATAATCGCATCAGAACCAAAGAACTGACCTTTATTCTTGTCCTTATCGTTAATCTCGACAAATTGGTAATGATCACTGCTGTCATTAAAATGTAGATTAAGTTCATCAACTAGATTCTGAATTGCACTATTTTTACCAAAACCGTTATTCTCCATTTCCATTATGCCAATAATATCGGCATCCATAGCTGTTAACGCATTAACAATTTTGGTGCGCTGCAATTCAAATTCTGCCGCCGTTTTTGCTCCTCGATTACACCCTTTAGCAGCGTCAGCATCGGCTTGATCTTTACAGGTTGGGTTGAGGCTGCCACCAATATCGCTGTGACTTGTGAAAAAGTTTAAAACATTGAAGCTCGCCACTTTAAGATTACTATCTGTAATCACTTTTGGTGCAGACGTGCGATCATTGATATGAACAAAATCGCTAGGGCTGACAGTATTGGTTGGTAATAAGCGGTGCTTACCATAACTGTATGCTATGACACCTTGTAAATTCTCAACTCGATCGCCAATACGCATATAGCCTTGCTGTGCATCAAAGCCAGGAAAATACGGGATAACACCATTCGCTGGATACTGATCGGTGTCGATATAAAGTTGGTTATTGGTATTAGCTTCAACTTGCTTTGCCACTTGTTCAGTTTCAGCAACAAACAGTTGGGTCGGCTTTATTAGTGGTGATTGGTGAGAAAGTACCATGTTGTTGCGTCTTGAGCTGAAATCAAAACCAAAATTACGCGTGATACGTAAGTCACTTTCAGGTGCGATTCTTACTAACATCCCTTGGTAACGATCCATCGCTTGTGACAAGCTTTCTGTACTTCCAACAACAATATCAGTGGCTCGAATTGGTTGCGGTGCTAATCCTTTATTCTCAATATGTCCCGGCTTTACAGTTAACTGAGTCATTCCATAAAACTGTTTTGCCTTAGCCTCAACACAGACTTTATCACCTACAGCTAACCCATCGATACCATTAGAGGAAGTATAAGCAAAGATACCATCGGAGGTATTTGGATTATTATCTCCCACAGAATCCTGAAAGAAAAAGCCCTTGTACAATGAAGAGGTCGTTTTAGTCACAATACCTTCAACCCAATAGGTCGGACTTTGATTGGGTGTCGCATGAGATTTAACTTGCTCTCTCACCTTCATAATTGACGTGAGAGTCTGTCCATCGCAACTAAACTGGCTTGCGCATACCGACACAGAAAGAGAAGAGAGAGCCACCGCAAGGGTTGCCGTTAACGCCTTCATAATAAGTAATCCTTTTATCTACATTTAAAAGGAATCTATTATTATGATCAGTCATATGCATTAATGTGACACCACAGACAAACCATTCAGCATATGAATAGTTTTTTCTCAACAACTTGAGATACTACACAAAGATATTGATAAAAAGTAGCAACGACATTCGTTCCAACTACTTCATTCAGAACAAAAAAGCAGAGCCGAAGCTCTGCTTTTTATTTAAGTTTCGATTTAATTATGGGCGAGCCACAAAGCCTACCGCTTGGTATGCTTTTTTCAGTACTTCAGCCGCACGTGCAGAGGCTTTTTCAGCACCTTGCTTCATGACGCTGTCAAGGTAAGCACGATCAGCACGAATACGATGGTATTCAGCTTGTACAGGCTCAAGCATTGCAACTAATGCTTCACCCACATCTTTCTTAAATGGGCCATACATTTCAACGCCTGCATATTGTGCTTCAATTTCAGTATACGTCTTACCTGTTGCGCCTGAGTACAGGCCCATTAGGTTTGAGATCCCCGCTTTGTTCTCGATATCAAACGCAATGCGTGGCGGTGTTTCTGCATCAGTTTGTGCTTTGTTAACCTTCTTAAGAATCGATTTTGGATCTTCTAACAAGGTGATCACGTTCTTACGGTTATCATCAGACTTCGACATTTTCTTAGTCGCGTCTTGTAGGCTCATTACACGCGCACCAACCGATGGAATGTAAGGCTCAGGAATTTGGAAAATTGGACTTTCATCTGTGCCATACAGATTATTAAAACGCGTAGCAATATCACGAGCTAACTCTAAGTGCTGCTTCTGGTCACTACCTACAGGTACTTGATGTGCGCCATATAATAAGATATCAGCCGCCATCAATACTGGGTAACCGAATAAGCCCACGTTTACATCATTCGCATGACGCGCTGATTTGTCTTTAAACTGAGTCATACGACTTAGCTCACCCATTTGGGTATAACAGTTTAATAACCAGCCTAGTTGTGCATGTTCAGGTACATGTGACTGAACAAATAACGTGCTCTTTTGTGGATCCACACCGACTGCTAAACAAATCGCTAGTGCATCTAACGTTGCTTCATGCAGCGCTTTAGGATCTTGGCGTACTGTAATGGCATGCAAATCAACAACACAGTATTGGCAATCGTAATCGTCTTGCATCTGTTCCCACTGACGCAGCGCACCTAGGTAGTTACCAATACTTAATTCACCAGAAGGCTGTACGCCACTTAATACAATGGGTTTACTCATGATCAGACAATCCTGTTAGTTTCTTATTCATAGAAAAGCGAGAGGTATACTCCCGCTTTTTACTTTGTTAGCCAGTGTACACTGGAACGTACTAGTCGCCTAGTTTAACCACATTTGCTAATTGCTTGAAGTGATCGCACACGACATCAGGCTCACTCTCTGCAATAGGCTGGCCGTAGTTATAGCCATAGGTTAAACCCAACGAATGACATGTTGCAGCTTTGGCTGCCAAGATATCATTGCGAGAATCCCCCACCATTAACATCTCAGACGCGGCAATATTGTGTTTTTCCATCAACCAATGCAGCGCATAAGGATCTGGTTTTTTCAGTGGGAAAGTATCACCACCAATCACATCAACAAAATACTCGCTGATGCCATGCTCTTCAAGTAAATGCGGGACAAATTGCGAGGGTTTATTGGTCACAATCGCCATTGACATACCCGCTTGATGAAATGCAGCGAGTGTCGCTTTTACGTCGGCATACAATGCACTTTTCACATGACCGCCAAGCTCGTAGTAGTGATCAAATAATTGGCGAGCTTCTTTTTGCAGCTCTGGATCAATCGTTGGATCGACATCAACACTTCGACTTAATGCGCGGCCAATTAAAATATCAGCACCATTACCGATCCAAGTGGTAACTTGCTCTACGGTCACGCCTTCTCGTCCAAGGTGACGCATCGTTTTATCAGCAGCATCCGCTAAATCAGGTACGCTATCTAGTAATGTGCCATCTAAATCAAACGCTATAAACTTGATGTTTTCAAATACCATTAGCATTCAGCCTCAGCCAATTCTGCGCGCATTTTGTCTATCGCGACTTTATAATCAGGTTCATTAAAAATGGCAGAGCCCGCGACAAACATATCTGCGCCAGCAGCTGCAATTTCTCGAATATTATCAACTTTCACACCGCCATCAACTTCAAGGCGAATATCACGACCTGATGCATCAATACGCTTACGCACTTCACGTAGTTTATCAAGTGTTGATGCAATAAATGATTGACCGCCAAAGCCAGGATTCACTGACATCAATAAAATCATATCGACTTTATCCATAATGTAATCTAGGTGGTGGAGTGGCGTTGCCGGATTAAAAACCACACCCGCTTTACAACCATGTTCTTTGATCAGTTGTAAGGTACGGTCAACATGATCTGACGCTTCAACATGAAACGTGATCATCGTTGCGCCAGCTTTAGCAAAATCAGGAATAATGCGATCCACCGGTTTTACCATTAAATGCACATCAATCGGTGCGGTAATACCGTAGTCACGAAGAGCCTTACAGATAGGCGCACCAAACGTTAAATTAGGCACGTAATGATTATCCATTACATCAAAGTGAATAACGTCTGCACCCGCTGCTAACACCTTGTCAACGTCTTCACCCAAACGTGCAAAATCAGCCGATAAGATAGATGGAGCAATCAAGAAGTCCTTCATGTACTTGCCTCTCTTCGATACACAAAACCTGATACTTGGAAAACCAAGCCCAATAATTGCCATAATTCTACCCGAACCGCGAAATATTGTCCCAATGGATTTATTTATTACTTCAGTTGATCAAAATGATGAGACAACCCACTACACTCAGTAAAAAGGGGAATAAAAAGAAGGCGAGGTGAATATAACTAAGTCAAAGAAAAGCACACCGCTACAAGTTATTGTGAGTGTGTTAGCGGCGTTATTTGGCGTTCAATCAGATAAAAATCGACAGCATGATTTTAAGCAATCAAGCCCATGGCCATTTATTGTTGTGGGGATTGTGATTATTGGCGCAATGATTATGGCAATTATTGCCGTTGCGCAATGGGCAACGGCGATATAATTATTCTTCTTCAGATGAAAACGCGGGCGCGGGCTCTGTGCTTGATACAGAGAACAAAGCTAACAGCTCATCGACCTTATTGCGCCCACTGCCATTGCGGCTAATGGTACGTTTTACTTTAACCACAGAAAGATCTGCACCTGTGTATAAACGACGTGTTAATGCAGTATCATGGTTAGAAATCAACACCGCAATATCTCGCTCTGCTGCCGCTTTTTCTGCAACATCAGCAAGCGTAGCCTGATCATCTAAACTAAAGCCGTTACCTGAATAAGAAGTAAAATTAGCCGTGCTAGATAATGGCGCATAAGGCGGATCGCAGTACACCACACACCCTTTTCTCGCACGTGAAAATGTTTGGAGGTAACCTTCACAGACAAACGTTGCTCGTTTTGCTTTTTCCGAGAAATAATACATTTCAGCTTCAGGGAAATAAGGTTTTTTATACGAGCCGAACGGCACATTGAAGCCACCTTTTTTGTTATAACGACATAAGCCGTTAAAACCATGACGGTTCATGTATAAGAAATACAATGAGCGTAAATACGGATCATCACTCGCATTAAATTCTTCACGAATTTTCAAATACGCTTCTTTATTATTGTATTCAGGCGTGAAAAGTTTACGTGCATCTTCAATATAGCGCTCAGGCTCATGCTTGAGGATATTATAAAGATTGATCAAATCAGGATTGATATCGGCCAATAAGTAATGGTCGTAATCGGTATTAAGGAAAACCGACCCTGCTCCAACAAAAGGCTCAACCAATTTACGCGCAGGCGGTAGATGTCGTTTAATATCCTCAACGAGAGAGTATTTACCCCCAGCCCATTTTAGGAATGCACGATGCTTTTTCATTAAGCTAAACCCACCAACACTAGCAATATTGTAACGAAAGGTCGCGGATTGTACCTCATTTCTACCCTCTACCGATACCAATTCACGTAAATAACTGCCCTCATGGCTTTATTTTCAACGTTCTATTTCTTGTTGAATTTTTCGATATGATTTAGGCCACGGGCTTAACGCTTTTAATTGCTTCGGTAAGGCTTTTATTGCCGAGCGTGCCCGAGTAGCTGTTGAGTAATCACCCGAAATTACAATAAACCATATTTTGCCGTCTCGACGTGTTTTATAAATACGAGCAGAAGACTGGATCTTATTCTTTTCGACAAAGGCTTTAGTTTCATTCCAGCTCATCGAAGCTGACAATTGAATTGCATAATGCCTTTTATTTATCGCGAATATCGAGGTCGTATTAGCAAGCTTAATCGGCGTTTGAACCATCCCCTCTTTTTTCGGTAGTCGCGGTTTACTGTCCGGCTTTACTTTGGGATCAATCACCTTAACAGCAGGTAAAGAGTTTACATCATGTGACGTAATATCAGTCGCTGACGCACCTGAGGCTTTTACGTTCGTCGCATCTTCTGATATCACTGTATTATCTGAAGCGGTTTGCTGGCGAGTTTGGATTGCGACACCATCAGATATAACAGGCTCATTTTGAACAGGTATGACAAGCCCTTCTTGGGTGAATTCTTTGGCTGCACTTTCGCCTGTACCGCCAACACGTTGCTCATCCATCATCGCATCAATCAGTGGTGATGGTACAACTACCCGTTGCGCTTCATTTTCAGCACGCCCCACCGTCAGCCCTTCACTATGGATCTCTGTTGGTAATGGCGTTTCATCAATAACGATATCTGTACTCTCGATGGGATCGGCCACAATAGGTCCAACCTTAGATACAAGAGAGGTATCACCAGACGTAACTTCAGTTGTCTTTGTATCTTGTAATGTTTTAAATCCAAACCATCCCGCAATGATGATGCACACTATAACAATCAACCCTATTAACAGTTGCGTTGGGGGTAAACGTCGTGATCCTTGACTCATCGCAGTAACGTCCTGTTGTGGTAATTGTTGTAATGCACCAGGGCGAGGTTCAACTCTCGCTAACCGTGACTTAATATCTCGTCGATGCTGACTTCCTAGTTGCTCATCATTGAGTAACATCTCGCTAAACTGACTAATTTCATTCGGGCTTAACTCACTAATTTCTAACTCAAGTAAAGCTGGCCCTATCGTACGCACAATATCACCGAATGGCTGAGTGATGGCATTAGGATCAGCAAAGAGCAATACATTAATTTGCCAACCAGAATGCATTTCTGTTTGACGAACTAGAGCCCATAATTCAGCAAGTAATTCAGGCGCCAAAAAGTGTGCATTATCAATAATAATAACGAAGTTGATCTTTTCAGGCAGTAAATGGTCAGCACTTTGGCTTAACGAATCTTGCTCGTTAAACATCGGAGTGGGATGAAATTGTTGCAGTAGAAGTGTTCGTTGTTGCAGCAGTGTTTGATCATCTGTACACGTCAGCAATGCTTGTTCAGCATGTTGTGCATAGTTTTCGAGATATTGATGCGCGAGCCACGTTTTTCCTGAGCCTTGCGTACCATTCAATAAAATAAGATGAGAGCTAAATCGAGTAATAAACTGTACGCGAGAGAGCAACTGGATCTGGCTATCCAGATCCAAGTTTTTTGCCTCTAGTGTGCTACGCATGATTAACCACTACTTAGTGATTAATCACATCCCGCAATACTTCATGTGTCACGTTAGACACGACTTCAGCACTGCCAATGGATGTCGGTAGAACCAATCGTAGTTGGCCTGATAATACCTTTTTATCGCGCATCATATGCTTAATAAAATCATCGAAGCCCATTGTTTCAGGTGCGATTACCGGTAGCTTTGCTCGCTCATGCAGTCGAATAATTCGTGCTACATCGTCATCACTAATAAGGCCTTGTATTGCAGCAGTTTTAGCCGCTAGTACTGTGCCTGCCGACACCGCTTCGCCGTGCAGCCAGTTACCATAGCCCATCTCTGCTTCAATCGCATGACCAAATGTATGACCGAGATTAAGTAAAGCTCGTACACCTGATTCTTTTTCATCAGCTGCAACAACATCTGCCTTAATTTGACAACAACGTGCAATGGCATAACACAATGCATCGTTATCGAGTGCTTGTAGGCGTTCAATGTTATCTTCTAACCAGACAAAAAAGTCGTGATCGGCAATAATGCCATATTTGATCACTTCAGCCATTCCCGCTGCAAACTCACGTTCAGGTAGGGTTTGTAAGCAATGATTATCAATCACTACCGCTTTGGGCTGATAGAAAGCGCCTATCATATTCTTACCCAATGGATGATTCACTGCGGTTTTGCCACCAACAGATGAATCCACTTGAGAAAGTAATGTGGTAGGTACTTGAATAAAATCTACGCCACGTTGATAACTTGCAGCAGCAAAGCCCACGACATCACCTATGACGCCGCCACCGAGCGCTACAATCACAACATCACGACCATAATTACCATCAAGTAAGAAAGTCATGATTTGATTAAAAGTCTCTAACGTTTTGTATTGTTCACCATCTGGGAGAGAAAGTAATGCCACTTGGCACTCTAATGAACTGATGGTTTCCATTACCTGCTGTGCATACAGCGGGGCAACAGTTTCGTTACTGACCACTACCACCCGCTTTCCCGCAGGAATCGCAGATGCAAACAACGCCGAGTTGCAAAACAACTCGGCGCCAATTGAAATAGGGTAGCTTCTGTCATCTAAATTGACATTGATCCGTTCCATGGTCAGCTTCTCTCTTTTTGTTGATTAACGCTCTTCTAGCATTTTGATGATTTGGTTTGCCACTACCTTCGCACTTTGATCATCAGTGCGAACAACGTAGTCAGCTACTTCTTCATATAATGGATTGCGCTCTTCTGCAAGTGCTTCCAGCACTTCACGAGGCGTATCAGTTTGAAGTAGAGGACGCTTTTTATCGCGTTGAGTTCGAGCTAGTTGCTTCTCGATAGTCGTCTCTAGATAAACTACGATACCACGTGCAGAAAGGCGATTACGGTTCTCTTTAGTTTTAACAGAACCACCACCAGTTGCCAGAACAATGCCTTGCTCTTGTGTTAGATCATCGATAACGCCTTCTTCGCGAACACGGAAACCGTCTTCACCTTCCACGTCAAAGACCCAACTAATATCAGCACCTGTACGTTCTTCAATAACTGTATCTGAGTCAAAGAATTCCATATGCAGCTGCTGTGCAAGGTGTCTACCAATAGTGCTTTTGCCGGCACCCATTGGGCCGACCAAGAAAATATTTCGTTTTTCAGCCATTTTTAGCAATTTTACGCGCGGTTAATAAAACGACACCACCCGCAGGCTCTATTAATTAATAAGCCCGAGGCGCCAAGTTCCTCACATATAATTCGTGATAAGACAGAAAATTATCTCAGGACTGGTAGCTATAATGCAAGCGCTAGTCACTCCTAATCAGTATTTTATTATGCCTGTCCTACCAAAAGAGGTCGCCATAATGGCTCAGCAACGGTCTAAGGTCAATCGTAATAACCTTGTAATTCCGCTATCGCTGAGCATGAATATGGCAAAATAATAATTATATAGCCCAATAAAAACAACGGATGGAACTAATTAAATAAGGATCCATCCGTTGCTATAACAGTGTAGCTAAATTTTTATGGTTTGTTGATTAGCAGTAAAGACTACTGAATAACAATTTTAGGCGTCACAAAAATAAGTAATTCACGCTTACCCATTTGTTCCATTTTATGACGGAATAATGCACCTAATACTGGAATATCACCCAATAACGGTACCTTACGAGTCACATTGGTCATACTGTGTTGGTAAATACCGCCTAAAACCACTGTCTCACCGTTATTCACCAGTACTTGAGTACCAATACGTTGAGTATCAATAGAAATCGCAGTACCCGTACCAGTAGGGACATCTTCCCCTTTGTTATCTTGAGTCACTTCAAGATCTAACACGAGTTTATCATCCGGTGTAATTTGTGGTGTAACCATTAAGCTTAGTACTGCTTTTTTAAACGATACCGATGTTGCACCACTAGATGAAGCTTCTAAATACGGAATTTCTGTACCTTGCTCGATATACGCCGTTTTCTTATTGGTGGTCATCAAACGAGGACTAGAGATAATTTCTGCTTTATTTTCAGTCTGTAATGCCGACAGTTCTAAATCAAGTAAGATATTCCCTAGCTTTGCCACTTGGAACGCTATTGAAGCTGCACCTGCGCCAGCACCTAGGTTTACGTTAAGAAAATCATCAACGGTTGCATCTTCACCTAATAAGCCTGAACTTGCTAAGTTACCTTCAATTGAACCACCAACCGTCGTGTCGCCATTAACTTTCGATACTCCCCAACGAACACCAAGCTCATCAATATCACCTTCATTTATAGTGACAATACGTGCTTCGATTTGTACCTGCATAACCGGAATATCAAGTGATGACACAATATCTTTAATACTTCGAATATTATCAGGGGTATCTTTGATGATGAGCGCATTGGTACGCTCATCAACATGCAATGAACCACGCTCAGAAAGCATCCCAACACCATCGGTGCTACCACTTAAAAGCGCTGCAATATCAGTCGCTTTCGCATAGTTCACTTGAATCAAATCAGAACGCAGACTCAACAACTCTTGTTGCTTACGCTTAGCTTCCATTACCTGATGTTCGCTTGCTGTGAGTTCCGCTTTAGGGGCAACCAATAACACAGAACCACGCACACGCTTATCTAAGTCTTTTGATTGCAGAATAATATCTAGTACTTGTGGCCAAGGCACATCATCAAGACGTAGCGTGACATTACCACTAACAGAATCTGAGACCACCAAGTTAAAATCGTTATAATCAGCAATTAACTGCAAAACATTACGCACAGGGATATCTTGGAAGTTAATTGAGATAGGCTTGCCTTTGTAATTGATCTTGGCGTTAGAGCTAGTGCCTTTTACCGCTTTTTTCACACGCTTTTCAATGATAACTTCAAGACGCTTACCACGAAGATTATAATCATAATCGTAGCTGCCTTTCATATTAAAAATTAAGCGTGCACCTTTTGACACACGCATGGTTTCAATACTATTTACAACCGTTGCAAAATCAACAACATCAAGCGTATAAACCATGTCATCTTTCAGTACGGTATCAAAAATATCTAGCTGTAGTTTGTTACCATTACGACGTAAATCAACTAACGACTGCGGCTTATCTAAACGAACGGTTAATACCCCTCGTCCTTTTCCATCACGACGAAAATCAATGGCTTGAATCTGATTATCGATCATTCCAGCTGCAGGTACAGCAGCAACACTCGGAAAAGCTAATGCTCCACAGCATAATAGCCAAAGTGTTGCTAGATACTGGCGGCTTAACATCCACACATTCCCTTTCATAACTTATCCTTGATTACTGCTGAACTAGCGCCAGTTTAGTCGGTCGTTTAAGCCAACATCCTTTGCCATCTGGTAATGTTTCTTCAATTTCAATTATTTTGTCGCTAACCGTAAGTACCTTGCCGCGATTAAGACCAATATATTGCCCAGGCTTAATTTTCATCAAGTCGCCTTCAGGTGTAAAAACTAACCCCCAAAGTTGCTTCTTGTTTCCAATCGCCCCTTTCATTGAGAGTTTTTCTAGCGCAAAATTTTCAAGCTTGCTGAGTTGGCGGTCAAGCTGAGGTTGCCAACACTCGCCCTTCTCTTTCTTGGTCAGTAACTGCTCTGGAATTGGCTTAACAAACGGTACTCGTTTGCTCGTCATGACAAACTTTTCAGCCTCAAAGACAAAAGGTTCTGGCAAAGGCTTAACTCGTGCTTTTGCTTCGTTATGGGTCATTGCGATAAATTCTGCGACAGAATCATCATTGGCCTGACACCCCACTAAACCAATAACAATAGGTAATAACCACACTACTTTTTTCATAGCTTAGCCCTCATCACTATTGATCTTTTCTTGGCTTGGTGTCTTGAAACGATAGGTCGTTGCAGAGACTTTCAAAGACAAGGTTTCATCAGGCTGACCTAACGGCTTAACTCGACTTAACTCAGCGTTATTTAAGTTAACAATACGAGGCAAGCTCGCAACGGCTTCCGCAAACTTACCAATTTGCTCGTAATTCCCTGTCAACTGCATATTGATAGGTAATTCGTAATATAACTCGTGCTCAACTCGGGGTGCCCATTTGATTGATTGGAACACCAAACCATTATTGACACCGATATCATTAATCCCCGCGAGCAAACTCGCTAGTTCTTGCTCTTCCGGTAGTTGCTCAATCATTTCATTGTAACGGCGGTTTAATTCTGCAACTTGCTCTTTAACCCGAGGTAGTGCGGCCACTTGTGAAGCTCGACTGACTAACTGTGACTTAAGGGTCTGCTCTTTTTGTTTCATTTGCTCAAGCTGATCATTCTTTGGGCTAACCCAATACCAATAACCAAACGCGCTTAATGCCACAGCCAAGACAGTTGCCACAATACATTGAGGTAGCAAAGGCCATTCAGTGATTTCATCTAATTCAAGTTCTTGCCAATCAGCCATATCACTTCCCCTTATTGATGTCTTTTTTTGCGACTTTATTTACTTTTGGTTGCGCAAAAGAAGGCACAGTTAAATCAAAAGAAGCATTGAACTGAGAAAGCTGTTCAGACTGACTACCTTTGGTCGTCACCAATGAGTGCATATCAACATTAATGAACCATTTAGATTGCTCTGCCCCACCCAGTAATGCGGCTAAGTGACCGTTAGAATCACCCACTCCTTTAATGCCTACTCGTTGTGAGTTCAAATTCAATGATTCAAGATATACACCGCCAGGTACAACATTCGGTAATTGATTCAATAACTGCGTTGCGCGATTACGCGATTGTTGAATATCAGCAATCACGTTTAGCCTCAGTTGAATCGCTTTACGCTGCTCTTCTAACTTAGGTAGAAAGGCTAATCGTTTTTCGAGTAAATCAATTTCTTGTTGAAATTGGTTGTTACGGGCTTGTTGTTGTTGCTGCTGCAAATCTAAGTATTGAACGACCCCATAATTCGCTAAAAAAGCGACCAACACCGCAGCAGCCATAAGCCCTATAAAACGTTGTTTATGTTGCTTACGCCGTTCTTCACGCCATGGCAGAAGGTTTAATTTATCGATCATGCCATCCCCCGTAACGCTAATCCGGTCGCGACAGCATATTGACTTGACATATCACTCGGTAATGTCACGTTCTTCGGCTGGCTAAAATGTTCAAACGGTTTGATCCAAACAACCTCTAATCCCACTAACTGCTTTAATAGCGCATCTGAAATCAAAGACTGACAACCACCAGCAAGCCATAATCCTTTAATACTGCAGCGAGGATGGGTTGAGTTATAAAGCTGAATTTGGCGCTTTAATTGTTCAGCAAATTGCTCGGTAAAACGCTCAACATTATTCTCTTCATCGCTATCTTGTTGATATGGTGAATCCTCAAACTGACTGGTACCAAAGCGAATTTCACGATGGTAAGCATTACTACCTTCCGGTTTCATACAAAATTCTGTGTGACATTTACCGACATCAACCAGTCCCCACTGCATATACTGGCTGCCTATCTCGGCTAAATATTCGGTTAGCCATAACAATGCATTAGTCTGTAATTCAACGACCGTCGGTTTAAAGCCAACTTTCTTTAAAACAGTAACGCGGCTATCGATGGTTTCTTTACGAGAAGCAAAGACTTGATATGGTGCTGTAGTGGCAGCTTCTGAGAAACGTTCACTCACCATGGGGAAATAATCAAACCACAACTCTTCGACAGGAAAAGGGGACGCAGCGCCTAAGGCTTGGACGATCGCAAACTCAGCCTCATCTTCATTGAGACTGGTATCGAGTTGGACAACTTTGCTGATAACAGCACTATCTGGTAAGGCTAAAGTAACGTTTTTGGCTTGCCACGGCAGTTGTTTCTTTAATTGACGTATTGCTGACAACAGCGCTATCGCATTTACATTATGCTGTTCGTTGATTACCGATTTGGTTAATTCAACCTCAGCGTATGCAGCCAATTCAAACTGATCTTTTTTCTGCTGTAGCGCCACAGCTTTTATGCTGTGGCTACCAATATCTACCCCAACACTTAATGGGTTCCGAAACATCCGTGTTATGCTCCCATATGGTGAAAAAACAAACTATTTCGAATAAACACCATCAATGGCATTAATTTTCTTTTTGTTATCTTTATACTAGTAATTGAAAGATAATGGATAATGATAATTAGCACGATGGCGTAACGGGAAATCTCAAGTGAAGTTCATAAAGCGATTACTAATACTTGCATTAATTTGCATGATTCTTGGAGTTGGTACTATTTTTGGCTTTTACCTGTATGTAAAGCCAGACCTTCCAGATGTAGCAGAATTAAAAAATGTCGAGCTGCAAACACCGATGCAGGTGTATAGCGAAGATGGTAAACTGATCTCACAGTTTGGTGAAAAGCGACGTATACCTCTGACACTAGATGAAATTCCTCCTCTCATGCGAGAGGCTTTTATCGCGACGGAAGATAGTCGTTTTTATGAGCACCCAGGCGTCGATCCTATCGGTATTGCCCGTGCAGCTTTTGTCGTATTGACATCAGGCTCAGCTCGTCAAGGTGCTAGTACTATTACTCAACAGCTTGCAAGAAATTTCTTCTTATCTAATGAGAAGAAAATCATGCGTAAAATCAAAGAAGCTTTCATTGCTATTCACATTGAAAAGCTGCTGACCAAAGATCAAATTCTTGATCTCTATTTAAACAAAATTTATCTCGGCTATCGCGCCTATGGTGTAGGTGCTGCTGCCCAAGTGTATTTTGGTAAAACAGTTGATCAACTGACATTATCTGAAATTGCAGTTATTGCGGGCTTGCCAAAAGCGCCATCCACAATGAACCCAATTTATTCTATTGACCGAGCAACAACTCGTCGTAATGTTGTTTTAGGTCGTATGCTTGAAGAAGGCTACATCACCAAAGCACAAATGGATGCTGCGCGCGCTGAACCTATAGTCTCTCACTATCATGGCGCAGAAATTCAACTTTACGCACCTTATGTTGCAGAGCGTGCTCGTGCATGGATGGTCGATCGCTATGGTGCTGCTGCGTATGAAAAAGGCATGAAGGTATATACGACTATCAATAGCAAACTTCAACTTGATGCCCAGCAAGCCGCAGTAAACAACCTGCTAAATTATGACCGTCGTCATGGTTACCGAGGCCCAACAGCGGTTCTTTGGAAACCAGGACAGCCGGCATTAAATGCCAATCAAATTGTAAATAAACTTCAAGATCAGCCCGTTTATGGCAAGCTTATCCCTGCTGTCGTAACGAAAGTTGATGGTAAAACCGCAGCTATCGTGACTAAAAATGGGGATATTGCCACTATCGATTGGAATGGTATGAAGTGGGCTCGCAAGTTCCTTTCTGACTCAAGTCAGGGTCCAGCTCCCAAAAAAGCCAGTGATATCCTTACTGCGGGTCAACAAATTTGGGTTCAACATAACCAAAATACGGTGAGTGATAAAAAAGACAGTGCAACCGTCACAACGAATCAATGGGTACTTAGCCAAGTCCCAGCAGCTAATACTGCATTTGTTGCGATGTCTCCTGATAATGGAGGAATACTTGCAATGATTGGTGGTTTTAATTACACCCAAAGTAAATTTAACCGTGCAACGCAATCTATTCGCCAAGTGGGCTCAGGTATCAAACCGTTTATCTACTCCGCTGCAATAGAGAAAGGTTTAACCCTTGCAACCTTAATAAATGATGCGCCAATTACTAAATGGGATAAATGGCAAGGAAAAGCATGGCGACCAAAGAACTCTGGCGGTAAATACGGTGGTCCAACTCGTGCCCGTATTGGTTTAGCACGTTCCATAAACGTAATGGCTATTCGTGCTCTTCGCATTGCAGGATTAGATTTCACCATTGATTATCTAACACGCTTTGGTTTTAAACGTGCTGATTTACCTCGCGCAGAGCCTATCGCACTGGGTGCAGGCAGCTTAACACCACTAGAGCTAGTTCAAGGTTATTCTGTATTTGTAAATGGCGGCTATGCTGTTGAACCGTTCTTAATTAACAAAGTCGATAATAATGATGACCAGTTAATTTACTACGCAGATCCTGCCATTGTTTGTAACGATGCATGTCAAGCGAAAAACCCGCAAGCAAAAATGCAAGTGGCAATGGCAACCGCAGTTGAAGATCATAAATTAGATCCATCGACAGATACCACTGTTTCTACCACTACACTGACAGAAACAGAAAAACCAACGCCGGCAGACCTTGAAAAAGTGATACCTATGCCAGCAGTTCGCTACGCACCAGAGGTGATCAGTGAGCAAAATGCATTCCTTGTGCGCGAAATGCTAAAAAGTAACATCTGGGGTGAGCCCGGCCATCCATATGGAACAGGCTTTAGAGCAAGAGTACTTAAACGTCATGATATCGGTGGCAAGACGGGAACATCGAATCAAGCGAAAGATGCTTGGTACACAGGTTTTGGTCCAAATATTGTTGCTACAACCTGGGTTGGATTTGATAACTTCCGCCGTGATCTAGGCCGTCATGAATTTGGTGGTACTGCCGCGCAGCCTGCATGGATTAACTTTATGCGTCAGGCGTTGAAAAATACCCCTGAACAAGAAAAGCAAATTCCAAGTGATATTGTAAAAGTGCGTATCGACCGTGCAACAGGTCAGCTGTCAAACCGTAATGATGCAAGCTCAATGTATGAGTATTTCATTAAAGGGACTGAGCCAACACGTTCTGTACAACAAGCGGTTTCAGAGCAAAAATTTGATACAGAAACGGCTGAAGAGTTGTTCTAAACGCTGTTACGTATACAAAAAAGAGCGCTCAATGAGCGCTCTTTTTTTATTTTGAATAACAGAAATAGTTTCAGGTATTACGGTTGAGTATGCTTAGCAAAAACTTCTGGCATTTTTTCTTTGATCACTTCAGCGAGCTTTTCATATCGCGCTTTAAGTGGCGAACCTGGACGATAGGCTAATGTAATCAAGCGGGTTGGCTGAGGATGTTTTGCTGCGATATAACACACTCCATCACGGCAATGCTCTTTCGGACTTGCCAATTGAGGTAGTAACGTAATACCACTGCCCGCTGCAACCATGTTACGTAACGTTTCTAAACTGGTGGCTTTAAAGCGACCATCATCACGCGCGCCTGCTGCAAAACAAAAACCAAGGGCTTGATTACGTAAACAGTGCCCATCTTCTAGCATCAATAAACTTTCACCGTGCAACAGAGACATATCAATATCTTTTTCACTCGCCCATTTATGCGTTTCAGGCACAGCTAACATCATCGGCTCATCATATAGCGGCAACTCAATAAACGGCTCACTTTCTTTTACCGCAGCTAAAATAATGCAATCTAATTTGCCCTCTTCTAATTGTTGTACCAATTGATGGGTTTGTGCTTCATGTAAAAAGAGTTCTAACTCAGGAAATGCATCTTTCAAGCTTGGGATAATTTGCGGTAACAAGTACGGACCAACTGTTGGAATAAAGCCGATATGCAGCGGTCCAGACATACTTTCTCCTTGCACACTAGCAAGTTCTGTAAGTATTTTGACTTCAAGCAACACTTTCTGTGCCTGAGCGACTAAACTCAGACCTGCGTCAGTGAACAATACTCGACGGCTAGTTCTTTCTAATAATGAAACACCTAGCTCATCTTCTAGTTTTCTAATTTGTCCACTTAATGTGGGCTGGCTGACGTAACAGGCTTCAGCTGCTTTACGAAAATGTTTGTGCTCAGAAAGAGCAACAAGATATTCCAGATCACGAATATTCATTGGCATGTCTTATAATAGGATTTGACTATTGAAACCATAGCAGCAAACGATTGGAGCTATCAAGAGTAAAGTTACATAATAACTACAGTAAACGGAGCAAATGATTAAACACTCCGATTACATCAGACTTATTTATATTTTTAAGGGATTACATTATGTTCGCATCTAAAGAAGGTCAGGCTGTACCACAAGTTACTTTCCACACACGTAAAGGTGATCAGTGGGTTGACGTAACAACTGAAGATTTATTCGCTAATAAGACCGTTGTCGTATTCAGTCTACCTGGCGCATTTACACCAACATGTTCTTCAAGCCACTTACCTCGTTACAACGAGTTAGCACCAGTATTTGCTGAAAATGGTGTGGATGACATCCTATGTGTATCTGTAAACGATACGTTCGTAATGAATGCATGGAAAGCCGATCAAGACGCTGAAAACATCACTTTCATTCCCGATGGTAATGGTGAGTTCACTAAAGGCATGGGCATGCTTGTTGAGAAAGATGATCTAGGTTTTGGTGCTCGCTCATGGCGTTACAGCATGCTAGTTAAAAATGGCGTTGTTGAAAAAATGTTCGTTGAAAATGAAGAACCAGGCGACCCATTCAAAGTGTCTGACGCAGACACTATGCTGAAGTACATCGCACCAGAGCAAAAGCTACAAGAATCAATTACCGTATTCTCTAAACCTGGTTGCCCTTTCTGTGTGAAAGCAAAACAAAACTTGATCGACAAAGGTCTACAGTATGAAGAAATCATTCTAGGTAAAGATGCGACAACCGTTTCTTTACGTGCAATTACAGGCCGTAGCACTGTTCCTCAAGTATTCATCGGTGGTAAACACATCGGTGGTAGCGAAGAGTTAGAAACTTACCTAGGCTAAGCTTTCAAGTATTGTCTGGATTGTGGTCCAGATTGTTCATCAGTTAAAACCTGCAGTTTAATTGGTGAGAAAAAACAAAACCACAACAACTCTCCAAATAAAAAGCCCTCTGATGAGGGCTTTTTCTATCTTGAAAATTACTTCAATTAAGCAACGTTAACCGTCGGAATTCGCTGCTCTTGATCCAACCGCACTTCAAGCGCGACTTCATCACAGGCATGTTGACGCGGACAACGATCGCAGTCTTTCATTACCTTTTCTGGCAGTAATGATTTCGATGTCGGAGTAAAGCCTCGCTTCATAAAGAACTCTGGGACACGTGTTAGTACAAAGACTTTCTTAATTGCCATTTGATCGGCTTTTTCAAGCAAATGCTCAACAATTGCTTTGCCCTGCCCTTGTTGTTGCCAACCCGCTTCAACACCTAAAGAACGAATTTCCGCAAGCCCTGAATCATAAACATATAGCGACGCACAACCTGTCACGACACCATGATGTTCTGCCACCGCAAACGAGCCAATATCACGAACTAATTCATTTCGGTTACGTGGTAGGTTTTCACCCAGCCCCGCCCAGTACACAACCATACCTTCAATAGCATCAAGATCCGTTAAACGAGCACCACGCACCTTCACGCTTGGTGAGTAACGTTTTTCTAACCGTTTCTCTGCTTGACCAATCGCATAATCGACTTGATTTGGCGCAACGCCACCCAACGCACAACGTTTATCTAAACACGATTCAATAGTCAGAATTGGGTATACATCATCATCAATTACTTCAGAGAATTGCTTCATCTCTTCAAGTGATAACTCTTCTAATGCGCAACCTTTAGCAATTGCAGCAACCACAGCAACACCAACAATATGGTGTGCTTCACGGAATGGAATGCCTTTCGCCACTAAGTAATCTGCAAGCTCTGTCGCATTCGAGTAACCTTGCATTGCGGCTTCTAAAGTACGGTCTTTGTTAACCTTGATGCCATCAAAACACAATGCTGCCATTTCCATACAGTCATGCCAGCTATCGAGCGCATCAAACAAGCCCTCTTTGTCTTCTTGCATATCTTTGTTATATGCAAGCGGCAACGCTTTCACAGTCATCATCATGCCAGTCATCGCGCCATAAACACGACCACATTTACCACGAATAAGCTCTAATGCATCTGGGTTTTTCTTCTGTGGCATCAAAGATGATCCTGATGTCACCGTATCAGCCAGTTCAATAAAGTTAGACTCACCTGAGTTGTAGAAGATCAAGTCTTCTGCCATACGTGATAGATGAAGCATAGAAATAGAAGCGGTAGAAAGTAGTTCCATCACATGATCGCGATCAGAGACTGAATCTAAACTGTTACGTGTTGCACTGTGGAAACCTAAACTATGTGCCAGCACTTCACGGTCAATCGGATAGGCTGTGCCCGCCAATGCGCCAGAGCCTAACGGACAGGTATCTAAACGATCGAGCGCATCGGTTAAGCGAGAATAATCACGCTCAAACATTTCGACATAGGCTAAACACCAATGGGCAAAAGTCACAGGCTGAGCACGTTGCAAGTGAGTGTAACCTGGCAGAACCGTGGCTTGATGATCACGGGCGACTGTCACTAACTGTTGCTGTAAGCGATCAAGCATTAATAGCAATTGCTGACCTTGCTGACGACACCATAGTTTTAAATCGGTCGCCACCTGATCATTTCGTGAACGTCCGGTATGAAGCTTTTTACCAAGATCACCGACTTTAGCGATCAACTGTTGCTCTACCCAACTATGAATATCTTCCGCATCTGAACGTAAAATTTGCTCCGGATCTTCCATCACTGCAAGTTTTAGTTCATTCAATGCTAACTCAAGCTTTTGCTGCTCTTGCTCGGTTAATACATCGACCTGACGTAGGGCTTTAGACCATGCGATTGAGCCAACAATATCTTGCTCTGCTAGACGATAGTCAAAACGCAGTGAATCATTGAATTGTTTAAACCGTGTGTCAGCTGCCTGACTAAAACGTCCGCCCCATAATGCCATGGTACCTCTCCTTTGCTCTACGTATCGACTTGCTTATCTTGTTATGGCGTAATCAAACGGGGCTTAAGTAGGGAGCCCCGTGATTGTTTTTGTTATTTCTTTTGGCTATTTAAAGCACGAATACGACTTGCTAGTGAGTAAAGACGAATGAAGCCTCCAGCATGGCTGTGATCATACACATCATCTTCACCAAAGGTCGCAAACTCTTCAGAATATAAGCTGTTAGTTGAGCGTTTCTGAATTACAGTTGCTTGGCCTTTGTACAGCTTAACGACCACTTCACCACTCACATCTTTTGCTAGCTCATCAGCAGCTGCAATTAATGACTGGCATAATGGCGTAAACCAACGACCATCATAAATAAGGTGCGACGCTTTAAGACCTAGCGTTTGACGGAAATCGAACGATTCTTTATCGAGTACTAGCTGCTCAACCGCACGTAGCGCTTCCATCATAATCGTGCCTCCAGGTGTTTCATAACAACCACGAGACTTCATACCAACTAGGCGGTTTTCTACGATATCGATACGACCAACACCGTGCTCGATACCTTTTTCATTGAGGTACGTTAGCACGTTGTATGGCGTCATCGCTTCACCATCAACCGCAACCACTTCACCTTGTTCAATCTTAAGTGTTACCGTTTCAGCTTGATCCGGTGCTTGCTCTGGATCTTTTGTCCATACCCAACATAGATCGTTTGGTGCGTTCCACGTATCTTCTAGCACCCCTCCTTCTGTTGATACGTGCCAAGCATTCGCATCACGAGAGTAAATTTTTTCAAGCGATGCTGTACATGGAATATCACGCTCAGCAAGATAATCTAATAGCGCTTCACGACTACGTAGATCCCATTCACGCCAAGGAGCAATTACTTTAAGCTGTGGTGCTAGTGCGGCAAATGCACCTTCAAAACGTACCTGATCGTTACCTTTACCAGTACAACCGTGACATAACGCATCGGCACCAACTTCTAATGCACATTCAACTTGTGCTTTAGCAATAATTGGACGCGCCATTGAAGTACCCAGTAGGTATTTACCTTCATACACTGCACCAGTTTTTAGTGATGGGTAGATATAATCTTTCACCATCTCTTCTTTAAGATCAGCGATGTAACAAGATGAAGCTCCTGAAGCCAATGCTTTTTCTTCAATCCCAACCAGCTCTTCTTCGCCTTGACCTACATCTGCCACGAATGCGACAACTTCACAGTCATAGTTCTCTTTCAACCATGGAATGATAGCTGATGTATCTAAACCGCCAGAATAGGCTAATACAACTTTATTAATCTTGCTCATGTGCTGTTCTCCTTATCAGCCTTGCGGTTATTCCGTTTAGGCGATGTGCTAAATATTGTTAACTTAATTTCAATTACAACGTAAATTTGGTACCGATGCTCTCGCCAGCAAATAGTGCTGTTAATTTTTCAGGGGAACGCCAACTCGCCACTTCAATAGGACGGCCTAGCGCTTTGGCCGCATCAAATGCTGCGCGTACTTTGACAATCATGCCATCGGTGATCACCGCTTGTTCGATTAACGATTCAGCCTCAGCTTCTGTTAACGCTTCAATTAATTGCCCTTTGCCATCTAATACACCACTCACATCAGAGAGTAATACCAACTCACCATCAACGGCGGCAGCAACAGCAACGGCGGCTTGGTCTGCATTGACATTCATCAACTCGCCCTGCCCATCTAAACCAATTGAGCTAATGATCGGCATATAACCTGATGCCATAATTTGTGTGATCAGTGCGCCATTACCCGGCTCAGCTTTACCCACTGAGCCTAACTCAGGATCTAATTGCGAAACTTGGCATAAACCTCCATCGGCCAGACTTAGCCCGACTGCTTTTACGCCAGATTTAATTGCCTGCCCTTGAAGTAATTTATTCGCAGTCCCAGCGAGTGCTCCAGCAATAACATCAATTTGATCACTAGGTGTTACACGTAAACCTTGTTTTTTCACTGTCGGTAGTTGCAGTTTTGCCATTAAGTCATCAACCAAATAACCGCCACCGTGCACTAAAATTAATGGACGCTGCGAATTAGCTTGATAATGATTAATCGCTGAAAATAACTTTTCTAAGGTTTCTGTACATGAAAGTACTGCACCACCTAATTTAATGACTAATGGAACCTGACTCATCATCGAATTCCTACACTAAAGCGGTTAATTGTGGGAAACCATTTCGAATATTTATGCACTGCATCGCTTGCGAAGAAGCCCCTTTCAAAAGGTTATCAATAGCTGATGTTAAAATGATATGTTGACCATTCACCTTCCAGCCAATATCACAGAAGCAAGTCCCTACCACATTCTGTAGACGTGCCGCTTGTGTTCCTAAAAGACGTACCGCATGTTTATCTGCTGTAGATGCATATGCTAGGTTCAATGCTTCCGTTACCTGCTCTAGCGTGACGCCTTGTGCTAGCTTCGCTGTAATAGTTGCAAGAATGCCACGTTTAAAGTTGCCAAGATGGGGGGTAAAAATAACATCACGACCTAGATGAGTACTGATTTCAGGTTGGTGGCGGTGGGAAAATAAACCGTAAGCTTGCAGGCTTACTTCGCAGAAACTATTAGTCACGGTCGCTTTTCTACCAGCACCAGACACACCACTAACTGCATTAATCACTGGCCACTGCTCGGTATCAAGTAAACCCGCTTCAATTAATGGTTTAAGCGCTAATTGTGAAGCTGTTGGGTAACAGCCCGGAACAGCAATTAATTGTGCCTTCGCAATGGCATCATGATTCCATTCAGCTAACCCATAAACCGCTTGTTCAAGCCAATCTGAATACTGGTGTTCAAAGCCATAATACTGGGTATAGAAATCATCACCTTTAACACGAAAAGCACCGGATAAATCAAAAACCTGACACCTTTTATTAAGAAAACTGGCAGCAAGGTCATGGCTGACTTGATGGGCTGTGGCAAGTAAAACAACGTCAGCATTTTTAGCAATATCACTTGGACTGATTAACGGCTGTAACGGTAAATCAACAATGCCTTTCAATTGACCATGTAAATCACTTAACGGTTTACCCGCATCAAGGCTATTTTCAGAAACAAATAAACCCGCAAGTTCTAAGTGAGGATGCTTAACCACCATTTTCGCAAGTTCTGCACCGGTATAGCCACTTGCACCGATAATTAGAGTCTTTAACATTACAAATTCCATTTTTAGTCTAATGATTGTTGTTACCGTTGAGGAGCAAATCTGGCTTGAGTCTTTATTTTTTCGCAGCAGTAACGTGTAACAAGAAGTGCTGAAAACAGCAAATATGAGGGGCGCATACGCACCAAGCGAATATGACTTAGCGTCGTCGGAAGGTATGAGTAAAAAGCTTCGCTTGGTTCATGTTAAAACATCCTAAATTAACAATGGAGACCCGGCATTCCTTGCTCAGGTTACGGCTAAATAAAGCAATAAATTATTCGTTTGCATTGCATTTATATGTTTACTGATTAATTAACGTACTGTCAACAGAAAAGCCTTAAAAACCTCAACTTCCTAATCCTTTTTAAAACTTTTCCTTCATCTTTTTGTAACATTTTCATCATTCATCGATTTGACATCAGTTTGAGACAATATTATTACTAACTGTTATTTGTTGGTAAACGAGCAATAATGAAACAAAATTACAGACTTCAATCGCATTTATGACCAAAATCAAAATAGATCGGTTTTAACACTTATAAATGTAATGATAGTTGACCTCAAAGTGAGATCACGGCTAGATTGTCTGTTAGAAGTTTAAATTGGATGTAACTAAATTACGAGATGGATGCGATATGAATGAGAAATACAGCACGTTAAAAAGTAACGTAAGTATGCTAGGTCACCTGCTTGGTAATACCATTAAAACGGCACATGGTGACGAACTGTTAGATAAAGTCGAAACTATTCGTAAACTATCTAAATCAGCACATTCTGGTAGTGAAGAAGATCGTGCAAAGCTTATCGATGAGCTACAGAACTTACCCGATGATCAATTACTTCCAGTTGCTCGCGCCTTTAGCCAATTCCTGAATCTCACGAATATTGCAGAGCAATACCATACTATCTCTCGTCAATGTGAAACCACATTATGCAGCCCTGATGCACTCGATGAGCTGTTTAATAAGCTGACCGACAATGACGTCAATCAGCTTGATTCTATTGAAGCGGTTCGTGAACTTAATATTGATTTAGTGCTAACAGCACACCCAACAGAAATCGCTCGACGTACCATGATTCACAAATTGGTACAGATTAATAAATGTTTATCTCAGTTAGAGCTTAGCGAGTTATCAACCTCTGAACGAGCACGTATTGAGCAGCGCCTTGAACAGCTTATTGCTCAAGCATGGCACTCAGATGTTATTCGTCAGCAACGTCCAACCCCGATTGATGAAGCTAAATGGGGTTATGCCGTTATTGAAAATTCACTATGGCAAGCTGTACCAGAATTTCTTCGCCTATTTGATGAAAAATTACAGCAACACCTTGGCGAAGCCCTTCCTCTTGACGCATCACCAGTCACCTTCTCTTCTTGGATGGGTGGAGACCGAGATGGTAACCCATTTGTTACCTCGAATGTGACACGTGAAGTGCTCTCTTTATCACGTTGGAAAGCGGCAGATCTTTACCTCAATGATATTCAAGAGTTGATCAACGAATTATCCATGACTCAGTGTAACGAGACGGTGCGTGAGCTTGCAGGCGAAGAGCATGAACCTTACCGCGCTATTCTAAAGCAACTACGTAATAAGCTAGTTCATACTCGTGACAATCTTGATGCGAAGATTCATGGTCAGAAACCCACCTCCGATATTGTTATTGAAGATATTGCAGAGCTATGGGATCCACTGTATGCGTGTTACCAATCACTGCATGAGTGCGGCATGGCTATTATTGCTGATGGCCTACTGCTTGATACATTACGTCGCGTTAAATGTTTTGGCGTACACTTAGTCCGTTTAGATATTCGTCAAGAAAGTACTCGTCATTCAGATGTGATATCAGAGCTTACTCGTTACCTTGGACTGGGTGATTACGACCAATGGAGCGAGCAGGATAAAATTGCTTTCCTTGTTCGTGAACTATCATCGAAACGTCCACTTCTTCCTCGTGATTGGGAACCATCGGCTGAGGTTAAAGAAGTCATTGAAACCTGTAAAACTATTGCAGAGCAATCCCGTGAAGCACTAGGCTCATACGTCATTTCAATGGCGCGTACGGCTTCTGATGTACTTGCCGTTCACTTACTACTGCAAGAAGCTGGCTGTCCATTTAGAATGGATGTCTGTCCATTATTTGAAACCCTTGATGACTTGAATAATGGTGCTGATGTTATTGAGCAACTACTGAATATTGACTGGTATCGTGGCTTTATTCAAAACCACCAAATGGTCATGATCGGCTACTCAGATTCAGCTAAAGATGCGGGTGTAATGTCGGCAGGTTGGGCGCAATATAGCGCAATGGAAAAACTGGTTGATGTTTGCGAACAAGCTGGGGTTGAAATCACCCTATTCCATGGCCGTGGCGGTAGTATTGGTCGTGGTGGTGCACCAGCTCACGCAGCACTGTTATCTCAACCACCACGCAGCTTAAAAGGCGGATTACGTGTCACCGAGCAAGGTGAAATGATCCGCTTTAAGTTAGGTTTACCAGAAGTCGCTATCAATAGTTTAAGCCTTTACGCGAGTGCAACACTTGAAGCCAATCTACTTCCGCCTCCAGCGCCTAAACAAGAATGGCGTGAACTGATGGATGTATTGTCTGAAGTCTCTTGTGAAGCTTATCGTAATGTTGTGCGTGTTGATCCTGAATTTGTTCCTTACTTCCGTGCTGCGACGCCTGAACTTGAGTTAGGTAAACTGCCTCTTGGTTCTCGTCCAGCGAAACGTAACCCGCAAGGTGGTGTAGAGAGCTTACGTGCGATCCCATGGATTTTTGCATGGAGTCAAAACCGTCTATTGCTACCCGCATGGCTGGGTGCTGGTGAAGCAATTCAGTATTCAATCAACAAAGGTCACGCGAAATTGTTAGAAGATATGTGTCGAGAGTGGCCTTTCTTCTCTACACGTCTAGGTATGCTTGAAATGGTTTATACCAAGACTAACACCGGTATTGCTAAATACTATGACGAGCGTCTAACAGACGAATCTCTATGGCCATTAGGTCAAAAGCTTCGTGATCAATTAGGTAAAGATATTAAGGCTGTTTTAACGGTTGAAAATAACGATCACTTAATGGAGCAAGACCCTTGGGGCGCTGAATCAATTCGATTACGTAACATTTATGTTGAGCCTCTTAACATGCTACAAGCAGAACTGTTATACCGAACTCGACAGCAGGAAGAGTTACCTCCAGCACTTGAAGAGGCCTTAATGGTTACTATTGCTGGTATTGCAACAGGTATGCGTAATACTGGCTAGCAGATTGTGATAATTAATAAGGGCCATTTGATGGTCCTTTTTTTTCCCGTTATTTATCTATATGTTAAGAAAAATCTTTTTTGTCTCAATAATGATACAGCATAAAGTTTCTTAACAGGGCTATGATAGTTGTAACTTCGATATGAGCGATGATGTATAAGATTATCCAGACCTTAATGGTGCGAGTATTTTTTCGCTATCGAAGTAAGGTCACAAGATAATAAATTTGCAAGCCCGTATATCAGATATTTCATCTCGAAGTATCGATATTAAGCAAATTAATGATATTGTATGCGGTCTCAACCGAACTATAAGATATTAAGATTATAAATAAAAAGCGCCATTACGAAGCGTATGTAATCTAGTTCAGTTGTTATTTTTATTTGACGTATTTAACGGATAGAAGAGATGTCACTACCACACGTAATTTTAACCGTGCTTAGCAACAGAGAAGCAACGGGTTATGATATAACTAAAGAGTTTTCTCATAGTATTGGCTACTTTTGGAAAGCGAGCCACCAGCAGGTGTATCGTGAACTGAATAAGATGGCTACTAACGATCAAGTAACATGTCGACTTGAACCTCAAGAGGGTAAACCTGATCGTAAAGTCTATGCCATCACAGATGCTGGTCGCCAAGCACTATTTAATTGGTTTGAAGAGCCTGCACGTAATCCCACAACTCGCGATGAGTTCTCAGCAAAGCTGTTAGTCTGTGGTGTTCATAATTCAGAGCCAATGCAAAAGCAACTTGCAGCATTAATCGATGAATCTCAAACACTGATCGGCCATTACAAAGAGCTAGAAAAACTCCATTTCAGCGATTATAAGTCAATGGACCGCCAACAACGCTTAGATCGTTTAACACTTCGTCGTGGTTTACATAACCGCCAAGCTTGGATTGACTGGGCTGAAGAAGTGCTTGTTGAGCTAAAAGATATGGACAGTAACGGCAGCCCTGTTGCGCTGTAGTTCGTTATCTTTCTCATAAAATAATTAAACCGCAGTAAACTGCGGTTTATTTTTTACGGCATAAACCAATCGCAACGCTGCTTTTAAACAATAAAAAGCCCGCTAATAACAAGCGGGCTTTAAAATTTTATCAAACCGTTATAGTAAACAGGCCAGACGATTTATATCTGATAATAATGCACCAGCAGTCACATCACGCCCCGCTCCTGGTCCTCGAATCACTAACGGATTATCACGGTACCAATGACTTTCAATAGCAAAGATATTATCGCACGGAAGTAAATTAGCTAGCGCATGCTCTTGTGGTAAGGCTTCAACACCAACATAGGCGTTGCCGTGACGATCCAATCGAGCCACATAACGTAGAACTTTTTCTTCCTCACGCGCACTTTCTAATCGCTCGGCTAAAATCTCGTCAAGTACTTGGGTTTGCTCAAAAAACTGCTCAACAGATAATATTGCAAGATCGCTTGGGACTAAGCTTTCAACTTTTACCTGCTCAGGCTCAATGTCTAGGCCTGATTCACGAGCCAATATCACGAGCTTACGCATCACATCACTGCCATCTAAATCATGGCGAGGATCTGGTTCTGTTAGCCCTTGCTGCCATGCTTGTTCTACTAACGCAGAAAATGGCACACTACCATCATACTGTTGGAATAACCAAGATAAAGTGCCTGAGAAAATACCAGAAACAGCGATGATTTGATCGCCACTATCTCGTAAATCACGGACAGTATGATTCACTGGAAGCCCAGCACCAACAGTCGCGTTATACAACCAATGACGACTACTTTTCGCAAACGCATCAATCACCGCATGATAGTCCTTGCTGCTCGCAGAGCCCGCCACTTTATTGGCTGAAATTAAGTGCAAACCGTGTTCAGCTATTTCAGCATAACGCTTTGACAGCTCACTACTTGCCGTTACATCAAGCACAATCACATCGTCATAATCAGCATTCGCAAAATGAGAGAAAAACGCACTCTCTTGATACTCTATTGCTTCTTGTTCAAATTGTGTCAGTGCTAACGAAGGATCGATACCTGTAAAGTTCATCCAACAACGACGACTATCGAGGATCCCTATTAAAGTGAAACTTAAACCATGACGTTTTTCTAACGCTGGTTTCTCTCGTTCGAATAACTCAAGCCAACGGCTCCCTATATTGCCTTTACCGCAAAGTACTAACCCTACACGTTTTTGAGCTTGAAAGAGCGCTTGGTGAATATCACTAACCAAGCCTTCTGTTTCGACATGGCGCAATACAGCAACCAAACTTAATCCCGAATCCGCTTCGGTCATAAACTCAACCGGTAAGCCTTTTAACTGCTGGTAGAACCCATGACAATGAATAGGATTATTGATCACCCCCGCGCCCACGGCTGCAACCATTGAGAAGCCTTCTCGTAACCGTAATTCAGCAGGTGTTCCGCTATCTTGCAGTAACTTTAATACATCATTCACCACCTCTCGAGTATAAGCCAGCATAATACGGCCTTTACTCTGCTCTAGGCTTTGCGCTAAAGGGGCTAATTGATGGCGCGACAATAAACGTTCAACGTCTTCACGTACATGTTGAACATCCATACCTCGTGGTACATCAACTTCAATCAGACACACATCATCAAGCGAAGAGACAATTTTTGCCCCTCGACCGGAAGCTAGAACACGCTCTACTCGCGTGGAACCTGATTCTGGTTGATGACTACAACGCAGTGTTAAATCTATCGCACTTTGCGCTACAGGCTGTAATGTACGGCTATGCAAAACAGGGGCAGCAAGACGAGCCAGCTCATTGGCTTCATCTAATCGTAATAACGGTAATAAACAGGCATCGCTAACTTTACGTGGATCAGCACTATAGACCCCAGCAACATCACTCCAAATCGTGACTCGAGAAACATCCGCTAAAGCACCAATAATTGTTGCTGAGTAATCTGAACCATTACGACCAAGTAAAACAGTTTCCCCTTGCTCATTTTGGGCCATAAAACCTGTTATCACTAAACGGTGATGGCTATGCTGCGCAAACTGCTGTTGCAATAATGGCTTCGACGATCGGCTATCAACTTCTGGCTGTGCGGCGTGATCGGCGCGTAAAAATAACCGAGAATCCAAATCTGTGGCGGGTAAGTCACGCTGGCACAGTAATGCCGCTAATAATCGCGCAGACCATACTTCACCATACCCTTGAATGGTGCCTCGAAGTGCAGGGCTAATAGGGCTTTCACCATAGCGAGCAATCGTTGATAAATCATCATGTAGTAATTCAATCAAACGTTCTGCTGTCGGTGAATAAAGCAAAGACTCAATTAATTGTTGCTGATAGCTACGGACAGATAACAAGGTCTCATGGGCTTGACGACCATCTTTTTCTAGTTGCGCTAACCATAATATAAGTTGGTTTGTAGTCTTTCCCGCGGCTGACACAACAATTAAATCTTCATTGTTTGAATACTCCGCCAGAATATCCGCTACTCGGCGATAGCACTCAGGATCAGCTAAGCTACTACCGCCAAATTTATGTAATTGGCGTAATGCTTTTGTCATTAGTGAGCCTCCGCTGCGAGCTTAAAGGCTTGATCAAGATCTTCTATTAAATCACTAGGGTCTTCAAGGCCAACCGAAAGACGTAATAATGAGGTGGTGATCCCCGCTTCTGCCTGTGCTTCATCAGACATTGCACGATGAGTCATACTTGATGGATGCGCAATTAAGCTTTCAGTGCCACCTAATGATTCTGCTAGTGAAAACAGCTTTAACTCTTTCACAAACACTTCAAGTTGGGTTTGATCACCCGCAAATTCAAAACTCATCATAGAGCCAAAACCTTTTTGCTGGCGTTTGGCAATCTCATGACCAGGATGTGATGGAAGGCTTGGATGATAAATAGTACCCACCATCGCCTGTTGTTGAAGGTAATCGAGTACTGCTACACCATTCTCTTCATGCATTCTCATACGTGGTGATAATGTACGTAGACCTCGCAAAGTTAGATAAGCATCAAATGGTGCGCCAGTAGCACCAATACAGTTTGCCCACCACGCAATGGTTTCTGCCATTTCAGCATCTTTTGAAATCAGTACCCCACCCACCACATCTGAGTGACCATTAAGGTACTTGGTTGTTGAGTGAACAACAAAGTCAGCCCCTAATTCAATTGGCTGTTGTAGTAGCGGCGATAAAAAAGTGTTATCAACAGCAACAAGGCAACCCAAGGCTTTTGCTTGCTGACACAGCGCCGCAATATCAATCACACGCACTAATGGGTTAGACGGTGTTTCAACCCAGATTAGTTTAGGCTTTTTCGCTAAAGCAACTGCAAATGCTTCTTGATCCGATTGATCAACGAACTCAACCT
Organism: Photobacterium angustum; assembly: GCF_003026365.1. Lineage (GTDB taxonomy): Bacteria > Pseudomonadota > Gammaproteobacteria > Enterobacterales > Vibrionaceae > Photobacterium > Photobacterium angustum. The sequence continues at coordinate 109,334 of NZ_PYOM01000009.1, read as the reverse complement.
TAAAATCACCTTTATTGGCACGAGTATTAAATAATCGATAAGTACCGCCATAACAATCATGCGGCGCAACAATCAAATCATCAGGACCTAGTAATGCAGTAACTAATAAATTCATCGCTGCTGTGCCACAACTGGTTACCACACCACCAGCACCACCTTCCATCTCACTAAGCGCGTCAGCTAACGTATTTCTTGTTGGGTTACCCGAACGAGAATAATCATATTGCGGTACTTCGCCAAAAGCTGGAAAGCTATAGGTCGACGTTAAATAAATAGGAGGAACAACAGCGTTATATTGAGAGTCAACATCAATACCGGTTCTTACTGCAATTGTCGCCAGTCGCTTATCACTCATACAAACATTCCTTGTCGGGGCAGGATTTAACCCAAGATAATAAATTTATAACAACTTTAACCACTACAAAACAAGACGTCAACACATCTGGACGTCTATATGTCTTTGCTTATGGCAGTAAATCCCGCTAAAATTCAGCCATAACAAAATAATGGTAACAACCTTACTGTAATTTTTCTGTTCAATACGGGACAAAACCGCGATGTTCACGTAATATCGCCGCCCTACAATCCCCGTTGCTAACAGAAAATGTCGATTCCTGTTACCACCATTATTAACCCAAATATCGCTGAGAAGGTAAAACATGGCAAAGTGGAATGGCGAATATATTAGCCCTTACGCGGAACACGGTAAGAAAAACGAACAAGTAAAAAAAATTACTGTTTCGATTCCATTAAAGGTGCTTAAGATTCTGACTGATGAACGTACTCGTCGTCAGGTGAATAACCTTCGCCACGCAACAAATAGCGAATTACTTTGTGAAGCCTTTCTTCATGCCTACACAGGCCAACCGCTTCCCACTGATGATGACATTCGTAAAGATCGTCCAGACGATTTACCTGCAGAAGCAAAAGCATTAATGGACGCGATGGGCATTAGCTACGAAGACATTAATGAATAATTATTGCAGTACTATGTATACTAAAAAACCAGCCTAATGGCTGGTTTTTATTTCTCATCAACGCAATAGCGCTATTACACTTCCATATAACCCATTGGCATCTCAATACGTGCGACGCCTGAATCAATGGCTGCCTGTGCAACAGCTTTTGCGACACGTGGTAATAAACGTGGATCCATCGGTTTTGGAATAATATACTCTCGGCCAAATTCAAGATGTGATACACCCGAAGCCTCAAGTACACTTTGTGGTACTGGCTCTTTCGCTAACTCTCTAATTGCATGAACGGCAGCTAATTTCATTTCATCATTAATTTGACTTGCACGCACATCCAATGCGCCGCGGAAAATGAACGGGAAACACAGAACATTATTCACTTGGTTAGGATAATCAGAGCGCCCTGTCCCCATAATCAAATCATTTCGGACTTGATGAGCTAATTCTGGTTTTATTTCAGGATCAGGGTTAGAGCAAGCAAATACAATAGGGTTTTCTGCCATTAATTCTAGCGCATCAGGCGGTAATAAATCAGGGCCTGATACACCAACGAAAATATCGGCCCCCGCAATCACATCTTCTAAAGTGCGCTTGTCGGTATTATTAGCAAATAGCTGTTTATATTCATTAATGTCATCACGACGGGTATGAATTACCCCTTTACGATCCAGCATGTAGATTTTCTCACGCTGTGCACCGCACTTAATAAGTAACTCCATACAGGCAATTGCCGCAGCACCTGCGCCTAAGCAAACAATCACAGCTTCATCGATGGCTTTACCTTGAAGCTCTAAAGCGTTAAGCATACCTGCCGCTGTGACAATCGCCGTACCATGCTGATCATCGTGAAACACGGGAACATTACAACGTTCAATTAAGCGCTGTTCGATCTCAAAGCAATCTGGTGCTTTAATATCTTCTAAATTTATGCCGCCAAAGGTATCGGCAATATTTGCGACAGTATCAACGAACTCATCGATAGTACGATGTTTTACTTCAATATCAATTGAGTCAATACCGGCAAAGCGTTTAAAAAGTAATGATTTACCCTCCATAACAGGCTTAGAGGCTAACGGACCTAAATTACCAAGACCTAAAATAGCGGTACCATTGGTGATCACCGCGACCATATTCCCTTTCGCAGTATATTTATAAACGTTATCAGGATCTTGAGCGATTTCCCTAACGGGCTCAGCAACACCAGGGCTATACGCTAAAGCAAGATCTTCAACCGTATTGGCAGGCTTAGTCAGTGCAACGGCTATTTTTCCAGGAGTAGGAAGGGAGTGGTAATCTAGAGCTTGTTGACGAAAATCTTCGGTCATAGTGATATTTGAGCCTCAACGCTGACATTTATAATGGCAAATTACATCTATGTGCAATTCGTATTTGTTATTAAATCATATGCCATTAAGTACTAATTTCCCAGCTTATGACCAGCAAGTTTTATACATTTAGCCAACAGTTATTCTTCTTATATTTTATTGAGACATAAAAAAAGGGATGCTTTCGCATCCCTTTTTTCTAAATTCATCTGGCAAGTGATTACTTGCTAGTAAGCGCACCGAAACGCTTGTTGAATTTGTCAACACGGCCGCCAGAGCTAACTTGACGTTGTTTACCAGTGTAGAATGGGTGACACTTGTCGCATACATCAAGGTTGATGTCTTTACCCATAGTAGAGTTAAATACGAAAGTGTTGCCACAAGAACAACGTGCGTTTACTGCTGTGTACTCAGGATGAATACCTTGTTTCATGGGATAACCTCAAAATAAAGGCCGTGTCGCTCTCCCGATCCAAAGCCGGGCACCACACGTCGTTAAAAAATAGCTTGCCACATTATGTGACAAATCAGGCGGCGTATAGTAATCAATCATCCCGCGGAGATCAATACAGATGCCGATTTTTCACGCGTAATTTCTTTGTCCCGCACCGTGTTCTTCACCTATCAGACTTAACAGCACTTATCGAGTTTCACTTGGTCTGGTATTATTCAACATAAGCTCAATGACTGCAGTAAATTATGATCCCGAATATCGCTCGAGTCGCTCTCCCTATTCCCTTAGATAAAACCTTTGATTATTTAATCAAACCCAACGACCTGCCTATTGTCGGCGGGCGTGTGCAGGTTCCTTTCGGGCGTCAACGGTTAATAGGTATCGTTACCGCACTAACAGATAGCTCTGAGTTTCCTATCGAACAACTAAAAGCGATCCAAAAAGTCATTGATAAAGCACCGCTGTGGATGCCGCCTTTATTCGATTTGCTCAAATGGGCTAGTCAATATTATCAATATCCTCTCGGCGATACGCTGGCTAATGCGATGCCGGCTTTATTGCGAAAAGGGCGTGAAGCCTCACAAACCACACTAAAATTTTGGGCTTTAACAGAAGCCGGAAAATCACAGCCACTAAATGGTTTAACCCGCGCGCCCAAACAAGCTCAAATACTGCGTCTACTGCAAAACGGGGCCGTCAGTCATGATGCATTATTGAGCGAAGAAGTGAGCTCTACAACTTTAAAAACGTTAGCAAATAAAGGGTGGATCATTGAACAACAGCAACAACCTAAAAGCCAAAACTGGCAGAAACAGTTTTCTGTTACTGAAGAAAAACCACGTTTAAATGAAGAACAAGCGTTAGCAATTGCCACCGTGAATAGTAACCCTGAGTTTGGCTGTTATCTGTTAGAAGGGGTAACAGGTTCAGGCAAAACAGAAGTATATCTTAACTTGTTAGAACCAGTGCTTGCCGCAGGTAAACAAGCGTTGATATTAGTCCCTGAGATTGGCTTAACCCCTCAGACGATTAACCGATTTCGCCGTCGTTTTAATGTGCCTCTAGAAACGGTTCACTCAGGGCTAAATGACAGCGAGCGTATGGCTGCGTGGCTTGCAGGTCGAGATAATCAAGCGGGTATTATCATCGGGACGCGATCTGCATTATTTACCCCCTTTGCAAACCTTGGCATCATCATTGTCGATGAAGAGCATGACGCATCTTATAAACAACAAGATAGCTTACGTTATCATGCTCGCGATCTTGCCGTTATGCGCGCCAATAAAGAAAACATTCCAATTATTTTAGGCTCTGCGACACCAGCATTAGAAACCTTGCATAATGCTAAAACGGGCAAATACCATCATTTAACTTTAACTAAACGTGCGGGTAACGCTCAACTGGCACGTCATGGTGTGATTGATGTCAAAGGTCTATATCTTGATGCTGGCTTATCTGCACCACTCATCGCTGAGATGCGTAAACACTTAAATGCAGGTAATCAGGTGATGTTATTTCTTAATCGCCGTGGTTTTTCGCCTGCCATAATGTGTCATGAGTGTGGTTGGATAGCCGAGTGTCATCGTTGTGATGCTTATTACACTTTACATCAGCAATCTGGGGAGCTGCGTTGTCACCATTGTGCAACTCAGCGTCCTATAATACCGCAATGTGAGCAATGTGGTTCGACTCAATTATTGCCCGTCGGTGTAGGTACTGAACAACTAGAAAATCAACTCGCAACCCTATTTCCTGAATTTAAGACAGTGCGCATTGATCGTGATAGCACGCGTCGTAAAGGGGCTTTAGAAAACTATCTCGAAGCGATTAAAAATAATGAGTATCAAATTTTAATTGGTACTCAAATGCTAGCAAAAGGCCACCATTTCCCGAATGTCACTTTAGTCGCACTAATTGATGTTGATAGCGCGCTGTTTAGTAACGATTTCCGCGCATCCGAACGTTTAGCACAATTGTTTATTCAGGTAGCAGGACGCGCTGGACGTGCGAGTAAACCGGGCGAAGTGCTATTACAAACTCACCATCCAGAGCATCAACTATTACAATCATTGCTTCATAAAGGCTATGGCGTTTTCTCACAAACCGCATTAGTTGAACGCCAACAAGCCATGTTACCGCCCTATACTCACCTTGTCTTAATACGGGCGGAAGCTAATGACAGCGATACCGTTTGCCAACTCTTACAGCAAATCCGTGGCATTTTTGAATCCAGCCCTGTTTATGATCAAGATTGCTGTGTATTGGGGCCAAACCCTGCTCCTCTTGCTCGTCGAGCAGGACGTTATCGTTGGCAATTAATTTTACAAACCCCTAATCGCAAAGCCTTGCAACAAATACTCAGTGTTGCCAAGCCCGCAATTCAATTACTGCCGTTAGCTAAAAAAGTACGTTGGTCGATTGATGTAGAGCCTCAAGATTTAACTTAAGACCAACAATGCGACAAAACTCACATAGTGAATGTAATTTATGCTATTTGAGGCATGTTTAATCCTTTGTTTACATTCTACAATATCAATAGTATTGACTAATATCAGTCATTTACTGCTTTGCTGGTTTCCGTCTCAGTCCTTTTGACCTCGAGCTACCAGCCGCACAATAAGAGAGATTTAGATAAAAGAGGAAAGCAATATGGCGACAATGAAGGATGTTGCCCAGCTAGCCGGAGTTTCGACTGCAACGGTTTCCCGTGCGCTAATGAACCCGGAAAAAGTATCGGCTTCAACTCGTAAAAAAGTTGAGCAGGCTGTCATGGAAGCTGGCTACTCACCTAACTCACTTGCCCGTAATTTACGTCGCAATGAGTCAAAAACGATCGTAACTATCGTCCCTGATATTTGTGATCCGTACTTCACAGAGATTATTCGTGGTATCGAAGAAGCCGCAATGGAGTACGGTTACCTTGTATTACTGGGCGATAGTGGGCAACAGAAAAAGCGTGAAAACTCATTTGTTAATTTAGTCTTTACTAAACAAGCTGATGGTATGTTATTACTTGGTACAGACTTACCTTTTGATGTCAGTAAACCAGAACAGAAGAACCTACCACCTTTAGTGATGGCTTGTGAGTACGCACCTGAATTAGAGTTGCCGACCATCCATATTGATAATCTCACCGCAGCATTTGAAGCAGTTAATTATCTAACACAAATGGGTCATAAGCGTATTGCGCAGATTACTGGCCCCGATCAAGCGCCATTATCCCAGTTCCGAAATCAGGGCTATCAACAAGCACTGCGTCGTGGTGGGATAACATTAAACCCAGCCTATACTGTAAAGGGCGATTTTTCCTTTGCTGCTGGTGCGCGCGCAGTTACTGCATTGTTGTCGTTACCAGAGCCACCAACCGCACTATTCTGTCATTCTGATGTGATGGCGATTGGTGCGATGCAGCAGGCAAAACGTCTTGGACTTCGTGTTCCACAAGATATTTCAATTGTTGGCTTTGATGATATTCAATTTGCTGAGTATTGTGATCCACCATTAACAACTGTTTCTCAACCACGTTATGAAATTGGTCGCCAAGCAATGTTGATGTTACTTGAGTTGCTTAAAGGCAAGGAAGTACAAGCAGGATCTCGCTTACTTGATGCAAAACTGGTAATCCGTGAAAGTGCTGCGCCACCATCTCGATAGTCATAAAAAGACCGTGAGCTTATGAAATAATCATAAGTTCACAGTTTTTGCAAACTATTGACCATAACCTACACATTATTAGTGATAAAAACTAGTCAGTATCATTCCAACTTTGTAACATAGAACTCTTTCCTTCTCTCAACGTATTTGTCTATCATCGTGGCTACTAAAGATTATGTAAAACGCGGACGCTCGCCGAAACCGGCAAATAAAAAAAGCAGTCCGAGTCGAAAAAAAGCCCCCGCCCCTAGTGGATTTCCAATCAAGTGGGCGGTCACCGCTATTGTTTTAGTATTTGGACTGATTACTGGTTTATTCTTCTTGTCTGGTACTGATGTTCCTGAACAACCAGCACCTAAAGATGAACTGCCAATTAGTGCAAAACCTCAACCTACTACTGAGGTTAAAAAAACCACTAATAAAGAAGTCCTACCGCCAAAACCTGAAGAAAAATGGCGTTACATTCAGGAATTAGAAAATAAAAAAGTCATCGTGCCAGACGACTTAAAAAACCAACGTGTGCAGCCAGTGGAAAAAGAAACTGCAGCTAAAAAAACAGACACGCCTAAACCGAAAGAGAGCGCTCAAACTGATAAGCCTGTGGTTGCTGAGGACACAAAACCAAGTCCGGCAAAAAATAAGCCCGAGGCAACTTCAAATGTGCGCTTTGTATTGCAGTGTGGTGCTTACCGTAAAAAATCACAAGCCGATGAACGTAAAGCAAAAATTGCATTCCAAGGTATGAATAGCCAACTTAAAGTTAGTAGTGATGCAAAAGGAACGTGGTACCGTGTCGTATTAGGCCCTTACTCACAAAAAAGCAGTGCTGAAAAAGATAAAGCTAAACTCCAAAGTGCTGGTGTTTCACCGTGTGGTATTTGGCATTGGCAATAACTCACCAAAGTTAACCAAGCAATCAGAAGGACGTACCAATGTACGTCCTTTTTTTATATTAGATAAACGTAATAATAACGACCAATTGACAGTTCATACTTGAAAAGCCTTTCTTTCATCCCCAGATCTTTTCACATTAACGATACCGGCTATGCCGGAGCAGAACCAGAGAGGTTAACCCCGTGACAACTATTGTATCTGTACGTCGAAACGGTAAAGTCGTCATTGCTGGTGACGGCCAAGTATCACTTGGTAACACAGTAATGAAAGGCAACGCACGTAAAGTTCGCCGTCTATATAACAATAAAGTACTGGCAGGTTTTGCTGGCGGTACCGCTGATGCATTCACTCTATTTGAACGTTTTGAGCGTAAGCTTGAGATGCACCAAGGCCACCTTCTAAAATCGGCCGTTGAACTTGCCAAAGATTGGCGTACTGATCGCGCTCTACGTAAGCTTGAAGCCTTGTTGGCCGTTGCCGATGAAACAGGCTCACTCATCATCACCGGTAATGGTGACGTTGTACAACCAGAGCACGACTTAATTGCGATTGGCTCTGGCGGTAATTTCGCCCAAGCCGCAGCAACAGCATTGCTAGAAAATACCGATTTAGGTGCGCGAGAAATTGCAGAGAAAGCCCTGAATATTGCTGGTGATATTTGTGTGTTCACTAACCACAATCACACCATTGAAGAATTAGAAACTAAGTAAGGAAGTTGTAATGTCTGAAATGACTCCTCGCGAAATCGTTCATGAACTTAATCGCCATATTATCGGTCAAGACAAAGCGAAACGAGCAGTTGCGATTGCACTACGTAACCGCTGGCGTCGCATGCAACTTCCTGAAGAGTTGCGTGTTGAAGTAACGCCAAAAAACATTTTAATGATCGGCCCTACCGGTGTGGGTAAAACCGAGATTGCACGCCGCTTAGCAAAACTTGCGAATGCACCTTTCATTAAAGTAGAAGCAACAAAATTCACCGAAGTGGGTTATGTTGGTAAAGAAGTTGAAACGATCATTCGCGATCTGACTGATGTAGCTGTAAAAATGACGCATCAACAAGCGACTGAGAAAGTCCGTTTCCGTGCTGAAGAATTAGCAGAAGAGCGCATTTTAGATGCTCTTCTACCACCAGCGCGTGATGCTTGGGGTCAAAATGAAGAAGCACCTGCAGAATCTTCGACTCGTCAATCTTTCCGTAAGAAATTACGTGAAGGTAAGCTAGACGATAAAGAAATTGAAATGGACATTGCTGCACCTCAAATGGGTGTAGAGATCATGGCGCCTCCTGGTATGGAAGAAATGACCAACCAGCTTCAGGGCATGTTCCAAAACCTTGCTGGCAATACCACTAAAAAGCGTAAGATGAAAATCAAAGACGCGCTAAAAGCAGCAACCGAAGAAGAAGCGGCGAAGTTAGTAAACCAAGAAGAGCTTAAAGAACAAGCGATTCATTCGGTTGAAAACAATGGTATCGTGTTCATCGATGAAATCGATAAAATTTGTAAGCGTGGCGAGTCTTCCGGTCCTGATGTTTCTCGTGAAGGTGTACAGCGCGACTTGCTACCATTAGTCGAAGGCAGCACAGTATCAACCAAACACGGTATGGTTAAAACAGACCACATCCTATTTGTTGCATCAGGTGCGTTCCAAGTGGCTAAGCCATCAGATTTGATCCCTGAATTGCAAGGTCGTTTACCTATTCGCGTTGAACTTGAAGCGCTAACAAGTCACGACTTTAAACGTATTCTGACTGAGCCAAATGCATCGCTAACAGAGCAATATAAAGCATTAATGGCAACAGAATCAGTTGAAATCGAATTCACGGCTGACGGTATCGATAGCCTAGCGGATGCGGCATGGCAAGTGAATGAGCGTACTGAGAATATCGGTGCTCGTCGTCTTCACACCGTTATGGAGCGTTTAATGGAAGAGATTTCCTATGACGCCAGTGAAAAATCCGGTGAAAAATTCATGATTGATGCTGCATATGTTAGCGAGCGTCTTGGTGAGTTTGTACAAGATGAAGATTTAAGCCGTTTTATCTTGTAATAACATTGCCTTTCAGAAAAACGGTGCCCTTGCGCACCGTTTTTTTTATTTTTACAACTATTAATGGGATAAATTTGCGCCAATCCAAATTTTCGCCATAATACTGATCCCCTCATTATTTAAGTATCTAGATTATGAAATCATCTTCATCACTTGCTATTTGGTTAGATGCAGCAAGACCGAAAACCTTGCCACTAGCCATCGCATCAATTGTATGCGGTAGTGCGGTGGCAGGATGGCATGGAAGTTTTTCTGCTTTAATTGCAGCGCTCGCTTTATTAACCGCCCTTTTGCTGCAAATTCTTTCTAACCTTGCTAATGATTACGGTGACGCTGTTAAAGGCACCGATAATGATGATCGTTTAGGACCTCAACGTGCGATTCAATCAGGATTAGTAACCCCGAAAGCCATGCGTACCGCCATGTTCCTCAACATTATTCTGACAGCAATCAGTGGCTTATCATTGATATTTATTGCCTGTCATAACCCCCATGACATCATTGGTTTTATACTGCTCGGCGCGCTAGCTATTGTTGCATCTATTGCCTATACCGTGGGTAATAAGCCCTACGGTTACCGTGGCTTAGGTGATTTATCAGTATTAATCTTTTTTGGCTGGCTAGGTGTTGCAGGCACTTACTACCTTCAAGCTGGCAGCATTGATTCAGTGATAATGTTACCGGCAACGGCCTGTGGTTTGCTCGCTGTGGGTGTTCTTAATATTAATAACCTGCGTGATATTGATAACGACCGAGCTTGCGGTAAGCAAACTTTGGTCGTGCGCATGGGGCCTGAATGGGGCCGTAAATACCACCTATTCTTATTAACAGCCAGTATTGTATGTTTAGCTCTTTTTTCTCTATTTGAAACAAAATCGCTATTTGGTTGGTTATTTTTATTGAGTGTCCCACTACTCTTTAAACATGGTCGTGCTGTTTATCATTCTAAAAATGGTAAAGAGCTCCGCCCTATGATGGCAACCATGGTCAAATGCGCTTTACTCACTAATTTATTGTTTGCTCTCGGGATCATCTTGTCATAATTGATGATTGCGAATTGCAATGACAGATCAACTGGTTATAATTTCAACAAGGCTTAAAATGAGTCTCTCCTCGTTATAAGCCTTATTGATTTCCTTTCTTTCGCTAAATAAGAAGTCCACTTATGGAATACAATACCTCTGAACTGTGTGATATCTATCTCGAACACGTTGATGTTGTTGAGCCTATGTTCAGCTCTTACGGTGGACGCAGCTCTTTTGGCGGCCAAATAACTACCATAAAATGTTTTGAAGATAACGGTGTTATTCGCCAAGTCTTAGAGCAATCAGGTGTAGGAAGGGTGTTATTAATTGATGGTGGTGGTTCACTACGACGGGCATTAATTGATATCGATTTAGCTCACTTAGCGCAAGAAAATGAATGGGAAGGGCTGATTATTTATGGCTGTGTTCGCCATGTCGATGAGCTAGATGAATTAGATCTTGGTATTCAGGCACTCGCCTCAATCCCAGTGGGCGCTGATCAACGTGATATTGGTGAGATTGACGTCGCTGTCAATTTTGGCGGGGTAACCTTCTTACCAGAAGATCATATCTATGCTGATAATACAGGGGTTATTTTATCGCCTGAACCTCTTGATATCGATTAGACATACAGCTAGCAATAAATAAAATTACGGCCCGGTATGCTGTCGTTCCTGAAAACAACATACCAAGCCGAAAACCGAAACAGATAAACTGAAATCAGTATTATTCTACGTGTTCCATTTTGCCTAGTAGGTTGCGTACGCGCTCCTGCCATGCATTGTGATCTTGACGTAGTTTTTCATTTTCTTCATTTAGATTTTCACGACCAGAGCGTAGTTCTTGTGCTTCCATCGAAAGTTGAGAGTTTTGCTCTTTTAATTCATCAATTTCCATTTGTAGAATAGAAATTGTATCAATTGCCATCTGAACTTTGGCTTCTAGTTGTTCTAACATTTCTAGAGACATATTGTTTACCTGATCTTAGCCCGTATGCTGGCTTAATCATTAAGCCAATCACCTACGCGCGAGTTAAATTCATATTCGCCTCTATTCTAACGAGGCAGCGACTATCTGGCATCCACAATTCTAATGCTTTTGGGCAAACGGATGAAAATCACACAAGTCTGATATGATTTTTGCAAAGTGGATCAAATATTCGACCACTGAGACAACCAAATACAGCGCGAAGTTCATTTTTAATCGGATCTCAGCTTTATTTGCTCTCTTCCCTGTCAAAAAAACACCAACGAATGAGCTTAACTGTCACCTAACTATGCGCTTTCTTATTTATATCCTAATTTGTACACAGTGTTTAGCTCCAATACCACCAATACCGTTTTTTTGTCACGATTAATTCATTGATATTCTGTCACCAAAAATAACGCCAATCGTTAGCATGACCAAATGCCGAATATGATAGTGCTTGTCATCATTTCAATTATTTATACATGGCGATTAAAACTGGTTATGATCATTGCAATACAGCTCTCTTTATTTTGCGTAATCGTTTCACCACCCCTTATGTTAAAATCGACTCAGTTTTTTATCTAATCGATTTTATATCTGGAGTTATCATGAAGCGCGATTTAGCAATGGCATTCTCACGGGTTACTGAAGGGGCAGCATTGGCAGGTCATAAATGGCTTGGTCGTGGCGATAAAAATGCTGCTGATAACGCTGCGGTAGAAGTGATGCGTATTCTACTTAATCAAACTGAAATCAATGGCGAGATCGTAATTGGTGAAGGCGAAATTGATGAAGCGCCAATGCTCTACATCGGTGAAAAAGTGGGTTGCGGTGGCGATGCTGTTGATATAGCAGTCGATCCCATTGAAGGAACACGCATGACAGCGATGGGACAAAATAATGCCCTTGCTGTATTAGCTGCTGGTGAAAAAGGAAGCTTTCTAAAAGCGCCTGATATGTACATGGAAAAACTCGTGGTTGGCCCTGCAGCAAAAGGCGTGATTGATCTTGAGAAGCCACTTGTTGATAACTTGACGGCTATTGCTAATGCTCTAGGTAAATCATTGCAAGATTTAGTCGTGATCACCCTTGCCAAGCCTCGCCACGATGAAACGATTAAGCAAATGCAAGCAATCGGTATTCGTGTCTTTGCCGTGCCTGATGGCGATGTGGCGGCGTCTATTCTAACTTGCATGCCAGATAGTGAAGTCGACGTGATGTACTGTATTGGTGGTGCGCCAGAAGGTGTTGTTTCCGCCGCCGCGATCCGTGCATTAGGCGGTGACATGCAGGCGCGTTTACTTCCTCGTCATGAGGTCAAAGGTGATACTACAGAAAACCGCGAACTCGGTGAGATTGAAATTCGTCGTTGTTGCGAAATGGGTATTAAAACCAACACATTATTGCGTATTGAAGATATGGCAAAAAGCGATAACGTGATTTTTGCAGGAACAGGGATTACCAAAGGTGACTTACTAGAAGGCATTCACCGTCAAGGAAATATCGCGACCACTGAAACCTTATTGATCCGCGGTCAGTGCCGTACTATTCGTCGTATTAAATCAACCCATTACCTTGATCGCAAAGATGACATTGTAAAATCGCACATCATCTAATTGCGATTTTTACATGCAAGAAAGCGTACTTCTGTACGCTTTTTTTTCCCACCTCTCACTCCTAAGAAGCAAAATCAACGCAACCCGTTAGAATGGTAAAGAGATTGCTTTATTTAATAAGCTGATCCCATAATACCTAGAGAAATGAATATATAGGTAGCTATGAAAACCATCGAGAAAATCCTCTATCACTTAAAAAGTGAAGGTCCTGTCACAGCAAAAGTATTGGCTGAGAAGTTCTCCCTTACCACTATGGGAATTCGTCAGCACTTACAAAGCTTAGAAGATGATGGGCTGGTTGATTTTAACGATGTCAAAGTCAAAGTCGGACGTCCTACCCGTCATTGGCAGTTAACAGAGCAAGGACATCGTCGTTTCACTGATCGTCATCATGATTTAGCCGTACATATGTTAGAGTCCGTTGAAGATTTGTTCGGAATATCAGGGCTTGAGCAAGTTATAGCAAAACGCGAACAGCATACTTACGAACAGTATCAACAAACCTTACAAACGTGCGAAACACTTAAAGAAAAGCTCGAACAGCTAGCTCAATTACGTACACAAGATGGATATATGGCAGAGCTTATAACAACGCACGATGGTTACACTTTGGTTGAAAACCACTGCCCTATTTGTCGAGCAGCACAACATTGTCCTGCACTATGTCTCTCGGAACTTACGGTATTTAAACGCCTTCTTGGAGAAAACATCCGTATTGAACGTGAAGAACATATCATTTCAGGTCAAAGGCGCTGTACTTATCGAATAACATCATAGAATTAGGAGGCCATAATGGCTGATTGGATTCCTGCTCAAGTTATTGCAAATCGCCACTGGAATAATAATTTATTCAGTTTGTCATTAGCGGCAAACATCGAGCCTTTTAAAGCTGGGCAATTTACTAAACTCGGCTTAGAGATTGATGGCCAAATGGTTCAACGAGCCTATTCTTTCGTTAATCCTCCCCAGCAGCCAACCATCGATATTTACGCCACAAGGGTTCAAGACGGGTTATTGTCTCCTCGACTCCACCAACTAGCAGAAGGCGATACAGTCCTGATCTCTGCGCGTGCCAATGGCTTTTTTACCCTCGATGAAGTCCCACAAGGCGATCACCTCTGGCTACTCGCAACAGGCACTGCTATTGGTCCTTATCTATCTATTTTGCAACAAGGTGATGTCTGGCACCGATTTAGAAAAGTCGTATTAGTTCATGCCGTTCGTTTTGCCGCAGATTTAAGTTATCAAGCAGAAATTACACAATTAAAGCAGCAATATGGCGATCAACTTATCGTCCAGCCCTTTGTCAGCCGAGAACCGTCTACTCTTTGCCTTACAGGAAGGATCCCTCAAGCCCTTGAGGATGGACAACTAGAGCGCCATGTCGGATTAACATTAGATCCAGTTCAAAGCCAAATTATGTTATGCGGCAATCCTGAAATGGTAAAAGAGACTAAAAGTGTGCTAGAAGATCGAGGGTTTGCTAAAAATTTACGCCGAAAACCGGGACAAATTACTATGGAGCATTACTGGTAATGATTAACACCCGATGAGTTGTATCAAATAGGAGGTATATGCATAAAGTTGCTTTTTATCTCCTATTTATCTCACCTCTAAGACGCCATATCCGTCATTTTTTCTTATACTTTAGTTAGTTGTGCGGATGGAGTTGACGATGGATACGCTACCCAATTTTGATGATATGGCAAAAATGGCGAAAGAAGATCCAGAACAATTCGAACAACTACGCCAGCAATTAATAGAAAACGCAATAAACCAAGCACATGACAGCATGAAGCCACGCCTAAAGGCACAGCAAAGTCATATCGATCTGGTTATTAGTCGTGGAAAAAACCCACTTCACACCACCATGTTGTTACGCAATGAATTACAGCGCCAATTAGTTCGCTTTGCCGAAACTCTCCAACACCCTTATAGTCAAGAAAATGCTGAGATCACGCCGATTTCATCTCATCCCAAACAATCCGAAAACACAGATAAAAACTCTCTCTAACGCAGCTTCCTGCAAGAAATTAACTATATTTTGAAATATTTTGAAATTATGAGTTCACTTTTTACCTTGAAAAAGGTACAACCGAGCTCATTAATGATTTTGGACAGTAAAAATGAGCCAGTCTTGGTATATTTTTACTACATCAAGTTAAGTTAATTACATCATTTAAATTTGGAGAAAAGCTATGCGCCATCCTGTGGTTATGGGTAACTGGAAGCTAAACGGTAGCAAGGAAATGGTCTCTGGCCTTATCAAAGGTCTTGATGCAGCACTTAACGGTGTTGAAGGTGTTGATGTAGCCATCGCTCCACCAGTAATGTACTTGGATCTAGCTGAGCAGCTACTAAGCAAAGCAAACAGCAAAATCATCCTTGGTTCTCAAAACGTTGATCTACACAACAACGGCGCATTCACAGGTGATATTTCTCCTGCAATGCTTAAAGAATTCGGAGCTAGCCACATCATCATCGGTCACTCTGAGCGTCGTGAATACCACAACGAATCAGATGAATTTGTTGCTCAAAAATTCGCATTCCTAAAAGAAAATGGTCTAACACCAGTTCTTTGTATTGGTGAGTCAGAAGCACAAAACGAAGCTGGCGAAACTGTTGCAGTATGTGCACGTCAACTTGACGCAGTTATCAACACTCAAGGTGTTGAAGCACTAAACGGCGCAATCATCGCTTACGAACCAATCTGGGCTATTGGTACGGGTAAAGCAGCAACTGCTGACGATGCACAACGCATCCACGCTGCAATCCGTGCTCACATTGCTGAGAAGAGTGAAGAAGTAGCTAAGAATGTTGTGATTCAATACGGCGGTTCTGTTAAGCCAGAAAACGCAGCAGCATACTTCGCACAACCAGACATCGACGGTGCTCTAGTTGGTGGCGCAGCACTTGTTGCTGAAAGCTTTGCAGCTATCGCTAAAGCAGCTGCTGAAGCGAAAAACTAATCATTCTTTTTGATTAGCCTAAGAGGTCACCTACGGGTGGCCTTTTTGTTTTACCGCAAAAAAAAACTGCCCTTTACCGATTTCAAGGTAATAAAAAAGGCCGATAATAATCGACCTTCTTTCTCTTACCGCTCGATAAATCTCTTAGAATAACTTCTCAGCTAACTCATAAAGATCGTTACGAACAGGGCGACGCATATTTTCAATTGCATCGATGATATCGTGGTGAACAAGTTGCTCACACTGAATACCCACACAGCGACCACCTTCACCTTGCTGAAGAAGATCGACAGCGTATGCCCCCATACGAGATGCTAGTACGCGGTCAAATGCAGTTGGTTGGCCGCCACGTTGAATATGGCCAAGTACTGTTGCACGAGTCTCACGACCTGTTTCTTTTTCGATGTACTTAGCGAGTTCATTCACGTCAGTCATCAGCTCTGTAATCGCGATAATTGCGTGCTTTTTGCCTTTAGCAATACCTTCGTGGATATGCTTAAGTAACTTTTCTTTATCTAGCCCAGTTTCTGGCGTGATGATGTACTCACAACCACCAGCAATCGCAGACATTAGGGTTAAGTCACCACAGTGGCGCCCCATCACTTCTACGATAGAGATACGTTGGTGTGAAGATGATGTATCACGTAAACGGTCAATTGCATCGATAACCGTGTTCATTGCTGTCATGTAACCGATAGTGTAGTCAGTACCGGCAACGTCATTATCGATAGTGCCAGGAAGACCAATACATGGGTAACCCATCTCAGTTAACTTCTTCGCTCCCATGTAAGAGCCGTCACCACCAATTACTACTAATGCATCAATACCGTGCAGTTTTAGGTTCTCAATAGCTTTTTCACGAACTTCCACTTCACGGAATTCAGGAAAACGCGCAGAGCCTAGGAATGTACCGCCTTTGTTGATCACATCAGATACACTTTTACGATCTAGCTTTTCGATACAGTTGTTATAAAGACCTTGGTAGCCATCATAAATACCGTACACTTCTAGACCTTCAGTTAACGCTGCTCGAACTACGCCGCGAACGGCTGCATTCATACCAGGTGCGTCACCACCACTGGTCAAAACACCAATCTTCTTAATCATGGTTACCCTCTGACTTTGGGAATTGAAAATCAAATCCGACACGATTATACCGAGGTTCCCCTGCTCGATATCACAGCAACACCCGTGCTGTGCGTGTAAAAACTGAAACTTTTCTACTTATGTAGGAGTATTACAAGTTTGCAAAAATATTTAGTTGATTCATATCACGCAAGGTCGGGATTCAAACAAGCTTCTTTTTACACAAAAATTAACCTTATCTCTTTCGTTTTCAGCTGACATTTCTACATTATCAGCCCGTTTTTTTCGTGTACTTGATGATCCATATGCCTATGGTGTGTTCAATATCACGCAGTATAGCCGTTTTATGATGACAATTAATAACAAAACCTACGAGAAAATACGATCATCGATGTGATTTTTTTATGAGGGCTCTAACTCCTGAGTAGAAAATCAAAAAAAAGCCACAACAGAAGTTATGGCTTTCTTTTTTTGTCTTTATTACTCAAACACTCAGTGTGTTTTTTTCTCAAGTTTCATAAATCGCTTTTCGGCATGCTGTTGCTTTAATTCCACATATTTTTCTTTTTGCTCTGGGGTCAAAATATTCAACATTTGATGGCGCTGTTTTAATCGCTCAACACGGTGCTCGGCTTGTTTCTCTGACATACGATCGACCAATTGACGCACCGCTTGCTCATCAAAATTATCTGCCAATACTAACTTATCGAGTGCTTTGTGATCTGTTTGCATTTCAGTTCGATTAGCTTGTCGCTCCGCTTTCATCGCTTCACGATCCTTCTCTCGTAAGGTTTTCATTTCCGCTTTTTGCGTATCAGTCAGTTCAAGCTGTTTAAACAGGCCACGCTCACCATGATGGCCTTTCATACCGAGTGAGTCTGGGGCTGCCATTACTGACATCGAACCTAATACCATTGGTACTGCAATCGCCATCATCATTGTTTTTTTGAACATCTTCATGCTTATCTCTCCAGCTATTAGGGTGCGGCAAGCTATGCCGTTTGCTTGGTATTAATCATAACGGCTGGCAAGTAAAGCGCTGTCGAGTAAACGTAAAGCTACGTAAAGCAATGATAACGAAACTTGGCGTTGAAGCTTACATTAGCGATACTAGGCTCATACTTCATCACTCTCTTTATCTTTGAATAGGTTTGACCATGGCGAAAATTTTACTTGTCGATGACGACATTGAGCTCACAGCATTATTAAAAGATATTTTAGAGCTAGAAGGCTTTAATGTAATTGAAGCCAATAATGGTCAGCAAGGGTTAGAAAAGGTAGATAGCAGCATCGATCTGATTTTACTTGATGTCATGATGCCAGTAATGAACGGAACTGAAATGCTGCGTCGATTGCGAGAGGCACATTCGACACCTGTGATGATGTTAACCGCTAAAGGTGATGAAATTGATCGTGTACTTGGTCTTGAACTCGGTGCTGATGATTACCTACCTAAACCCTTTAGCGACCGTGAGTTATTAGCGCGTATACGCGCAGTATTACGCCGAACCCAAGCCACTAACGAAAAAACCACTGAAAAATCAGACCTGCTCACCTATCAGGACATTACGATTTATCCCGGACGGCAAGAGGTGGTTTGTCAGGAAATTCCAATTGAAATGACGGGCACAGAACTCGCTTTATTAAGCTATTTTATTCAGCGTCCAGGTCAAATCATTTCCAAGGAATCTTTGAGTTTAGATGTACTTGGTAAGCGTTTAGCTCGTTTTGATCGCGCCATTGATATGCATGTATCCAATATTAGAAAAAAGTTGCCAGAGCGCTTAGATGGTAAGCCTAGGATTAAAACCTTACGCGGTAAAGGTTATTTATTAGTTGAGGAAGCATAATGAAATTTCCAGGGCTCACTAGCCTTTATGGCCGTATTTTTGCCATTTTCTGGTTTACCCTTTTTGTTGTCGTCGTGACAATTGTTTTGTTATTTCAACTCGACCCTAGAACAGGACAAGCGATCCCCGAACCTCACCTTAAACGCTTAGAGTATACTGCGGAAAGTATTAACCAAAAACTCAACACTCCACGAAACGAAACAGTTAAAAAACTGCAGCTAGAACAAAAAATCAAACGCTTAACAAAACGTAAAAATAATCATGATATCCAGATTTATTTTACGACCCTTGATGGCGACATTATCTCACCACAAAAACACACTAAAGCACTGCGTAACTTTATTACTATTGCTGATGACCCAAGCGCCCCTAAGCAACGTTTATATGGTCGCTGGATGATGGCAGGCCCTTTTCTGATTAATACACCGAAGGGTGGTATTTATATGTATAGCGGCCAAGTATGGCGAGGCCCTTCCCCTTTTATCATCCAAATTTTGGATAAACCGTTTAAGCTCCTACTTGTAACAATGCTAGTCAGCACCCCCTTTTTACTCTGGCTCGCTTGGGCGGTCACGCGCCCGGCAAGACGTTTACAACAAGCCGCAGAGCGTGTCGCACAAGGTGAGTTTACCGCCGATCCAAATTTAGAAACTGGACCTCGAGAATTTAAAAAAGCTGGCGCAAGTTTTAATCAAATGGTGGGAGCATTAAATACCATGATCAGTGGACAGCAACGTTTACTGTCAGATATTTCACACGAATTGCGCTCACCACTCACTCGTTTACGGATGGCTACCGCATTAGCTCAACGCAAACAAGGGGAAAGCCGTGAACTAACTCGAGTTGATACAGAGGCAGAACGATTAGAAACCATGATTAGCGAATTACTTGAATTATCTAGAATGCAAGTCAATAGCCATCAACAAAATGAAAGGCTTGATAGCCAAACATTATGGTATGAGATGCTTGAAGATGCTCGCTTTGAAGCTGAACAATGCCATAAAACTTTACGTTATAACACGTTGCAAGATTGGCCGATTAATGGCAACCCAAACCTGTTGATCAGCGCACTAGAAAACGTAATACGTAACGCGATTAAATACGGTAATGACATCATTGAAATACAGTTTACGGCTCAGCAGCACCTGCTCACCATCACTATTGATGACAATGGTGACGGTGTGCCTGAGGCGGAATTAGATGATATCTTCCGGCCCTTTTACCGCGTCTCCACCGCACGAGATCGTGACAGCGGAGGCACTGGGCTTGGTTTAGCCATTACAGAAAGTGCGATTAGGCAGCATAGAGGAACAATTCAAGCGAATAATAGCTCCCTTGGCGGATTGAATATTACCATTACTCTGCCTCTGGCCCGTTAACGTCATTAAAGAAATACACTTGATTTTTACCCTGCCGCTTAGCTTGATACATCGCTATATCAGCTTTGTGCATCAAATCATCAAGTGAAATTTCTTTGGCTGCTGAATAGCAACCACCAATGCTTGAATGAATAGGAATAAATACCTTGTTTGCAACTTCAAACGGACAAGCTAGCATTTGCTGTAAGGCGGCTGCATAAAATTCAGGACTCGCTAAATGCTGAGCGGAATTCAGCAAAACAGCAAATTCATCTCCGCCTAAACGTACCAGCAACGCTTTTGAGCCGAAGACTTTACGCATCATTAAAGCGAGATGCTTTAATACTTTATCTCCAGCGCCATGACCATATTGATCATTTATCGGCTTAAAGTCGTCCAAATCAATATACAAAAGGCAGATGACTTTACGCTAGTACTCAGAATTTTATTGGCTTGTGTTAGAAAAGAAGCACGATTCAAGAGTCCCGTTAAATTATCGTAGTGCGCTAACGTATAAATACGCTGTTTATTAATATGTTCTTTTAATTGATAGCGTGCAATCCAATAAGATAAAACGAAACTCAATATAATTGCGACATAAACTAAGGTTTGATGATGTTCGATCGCTTTAATGAAATCGCCACGCTTATCAAAAGCAACAAAGGAAATCAGTTTCCAAGCAGTCGAATTATTTTCAGTAACATGGTATTCCTGAAAGCAGTAAGGGTTAATTCGTCCAATGGCACCAACCGACTCAATGGTTAATACACCTTTAGATGTAACGATTTGCCCCGACTGCATAGCTTGAATTTGTGCTTCTAATTCAGGGAACTGCTGATAAATAGTTTGCTCCTTTTTATTATCAAACATAAAGGCAAACTCTTTTTCTGGATACAAATTATTATATAGATAATAGCCATCACTATTTACCAACATATAGTTTGTCCCCCCATTTAGGTTGAACAACCCTAGCCCTTCCATCAAATACTTCGCTAAATAGTTAATAATAACAATACCCTGCTTATTTCCCTCTTTATCAAATACAGGTGCAGATAAACGGATCATCAGCTTATAAGGCACTTCAATCTCACCATGATCGATATTTAAATCAAGGGGAGATATATAGATCCCTTTGCGTTGTAATTTTGCCGCCTCTAGGAAATAGTATCGATGTTTTTTCTTCTGTAACTCATTAGAAGGCACTATCAATGAACGCCCGTCGTTAAAGTTAACCCGAGTAACTTCATTACCTTCTAAATCGAGATAGCGCATTTGATCATAGATTTCTTTACGTTGACTCACCGATTTCAGCGCTTGTGAAAAACGTGCCATTCGCTGCTGTTTTTCAATGCCATCTTTCAATCCGGTAATACGGTGGATCTCATGGTTATTGGCGATATCAGCCAATAATGCCGTTTCTCGTACTACTGAGCCTATTACCACTTGGATATAATTTTTTTTTACCAACCAGCAGTGCTTTTTGCTGTACTTGAATATTACTTTTTCGTCGTTCAAGTTCAGATTGTGAGTTATAGTAAAAAATCGATAGAAAAACCGTTAACAACAATAAAAATATCAGCGTAAAACGGACAAAGAAAAACTTATACTCAGGTATTGCGAGATTTTTCATAAGCAGTATGAAATAACGGCAGGCATAAAAAGCCGAGAAGTATGCCTTAAAAATATACAAAAAGCACAAAGATTAAATTTATCGTTATTAGAAATAACCTTTATTATTCTGTATTTGATTGTTAAAGCAGTGCTTGTCACAATGCACTATCTTTAGCTGTTAATGAAACGATGAATTATGTTTGATATTGCGTTGTATGAACCCGAAATTGCCCCCAATACGGGTAACATTATTCGCCTAAGTGCGAACTGTGGCGCGAACTTGCACCTAATTGAGCCTTTAGGGTTTGATCTTGATGAAAAGAAAGTCCGTCGTGCTGGGTTGGATTATCATGATTTAGCGCATGTCCATCGCTATAAAGACTTTGCAGCCTTCATGCAAGCAATGGAAGGTCGTCGTATTTTTGCCTGCACCACCAAAACCACTAATTTCCACACTAATGCGAAATTTGAACAAGGCGATGTGTTACTTTTCGGCCCAGAAACTCGCGGCCTACCGGCTGAATTTATTGCCAGCCTCCCCCTTGAACAACGCTTACGTATTCCAATGCAACCCGATAGTCGCAGCTTAAACCTTTCCAATGCGGTTGCGATTATCTCGTTTGAAGCATGGCGACAAATGGATTTTAACGGCGCAGTATAAAACAGAAAAAGGCGATCAATGATCGCCTTTTCTTTCACATTCAATATGTCCTTTATTGAACATAAACGATGACTAAATACCATCACCTTCAATAAACGTTTGCGAGTTACCATTAAATTGCTGATCCATATCCATCGATGGTTTATCAGAATTTGGTCGCCCAACGACTTTAGCTGGAATACCAGCCACAGTTGTATGGGGAGGAACAGGGGTTAACACCACCGAACAAGAGCCAATTTTCGCTCCTTCACCGACTTCGATATTGCCTAATACTTTAGCGCCAGCACCTATCATTACCCCTTCACGGATCTTCGGATGACGATCACCACTCTCTTTACCCGTACCACCTAATGTGACGTCCTGAAGGATTGAGACATCATTTTCAATGACTGCGGTTTCACCAATCACAATACCGGTCGCGTGATCAAACATGATCCCTTGACCGATTTTTGCCGCAGGATGCACATCGACTTGGCAAGCTACCGAGATTTGGTTTTGTAGATAAACCGCTAAGGCTTTTCGATCTTGTTTCCACAACCAGTTAGCCACGCGATATCCTTGAAGAGCATGACAACCTTTAAGATAAAGTAATGGAATAGAATACATATCAATAGCAGGATCACGTTCAACAACAGCACAAATATCACGTGCTGCCGATTCAACTATCGAACAATCGCTAGCATACGCTTCTTCGATGACCTCACGAACAGCCATCGCTGGCATCGATGGTGTCGCCAATTTATTTGCAAGTATATAACTCAATGCAGCAGCAAGATCATCATGCTTAATAATCGTGGCATGATAAAAACTCGCAAGCATTGGTTCATGCTCTGACTGCTCTCGTGCTTCCTGCTTGATCGCTGGCCAAAGTTGGTGTTGTTGACATTGCTTCACGTCATCCTCTGCTTACTTATCTATTCTTCTTATAACTATACTTAATTAGTCAGGTATTACTTTAACCTGATTGCAAAAAAAAACAACGCGAGCCAAGGCTCGCGTTGTTGAAACAGAAGATAATAAGGTTGTTACCTTTATATCTTACTGTTATTCATATTTTTTCTCGCGTGCAAGTAATTCTTTAGCAGCCTCACGAGCATCTTTACCTTGATAAAGTACTTGATAAATTTGCTCAGAGATCGGCATCTCAACACCATAACGTTTCGCTAGTTGCCAAACCTCTTTGGTATTACGATAACCTTCAACAACTTGACCAATTTCCTGCTGTGCTTGCTCTACACTTTTACCGGCACCTAGCGCTAAACCAAAACGACGGTTACGGGATTGGTTATCGGTACATGTAAGTACTAAATCACCCAATCCAGCCATGCCCATAAAGGTTTCAGGCTGTGCACCTAATGCCGCGCCAAGACGACACATTTCCGCAAGACCACGGGTGATCAAAGCTGTACGTGCATTGGCACCAAAGCCAATACCGTCAGACATACCAGCACCAATCGCAATCACATTTTTTACAGCGCCGCCTAGTTGCATCCCCGTAAAATCATTATTGCTATAAACTCTAAAGGTTTTATCACAATGAATCTTTTCTTGAAGATCAGCAACAAACTCCGCATCTGGTGATGCAACAGAAATAGCCGTCGGTAAACCCGCAGCCAATTCTTGGGCAAAGGTAGGGCCTGATAACACGGCAAGTGGAATATCACTACCTAAAGCATCTACTGCGACATCTTTTAACAGACGTCCAGTTTCTGGTTCTAACCCTTTGGTCGCCCAACAGACACGTGAATCTGAGCGTAAGAAAGGTTTTACTTGTGATAATACTTGACCAAATACATGACTTGGTACAACAACAAGTAAATCGCGGCTACCTTCAACAGCATCTTGTAAGTTTGACGTTACAATTAACGATTCTGGAAAGTGCACACCAGGAAGAAACGCTTCATTGGCACGATCAATTTCCAATTGTGCAATATGTTCTGGGTCATGGCCCCATAAAATAACATTGGCACCATTTCTGGATAACGCAATAGCAAGTGCTGTGCCGTAAGAGCCAGCACCTAATACTGCCATTGAAATCGTATTATTTGCGTTCTTAGTCATAATTGTTACTTTGCTTATTAAGCTTCAGCGTTTGCTTCTGCTTGGTTTTGTAAGTAGTTCATGAACAATGCATCAAAGTTTACTGGTGCTAGGTTCAATTGTGGGAATGTACCCTTAACTACTAAGCTTGAAATTGTTTCACGCGCGTACGGGAATAGGATGTTCGGGCAGAATGCACCTAGGCAATGTGCTAGTTGTGGTGCTTCCATACCTGCAACAGAGAAGATACCGCCCTGCTGAACTTCACAAAGGAATGCATTCTCTTCTTCATTCTTAACTGTAACAGTCAGACGAAGTACAACTTCATACACACCTTCAGCTAGTTCACGGCTTTGAGTATCAAGATCCAATTTCACATCTGGGTTCCATTCTTTTTGGAACATATCAGGTGAATTAGGCGCTTCAAAAGAAACGTCTTTTAGGAAGATACGTTGAATTTGAAAGTTTTGTTGTGCTTCTGTGTTTGCTGCTTCAGCCATTTCCTGAGTCCTTTTTGATGCTCGCTATTACGAGACTTAATACGCCAGCACAGTGCTAACCACAGGCTGTATTGAATAAATAGACAGCGGTATGACTACGCGTACCGCACATCAAACAATGCGTTATTTTTTACCTTTGCTTTTTACTAGCGGCAGGTTTGCTTCGTTCCAAGCAATCAGACCATCTTTAAGTACGTTAACATTGGTAAAACCCGCTTTACTCAAATCATTTGCGGTTGTTTGAGCGGTTTGACCTGTCTTACATACCACAATGATTGGGGCTGTTTTATGTTTTTCAAGCTCTGTGGTGTTTTGTTCTTTAATTTGGCTTGGTAAAGCGTGAAGTGAGCCCGCAATATGACCTTTACGGTATTCGTCACGAGAACGAATATCAACAAACACTCCCTCTTCACGGTTGACTAATGCTGTCGCGTCGTTAATACCAATTGTTTTATACGTTGCAGTTTTCTCTTTGACCATAGAACCGATGATAGCGACAACTAAACCGATCCAAACTAGAGATAAAATAGGGTTACTGGTTAAAAATTCAATATATTGTTGCATTTGCTTCGCTCTGTTTCATGGCTAAATGACAGCCAAGATTAACGGGATTTTTAAAGGTTTTGAGTATACCGTTGTTACCTATCATGTACAGCAACAGGTATTCATTCCGCGCTTTAACTCACTTGTTGGTATTAATAAGTTATGCGCACCACCCAGTATAAAAGCGAATCTCGCACTTACCTATTAATGAAATAGAGAAAAACTGTGATCTAGGGCTTACACTCAAGACAATAAATGCATATATTTTGTCGAATAGGTCACAATACGCTCGACAGTAAGTTTGAACTTCTCCTACTGCTTTCAATACTTTCTGTAGTAAAATTACATTAATGGATATTACAATTACCTTAAAAGTGCTTTCACATTAAGCAGTTAAGGCAATTGATATAGATTTTCATTTATTCGAAGAGGGACAGAACATGTCTGCGAAGAAACCACTTGCACTTGTTATTTTAGATGGTTGGGGCTACCGCGAAGACAATGCGGATAACGCAATTGCTAACGCTCAAACGCCAGTAATGGATGGGCTGCTTGCTCAAAATCCTAACACACTAATTTCAGCTTCTGGTATTGATGTTGGTCTACCTGACGGTCAAATGGGTAACTCTGAAGTAGGTCATACTAATATCGGTGCAGGCCGTGTGGTATACCAAGATCTTACTCGTATTACTAAAGCGATCAGCGATGGTGAGTTTTTCGAAAATGAAGCACTTGTAACGGCTATCGACAAAGCAGTAAACGCAGGTAAAGCGGTTCATATTTTAGGTCTTCTATCTCCAGGTGGCGTACACAGCCACGAAGATCACATTGCTGCAGCAATTGAGATGGCAGCAAAACGTGGCGCAGAGAAGATCTACCTGCACGCATTCCTAGATGGTCGTGATACACCACCTCGTAGCGCTAAGAATTCACTGGTTCATTTTAATGAACTATTTGCCAAGCTAGGTAAAGGACGTACCGCATCACTGATTGGTCGTTACTACGCAATGGATCGCGATAATAACTGGGATCGCGTTGAAAAAGCTTACGATCTTATCACTGCCGCTAAAGCTGAGTTCACCGTCGCTAATGCTGTTGACGGTCTAGCTGCGGCTTACGAGCGTGATGAAAATGACGAATTTGTACAAGCGACTGAAGTACGTGCAGAAGGTCAAGAAGCAGCAATCGTGGCAGATGGCGATAGCGTTATTTTCATGAACTACCGTGCTGACCGTGCGCGTGAAATCACACGTGCATTTGAGCCAGGTTTCACCGATTTTGCGCGTGCACAATTCCCACAATTATCTGACTTTGTAATGCTAACACAATATGCAGCAGATATTGAGCTAACAACAGCATTCAAACCAGCAAGCCTAGACAATACATTAGGCGAATGGCTATCGAAGAAAGGCAAAAAACAGCTACGTATTTCTGAAACAGAAAAATACGCGCACGTAACCTTCTTCTTCAATGGCGGTAAAGAAGATGAGTTTGATGGTGAATCACGTCAACTTGTTGCTTCACCAAAAGTAGCCACTTACGATCTTCAACCTGAAATGAGTGCACCAGAGCTAACTGATAAGCTTGTTGCTGCAATCAAAGGTGGTGAGTTCGATATGATCATCTGTAACTACCCTAACGGTGATATGGTTGGCCATACTGGAGTTTACGACGCAGCAGTGAAAGCGTGTGAAGCACTAGATACTTGTCTAGGTAAAGTCGTTGCAGCGATTAAAGAAATGGACGGTCAGTTGCTGATCACTGCCGACCACGGTAATGCTGAAATGATGGTTGACCCATCAACAGGTGGTATCCACACAGCACACACGAATCTACCAGTGCCACTTATCTACGTAGGTAGCAAAGACTTAGAACTTAAGTCAGGTGGTAAGCTGTCAGATCTTGCGCCAACGATGCTTTCACTAACAGATATGGAAATCCCTTCAGAGATGTCTGGTCAGGTGCTATACAATCTGAAATAATTATCTCCATGCGAGATATGATTAGAAAACATCTAAACAAAAAAATCCGCGCCAGTGCATTATGCACTGGCGTTCTTTTATGCATGACATTTGCCGTTCCATGTGCAGCGTCCAGTCAAAACCAGCTCGATGGCGTAAAACAGGAAATCTCACGTCAAAAAAATCAACTGGCAAGCAAGCAAAAGAAATACAACAGCTTGCAACAAGATCTAAAACAACACGAACTGAACATTGCCAAAGCTGCGAATGATATTCATGCGACAAACAATCAACTAGCAACCATTAAACGCGCTATTGATAAGTTAAATGCGGAACAAACAGAACTAGAACAAAAACAGAAACAACAGACAGCCGTTGTTGCATCCCTATTAAATGCCCAATTTCGCCAAGGCCAAGATAGCGATATCGCCAGTTTATTAAGTGGTGAGGATTCAACACGCCTTGATCGAATGACAACCTATGCTGAGTACATCAGTAAAGCTCGTGTTAATGCCATCGATGCCCTTGATGCCACACAAACTGAAATTCAAATGAAAGTGCACCAGCTCAACGAGCAAAAAACGGAGCAACAACAAGCACTCAATACTCTTAAACAGCAAAAGCAAACACTCGATCAACAGCAGCAATCACGTCAAAAAACGCTATCTAGCATAAAAAGCCAAATCGATAGCAGCAGTGAAGATTTAGCTGAACTACAAGCCAACGAAAGGCAAATGCTCGCTGCCATTGCCAAAGCGAAAGCAGAAGCGGAAAGAAGAGCCCGTGAAGAAGCAGCAAGAATTGCCCGTGAAAAAGCGGCTGCTCAAGCACGCATCAAAGCGGCAAAAGAAGCCAAAGCGCGCGCTGCAGCTGAAGCCGAAGCGCGTGAAATTGACAGGCAATATGCAAACCAGAACGCTCGCGTGCCGATGGACGGCCTTGCTCGCCACAAAGGTAAATTATACTGGCCAGTGAAAGGGACTATTTTGCATAACTATGGCTCACACCAGCAAGGGCAATTACGCTGGAAAGGCATGGTATTTAGCAAGCCAATGGGGAGCCAAGTAAAAGCGATTTATTCCGGTCGTATTATTTTTGCAGACTGGCTGCGAGGCTACGGTTTGATGATTGGTATTGATCACGGTAAAGGTGACATGAGTTTCTATGGCTATAACCAAACACTGTTGAAAAAAGTCGGTGATAAGGTACAAGCTGGAGAGCCAATTGCCTTAGTAGGTGACAGTGGTGGCCAAACTCAACCTGGGCTCTATTTTGAGATCCGCCGTAAAGGTCAGCCAATAAACCCTAAACCTTGGCTTGATTAAGCTCCACTCTAATACGCAAAATAAAAAAGGTTGGTGATAGTTATTATCCCAACCTTTTTTAATGCCACTTTGTCGCAACGGATTCTTAACGCTTCGCTTGTTGTTCTTGTTGCTCGTAATACAGTTTCAATGCTTCTACACGTTCGCAGCCTAACGGTGTTGCTAACGGTCTCACAATATTAAGTATCTGAATAACACCTTTATAAATAACCGTAGGGGTTATTTTAGCACCTGCTACTTGTGTCGTTTGGTAACTAATCCAGCTTGATGCCACCATCAACAAAGTCTCTGCCAAAGTTTTCAAATCTTCATCATCGATATCAACCAATCCACCTTCTTTCAAGCTTTGCATCAAGATCGCAATATTACTGCGAAGTTGCGCCTGTGCTTCAAGATATTTAAGCTGTAATTCAGGGTCACGACGTAAGATATCAGGCAAATTTGCGTAGAAAAAACGATAGCGCCACATCAGCAAAAATACGGCATCGAGATAACTCAACAGACTTTCCGTCGTTTCAGCTCCACTGCGCGGTTGAAAGCTCACTTGTAAGTCAGTGGCATATAAATCAAAAATACTGTGGATGATCTGTTCTTTATTTCTAAAATGATAATAAAGATTACCCGGACTGATCGCGAGATCGGCGGCGATATGGTTCGTCGTTACGTTGGGCTCTCCGCGATCATTAAATAACGCTAAAGCAGCATGAATAATTCTGTCTCGGGTTTTCATTTGATTGACTTCCTTCGCCCTTCTTCTACATATAATGTATCATAAGTTAACGTTTTTTTTGCTCTGTAGCGCCATAGCTACAAGTTGTTATTTCATCAATGAAGGATTTTCTCCCATGATAATTGTTACTGGCGGCGCCGGCATGATCGGCAGCAACATCGTAAAAGCCCTTAACGAGCAAGGTTGTAACGATATTTTAGTGGTGGATAACCTCAAAGACGGGACTAAATTCGCCAACCTTGTCGATTTAGACATTGCCGATTACATGGACAAAGAAGACTTCATCACCCAAATTATGGCGGGAGATGAGTTCGGAAATATTGAAGCTATTTTCCATGAAGGTGCTTGCTCAGCAACCACTGAGTGGGACGGTAAATACATGATGCTCAATAACTATGAGTACTCAAAAGAGCTATTACATTACTGTTTAGAGCGCCAAATTCCCTTCCTTTATGCTTCATCTGCTGCAACCTATGGTGGTCGCGATCATGATTTCATCGAAGAAAAACCATACGAAGGTGCACTGAACGTTTATGGTTATTCGAAACAACAATTTGATAACTATGTTCGCCGTATTTGGCAAGATGCTGAAGCACATGGCGAGAAACTATCGCAAATTACTGGTTTCCGTTATTTCAATGTTTATGGTCCACGTGAGCAACATAAAGGGAGTATGGCTTCTGTCGCCTTTCACCTAAACACTCAAATTAATGCAGGTGGCAACCCAAAACTATTTGAAGGTTCAGAGAACTTCAAACGTGATTTCGTCTACGTCGGCGATGTATGCAAAATGAACCTATGGTTCCTAGCAAATGGTGTATCCGGTATTTTTAACTGTGGTACGGGTAACGCAGAATCGTTCCAAGCTGTTGCTGATGCGGTCGTTAAATTTCACGGTAAAGGTGACGTTGAATCTGTTCCATTCCCTGAACACTTAAAAGGTCGCTACCAAGCATATACTCAAGCAGATTTAACAAAAGTACGTGCAGCAGGTTACCCAGAACCGTTTAAATCAGTTGCTGAAGGTGTTGCTGAATACATGGCTATTTTAAATAAATAATAACGATATGATTGATAACCATTACGACAAACAAGCTTATAACCCACAGTTTGAGTGGTCATTTTTACATCCTAAATACTGGGGAACTTGGCTTGCAGTATTACTGGCATCTTTGTTTTGCTTACTGCCACACAAGGTACGTCGCGCCATTGCAAGTACCTTTGCTAAAAAAGCCATCAAGCTAAATAGCAAATCAAATCGTCGTGCGCGTGTAAACTTACAGATGTGCTTTCCAGACAAAACCGATGCTGAACGTGAAGATATTCTACTGCAAAGTATCACCACCGCAGGCACATTCTTACTGGGCTTTGCATCGTTAAGTGTACGAAGCAAATTTTGGTTAGAAGATAATACCGTGATCCGCGGGATGGAGAACCTCACCACACTCACCGAACAACAGCAAAGCGTGATTTTATTGGTTCCTCACACTTGGGCGATTGATATTCCAGCGGTACTGCTCGCATCACGTGGTTTACCTGTTTCAGCAATGGCGAAAAAGCAGAAAAACCCAGTATCAGACTGGTTAATGCACCGTCAACGAGTACAATACGGGGGCCGTGTTTATGAACGCAGTGGTGGCATTAAACCGTTTATTAAATCGATTCGCGAAGGGTACTTAGGTTACTACTTACCTGATGAGGATCTTGGTCCTGAGCACAGTGTTTTTGTTGATTTCTTTGGTACCACCAAAGCAACGATGTCAGGTCTTGGTCGCCTGTCTAAATTAAGCCGCGCAAAAATCGTACCGCTTTTTGCGATGTATAACAGTGAATCAGGTAAATATGAATTAGATTTTTACCCTGCTCTGCCTTTCCCAAGTGAAACAGAAGAGCAAGATGCTCGTATGATGAACGAATGTATTGAGCAATACGTCGGTGAACGTCCAGAACAATATATGTGGATTCTGCGTTTATTAAAGACACGTCCGAATAGTGATGAAAATCCGTATCAGGTAAAGAAATAAAATGAATCTGCCCCGCTTTTTAAATCGTGAAATAATCATAAGCTTGCTCGTCGCAAGCTTTCCTGTTTTATGCCTTGCTTACGGTAAAGGTTATAACTTACCACCACTTTTATTATTGGTAGCTGCACTTGGGTTTTGTTGGCAATTCAAAAAAGTTAACTATACAACACAAGTGAAATGGGTATTAAGTAGCTTTAGCATTTACTTTCTCACCTATTTAGCCTCAACGCTTTATTACGGTGGGAGCTTTTCTGAAATTGATATGCCTAGCCGTATAGTGTTAGTTCTACCTATATTTCTATTACTGCTGCTCTATCCAACGAAAGTTAATATCTTAACTTCAGGTTTTATCATCGGCTCGATCATTGCAGGTGTTGTAGCAATAATTCACATTCATGATTTTAAGATTGGTCGAGCATTTGATGGCGGTTTAGAAAGCATTCACCCATCGTTAAAAGGCTATATGCCTATTCAATCTGGCAATATGGCGATGACACTAGGGTTAATCAGCCTCACGATTAGTCTTTATTATCTGGACCAAAAGTCATGGTGGAAGTTTACGCTAAGCTTAATTGCTGCATTTTTAGGTATCTATGCAAGCTTTCTTTCTGGAAGTCGTGGTGGCTGGGTATTTTTACCTATTGCTATCGTTTATTTAGCCTTTAGTAATCGTCAATTAATCACGAAGAAAATAGCTCTATTTAGTATGGTTATTTTAGGCGCCGCAGTATTTTCACTAAGCCAGAATACGGAAATTACATCACGCCTAAACACAGCAACTCATCAAATTGTTCAATATCAAAAAGGCCATGATGAAAACTCGTCGTTAGGCGTTCGATTTGAACTTTGGAAAAGTGCTATTTACACCACAGAGCAGCACCCTATTATTGGTGCAGGTTACCAAGGTCGAGAAGTACTAAGAGAAAAATGGGCGCATGATGGCCTTGTGAATGCACAAGTGATTAAAGAATATTTACATTCACACTCCCATAATCAATTCTTAGAAGACTTATCTGTCCGTGGTGTTATTGGGCTAACAGCCTTACTTGCCATTTTTATAATTCCTTTTGGTATTTTTATTACAAACCATCGTATTACAAACTCGTCCCAACAGAAAATGATCAACCAGTGTGGTGCTATCAGTGTGATCATGATGATAGGTTACTGTTTGTCTCAAGCTATGTTTCGTCATAATTCGGGAATGATTTTCTATTCTCTAATGACAGTCATTCTGCTAGCAACAAGCATTTCAATGAGAGAGAAACAATCATGAAGTTACTCATATTAAGCTCTTATTTAGATGCTTGGAACAGCGTTAGACCAGAAGCCGAAATGTGTATCGAGATGGTCAAGCAAGGTCACGAAGTCACTATTATCACCCAAGGTGATGCTCCTTATGTCGAGCGTTTTCGTGAAGCTGGAATAACGGTGATCGATTGCTACCCAAGTCGTAAAATTTGCTTCAGAACAATAAAAACAATTCGTCATGAACTACGCCAACACCATTATGATGTGGTGTATGCACTTAACTCTAAGACTATCCCTAACGCTGCGTTTGCTTGTATTGGTTTTCCTGATACAAAACTTATTAGCTACCGTGGCACTGTGGGCGGTATTTATCGTCATGACCCATCATCGTATTTAACGCATCTTCATCCTCGCGTGAATGGGATCTCTTGTGTCGCAGAAGCGGTGACAGAGTCAGTACGAAGTGTTGTTAAGTTATCACCTGAAAAAGTTCAAACCATTTATAAAGGTCATGACTTAGCTTGGTATAAAGCAGATGCGCTGCCACGTGAGCAACTCGGCTTAGCCGATGATGATATTATTGTTACCTGTGTCGCCAATGCACGTAAATCCAAAGGCGTGCATGTTCTGCTTGATGCCGCTAAGCAGTTAGCTGATATCGACAATCTACATCTGGTGCTCGTTGGTCGTGATATGGATACGGAAGAAAATGACCAATTGGCAACGGCGAGTGGTATGCAACATCGTATTCACTTCTTAGGTTACCGCTCTGATGTACCTGAAATCATGGCGACATCCGATATCCAAGTGCAACCATCTATTAGCGGTGAAGGTCTACCCAAAACAATTATCGAAGCGATGGCAATGGCAAAACCTTCTGTTGTCACAACTACTGGCGGCAGTAAAGAGTTAGTAGAAGAAGGTAAAACCGGATTTGTTGTTGAAACCAATAATCCTCAAGCATTAGCTGATAAAATTAAACAATTAGCAGAATCTAAAACAGTACGCGTTGAAATGGGACAGAATGCACAACAACGATTAAAAGCGCATTTTTCAATCCAAGAAACAACAAAACAACAGCTGAACTTCTTTCAAAGCGTTTAAAACAACGGTTGTAATGTGAAAATATTAATTATTGGCCCATCATGGGTTGGCGACATGGTGATGTCGCAATGTCTTTATACCGAGCTTAAAAAGCTTCACCCAGACGCTATCATTGATGTCATGGCACCCGGCTGGTGTAAACCCGTACTCGAGCGTATGCCTGAAGTCAATCAAGCAATTGAAATGCCTCTTGGACATGGCGATCTCAACCTGTTTGCTCGCTATCAATTAGGTAAAATTCTTCGCGATGACAACTATGAGCATGCGTACGTATTACCCAATTCCGCCAAATCAGCATTAATCCCCTTATTTGCCAAGATCCCAGTTCGTACAGGCTGGAAAGGTGAGATGCGTTACGGCTTACTCAATGATCTGCGCAATAACAAAAAATCATTTAACTTGATGATTGAACGCTATATTGCACTAGCGCATCCGGCAACGGAAATGACAGGCTCTGGCTGTTTAACCGATATGCCATATCCAAAGCTCACCATCGACGCCACCGCTCAAAATAAAGCACTAACTAAGTTCGGTTTAAACCGAGATAGAACCGTGATTGGCTTATGTCCTGGCGCTGAATTTGGTCCAGCAAAACGTTGGCCTGAACAACATTTTGCAAAAGCTGCCGCAACGCTGATAGAGCAAGGTAACCAAGTATGGTTATTCGGCTCAGCAAAAGATCGTGAAGTGACCGATAAAATAAAAGCCAGCCTGCCGCAGGAAATGCAAACGCATTGCCAAAATCTTGCTGGTAATACGTCTTTAATCGAGGCGATTGATTTACTTGCCGCCTGTACAACTGTCGTTAGCAATGACTCTGGTCTGATGCATATTTCAGCCGCCGTTGGCTGTAATATCGTGGCGTTATACGGTTCAACATCACCGGGTTATACCCCACCTTTGGCTGAGCATGTTGAAGTATTACATACCGATATCAGTTGTCGCCCATGCTTTAAACGCGAGTGTCCATTAGGTCATTTGAAGTGTTTAACAGAGCTGACACCTGATTTAGTGGTTGATGCGATCAATAAGTTACAACAAGCGTAAGTGAATATGTTACTTAGAATCGTTTATACCCTACTTCTTGCTCTGGCTTCCCCGTTACTTCTGTTTGGACTATACAAACAAAAGCCGGGGAAACCTCGTTTTGGTAAGCGTTGGAAAGAGCACTTTGGTTTGACGCCTGTGGTTAATGGTGAGAAACCTATTTGGATCCATGCCGCATCGGTTGGAGAATCTATTGCGATCACGCCACTGATCAAAGCGCTAAAAGAACAATATCCAGCACAAGCCATCGTGGTTACAACAACCACTAGCACGGGTGCTGAGCAAATAGCTAAGCTAGGTGATTTGGTTGAACACCGCTACATGCCGATTGATTTTGCTTGGTGTGTACGAGGTTTTCTAAAAGCGGTGCAACCTAAACTGATGTTGATTGTTGAAAAAGAGCTATGGCTCAATACGCTAGCGACCGTTAAAAAGCAGCATATCTCGATCGTAATCGCTAATGC
The DNA here is from genome assembly GCF_003026365.1 of Photobacterium angustum. Lineage (GTDB taxonomy): Bacteria > Pseudomonadota > Gammaproteobacteria > Enterobacterales > Vibrionaceae > Photobacterium > Photobacterium angustum. The sequence goes on along the minus strand of NZ_PYOM01000009.1, from coordinate 73,850 downwards.
TCGCTTATCAGAACGCTCTGCTCAACGTTATCAATCGGCCGCGTTTTTTACCAAACCACTACTTAATAATGTCGATAGCATTCTTTGTCTTCATCAAGACGACGCAAAACGTTTTATCGATATTGGAGCGGCTAAAGAGAAGGTTACGGTAACAGGCTCAATTAAATACGATCTTACTATTGCGCCAACGGTCTTTGAGTACGCTGCACAATTACGTTCTCAGTTAGGTCAAGATCGCCCTGTATTCATTGCTGCGAGTACTCACAAAGGTGAAGATGAGCAAGTCTTTACTGCTTTTAAGACGATATTGCAGCACAACGAGAAAGCATTACTCATCATCGTTCCTCGCCACCCTGAACGCTTCAATGATGTTGAAATGTTGGCAAAACAGCAATTTCAATTGTCCGTTCATCGACGTACCAATAACGCTGAATTTACGCCACAAACCCAAGTGTATTTAGCCGATACCATGGGGGAGATGTTATTACTTCTTGCTAGTAGTGATGTTGCGTTTGTCGGGGGAAGTTTGATCGGTGATAAAGTCGGTGGACATAATCTACTCGAACCTGCCGCAGTAGGAAAACCGGCTATCACAGGTCCTAGCTACTATAACTTTATCGATATTACAGAGCAACTACTGCAAGCTGACGCGATAGAGATCTGCCAAGGTAGTGCCGAGCTAGCAAAACAAGTAATTGAGTTGTTTGATAACCCAGAGCGTCAATATGTAATGGGAGAAAACGCAAAAAAAGTGGTAGAGCAAAATCAGGGCGCGGTACAACGCACCATTGATAATATAACTAACTACCTGCATTAAATTCATAGCGATGAGAGCCCACACTCATCGCTACTTCATCCCTAACCTTATTGATAGCCATCGCATAACGCTTGCCAGTCTTGAGCCTGCCATTGAATATTACGCTTCTTCACTTCTTTTATAAATGAGCGCTCTAAACGGGCTAGGTTATCCTTCTTCCAACTTTCACCCTGTTGCTGATAGCACTTATCAAAGTCAATCAACCAAACTTGCTGATCCATATCAAGCAAGATGTTGTGGGCATTTAAGTCTGTGTGGCAAACCTGCAGGTCATGCATCTTACGGATCATGATACCAATTTGGCGCCAAACCGAACTTGGCAGAGGTGATTTAATAAGTAGCGCAACAAGATCACAACTATGAGGGATTTTCTCAACCAAAATATCTGCGCGATAAACACAACCTTTCTTTTCCGCTTTTGCGGCTACAGGGCGAGGAACGTTTACCCCGCCTTCACGTAATACTTTTAAAAGCATCAATTCAGCATAACTACGGGTTTTATCCCAACCAGTAAACCAATAACTGTCACTCACCAACTTACCAAATAAGCCACCACGACGATAATGACGCAATGCCATTTCCATTTTATCGCCAGCAACAAACCAAGTTGTGCCCCGCCCTTGCGCCGAGCCGACAATGGCATTTTGTTGACGCCAAAAATCAATCTCAAAGCAACAATGCGGATCGACAGTTAAATAATTGTCATCAAACCATATCATTTGCTGTTCATGGCTAATTTTCTGCACTGTTGTCTTTCTCCTGTTTATTTTGGTTTATTTTACAATTACCAGCGCTAACTGCATAATTCGCTAACCACTTTTTATTAGGTACCACTATGGCTTTGTTTACCACTGCGCCTCAATCTATCTGTATTTTACGGCTATCAGCTATTGGTGATGTGTGTCATGCGATCGCTGTAGTACAAGCCATCCAAAAACATTGGCCAGAAACCAGTATTACATGGGTAGTAGGAAAAACAGAAGCTCAGCTTGTAAGTCAACTGCCTCATATCAAGGTGGTCAGTTTTGATAAAAAAGCAGGCTGGCAAGGGATCAAAGCAGTTTGGAATACCTTGAAAGGTCAAAAGTTTGATGCCCTACTCGATATGCAAGTCGCGCTGCGTGCAAGCCTATTATCTTTAGGGATTAAAGCACGTTATAAAGTCGGCTTCTCTCGTCAAAGAGCCAAAGAGGGACAATGGCTATTTACGAATAGAAAGCTGCCACAAACAAATGCTCCTCATGTACTTGATAACTTTGCTGAGTTTGCTCGCTACATAGGCGTACCTTTTACGGCTCCAGATTGGCAGATCCCATTATCAAGTGAAGATATTGCCTTTGCTCAGCAATACACTAACAAACCAACATTGATCATCTCGCCTGCTGCAAGTAAAGATGAGCGAAACTGGCTTATAGAGCGCTATGCTGCCGTTGCTGATCACGCCGTTAGTAAAGGATTAAATGTCATTCTATGTGGTTCACCGACGCAACGAGAGCAAGCGTTAGGTGAGAAGATTATACAACATTGTCATCACCCTATTACTAACCTTATTGGTAAAACAAGCCTGATCCAATTAACCGCATTGCTAAAATACGCAACGGTTGTTATCGCTCCTGACTCAGGTCCAGCCCATTTAGCAACCACACAGGGCACACCAGTGATCGGTTTGTACGGGCATAGTAATCCAACACGCACAGGCCCTTATCTTAGCCAACAATATGTCGTCAGTGTGTATCGACAATTTGCAGAAAAGTATTATGGCAAACCTGTTTCAGAGCTTCCTTGGGGAGCACGAGTAAAAGGCAGTGATATTATGGCTGCGATTTCTGTTGATGATGTTATCACCCAACTCGATACCATCATCGACTCATTAACCTTGACCCAATCACAGTGAGAAAACAATGAACCAACAGAACACCAAACCAAGCCTTGCTGTTGCACTGATTGTAAAAAATGAAGCCAAGCATCTGGCGGCATGTTTAGACTCAGTAAAAGACTGGGTTGATGAAATCGTGATCTTAGACTCAGGCAGCACCGATAAAACAGAAGCGATTGCACGACAATATACCGATAAATTTTATGTCTCTGATGATTGGCCAGGATTTGGCATTCAACGCCAACGTGCACAGCAATACATTCAATCGGATTATGTTCTGTGGCTAGATGCTGATGAGCGAGTGACGCCAGAGTTGAAAATCTCGATTGAAAACGTACTACAATCTCCGGATCACAAGACGGTTTATTTGATTAATCGATTGAGCTCAGCATTTGGACAATTTATTCATCACTCAGGTTGGTCTCCCGATTGGTTAGTTCGATTGTATTCAACGCAGTTCACCCAATATAACGATGCATTAGTACATGAAAAAGTCATCATTCCAGAATATGCACAACAACAAAAGTTATCGGGACGACTGCATCATCATACGTACGATAATCTGCATCATTACATCGAAAAAACGACAAAATACATCAAAGCATGGACCGATGAACGCGAAGGCCGAAAAAAAAGCAGCATTACAACGGCTCTCTTACATGCTTTTGCCAGTTTCCTTAAAATGTACGTGATTCGATTAGGCTTTTTAGACGGCCGCCGAGGATTTATTCTCGCTTGGCTGACTATGCACTCCACATTCGTTAAATACACTGATTTATGGCTTAGAGAACAACAGGACAAAACGCAATGAAAATTTCTTTGATCATTACCACCTACAATTGGAAAGAAGCCTTAAGTGCCGTTTTAGACAGTGTTCTGCGCCAATCACAACTACCCGATGAAGTGATCATTGCCGATGATGGGTCTCGTGAAGATACCAAAGCATTAATTGACCAATATCGAATGTTTTTTCCAGCTCCATTAATTCATTCTTGGATCCCTGACGAAGGATTTCAACTGGCCAAAAGTCGCAATGAAGCCATTGCTAAAGCCCAAGGTCATTATCTGATCATGATCGATGGTGATATGGTGCTATCTTCAACTTTTATAGCCTCGCATGCAAAAGTAGCAAAAGAACATCAGTTTGTACAAGGTGGTCGCGTACTAACTGATTTAGAATTCAGTAAGAAAATCATGAATCAAGGTGCGATACCATCCATTACATCAACAGGGATTCGTAATCGCCACAATTGCATTAGCCATCCTTTGCTCAGTCAATGGTTTTCCTACATTCGTAATAATGATAAGTCGACCCGTGGCTGTAATATGGCATTTTGGCGCGAAGATGTTATTCGAGTGAATGGTTTTAATGAAGACTTTATTGGTTGGGGACGAGAAGACAGTGAATTTGTTCACCGAATGCTAAATCTCGGTTTACAACGCTTATATTTAAAGTTTGCTGGGGTTGGATATCATCTTTATCACAAAGAAAATTCACGTCAATCTCTTGCAGACAACGACATTATTTTACAAAAAACCATTGATGATAAATTGACTTATTGCCCTAATGGCATCGATAAATATTTAGGAACACAAAAATGACCACACGCGTAATTTATCCAGGCACTTTTGATCCCATCACCAATGGTCATCTTGATCTGATTGAGCGCGCAGCCGCAATGTTCGATACGGTCATTGTTGGTGTAGCGTACAATCCAAGTAAAAAGCCGTTGTTTGATTTAGATGAACGCGTTGCACTGGCTCAATCTATAACTCAACATCTTCCTAATGTCGAGATTGTCGGTTTTTCAGGGCTATTGGTTAATTTTGCCAAAGAGCACAACGCAAACGTGTTAGTTCGAGGTCTGCGCGCAGTCTCAGATTTTGAATATGAATTTCAACTCGCAAACATGAACCGTCGCTTGATGCCAGAGCTTGAAACCGTCTTCTTAACGCCAGCAGAAGAAAACTCGTTCATTTCTTCAACCATAGTTAAAGAAGTTGCACTACATAAAGGTGATGTTAGTCAGTTTGTTGATCCACTGATCACCACAGCATTACTGGAAAAGCTCGCTAAATAGACATTAAAATCACGCGTTATGCGATTTTTTACACTTTATCGTCAAATAAGCCAAATAGTACAACAATGGCATTTAAAAGTTTTTAATTACAAAAACTTCGAGGGTTAATCTTTCAATTTAATAATAGGTATACCCCTTGTGGGTATACATTTTATACTATATGAAAATTATCAATCTTACCGTATTCAATTTTTTTTGATAGAATCCAGTGTTCATTTATACAACTAGATAGCAAGCTTAAACTAAGGTCATTGACATAATATATGAAAATATTCGTCATCAATTTACCATCATCTTCAGATCGCCGCCCTTTTATTTCTAAAAAGATGAAAGATATTGGTGTTGATTTTGAGTACTTTTCTGCAATTGACGGCAAAAAAGAACTCCCTCAAGATCTAGTTAATTGTCCTGATGATAAACACAGAATTTACTTTCGAAGTCGCCCTTTATCTTCAGGTGAAAAAGGTTGCTACGCTAGTCATTATCGTCTTTGGCAAAAATGTATCGAATTACAGCAGCCAATTGTCATTCTAGAAGACGATTGTATACCAACAAAATTTTTTAAAGACATATATACTCAGCTGCCAGTTCTTCATAGTAAAGGATATGAATACCTACGATTACAAGGGCAACAAGGGCCGTTTAAAGTAATTGAGCAATTTAGTGACTTACAAATAGTATTATGGAAAGAGAATCTAATCGGAACTGTTGGCTATAGTATTAGTCCGCTTGGCGCAAAAAAACTCATAGAAAAAAGTAAAAAATGGCGTTGCCCTGTCGATAATTTTATAGGTGAATCTTATAGAACTAATTTATCGTGTACAGGAATACAACCATATGCGATAGAACATGATGATAACCAAGCAAGTACAATACAACCAACATCAGCTAAGTCTGAAGTATCACTAATTTATAAGTCCTTTAGAGAGATTTACCGTTCATACCGTGACATTAGAATGTCACTTCATTATTATTTTACTAAAAAGTAATAATTAAAGGCCTAATTTTAGGCCTTTTAAAATTACTTTTGATAAAACTCTCGATACCAATCAACAAAGGCTTTTACACCTTCTTTAACTTTAACCTCAGGTTTATAGCCGGTTGCTTTAAATAAATCTTCTGTATCTGCGTACGTCATGTAAACATCACCTGGCTGCATGTCCATGAAGTTTTTCTTCGCTTCAATACCTAGCGCTTCTTCTAGCGCTTCAATGTAATCCATCAGTTTTACAGGACTACCGTGACCGATGTTATACACACGATAAGGTGCAGAGCTGGTTGCTGGTGAGCCCGCTTCTACCGTCCAATCAGCATTAGGCTGCGGGATCACATCCTGAATACGCATCACACCTTCAACGATATCATCGATGTAAGTAAAGTCACGACGCATATCTCCGTGGTTGTACACATCGATTTCTTTCCCTTCCATAATTGCATTGGTGAATTTAAACAATGCCATGTCTGGACGCCCCCAAGGGCCATAAACAGTAAAGAAACGCAAGCCAGTGGTTGGTACGCCATAAAGGTGCGAATAAGTATGTGCCATTAACTCATTCGATTTCTTAGTAGCAGCATACAGTGAGATAGGGTGATCAACACTATCAGCCGTATTAAAAGGCGTCTTATGATTTAAACCATATACTGAGCTTGAAGATGCATAAACAAGGTGTTCAACCTTGTTATGGCGACAACCTTCTAAAATCGTTAGATGTCCAACTAAGTTACTATCAGCATAAGCTAATGGGTTATCAATTGAGTAACGCACACCCGCTTGTGCTGCGAGATGGATCACACGGTTAAATTGCTGCTCGGCAAATAGATTCGCAATACCGTCACGATCGGCTAAATCTAATTCAATGAAGGTGAAATTAGAATGAGCAATACGAGCTAAACGCGCTTGCTTGAGTGAGACATCATAGTAATCGTTAAGATTATCGATACCTACAACTTGATGGCCTTGAGCACATAAACGCTCTGTCACTGCGCTACCAATAAAACCAGCGACGCCGGTAACAAGATATTTCATACTTCTATCCTCAATAACGCTTCAAGCAGCGTTACTCAACCTTAAAACTGCGAGCATAATAACATTTTAGCTCAATCAACGAAGGGAAATCCTAAGCAAACCGACTCAATAAATATGATGGTTAGGTTAACTAAAATCGAACCTACTTCTGGCAATCAACACAAAACACTGTCGCACGTTGGCCGATTTTAGTCTCACTTAATGGCTTACCACACTTTGGACAAGGTTTACCTGCTTTACCATACACCTGCAGCTCTTGTGCAAAATAGCCAGGCTTTCCGTCTGCGTTTTTAAAATCTTTTAATGTCGTACCGCCCTGTTGAATGGCAAAGGCTAATACCGATTTGATCTCTGCCACCAGCTTCGTCATCCGTGCGAGTGAGATTTTACCCGCTGCACGTTTAGGGTGAATACCTGCCGCAAACAAAGATTCATTGGCATAAATATTACCAACACCAACAACCACATGATTATCCATAATAAATTGTTTTATTGCGGTGCGTTTCCCTTGAGCTTTTTCATACAAGTATTCCACGTTAAATTCGTCGCTCAGCGGCTCTGGACCCATTTTCTCAAGCACAGGGTGCGTTACCCCTTTCTCTTCCCATAACCACGCGCCAAAGCGTCTAGGATCGTTATAGCGCAGCACTTCACCACTTGTGAGTACCAAATCAACGTGATCGTGTTTTTCGACTGGAGTTCCTACGGGTAAAACGCGTAAACTGCCAGACATCCCTAAATGTACAATCGCATAGCCAACATCGGTTTCTAACAGCAAGTATTTAGCGCGACGTGTCACCCCACGAATCACTTGCCCTTCAATCGCTTTAATCGCTTCAGGAATAGGCCACCGCAGTCGAGGGTTACGGATAATAATTTGTTTCACCGTTTGATCGATGACATGAGGAGATATCCCCATTCGGCTCACTTCTACTTCTGGTAATTCAGGCATGACTCAATCTCGTTTTTATTCGTTATTTGATAAATATGTCGGAAACAGATAATCCGCAGCAACAGACACAGCAATCCATTGTTGACCATTATTGAACAACCAAAATTTAGGCAAGGCATAAACCGTTAATCGAATAGGTTCTACTTGTTGCTCCCCCCAAAATTCGATCGTTTGTGGAGGTGGTAGCTGTAAACTCAACTTTGATATCGTTGCTTCATCCACCACTGTGCCTTGTAGATGTTGCCAACGTTGCACTAACTCACTGGCTGAAGTCGATAACTTAGCCGAGCTTTGCCACTGCCCATTACTTTGCTTAAGCGTAAAATGTGGAAAAACAACTCGCTGAATCAAAAAATCTGGCGAGAGGACAAAAACAGTATTGGGAATATTATTTACTTGCTCGGTAACAGTTTGTGTCACCGCTTCTTTAGGTGCAAATCGTTCGCGAAGTAAATCAGGCAATTTAATTATCGCGATAAAACACAGCACACCTATAATAATGATGTTATTCCAGCCACGTCGAGTTAAGCGCATTCATCTATTCCTGTCTTATCTTAATGAAAATAAAGATAACACTAGTGAAGTCATTGCACCATTGGCTGATAAATAACGAACAGAAAAGTCGTCAGTGAATAAAAATTGGAAAGTAATAGATATAAAAAAACCCAGCGAGGCTGGGTTTTTATCAAAGAGTGATAAAACCAATTACTTGATTTTAGCTTCTTTGTAAAGCACGTGCTGGCGAACTACTGGATCAAATTTCTTGATCTCAAATTTGCCTGGCATGTTGCGCTTGTTCTTGTCGGTAGTGTAGAAGTGGCCTGTACCAGCAGATGATACTAGACGGATCTTCTCACGAATGCCTTTAGCCATTCTTTAAATCCTCTTAAACGTTCTCGCCGCGAGCACGCATTTCACCAAGAACGACATCAATGCCTTTCTTATCGATGATACGCATGCCTTTCGCAGAAAGGCGTAGTTTAACGAAGCGTTTTTCGCTTTCTACCCAGAAACGATGAGTTTGCAGGTTCGGCAGAAAACGACGCTTGGTGGCATTACGTGCGTGTGAACGGTTGTTACCCGTTACAGGACGCTTACCAGTTACTTGGCATACTCGGGACATTACTGTCTTCTCCAAATCGTTTCAGCTCGATATCTACTGTAGAAATTCACTGTAAAAAAAATTTTCACAGATAACTACAGCTATCAAAGGTCGCGCATTATACTAAGTCAAAACCAGTTGCTCAAGTCCCGAGCAGATCCTTTCTCACTTTTTTATCGAAAAATCGGCTATTTTATAACCAACCAAGCTCGGTGAAAGAAATAATCTCCCCATCACCAACAACAAAATGATCCAGAACACGAATATCGACCAAAGCCAGCGAATCGCTGATTTTGCGCGTTATTCGACGGTCAGCCTGACTAGGTTCAGCGACGCCTGATGGGTGATTATGCGCTAAAATGAGCGCTGCTGCATTAAGTTCTAGTGATCTTTTTACAACTTCACGTGGATAGACGCTCGCACAATCGATCGTTCCTTCAAATAAAACCTCTCCAGTGATCACTCGGTGCTGGTTATCTAAAAACAGGATATAAAAGGCTTCACGCTGTTTATCACGTAATTTTCGCGCTAAATATCGACGGGTATTTTGTGGACTTGTGAGAACATCATCTTTTTTTAAAGTTTCTTCTAAATACCGCTCATTCAACGCTAAAACTGCCTGCAATTGTGCAAATTTTGCCGGCCCCAAACCTTTAAACTGACAAAATATCTGTTTTTCAGCACCAAGCAGTGCTCGAAGAGATCCAAACTCATGCAGTAAATGGGTCGCCAATTCCAGCGCATTCATTCCTTGAGTACCGGTGCGTAAAAAAATGGCTAATAATTCAGCATCGGTTAATGCATCAGAGCCATGAGATAATAACTTTTCTCGCGGTCGTGATGCGACTGGCAATTGCTTTAATGACATAACCCCTCCCATTGATATACCACTAGCAGAACAGTCGACACCATTAGCACAACCTAACAAGATGCTTTTTTAGAAAACAGTCACAGCGAAAAAGTAATCAATAAAATATTCAGTACTCAAAATGCGAGGCACACAACTTTCCATTCAATTCAGAGTTGATCCGAATCGATGATCAAAAATTACTTTGGTGGTATCTTGTTGCCAATTTATAAGCCCAAGACACAGGCAGACGAATGCAAACACTGGCAGGAAAAAAAATTCTTCTCGGCATTAGCGGCGGTATCGCTGCTTACAAATGTGCAGAGCTCACCCGACGACTTATTGAACGTGGGGCGCAAGTGCGCATTGTCATGACCACAGCTGCAAAAGAGTTTATAACCCCACTCACCATGCAAGCCGTGTCAGGCCATCCCATTTCAGATAGCTTGCTAGATCCTTCCGCAGAAGCGTCCATGGGTCATATTGAATTAGCTAAATGGGCAGATTTAGTTCTCTTAGCACCTGCTACAGCGGATCTGATTGCACGAATGAGTGCAGGGATGGGCAATGACTTACTGACAACGCTTTGTCTCGCAACCGATGCACCAATCGCTGTTAGCCCTGCGATGAATCAGCAAATGTACCGCAATATCGCAACACAAGAGAATATTGCCACCTTACAACGTCGCGGCTGCCGTATTTGGGGACCAGCAAGTGGTGAGCAAGCCTGCGGTGATGTAGGCCCTGGTCGTATGCTAGAACCCATGCAACTAGTACATTGCTGCGAAGACTTTTTTCAGCCACAAGACCTTAGTGGTCTAAACATTGTGGTAACAGCAGGTCCTACACGAGAAGCGATTGATCCAGTACGTTATTTAAGTAACTACAGCTCAGGAAAAATGGGCTATGCCATTGCTCAAGCTGCAGCTAAGCGTGGTGCAAACGTCACCCTAATCAGTGGCCCAGTAAATTTAACCACACCTGATGGTGTAACGCGTATTAATGTCAGTAGTGCCCAAGAGATGCACCAAGCGGCACTTGAACATGCCGTTAATCACCACATTTTTATTGCTTGTGCTGCCGTTGCAGATTTCCGTCCAGCTCATCTCGCAACTCAAAAGATGAAAAAGCAAGACGGCAATGATGACATGGTGATTCAGTTAGTGAAGAACCCAGATATTGTTGCCAGCGTAGCAGCCTTAACAGAAAACCGTCCATTTACGGTCGGGTTTGCTGCAGAGACACAAGATGTTGAGCAATATGCACGTGGTAAACTGGCAAAGAAAAACCTTGATATGATTTGTGCCAACGATGTGTCGGTACAAGACCAAGGCTTTAATAGTGATAACAACGCGCTACACCTTTACTGGTCTAACGGTGATAAAGCACTACCTCTTGCTGCCAAATCAGAGCTTGGGCTGCAATTAGTCAATGAAATTATTAATCTTTACCAACAAGCGAAACAATAGAGCGAAATATGAATAGTATTGATCTGAAAATTCTTGACCCACGCGTCGGCAATGAATTCCCACTTCCAGCGTATGCAACCGAAGGTTCTGCTGGTTTAGATTTACGCGCTTGTTTAGATGAAGCATTAACCGTCGCACCGGGTGAGACTCATCTTGTACCAACAGGCCTTGCGATCCATATTGGCGATTCAAATCTTGCGGCAACCATCCTGCCTCGCTCAGGCCTTGGCCATAAACACGGTATAGTTTTGGGAAATCTTGTTGGCCTTATTGATTCTGATTACCAAGGTCAATTAATGGTGTCGGTGTGGAACCGAGGTGAAACCACATTTACTATTGAGCCGGGTGATCGTATTGCTCAGCTGGTTTTCTTACCTGTGGTACAAGCGCAGTTTAATATTGTTGATGATTTCGATAGCACAGATCGTGGCGAAGGTGGTTTTGGTCATTCAGGCCGTAGCTAGTCGCTATTAATGTTAAAAAAGCGTGATCTAATTAGCCTTGTATTATCAATTTTGATGATAAAATAAAGGCAACATATTAAAGCAAAGCGCAACCTCTTCAGCTTGCGCTTTTTTTGCGAATAAAAATACGTACATTTCGATTGCGCTACTTTTCACAACGCCAAGGCATCGCTAAGATAGGCGGGTTTCATACTGTCCATGGACAGTCTCATTTTGTAAAGGAAAGATAATTCATGGCAGGCACCAAAAAGAACAATCGCCGCGAGGAAATACTTCAGTGCTTAGCGCATATGCTGGAGTCTAACCAAGGCAGTCAACGCATCACGACCAAAATGCTAGCCGCGAATGTTGGAGTTTCAGAAGCTGCACTCTACCGCCACTTCCCAAGCAAAGCGCGTATGTTTGAAGGGTTAATTGAATTTATTGAAGATTCAATTACCACGCGTATTAACCGCATTTTAGATGATGAAAAAGATACACTGAACCGCTTACGTATGGTGATGCAGTTCATCCTCATGTTTGCTGAGCGTAACCCTGGTTTAACTCGTATCATGACTGGCCATGCTCTGATGTTTGAACAAGATCGTCTTCAATCTCGTATTAATCAACTGTTCGAACGTGTTGAATCGCAACTTCGCCAGATCTTAAAAGAGCGTAAAATTCGTGAAGGTAAAGGCTTTCCTGTTGATGAGTCAGTTTTAGCAGCACAACTTCTAGGTCAAGTAGAAGGCAGTTTAAACCGCTACGTTCGCTCTAACTTCAAATACAAGCCAACGGCAAACTTTGATGAGTACTGGGAGCTATTAAGTGCGCAATTAGGATAATACTTAGTTGACGGGCACAAAAAAGCGAGAGCCTCTGCCCTCGCTTTTTTATTATCTATTTTTTCTTAAGCTGTATTTATACACCATACTCAGCACGGTACGCTTTTACCGCTTCAAGATGTTGTTCCATGCCTGCTTGCTCAGAAAGGTAGGTCACCACATCGCCTAGCGAGACAATTGAAATAACCGCACAACCAAAGTCACGTTCAACTTCTTGAATCGCAGATAATTCACTTTGGCCTTTTTCTTGACGATCAATCGCCACTAAAACGCCAGCTAAATCTGCGCCATTCGCTTTAATGATTTCCATTGACTCACGAATCGCCGTACCTGCCGTGATCACATCATCAACCAACATAATACGACCGTCTAGTGCGCTGCCGACTAAGTTGCCACCTTCACCGTGATTTTTTGCTTCTTTACGGTTGAAACAGTATGGCGTATCTACATCATGGTGATCAGCTAGGGCAACTGCCGTTGTTGTTGCAATCGGGATCCCTTTATAAGCTGGGCCAAACAACACATCAAATTCAATCTTGGCATCAACTAAAGCTTCAGCATAAAAACGACCAAGACGTGCTAAATCACGACCGGTATTAAATAAGCCAGCATTAAAGAAGTACGGACTCTTACGACCTGACTTCAATGTGAACTCACCAAATTTTAATACACCTTTCTCTAGGGCAAATTCAATAAACTGACGCTGATATGCTTTCATTGTGTCTCCTTAAACTACTTCTCTGTGTTTTAACAATGTACCTGTTACCTAACACTCTCAGGTAACAACTAAAACCAACAAGTACTCCACTTGATATTCAGTTTTAGCTAAAAAAAAAGCGGTTCCCAATAGGAACCGCTTAATATCAATTTTCTAACGCTTGCTTCTGCATCGAAATAATATCGGTTATACCGTCTTTCGCCAGAGCCAGCATTGCCAGTAATTCTTCATGGCTAAAGGCTTCACCCTCGGCAGTACCTTGGATTTCAATCATCTTGCCTTCTTCTGTCATCACCACATTCATGTCGGTTTCAGCAGCAGAATCTTCAAGATATTCAAGATCGCAAATAGGTTCGCCTTTATAGATACCCACAGATACCGCAGCTACCATACCTTTCAGTGGGCTTTTCTTAATCATGCCTTTCTCTAGCATGTAATTAACTGCATCAACTAGTGCCACCATCGCACCAGTAATAGATGCGGTACGTGTACCACCATCAGCCTGAATAACATCACAGTCAACGGTGATCATCTGCTCGCCTAATACGTTTAAATCAACCGCAGCACGCAAGCTACGTGCGATAAGACGTTGGATTTCCATCGTACGTCCACCTTGCTTGCCACTCGCAGCTTCACGACGATTACGAGTATGCGTAGCACGAGGTAACATGCCATATTCAGCTGTCACCCAGCCTTGGCCTTTGCCTTTTAACCAGCGCGGAACATTTTCTTCTACACTCGCGGTACAAATAACCTTGGTATTACCAAACTCAACCAGTACTGAACCTTCAGCATGGGCTGTATATTGGCGAGTAATAGTGATTGGACGAACTTGAGTCGCACTTCTTCCGCTTGGACGCATCGGGATTTCCCTTTGGCTGGATGATATTAACCGGCGATTATAGCGATAACTCAATCTCAGTGCACGAGAAAACGATAACGTAAGCTGACAAACAGTAGCCCCTTGAGGCCAATATCGCATATAATCTCAACACCCGGTAACGACGCATCCTGTTATGAATAATTAAGACTTATCGTGGGTAACGGTAAGTTAGTCGTCGCACCATTCTCAACTAAAAGGCCACAAGCCATGATCCATAGTATGACTGCTTATGCCCGTCGCGAAATTAAAGGCGATTGGGGTACTGCTGTGTGGGAGATCCGCTCAGTTAATCAACGTTATCTTGAAACCTACATTCGTATGCCTGAGCAATTTCGTAGCTTAGAGCCAGTACTACGTGAGCGTTTCCGTAAACGTCTTGCTCGCGGTAAAGTGGAATGTAATCTACGTTTTGAAGCCAATATTGCCGCAAACACAGAGCTAACTATTAATGAAGCGTTAGCAAAGCAAGTTATTACCGCTGCTAAATGGGTAAAAGAAACCGCAGGTGAAGGTAATATCGGTCCATTCCAAGTCCTTAATTGGCCTGGTGTGATGGAAGCGCCAGAGCAAGATTTAGATGCGATTAACAAAGATCTACTGACGGGTTTTGAACTCGCTATGGATGACTTCATTGCTGCACGTGCAAGCGAAGGCGATAACATGAAACAGCTTATCGACCAACGCTTGGATGCTATTTCGGTTGAAGCGACCAAAGTACGCACTATGATGCCAGAAATCATCAACTGGCAACGTGAGCGCATTATGTCTCGCCTTGAAGAAGCAAAAGTTGATCTTGATGCTAACCGCATTGAACAAGAGCTGATCATGCTCGCTCAAAAGAGTGATGTCGCAGAAGAGCTTGATCGCCTTGATTCTCATGTAAAAGAAACCCAAAAAATCATCGCAAAAGGTGGCGCATGTGGCCGTCGTTTAGACTTCATGATGCAAGAGTTCAACCGTGAATCTAACACCCTCGCATCAAAATCAATCAACACTGAAGTCACAGCTTCTGCAGTTGAACTTAAGGTATTGATTGAACAAATGCGCGAACAAATCCAGAATATCGAATAACTCGATAATCGCTCAATCAAGGAAGTCATGGCTTCCTTGATTGTTGTTGATTAGCTGCTGCAATTATGAAAAACGCATTAAAGCCAACTAGGCTTAAGCTATATCGCACAAAAAGATGAATTTTCCAGCAATTAGCTAATTTCAATTATGCGCAGATCATGATAATCTTCGCGCCCTTCTATCACTGAGTGAAAATAGGCAATGAGCAAAGGTACTCTATACATCGTGTCGGCCCCAAGCGGTGCTGGTAAATCAAGTCTGATTAATGCACTTCTTGAAACAAACCCGACCTATGACATGAAAGTATCCGTGTCCCACACAACTCGTGGCATGCGTCCGGGTGAAGAACACGGTGTTCATTACAATTTCGTTAGCGTAGAAGAATTTACTGACTTGGTAGAACAAGGTGCATTCCTTGAACATGCAGAAGTATTCGGCAACTACTATGGCACTTCACGCCCATGGATCGAAGAGCAATTAAATAAAGGAATTGATGTATTCCTTGATATCGACTGGCAAGGTGCGCGTCAAATTCGCACACAAATGCCTGCGGCTAAGAGCTTATTCATCCTTCCTCCTTCAAAAGAGGAATTAGAGCGTCGTCTGAATACGCGCGGTCAAGATAGCGAAGCTGTTATTGAGCGTCGTATGCAAGAAGCTCGTTCAGAGATCTCACACTACGATGAGTATGATTATGTTATCGTAAATGATGATTTTGATGTCGCTTTAATCGATTTTAAAGCAATTATTCGTGCTGAACGATTGAAGCAAGACAAACAAGCTGCTAAATATAAGAGCATGTTGTCTGCACTACTAGCAGATCAGTAAGTTATTTTGTACAATTTTCTATTCCTAATTTAATAACCACTGGAGTCCTCCATGGCACGCGTAACCGTTCAAGACGCTGTTGATAAAATTGGCAACCGTTTCGATCTGATCCAAATTGCTGCTCGCCGCGCACGTCAAATGCAAACAGGCGGTAAGGATCCATTGGTTCCTGAAGAAAACGACAAGTACACAGTAATTGCACTTCGTGAAATCGAAGAAGGCCTAATTACTAAAGATATCCTTGATGCTCGTGAGCGTCAGGAACTGCAAGAGCAAGAAGCTGCTGAATTAGCAGCAGTTAGTGCTATTGCTGGCGACCACCGTTAATCAGGGAACCGGGCGAATTGTATCTTTTTGATAGCCTGAAAGAAGTCGCAATCGAGTACCTGCCAGAGCCTCAGCTAGAGGCTCTTCGGCAGGCTTTCCTCGTTGCTCGCGACGCACACGAAGGGCAAACTCGCTCCACTGGCGAGCCTTATATTATCCACCCCGTTGCGGTTGCTCGCATCTTGGCGGAAATGCGTCTCGATATTGAAACGCTCATGGCGGCATTGCTTCATGACGTTATCGAAGATACCGAGGTCACGAAAGAAGATCTCGCTAGCCGTTTTGGCGACACTGTCGCAGAATTGGTCGATGGCGTATCGAAACTCGATAAATTAAAGTTTCGCGATCGAAAAGAAGCACAAGCTGAAAACTTCCGCAAAATGATCATGGCAATGGCTCATGATATTCGCGTAATTTTGATTAAGCTGGCTGACCGTACCCACAATATGCGAACACTCGGCGCACTTCGCCCCGATAAACGTCGTCGTATTGCCCGCGAAACTCTTGAAATATTCTCTCCTCTTGCCCACCGTCTGGGTATCCATAACATCAAATCTGAACTTGAAGAGCTTGGCTTTGAAGCGTTATACCCAAATCGCTACCGTGTATTAAAGCAAGTGGTAGCTGCTGCGCGTGGTAACCGTAAAGAGATGATCAATAAAATTCACGCTGAAATTGAGGGGCGCCTCAGTGATGCGGGAATTCACGCTACCGTATTAGGTCGTGAGAAAAACTTGTTCTCTATCTATAACAAGATGAAGAACAAAGAGCAGCGCTTCCACTCCATCATGGATATCTATGCTTTCCGTGTACTTGTGAGTGATTTAGATACCTGCTACCGCGTATTAGGACAAGTACATAACTTGTACAAGCCGCGTCCTAGCCGCATGAAAGACTACATTGCGATCCCGAAAGCCAATGGCTATCAATCGCTGCATACCTCGCTTGTTGGCCCTCATGGTGTTCCCGTTGAAGTACAGATTCGTACTGAAGACATGGATCAAATGGCAGACAAAGGCGTCGCAGCGCACTGGACCTACAAAGATGGCGAAAGCTCAGGTACCACCGCGCAAGTTAAAGCCCAACGTTGGATGCAAAGCTTGCTTGAACTTCAACAAAGTGCAGGTAGCTCATTTGAATTTATTGAAAATGTAAAATCGGATCTTTTCCCTGACGAGATTTACGTTTTCACCCCGAAAGGCCGTATTGTTGAGTTGCCTGTTGGTGCAACTGCGGTGGATTTCGCTTACGCCGTTCATACTGATGTCGGCAATGCATGTGTTGGCTCTCGCGTTGATCGTCAACCTTATCCACTAAGTAAACCACTTAAAAATGGTCAGACGGTTGATATTATCAGTGCTCCTGGCGCTAGACCTAACGCAGCATGGCTTAACTACGTGGTGACTTCCCGTGCCCGTACTAAAATCCGTCAAGTGCTGAAAACCATGCGTCGTGATGAATCGATTACTTTAGGTCGTCGCTTGCTAAACCATGCACTTGGTGGCACTAATATCGATAGTATTGCTAGTGAAAATATCACCAAAGTATTGTCTGATCTCAAACTTAGCTCAATGGATGATCTTCTCGCTGAAATTGGTTTAGGTGAAGTGATGAGTGTCGTCATTGCTCGTCGTTTATTAGGCAATGTCGATGAACTCACACCAAAAGAAAGTGATCGTCGCTTACCGATTCAAGGCGCTGATGGCATTTTATTAACCTTTGCTAACTGCTGTCATCCGATCCATGGCGATCCGATCATTGCCCATGTTAGTCCCGGTAAAGGCTTAGTGATCCACCGTGAAGAATGTGCCAATGTCCGTAGTCATCGTAAAGAGCCGGATAAGTACATGGCGGTAGAATGGAGTGAAGACTTCGATCAGGAATTTGTTACCAGTTTGAAAGTCGACATGCAAAACCACCAAGGTGCGTTAGCCGATCTCACCAACACTATTGCTGCGACAGGCTCGAATATTCAAGGCTTAGCGACGGAAGAAAAAGATGGTCGTTTATACACCATCACCGTTAAGTTAACCACACGTAGCCGTATTCATTTAGCCAACATTATGCGTCGAATTCGTATTATGCCAAATGTCGTACGTGTCGCGCGCCAGAAAAACTAAGCGATAAGATACGCTATATTTTTCATCATAAAAACGCCCTTTATTGGGCGTTTTGTGTATTTGGCAATAAAGCCTTATTATCATTAACCTATCTCATTTTTTTCATTAGGTAACATCCATGACCCCAGATCGTTTTCAACGTATCCACCAAGTATTGGCAACGCGTCAGCCCGATCTGACGGTATGTATGGAAGAAGTCCACAAACCAAATAATGTCTCAGCGATAATCCGCACTGCTGATGCTGTCGGTGTACATAAAGTCCATGCCGTTTGGCCCAAAGAAGGGATGAAAGTCTTAAGCCATACTTCAGCTGGTGCGCGTAACTGGGTTGAATTAGATACCCATGATTCTATGGTTGAAGCCGTGCAAGCATTAAAAAATCAAGGCATGCAGGTACTAGCTACAAACCTATCTGATACTGCGATTGATTTTCGTGATGTTGATTACACCAAGCCAACAGCGATTATTTTAGGCGGAGAGAAAAACGGGATCACAGCTGAAGCGCTAGCGATGGCGGATCAAGATATCATCATTCCAATGGTCGGCATGGTGCAGTCATTAAATGTGTCAGTCGCAAGCGCGTTGATTTTGTACGAAGCACAACGCCAACGTCAAAATGCGGGTATGTATGAGCGTGAAAAAACCTTACTGCCAGATGAAGTCGTTAACCGAATCCTATTTGAACGCGGGCATCCTGTACTTGCCAAAGTCGCACAACAAAAAGGCTTACCTTACCCACAATTAGATGATGAAGGTCAGATTGTCGCTGATGAAGCATGGTGGGCAGCTATGCAAGCGAAGAAAGTAAAAAAACGCCAACCCGTAATGGAGAATAACGAGTAATGAGCGGACAACTCCTCAATACCATTTCGCTAGCTGAACTGTCTGGCGTTGGAGCAAAAATGGCAGAGAAACTAGAAAAGATTGGGCTCCATAATGTCCAAGACTTACTGTTTCACTTACCATTGCGCTATGAGGATCGCACTCGTATTTGGCCTATCAATCGAGCCATGCCGGGGCAACACTTAACAGTTCAAGGTGAAGTCCACCATACCAGCATTACTTTTGGTAAACGTAAAATGCTGGCAGTAAAAATTGGAGACGGCACTGGCTCTGTCACGCTACGCTTTTTTAATTTCAATGCGGCAATGAAAAATAGCTTTGCTGAAGGAAAACAAGTTAAGGCTTACGGCGAAATCAAAGGCAGTAAATTCGGGCTTGAGATCATTCATCCGGATTACCGTATTTTCTCAGAGCCGACCGAGCTTAGTGTTGAAGAAACCTTAACACCAGTCTATCCAACCACTGATGGCTTACGTCAACTAACCCTGCGTAACCTAACCGACCAAGCGCTCAACTTGCTAGATAAGGCAGCGGTGACAGAACTACTGCCAGAAGGTTTATACGACCGTCAAATGACGCTTGCGCAGGCATTACGTGCGATGCATCGTCCAACACCTGATATCTCATTAGATCAATTAGAAGCAGGTAAGCATCCTGCTCAACACCGATTAATTTTAGAAGAGTTGTTGGCGCAAAATTTATCGATGCTGGCACTACGTAGTAAGGGACAACAACATAGTGCTTGGCCACTTGCCGCGAAAGATTCATTAAAGCAGCAACTGCTCGATAGTCTTCCGTTCTCTCCAACGAGTGCTCAACAACGTGTTGTCGCTGACATTGAAGCCGATCTTATCAAGCCGCAGCCTATGATGCGTTTAGTTCAAGGTGATGTTGGCTCAGGTAAAACCTTAGTTGCCGCTCTTGCCGCCCTACGTGCCATTGAACATGGCTTTCAAGTCGCCTTAATGGCACCAACAGAGTTACTGGCAGAACAGCATGCCATCAACTTTGCCAACTGGCTTAATCCAATGGGGATTCAGGTTGGCTGGATGGCAGGTAAGCTGAAAGGCAAAGCGCGCGAAACTGAACTTGCCCGTATTGCTAGCGGTGAAGTAAAGATGGTGGTCGGCACTCATGCTTTATTCCAAGACCACGTTAAATTTGAAAATTTAGCGCTCGTCATTATCGATGAACAACACCGATTTGGTGTCCATCAGCGTTTAGAGCTACGAGAGAAAGGCGCCAATGAAGGTCGCTACCCACACCAGTTAGTCATGACAGCAACCCCCATTCCACGCACTCTTGCTATGACAGCTTACGCCGATATGGATACCTCGGTCATTGATGAACTGCCACCCGGCCGAACACCGATCCAAACCGTTGCCTTACCCGATGCCCGCCGCCCTGAAATTATCGAGCGTATTCGATCGGCTTGCGTTAATGAAGGACGCCAAGCCTATTGGGTATGTACCTTGATTGATGAATCTGAAGTGTTAGAAGCCCAAGCCGCCTCAGATACTGCCGATGAACTGACTGGCTTACTGCCTGATTTAAAAATTGGCTTAGTACACGGGCGAATGAAAGCCGCAGAAAAACAAGCGGTGATGGCAAGCTTCAAAGCTGGCGAGCTGGATTTGTTAGTAGCCACAACCGTGATTGAAGTCGGGGTGGATGTGCCTAATGCCAGTTTAATGGTGATTGAAAACCCTGAACGATTAGGCTTAGCGCAGCTCCACCAGCTACGTGGCCGTGTCGGTCGAGGAAAGGTTGCGAGTCACTGTGTATTGCTTTATCACGCCCCCCTATCTAAAACCGCGCAAAAGCGTTTAGGGGTATTACGTGAAAGCAGTGATGGTTTCGTGATCGCCCAGCGAGATTTAGAAATTCGTGGTCCGGGTGAATTACTGGGTACTAAACAAACCGGTATTGCTGAATTTAAAGTCGCCGATCTGATCCGTGACCAATACCTTATCCCACAAGTGCAGAAGCTGGCTCGCTATATTCATGACAGTTACCCCGATAACGCCAAAGCAATCATTGATCGTTGGCTAGGACAACGAGAAAACTACTCAAACGCTTAGTTATTGGTAAAGTACAAATACAACAAAGCCCACATTACCGAGCGGTAATATGGGCTTTTTTATTTGCTGACTTACTTCATTTTATGTAGTGGTAACGTTACTTCAACACGTAAACCACCTTCGCTGCGGTTACGTACTAAAATAACACCATCATGCTGATCAACAATACGCTTCACAATCGCAAGTCCTAATCCTGTCCCTTCCGCTTCACTACCGCGAGCTGAATCACCACGCGTAAGGGGTTGGAACATCTTATTGACCTGATCAGGCGCAATACCCGGACCATCATCTTCAACACAAAACCATACAGATTTACGATCAGCAGAAGCCCCACTCGATATCTTCACCCAGCCTTTACCGTAGCGTTGTGCGTTCACCACAAGGTTTGCGACAGCACGTTTAAGCGCAACCGCATTAGCGGAAACCGTTCCAGGGATCTCACCGAGTTGCTGATCAATAGTTTTACCGTAACTGCCTTCAGTATGCGCAACATCAATCAGCAAGGTATTCAGATCAAGATCTTCTTCTTCCTGCTTTTTAGTCGATTTTAGATAATCCATAAACTGACTAATGATCGCGTTACACTCTTCCGTATCAGTGATCATCGATTCCGCTAAATAACTATCTTCAGGTGACATCATTTCTGTAGCCAGACGAATACGGGTTAATGGCGTACGTAAGTCATGGCTGACACCTGCCATTAACAGCGCGCGATCTTCTTCTAGCTGTTTAATACCCTGTGACATCTGATTAAAGGCTTTGGTTACCGAACGAATTTCAGAAGCGCCTTGCTCAGGCAGTTGTGGTGGCGTTTCACCACGGCCCACCATAAGTGCGGCCTGTTCCAACTCCATTAATGGACGGTTTTGGATCCGAATGAATAACCAGCCGCCAGCAATCACAAGAAAGGCAATGATCAGGCTATAACGAAATAGCGGCGCAAAGTCTTCTTCTTGCAGTTCCGATAACGGGACTCGCATTAAGAAATTCGGCATCGCATCTGTTTTTAGCCACAGTACATAACTGTCAGCACCGAGCAATAAACGAACATCGGTTGGCGAACCAAGATCTTTGGTCATCTGCTCACTGAGATAACCAATATGCATAGCATCATGGAAAGGTTTTGCTGCGTCACTATCAGGTGCGACTAAGGTTAGACCTAACTCTTCTAATAGTTTGCGACGAAGAGGACGGTCAAGATGTACACATTGATCATCCGGCATCGCCAATTCATCGTTAAGCATCAATTTTACTTCATAAGATAAGATGCGGTTGAATTGCTGAATGCTGGGTAATAAGGCGTAATTAACTATGGTCAGATACGAAAAAATCTGGCTTGCGATAAGCAAGCCAGCTAATAGGATTAACGTTCGACCAAATGTGCTTTTTGGCGATAAACGCATGGCTTACGCCTCGCGGCCATCAGGAACGAAGACATAACCTAAACCCCACACTGTTTGGATATAACGTGGACGGCTTGGATCTTCTTCAACCATACGACGTAAACGTGAGATTTGTACGTCGATAGAACGTTCCATTGCTGAATATTCACGACCACGCGCCATATTCATCAACTTATCACGTGACATCGGCTCACGAGCATTAGTAACCAATGCTTTTAATACCGCAAACTCACCAGACGTTAATGGCATAGGAACATCGCCACGGAACATTTCACGCGTGCCTAAGTTTAAACGGAATTCACCGAACTCAATCATCTTGCTATCAACACTCGGTGCGCCCGGTGCTTCAATTGTTTGACGACGTAGTACCGCACGAATACGCGCTAACAGCTCTCGTGGGTTAAACGGTTTAGGCAGGTAATCATCAGCGCCCACTTCAAGACCCACAATGCGATCAACCTCATCACCTTTTGCTGTTAGCATCAAAATAGGTAACATGTTATTGGCATTACGTAAGCGACGACAAATTGATAAGCCATCTTCACCCGGTAGCATTAAATCTAACACCATTAGATGAAACGTTTCGCGGGCTAATAGACGATCCATTTGTTCGCCATTTGCCACACTTCGAACCTGAAATCCTTGCTCAGATAAATAACGTTCTAATAGCGCACGTAAGCGCATGTCATCATCAACAACCAGAATTTTGTAATTTTCTTGCATAATCCACCTTCAGCGGTCGAGGTCTTGAGCTTTTGCCGTAGTGTACGTCAGCTCACTAAACAGACTCAGAATTTCCTGCGTTTTTTTCAGGCAAATATGTAACAGAGTATGTATATTCGTTTTATGCGCCAGATAAGCGCCTGAGTCAATTAAGTAATTATAAAATAGCTAAAATGAAGTGAAAACTAGGGTTGCAGTCTATTTGATCTTGGTGAAAAGACACCTGTTCCCTGTCATATCTCATCTTTATTTCTACATAATTTGAAACTTACCGCGACAATTTATTATTGCGCTTATTGACCCATCCGTCTAAGCGTTAGATCATCGCCCATTCCTCGTTCACGTCATGTTATAAGGATAGATATGAGAACCAACCTAGTGACGCGTGAAGGTTACAATAAATTAAAAAAAGAACTTGATTTCCTATGGCGTGAAGATCGTCCTGAAGTGACCAAAAAAGTCACTTGGGCTGCCAGTCTGGGTGATAGATCGGAAAATGCCGACTACCAATACAATAAAAAACGCTTGCGTGAAATTGACCGTCGCGTCCGCTTTCTACGTAAGCGCTTAGATGTATTAAAGGTGATTGATTACTCCCCGCAACAAGATGGTAAAGTCTTCTTTGGTGCTTGGGTGGAAATTGAAAATGAAGCGGGAGAAACAAAGACCTTTCGTATCGTTGGCCCTGATGAAATTTACGGCAGAAACGACTATATCTCGATTGATTCCCCTATGGCGCGGGCATTACTTAGTAAAGAAGTCGATGACGATATTGTCGTTACCACTCCGCTTGGTAAAAAAGAGTGGTTTATCAATGAAATCAGCTACGACACCAACATTGAGTAATTAAATCATCATTACTGCATACGATAGAAGCCGTTCGTTATGTGCGCGGCTTCTTTTCCGATCTTTTTTCTGCTCACTGACACACTCTTAACATCGGTAAACTTGCTACCCTCATCGGGAGACGTAGAATGTAAGCTTAACGATAAACAAGAGATACCTACGGATGAGCAACTCTATTAATCAGCTGATTGCCAGCGAACTGAATGTTCGAAATGAACAAATCAATGCAGCAGTCACACTGCTCGATGATGGTAACACCGTGCCTTTTATTGCCCGTTACCGTAAAGAAGTCACTGGCGGCTTGGATGATACCCAACTTCGTAATTTAGAATCACGTTTAGGCTACTTACGTGAGCTCGATGATCGTCGTCAGGTCATTTTAAAATCGATTACCGAGCAAGGTAAATTGACCCCTGCGCTAGAGGCTGAAATCAAGACAGCAGACAGTAAGACTCGTCTTGAAGATCTTTACTTGCCTTACAAGCCTAAGCGCCGCACTAAAGGTCAAATTGCCATTGAAGCCGGTATTGAGCCTTTAGCCGATCTGCTTTGGAGCCAACCAGACAACACGCCAGAGCAAACAGCTGAACAATTTTTAAATCCAGAGCAAGGCTTTGCTGATACCAAAGCGGTACTGGATGGCGCTCGCGCAATTTTAATGGAGCGCTTTGCTGAAGATGCAACCTTGCTTGATAAAATCCGTCGCCAGTTAAACAGTCAAGCAGAGCTGACTTCTCGCCTTGTCGATGGCAAAGAGCACGATGGTGCGAAATTTAAAGATTACTTTGAATATAACGAGCCATTAAAAACTATTCCATCTCACCGCGCACTCGCGCTATTTCGTGGTCGTAATGAAGGCTTCCTACAATTAGCATTAAATGCTGATCCCAACCAAGATGAAGGCGTTCGAGGCTCTTACTGTGAAGTAATTATTGCCGATCACTACGGCGTAAAACTGGGCACAGCACCTGCTGATGCATGGCGTAAACAAGTAATAAGTTGGGCATGGCGCATTAAGATTTTAATGCACATGGAAACCGAACTGATGAGTGCCCTGCGTGAAAAAGCCGAAGATGGCGCGATGCAAGTGTTTGCCGACAATCTTAAAGATTTGCTAATGGCAGCGCCTGCCGGTCCTCGCGTCACACTCGCACTTGATCCTGGTTTACGTACAGGGAGTAAGATTGCAGTGGTTGATGAAACCGGCAAGTTACTCGATACAGCCACCATCTACCCGCACCAACCCCACAACAAAATTGCAGAATCAAGCAAAGTCGTTTTAGCCTTGATCAACAAGCATAACGTTAGCTTAATTGCGATTGGTAATGGTACTGCTTCACGTGAAACAGATGCGTTTGTTGCCAAGCTACTTAAAGATAATAATCTAAAAGTACAGAGCGTAATGGTGAGTGAAGCCGGTGCATCGGTATACTCTGCATCAGAGCTTGCTGCAAATGAATTCCCAAACCTAGATGTTTCTATCCGTGGCGCGGTGTCTATTGGTCGTCGTCTGCAAGACCCATTGGCAGAGTTAGTGAAAATTGATCCGAAATCTATCGGTGTGGGTCAATACCAACACGATGTTAGCCAAAGTATGTTAGCGAAACGCCTCGATGCCGTAGTTGAGGACTGTGTAAACGCCGTGGGTGTAGATGTCAATACCGCATCTGCTGCACTACTGACGCGCGTGGCAGGTTTGAACGCTACCATCGCACAAAACATCGTGAATTACCGTGATGAAAATGGTCGCTTTGATGCGCGTACAGCCCTGAAAAAAGTCGGACGTTTAGGGCCAAAAGCCTTTGAGCAGTGTGCTGGATTCTTACGTATCATGAATGGCAAAAACCCACTTGATAGCTCTGCAGTTCACCCAGAGTCTTATGCGGTAGTTAAAGCTATTTCGGCTGCTAATAATAAACCGGTTGATGCGATCATTGGTAACACAGACTTCCTACGTAGCTTAAAAGCCGCTGACTACACCGATGCAGACTTCGGTTTACCAACGGTAACCGACATCATTAGCGAGCTGGATAAACCTGGTCGAGATCCTCGTCCAGAGTTTAAAACAGCCACCTTTGCTGAAGGCGTTAATGAAGTCAAAGATCTGCTCCCTGGCATGGTATTAGAAGGCGTGATCACTAACGTGACTAACTTCGGTGCTTTTGTTGATGTTGGCGTACACCAAGATGGTTTAGTCCATATCTCCGCCCTGTCTGATAAATTCGTTTCAGATCCGCGCGAAGTGGTAAAAGCGGGTGATATCGTCAAAGTGAAAGTGATGGAAGTGGATTTACAGCGTAAGCGTATTGGTATGTCGATGCGTTTATCTGACGAGCCAGGGCAAGAAAAACCGACTCGTCAACCTCGCGATAATTCAGTACGTCCTGCACGAAGTCAGCCACAAAGCCAACCTCGTCAACGTGATAACGGTAATGCCGCAATGGGCGGTGCGTTTGCAGCAGCCTTTGCTAATGCTAAGAAAAAATAAGCTAACGTCTTATTCATGAACGAAAAAGCCAGACATGATGTCTGGCTTTGTTTTATCAAGTAGAAATTAAATCACTTGTAGATATTCTGTTGGCGGGTTTGGCACACTGGCTTGTGCATACTTAAATGCCACCACCCCTTTAGTCCGCTCGTTTTGATTTATTTTATCTAATTGCTCAAGTAATTCTCGCGGTAATTTAATGTGCATGCTGTAACCCAGCGCACTGTCTTTCTCAAGGTAATTACTGGCAGATAAAAGATCAACAAGACGAGAAATATCCTCTTGATAACCTTTTAAAGTTTCATCATCTTGCTTATCGTAATCAGGATGTTCACTCGGATCCCAACTTGGCTTTTTTAGCTGTTTCTCTTCACTGGTGATTGGCTTTTCATCTGCCGCCGCATTACTTTCAGTTAACGGGACAATTTTTTCTCGCACTCGGTTATCCCGCGCAACTTGATCGGTTGGCGGATTGACCGTTGTAGCTAATGGCACGCCACCAGCTTGTAGAGGAGAAATATTCATACCGAAAGCAAATTCACCATATGCAAAGTAAACAAACCCAAGTGGTTACTATTTAATCATAACGGTAATTTTTAAGATACAACAGCATCTTCAGAAATAAACTGCCGAACTGCAGCGATAAATTCATCAGGATGTGAAATAAACGGTGCATGAGATGCAGACTGAAAAACATAACTCAATGACTGTGGGCAGAGCTCGGTAATCGCGGCTTCTGTTTTAACTGGCACCAAGCCATCTAAGCGACCATACATTCTCAGCCAAGGTTGAGTGAGCGATGACAGTTCTGCTCGCTGATCGACAGTTTCAAGTAACGTTAGCCCCAGTGCCAAAGCTGAAGGTTGTGGCGTCGGCCGTTCAAGTACGGCTTGCTTTAAATTCTTAATATCCTGTCGCGCTGTCGGACTGCCCATCGCTTGTAACGCTAAGAATCGCTCTACCGTTAAGTTAAAATCAGAGGCTAGCTGTAATTGAAAATTCCTGAGTACATCAGGTTTGATCCCTCGCCATTCTTCTCGCGCCATAAAACTTGGCGAACTGGCTAAAGTCATTAATTGTGTTACACGCTCAGGTGCAAGTAATGCCGCTTGCGTTGCCACTAGCCCCCCCAGTGACCAACCTAACCACGCTGCTTTCTGAGGGGCTCGCGCTAATACCGCTTGCGTGATCTCGACCAATGACTCTGCGGTAACATCACCGCTATAACCGTAACCCGGTAAGTCACACCAATGCACAGTAAAATGCTCTGCGAGGGCTGGGATCACATCTTGCCATACCGCACCGTTCATTCCCCAGCCATGAATGAGAACCAGATCCGAGCCTTGACCTTTACTGTGCCAATCAAGCATTACCGCCATTACACTTCCTTATTCGGTTTTTTGAGGTTTTGTTTATGATGCCAAAAAACACAACGGCTTGGCTATCGCACACCTGCCGTAAACTATTATTTCGCCACTGTAGCTTATGTCAGTTACCACTCGAACCCAATGATGATTATTGGTGTCATTATTGTCTTTCTCAATTTCCATCCCCGCCTTACTGTCAACGATGTGGTACAACGACTTTAAACTCTGAACAATATTGTGGGCACTGTTTGACGACTCCGCCACCTTGGCAGCGGCTGTATCGTTTAGGTGAGTACCAACCGCCTCTACAGCAACTAGTTAGCCAATTTAAATTTGGGAAAAAGTTTTGGCTTGCAAAACCATTAGCCAAACAATTAGCAAAACAAATTACCGTCCCCGCCCCTTTATTACTTCCTGTTCCATTGCACCGCTGGCGTTATTGGCAACGTGGATTTAACCAAAGTCATTACTTAGCGTTAGCCTTAGCTCGTGAACTTAATACCCAAGTAGATCACAAGATATTGGTGAGAACCCGACATACTCAAGCACAAAAATCTCTTACCAAAAAACAACGTAAAACTAATTTAGCCAATGCGTTTACTATTAAAGAATGTGCGCTTCCGCAACATGTAGCCTTAGTTGATGATGTCGTTACAACAGGAACAACCGTGGCATTATTAACCCAAAAACTTCACCGACGAGGCGTAAAGCGCGTTGATATAATTACGATTTGTCATACGGAAAAACCCGTATAGTCATCACTTATAACAAAAAAGTCGCGCATTATGATGTAAAACATGATGAAATTAAAAATGCTAAGATTAGGGATGATAGAACGTCTCTCTAAGAGTAGAATAGAGAAAACTCACTAAATAGGTCAGGTATTACGTCGTGTCAATGATCACTATTACTGAAAGCGCTCAGCAGCACTTCGGCAAGCTTCTTGCCCAGCAGCCTGAGGGTACTAATATCCGTGTTTTTGTTGTTAACCCAGGCACTCAAAGTGCTGAGTGTGGTGTATCCTACTGCCCACCTGAAGCGGTTGAAGCAAGCGACACAGAAATCAAACTGGAGCTATTTTCTGCTTTTCTTGATGAGCTAAGCCTGCCATTTTTAGAAGATGCTGAAATTGATTTTGTTACTGACAAAATGGGCTCACAACTTACACTTAAAGCACCGAATGCAAAAGTGCGTAAAGTGTCTGATGATGCACCATTAATGGAGCGTGTTGATTACGTTATCCAAACCCAAGTTAACCCACAACTTGCTGGTCACGGTGGTCACGTTTCTTTATCAGAAATCACTGAAGATGGCGTTGCTATCTTACAATTCGGTGGTGGCTGTAATGGTTGTTCAATGGTTGATGTCACACTAAAAGAAGGCATCGAAAAAGAACTACTCGCACAGTTTGAAGGTGAGCTAACTGGCGTTCGTGATATTACCGATCACGCACGTGGTGAGCATTCATACTACTAATTTTTAGTGTGAACGGAAATCAAAAAGCCGCATATGATATGCGGCTTTTTCGTTTTGAAACAAAGATGCTCGTTATAATACGGTGAGAGTGACTTTCTTTCGTCCCCAGCGTTTCGCGGCACGAATATCTTTCCCCATGTAAATATCAATCTTATTACGCCAACGGTGGTGCATTTTATCTAGCACAACATATTCACCGGGCAAACCTGATATTTTCACCTTTACACCTCGTTTTAATCCTTTTTTCAACAAATCCCGTGAAACGGCAATTGCTTTCATCCCTGGTTTTAACTTATCTCCCCATGCAGCAATGCTAGGGTTTGAGTTTGTCTGCGCCCTAACAGAATTATACGCTGTCGCTGTCACATGCATTTTTTGAGGCTTAGCAGCAAAGCTATTTACGCTAAACACTAATGCAATAGTCAGTAAGAAATAAGCAAGAATATTCTTTTTCATATCCAACACCCGGCTAAAAAGTGCTCGCATTTTAACCAAAAGAACATCAGGTTTAATAGCTTTTTTTGCTTAAAATTAATACAAAATGTGTATTTTAAATCTAACTTACTGTTTTAATGCAGGAGATAAGAAAATATTTTTTTCCACTGGTAACCAAAAATAACCGCTAAAGTCACACCGCGTAATGCCATAAAACCTAACATCGCCGCCCATAATGCATGGTTACCATAGCTATCCATTAACCACCAGATGGCAAAAAAACCACAGGTTGCAACAAACATACTATTACGCATTACTCGCCCTTGCGTTGCGCCAACAAAGACACCATCCAGTAAAAAGCACCACATCGCGACTAATGGTACTGCGGCAAGCCACGGCAAATAAATATCAGCTTCAGCTTGAACCGCTGGAATATCGGAGATCAAACTAACAATGCGCTCACCACCTAAAGAAAATGCCAATGTAAGAGCGACAGATATTATAAAACTCCAAAATGTAGTGTTAATTAGATAACGTCCTAACTGATCGCGATTATTCGCACCAACGGCTTTTCCTACTAATGCTTCCATCGCATAGGCAAAACCGTCCATGGCATAAGACACCAACATTAAAAAGCTCATTAAAACAGCATTTGCCGCGACTACGTTATCGCCTAGTGTTGCACCTTGGAAAGTCATAAACGTAAACGTAGCTTGTAAACACAAGCTACGTAAAAAAATATCTCGGTTTAATTTAAGTAGTCGTCCCATACCATGTCGCGCAGCCATAATTTTATCTTTTAACGGCGGCAAACCTAGCGCTAACCATTGACGAGAAACAAACCATAACCCTAATAACATGCCACTATAATCCGCTAATACCGACGCAGAAGCGGCACCTTGAACTTTCCAGCCAAAGCCCAAAACAAACAGAACGTCCAATAAAATATTAACGAGGTTAGTAACAATCAAAAGCCACATTGGCAACTTGGCATTTTGCGCTCCAAGTAACCAGCCCATGATCACAAAGTTTGCTAAAGCAGCAGGCGCTCCCCAAATACGGATTGAAAAGTATTGCTCTGCGTAAACTTTCACTTCATTGCTAGCATCACTGAAATGAAAAATAGCACTGCTGACAGGTTGATGTAAGGCAATAAGAATAAACGCGAGTAACCATGCCAATGCGATACCTTGAACAAAAATAGCCGCTTGCCCATGTTTATCTTCTCGACCAAAAGCTTGTGCGGTAATACCTGTGGTTGCCATGCGTAAGAAACCCAACAACCAGAATGTAACGTTGATCATAGTACCGCCAACAGCAACGCCACCGAGATACCATGACTTATCAAGATGTCCGATCACAGCAGCATCCACCAACCCGAGCAACGGTACTGTAATGTTTGAAAGTACCATCGGCAGGGCTAATGCAAACACCTGATAATGTAATGATTTGTCTTTTAATGCTGCTAGCACGAACTACCTCTGCCGCGATAATGTTGGTTATATAACAGAGCAGTTTAACCAGTTGATTATGGCGACAAAAGTCTTATCGGTTAGATATATTGATCAATCGAGAGACTAACCATACCAAGGTAATAACCAATGATCGGCAAGAAGTACCACAAATAAAGCCAACAAATGCCAGATAGAATATTTAAATGTCGCCCATGCATGGCCTTCACTATCAAAAAATTTCAACTTCAGCGCATAGCCCAGAAAACCCAAATTCAATGCGCCACTCCCGATTAAATAGACCCACCCACTCATACCGGTTAGCCAAGGTAATAACCCGACCGCAAAGAGAATCAGGGTATAAAGCAATACCATAGTTTTGGTATATTCAATCCCATGTGTAACTGGCAGCATTGGGATCCCGGCTTTGGCATAATCATCTCGACGATGGATCGCTAATGCCCAAAAATGTGGTGGAGTCCATGCAAATACCAGCATCACGAGTAACAACGCATGCGGATCAAGCTGACCAGTTACTGCCGTCCACACCAATAACGGGGGCGCCGCTCCTGCAAGCCCTCCGATCACAATATTTTGTGGTGTCGCATGTTTTAGCCACACCGTATAAACCAACGCATAACCGACTAAACTTGCCATCGTTAACCATGCCGTTAAAGCGTTAAGCATCATCAATAATCCAAAACCCACCAACATTAACGTCATTGCAAAGACAACGGCTTTCCACGTTTCTACTCGCCCTTTCGCAAGCGGTCTATGGTAAGTTCGCGCCATTTTGGCATCAAAGCGTCGATCTAATACATGATTAAAAGTCGCAGCCGCAGCCGATTGGAAACCTATCCCTGTTAAACCTAATATCACGGCATTTGCCGGTGGAATACCTTGCACGGCCAAACACATGCCCACTAATGCGGTCAGTAATAACATGGCAACGACTTTTGGTTTCGTCATCGTAAGATAATCACGCCAAACCGCTATCGGTGGCGAACGAACTCGACTGGAATGAAGCAGTTGTGATTTATCCATGAGTCGCGCTCTCCGATGCAAAATACTTTACCTCTAATGGGGAGCGGCAATCGCATATCAGGCGATAACAGGTGGTGACAACGGTAAGTAGTAAGACTAAGCCAACCACATTGTGCGCAACAGCAATCAATAGCGGTAAGCTAGCAAGAACATTGGTAATGCCTAATATTATTTGTACCGCTACCCCTCCTATCATCGCAATGCTATAACGACGTAAGGGTGGTTTAAGCCACAGCAACCCAGCTAATACCAAGATAAAAACCGTTGTGATAATTGCACCAATACGATGAGTAACATGAATAGAGACCCTTTGGGCATAATCTAAAACACCATATTCATAGCTACTGTGTTGAGGTTGAATCAATTCAAACGCGCGAGGATCAAACATTCCCTGCCAATCCCCTTCGCATATCGGTAATTGTGTGCATACAACAGCAGCATAATTAGCCGCTGTCCAGCCACCTAATGCAATTTGGCCTATTAGAACAACTAAAGCTGCAATTGCTCCGCTTTTGAGTACCGTTAAATATCGACGTGATAATGATAAATGAGTTTTAAAACCATCTTGATAGAAAAGTGGTTTAGGTTGGATCCGCAAACGTAATAGCCACAATAGCGATACGATAGTAAAGCCGCCTAACAAATGCGTCATCACCACAACAGGCATCAGCTGCATGGTGACCGTCCACATTCCTAGTAATGCTTGAAAAAAAACCATCCCCAATAACAAACTGGGTAACAATTTAGGACGTCCACTTCGGCTCCATGCCATCACAGTAATCATTAACACCAAAAGACCTAACGATCCTGCAATATAGCGATGTACCATTTCATTCCATGCTTTTACCGGTTCAACGGGCGAATCAGGGTAAATAGCTTGTGCTATTTGTAATTGTGACTCCGTTTGCGGTACTGACATAAACCCATAACAACCAGGCCAATCGGGACAGCCTAAACCCGCATCCGTTAACCGCGTATAAGCCCCCACCCCAACCACAATCAAAGAGAGAAAAAAGGTAGCAGTGACTAAAAAGTAGAACGGTTTATCTTTTTGCGTTTTATGCATAATTAACCCCACCATTTATGGTTTTAGCCAACTTTCGATACATTTATCCAATCTTTGATACTTTTAGCAGCCTTTTTAAATCACGTAAGATGTCTTTACCTTGTGCTAAAATCGCCTGAGGTTCAGTCTCTAGCGGATAGGCCATCATTACATTGCCATGAGGATCGGCTAGATATACCGCATTGAGCCCATATTCAGATGGCGAAAATTGCTCATATTCTGCTGAGTTACTGCTATAGCGCTGCAGATTTTCAGCATCAACGGGAACGACTGCTGTTGACTCTTCAGGCGCCAGAAGTACAACACTTTTGACCCGATCTTGATAAGCCCCAACAGCAAGAGGTATTTGCTTTAAGTGAAATAATGCGCCTTCACAACGGCTATCACATTGTTGAGGTAGCCAGTAAATAAGTTGCCACTTTCCTGTCGCTAGCCAATTTGCCGTCAACGGTGGCGTTAATAATTGACCTTTATTGGTAACACCACCGCTATACCACTGCTGGGTTAACATTAATTTCGCTAGGACAACAGGCAGTAAAAACATCACGCCTAATAACATTAAAACCTGATATTTTTTCATTCCTTATTCCCTCTTAATAGCCACCACCCAGCCATCCCTAATACCGCAAAGGCTAGAACAAACCACTGCGTGGCATAGCCATAATGCTTATCAGCTTTCATCACAACAGGGGTCCAATTTTGTTTAAGCGCGAGAGGATTCGTAGCTGCAATTTGAACCACCCATTGCGGTAGGGCGCGATTTAATTGTTGTGACAGCCATACTGATTCAATATTTTGTACCCGTAACGGCCAACTCACGGCTGATGATTCTGGTTTGAGTTGTAATAATGAGGTGGTCGGTGCAATCAGACCGGTAATGACTTTTTCGCCACTAAATTGCGGTAAGACGGGATATAACTCACGATAAGGAGGTGCGGCAATCCAGCCAAGATTGACCAATATCCATTGACCTTGGCTAAGGAAAGGGAGATAAAAATGGTAGCCTGCTTGACCATTATTTAGTTGGTTATCAAGTAAGATCGGATGCTGATTATCAAACACACCAGTAAGCGCCACATTATGCCAAATTGGCGTACTGGGTAATTGCGTAATATCAGAGATAGGCTCGGCCTGAGTCGTTTCTTCTATTTGCTGCTGTAATTTAAGTTTTTCAGCTGCTCGGCTTAATTGCCAAAAGCCTAGTCGCCCTAACATGCACACCACGATGAAGGTAAAAATAACAAAAGCTACTTTTCGCATTGATGTTTCCTCCATCCCTATTGGTTGAAAACAGCTATCCTTAAATAAGCGCTCAATGTGTTATCACCCCTATTCAATTAGAGGTTTCAATGTTGATAAAAATACTGCTTCTCGGCTTATTACTGGTGATCATCGTCAATCTTTTTAAAGCACTCCCAATCATGTTAAAAGGTCAATCATCACGCCCAATGTCGTATTACTTAGGCTGGCGTATTGGCTTATCTGTCGTTGTTTTTGGCCTGATTGTGATTGCTTTATTAACTGGGGTTATCACCCCCAACCCTCGTCCGTATTAACCTTGTATGTTCAAAATAAATACTAAAGAATATAAACAAACAAAAACAAACCTAACCACACCACATCAACAAAATGCCAATACCAAGCGCCTGCTTGAAATGCAAAATGATGCTCAGGCGTAAAGTGCCCTTTTAAAATTCGACACCACACTATAAATAAGATAATCGCTCCAAGCGTGACATGAACGCCATGAAACCCAGTCAACATAAAGAAGGTATTACCATAAATCCCTGCATCTAATCGTAGATTCATATCCTCATAGGCATGGACATATTCGACCCCTTGTAAGTACACAAACACCGCGCCTAGCAATACCGTCAGCAATAGTAATAGCTTCAATCGAGGACGATTATCTTGCTCCAATGCAGTGTGAGCAAAATGTAAAGTAACCGATGATGTCAGCAACAAAATGGTATTATAAAGCGGTAAGCCTATTGGCCCCATCGCTTGGGTTTCGGTGCCATCTGGCGTTTTTTCCAATGGCCACATTGCGACAAAGTCTGGCCACAATACGGCATTGGTCATGGCATTATTACTAGCACCACCGAGCCATGGCACCGCAATCATTCGGGCATAAAATAGCGCGCCAAAAAAAGCAGCAAAGAACATCACTTCGGAAAAAATAAACCAGCTCATTCCTTGACGAAAAGAGCGATCCATCTGCGCACTATAAAGCCCCGCCATAGATTCTCGGATCACATCACGAAACCACCCCACTAACATTAATAAAATCAGCCCAACACCAGCCAATAAGATCCAAGGACCTTGACCGCCAAACAGATCCCCAACAGTCGCGCCAGCACCTAGGGCTATAAGAAATAAGGCGATTGCTCCCACAATGGGCCATGCGCTCTCATCGGGGACATAATATTTCGTCGCTGGCGGTAAGTTATCGGTTTCACTATAGGGCTTTGACATTATCCACCTCACTGTGTTGCTCAACCGTTGAATTATCCGTGGCAACGTTGAATAGGGTGTAAGCTAAAGTCAGCGTTTCTATCTCTTTAGGCAAGTCAGGGTCGATATAGAACACCAACGGCAATTCCGCATTTTCACCACCCTCTAAAGGCTGATGGTTAAAACAAAAACATTCGATTTTATTGAAGTACTTCGCGGCTACACCTGGTGTTACCGAAGGCACCGCTTGTCCGATAGTGGCGACTTTATTTAAGTTTTTCGCATCGTATTTGATGATTTTAGTTTCACCAGGATGCACCGTGATTTGCTTTACCTGTGGCGTAAATTGCCACCTCACGCCAGGGTTAATATAGGCGACAAATTCAACCGTCACTTCGCGGCTCTTATCAATACGCTCACTGGTTTCTGTTGGCGTTGATGCGGTTTTTCCGTTAATCCCTGTAATGTCACAAAACACGTCATAAAGTGGAACCAACGCAAAAGCAAAGCCAAACATCCCAACTGCTGCGGCAATTAACCCCCACAATGATCGCTGTTTTTTAGGCTCATCCATCACGCCTCCTAAGGATCAATCTTGGGCGGTGTTGAAAAGGTGTGATATGGTGCAGGTGATGCGACTGTCCACTCCAGTCCTTCAGCACCTTCCCATGGTTTGGCTGCTGCTTTTTCTCCCCCTCGAATACATTTCACTAAGACCGCAATAAATATCAATTGAGAGAACCCAAATAGGAAACCACCAATACTGACCACGGCATTAATATCTGCAAATTGCAGAGCATAGTCAGGAATACGTCGGGGCATCCCAGCGAGCCCTAAAAAATGCATTGGGAAAAATAAGATGTTGACCGAGATCAGCGAGCACCAAAAGTGCCAGTGCGCCAAACGCTCATCAAACATGTGCCCCGTCCACTTTGGTAACCAATAATAGGCCGCAGCCATGATCGAAAAGATAGCACCAGTGACTAACACATAATGGAAATGAGCCACTACAAAATAGGTGTCATGATATTGAAAATCAGCAGGCGTAATAGCGAGCATCAATCCAGAAAAGCCGCCAATGGTAAAGAGCACAATAAACGCAATAGCAAACAACATTGGCACCTCAAAAGTTAATGAGCCTCGCCACATTGTTGCTACCCAGTTAAAGACTTTCACCCCCGTAGGGACTGAAATCAACATGGTGCAATACATGAAAAACAGCTCTGCCGCGACAGGCATCCCCGTGGTGAACATGTGGTGTGCCCAGACCACAAAGCTTAACCCTGCAATGGATGCCGTGGCGTACACCATAGAGCTATAACCAAAGAGTTTCTTGCGCGAAAAAGCAGGGATAATGGCAGAAATAATACCGAAACTCGGCAAAATCATAATATAAACTTCAGGGTGACCAAAGAACCAGAAGATATGCTGGAACATCACAGGATCACCACCACCCGCCGCATCAAAAAAGCTCGTACCAAAATATTTATCGGTTAACACCATAGTCACTGCGCCTGCTAAAACAGGCATAACCGCGATAAGTAAAAATGCGGTGATCAACCACGTCCAAACAAAGAGTGGCATTTTCATATACGTCATGCCCGGTGCGCGCATATTCACAATGGTCACAACAACATTAATCGCTCCCATGATCGAGCTAATTCCCATGATGTGAATGGCAAATACAAACAATCCCGTACTCGGTGGGCTATATGTTGTTGAAAGTGGCGCATAGAATGTCCAACCAAAATTAGGCCCGCCTCCTTCCATAAAAAGAGAGGCTAACAATAAGCTAAATGCAAAAGGCAGGATCCAGAAACTCCAGTTATTCATCCTTGGTAAAGCCATATCTGGTGCACCAATCATCATTGGGATCATCCAGTTAGCCAGTCCGGTGAAAGCTGGCATCACGGCGCCAAACACCATAATTAAGCCATGAACTGTAGTCATCTGATTAAAAAAGTTGGGCTCAACTAACTGTAAACCCGGTTGAAATAATTCAGCCCGAATAACCATCGCCATTGCGCCGCCAACAAAAAACATGGTTAAACTAAACAGCAAATATAGGGTGCCGATATCTTTGTGATTGGTAGTAAACAACCAACGCTTTAGCCCTTTCGCAGGATGCGCATGATGTTCGTGTTCTGTGTCAGTACAGCCAGCAGTATCAATTTCAGCTTGTTGGCGCATTGTATCCGTCATGCTTACTCTCCTTTATAGTTGCTGACCGTTTTTAATCGCTTGTACTTCCGCCGCCTGTACCGATTCTCCAGTATTATTCCCCCACGCATTACGCTCATAGGTAATAACAGCAGCTAATTCTTTCAAACTTAGCTGGGGACCAAACGCTTGCATCGCGGTACCTGCCTTGCCGTGAACAACAACGCTTATGTGCTCTAACTTACTTTTAGGATCAATAGAAACCCCTTCACCAGCCAGTGCTGGAAATGCCCCTGGAATACCTTCTCCATTTTCTTGGTGACACATGGCACAACGAGCGGTATAGGTCTTTTCGCCCAGTGCCATAAGCTCATCTAATGACATTTGCATGTCCAACAAACGCTGCTCTTCTTCACGCGCCTTACGTTGAGTGATCTTGGTTTGCTGTAGCCAGTCATCGTATTCTGCTTGTGGTTTGGCTATAACCACAATCGGCATAAAGCCATGATCTTTACCGCATAATTCGGCACACTGACCACGGTAAATACCGGGCTTATCAATTTGTGTCCATGCTTCATTAATAAAGCCAGGGTTAGCATCTTTTTTCACCGCAAAAGCTGGCACCCACCATGAGTGGATCACATCTTGTGAGGTGATCAAAAAACGTACTTTTTGTCCGACAGGAAGAACTAAGGGGTAATCGACTTCTAATAAATAGTTGTCGCGCTTTTGTCGTTGATTGCTGATTTGTTCAGCACTTGTTGCAAGGTGGGAATAATATTCAACGTCTTGGTTGAAATAGCTGTAATGCCACTTCCATTGCGAGCCTGTCACAAGGATAGTCACATCCGATTTTGAGGTATCTTCCATTGCAATCAATGTCTTAGTTGCAGGAATAGCCATGCCAATTAAGATAATGAAAGGGATCAACGTCCAGATAATTTCTACTTTGGTACTTTCATGGAATGAAGCAGGCTTTGCGCCTTTTGACTTACGGTGGTGAAAGATAGCCCAAAACATGACTCCGAATACCACCACACCAATCGCGATGCAAATGTAGAGAATGGTCATATGAAGACCATACACATTCTGACTCACCGCCGTTACACCCGGTGTCATATTAAGCTGCATGGTGTCAGCCATCAGCGGCATTGAGAAAAGTACACTCGCTATTCCTGCGATCAATGAACGAAGCATCGCTCTGACCTCCCCTGTCATTCAAATATGCAATTGAACGAATTTTATGTGGCAGAATGCTTCTATCAATTAATAACGATGCAACTGAGCTATCAAATCGGCATCATTTAATTTATTTTTTATTATTTAAAGCATTTATTGGGCAGCACATACCAACACATAAAAATGTCTCGATATATTTAACGTAGGCAGGAATCGCAGAATACGCAAAGAATCATGAATATAAAATAACTAACAAAAAAGTAGATAACACTTTGATATATAGATACAAATAAACTACTCGCTATCATGTATCACAATATCAATAAGTTACAGCTGTGACGAGAAGCGTTGTTTATATCAACAATAGTAATATTAATACCTTGCTATAATTTCAAATGAACAACAACAGGCGTTAATCGATATTTCATACTGGGCATTTTAGCAATCCAACGTTGCCATGTTCGCCATCTCGGACAGGGATTATCAAATGGGCTAAAACAATCAATCAACTCAGCCCATGGCAACCAATTGATCATTTGTTGCGCAGGATCTCTATAACCATGATGGTATTCACCGCACCCCATCTTTTTCGCAATTGGGACATGGCATAGATCGCCCGCAACCACGATACACATTTCCATATGGCTAAAACTACACCCCATACGCTGGATAAATGTCGCTAATTGCGCTGAATTACAGGCTAATAGTGCTTGATCGCAAATTAAAAGTATCGGTGTTTGAGCACTTTTCGGAAGACGCTTTAACCAACTGAGATCAGTGACTGAACCTGTTTTCAGCATGTAACGATCACTGCGATGAAATAGTTTCTCTCGCCAAAGTAAATTTTCATCAGTATCTAACTCAAACCAGCGACAACATCCGTTATCTAAACGGTAAAAGCGGGTATCCAGCCCTGCACCTACATTAACAACCTGCCCATAAGGATATCGAGTTAAGAAGTCTTTAACTTGTTTATCGCACTGCAAAGTTAAAGTGGCATGTAAAAGTTGGCGTTGAGGAACTTGTTGCCCTACGCAATCAGGCTCAAGATAACATTGACGACATGCTACAGCAGCCACCGGATCATAAATAAGACCGTCATCGGCTAAGCTTTCTCGGCTGCGATACCAAAGTGGTTGAAGTAAATCAGAGGGAATGGTGTAGCGCTTTATTTTCGTCATCATTATCTCCTTATGAATAAAAGATGATAATAATTATCAGTTAGATTTGCAAAGTTTACTAGTCATTTTCTTAAGACAATAAAAAAGCGCAGCTTTAACTGCGCTTTTTTGCTTTACTCAATCCGTCGTTCAATAACCATCACATCCAATCAGCGTTTCGTATCACGCCAACAGCAATGCCTTCGATGGTTAAGCTTTGATGCTCAAGATCAACTTCAATAGGTGAAAATTCTTCGTTTTCAGCATGGAGTAATACTTTGGCTCCCTGCTTATCAAGACGCTTAACCGTTACATCGTCATCAACACGTGCAACCACAACTTGACCGTTATGAACATCTTGGGTTTTATGTACGGCCAGCAAGTCGCCATCCATAATCCCGATATTTTTCATACTCATCCCATTTACACGTAGTAAAAAATCGGCACGAGGTTTAAATAGCATAGGATCGACTTCATAATGCGCTTCAACATGTTCTTGCGCTAAAATCGGTTCGCCAGCAGCGACACGGCCAATCAGTGGTAGCCCCTGCTCTTCAGGCTCTTCTTGATTTACAAGTAGGCGAATACCACGCGATGCGCCTGGAATAATTTCCAACACTTCTTTACGTGCTAATGCTTTTAAATGTTCTTCTGCCGCATTCGCAGAGCGAAAACCTAATTCACGTGCAATTTCAGCACGTGTTGGTGGCATACCTGTTTCGTCTATTTTTGCTTT
Organism: Photobacterium angustum; assembly: GCF_003026365.1. GTDB lineage: Bacteria > Pseudomonadota > Gammaproteobacteria > Enterobacterales > Vibrionaceae > Photobacterium > Photobacterium angustum. Next base: position 32,532 of record NZ_PYOM01000009.1, on the reverse strand, counting down.
GATTAAATCAAAGACTTCTTGTTGGCGTAATGTCAACGGCTTCATGAGTCACCTGTCTTTTTATACAGTTCACTGTGAGTATATCCAGTGTTCAGCCACATTAAAAGGCAATTGTTTACGAAAACACCAATTTGATCAGTTATTCAAACCTATCAGAGCTTACGTACTAGAATAATGACAGCCGTCTCGCAAAGATAATAATTTCAGTAGAATCAATTAGATTTAACTCACTGGTCATGCCAGATTGTTTTTTAAACCACTCATCGGTCAAAAAGAAACAATAAAAGACCATAAAAAATGATAATTTAAACGCTATCAACTGTATTTTAGCTGCATGAAATCAACCATTTTCTGCTATCCTTGCGGCGCATTAAGATTCTGAGGCTCGTTATAAATATGTCACGTTGGCAAAAATTTTATCAACAATTATTAAAGTTGCCGCTTTCTTTATTAGTTAAACCAGCAACCATTCCATCTGATCCTGTTGCTGATTTAGAGTTAGATTTAGAGCGACCAATCGCCTACATTTTACCGTACTGCTCTAATACTGATTTATTAACACTACGTAGTAGCGCTAAAGCATTAGGACTTCCCGATCCATTAACTAAATTAGAAATTAATGGTCATAGCTTTCCACGTTTTGTCTTTGTTGCTGAAGGCCCGAGTGTATTTGGCACTAATAATGCCCTACCTCAAGATTCGATTGAACTCTTTACCGAGTTACTTGAGCAACACAAACAAGATCCTGAGTTAAACGTTCAGTTAGTGCCAGCTTCTATTTTATGGGGACGAGCACCGGGTAAAGAATCCAAACGTAAAGCAACCTTACGACCGTTAAATGGGCCTGCAAAATTCTGGGCAATTTTAACGCATGGTCGTGATTCTTTAGTGCGTTTAAGTACGCCAGTATCGCTTCGTTATATGGCCGATCATCATGGTACCGATGATGCGATTGCACAAAAACTAGCACGCGTGGCAAAAATCCATTTCTCACGCCAGCAAATTGCGACATCTGGCCCACGTCTGCCTGATCGTCAACTGCTGTTTAAGCGTCTACTGGCTTCTAAAGCCATTGATAAAGTGGTACAAGAAGAAGCGATCAGCCGTCAAGTGCCGGTTGAAAAAGTACGTAAAGAAGCCATCGGCATGATGGAAGAAATTGCGACAGATTTTTCTTATCCACTGATCAAGAACGGTGAGCGCTTCCTACGCTGGCTATGGACCAAACTTTACCAAGGTTTAAATATCAAAAATGCCCAACGTGTGCGTCGTTTAGCACAAGATGGGCATGAAATTGTATATGTGCCCTGTCACCGTAGTCACATGGACTACTTACTGCTTTCTTACGTGCTTTATAACGAAGGCTTAGTACCGCCACACATTGCCGCTGGTATTAACTTAAACTTCTTCCCTGCCGGTCCTATTTTCCGTCGTGGTGGTGCGTTCTTTATTCGCCGTAGTTTCCGTGGTGATCGTCTGTACTCAACAGTATTTCGTGAATACTTATCTGAATTATTTACTAAAGGGTATTCAGTTGAATACTTCAGTGAAGGTGGTCGTTCGCGTACAGGTCGCTTATTACCGGCAAAAACCGGTATGCTTTCAATGACAATCCAAGCCATGCTGCGTGGTTTAAACCGCCCAGTTACGTTAGTGCCAGTGTACATCGGCTATGAACATGTAATGGAAGTGGGCACTTACGCAAAAGAGCTGCAAGGTAAGCGTAAAGAAAAAGAAAATGTTGGCCAAGTTATCCGAACATTACGCAAGCTGCGTAATTTAGGCGAAGGTTATGTCAACTTTGGTGAGCCTATTCCACTTAACCAATACTTAAATGACAATGTACCTGAGTGGCACAAAGACATTAACTCAATCGAGCCGCAAAAACCAAGCTGGTTGACACCTGTAGTGAACGATTTAGCCGTTAAAATGATGACGCATATTAACGATGCTGCAGCAACCAATGCAATGACGTTATGCGCCCTTGCATTACTGGCATCACGACAGCGCGCATTAAGCCGTGAAGTACTAGAGCAGCAAATTGAATGCTACCTTGAACTATTGCGTAATACGCCATATTCAAGCGAGTGTACAACGCCAAAAGAAAATGCCGAGCAAATGATTGAGCATGCGGTTGCAATGGATAAGTTCGTGGTTGAGCATGACACCTTAGGCGATATCATTTCGCTTGATCGTCAGCAATCGATCTTGATGACTTACTACCGTAATAACATCATTCACTTATTCGCATTACCGTCATTGATTGCGCATATTGTGGTACAGCAGCAAAACTTAACCAATGATGAAATTCATGAACAAGTTGAATTACTGTATCCATTCTTAAAAGCAGAATTGTTCTTACGTTTTGATAATGAGCAGCTAAACACAGAAATTGATAAGATCATTGACGAGCTTATACGCCAACGTCTATTGCTTAACGATGGAATTAATATTTCTATTAATAATGCCCGTATTGGCCCTCTTCAGCTACTGGCTCGCACAATATCAGAAACACTACAACGCTATGCGATTGCACTAACTTTACTGCGTGCAGAGCCTGAAATGGCGAAAAATGATTTAGAGCATCACAGCCAAGTACTTGCTCAACGTCTAAGTCGTTTGCACGGGATCAATGCACCAGAGTTTTTCGATAAGGGTGTCTTTAGTATTTTAGTGAAAACATTGCGTAGCGAAGGTTATCTCAATGACGAGTGCCATGCGGTAGCACGTCCAGTAGAAAACTTAGCTAATCTACTCACCTCGTTAGTCTCACCAGAAGTGAATCTCACCATTCAAGCGGTGATGCACTTAGAAGATGTGAAAGACAAACAAGAATAAATACTTAACTAAAAAAGCGCCATAACGGCGCTTTTTTTATATCTCTAACAGATTCACTAAAGCATTAAGTCATATTTCTAGAAACAGACACTTAATACAATACCGACACAGACGATCATGCCGAAGTAGTTATTATTTAAAAACGCACGGAAACAGCTTTCACGTAGACGCTCTTTAAGCAACATCTGTTGATAAACAAATAAGCCTGACGCTATCAACAATGACCAGTAATACACTTGACCTAATTGCAGCACCATACCAACAGCAATCAATAAGCTCAGCGTTGCAAGCTGAAGCAAGCCAATAATTAGCTTGTCAAAACGTCCAAATAGGATGGCAGTCGACTTAATCCCAACCTTTAAATCATCATCCCGATCCACCATCGCATATTGGGTGTCATACGCAATCGTCCACAAAATGTTGGCGGTAAATAATAGCCATGCACTCAGCGATAAATCACCCGCTTGTGCTGCATATGCCATTGGAATAGACCATCCAAATGCAACGCCTAAAACCAACTGAGGTAGATGGGTATAGCGCTTCATGAATGGATAACATGCCGCTAATAGTAATCCCACCACAGATAACATGATGGTTAAGCTATTCATGGTTAAAACCAGTAAAAACGACACCAGCACTAACAAGAAAAATAAGCCTAACGCTTCGCGCTCAGACACCTTACCTGAGGGCATCGGACGATCTTTGGTGCGTTTAACATGGCCATCAAAATTACGATCAGCAAAGTCATTAATCACGCATCCTGCTGCACGCATGAAAATGACACCTAAGACAAAAACAATTAATACATTAATATTTGGCATACCATCAGCGGCAAGAAAAAGTGCCCACAAGGTTGGCCATAATAATAATAAGCTACCAATTGGACGATCAAAACGCGCTAATTGCCAAAACGCTTTCGCCTTAGTCATTTCTAACATTTGTTATTCCTTGCATACGCCGGTGAGTCAGGTAAAAACAACTCTGCCACCAGCATAGGTTTTTCATTAATCCATAATCTTGAACGACGAGCCCAAATCGCTTGTTCTGGCATGCCTATTTTTGCAACTTCCAGAGCATCACGACGGGAATTGTTGCCATTAAAAATACGATACCCTAAAGGATTAGCGCCTAATTCGGCTAAATCACTTTCGTCCCCGCATAATATCGTGGTCGGCATTAGTGTTCGAGCATAGACCCAATGCTGTTGATCACCATTGAGCATAACGATACGTTCAAGGCAATCGCTGTGTCCTAATAACGCACGCTCTGATAGTGATAACTCACTATTTTTTATTACGCTTTGCGCTAATACTGTGACTGAAAAAACACGACAATGCGCGGCTAAACGGCGCGATAAAGAGTCAGACTCGAGTAACCAAGAACCAACGGAACGTCCTTCTAATGCCCATTCAGAGGCTGGATACCATACAGCACCTTCAAGAAACGGACTATATAACTGCTTGAATTCCGACATTTTCTCACTACTTAATCAACAAACTCGTGATCGATAACACTTGGTTGTATTCGGTTAATTTATTACCATAATGATCTGCTATTGTAGCAAGCTGTAACCAGTACGAATATCGTTACCGTGCAAAGATTACACCTGTTTCTCACAAACTAAGTGGACAACATAAGTATAATGATAAAATTATCTGTTTTTGCGGCAGCGCTAACGCTTGTCAGCATGCTTCAAAGCCCTGTGGCGATAGCATCTAATGAAGATGTGGCAGCTCCCCCTCAAATCACTTACTACACGTTAGAGCCTGACATCACAACCAACTATGTTACCCAAGGTAAACGGCTGGGTTATATTCGTCTCCAAGTGGATTTGATGATAAACAATCAAACCAACCTAACCAATATTGAGCACCACACCCCGCTTATTCGTGACGCCATTATTGATATTGTGAGTAAACAACCAGAAGCAAAAATCAAATCACTTGCTGGCCGTGAAGAGATCCGCCGAGCTTGCCAAGATCAAGTCAATCGACTCTTGCTAGCAGAAACGCGCCAACAGCCCGTCGCTGAACTGCTCTTTACTAAGTTTCTTTATCAATAAAGAAAAGGTAGTGAAATATCGTTAAAGTAAACCTCCCCTTTAACGATATTTTCTCAGGGTTATTTAGCTTGCTTTAATGGATTCACTTTAGCGTCAAATAGCGCAATCACACAGCCTGAGATTAAGCCAAATAAATGCGCCATATTGGCAATCGACATTCCCATCGGCTCAGCAAATCCAATCACTAGCCATACCAACATAAACACAACGTAAGAGCGGGCAATCACTAAACCTCGCTGTGGTGCCAGCCATCCCATCCACCAGATGTAGCCCAACAGCGCATACACCACACCAGATAAACCGCCGAAATTAGGCCCATCAAGCCAGAACTGACCAAAACCTGAAACTAATGAGGACAGTAAAAAAATCTGCACTAATTTAGCGGAACCACTATGACGTTCAATTTGCCCGCCCAGTAACCACCACCATAGACAGTTAAAAATCACATGAATAGGAGAAAAATGCAGTAATGCGTGAGAGAAGTAACGCCATAATTCCCATTGATCGCCATTCATAAACGGGAAATGTAGCCACTCAAATAAGACCTGTTCAAACCCGAGTAACCATAAGCCATAAATGACCAATGATGCGACCATTACCAATAAGGTAAAAGGCCCAGCTTGAGCTTTAACCATGTTGATCAAACTTGGATTACTGTAGTTAAACTTTGCGGTTCGGCTTTCAGCAACTTGCCAAGATGCCGCTTGGTATTTTTTATTATTGGGGTCAAGTAAAAATGCATTAAGCTCAGCCTCTGCTTCAACGAGGTATTGCTCATCTGCCAACCATAATGCAAATTTACCTTCTGGCTCTGGTGCCATCGATATTTCGATACCTCGATAGGCCATATAATCGATAAAAGCTTGTGCCTGTCGTGGGTTATAAAATCCCGCTAAGCGATACATAATGATGACCTTTCTGTTCGAAAATAGAATCTTACTTAAGATCTATCATTATCGCGCGCTCGGTACCACTGTAAAGCCTTTATGCTTCAATCACAGGTAATGCCGCACGACGCCAACCTTCAAAGCCACCATCTAAGCTATACACATTTTCATAACCTTGATTGATCAAATACTGTGCAGCGCCTTGACTACTGATACCGTGATAGCACATCACAATCACCGGCTGCTCAAAATCCACCTCATCCATCCAGCTAACCATGGTGTCATTGGTTAAATGAAACGCTTGCTCTGGGTGCGCTAAGGCGAATGACTGAGGATCGCGAATATCGACTAAAACTGCCTGGCTATCTGTTTGTTGTAATAGCTGATAAGCCTGCTCGACTGAGATATGTTGAAACTGTTCCATGATTTTCCTTTACCTGACTTGTTATTGTTATCATCGCATCGTGATCTACATATGCTAAATAATATGATCCGCTAAACCGTTACAAGATCCTTTTCACATGATCCTGACTTATTACTGCGATATCTCATTATTAGCACAGTATACCTCAGCTTTTAGGGAATATATTCCACGTCAAAATCAGGGTTTATCCACACACAAGCATCTTCTTGGATAATGAAGATTCAAAGGAAGACAAGGGCTTGTCGATGATCATAACCCACAACGTGATCAGAAAGTAACCATCTGTGGAAAAAGCTGTGAATTGCGTTGATAATGTGTTTTAACAACCAAGGATCCACTACATATAGTTAGGATCCGATCATAAACTGTGGATAACGTACCATTTAGTACACAACTCTACCCACAATTGTGATGCTTATCTCATTATATTCAAGATGATAGTCAACTAGGTCAATTGCGTTAGATCACTCTACTTATCAGCTTCATTACGGATCCTCAGGCACAAAAAAGCCGACTCTTAGGTCGGCTTCTCATCTTCATAATGCACAGGATCAATAAAAATCGCCCACTGCATCTTTTAACTTTTTCATCGCATTTTTTTCTAACTGGCGAATACGCTCAGCAGAAACACCGTAATTATCGGCTAAATCTTGCAACGTGGATTTTTCATCATCTAACCAACGTGAACGTACGATATGCTGACTACGTTCATCAAGGCTCGCTAACGCTTGGGATAATCGATTATTAGCATGATTTTCCCAATTGTTTTCTTCATAGGTTAATGCGAGATCAGAGCTTTTATCTTCTAAATAATAAGCTGGAGCAACCGGTGTGGTATCACGCTCATCATCGTCATTTTGCATTTCAAACGTAGGATCTTGCGCTGCGAGACGTGATTCCATTTCACGTACATCGGAAGGTTCAACCCCAAGCTGCTCTGCAACCATATTGACTTCATCATTATTAAACCAACCCAAGCGCTTTTTCGACTTACGTAGGTTAAAGAATAATTTGCGTTGTGCCTTGGTCGTTGCAACTTTCACAATTCGCCAATTACGCAGTACATATTCATGGATCTCTGCTTTAATCCAATGCACGGCAAACGACACGAGTCGCACCCCAACTTCGGGGTTAAATCGCTTAACTGCCTTCATTAAACCAATATTGCCCTCTTGAATAAGATCGGCAATTGGTAGGCCATAACCAGAGTAACCACGAGCAATATGAACAACGAAGCGCAGATGCGACATTACTAATGCTTTCGCAGAATTAATATCATCATCGTAATGCAGACGTTCAGCTAACTCTTTCTCACGCTCAGGCGTAAGCATTGGATAACGATTAACAGTTTGGATATAACTATCTAAACTTTCCGTTGATACCAGAGCCATTGCAGACATCTCTTGTGACATTCAAAGACCTCGTATGTTTGTGCTATTTTTGTTCTATCGTAACGATAAATAAACGACAACGAACGTTACGTGAACATGCAATAATGCCTGTAAACATAGTTCAATTGCAAGCTCAAGCGCAAATGAATATGAATTACAGGCATCAATAATAAATAAAAATGATGTCGGAACTGAGAACAATACGTTACACAGGCTCGATCTCTTTTAGATGTCGACCAGCAGAAAGTCGTGCTGCCAACAAGCCTAAAAACGTAGCAAGCATAACCATAATTAAGCTTTCATCCCAGCTCAATCCTATCATTCTAAAATTGCTGCCATAGAGGTTAGCAAGTTTCGCCACAGCTTCATCAAGCAGTAATGTCACAATCGCCGCTAAGATCCAAGCAATCACGGCCGCAATCAAACCATACCAAGCGCCAACATAAAGATAAGGGCGCAAAATATAACTGTCGGTTGCCCCTACCATTTTCATCACTTGGATTTCATCTTTATGGCTCAGCACTTGTAAACGTAATGTATTACCAACAATTAAGAACACGGCAAAAAGCATTAAGCCAGACATCAATGCCGCTAACGTTACAGCAAGATCTTGAATAGCGGCTAAACGTTGTAACCAGTCACTATCTAAACGCACTTCATTAACTTGTGGCTCTTTACCTAATTTATCGGCTAGCGCACGGGCTTGCACATCGCCCTGCCAATCAGGTGCGGGCTTAACAATCACAACCGCTGGCAATGGATTATCTTTACTATCAAACAAACTGAGTGCTTTTTCAAAGCCACCGTGTTGACGGAATTCTTCTAATCCTTTGGCCGCCGAAATATATTGAACACTTTCTGCTTCAGGCCAAGTTTTAACAGTATCAGCAAAAGCTTGACCGTCACTATCACTGACATCGTTATTCAAATACAACGTAATTTGGCTTGGGTTTTGCCAAGAGTCCGCCACTACCGTGATATTTTTAGCCATTAGGTAGAAGGTACACGGTAGCGTTAACGCAAATGCGAGTACTGCTAAGGTTAAAAAGTTACCTAGTGGGCGACGAAACATATCCTTTAATGCGGCACTTCCCTGCTGACGATGGATCGCAAAAAAGCCCGTAGATTTACGCGCCATGAGTAAGCTCCCTTAGGTTCCCTTTTTGTAAATCAAAGCGACGATAATTTCGACTCGCTAATAATGATGTATCGTGGGTTGCCATTAAAAGGCTAACTCCAACACGATTAAATTCTTCAAACAAGCGAAGTACTTGTTGTGATAAATCCGCATCTAGGTTACCGGTCGGCTCATCAGCTAGCAGTAACATAGGTTTGTTAACAACAGCGCGGGCAATACCCACACGCTGTTGTTCACCGCCAGATAATTGGATCGGCAAACATTTTGCTTTATCCAATAACCCAACTTTATCAAGTGCCGCACAAACACGACGCTTAATCTCATTTTCCGAGACTTGTTCAACTCGCAGTGGTAACGCGACATTGTCGTACACACTGCGATCCATTAACAATTTATGATCCTGGAAAATAATACCGATATTTCGGCGCAGAAAAGGGATCTGCTTATTTGGTAATCGTGTGATGTCATGACCGTTAAACCAGATCTGACCATCACTTGGTCGTTCTAAAGCACAAATTAATTTCAGCAGAGTACTTTTACCGGCACCTGAGTGACCAGTTAAAAAAGCCATGTCTGCTGGACGTAGATGAAAATCTACTTTCTGTAGGGCTTGCCTACCGCCACGATAAGCTTTACTTACCTGCTGAAATCGAATCACACTTTATTCCTCATCACTAAATAATGCTTCAATAAATTCTTCTGCAGCAAATGGACGGAGATCGTCAATACCTTCACCAACACCAATGTATCGAATCGGAATATTAAACTGATCTGCCACCGCAAAGATCACACCACCTTTCGCTGTACCATCTAATTTAGTGATCGTAATTCCTGATACAGGAGCAACATCACTGAACAATTTAGCTTGGCTAATAGCATTTTGACCGGTGCCCGCATCGACAGTTAGCATAATTTCATGAGGGGCATCAACGTCCACCTTTTTCATTACACGTACGATCTTACGCAGCTCTTCCATTAAGTTGCCTTTGTTTTGCAAACGGCCAGCAGTATCGGCGATAACCACATCAACATTCTTTGCTTTTGCCGATTCAATGGCATCAAAGATCACTGATGCGCTATCAGCACCAGTATGCTGGGCAACAACAGGAACGTTGTTTCGTTCACCCCAAACTTGCAGCTGTTCAACGGCAGCAGCACGGAATGTATCACCTGCTGCTAACATTACAGATTTACCTTCTGCTTGGAATTGCTTAGCTAACTTACCGATAGTGGTCGTTTTACCCACCCCATTTACGCCGACCATTAAGATGACATAAGGCTTTTTGCTGGTATCGATCACCAAAGGTTGTTCGACTTTCGCTAACATGTCAGCCAATTCATCTTTTAGTAAACCATAGAGGGCTTCACCGTCTTTAAGTTCCTTTTTTGATGCTTTGTCAGTCAGATTTTCGATAATTTTCAGCGTGGTATCCATGCCGACATCTGCAATGAGAAGCTGCTCTTCCAGCTCTTCAAACAGTTCATCATCGATTTTCTTACCACTAAATAAGCCAAAGAACCCCGCACCAAAATTGGTTTTAGTTTTCTTTAAACCCCGCATTAAGCGGGCAAAGAAGCCTTCCGATTTTGGTTTTTCTTGCTCTACGGGTTTTGCTATCTCTTCTTCAGGTGTTGCTTCAGTTTCCACTGCTCCAGCATCGTTCGAAGCGATAGGCTCTACAATTTCAGCATTATCTATTGCATTAGAAGGCTCAAGAACATTTGAAGCTTCAGGCTCTGTCGTTACAGTTTCTTCAATAACACTACTTTTTTCAGCGTCATCTACTTGCAACGTCTTTGCCAATTCGACATCATCGGTCTTAGCAATCTTTTCTTGCTCTGCCGCAGCGCTTTCGTCAGTTTGAACATCATCATTATGCTCAACTTTCGTCTTCGCCTCGTCAGAGGAATGTGTTGATTCAGGGCTATCAATAGCCCCATCCACTACTGATTGTTCAGTAGTTTGTTCCTTTTGAGCATCGTTATCTTCAGAGCCAAATCCGAGCCATGAAAATAAACCGCGTTTCTTTTTTTCTGCCATTGGCGAATCCTAGCGCTTGATTGGTACAATTTGCAGCCTAAAAACAGGTGTATACTATCATTTTCTTAACGGTCAAAAAAATCTATGACGCAGCGTAGACAACAAACAACTCGCAAACCACAAAATAATCGTCCTGGCGGGTTCGTTCGCATCATTAGCGGACAATGGCGTGGACGCAAATTACCCGTTCATGATGTCGAAGGACTACGTCCGACCACTGACCGTGTAAAAGAAACACTTTTCAACTGGTTAGCGCAAGACATTTATCAATCTAAATGCCTTGATCTGTTCGCTGGTAGCGGCGGTTTAAGTTTTGAAGCTCTTTCTCGTGGCGCTGAAAGCGTAACGATGCTTGAACTCGACAAAAAAGCCGCGAATCAATTAGAGCAAAACTTAAAAACCGTTGGGGCAAAAAATGCCACTGTGGTTAATGGTGACAGCTTAACGTTTTTGTCACAACAAGGACGTGCACATGATTTAGTCTTTATTGATCCCCCATTTAGAAAAGATCTTATTCAAGACGTGATCGCCGCATTGGAAAACAACGGCTGGCTTGCTCCCCATGCAATGATTTATATTGAAGCAGAAAAGGAATTGGGCAACCTGATAACGCCAAACCATTGGCACCTACACCGTGAAAAAACGGCAGGACAGGTTTGCTACCGCTTATTTGCAAGAGAGGAACCATGAAGGCGCTAATACTTATCGCAAAACTTGCCATTGCCTTTGTTTGGCTGGTACTACTGATTAATATCGTTCACCCATTCCCTGGCGTTGCTGCTATGGCGTTATATATCATGACAGCGTTCTTGTTTATGATGCATGGCTTACAAATGCTGATATTTATTGGTGCATTTGGCGACAAAATTAACATGTCCGGTTGGGAAAAGTGGTCCATTTTAATTTTTGGTATCTTCGCCCTACTTGATATCCGCCGTAAGCATATGATGTAACCAAATCAAAGATAATAAAAAAGCGAACCATTAGGTTCGCTTTTTTGTTTCATCACCTCATTACCGATAGTCTGGGTAATAACATGCGTGAATAACAAAGTGAGTGTTATCGGCGCCGAATCTTTATGGTTGTTGTTGGTGTTGATGCTAACAACAGCTCACTTACCGGAAATAAACAATAAAATGAAAAGTGAACCACTATTACGTAAACGTAATAATTAAAATGGAATGTTACTTGCCGATATCAGCGGCTTATTTATCAGCAGCAGACAGTAGCTTTTCAGCAAAAGTAAGTTGTGATGCTGATTGTGTGAATACCACACCTGAGTGTGAACGCTCTGCAGTACCTTGTTTTTGGTAGTGACCTGCATTCATAGTGCTAGCCACTGCTTTTTGAAATTGAACATTACCTGTGAACGCACCATCTTTAGCTGAAGCGTTGTAAGACATAGCGATGATAGCGGCTGCGATAGTTGCTTTAATAACTGTTTTCATGAGTAATAAAACCTTGTGTCTTTATGTTTGTGAACGCCTTGTGCGTTTCGATGGGTGTATTATTAACAATTACACCCGAAACAACAATGCGATAAAAATACAAAAGATTATTACCAATTAGTAATAATAAAGAGAAGGTCGTGAAGTACTTAATAGCGGAATAGGTAAGACGAAGAAATTAGACAATAAAAAGATGATTCGGAATAACCATCTATCAAGAACTGATACACATTAAAAAAGGGTTAAAGAGGGTTGGGTTTTCTTAATTATTTGCATGTTTATTTAATGCTTACTTTCTATCTCGATTAAGGCTCTTGATCGCGGTCGCATTGGCAATTCCAACACAGTTCAAATTGTCCTTGATTTACTTCACCGCACTGCGAACAATGCCAATCATGATAATCAGTGCGTTTATAATCACTGACAATCCCTTGTGCGCGTTGCCATTGCCATTGCTCAACCCATACTTTCACTTCAACAACATTCGCTGGAAGCTCTCCCATCGCAGCACCTAACGCCTCACCCGTTAACCGTGCATTAACTCCCTCACTTTCTAATAACCCTTTCACGCTGTGCGCTTCCAAGCTATTACAAGCGCTATAGATACACTGCCATTGCTCTGACATAGATAACTCCTCAAATGACAGGCTATAAAACGAGTACCGAGCCAACAAATAAACCTTGGGCAATAAAGTACGTCGACATAATGATTACCGCTGCGGCACCGAACTCACCCTTAAAACGATTAACAGCCAAGGTCAGATCTGATAGCACAAATAAAATAGCGCCAACGATGGTAAATAGTGCGGCTTGGCTATGGGACAGCAACCAATACTGCCCAGCAGCAAAGATCATCGCCATAATAATGAGTATATAGAAAGCAACTGGCGTTTGTAGTGGTGCTAGAGAAGGTAACAACAGTAAGAAAACGACAATACCGATGGCCAGACAAAGCACAAGTAACCACCAGCTTATTGTTCCTTGCCATTGACTGGCAAATGCGACGGTAAAAGCAATATGAGCAAGAAAAAAGCTCATCAGGCCAGCGAGAAAGCGACCTGCTGGCAACATTAAGTAAATATCACCAATGATTGAAAAGCAAAGCCCTACAACAATTGCCCAGTAATAAAAACTGGGAGCACCGCTCCATACGCATTGTATTACCATCAACATAACCGTTAACGGTTTACTGACATAGTAAAGCCAGCGTGGTCCTAGATAAGCAGCAGTAATGTGCAATACCGCTAAAAATATAATACATAACCACATAATCAGACATTCACTACGATTTTAAATACACTCTTTGTAAAAGTGAGCAAATATTATTGTATTTGCCATCTCAATAATCAGAAATGGCGTACAACCAACTCATAACAGCTCTCAATACACCTTTGATAGATTGTAAAAGCAACCGTTTACCTCTCATGAAGAGCTATTTTATTAATTTTTTATCACTTTATATCCACAAAATACATCACCGCTTCAAGAAGACTATAAAGAAAACAAAAAAAACACATATAAAACATAAAGATAAGAAATAAAATCATGCTATAACCGTAATTTTTCACGCATATTACTTTGGTGAATAAACCACCAAAAAATAAAAAACACAATCCAAATAGACGTTTGGGTAATAATAAACACAAAAAACGACTGATTTAGTTATAAAAAAACAAATATAACTACAGAAAAGTTAGAATAAATTAAAGGACAAAAGACTAGACTGCATAAACAGTTATTTTTATAAACAAACAATTCACCACCACAACAAAAAACAAAATAACAATTAAAAATCAACAATATAAACTCAAAAAAGAACAAAAGAAAACAAAACAGTCCTGCGTAAAAAAACAATAAACTTCTCTTTTTTGTCCATTTGAAAGCTTTATCTTGATTTAAAAATGTTTTTATCTAAGTTTTTTACCACTCTCGATTGCCAAAGCGCTTAAAAAAATGTTATTCTTTTTGTCAAGAAAAAAATAACCACTAAAAAAGGATGACGAAATAATGACACCTTCTCAAAAACAAGGACTTATGATGATTGCAGTTGTTGTAGGCCTAATGACATTGCCAGTTCTTTACTAAAAGAATTATCAATTTCAAAAAAATAGCGCCTATTGGCGCCATTTTTTTATCTGCGTCACAAAATCTTAAGATTCGTATTAAATTCCTACAATTTTTGATTCTTAAATAAAAGAAAACCCGACGCATTACTGCACCGGGCCTAATAAGAAAATCTCACATTTAACGCTTAAAACTTAATATGGTGCCAATTCACGCTATAAAACCATATTGCCACAAGTGTAAAACCACATAATAATGTAATCGCCACTCCCCATACCAAGCGACTACTTCGCGGGGCTAGCTCTTTCTCACACCAATTACATAACTTGATAAATTCATCACTCGAATCAACTAATGTATCTGATGAAGTGAATTGTTTATTTAATTCAGCAACCTTATCCAGCTTAATTAGCACATCATGTGGTAGGCGATCTTCACAACTGATAATTAATTGCTGAAGATCAGAACCTTTCGCGTGATAATGCTGACGTAATAAATCTTCAATACGGCGAGAACGATCAATCACTTGCTCAATATCAATCATGAGCCCACTCCTTGTTGATGCTATATCTTTACCTTACAACTAAAGTGCCAATATGCAAGATAAGTAACATAAAATTTACTTCATTTTGTCGCGTATAGATCACGATTTTCTATCCATTGATTAGTGATATCTCACTGATTGTGAATAATAGCCATGAAACTGTCTTTCATCGTTCAAGGAGTTAGTGTTATGCCAACAGGGATCATTGTGGCAATTTGCATTCTATTTATCTTCTCATTTGGCTATTTTATTTTTAGCTATCGTCGACATACGCTGGGGCTTGGCGCGCCAGAGAAAAAACTCGACGTTATGATCCTCGATAAACAGAGCAATAAAATCATCGGCGCTCAAGCAGGTGAAGAAGATGAAGAGTATTGGATTTATGTCGAGCCAGTATCAGGGGGACCAAAGCGTGAATTTATGGTAGGTATCCACTATTATCATGCTTTAAACCCGGGAGATAAAGGCACTATGACCTATCGTGGACAGCAGTTTATTCACTTTGCCTTACAACGTGATTAACTATTTAAAGCGCCAATATGATGCAATAAAAAAGCCTGACAACGTCAGGCTTTTTTATTTTATGGTACCAACCAAGCGGTTTTCGGGCTACGGCTTAATAGCCAACTTGCTCCTAACGCTAGTCCACCCGCTATTGCTGTCCAAACAGGGATAGCAATCAGAGGATTAGCAAAATACCAATCATAATTTCGCAATGGCCATAAGAAAATAGGGTGGAGCAAATACACGCCTAAGCTATAGCGGCTCAGTACTGCTAATCGAGAACGCGCACTCTCACTAAATTTATCAAACATGTAACGACACAAAACAAAGACACCTGCGGCCGCTATTGCTGTATTCAGGGTTTTATATGATAACCAACGACCAATTTTATATTCGCCAGCCGTTAAACTATGGCTCACTACCATATAATCTGTCACCAACAAGGCCACAATTGCTAAAGGAATAAGCCACTTCATCGCAGGCCAATGATATTTGTACAGACAGTAGCCTAGCACTAAATAGCCACTGTATAGGAGGTAAGTTTCACTCCATAAACCATCAATGTGGTACAAGTACGATCCTGTGATCACCAGCCATACCATCACCACCCCTTTCACTTGTCCTGGCTCCATACGTTGTACCGCCCATTGATAAAAAGGGACAATGACATATAAAGGAATGAAGTAGTAAAAGAAACCTAGGTGGTAATAAGTTTCATGAAAAGGCAGATCTGTCAGTAGCTTCCAACTGGTCGAAAAGTCTGTGCCAGAAGCAGAAAAAGCCGAGAAGAAAGCGTAGAAAACAGACCAAACAACAAATGGGATCAACACTTTACCGACACGGCGTTTAAAATAATAGCGCCCTTCAAATGGACGTTCATCGCTGAGCATTAACGCCCCTGTGATCATAATGAATACAGGTACAGCCCAACGACTAAAGCTGTTAAAAGTAATCGCGGTGATCCATTCCCAGTTAGGTATTTGCCCTAATTGTTCTCGATACGGCCCTAAAACATGGATCACAACTACAGCAATGGCCGCAACCACCCGCAGAAGATCAAAATACCCAACCTTTTCTCTCATTACCTATCCCTCTGATACAAAAAAGAGAAACTATTAATATCACTGATACCAATAACTTCTCTTTAAATATAACAGGGGATCAATAACATGTATTGAATAAGCGTGTCTTTTTAACATTACTCACAACACGCTGACATTCCCCTCTTCAACGCCAACGCATTATGGTTGTTGGCGTGTTGCAGCAAGCACAATTTCACGAATACATAAATTCTGTGGTTGGTTGTATGCATAGCTAATCGCATTCGCAATATCTTGTGGTGCAATCACCCCACCCATACCTTCTTTCCACTCTTCATAGCCAGCTTTAATCGCGTCACTGCTGGTATGACTCAATAATTCAGTTTCAACAGCACCTGGTGCGATAGTAATAAAGCGAACATTATCGTCAGCGACTTCTTCACG
Source organism: Photobacterium angustum (assembly GCF_003026365.1). Lineage (GTDB taxonomy): Bacteria > Pseudomonadota > Gammaproteobacteria > Enterobacterales > Vibrionaceae > Photobacterium > Photobacterium angustum. Next base: position 15,707 of record NZ_PYOM01000009.1, on the reverse strand, counting down.
GATATTTTCAGTGATCGCATGAACGGCAAATTTAGTTCCGCAATAAGCCGCATGATTAGGGAAGGTTTTACGCCCTGCAATAGAACTAATGTTGATCACTGTACCGTGTTTACGTGCTTTCATGCCTGCCAATACAACGTGAATACCGTTAAGCATACCCATCACATTAACATTAAACATCGTCTGCCATTCTGCTGGATCTTGTTCATCAGCAAGGCCAAGTAACATCATGCCAGCATTGTTAATTAAACAATCAACAGGACCAAACTTTTCTTCCGCTTCAGCAACGGCCGCTTGGATTGCCTGCACATCAGTAACATCAACTGCTCGGCATAGTGTATTAGGTAAGTTCATTGCTTCCATACGCTCTACACGACGCGCAAGTAATAATAATGGGTAACCTTCTGCAGACAATTGACGTGCTGTTGCTTCACCAATACCCGAACTTGCACCTGTAATAACAACTAAAGATTTAGACATAAGACTTTCCTACTCTGGTAATTCGAAAAATATTCAACAGGCCGGCATGTTGTTGATGCATTCACTATAGGTCGAATTGAGATAAGTGAAAAATATCGATTTCTTAGGTTTATCATCAAAAAAAATTATGGATAAGAGCTTTTTTTATTACTTTTTTATTGGCTTTTCTTATCCAAATGAAAGGGTTTTTATGCAACAAAAAACATAGCTTTAACAAATAGTTAAAAATCCCGCGTTAAAACACATTTAAAAGTCTTATTTATTACCTATTTACAATTAGAAACAATTTAACATTGATTTTACAACATTTTGCGATATAACATCTCATTCACAAAGCAGTACCCATTGATGGGATTAAAACTATATTGGAGGTAGTGATGCATTCATCAGCTTCACAACAACAACCACAACCTAAGAAAACACTTTTTACCCGTTTTCTTGATACCGTCGAATGGTTAGGTAACTTATTACCTCACCCAATCACACTCTTCGCTATCTTCTGTGTCGCGATTTTAGTTGCCTCTGGCATTGCAGGCTATTTCGGTGTTTCTGTTGCCGATCCTCGACCAGAAGGCGCAGCAGGTCGTGCCGCTGACGGTATGATCCATGTGGTCAGCCTACTTAACGCAGAAGGTCTACAACTTATCGTGGCAAACCTGGTGAAAAACTTCACAGGCTTTGCACCACTAGGTACGGTGCTGGTTGCTATGCTAGGTGTCGCGATTGCAGAACATTCTGGTCTATTGTCTTCTGCGATGCGTGGTTTGGTAATGGGCGCATCTCGTCGCATGGTAACGCTAGTCGTAGTATTTGCCGGTATTATCTCTAACACCGCCTCTGAACTTGGCTACGTGGTACTTATTCCACTTGCGGCAATGCTATTCCACTCTCTAGGTCGTCACCCATTAGCAGGTCTTGCCGCCGCTTTTGCTGGTGTATCAGGTGGTTACAGTGCGAACTTACTACTAGGTACGGTTGATCCACTGCTATCGGGTATTACCCAAACTGCAGCACAGATGATCGATCCTAACTACATTGTTGGCCCAGAAGTAAACTGGTACTTCATGTTTGCTTCAACCTTTGCGATCACCATCATGGGTGCATTCGTTACTGAGAAAATCGTTGAGCCGAAACTAGGCAAATATGAGGCTTCTGAAGCTAGCGATGATTTAAGCCAAGATAAAATGGGCAAACTGACTGCGCTTGAAAAGAAAGGTTTGAAAGCGGCTGGTCTTGCAGCACTGCTAGCACTGACGATTGTGCCTGCTGATGGTATTTTACGTAACCCACAAACTGGTTTAGTGGCAGGCTCTCCGTTCCTTAAAGGTATCGTGGCATTTATCTTCGTGTTCTTCGCTATTCCAGGCTTTGTTTACGGTAAAGTCGTTGGCACGATGAAGAACGACCGTGATGTGATCAACGCGATGTCAGTGTCGATGTCATCAATGGGTATGTACATTGTACTGGTGTTCTTCGCAGCCCAATTCGTGGCGTTCTTTAAGTGGACTAACTTCGGTCAAGTATTTGCGGTAGGTGGTGCAGACTTCCTACAATCGATTGGTCTAACAGGTCCTGCGCTGTTCTTCGCCTTCATCCTAATGTGTGGCTTTATCAACCTAATGATTGGTTCAGCATCGGCGCAGTGGGCGGTAACCGCACCTATCTTTATTCCAATGTTAATGCTGGTAGGTTACGCGCCTGAAACAATTCAAGCGGCATACCGTATCGGTGATTCTGTTACCAACATCATCACTCCTATGATGAGCTACTTCGGTATGATCTTAGCGGTAGCCACCCGCTACCAGAAGAACCTTGGTTTAGGTACGCTAATTTCAACCATGCTGCCTTACTCGATTGTATTCGTGATTGGCTGGAGCATCATGTTCTATGTTTGGGTGTTCGTACTGGGTATCCCAGTCGGCCCAGGTGCTAATACTTACTACAACATCGCAGGTTAACCTGTAATCCCCCTTTAGCCGGACATCATGTCCGGCTTTTTTATGCCTGTTTTCCCGCTTATTCGATTCCTATGATAATCTGCTCACTTAGCATCATATTCAGGTAACTTACGATGGATTTACGACTACTACGCTTTTTCATTGCGGTTTATGAAGAAAAAAACATCACCCTTGCCGCAGAGCGCTGCTTTGTTTCTCAACCGTCGATTTCCAACGGTATTAAACAACTAGAGCAAGAGCTGAATACTGTGCTGTTCTTACGTCATAAAAAAGGGGTTGATGTCACCGATGAAGCTCACTACTTATATCCCTTAGCAATCCGTTTGCTTAATGATGTGAATACCCTACCGCAACTATTCCAGCAACGCACCGAGCGCTTACCATTAACCTTGGCAAATTTTCCTGATTTGAGCCAAAGCCAACTGGCGAAAGTCTTTGCAACCTTACACCACAATATTGCCAATCTATCGCTCGAACTGGTTGATCACGAGAAAACTGCTGATGCCCGCTTAACTCTCGATATGTTCAAAGCAGAAGATGAGATCTTCTTACCGCTATGGGATGAAGATTACGTGCTTTGCATGTTACCTGATCACCCGTTGGCAAACTTACCGTTGGTCTCGCCTGAGCAACTGCATCAGCATGATTTTATTGAGTGCCCACCTTGTGAAGCCCATCAGCAGACTATTAGCTTGCTCGCCTGTGACGGTCTATCCGTTAATCTCGTCGCAAAAGCTGAGCATAAAACTCAAGTTATGCACTTGGTTCAAGCAGGTCTTGGCATTTCATTTTTGCCTACAGGAGTGCTAGAAAGTGCCAACCAACTGGTGACCGTACCACTCGAAGGCCCAAGGATGTTCCGCCGTTTAGGGCTATGCTATCCCGCCAGTAAAACCTTAAACCCAGCCCTTTCTGAATGTATTAAAGTCTTGAGCCAAAGTGTTACCACCACCCAAGCAGAAAAAGGTTAAGTTTTTCCTATCACACTGATAAGAAAAACCGACTGTCACTATAGCCCAGCGAGCTTTATTCTTGTGACATTGGTCACTTAATTCTAGTTATGGGTAGTTTGGTATGAACACAGCAGAAAATTCACGAGCACTGGTTGTTGAAGGCGGTGCAATGCGCGGTATTTTTGCGAGTGGCGTACTAGATGCCTTTCTCGATAACAACTATGTTGACTTTGATTTTGCGATTGGGGTGTCAGCTGGAGCAACCAACCTCATTGGTTATCTGTGTGGTAACTATGGCCGCAGTCATAAAATCATTACCGAATATTCCCGTGATCCTGAGTTTATTAACTTTTCACGATTTACTCATGGTGGACATCTCACTGATATTGATTGGCTATGGCGAACCAGTACCCGTCATCTTCCACTCAACTTACACAAATATGAGCAGCGTCAGATTCCTTTATTTGCCACCACAACAAATCTAGAAACTGGCGAAGCCGAGTACATTGAAGTCACTCGTTATAACGTGACCCCCGTGATGGAAGCGACCTGCGCCTTACCTATTGCTTATCGCCATAACCTTACTATTAATGGCATTGCAATGAGTGATGGCGGCGTAGCAGATTCCATCCCTGTTATCGAAGCTTACCGTCGCGGGGCCCGTGATATCACAGTAGTACTGTCTAAACCTTTAGGCTTCCACAAAGCCGAAACCAAGGTGCCATGGTTGATCAAATCCATGTTCCACGATCATCCTGCATTTGCAGACTCGGTGATCAAACGTGCTCAACGCTATAACGCCGCGCTCGATTTTATAAATCACCCTCCGAAAGATTGTAAAATCACAGTCATTGCGCCCAATAACGATTTTCAAGTTGGACGTTTAACCCGTAATCTCGATAAGCTAGAACAAGGCTATGCGATGGGTAAAGCCGCTGGTAACCGTATTTGTGGCATCACCCCTTGTTATGGTGAAAACTGCCACGGTGATTTAATCGCCGCGTAAATAGTAATAAATATCTTTAGAAAGCCACTCGATGTTTACCGAATCACATCTGGTGGCTTTCTCTTATCCAGCCAATAAAGATAGCTACCACCTATTGGTACAATAGAACCTAACAGTTATACCTATCATGAGATTAATCCTATACTGAACACATCTTCTGAGAGGTAAGCACCTTTTAGCCAATTTATCGAATAAGTGAGGAAAGTAGCATGACTAGCGAAATGAATTTAATCGGTCTCGATACCCAAAAGGCGCAAGCTCTGGCTACAGACCTCAATAAATTATTAGCTGATTACCAAGTGTTATACATGAATACCCGTGGCTATCACTGGAATATTAAAGGACAAGAGTTTTTTGAACTTCATGTGAAGTTTGAAGAGATCTACACCGATCTTCAGCTAAAAATCGATGAACTTGCGGAGCGTATTTTAACCCTTGGTCATACGCCAGATCATAGCTTCAGCAGTTACCTCGCCGCGAGTGATATCAAAGAACATCACAATGCAACGCAAGGTAAAGACTGTGTTGAAGGCTTAGTGAATGGCTTTAGTGTCTTGCTACGTTTAGAACGTCAAATTTTAGCGCAAGCAGGTGATGCTGATGATGAAGGTACGGCAGCATTGATGGGTGATTACATTCGTGAGCAAGAAAAACTGCTATGGATGTTAAACGCATACCGCCAATAGAAAACAGATAAACAAGCAGATATGGATTTAGTCGGGCCATATTATGCGCTTGCAGCATTGTATCAACGGCGCTGCTCCCTTCGACTCTCCAACTACAATATTACGATTCCTATTCGGGGGCGAGACTACATAGCCCCCATTTTTTATCGCTTTAAATTCACCGCGGTACATTTATCTGCCCACTCAACCGCAGACAAATAACTTTCGTGCACCACTTCTTCTTTTATCCCCAGCACCTGACAACAAATCTGTACCCGTGTCCAATCTGCTGTACTAAACGCATCAACCACATCCAACACTAAGCCCAATCGCCCATTACGTTGTAAAAGTGCGGATTTAATTTCAGGTTGAAGCTGGATCATATCCAGTAAGCTCTCTAGTGAATTATCAAGCAAAGCATCCAGTAACGAGAACATCCCAGCTAAAAAGGCTTGTTCTGAGCGAAGCACAATGCCGCCTTTTGTCACTAGTAACTCACACATTTTTGCGCGTAATAACGATAAGGCATAAAGCTCTTTTGGCTTATCAAGCGCAGCATGCGCGGTAGCCACAACACCAATAAATAAGCGTAAGTTATCTTCACCTAAATACACTAAAGCTTGGCGAAATGAGCTGATCGGTGAGCGTAAGCGCTTGGTCACGGTATTAACGTAACGGAGCAATAAATAAGACAGAGATACGTCACGGCTAATAATGGTTTCGATACGAGAAAAATCCACCGGATCATGGGAGATTTCATGCAGTAGCTGTACCGTTGTGAGCTCTGATGGTGCCACTTTACGGCTTTTTAGCACTTCAGGTTTACTGAAAAAATAACCTTGGAATAAATGGAATCCCACAGCTAGTGCTTGCGCATAATCCTCATAGGTTTCGACTTTTTCTGCTAAAAACTTAGTTTTTAGGTGCTGGTTATCTTTTACATATTGGCAAGCTTGATCGATACCTAACGCCAATAAATCTAATTTAATAACTGATATGTACGGCAGGAAACGCTGCCATTCCGGGTTACAATCAAAATCATCAAGCGCAAAGAGATAGCCTTTTTGATGAAGATGTTTAACTGCCTGTAAAAGTTCATCACTTGGACGACAACTTTCAAGGATTTCAATAATAACCTTATCTTTAGGCAGTAATAATGGCATCAATTCAATCAAACAATGCTCAGGAAAATTAATAAAGTTTCTCTGACCTTTGTATGAGCGGTTGTCACCAATCGCCATGTAATTTTCCATGACTAAGCGAGATGTCGCTTCACTTGCATCGATATTCGGAAAAGCATTACTTTCTCCGTCACGAAATAATAATTCATAGCCAATCGTTTGTTGCTTACGATTAAAGATTGGCTGACGAGCAACATAGGAATACATCAAACCTTTCCTTTATCTATCATCAAAATTTACGCGCGAGCCAAAGCAAGTAAAGCACCACATCCGATAAACATAGATCCGAATAAACGGTTTAAACGAGACATCACCGTTGTTGAACGGATATAGCGGGTAAAGCGTGACGCTAACAGTACATAAAATAACATTACACAACCATCGACGACTAATGTCGTGATACCAAGTACCAATAACTGCGGTAATTGAGGTTCTACTGGATTGATAAACTGAGGAAATAACGCAACTAAGAACACAATCGTTTTGGGATTGGTTAAATTGACAAACACTGCTCGTTTAAACAATGTGGCAGCCGATACGGAGCTATCACGCTCATCTAAGGCTAATGCTGACTTCTCACGCCACTTTTGGATCCCGAGCCACACTAAGTACACCGCACCTAGCCACTTAATAATGGTAAAAGCCAACTCAGAGCCGGCGACTATCGTTCCTAGCCCTACGCCAACAAGAATGATGTGTGCTGCCATACCACACTGCAAGCCGATAATAGAGGCTAATGACTTACGCCAGCCATAAACCATCCCATTACTGATTGAATTTACGGTACCAGAGCCAGGTGCAAAACTAAAGATAACTGCAGCGAGCAAATATGCTAACCAAACATCAATACTCATGTGATCTCAGTGAAATTTTTATGACATTTATAAAATGCGTTTATAACCTGAATAGAACAAATAAAGCAATATGGATACACTTATTCTGTCTTAGATAAATAAGGTATACTGTACCAAGTATACATTTTTTGACTAATCCACAGTAATCGCCACGCCATAATTTGCTGTGATGCTTTCAAACAGATAAATTTCGGACGCGCTTTAATGACTTGTCAACCTTCGACTTTTCCCCCCTTTTCTCAAGAAGAACATTTCAACCACACAATGACGAGTGCGGTAAGTGAAATGTGGCAACAACGTCACGAAGGAAAATTCACTGGTGTTAAACAATGTGAATTAGGATGGGTCAGTTTAACCCCAAAGCGCAGTGATAAAGTCATTATAGTGGTTAATGGGCGAGTAGAAACCTATTGGAAATACCAAGAGCTGTTCTATGATTTAGTCAAACAAGGCTACCATGTTTATTCCTTCGACCATCGTGGTCAGGGCGTGTCTGAACGCTTAGTCGCCGATCATGAATTGGGGTATGTCGAAGACTTTGATGACTATATTGAAGACTTGCATCTTTTTATGCAAAACATCGTCAAACCACAAGGTTATAAACAGCACTTCATCCTTGGTCATTCAATGGGAGGGGCAATCACCAGTTTAGCACTTGCTCGTTATCCCACTCTTTTTGACCGCGCCGTACTTAGTGCACCGATGCATGGTATCTATGTTAAACCTCACTTAAAGCCCTTTGCCGAAGCCTTGATCGGCATCACCGAATTATTTCGTCGTCAACCTCACTACGCTATTGGTCAAAAGCCCTATTACGCCAAACCGTTCGATGGTAACTTACTCACCCACAGCCAAGCACGTTACCAATGGTTTCGCGATCTTTATGATGTCCGCCCTGAATTACGTATTGGTGGCGCAAGTAATCACTGGGTATGGGAAAGTATTAAAGCGGCACGTCGAGCCATTCAACAGGCCAATACCATCACGATTCCTGTTCTTCTACTTCAAGGTAGTGAAGATAAAATTGTTGATAACGTCTGTCAGCAGCAATTTCATCAACAGCTAAACCAAGGCTCAGGGCACTGTGATTTTCAGATTATTGAAGGTTCTCGCCATGAGATCCTATTTGAAAGTGATCCACTCCGTAATCAAGCGATCACTGCACTCTTAGCGCATTTTGCTTAATCTTCACTAACAGACTTTCGTTTTTATCAAGTAATCGAAAAGCGGAAGTCTAATTATCCTACTTTAGCCTCTTTTTTCCTCATTGACTTGTTCTAGAATTAATCTCTCATTGGCATGCTACATACCATTACCGCCCGTTTTACTATCGAGAGTTCACATGTTTAAAATTGTTGCTTCAGATCTAGATGGCACTCTGCTTACTCCTGAGCATAAGATCGCCCCATATACTCAAGAAGTCTTACAACGTCTTTATCAACACGATAAACATTTTGTATTTGCAACAGGTCGCCATCATATAGATGTTGCTGGAATGCGCGAAGAACTGGATATTCCTGCTTACATGATCACATCAAATGGCGCCAGTGTACATGATGCCGACGGTAATCTTGTGTTTCAACAAAGTTTAAGCCCTGAAGTGATCCGCGGCGTTATTGCACTAGCAAAGCACGATCCTGATTTACACATTCACTTGTACCAAGGCGACCATTGGCTACTCAATCATGAAAATGAAGCACTGCGTGATTTCCACGATAGTTTTAACTACCAGTTATTTGATGTTGAGAACCCGCCGACAGATAACGTATTGAAAGTTTTCTTTACCCGCGACGATCTTGACCATGAGAAAATGGTGAAGTGGGAGCAAGCATTTAATCAAGAGTTTAAAGACAAAGCGAATATCGCGTTTTCCACACCTTGGTGCTTAGAAGTGATGGATGCTGGCGTATCTAAAGGTGATGCCTTAGCCGCTGTAGCCAAAGCACTAGAGCTGACATTAGATGATTGTATTGCCTTTGGTGATGGAATGAATGATGTTGAAATGCTATCAATGGCAGGTAAAGGCTTAATCATGGGCACCTCTCATGACAAAGTGAAACAAGCACTGCCAGATAATGAAGTTATTGGTTCGAGTGCTGATGAAGCGGTAGCGCACTACTTAGAAAAGCATCTCCTTAATCACGCATAATAAATCCAATAGAAAGGCTGTTAAACACAGCCTTTTTCTTTTTTCCTTGAAAAGCAGCTTAGAACTGCCCTGTCATGGTTAAAATTTCCTGCCATTGCGCGTCAGTAACTGGCATCACACTTAAACGACTGCCTTTTTTTACCAGTGGCATTTCAGCCAAGGCTGGATTGGCTTTCATACGTTTTAAGCTAACTAACCGTAAGTGACGTTGGTACTCAATATCAACCATAAACCAGCGCGGATTCTCTGGATCTGATTTCAGGTCAAAATACGGGCTTTCGGGATCAAACTGGAAGTGATCGGGATACGAGGCTTTCACCACCGTAGCGATCCCTACCACACCGACATCTTTACACGATGAATGATAAATGAAGACTTGATCGCCTAATTTCACCTCATCACGTAACATATTACGTGCCTGATAATTACGGACGCCTTCCCAAGGTGAAACTTTTTGTGATTTTAGGGTGTCTATAGAAAATGTATCTGGTTCGGTTTTAAATAACCAATAGGCCATATTGTTCTACCATTACTGCCAACTTCCTCATGAATTTGAGCCTACCATAGAGAGAATAAAATGACAGTTTCACGGTTACCCCTCGCCCTTATCTTTGCTGCATCCACACTAACCGGTTGTGCAAGCTGGTTACCAAGTAGCTTTGGTGGCGATGACAGTAATAGTACTTGGGTGGGTGAGTATCAAAGTCAGCCAGAAATGGGATTAACGACTCTACTGAGCCTTAAAAGCGATCACTCTGCAACAACGACATATCAATATACCAATGGTGATCCAAGCCTAAAAGAAAACGGAAATTGGCAAGCGATCAGTGACACTCAGCTACAAGTAAAAATGACCTCACATCATGGGCTCAATAGCGAACGTATTTATACTTTTGATCCTAATAAGAAACAGCTCAGCGCAACAGAAGAAACCGTCAATGGTCAGAAGTATCACATCGGCAATGATGGTTTAGTGCTGACAAAACAAGACTAAACACCATTATCACAATCGTGACTTAAGACACCGATTTATGCCACACTGCAAGGGTATTTGAGGTTAGGAGAAATAACCATGTCATGCCCTCGCTGTGGCTTTCAGCACAATTGTATTTGCAGCCTTGAGCCACACCTTCAGTGCCCCGCACACTTTGTGTTATTAACTCACCCTCGAGAGCTTAATAAAGATACCAACACGGGTAAGTTGCTAGTAAATAGTTTGCCCCATTGCCGCGTTGATGTATGGCAACGTACCGAGCCGCCAGCACACTTGCTAGCGCAACTGCGTGATCCTTGCTACCAAGCTTATCTGGTTTTCCCAAGCGATGAACAACATCCGAGTATCGAGCTACCTCAAGCCCAACCTGACCAACCCATTCCCCTGTTTATTATTCTTGATGCCACCTGGCAAGAAGCGAAAAAAATGGTACGTAAAAGCCCTTGGCTTAGTGACTTGCCGCGTTTAGCTTTAACGCCACAACAGGCATCAAACTACGCCTTACGACGTAATCAACAAGACGGTAATTTATGTACCTGTGAAGTGGGGATAGCGCTACTTACTCAACTTCAATTCACAACAGAAGCAGCACAGTTACACCAATACTTCGCGGCATTTATTGATACTTTTCATGCTGATAAAAGTGGACATAAGAAGACGTATTAACAGATTCAATACCTTATATTTACTGTTTTAGTAAAATGAGTTTTCGTGCTTTCTTTTCTCATCGAATGAGCTCAAATTACACCCAATATTTAAACACTGTATTTTTATTGAAGAAACAACATGAAAACAAAGATACTTGCCTTAACCGTGATTTTATCAACGTTAGGTCTCGCAGGCTGTGCAGCCAATCCTTATGGTAATGCTTACAATGTTAATGATGCACGCCAGATGCAAGAAGTATATTACGGTACTGTGGTTCGCACCCAAGCGGTAACATTAAATGGTAACGGTAATGGCATTGGTACACTTGCAGGCGGTGCCATTGGTGGTATTTTAGGCTCTGGCGTAGGTGGTGGTACAGGCTCTGAAATTGCAACCATTGGTGGTGCATTACTCGGCGGTTATTTAGGTAATGAAGCGGGTGAGCAAGTCACAAAACGTAATGGTGTTAACTTAACCATTAAGTTAAACAGTGGCCGTACCGTCTCTATCGTGCAGCAAGTTAATCCAAACGTCATGTTCCACGCCGGTGAGCGTGTTCAAATTAACATCTCAGACGATGGCACTTCTCGCGTGACTCCAGCTTAAGTATTATTTCTTCTTAAACAACACCCAAAAGGCGCTAATTTAGCGCCTTTTTCTTTGATAGTGATAGATAGTGTCTCAGCATTTGTCATCAACAACTGTAATCATCGGAGCATTTAACAAATTAGGCTCATTATTATTATGAGCTTTATTATCTGTTGCTTGATGGCAGATATTAAAATAACTCTCTAAATGAAAGGGCGTTAGTACATAAGGGCAAATCCCTTCCTGCCAAATTTTCTTATGGAACTGATACAGTTTATTTCGCCAGCCTGATGCCGATTTATCACTACTCTCAGGAATGGGAGCGGTATTACTAGACGCTTTCGCTCCCTCTGCTAAATCAACGTACATGACATAACAATGAGTATCTAAAATCTGCTTTTGTGAAAGTCCAGATAGATCTTTTAATGAAAAAACCATCATCCCCATATTCAGTTGCAGCTTGCTGCCAGCCCAGCCACTCCAAAAATGATCGCCTAACGCGAGTTTTTTCATATCAATAGGATAATGATACCAAGTATTCGGTGAGGCTAGCGCTTGAACAATACCGCTCTTCGTTGCTGTGGGATAACCATTCGCTATCGATATACCATCAACGGTACTTACTAAGGCTGTTTCTTTCCCGTTAATCATCGCTTTGGCGTTTACGGTTGCAGATGTTGATTGCAACGTACCGGCTAGCTGATGGAGATCAGCCTTACGAGCATCGGATTGTATTTGCAGATATTTGGGTACCGCAACAACAGCTAAAATACCTAAGATAACAATAACTATGACTAGTTCTATAAGAGTAAAACCGAATTTACGCTTCATTTATCTACCGCCAACACCTAAATCATGATTTAAAGGCATAATAAATCAATGAGTATTATTATTAAAAATAATGACGGTCTTTTATTACAAAAAACGATTAAAAATATTATTAATATTCCATTTATTATTAATGAATCCTGAACGTATCATTTAAGTTTTTACTATACCTCTCGAAATGACGCCGATTTCTTACTAAAAAAGTACTTTTTACGGTTATTAAATAAAAATTAACCCTGAATAAGAAAAAAATAAACGCCACATAAATGGCATTTAACCGCACAAAAAGTGAATAACTATATTTTAATTATTCACTTTCCCAGCCCTTTTTGTATGATAAATCTCACTGTGTGGGATTTTCAACCTATTGTTATTCATTGTTATTTTAAAAAAACACCTTACAACAACAACTTACAAGCTGGCATTATTCACGATAGTTACTGATCGAATAACGATACTGTTTGTCATTTTTAACACTAAAAATGGAACGTTTCATTCCGAAATTAACGTTTTTTTTTTACCAAAACAGTCGCATTATACGCTCCATCGAAGGGATGAAGAGTTCACTCTCATATATAAGTCTTAATAACCAAGGTTTATATCTGAGTTATTTTTTAGTTTGTTCCCCCTACTAAAAAATAATAAACAATAACCTAAACGTTATTAATGAATTCACCATGGATTGGGTCTTATTAAATATAACAATAACTACTAACTTATTTATTTGTAGTTATTACCTTCTAATCATAGGTGAATATATGTCATCAGATACTGGCACTAAAAAAATGGGCCTTGTCGGCTTAACTGTACTTGTTGCAGTTAACATGATGGGTTCCGGTATTATTATGCTACCAGCGAGCTTGGCTCAAGTTGGTGCAATTTCAATGTTGTCTTGGGTGGTTACAGCATTAGGTGCAATGTGTATTGCTTACACGTTCGCTAAATGTGGTGCTTTTTGTAAACGTTCAGGCGGTATGTCAGCTTACGCAGAAGAAGCACACGGCAAATCATCTTTCTTTATCTCTTCTTACACATACTATGTATGTCTAGTAATTAGTTGTGTAGCAATTGCCGTATCAGCTGTTGGTTACATTAAGCCATTCATGCCTTGGTTAGATACGCCAGTACACACTTTCTTCGGTGTATGTGCAATTCTTATCATTACTATGGTTGCTAACTTTGGTGGTCCTAAGATCACAGGTCAAATCTCAGCATTCACTGTTTGGGGTATTATTCTACCTGTACTTGGTCTATCTGTTATCGGTTGGTGGTGGTTCGATCCACAAACATTCATGAGCGCATGGAACCCACACCATGACACAACAATGCACTCTGTATCTTCAGGTATCGCACTAACTCTATGGGCATTCCTAGGTATTGAATCTGCTGGTGCTAACTCTGATGCAGTTGAAAACCCAGAGCGTAACGTACCTCTAGCAGTACTATTTGGTACAGGTTTCGCAGCTGTTATCTACATCGCGTCTACTGGTGTTATCCAAGGTATTATTCCTAACGCAGAACTAGCAGCATCTACTGCACCATTTGGCTTAGTATTCAGCCACATGTTTAACCCAACAGTAGGTAACATTGTTACACTAGCAGCGGTTATCGCATGTATCGGTTCACTATTAGGCTGGCAGTTCACTAACGCTCAAGTATCTAAATCAGCGGCAGAAGAAGGTCTATTCCCTAAAATCTTCGCTAAGACTAACAAAGCAGGTGCACCAATTGCCGGTATGCTTATCATGCTAGTTGCTGAATTGATTCTTGCTGTGATGACTATTTCTCCAAACTTGATCAGCCAGTTCAACGCACTATTGAACCTAGCCGTATTTATTAACATGGTACCTTACATCCTATCTATGACAGGTTTGGAAGTACTACTTCGCAAGAACAAAGTTACACCAAAACAATACCGCCTAGGCGCTGTTGTGGGTACATTAGCCGTTATCTACAGTATTTACGGTGTGTACGCTTGTGGTGCAACAGCTGTGTTCGGCGGTACCATCTTGATGCTATTCGGTTACATCTTCTATGGATTCATCGCTGCTCGTGATGTAAAACCACTAGAATCTAACTAATTAAAGATTTAATAAATTCGATAATAAAGAAATTTATTAATAACCAGCTAGAAAGGAAATGGGAATAAATAATAAATATACTGAAAATTAATATAGACATTAATAGCAGTATTATTTATTCCCTTCTAAAAATATTAGGCAAGACGTTTAATTACTTCATATAAATTATGTTGCGGTAAAACACATCTGCCATCAGTTATTTTATTCAGGCGTTATTATGAACAACAATAATAGTACAAATAAAATGCGTGCTCTCGTTATTGAGCACCAAAACATTACTCCAAATAGCTTTGCAGATCGTGCAACTAAGTCATTAATCGCTGAATTAGAAAGCCGCACTATCGAAATCGTTACAGCAACTTCTTACGAAGATGCACGTGCAGTTATCATGGCATCTCAAATCGATAGTCTTGTATTAGCACTAGAAAAAACTGAAGAGCAAATCGTTAACTCTCACGAAGAAGTTGATTTGTTAGCAGCACTACAAGCACGTCAACCTGAAGTGCCAGTATTTCTACTAGCAGAACGCGCACGTACTTCTATTCTTAACAACCGCCAGTTAATGGAACGTGTTGATGAGTGTTACTCAGTACTAGAAGATACTGCTGACTTCGTTGCAGGCCGTATCGTTGCTGCTATGCGTCGTTACCGCTCACAAGTGTTACCGCCTTTCATGAAAGCGATGATGCACTACAACGACATCCATGAGTACTCATGGTCTGCGCCTGGTCACCAAGGTGGTATCGGTTTTACTAAGACCCCTGCTGGTAACCAATTCTTCGAATTCTTCGGCGAAAATCTATTCCGTACCGATATGGGTATCGAACGTGCAGCACTAGGTTCTCTACTTGACCACAGCGGCGCATTCAAAGATTCAGAAGTTGAAGCAGCTAAAGTATTTGGTGCTCACCAATCTTACTCTGGTATCGTAGGTACTTCTGGTTCAAACCGTACAATCATGCAAGCATGTTTGAAAGATGACGACATCGCTATTTGTGACCGTAACTGTCACAAATCAATCGAGCAAGGTCTGATCTTAACAGGTGCACGCCCTATCTACATGGTACCTAGCCGTAACTGTTACGGTATTATCGGTCCAATCAGCCAAGTTCAAATGAGCAAAGAAGGCATTGCACTTAAAGCTAAAAATGCTGGCATTCCTTTCAACGCTGATGAGAAAAAAGCTGGCTATGCAGTTGTAACCAACTGTACTTACGACGGTTTATGTTACCACTCTGAAGTGACTGAATCGCTACTAGGCGAAAGCTCTAGCCGTATTCACATGGATGAAGCATGGTTCGGTTACGCACGTTTTAACCCTA
>NZ_PYOM01000008.1 GCF_003026365.1 Photobacterium angustum | reverse complement strand
AAATTAAATCAATTGAGTACGGGTGGCTAATACTATAAATCTATTGATTCAATAGGTAGTAATTATCAAGAGGTGAGAAATTTAATAATATTATTCTTAAAAAGAATTCGGTTATTATATGAGTTATTTAGTTCTATAAGTCATAATCAAAAAAAGTGATAGCCTGAAAGGATATCACTTTTTTTATTTTTATTTGAGGCTACTTTTTTGTTGTTTCTGTAACCGGTAATAATAGCGATATTTTTAAACCACCATCAACTGAACGACCCGCCTCGACTTGACCTCCAGTGACTTGCATCGCTTCTTTTACAATGGCGAGCCCTAAACCATAGCCGCCAGACTGTTTATCACGTGCCCCCTCTATGCGTGTAAACGGGTCAAAGATATGTTTTAAATGTTGCTTTGGAATGCCATCACCATCATCTGAGACCGATACAACAACATAAGACTTTTCCGTGTTCGTTCTTATACTGGTATGAATTGTAATATTGGCTTCACTTCCAGCATATTTAATCGCATTACCTATTAAATTTTTAATTGCTCGTACTAATAATCGCGCATCTGTCTGAACCATTGGCAGTGTTCTATCAATATCTTTAATGAGCGATTGGCCTTGCGCTTTAAGCTGTAGACATTGTTCAACCGTTGAATCACAGAAAGTTTGAACGTCGACAGGAATAAGCTTGATATTCGCTTTTGCATTTTCAAATTGACTAAATTCAAGGATCTCAGTGACGAGTTCATTCATCTCTTCTGATTCTTGCTCTAACCGATCCACTAAATGCAAATGCTCAGATGAGGTACGCTTTCGGATTAAATGTAATGATAAATTATGTCTAGCCAAAGGGGTTCGAAGTTCATGAGAAACATCACGAATTAAACGCCGTTGTTTCTCTGTTAATAATTGTATTTGATTGGCCATATTGTCGAAATCAGTCGCTAATTCATTAAACTCTTTTACTTTGTCTCCCATAACATGAGCGACACGCACTGAGAAATCACCATTCGCTAAGGTACGACTCGCTTGTCTTAACGTATCTAATGGTCGCTGCAAATAGCGTGCGATAATTAACGAAAACATTAAGGTGATCAGAATAGCAATCACTACCTGTATTAAGCCAAAATACAAAGAAAAATTTTTAGCCGGATGTAATTCATGAGGTAACTGAACCATCAATTTATTACCATTTTTTAGAGGTATCATAAAAATGGGTTGATTTACACGAGAATCTAAAATTGAATTTAATGGTCGAGCAAATTTCAGTTTAAACTTAAAATGCGGGTGCATTACTCGGGTACTTATCTCTTTGTTATCACTGTTAAGTGCAAAAGCATAATATTTTTGTTTACTCTCCCACAGAGCAAGTCGTTGCGGATCACCGTTTTCAGTAAGCAAAGGCTCTACATCTGTCGCCATCTTCATAATATCTTGTTGTACATGTTGAGGCACATGTAGCATGGTTTTAACTAGGGCTATTTCAGCTAAATTCTGAAGCCCTAATATGAGTAGTAACCCTACGGTAAAGTATGAAAAAAGTCGGAAAACTAAGCTTTGCTTATGCAAAGGAAGTCGATGCTTTCCTTGTATCACATTAGAAACACTCAATTGTTTATACTCCAAAACACTTGCTTCTCTTTTTATCTATAATAACTAGCAATTCAGCCTATCCTAGTCACAAAATATGAGCCTGAGATAGACGATACTGTATTTTTACATGACAATAGTTATAGCGTTTATTTTTAGCATTCATACTAATTTAAAATTATGCTTCTCAACTCTATTCATCACAGCAAAAGGAAGTTCTATGATGAAGACCATTATTAGTTTACTGACATTATTATTAGTCGGTTGTTCATCAGGTTTACAAGTCTCTGTTCCTGATTCAGTTTATGAGAATAATCAAGCCACAGGTTATCTTGTTGGTACTCTGGGTGCTAATACCGAATGGCCGAAAACAGGTAAAAATCTGATCACAACGATTAACATTCGCCCTCTAAACACCAACACTCCTAGTATTGCGGATAGTAATATTATTACGATCACCAATAACAATGAAGATGGGCATTTTGAAAATCCAACAATTAGCGGCCATTTGTTTAATATTGAGTTACCCGTTGGACAATACGAAATTTTCAGTATTCAACTGGAAGGCTCAGATGGTAATAAAACGCTGATCTCAAAAAACAACAGCAAAATGGATATTACATTTTCTATTAGTGCTAACCAAGCAAGCTATATTGGACAATTTCTTGCCGTTAGCCGTATAGCAAAAAGTGAACTTTGGAATCTTGAGTATCCAAGTGGGTATGGCTATTTACAGCATAGTTATGATCAACAACGTGATAAAACATTATTTTCTCAGCAATACCCAAAACAACAAGCGACTCCTTTTAACCTTGAATTACTCACTTTTACAGATAATCGTGTATTAAAGAATTGATGGTTGCTCTATTATCTAGACCGAAAAAATAAGACGATCATTGATCGTCTTATTTTTTATCTTTGAAACGAGCTCATTACTCCGAAACACACGAAGAATAGCTATACCCTCGCCCACGTATTGTTTTGATGTGCTGTTTAGACATTCCTGCTAATACCATTTTTCGACGTATATTACTGATATGCATATCAAGATTACGATCAAACGGGCTAAGTTCTTTCTTTAAAACGTCTTTTTGTAATGTGGCTTTTGAGACGACAATTTTATTATGCTTAATAAGGTATTTAAGCAGATCGAGCTCGGTACCAGTTAAAGGTAGGCGAGAAAGCTGACTTTCTAATTCAACCGATGATGAGGGCAAAGAATGACGCTGGCGCTCTAAACCGACTCTTCGTAAGATTGTCGAAATACGTACCAGTAATTCTTCGACTTTAAATGGTTTAACCAAGAATTGATCAGCGCCAGCCTGTAAACCATCAAGCATCGTTGTTTCATCTCCTAATGCTGTTAGCATAAGGATTGGTGTTGCAAAACGCTGACAAATACGACGAGCAACCTGCATGCCATCAAGTGTGGGTAACATTACATCAAGCAGTATCAGATCGACACCCGTTGATTGAAGATATGTTAACGCAGATTCACCACAATGAACGCAACTAACTTCATGACCTTCATCTTCAAGAACTTCAGTTAATAACGCACACAATTGAACGTCATCATCAACTACTAATATCTTCGACACAATACGACACCTAAACACAATGAAACTGCATATTAATCACCTGATAAACAGATAACAATATCTAATGCATCTATCCTATTAAGATAAATTAAGAATTTACCGCTACAAACAAAAAAGCGATGATCTATCTCTAGATAGTAGCTTTTGAAAACGCATATCTGGTTATTCTTGGCAAATTAAACTTGCAACTTTTGCTTCTCTTTGTGGCACATACCATGAATCTAACCCCGCTTGAACTAACTGTGTTGCTTGTTCTGGTGTCATTGTACCATTTAATACGGCAACACTGGTTTGATCGATTTGAGCCTCAAAACTCTGTTTACCCCGAGATAGAATCTGCGCAGCACTTCGGATAGTAGAATCACACTCATTACGCCATCCCATCATTTCCTTCGCTATCGGGTTTTCAACCTCGAAGAAATGGTTAGATAACGAGAAGAAACCAGGAATAGCGTTAGTCAATAACTCAGCATACTCAGCCGTTGTCATCCATTCTAGTAACGCTTTTGCCGCTGGATTATTCTGTGCTTTGGTATTTAACCCTATACCAATATCAGTATGATCACTGAAGTAACATTCATCACCGCGCTTTTCTACCGGAGGCGGAAATACGCCAAAATCAAGCTGCCCTGTAAAGGTGCTAATATCCCAAGAACCTGCAGGATATATAGCAGCCTTCCCTGTTTTGAACAATTCGATAGAATCGGCATATTTACGAGTCTGATACCCCTTACCTAAAAACTTATTCCAATTCGCTAACTCCTGAAACACTTGTCGGTATTTGGGTGAATCAAAACGCTCAGTGCCGTTAATCAATCCTAATCGCCCATCTTCGCCTTTCCAGTAATTAGGCCCTATATTTTGAAAACCCATAGTACTGGCTTCCCATTTATCATTCGTGCCTATTGCTAAAGGCACATACTGACCATTGTTTTTAATCATATTCAACACATGATTAAACTCAGCTGTTGTTTTGGGCGCACTTAAATCGAGTTTTTTAAATACTTCTTTATTAAAGAAAAAACCATGGATCACAGAGGCCATAGGTAAACAGAAGGTCTGTGCACCAGAATCAGTTTGCCAAGGACTTAATGCAAAGCTTGGGAAGTTTTCCATTCCTGCCATTTCTGTAATATCGCTAAGGTGCCCCTGATTAAACAGCTTTAGCGAACCATCAAATGGACGACAGGCAATCAAATCGCCAGCACTACCATTCGCGAGATTGGTATTCAAATCATCAAGAAATGAGGTCAACCCTTCTGGTGAACGATAGGTGATTTTAATATTTGGGTAATGCTTATTAAATGCTGGAATAATCTTTTCTTTCCAAATCGCATCATCTTGCCGCCAAGAATCAACCAATACCGTACCTTTTAATGAGGAATCATACTGTTGCGCACTCACCGATAGTGGTGAAAATCCAGCTAACGTGATACCGCTAATAACAAGGCTGCGACATAAGGTTGATTGAACCTTTGTATAAAAAGGGGAAGCCATTATCTGTTTCATATTTATACCTTAAATCGTTCAATCAATTGACGTTGCTCTGCAGCTAGTTTCGATAGCGATTCACTACTATTTGCAGACTCGCGCGCTTCTGATTCTGCGTTATAAGCAACACTCGCAATCCCATTAATATGCTCAGCGACATCTTGACTCACTGAAATTTGCTCTTCAGTTGCATGAGCAACTTGCTCTGCCATTTCAAGAATAACGCGCATACGATCTGCTATCGATTGTAATGTTTCATCGGTTAAGCGTGTCTGTTCAACACATTGTTCCGTTTGTTTGTGACTTCTCGCCATGACCTTAGTTACCATTTCAGCGCTGTGCTGAAGGTTATCGATCATCTCATTTATTTCTTCTGTTGATTGTTGAGTTCGATTTGCTAAAGCACGTACTTCATCAGCAACCACTGCAAAGCCACGCCCTTGCTCACCTGCTCGTGCTGCCTCAATCGCCGCGTTAAGAGCCAACAAATTCGTTTGCTCAGCAATGCCACGGATAACATCTAAAATACTGCCAATATTCACCGTAAAGCTTTCTAATTTGCGCGTTATATCAACCGCTTCAGTAATATCAACCGATAGTTGCTCTGTAATGTTTCGACTATTAAAAACTAGATCTCGCCCTTGTTGTGCGGCCTGATTTACTTCATTTACTTCACTCACAGTCAGATCAGATGAACGTGAAATCTCTTTCGCGCTGACTTCTAATTCAGAAATTGCAGCGGCTACTTGATCGGTACGTTGTTTTTGATCTTCAACACGGCTCATCGCTTGTTCACTTGTAACAGCGGTTTTATTTGCCTCTGTTACTAGCTGTAATGAACCATCGTTAATTTTTGTGAGAATTTCAGCCATACTTTCAGATAATTGGTCGATAGAGCGAGAAAGCGCACCAAATTCACACTGAGATTGGTAATTAGTACGTTGGGTCATGTCACCCGCAGTCATCTTACGTAATACTGCATTAATTCGTGCTAATGGTGTGTGGATGCTTTTTGCCGTAGTAAAGGCAATAATTAAAGCAATAACACCTGAAATCAAACAGGCAATAATAATACTGTAAGTCGCTTGGTTGGCTGCAGCATCAGCAGCATTTCGACTATTAGATGCATTGCTACTCGCATACTGCATATAGTCATTAAGTGCTGTTTGAGTAATAACAACTTGCTTATTAGACTGTTGATTCAGCGCTGATAGTTGACTTTCTAACTGGTTATTTTCAGCCATAACTGCCAATAAGCCTGTTTTACCCAATGCTAAATCATGGACGCGTTGTAAATTACGCGCGTAACGCGCTTTCACATCTTCAGGCACATTAATACGCTCTAAACCTTGTTTTGCTAATTCAATATCTTTAGCAAGTACTTGGCTTAGTTTTTCAAAGTTAGTATTTTTATTAGCACGACGAACATTTTTTAAGTCACGACTGATACCACTGGTAATAAGTTCTGCTCGATTGCTTAAAGAACGTTTTACACTCGCACGTTGGAGTAATAAATTCGCGGCCCATTGATAAGTATCTTCTAAACGAAGAAACGACAAATTAAGCTCTGTTAATCGGTCGTTAACTGCAATCCATTGATTATGTGTGTTAATTGTTTTTTGTGATAATTCAAAAAACTTATCGGCTGCAGCAAGTGCTGTAGATAGTTTTTCTTGCGCTTCTTCATCAACAGCATATTGCAATGCTTGCTGTTTTGCGGTGTTAAATTCACTTTGAGCCTTTGATACCGCTTCTTTTCGCTCGTTTAATAAGTTCGATGATTGAGTCGTACGGTAATCAACAACTGATAGCTGATTTTCACGTAAACTCGCGAGTAATTGACTTGCCGATGTAACCATAGGTGTCGACACCTCAGTTACATCGGTAAGGCGATCATGGATTCGACTAGTATTGATATAACTAATACTTCCAACTACGGCAATAAGAATAAACATTATTATAAAGCCGACAATGGTGCGCTGTACTATTGATAATGACATAACATGCTTCTATTTATGATTAAATCACGCCGCAGCTGATTAAATAAGATAAGTATGAATATACTTATTTCGCGGTTCTAAATAAAAAGTTAACAACAGAATCAATATCAAGATCACACTTTATTATTTAAATAGTCATAAAGGTATTTATTGTTTTTAATAAAATTCTGTTCAAATTCCAATTTGGTATTAAATGACAGTATTTTTAAATTTAAAAATAACTAATGCGATGTACCTCATATAAATACTTTTAATTCTTAGTTATCTCACTTAATTAAACTTGGCGTATATGCAACAATATACCTTTTATAATTCTAAGATTGATGATGAGAGATAATTTCATGAAACTGTCTATCTATTATTCAGAATCAACAGATCCAAGCTTCAATCAAGCGATTGAAGAAACATTACTGAAACAAGTAAATGGCAACAATATTATTGCTTTTTTATGGCAAAATCAGCGCTCTGTTAATATAGGGAAAGACCAAAACCCTTGGCGTGTATGTAAGCCAAAGCTACTTCGTAGTGAAAATATTAACATTGTAAGGCGTCATACAATTGGCGGTGCTATCTATCAAGATTTAACACACACAAATATTGCTTTAATCGGCCCTACTCATTATTTAACACAAGGCATAATTGAAAAAATATTAATAGACACATTTGAGCCATTGAAAATAGATATCGCAGTATCTGACAATCTTGAATGCTTAGTTGAGAATAAAAAAATTTCTAATACAGCATTATCAGTCTCTGAAGATTATTTATTTTTTCATACAACTTTAAGAGTAAATACCTCTCTTGCTGATATATCAAAGTATATGAATAGTCGTTATTCTATTCTCAATCATCAAAACCTTGAACGATCTTATACCTCAATTAACCAACATATTCGTCCATTAGAACATAATGAATTATGCCATTACATTAGTGATAGTATTCAAAAAACACTAAAGCTTGATGTAGAAAATACAGTTATTGTCAATAACCAGCATCCAGATTGGATCGAATTTAGTACCATTTTTTATCGTCTGAAAAGTTGGGACTGGAATTATGGTCAATCACCTAGTTTTATTGAATCATTAGAAACTGAATTTTCATGGGGGCACGTCGAACTGAAATTGAATGTTGATGCTGGAGTGATCACCAAAGTCTACTATGATACGACTATCCAATACCACCATATGATGAATGACTTAAGTCAAGCGGCAATTGGTTATCCATTTAATGCCAAATCTGTTATATCCATTGTTTGTGGCTTATTGCTCACGCATTCAGAACATTATGATGAACTAATGGCACTTTCTGAATGGCTACAACAAGAAATTGCATAATACTAAAGATGCTAACTTTTAAGGAAAAATTTAGTTTTATGTCTATATATTGAACTAAATCAATTAGGCATCAATTACATGATTTTTATCATTAACAACTTCTTGACTTTAGCAGAGGCGGCACCAAATCTAGCCTATCTGCTTTTCCCACAGAGTTATACACAGCTTCTGTGGATAATAGGGACAATTAGTTTCTCCTTACCATACTTATTCCAAGAGTAGCTTTGTAACACTAACGACCGATAAAAACAAAAATTAAACATTAACATTCATTAACTTAAGTAAAATAAACAAATAAATTGATTCTAAATAGTTATTAATTTCACTTTATTTATGACATAAAAATACTGTGAATAAATCGTTTTAATTACTCATAATTCAATACAACTTTTGATAATTTTATGCTACCTAACTACATAAATACCCTCCATAAAAAAACCACCAGCTTACACTGATGGTTTATATTAAAAATATTGAGCCTGTTAACTCTTCTTTCGCCTTAAGTAAGTCATCATTCCAAGTAAACCAAGCGATAAAACACCGATATGGCCGCCACTTCCACCATCATCTTCATTGATATTACAGTTATTAGCAGAAATACTGTCATTACAAGCTCTGATAATTTTATTTTTTTGTTCCGATATAAAATCAGGGTATATAACAGGTTGTTCAGGAACAGTATTTGTAATTTTTGCTATCCAATCACTAAAAGTACCTGTTCTGGCATAAAAAGTAGGATTTGAATATGAGCCACATGCAAGCCCCTGAGTCACAGCACTTCCGCTAACGATACCGATTTGATACCAATCACCATTGTTACTTTGAGTCATTATTGGGCCACCGCTATCACCAAAGCAAGCGTCAGCACCAGAAGCAACAGGCACTCGAGACAATAATTTAGGTGGTAAACTACAGATTTTTAAGAGACTAGCCGGATTATCAATAAATTGGCCTTCAAAACCACCATCACTATAATATTGATAACATTCTTGAATAGGATAACTAGTTAAACTTGCTTCTTGTAGATAATCAGATGGATTATCACCACTTATTGTTGTTGCCCCCCACCCTTTTATAACTAGGTTCGATTCTCGATTATCATTATTCCATTGCAAAGTTAGTTGTTTGTCTAATTCATTAGCTTTAACACTTGATGGTATTTGTACTCGACCGACATTAGAAAAAGTACGTTTCACGCGAATTAATGCTACGTCATTATCTAAAAACGCAGATGTGATTTCTGTTATATTTTCATCATTATCCGTTTTAAATCGAACTTCTGGACTGTATGAAGGATGGACAACAACATGACTAGCTTGATATTCATCTTCTGCTGTATATTGACTATTATCAGTAATTCCTGCTGTAACCATTACCTGACTAGGTTTAAGAACATCATATTTATTATCTGATGAAGTACTTTGAACCTCATATACAACACAGTGAGCCGCAGTTAATATCCAATTATCATCGATAACAGTTGCACCACAAAAAGGTTTTTTATCTCCCTCATTTATTCTCAAAGATGCCATGAAATTATCAGAAGGTGCTACTGAAACTTCATTACCACCAATAATATATGCACTAATATCACTTTCTGATGCCGTTGCAGAAAGAGGAAAAGACAGTATTCCTGCAATAGCTAGCCCTAACGTTGTAATTTTATTCATACAAGCCTTCTTAATTATTTCCTTTTAATTAGGCTTATAAAGTAACAAATTATTACCAAGCAAGCAGAGGAGAGAAGTAAAAAAGTGACACCACTCATAGCCTGAATAAGAATAATTACTAATTACAACGGCTATTTTAATCATCATGACCATTCAATAAATAAAACATCGTAAACATAACTATGGCTTTAATTTTGGTTTTGGTTTTGGTTTTGGTTAAAAAGGTTAAAAAGGTTAAAAAGGTTAAAAAGGTTAAAAAGGTTAATTACTTTTTGGTTGGCTTCTAGATAAATTCTTATGACTTTTTTCTTCCTTTGGACACTAAACAGTCTGATGTACTATATATTTCGTGATCTCGCGCTTGTTTTCTTCCCTTATGATTATTTGATGTGCATAATGTGCCCACAATAACTCTATGGACAATTCCCATGACTATCGAACAAGCTTTAAAAGATCGTAGCGAATCAAAATGTGAACTATGTTCTTCTGAAAATAACCTAGCTGTATACGCAGTTCCAGCGTCTGAAGATAAGAGCGCAGGCTGTAGTGTATACCTTTGTGATACTTGCCGTGGTCAGCTTGAAGATCCAGAGACAACAGATGAAAACCACTGGCGTTGCCTAAACGACTCTATGTGGAGTCAGGTTCCAGCTGTACAAGTAATGGCTTACCGTCAACTTAAGCGTCTATCTTCAAAAACTGACTGGGCAATGGACCTAGTTGACATGATGTATCTAGAAGATGATGTTAAAGAGTGGGCAGATAAGGGCCTTGTTGAAGAAGAACAAGCTTCTGTTCCAACGCTTGATGCAAACGGCGCAAAACTACAAGCTGGTGACAACGTAACAATCATCAAAGACCTTCCAGTTAAAGGTTCTAGCATGGTAATTAAGCGTGGTACACCGGTACGTAACATCAGCCTGACTGATAACCCTCTTCATATCCTAGGTCGTGCAGACGGCGTTCAAATGGTTATCATTGCAGCATACACTAAGAAATAATTCTTTCGTTTCGCTGAACATATATAAAAGAAAGCCCTTAGCGATCTCATCGTTAAGGGCTTTTTATTATCTCGTCATTTATATCTAGGCAGATTATTTTGATTTCTTGATCACAACCGTATTGGCTAATTTATCATGCCAGCCTTGTTTTCGTTTATCCCAACCAACAGCAAGCAAGCCTATTCCTAAAGGGATTGCTGATACAAAATAACCTAAATAACGAATAATAAATTGCTTAACCGTTGGTTTATTCCTTGTTGTTGCATCAACAATGATTGACTGTATTGCCATTTTCCCTGGCGTCGCTGATTTGTAAAACCAAAAAAGCATCACGCCGATGAATGGCAGACCATAATTAATGAGTACACTCGCAGGATCAAAAGTCGAGTTTGTTCCCGTCGAGAAGAAATCACCATATAAACTATACAATAATGGTGCAGTGACTAATGAGACAACCAATGTATCAACAATCGTTGCGACAACACGTTGCCAAAAGCCCACATAAATTACGTTACTGCGACTATAATCAGTCATATTTTCCAAACTTACGATTAATAATAAAGTTAATCATACGTTTACCTAATGATGAATACGGTGAATATAATAACTTCATCGATGACAATGAAGCTTGATACATTACAGGACGCATCTTCGATAAACGTTCAAAGCCTTCTTTGCCATGATAATGACCTATCCCACTATGGCCTGAACCACCAAAGGGTAAATCATCTTGCGCTACATGTAACATTACATCATTAATTGTTACGCCACCTGAACGTGTCTGCTGAATTACCTTTTGTTGTAAATCTTTACTGTTAGAAAAGAGATATAAGGCCAGTGGTCTATCACCTTTATTTATTAATGATATAACTTGCTCTATCGATTGATAGCTAATGATAGGTAAAATAGGGCCAAAAATCTCACGCTGCATGACTTGCATAGTTTCATCCACACCTGTAACAAGATGGAGTGGGAATTTACGCGAATGCAAATCTGGTGATGAATTGGGGATCAAATTATAAATATCGGCCCCTTTCGCTTTTGCATCTTCTAATGTCGTCACTAATCGTTCAAAAGACTGACTATCAATAATTGATGTGTAATCTTGGTGGTTAGTATCAACAAAGCGCTTAGCAATAATTTTTTTGGCTTTATTTATAACTTCTGGCAATAAATCCTCTGGAACATATAGGTAATCTGGCGCTACACACGTTTGGCCACTATTGTAAGTTTTACCGCCTAAAATTCGCTCTAATGCCTTCTTTATATCGTAATCATCGGCAATAATAGCAGGTGATTTTCCCCCGAGCTCCAAGGTTACTGGTACAAGGTTTTTCGCCGCATTTGCCATTACTGCTTTACCCGTTGTACTTGAACCAGTAAAGACTAAGTGATCAAACGGTAATGCTGAAAATGCTTTACCTGTGCCTCCCTCTTCCGCAATAAAACGCACCTTTTCTCGTGCAAATGTATCTGTAAATAACTGCTGTAACAATCGACAGAGCTCTTGGGAATTTTCAGACATTTTCACCATCACTGAATTACCTGCAGCAATCGCGGCAACTAATGGTGCAATAGCTAAAAATAAGGGATAGTTCCACGGCACTATAATACCAACAACACCAACAGGTTGAGGCATGACTCTATTTTTAGCGGGTTTAAACCACATCGAGGTATGACGTTTTTGTATTCTCATCCAACGAGACAGATTTTTTTGTGTATATTTAATACACTCAATGCTGGTAAATATTTCAAGCAATGCTGTTTCAGCAACTGAACGCTGACCAAAATCCTGTGCAACCGCATGACAAATAGCATGTTGATTCTGCGTAATTAATAACGAGATCTTCTCTAAATCTGTTAACCTTTCTTGTAATTCAGGCATAGGGCATTGTAGAAACGCCTGTTTTTGTTGTGTTATATATTGATCTAACTGCTCGTCCATCCGTATTACTCTCATCACAGAATCAAATTAAAACAAGATAAATAATCGTTGCATAGGTTGTAAATTTATCGTATACACAGAACTTTATACTCTAATTTGTTAGCTTATAGGAATGAATAAATACAATACAATACATACATATACGCATCATGCGATATTTTAGACTACCCTCAATAACAAAGGGGATGAGTAGAAGGTTTTAGATATGTCAGTACCTATTTTATATACACTAAGACAATGCCCTTATGCTATCAGAGCAAGATTAAGCCTAATACTTGCTGAAATTGAGTTTGAGCAACGTGATATTGATTTAAGGCGAAAGCCTGACGAAATGTTAGACATAACACAGAAAGGAACCGTACCTTTACTTGTATTAGAAAATGGTGATTATATTGATGAAAGTTTAGAAATCATGATCTGGGCTTTGAATAAGAATGATCCTCACAATTTACTACTGAGTCATGCCCCTCACTTCTTTCCTGAAATGCTCAGCCTTATTGCAAGAAATGATCATAAATACATTTCAGCATTGGATCATTATAAAGCCGATGCCCGCTATCATAATCCAGAAGTACCAATATATCGTAAACTTTGTGAATCATTTCTAACCGATCTCGAAAACCGACTGTCCAATCATCAGTATTTAATGACTGACACACTGAGCTTAGCTGATTACGCGATATTACCTTTTATCCGACAATTTTCGCATATTGAACGTCAATGGTTTAGACAAACTGATTATCCAAATATAAAGCAATGGTTAAGTAGCCTTTATCAAGACCCTATTTTTTCAAAAGCAATGAAAAAGTATCCATTCTGGGATAATGGTAGAAGCACAGTTACCAATAAATACAATGACTTAACCATGACGAATTAGTGAATTAGTGATGAATTTTACGTAACGAATGTCAGTGCTATGTTAATAACTACACTAACAACAATAGTTTAATAGTTCTGAAATATTTCTTATTCAAATTAGCTGAAGGTTGATTAAACCTCACTTTTAATAAGGAATTGTTATGGTAAACGATAGTCGTCGCTCATTTATAAAAAAGTCTGCCGTTGTTGGTGCTGGCGCTGCTGCAATTAGTACAACCCCAAATGTGTTTGCAAGTATTGAAAAGGCACTTTCAATTCCTGCAAACCGCAAGCATGGCAGTATCAAAGATGTTGAGCATGTCGTTATTTTAATGCAAGAAAACCGTTCCTTTGATCATTACTTTGGCACAATGCCGGGTGTTAGGGGCTTCGCTGACCGTTTTCCATTAAGACAACCGAATGGCGATTTTGTTTGGAATCAGCATAACCCAAATCCAGACGAAGTAAGTACTTTCAAAAAGACTTTATTACCTTGGTATTTTAATACCAGCAAAAATATTGGATACGAATTTTTTGCAGGTACCCCCCATTTTTTTAATAATGCTCAATATGCAAATGCACACGGTAAAATGGACCAATGGCTTCCTAATAAAACTGATAGGACAATGGGATATTTCACTGAAAAAGAGGTCCCTTTTCAGTTTGCTCTCGCTAACGCTTTTACCTTATGTGATGCTTATTATTGCTCAACTCAAACAGGTACTAATCCTAATCGTGTAGTCCACTGGTCAGGTACAAATGATCCTCACGCAAAGAAAAATGGCCCTGTAATCAATAATAATCATGAAAACTTTTATACACCAGATGAAATCGAAAACGGTTATAAATGGACTACCTATCCTGAGCGATTACAACAAGCAGGTATATCGTGGCGTTTAGTGCAGAATATTAACAATAATTACACTGACAACCCGCTTGCTGGTTTTAAAACCTTTAGAGATGCGCACCATAATAATCCATCTGCACCTTTCTATTTAAATGGTATCGGAACAGAAATACAACCTTCTATCGAAACATTCCGAGAGCTTTATAACAGTGAGGAAGGTTTACCCAAGGTCACTTGGATTGTTACTGAAAATGATTTGTCTGAGCATCCAGGTTGCTCAACTCCAACCTTAGGTGCAGCTTATACATCTGAAGTCTTAGATATACTCACTTCAGATCCTAGTATTTGGGCTAAAACGGTGTTTATTGTTAATTTCGATGAGAATGATGGCTTATTTGACCATATGCCACCACCGTCGGTTCCTCACAAAACACCAGATAACAAGGTATACGGTAAGACGAACATCAGTACCCATAATGAGTATTATTATGATACCGACTATTCAAAAACTGAGGAAAATGTTGATGATTTTGTAAACAATGCTTCACATGGATTAGGACCACGTGTTCCTTGTTATGTTATTTCACCGTGGAGTATTGGAGGGAATATTAACTCACAGGTGTTTGATCATACTTCAGTTTTACGCTTCTTAGAAAAAGTAACAGGCGTTGAAGAGCCGAATATTTCCACTTGGCGACGTGAAATCTGTGGCGACCTCACCTCTTGTTTTGACTTTGAAAAGCGTAATGACGCGATTGATATTCCACATGGTAAATCAGAATCTCAAGCCCATCAGTTAAAAGCCGCAGCAGAAAAAGAACATGAGAAACATTCGACTAAACCTGGACATGAGCGTGAGTACGGTTACGATGAGTCTGGAAAAAGAACGAAGCCACAAATGAGTTTAGTTGGTTTACCCGTTGTTACACAAAACGGTTCTCGCCCATCTTGTCAACTCCCATATGCGCCGAAAGTAGATATTCATTTTAAATCTGATGCCGTAATGTTTGAATTCGCTAACCAAGGTAAACAAGGAATCGTATATCAAACATATAACTACCTTGCACATAATGAGCCCCAGCAAGACAAATTTCTCGCACCTGAAAATAGCCCATATGATATGACCATGCCGCGTCAATACAGTGTAGCGTCTAAAGGGGCTAATAAACTTGAGCCTACAGTTTCAGATAAGTGGACATTTGGTGATCACAGAGACTTTGATTTAATGACCTTTGGTCCCAATGGGTTCATTCGTAGAGTTAAAGGTTTAACATCTGAGCATCGGGAGATGCCAATTGTTTCAATCGATCATAAGGAGTCAAGAGCAGGTCATGCTACCCCTCACCTATCAATTAAAATTGAAAATCATTCGAAACAAACTCAAGTTATTACAATAACAGATAATATTTACGGTAAAGATCCTGTGGAATTTAAGATCAAGGCTGGGAAAGTAGAGCATATCGCTTATAAAACCTGTAAACACTGTTGGTATGATTTATCAATAACAGCCGATAACTGTGAATATTTCTCATTACAAGCCGCAGGACGTATTGAGATGAATCACAAACACAACTTTAAAGCTGTGACAGATCCTGAGATGGGTAATTTTTCTTGTGATAACGAGCTAAATAGCTTAATAAGTTAATTTTTATCATTAAAATCCGGCAAGTAAGAAAATTAATTAGCTTGCCGGGTTTTCGAATTATTTACTGCGACTCAAGAAGTATTCGTCTTGTAATATATACATGCGCTTAATATCGCTGTATTTACCATTTATAAAGATTTCCTTTACTAAATGGCCTTCTTCCTTAAATCCACACTCTTCGTACAAATGAATGGCTTTTTCATTTTCAACTGCTACATGCAAATATACTTTATGCAGATTAAGAATCGTAAACGCATAGTTTAGTGCACGATTAATTAAAGTGCGCGCATAACCATTACCCTGATATTCAGGTGCGATTATAATTTGAAACTCGGCATTTCGGTGAATATTGTTTATTTCAACGAGCTCAACTAAACCAATTGATTTCTTTTCTTCGTTTTCAACAATAAATCGACGCTCAGTACTATCATGGATATGCTTACGATATAGCTCTTCAAGTTCATCAAATGACTCATAAGGCTCTTCAAACCAGTACGCCATAATTGTGCGGTTGTTGTTTAACTGGTGAATAAAACGCAGATCTGTGCGCTCTAATGCGCGTAGTTTGATCTCATTACTCATTAATATAATCCTAAAAAGATGACGACGATTGACGACATTGTGCGTTCTGCCCGCATCGTGAAAGTATCACTAAATAAAAAAAAGAAAATACAAAACTTGTAACCAAATATTCCAAGAAAAACACTGGAAAAGCAGTTCTTTTTTGTCTGTTTTTCTAAGCTAACAACAACTTTCTTTAACCCTAAATTCTTTCGGTGTGTACCCTAAATCTTTTTTGAATACGCTATACATATATTGTAACGATGGATAACCGCTTCGATCAGCAACGCTTTGGATAGGGATATTGATGTCACATAATAATTCACAAGCATACTTCAACTTTTCTTGATGGATTTCGTGATGAATCGAATGACCTCTTTCTTCTCGGAAACGAGTATCTAAATTAGAGCGAGAAATACCAATATGATCAAGAACTTGTTCAACTTTAATTCCTTTACATGCATTCCTTTTAATAAAGTGCATCGCTTGAATAACAAATGGATCATTTAATGATACGTATTCAGAGCTTTGTCTTTCATGAACTTTATTAGCAGGAACCACAATTCGTGGCAATGATGTTCGCTTTTTTAATAACTCTGGTTGTAGTAAAGATTCATGCATTAATTTGGCTGCTTGATAACCCATTTCAAGGCAACCTTGTTCAACAGAACTTAAAGGTATTTTAGTTAAAAAACGAACCACTTCTTCGTTATCGATACCAACAATTGCAATTTGTTCAGGTACAAGTATGTTATTTTGTTCACATGCTTGAATTAAATGCCTTGCTCTTGAATCTGTCACTGCGATGATTCCTGTTGGAACAGGCAGGCTTTGTAACCAATCAGCTAATCGATTCATATCGTATTGCCAATTAGTCACCGAAGATTCAATACCTTGAATAATATTCTTTTTGTAACCCAATTTATCTACAACTTGTTTAAAAGCTAATTCCCTTTCCTTAGCCCATGGTTTGTCACAATTATTTGCCAGGCCATAGAAAGCAAAATTTTCAATACCTTTATCCTTTAAATGATTAAATGCACTTTTTAACAAGTCTTGATTATCTGTTGCAACATAAGGTACCTCTGGATAATCATTCGGATCATTAAATGAGCTCCCTACTCCAACAATTGGAACATCAACCTGACTTACTAATGTCCGAATATTATCGTCATCCATATCAGCAATGATGCCGTCACAAACCATGGAATCTAACTTCT
Source organism: Photobacterium angustum (assembly GCF_003026365.1). Taxonomy (GTDB): domain Bacteria; phylum Pseudomonadota; class Gammaproteobacteria; order Enterobacterales; family Vibrionaceae; genus Photobacterium; species Photobacterium angustum. Next base: position 205,226 of record NZ_PYOM01000008.1, on the reverse strand, counting down.
TAGCACAATAAGTAAAGTCTTCTTCCATGAGTAAATCCCAGTCACAGTGATATTTATCGAGGTAGTTACCGATCCCTTCGATCACTTGGCGGTCATACGCTTTATTTGCATTAAAAAGCAATATTAATCGATAATTTTTGGGCATGTATGCATCTATCTTCTTTTTATTCAGATAACTATTCACATACTAACACGACATATAAACCTTCAATGTGATGTGTTACTCAAATATAAAATCCATAATTAAGGCTACTAAAAAACATAATTGCGTCTTTTATTTAACCTGACAACATTGTTCATCTATCGAGTAATTTCTTATAGGAAGTGAATATGTATTTAGGTATAGATCTAGGGACATCAAGTGTTAAAGTTATTGTTACTAACGAGTGTGGTGATATTTTAGCTAGCGCATCTTCACCATTGAACGTATCTCGACCTCACCCTTTATGGTCAGAACAAGAACCAACTGAATGGTTTTCTGCAACGACAAAAGCCGTTAGAGAAATTGCCAATATTCATGATTTAAGTTTGGTTAAAGCAATCGGACTTTCAGGACAAATGCATGGCGCCACACTATTAGATAAAAAAGGTAATTGCATTAGGCCTGCGATACTGTGGAATGATGGCAGGAGTCAATCAGAGTGCGAATTACTCGAGAAAGAAGTTCCAAATAGTCGTCAAATAACAGGTAATATCATGATGCCTGGTTTTACAGCCCCTAAAGTAAAATGGGTACAACAAAATGAGCCAGAGGTATTTGCACAAATAGACAAAGTCTTATTACCTAAAGACTACCTTCGCTTCTGCCTCACAGGAGAATTCGGAACGGATATGTCAGACGCTGCAGGTACAATGTGGCTTGATGTTGGAAAAAGAGAGTGGAATCAAGCGCTATTAGCAGCCACGGGGTTAAATATCTCTCACATGCCTAAACTGTACGAAGGTAATCAAATTACAGGCTATTTAAATGATAATTTAGCCCTTAAATGGGGAATGCATAACGTTCCAGTAGTAGCTGGTGGTGGCGATAATGCGGCTGGTGCTATCGGTGCTGGCATAATAAAGCCAGGTCAATCAATGTTATCACTCGGAACTTCTGGCGTTTATTTTGCTGTCAGCGATAGATTTACTATTAACCCAGAGTCTGCACTGCACAGTTTTTGTCATGCATTACCTAATACATGGCATACAATGTCAGTGATCTTAAGTGCTGCATCATGTTTAGATTGGGTTGTAAAACTGGTTAATTATGAATCAGTATCAGAAATGCTAAATGATGTAGAAAGTAATGCAAATCCAGAGTCAAACCTGCTATTCCTTCCCTATTTATCCGGAGAAAGAACCCCTCATAATGACCCACTTGCCTGTGGCGTTTTTTATGGTCTGAATCATAATACGACACGAAGTGACATGGCTCAGGCCGTTCTTCAGGGAGTTGGTTTTGCATTAGCCGATGGCTTAGATGCACTTCACGTTACGGGGCAGCAGCCCGAAGAAATCACATTGATTGGTGGCGGCACTCAAAGTCATTATTGGCGCCAAATGTTATGTGATATTTTCGCACAGTCGCTTACGCTTCGTGAAGGAGGTAATGTGGGCCCTGCATTGGGCGCTGCAAGGTTAGCGCAACTTGCTATAACCGAGAGTAAAACTCTCGAGGAGGTATGTCCAACGCCTCGCTTAATAGAAACACATCAACCCAATATGATACGTCACCACCACTATTCAAAATTACGTGAGAAATTTACACAGCTTTATCAGGCAACAAAACACATACATTAATCTTTATAATAAAACTTAATATTCAAGGCTACTTAACCAGTAGCCTTTTTTAGTTATGGGTCTTCATCACAATAATAAAATAGCGTAATACAATTATCGTTTATCGTAATTTATCCCATTGCTTGTAGGTATAAAAATAGCTCCACAATTCTAACATTTCCCTACGGAGCACAAAGTATGAAACATCCTAATGTTTTACAAATAACTCTCGTGGTCGCACTTGGCGGTCTCCTCTTTGGTTATGATACTGCTGTAATCTCAGGAGCGACAGAATCTCTGCAAATATTCTTTAACCTTAACCCAGCAGAGCTTGGCTTTGCCGCTGCATCCGCACTAATAGGTTGTGTTATTGGTGCAATCGCGGCCGGCTATACCAGTACAAAATACGGACGTCGTGGTGCGTTACTCATTGCGGCATTACTATTCTTTATTTCAGCGTTAGGCTCTGCTGTCCCAGACCAATATTGGACCTTTATTTTCTATCGCATTATTGGTGGTATTGGTGTGGGTATCGCTTCTATGGTTTCACCTATGTATATTGCTGAAATTGCACCACCACAGAAACGGGGAGCGCTTGTATCATGTAATCAGTTTGCAATTATCTTCGGTATGTTAGTGGTATACTTTGTCAATTATGGTATAGCCTTAATGGGCTCTGAATCTTGGCTAAACGAAATGGGCTGGCGTTATATGTTTGGTTCAGAAATGATCCCTGCAGGTCTGTTTTTCTTCTTATTATTTAGTGTCCCTGAAACTCCTCGATGGCTTGCAATGCGCGGACGTGATGAACAAGCCAAAGAACTATTATCTAAAATTAGCAAAGGAAAAGACTTTGATAGCCAATGGAAAGAGATAAAGGATTCATTGGTTGAAGTTAGTACCGCAAGTATCACCTCTCGAAAAATTTTACCTATTTTAGTGATCGGAATAATGTTGAGCGTTTTACAACAAGTCACTGGTATAAATGTTTTTCTTTATTATGCTCCTGTAATTTTAAAAAGTTTTAGTTCATCAAGTACTGATATAGCACTTCTCCAAACAATATTAGTTGGAGCGGTAAATCTTACCTTCACTGTTATTGCAATTATCACTGTTGATAAATACGGTCGAAAACCTCTCATGATGTTAGGTGCTGGTTTGATGGCTATTAGTATGATAGCTATCGGTACAGCGGCTTATTTGAACGCAATTGGTGGATATTTACTCGTCTTTGTGCTTACTTATATTGCTGCATTTGCATTATCGTTAGGTCCAGTTACTTGGGTACTTCTTTCTGAGATTTTCCCAAATAATGTTCGTTCAAAAGCCTTATCAATCGCTGTTTTTGCGCAATGGGTTGCTAACTATGCGGTATCTCAAACATTCCCAATGATGAATGATCAAAATAGTTGGCTATTTAAAGAGTTTAACGGTGGTTTTCCATTCTGGTTCTATGGTGTTATGGGTTTAGTAACAATTTATTTTGTCCATCGCTTTGTTCCAGAGACAAAAGGAAAGTCGTTAGAGGAATTAGAAGAATTGTGGGAAAAGCCTGATGAGTTGGAGACCGTTACTCATAACTAATTAGTGCTTAGTATGTTTTAAAAATAATTAAGTAAAAGTAAATTTGTAGCTAATAAGTATTCTTTGCTAAAAAATGCCTGACTTATCTCAGGCATTTTATTTATTACACTTCATCATCTAGCTGCAAATAAACGCACCCACAACAAAATAGCGCAAGTAAGTAAACATTAAATCCATTTTTTACTTTACAGTCAGCTTGCCTCCTCTCATTTTATTCTAATTAGGTATTTATATTTATATGAAAATCGATTAAGATTGCCATCATAAAAGCCCACAAATCTTACAAGGGTGACTAGAACACTTTTAGTCCGTAAGCGCTGACGTTATTGAGCGCGCTACAAATCATTTAATCAATGGTTCGATAGCGTGCGGAAAATCCCTATGTTATCGAATTTATAGGGAGAGTTATGACTAATTTAAAGTTGCAACAAATAATGACAAAGGGGGTATTTTATAATGAATAATTCCCTTTCATCTAATCGATTAACAGGCCTTACGCTACTAATAGCTATTGCATTCTTTATGGAGCAGCTTGATAGTACTATTGCTGTTACTGCAATTAACAATATTGCAGACGATTTATCTGTTCATTCGACTACAATAACAATGGCAATAGCTGTTTATATTATGACGCTTGCTATTTTCTTACCAATCGGTGGTTGGTCCGCTAAAAAATTTGGATGTAAAAACACTTTTTTATCTGCCATTATATTATTTACTGTCGGCTCTTTGGGTTGTGGCTTTAGTAATAATATATATTTATTCCTTAGTTCAGAGATTGTTCAAGGTGTTGGTGCGGCCTTAATGGTACCTGTCGGTCGTCTATTTGTTATTCAAAATAGTAAAAAGAGCGAACTTGCTAAGAGGATATCGATATTAGTTTGGCCTGGCTTAATTGCGCCAATATTTGGTCCATCATTAGGTGCATACATAACAACTTATTACTCATGGCACTGGATTTTCTTTATTAATATTCCAATTGCAATGATTTTATTTGTCTTAGCTTGGTACTTTTTACCTACAGAATATATTAATAAACAATCACGAATTAAGTTAGATTCACTCGGCTTTTTACTATCATCGCTTATGCTGGTAATGGGACTTGGAAGCTTAGACTGGCTGAGTAACTTTGGTATTAATAACATAGTACCTTGGGGATTGCTCACAAGTAGTGTTATTTTGGGGGTGTTATTAAACCATCATATTAGTAAATCTAAATCCCCTATCATTTCCTTAGCACCATGGAATAACGATGTTAACTTTAAACATACATTAATATCAGGAAGTATTTGTCGCGCTGCACTCAGTGGATTACCGATTTTAATCCCTTTGTTCCTTCAATCTGAACTTGGTCTATCAATGATTGAATCCGGTAATATTATTTTAACGATGTTTGCTGGTAACCTTTTGATGAAGATATTTACAACCTCGATAATAACTAAATGCGGGTTTAAAAAACCACTTATCATATCTTCATTAATAAGTGCATTATCAATATTAGGGTGTTGGTATGGTCAACATAATATTTTATATATTTGTGTAATGCTATTTTTAATTGGTTGTATGAGATCATTACAGTTTAGTTTATACAACACACTAGCATTTTCAGAACTACCAAAACCATATTTAAATTCAGCAAATGTATTAAACAACCTGTTTACTCAAATATCATTCGCTATGGGAATCACCTTGGTTTCTATATTTATACGGCTTGGAAGTGATAGTGGTTTAATATCATCTAATATTTCAATATTACCATTCTTGGGCTTTGCTTCGCTGGCATTATTACCTCTGTTTTTTTTACTCTTTATAGAAAAAGACTATGGTAATAGCGTTAGATAATAATTTTCATTTTATATAACTTAAATACCTCAGCCTTATTCGTTATTTTTATAAGGCGGAATTAATTTCAACGTTAAAGTTATTATTTAAATATTCTCCATCTAATAACATCATAAGGAAAATATTGATTAGCATAATATGAGATTTCTATATCATATAGGAAGTTTAACGAAATTAAAAAGGCCAGTCTGAAACTGGCCTTTTTATCTAATACAAATCACTATTTATAAATATAACGATTAACTACATTTTCTAATGTTTCTTGTTGACCAGAAATTGGTTTAGGTTGGAAATTATTGGTAATAGCTCTGTCTGTTAGTGCAGCTAATGATAAATTACCAGATAAGATTTCCTGACCTAATGGTTGACTCCAGCCTTTATAGCGCTCAGCAACATGTTGAGAAAGTTTATCATCCTTAAGCAAGTCAGCTGCATTTAATAATGATTTGGCCATTACATCCATTGCACCAATATGACCCGTGAATAAATCGCTGTTATCAATAGATTGGCGACGCACATGCGCATCAAAATTAAGCCCACCAGTTGTAAAACCACCAGCTTTTAAAATTTCGTACATAACTAATGTATTTTCTTCAACACTTACAGGGAATTGATCCGTATCCCAGCCTAATTGTGGGTCACCTCTATTAGCATCAATAGAGCCAAAGAGGCCTAATGAAATAGCTGTTGCGATTTCATGATGAAAACTATGGCCAGCTAAAGTTGCATGATTCGCTTCAATGTTTACTTTAACTTCATTTTCCAAACCAAACTGTTTTAAAAATCCGTACACAGTCGCAACATCATAATCGTACTGATGTTTAGTTGGCTCTTGTGGTTTAGGTTCAATTAGAATTGCCCCTTTAAAACCAATTTTATGCTTATGCTCAACAACCAATTGAAGCATACGCCCTAACTGTTGGCGCTCTTGGCGTAAATCAGTATTTAAAAGTGTTTCATAACCTTCTCGCCCACCCCATAAAACGTAGTTCTCTCCACCAAGTCTTTTAGTTGCCTCCATTGCATGAGAAATTTGACTTGCTGCATACGCAAATACTTCTGGATTAGGGTTTGTAGCTGCGCCACTCATATAACGAGGGTTTGAAAAAGCATTCGCTGTCCCCCAAAGTAATTTTAAGCCGGTTTCCTCTTGCTTCTGTTCAAGAATATCCACCATTTCAGAGAAATTATTACGGTATTCAAAAAGAGAGCTTCCTTCAGGCGCAACATCAGTATCATGAAAACAATAGTAAGGAACGCCAAGTTTAGAGAAGAATTCAAAAGCAGCATTTGCTTTTGCTTTTGCCATTTCTAATGGGTTTGATGGTTGCTGCCAGCGACGGTCAAATGTCGGTGAACCAAAAACATCAGCACCAGGCCAACAAAAGTTATGCCAATAACAAGCCGCGAATCGTAAATGCTCCTTCATCGTTTTACCTAGTACCACTTGATCTGGCTGATAGAAACGAAACGCTAATGGATTGTCACTTTCTGGTCCTTCAAACTCAATTTTTGTAATACCTTGGAAATATTCAGTCATTGTTTTACATCCTGATTTGTTTTGAAAGTAAGACTATCCTGACTGATTTCCCCTTCTTCGCTCAATTATGTTATTTCACACCATTATTCATGAATTTAGTATCTGTGTCCTTGCTCTCATATTTGATAATCAAACAACTTGCTTTATTAAAAAACATCGTGATCTAATGATCTATTTTTATTTATTAGTAACTTATCCAACACTTCGAAGAAGAATCTTACTTTCGATGTGACATGTTTACGTGTTGGGTAAAGGGCATAAACGTCAATTTCAGGGAATATGTAATCATCAAATAATAACGTTAAGTCACCTGATTGTAGTTGTGTCTCAATATAAAATTCAGGTACACGGATAATACCCAATCCTTTTGTAACCAGTTCTAGTGACATTTCCGTATTATTGCTCAATACACGCTGCTGTACCTCGACTAGCGTTTTGTTGCCTGCTTTATCTAGGTATTCCCACATATTGAATTTTTTCAAATTTGTATAGCAAAAGCAGCTGTGAGCGGATAATTCGGACGGATGTTGAGGGTAGCCATGGTCTTTTAAATACTGTTTTGTTGCCACTGTGCAAATTCTACTTCTATAGATACGCTTACAAATTAGACTCGAGTCATCTAATTTAGCAGTTGCACGGATAACTAAATCATAACCGTCGGCAATCACATCAATAGGCTTATCACTCATATCTAGATCAAGTGTTACTTCAGGATATCGAGATAAATATGTTGTGAAAACATCGGCTAAATAATGTTTGCCAAACCAAACTGGACAACTCACTTTTAGCGTTCCTTTTGGCTCAACGGTACTTTGTGTTATTTCCGCAATAGCTTGTTCTGCATCACTAATCAGTTGAACACACTCTTGATAATAAGTCTTCCCTTCAGGAGTTAAAGCAATGCTCCTTGTGGTGCGATTAAGTAGTCGAACCCCTAATCGGCTTTCAAGTTTGGTGATTTCTTTACTTACATAAGAATTAGAGTGTCCTGTAACTTCGGCAGCTGCACCAAAGCCACCGCACTTCACTACTTGGACAAACACAGTGATGCCATCAAACAATTTATTATTAGCCATTTGGAATCTATCTAATCACTTTTAGCCTATTAATTACACCTGAACTCTAATATACACTCTGCACAAAGGTTAACATCGGCATGTTGTTAAAAGACTTGTGGATATGGGGATTTAAAAATGAAACTACTTGCTTTTGCGGCATCGAATAGCCAACACTCTATCAACCGTGCATTAGTGACTTATGCGGCATCACAAGCTAATACCGATGACGTTGAAATTTTAGATCTTAATGATTTTGAGATGGCGATTTACAGTATTGACCGTGAAAATAATTCAGGCATTCCAGAGCAAGCACAAATCTTTTTCGATAAGATTGGCCAAGCGGATGCTATTTTAATTTCGTTTGCAGAATATAACGGTTCATATACATCGGCTTATAAGAATATTTTCGATTGGACCTCACGTATAGATCAAAAGGTATTCCAAAATAAACCTGTGATCATGCTAGCTACTTCTCCAGGTCCTGGTGGCGCTGCTAGCGTATTAAATAGTGCTGTTACGTCTGCACCTTATTTTGCAGCCGAGGTGGTAGGATCATTATCTATACCTAGTTTCTATCAGAACTTTGATTTAGAAAAAAACAAATTGAATAACGATGATTTAAACCAGCAGTTAACAGAACTAGTTAATAAATTAGAACGTTAACAGCCTACAAAAGAAGCAAACATAAGACTGATGATTTTTATAATCAAATCGCTTTATATGTGAGAGTGGTAAAAAACAAAAACTCACCATTAGTCACTCTAATTAGCTACATGATAAATTATAAGATTGCTGTATCAATACACTAGATATAGCAATCTTCTTTTCACTGCCACTATTCAGTTGCCACCATCACACTTGACGCTTTAATGACAAGAAAAGCCTCTTTTCCAACCGTAGGCCCTAATTAATCACAAGTCTACTTAGTCAAAATAGATGTTAATTCTACATTCGGCGCCACTTCAACAGTCACTTCCCCAAATTCTATATTGGTGACAATCCCCTTTAGCTGATTTCTTGCACTTTATTTCATTTTACATCCCACACTCGATGAATTACTCACAAAGCTTAACAGCTCTGCACCTAAATCCTTTTATAGTGTAGATAAACAACTAAAAATTACGGAATACCACAAATCAAAATATATCTCACACAAGACATAATAAAAAATAGATCGCTATTCATAGTAAAAATGTCGTAATTCTCAATTTTCTCTATAAAAACAATCATTATCGACAATATTGGTCACATTTAAACATTTGAAACGTGAAATTCGTATAATTATGTATCATGCTTAAAGAGCAGTAGCGTTAAAGGAGTACGCTTATGAGCACAAGGTTATGCGAAACTGCCAGCCTAGAACTCGAAGTTCAAAGTGCTGTGCAGCAAATCCTAACCACTATGGCATTAAATCCATCATCTAATAGCCATAGTGCAAAAAAAAATGCGTGTATCTTTCAAAATAAGATCACTTACACGCTCTACTTACTTCTGCAATCATTTCAAGGAGAGTCTCTCAATACCATCAGCAAGCAATGCCATTATGGATCGAGTGTCAGCTTTCAGGATTTTGATCAAATAAGACAGAAATTGACAGAGGTTATTCGTCAATCACAGCACGACTTTGCTATTAAAGCGGCTAATAGGCGTGGAACACTTACCCATATCACTTTGAAAGAAACAGCTGATTTGGTTGAAAATACATTTAATACTGAATGTGAAATGGTCATGTCTGCTTTATCTATTCAACAAATTACATCACTCATAAACGCATTTACAAAGCAAGAAGATATAGCACAAAGTCTCGATCTTGTATTTAGCCGAGTTATTGTTAATCAAGATATTGATGAAGGGTTTCAACTATCAAAGCAAGCGACATATAAACTTGTCGAACAAATTTCACACTCGATTACTGGTGAACTATGCCAACTTATTTTGACGCAACATATCAGCCAACAACACCAAGAGGATTTTGAGCAATACTTACAGACAGTCAGAACGCTTGCTGAGCATTTTGTAAGTCAATCTTATTTGCTCAATGCTCCTTTTCTAATAGATAAGACTGATTTCGATAATTTAGAATAACTAAAAGTAGCAGGATTTAATTTCCTGCTACTCACTTTTTAAAATCATAGCTATGCAATATTTCTAAGCATTATCCTAATTTTCAAAATCATCTACCCCTTTAAAACATATTTGTTTTTTATTAAATGATATAAATCCAATAAAACCTATTACAACGCACATAATACAAACAGCTAACCAAGCATGATTAACATACAATAAAGCTGAAATTTTAGAACCAAAAATACCACCCAATATAAATGAAGTCATATAGCAACTTGCAGCTTGTGATTCATTTCCATTACAATTTATATATATATTAGATTGATTATTAACGTGTATTAATTGAATCATAGCATCAATAATTATTGATCCAATAGCAAGAATAATTATATTATTTTGAATTACAGATAGTATAAAAAATGTCATTAATAGTATAAAAAAAAGTGGTTTACTATTATATTTTATTTTGTTTAATATACTATTAGAAAAAATAGAAACAGAAACTCCTGCAACGCCAGTTAAAGAGAACAAACCTATATATATTTGATTTAATGAAAAGTTATCTGAAAGATATATTGATATATTATTCCAAAACGCAGAAAATACTGCCATTACCATAAAACCATATATACTATAAATTCTTACATCCTTATTTTTAAACAAAAGCGACAAGCTATTTATAACAATATCAATATATTTAAACGCTTTTTTTGTGGTTTGTTTAAACTCTTGTGGAAGTACCTTTTGAATTGCAAATAATGAGACGATCATCATTATTGATGAGAATAAATAAATACTTCTCCAGTTCCAAATAGAAGTAAATAAACTTGATAAAAAACGTGATGATAGAGCACCTAACAATACACCAGACATTATTTTACCAATATACATTATTCCAAAATCTGCATGAGTACTAATATATGAGATCGTGATTGGAATGATACAAACACCAATACCAAGAAAAAATGAACAAATATATATCTCATAAATATTTGTAGAAATAAACAAAAGTATACAGGAAAGGGATAATGTTAAAAATAATATACTGATTAACTGTTTTCTGTCAAAAAAATCACCTAATGGAGTTATAAATATTAGAGATGTGACATTACCTGCTAAAGATATAGTGTAAATCATTGACACCATATAATATGAAATATGTAAATCATTCATAACGATAGGTACAATCGATTGGATGTAATATATATTAGCAACTGTAAAGCCACATATTACAGGTAATAAAAATGAGACCCATTTTTTATTTGATGCCAAAATATACCTCAATAGTTTAAAAAATTACAATATAAAAGGAAGAAAACTATATTTTAGAAACAAACTAATATCAAACAACTTTTAGTTATTACACTATGACTAAAAGTACTCCTATTAAAAAATAATAATATAACGACTACGCAAACGACCTCTGATTCCCCCCCCTTAAAAACCAATAACCAAAAACACTTAAAACAAAGCGAAGTAATAAATTAACAATTTTTATTAAATATAATTGAAAGTTATTTTAAACTAGCAAGAATATGAACACATGTAGTTACTTAGGAATAGTAATATATATTCCTATCTTTTAAATGGACATTAGCTTATTAAAGACTAAATCTCTCCACACAAACGCCTAAATAAGCAATGAATTATAAGATTAAGACATTATTTTTTATCTAATAGTACATATTATAAATTTTTACCATCCGTAAGCCTTGACCAGTCAATAATAATTTTGTAATTACTTCCCCATTAAATAAGACAATAAATTAAAACGTTAACATTTAGTCTATTGATAATTAGTTAAAAATTATTAACAATTTGAAATAATTTCGCTTGATTGTGTCATAATATTGAAAACCATTGTTAATGTGATACAATTCACATCATATTGTTAACTGATTCCATTCGACTAAACAAAAATATTTAATGACATACACTATTGGCAAAGCAACTTTTTATCCTAAATTGAATCTTATTCGAATAGATAACCGTGAAGTAACACTTGATTTTAATGAAGTTAAAATCATTCATTTCCTACTGAAAAATAAAAACAAAGTAATCTCTGTTAATAAGATCAAAAATAATTGTTACTTAGATGAGGGAAATGTTGAGGATATCGTTAAAAAAACTATTAAAAACATACAGAAGTTGATTAATAGCCACAGCAGTGACGGCACGATTTTGCTTTCCTTTGCTAGCATTGTATATTTCAAGTTTAAAGAGGGAGATAAATCTAATTATGGCCTTCTTAAGAGACTTTTCGTTACTTTGTCTATTTTTCTAATTATCACTTCTGTTTATATATTTTTCCATACTCCTAAACGTGAATATGTTGACCAAAATTTAGATATTTATAGCATCAATAACAATGGTCACACAGTTAAGATAATTAACAATATCAACAATAATATTAACAATAATATCCTAGCCCATTTAAAGAAAATAAATAATCAAGATATCACTCTTTTTTACTTTGAAAATGAAAATGATGTTACTTTTTCCGTGCTAAAGGATAAGAATGTTAGCATAAAAAGCCATGTCATTAGCAAATCACCACCAAAGCTTTTACTTTCAGAGTTGGATAGAGTATTAAAATTGTGAAGAAATACTATTTACTATTAATAACATCATTTTTTATTTTTTCATTTTCTGTAGGACATTATATTGATTATAAATACTCCACTCTTATCGATGGCTTTTGGTCTGCCAAAGAAATCAAAAAAATGAGCGATAATAGTAGTCCAATTATTACTGAGAGAAACTTAAAAATTGATGGTTATTCATTCAAAAGTACAATTGTTAATAAGGGAGGAAATGACCATCATATTATTGTGTATGAATATAGTGGAAAATTGAATCCTATAAATGAAACCAGTTATGATTTCATTTCAGACACTTTTACTTTGCAATTTCCCAAAAACTCATGGAATCACGATTTATTATCAGAGACTTACCAACGAAAAGAGCAAGCTCATGAACATGGAACTGGTAAAGTACTCTATTACCGTAACAAAACATGTGTTGTTATTCACGAAAGACAACAGAAGATCGTTATTTACAATAGACTTACATAAAAAAATTTCCCCAATAGCATACTATAAAAGCTTATAATTACTCATAAATTTTTCAATTTTTAGAATTTATACTAAAAATAAGATTACTCTTTTTGAAAGATAGCAAAGTTATCTGTAATAATTTCTTTTTTATCAATGTGTTATGTTATGTCATCGTGGTTTTTATGAGAAGGGAAAGTTCATATGAGTATTTTCAACTTGTATTACAAAAAAAATCCTAGCAATATGCGCGATCTCTTTTGAAATTGGAAATATGTAATGACTATGGAATTTAAGTAATATCCTCCATTGCGAGTTTTCATTTACTTGCATAGTCATTACAATATTTTAAGAAAATGTATTTTGAATCAACAACAAAGCAATTAAAACGCTACACTAAAACAATTTGGGGAAAAACAATGAGTCCTGAAGATAAGCAATTTGCCGTTATTGGTCTTGGCAGATTTGGTATGTCACTTTGTCAAGAACTTAGCGAACGCGGTGCTCAAGTACTTGCTATCGATCTTGATGAAACCTGTGTGCGTAAAGCGGCTGATGTCGCAACTCAAGCTGTTGTTGCTGATTGTTCAAATGAAGCTACCATTTCTGAGCTAAAATTGGACGATTATGATCTTGTTATGGTGTCAATAGGTGAAGATGTTAATGCTAGTATTCTTACCACCCTTCTTTTAAAAGAGGCGGGAGTAAAAACTGTGTGGGTTAAAGCTAAAGATACATCACATAGCAAAATCTTATCAAAAATTGGGGCTGATAAGATCATCCGCCCAGAACGTGATATGGGTATTCGGATAGCTCGTAATATGTTGGACAAACGTGTTTTTGAGTTCTCTGAGCTAGGCAGTGGTATCTCTCTTGCTGAAGTGGTCGTTACGGCAAAAAATATGGGACGTAAAATCTCTGAACACCCATGCGGCTCTCATAAAGAAACCCAAGTATTAGCACTAAAACGAGGTCCTGAAGTGCGTAAAGATCCTGACCCAAGCACTGAATTACAAGTTGGTGATATTTTAATTATCACCGGCCCTGAAAAAATACTAAATGATACTTTAAGAAAGCTATGAGTTTCATTCCAAACAGGGGCATGTATGTCCCAATCAAAACTGACAACCATAAGAAAAGATGGTCTGAACCTCAGATCATCATTTTTAGTTTTTTAGCCATTTTAATACCCGCAGCAATCCTGCTTACATTACCAGCATTTTCAGTCTCAGGACTGAGTTTTGCTGATGCTCTATTTACTGCGACCTCAGCAATCAGTGTAACAGGCCTAGGTGTAGTTGATACAGGCTCACATTTTTCCACTAGTGGTAAAGTGTTACTAATGTTACTCATGCAAATTGGCGGTTTAGGGCAAATGACATTGTCTGCCGTTTTACTTTACATGTTTGGATTACGTTTAAGTCTACGTCAACAAGCATTAACGAAAGAACAATTAGGACAAGATAAATTCACAAATATTCGCCGCCTTGTAAAACACATCATTATCTTTGTGCTTATTTGTGAATTAATCGGTATATTTTTTCTGTCGCTACGCTGGGTACCTCAGATGGGTTGGGAGCAAGGTTTATTCTTTGCTGTCTTCCATTCTATTTCAGCCTTTAACAATGCTGGTTTTTCTTTATTCTCTGATGGCTTAACACGGTATGTTGATGACCCACTCGTTATCATCACGATTTCATCACTATTCATATTAGGTGGTTTAGGTTTTACTGTTATCTCTGATATTAAACGAAATGCACACCGTGGATTCCACTTTTTATCTTTGCATTCAAAAATAATGATAATAGCAACACCTATCCTACTATTTGCTGGTACCGTAATAATTTGGCTTTTAGAACACCATAATAGCCATACTCTAGGGCCACTCAATGAATCAGGGCAATGGTTAGCAGCCTTTTTCCAATCTGCTACAGCACGTACAGCCGGTTTCAACAGTGTTGATATTGGTAAATTTACCGAACCAACTATGTTGGTCATGATGCTATTAATGCTTATTGGTGCAGGTTCAACATCTACAGGTGGTGGTATTAAGGTATCAACCTTTGTCGTAGCCATTTTGGCAACATGGTCGTTCTTAAAGCAACGTGATCGTGTAGTACTGTTTAAGCGCACAATTTCAAACCAAACAGTGACGAAATCATTAGCTATCATTGTTGTTAGTGGCATTGTACTTACCATTGCAATGTTTGCCTTAATGATCACGGAAAAAGCACCATTCTATGAGGTAATGTTTGAAACCATTTCAGCATTTGCAACAGTAGGCGTTACTGCGGGTTTAACTGCAACCTTATCTGAACCCGGTAAATATATCATGATAGTAGTCATGATCATTGGTCGTTTAGGACCTCTAACCTTGGCATACATGTTAGCTCGTCCTAAACCAACCTTGCTTAGATACCCTGAAGACAACGTGGCTGCTGGCTAAAGCTTTTTCGAGGTATAAACAGAAAAAGGCTTGTTCTTGAAATCTATTAGAACAAGCCTTTTTCTTATTTACTCTATATATCAAGCCTTATCAGCTTTACCGGCTGCGTTAGCAAATTTTGCTAATTGCTTATCTAACCAAAGAGGCGATTTACCGTTATCTTCAGCGCACTCTTTCCGACGAATTGCATTACGCACCATCATCGCACCACACCATCGAATTGGCTCAGGCGGAAAACTACCTTTAGGCCCTGATACAAGACCACTTTGGCTCCACTCATTCTTTTGTTCGAGTACTAATGAAGATAATATTTGCCCACCAATCCAAGTTTGTGCCACTCCATTTCCCGAATAACCTAAACCATAAACAATATCTTTATTGCCATCTAATTGGCCGAAAAATGGTAAGCCCGTCGTTGAACGATCCGATGCGCCAGTCCACGTCGCAGCAAATTTTTCTTCTTCAAGCTTTGGAAAAAGCTTATTAAATGATCGTCGCAACAGCTTGCTATAACGACTCGGTGAATCAAATACTTTGCTAATTTTATTACCATAGGAGAAATAATTCCCTCCTTTGCCCAGCATTAAACGCCCTTCGGACGTAGAGCGATAATAGTGCACAAAAATACGTGAATCGATAACTGTTTTACCATCTTTTAATCCCATCTCATTAAGCTTTTCAGGAATTGGTTGAGTGATAGCCATATCAGAGCTAACTAAAACGACATTTCGTTTGAACTGCGGAAATTGTTCTAGCATCCATGCATTTAACGCGAGTACAACTTTTTTGGTAAAAATATCGCCTTCTGGTGTCGTGATTGAAATTGGAATTTCTGTGCTGATATTTTCCATAGGAGTATTTTCATAAATTTTAATCCCCATGTTTTCAGCAACATGCTTAAGTCCACGCGCTAATAACGCAGGTTGTACGCTTGCTGCTGCGGGTGAATAAAACCCTTCACAATGTAGCTTTGAGCCAGCTTCTTGCTGGACCTTATCATGTTGCCACTCCTGCCAACTATTCACTTCATGTTTAGATAGTTGTTCAAGTACACCTTTCATTGCACCTTGCTGCGCTTTATTTGTTGCTGTATATAAAGTGCCATTAAGACGTAGATCAGCATCAATATTATTTTCTTTACAAAAATCAGCTATTTCATAAACAGCACGTTCAGATGCTTGTACTAGTTTTACCGCTTCCTCTTCACCGTAGAGTTTCTTCATGGAGGAATATTTAGTTGACCATGTCAGCATACATCCCCCATTTCGACCAGATGCACCACTACCACATAAGCCTTTATCTATAATCACAATGTCGAGATTCGGCTGCTGTTTCTTTAGCTCAATAGCGGTCCATAAACCAGTGTAACCACCTCCAACAATACATACATCCGTTTGAATATCGTGTTTGAGTGAGGTAACTGTATTATCAGATTCTTTCTTTAATGCTTCTGAAAACCAAAATGGTTGGAAATGACTATTATTATGCATACCCTACTGCCCCCTTAATTGGTATAGACCACTAAAGAAACAATAAAATCTTTGTATGACGTTTTAATAACAATAAAGAATTGAAATATAAATTTAATATAATAAAAAGCCACGCTATAACGTGGCTTCTTATTTAATTAAAATTATTTATTATTAACAATTTTAAACTTCGTAACGACTGCGCTATGATCTGATACCCAACTAACCGGATGGTAATGAGTTACATAACTTTTCACTGGCTTTAAACTATAGTTTAGATCATCATTATTACGATACATAATATGATCAATCCTTCCCCATGCTAACTTATCTCTCTGAAACCACCAACTTCCTGTATATCCTGGGTCTTTTTTAACACTAGGATGTACAACTCTATATGAGTCTTTAAAATGCATATCATCAATCAACTTAGATGACATTGCTAATTTTAATTCAGCATAAGTTTTGACATTACTTTCAATAGAATTATCACCAAAATCTGAATTCATGACAGTATTAAAATCACCAACAATCAAGTCAGTTGTTTTAGGATTTTGAGGCTTAAATAAGTTTTCTTCAACTTTATTAAGTGAAGCTAATTTATAATTTAATTCATCATTTTGAATTCCATTCCAATTTTCAACTGTATAGGATTGATTATAAGCAATGTCCCATGCATTAAAATTAGATGATTTAGGGTGCATAATACCTAAACTATAATTTCTATCGTTTTCATCATCTTTTAATTTAACAGACATAGATTTATCTGTTTCATTTTCTACAACTTCAATATCAAATCGAGAAACTATCGCTGGTGAATAGCGACTTCTATGACTATGCTTTTTATAGTGCCACCCTAATTCTTTTGCAACTGACTCTGCATTAAAATATCCTTCTGTTAACACAGCGATATCCGCTCCTGCATTTTTGATCACTTCAGCAATATAATGTGAACCATATCTATGTGCAGCCATAGTTCCGTTACTACTTATCCCCCATACATTAAACTCCATTACTGTAAGAGAATTTTTATGTTTTTCCTTTAAATCTTTGTCATTTAGTCTTGTTTTAAATTCGAAGGTATCACTCATTTTATCGTTATAAGAAACACGCCAAAAATACCTTTTATTTCCATCTAAGGTTTTATCTACATGAACTTTATTACTGTAAGTTTCATTACTATAAATAATATTTTTAAATTTTTTATCTGTTGATATTTCAACGAAATATACAGCATCATCTGGCTGCATTGCTGGATGAGTTAACCAGCTTAAATCAGGGTTTAATTTAACATTTTTAATTGTATCTGATGGTGTTGGATTAAAGACTGGAACAAAGATTGGATCTTTTTTCAAATCAAAATGATATATTGATTTAACTTGATCATTTGATAAAGAACCAGTGAATAAGCGGAAATCACCAATTAAAAATTGACCGTGATTTCCTATTTTTTTACTTCCGTCGTCTAAAGTCTCCGTTTCTTTACCTAAGGTAGTCACCCCCCCTAATTCAAAGTCAACATGTTCTTTATAAACAACTTCCCCATCAACATATACTTTTAACTTGTTTTCTGTTCGGGATATCAAAATATGCTGCCATTTCCCAGGCTTTAGATTTTTATAAATAGGCTTTGAATTTGAACCATTATTTTCTTCCATCCATAATACATTATTTTCATCAATAGCTAATGATCTTATACCACTATATATGTAATTTTTCTGATTATTTAAATCTTTTATTTCATATTTAATTCTAAAAGATGCAGATGTATTAGGACTCTGGTTTTTTAGATAAAAGTTAAATAACTTTATACTTGTATCAGCAGGTATAAGTATATTATTTAACTCATCAACAACAATTTCACCTGTTCCAAAATACTTCTGATCTTGATAATAAGGAACATCAGTATATATATTTTTTACTTTATTACTGCTTTCTTTAACAAAATGGACTATTTCGTCAATATTACTGATCTTATGATGAGGATGTAGAAAACAAGAGTATAAACCATTATCATTATTAATGGTCAGTTTACTCTCTCCATGTAAATTAAAGCTTTCACACGTGAAAAATTCATTCTTTGACTGATTAAAGATCCTAATATTAGCGATATCCCCCTCTTTAACGAAGTCTTTTAAACAAGGTGTATAATTATTATATTTTTGATTTTGATGTGCCTTTACTCCACCATAACAACTATCTGGAACTTGATTTATATACGGGATAAGTGTGTTGTTGTCAGTATCGTTATGAATATCAATTTCAAATGAATTTGCATTAGCAGAACATAGTGCCCCAACAAATAAAGCCAAATATTTCATCATCACTCCTTTTTTGGTATATACCAAGCAATAGTAATAATGAAACATTACAATTTGACCTTGTTTTCATTAAGGTTAATTGTCCTTTTTAAATTACATTATCTTTAATTTAAAAAGGGATGCTAAATGCATCCCTTTTTATTTATTCATCATATTAAATTATTGTCTGCTATGGCTTTTCACCTTGTGCAAGGCGAAGATTAATATCAGCCACTACTCTAGGTAAATCTGCAATGGTATCAATTTGATAGTGGGCACCAGAATGACTAAACGCTTTTTGCGCTTTTTCACGTGCCGCGTTTAAAGTATCAATATCGGCAGATTCAAATTGCTCTTGAGTTAAGCCAGCTTCGTTACCAGATAATAATAACGCCACAGTCCACATCCCTGCATTTAATCCTTCACTAATGCCAGGAACAGAGTCATCCACTTTAATACACGTTGTAACATCACCAAGTCCTAGTTCTAGCATGTTTTTTAGTGCCATAAAGGCTGCAGGACGACCACCTACAGCTAGATCATCAGTGGCAACAACGCAATCAGGTACAAAGCCATTAGCATTTAAAGCAGGCAGTAAGGCGTCTAGCACTGCGCGAGGATAACCAGTACATGCACCTATTTTAATATCTTGCTCACGTAACCCAGCCACAACACTTTCTGTGCCTGGAATTAAATCAGCATGCTCACCAACTTTTGCAATTTGTAATGGCATAAACGTTTCATAAATCGCATCAATGTCTGATTCTTCCATTTTACGACCAAACTGTGCGTGCCAGCGCTCTGCAACTTCCGGTAACTCACCCACCGCCTTAATGTGATCCCACTTCCCTAACCCCATTGGTACACGGGCTTCTTGTAATGAAATATCAAAATCAAAACCGCGTCGAAATGCCTCTACAAAGATGGTGGTTGGTGCAAATGAACCAAAATCAACCACGGTTCCAGCTAAATCAAAGATCACACCCTTAATCTGTTTCATTTTCTATCCTTTTAATTTTTCACATCAATTCAGTCAATAACGATTTCGCTAATAGCTTGCTCGACAATATCTAATGCACGGGCAAGATCTTCTCGCTTGATAATCAGTGGGGGGCTTAATTGTAGTACGTTACCTTGCGAGACTTTAAAACTTAGACCTAGCTCTAAGCAGCGATATAGCACTTGTTCAGCAGCGTCATGAGCGCGTGTTTTAGTTAGGCGATCGGTGACAAGTTCAATCCCCCATAACAACCCTAACCCTCTTATATCGCCAATGACGGGATAAGATTTTTGCATTTGAGATAAACGCTCAGATACATAATCTTGGTCTTGCTTTACTTTATCTAATAGCTTTTCAGATTCGATGACATCAATGGTCGCAAGCGCGGCGGCACAACCTATCGGACTTTTCTCATGGGTGTAGTGACCCAATGAAATATCAGCAGCTTGGTTATATTTATCTTTAGTAATTAAGGCCGCAAATGGCACAACACCACCACCTAAGCCTTTGCCGATACATAAAATATCAGGTTCAATTCCAAAAGCTTGATAGCTAAACCAGTTACCCGTTCTTCCCATACCATTTGGAATATCATCAATGATCAGCAAAACATTGTGTTTGTCACATATTTCACGTACCCGTTGCCAGTAGGCTTTTGAAGGCACTTGCACATCAGTATTGCGTAACCCTTCTGCGATAAACGCTCCTACACCGCCCTCTTTTTCAATGACATATTCAAGGTAGTCGGCGTAATGTAAATCGCTATTATCTTCACGTGGAAATGCACCTCGATAGGTAATCGGTGGTGGAATACGCTCGACGCCAGCCATTAATGGTCCCATCCCCTGCCGAAAACACGCTTCACCACCTACTGATATGGCATCTAAAGACGCGCCATGAAATGAATCCCACAACGAAATCACTTTCGCATTACCCGTAACAATGCGGGCTAATTTCAATGCCATACCAACCACGGATGTTCCACCGGGAGCAAACAGCACGCGATCGAGTTCTCCACCAGCGATTTCTGTTAGTTTCTTTGCACAATCTATTGCAGCTTGATGAGTAAAACGTCGTGGAGCAAAGGGCAATTCAATCAATTGTTGTTGAATTCTTTCCAACACTTTAGGGTGGCCATAACCCAGCTGGTGAACGTTATTACCATGAAAATCCATATAACGTTTACCACTAATATCTTCGATATATATACCGTTGGCCGCTGCTAATGCGTTCATACAAGGTGTAGACATGGATTGATGTAAAAAGTACTCGCTGTCTTGCTCTAACATTGCTTCAGTTTGCGGTGAGTTTAAGTTTCGATACCACTGTTTTCGAGCCTCAGTAGTATTGGTATCCCCCTCACAACGCAGATACAGATTTTTTTCAGCAGTCATACTCATTATTGTGTAGCCTTCTGCCAAAACATGGTTTGCGCAATTGCATCTAATAAACGGTGAATATCATCGATATGGACGTCACCAATGTTACCAATACGGAAACAATCAGCGTTTGAAACTTTCCCCGGATAAATAACAAAACCATGTGATTTCAACTGAGTATAAAACTCTTTAAAATCGTAATTTGGCGCTGTTGGTGAGTAAAATGAAGTGATAATTGGTGAATGAAGTGATTGAGGTAGTAAACACCTGAAGCCTAATGACTCCATGCCCTTTACAAGTAAGCGTTGATTCGATAGATAGCGTTGATAACGAGCTTTCACACCACCTTCTTGTTCTAGCTCTAACATGGCTTGATAGAAAGCACGTACGGTATGCGTAGGAGAGGTAAAACGCCACTTACCGTTATTTTTCTCCATACAATCCCATTGATCATAGAGATCTAGCGATAATGATCGTGCTCGTCCTTGGCATTGTTTTAACTCTGACGTTTTTGCAATAACAAAGCCAAATCCAGGCACGCCTTGAATACATTTATTAGCAGAGCTGATCATAAAATCAACACCAAGCTCACCAATATCCATTGGAATACCACCAAAACTCGACATTGCATCTAAGATCATGATCTTATTACGTGATTTAACTAAATCACAAACCGCTTCAATCGGGTTCAACATACCTGTCGTGGTTTCACAATGTACCATGGCAACATGTGTAATATCTGAATCGGCATCCAACAAATTAGCAATATGCTCAAGATCTGGCTGTTCAACTTCACTTAGCTCAATAATATGATGCTCAATATTTAAATACTCAGCAATTTGAGTGATGCGCTTGCCATAAGCACCATTATTAATGACTAATAATTTGCCATCAGCAGGGATAACTGTGCCAATTGTTGCTTCTACTGAGGCGCTCCCACTCCCTTGCATCAGTACTGATGTGTAGCCGTTATATTCTGTTGCCAAATCAACCAATTTAGTGCGAATCACTTCAACAATATCTTTGTTGTAATCATCGTCCCATGTACACCAGTCTTTTAACATTGCCTCACGGACAGACTGCGTTGTTGTCAAAGGGCCGGGGGTTAACAGCAAGTATTGATTCGTCGAGTTTTCCATCTTTTAATCTCATTTGGACTATACCAGTTTAAAAAACTATAACGAGTTAAAAACCAAGCTGTAAATGGCTCATCTAAAGAGTTAATAAAAGATTCATATTAGAAAACTCTCAACTTTGTTTAGTCATATAAGCCACATAAAACCGCCTTAAAACTGAAATACAGTAATCATCTAAGCGTCATAAAGACCCCCTAGCATCGTAATGGCTCACAAACTGGTACATACCAAAATTACGACACTGAGTTAGATTTTATCAATCATGGAGATACAACAATGAAGAACCGTTGGATACTAGCCCCTCTTGCTGCTATTTCAGTACTTTCAGCTACACATGCTTTTGCCGCAGAGGAACTAACGGTATACAGTGCATTTGAAACCGATATGTTAGCTAAATTTAAAGATGGTTTTGAAAAAGCTAACCCAGATATCAAAATCAAATGGGTACGTGACTCAACAGGGATCATGACTGCAAAATTACTTGCTGAAAAAGACGCACCACGCGCTGACGTTGTTTGGGGCTTAGCTGGATCTTCTATGGCATTACTGAAAGAAAACGGCATCTTAAAACCGTATTCTCCAAAAGGTTTAGATCAAGTTCGCCCTTCTCTTATTGACCCACAAGCAAATAAAGCATGGTTTGGTAACGACGCATTTTTTAATGCGGTTTGTTATAACGAAGTGGTTGGAAAGAAACTCGGTTTAACTAAACCTGAATCTTGGCAAGATTTACTAAAACCTGAATACAAAGGCCATATTGCAATGCCTAACCCTGCTTCTTCGGGTACTGGCTATATGCAAGTTTCAGCATGGTTACAAACCATGGGAGATAAAGCTGGCTGGGAATACATGGCTAAGCTTGATAAGAACATTGATCATTACACTCATTCAGGCTCTAAGCCATGTGTTCAAGCGGCACAAGGTGAAGTAGCTGTCGGTATCTCTATGGCCATTCGCGGTGCAACACTTAAATCACAAGGAGCACCTATTGACGTGATCATGCCTAAAGGTGGTGTTGGCTGGGAAGCGGAAGCTGTTGGTCTTGTAAATAATAAATCGGCAGCGGCGAAGCGCCTAGTCGATTGGTCAATTTCAGCTGATGCGAACAAATTATACAACGAATTCTATCCAGTCGTAGGTCGTAAAGCAGAATCTAAACCAGTACCAAACTATCCTGATGTTGAAAAAGCGATGGTTAAAATGGACTTCTCAAAAATGGCGTCATCTCGCAAAGACGTACTAAGAACATGGTCCGAAAAATTTGATTCGAAATCTGAGCCAAAATCTTAATTAATCTAACTTTAAAACGCCGAGCCTATCACAGGCTCGGCTTTTTAAATGCATAATGCATTAATTCTAGCTAATAGAAATTGCTGAAATATAACAACTAATTATGCATTCTTTGCAAAGCGTGCATTTTTCGTGATCAACGACAGGCTTACTCTCAGCTAACCAGTTAATCGCTTGCTGCTGACAACTGTCACTACAACTTTCACAATAACCATAAATATTATCGCAAGTATTACTTATCACGATTTTTTCTTGGATCACCTGAGTTTGTGTTCTTGCAAATCGGGTAAATAACTCTCGACGACTATATTGCTTAGCTTCGCGCATTAAAATAAACCTTACAAGGAATTGCTTCAGCATCAAACTCCTCAGTAAGCACCTCAAGAAACTCTTGTCCTAATAGGGCTAACTGATAGTAAGCACCTTCTGGTGCCGCTTGTTCTAATAACGTTAAATAATGACTTGCCCATGGCAATATATGAACAGAAAGCAACTCTTTAACAGCATCAAATTCCTTGGCATCTATTAAGCTTGAAACAACCATTAACATCAATCCAAATTGATCTTCTGGTTCATTATGACAAGCTTCAAATTCAATATCATATTGCTTTAAAAAAGCACGAAAAGCTAAAGTCGATTCACCAAACACTACAGACTCTCGATCTAAATAAACCGAGCCCCAAGGTGGTGCTTTCATTTCACCAACCCCAGTGAAGAGCTCATCATGCCAAACAGCTAACACATCTGAATCAGTGTTTAAAAAGGCATTAGTTGTAACATCAAATTGCGTATACCCCGTTTTCTCCAATGCAAGTACGGTTCTTACACCAGAAACGTCATATTGGCTTGGATGGTAATAAAATAACCCCCCAATAACACGACTAAATACTTTTATATTATTCAGATCAGCACTGTTATACATTACAACTCACAATTCATTAATTTTACCGTCACCATAACAATACTTTGTAATCATTTTACATATATTGATATAAAACAATAAACGAACATTCCAAATAGGGATAATTGCAAACTTCAAATAAGCAATGTCCCAAGGAAATATCGTGTCTAACTTAAAAAAGTCATTGAGCATTACTCGACGTAATGTATTGAAAAGTGGCTCTTTATTAGCTGCGAGTGTTGGCGGAATGTCCCTACCATTCACCAGCGTAAAAGCACTAGCAAAAGAAACACCTACTAAGCCTAATGAAAAAATCGTCTGGTCATCTTGTACTGTAAACTGTGGTTCTCGATGCCCATTACGAATGCATGTTGTTGATGGTGAAATAAAATATGTTGAAACAGATAATACTGGTGACGACATTTTCAACCATTCACATCAAGTCAGAGCTTGTTTACGTGGACGTTCAATGCGTCAACGCGTTTATAATCCCGACCGCTTAAAATATCCATTAAAACGTATTGGTAAACGCGGTGAAGGTAAGTTCCAACGTATTAGCTGGGATGAAGCTTTTGATATTATTGGTAATAGTCTTAAACATACCATTAAAGAGTATGGAAATGACGCTGTTTACCTAAATTACGGCACAGGTACCCTTGGTGGCACTGTTACTAAAAGTTGGGATCCTTCAAGTACGTTAATTGCTCGAATGATGAACTTATGTGGTGGCTACCTTAACCATTACGGTGATTATTCTGCCGCTAATATTGAACGTATGAGTGAATTCTTTTACGGCTCATTTGTTGATAACAACAGTATTGATGACGTTCAAAATGCCGACTTATGTATCATGTTTGGTAACAATCCAGCTGAAACACGCATGTCTGGTGGTGGTCAGGTTCATAGTTTCGTTGATGGACAAAAGATCAATCATACTCGCACTATTTGTATTGATCCTCGCTATACGGACACCGCAGGTGGTCGAGAAGATCAATGGGTTCCGATTAAACATGGTACTGATGCTGCATTGTGCGCTGCGATTGCCCATGTATTGATCACCGAAAACAAAGTCGACCAAGCTTTCCTTGATAAGTATTGTGTTGGTTATGATGCGAAAACCCTTCCAGCATCAGCGCCTAAAAATGGTAGCTATAAAGATTATATTCTGGGTAATGGCAACGATAATACAGCTAAAACACCAGAATGGGCTGCTCCTATTACAGGTATTCCAAGCGATATAATCATTAAATTAGCCCGCGAAATTGGCAATTCTAATCGTATTTATATTACTCAAGGTTGGGGTTTACAACGCTCTGCTAATGGCGAACAAGCCTGTAAAGCAATCATGATGTTATCTCTACTGAGAGGTCAAGTAGGCCTTCAAGGTGGTGGTACTGGTGCTCGTGAAGGCAACCATAGCTATCCTTTTGTTCGTTTTCCTAAAGTAGAAAACCCAATCAAAACAGCCATCCCAATGTTCCTGTGGACGGACGCTATTTTCCGTGCTCATGAAATGACAGATAAAACGGATGGTCTTTTAGGTGCAGAAAAGCTTAATAACCCAATTAAGTTTATTTGGAACTATGCGGGTAACTGTTTAAT
This sequence comes from Photobacterium angustum, assembly GCF_003026365.1. Taxonomy (GTDB): domain Bacteria; phylum Pseudomonadota; class Gammaproteobacteria; order Enterobacterales; family Vibrionaceae; genus Photobacterium; species Photobacterium angustum. The sequence continues at coordinate 178,798 of NZ_PYOM01000008.1, read as the reverse complement.
CAACCAGCATTCTGATATCAACCGTACCCATGACATCCTACAAGATGAAAAAGCGTGTGAGATGATTGTTGTTATCGATAATCACATGACATCATCTGCAAAATATGCCGATATTGTGCTACCTGATTGTACAACTTCCGAACAGTCTGACTTCTGTATGGATGGCGCAGCGGCATCAATGCCTTACTTTATTTTCGCAAGCCAAGCAATTAAACCACGCTTTGAGTGTAAACCTATTTACGACATCATGACGGGTGTAGCGAAGCGTATGGGTGTTGAAGAAGCCTTTACTGAAGGTCGTACGCAAGAAGAATGGTTACAATGGATGTATGCCGAAACCGTTAAACAAAATAACGATCCGCATCTTCCAGATTACGACACAATGCGTAAGCAAGGGATCTACAAAAAACAATTTGAACGTCCACATGTTCCTTACGAAGATTTCCGTGCAAACCCTGAAGCGAATCCATTGCCGACACCGTCAGGTAAAATTGAAATCTATTCAGAGCAATTAGCGACCATTGCTAAAGAATGGGAATTAGACAGTGATGAGCATATTACGCCTATCCCTGAATACCATTCCACCTTTAATGGTTGGGATTCAAAAGATCGTAAAGAATACCCACTACAACTTACAGGTTTCCACTATAAAGCTCGTGCCCACTCTACTTATGGCAACGTTGCCTTGTTAAAAGCCGCAGCACCACAAGAGCTATGGATGAACCCTATTGATGCTCAATCTCGTGGCATTAAAAATGGTGATCTTGTCAATGTGAGAAGCAAACAAGGTGAATTGAATGTTCGAGTGAAAGTAACACCGCGTATTATGCCGCATGTTACAGCACTAGGCGAAGGTGCTTGGTACTCTCCGAACAGTAAAGGTGTTGATCAAGCGGGTTCAATTAACGTATTGACCACCAGCCGACCTAGCCCACTGGCAAAGTCGAATCCATCTCATACCAACCTTGTTGAAGTTAAACTAGTGAAAAGCATGGGAGCTTCATAATGACACCTAAGAAACAATATGGCTTTTACATCGATTCCAGTAAATGTACTGGCTGTAAAACCTGTCAGCTTTCATGTAAAGATAATAAAGATCTAGGTATAGACCGTAACTTCCGCCGTATTTATGAATATGTTGGTGGTAACTGGAGTGAAAATAACGGCGTTTTCCGCCAAGATGTTTTCTCTTACTATCTTTCAATTTCATGCAATCACTGTTCAGATCCTGCATGTACAAAAGTTTGCCCATCTGGTGCAATGCATAAGCGTGAAGAAGATGGTCTAGTTGTTGTTAACGAAGACGTCTGCATTGGTTGTAAATACTGCCATATGGCTTGTCCATACGGTGCACCACAATACAGTGAAGAAAAAGGCCACATGACAAAGTGTGATGGCTGTTTTGAACGTGTTGCTGAAGGGCTGATGCCAATTTGTGTTGATAGTTGTCCACTGCGTGCCATCGAATTTGGTGAGATCAGTGAACTGCGTAAAAAATATGGTAATAACGCAAATTGTGCGCCGTTGCCAGATTCAAGTATTACGCACCCGAATTTGATCATTAAATTAAATCCAAATGGTAAACCTGTTGGTGATACTAGCGGATTTTTACAAAACCCTAGAGAGGTTAAATCATGATTTATCCTGAATTACCCCTAGTCATATTTACCGTTCTAGCACAGACAGCTGTTGGTGGTTATATCATCATGGCTTCTCGTCTGTCTGCGATGGGAGCAACATTTAAGCAGCGTCGCCCTATTGTTCTAAGTATGTTTATCTTATGGGCATTTATGGCCGTTGGATTTGCAGCTTCAACAATGCACTTAGGCAGTCCATTACGTGCATTTAATGCATTAAACCGTGTTGGACATTCTGGCCTCTCAAATGAGATTTTAACGGGAAGCCTATTTTTTGCTCTTGGTGGAATTTACTGGCTTGCTGATCTGTTTAAAGTCGTCAGCGAGTCTATTTTAAAGCTTGCTCGTATTGTTGTTTCAATTGCTGGTATTATCTTTATGGCAGCAATGGTCAAAGTTTATTTAATAAATACAGTGCCAGTTTGGAACAGTAGTTTTACTTATGTTGAATTCATTGGCACCGTATTAATGTCAGGAATACTATTAGCATATGTATTACTAAACTTAACAAACTCATCAAGCCGTGAACTAAATGTAAAATTGGCTATCTTAGGCGTAATCATTATTGCTCTACACCTCATTGTTACAGCATGGCAATTAGTTGATATAGCTGAGATAACTACGTCAATTCAATCAGGTGCTAGCCATTTAGCAAGCTACTCTGGTTCAATAGTTACGCGTTTAACTTTATTAGTTATTGCGGCTGGATTATGGCTAACATCGGCCTTTAAAGCTTCACTTACAACCAAACTCGGTTTACTCGCGTTTATCGCGATGTTTATTGCTGAGATAATTGGACGTGGTGTTTTTTACGGATTACATTTCACCGTCGGTCTTATTTGATACGTTGAATAAGGCGAGATAACACTAGAGGGTGTTGATAGACTAATCAGATGTATATTTGTTATCAGTCAGCACCCTTTTATATATTTTTTGCAAAAACATACTGACCTTTCCTAATATAGCGCAAATATAAACTGTCTTATTTGCGTAAAACTTACGTCATTGAAGTGTAACTCTTGAAGACTAAATTTGGTATATACCAATTAGCATGAGTTATCACCATGAGTACATATCTCCAAATTGACAAGCTTTGTAAGCACTTTGGTCAATTCACTGCCTTAAAGAATATCTCCCTCGCTATCAATAAGGGGGAGTTTATTTGTTTTCTAGGCCCTTCTGGTTGCGGTAAAACAACATTACTTCGTGCAATTGCTGGCATGGATATCGCGAGCTCAGGTCATATCACTCAAGATGGTAAGGACACGACTTTCCTTGCGCCTGAAAAGCGTGATTTCGGTATAGTATTTCAATCTTATGCCCTCTTCCCAAACCTAACGGTATCAGAAAATATTGCATTAGGCTTACGTAACCAAGGCAAATCTCATAAAACAGCTAGTGACATTGTCACATATTGGTTAGAGCTCATTGGATTGCCAGATTCAGGCGAAAAGTACCCAAGCCAATTATCGGGTGGTCAACAACAACGTATTGCGCTAGCTCGCGCACTCGCCTTGTCACCGGGGTTACTATTACTCGATGAGCCTCTATCCGCATTAGATGCAAAAGTACGAACACACCTTCGTGATGAAATTTGCCAACTTCAACGTAAACTTGGCATTACCACAATCATGGTGACTCACGATCAAGAAGAAGCCCTATCAATGGCTGACAGAATTGTTGTAATGAATCACGGTGTCATTGAGCAAGTTGGTACACCTGAAGAAATCTATCAAAATCCCGCTTCACGCTTTGTCGCAGAGTTTGTTGGTAGCATGAACTTTATAGATGCATCTGTTGTGAGTGACGATAACATCCGAATTGGTGAAACTTTGTTACCTTCACCGAACGAGCACCTTAATCGTGGGCAACGTATTGAATTAGGGCTGCGCCCAGAAGATCTTCATTTCACCGATAATAATCAACAATCAGCATCCTCGATCCCTGTTCAAGTTGAAGATTTAGAATTTCAAGGCACTTACGTTCGCGCAAATTGTCGATTACAAGGCTATAACCCCGCTAAAAATATTAAAGTCGATGTACCAATCAGAGAACTACGACGTCTTGCCATTAAGGAAGGTCATTTCCTCTTCGTAAATATCACTCAGCAATATACCCACATTTTTAAAGCTCAGTGATTTAATAATTTTAAAGGATCAATGATTATGGCTTCTTTACTTCCAGCTAAAGCAATTCCAAATAGTCGTCATCAAATAACATCACTACCACTTAATGTGCGTTTGGCAATGTTAAAAAATACTGTCACCAAGAACAATGTTATTGTCGCGGTCATACTCATTCTACTTTTGGTAATGATGGGGATTTTTGTTATTGCGCCACTCTTTTCTATGCTTCAGAAAAGTATGCAAAACGAAGCTGGACAATTTGTTGGTTTAGCCAACTTTGTGGAGTATTTTTCATATTCTTCAGTATGGCAATCAATCAGAAACACGCTCGTTATTGGTGTTACTGTCACTTCTCTCGTTGGTCTATTTGCTTTTTTTTACGCATATGCACTAACCCGAAGTTGTATGCCATTTAAAGGGTTATTTAGTGTTTTAGGAACTGCGCCAATCCTTGCACCTTCTCTATTACCAGCACTCAGTTTAATCTATATCTTAGGTAATCAAGGTATTGCTAAAGAACTTCTAATGGGACACTCCATTTATGGCCCTATCGGTATAACGATTGGTTTAACCTTCTGGTGTTTTCCTCATGCTTTGATGATCATCAAAACGTCACTTCGTACCTCAGATGCAAGATTATATGAAGCAGCAAAAGCTCTTAATACTTCGCCATTAAAAACCTTTTTTATCGTTACGCTACCAGGCGCAAAATACGGCGTGATAAGTGCGTTGATTGTGGTATTTACACTTGTTGTATGTGATTTTTCAGTACCTAAGGTTATCGGCGGTAGCTATAACATTCTGGCAACTGATATTTTCAAACAAGTAGTTGGCCAACAAAACTTTGAGATGGGTGCGGTAACCAGTGTTGCGTTACTGGTGCCAGCAATTCTTGCTTTTACGGCTGATCGTTGGGTACAGAAAAAACAAAAAGGGCTATTTGACTCTCGCTCTGTCGCTTATGTGCCTCAAGCTAACTTTATCCGAGATGGGTTATGCTTTATTTTTTGTAGCCTTATTTGTCTCGTTATTATAACAATTATTGGTATGGCGATTTACGGCTCACTCGTCACATTTTGGCCATGGAATACTACCCTTAGTCTTCATAATTATAACTTTGCGCAATTTAGTGCATCCGGTTGGGAACCATATTTTAATTCGATTAAGTTAGGCTTATTGGTTGCCGTTTTCGGAACAATAACCATTTTTCTAGGTGCATACTGTATTGAAAAAGGACGCTGTCTGGGTCCGCTTCGTCAATTACTACAAATGTTTGCAATTATTCCAATGGCAGTTCCGGGAATGGTACTTGGTTTAGGTTATATTTTCTTTTTCAACAATAGCGCGAACCCGCTAACTATTATTTACGGCAAACTTACTATTCTGGTCATTAATACTGTAATGCATTATTACACCGTGGGACATATGACCGCAGTCACCGCATTAAAACAATTACCAGCAGAGATCGAAGCTATTTCTGCATCACTAAAACTGCCACAATATAAAGCGTTCTTTAAAGTTACTTTACCTGTGTGTGCTCCTGCAATTCTAGATATTTTTGTCTATTTGTTTGTTAATGCAATGACGACAACCTCTGCGATTATATTTTTATATTCAACAGATACTATGCCAGCGTCAGTTTCCGTACTTAATATGGATGAAGCTGGACAAACAGGACCAGCAGCTGCAATGGCCGTGATGTTATTAATCACAACTGCACTGGTAAAAATAAGCTATGTCGGTGTTAGTAAATTACTTGAAAAAACAACACAAACATGGCGAAAACGCTGAATAATATAAGGGCAAGCGAACCCTTGCCCTCTTGTATATTAATTCTTTTATAATTGTATTTTATATACATATAATACTGTTTAATGGATAGAAAAATTAAATTCGACACGAGCAAGAAGAGAGTGGTTTAGTGCAATATTTAAAGATCAAGGAAGCTATCTTTGAACAAATTGAATCAGGTCAATTAGGACAAAAGCTGCCATCAGAAAGGAAATTGGCAGAATCATTTAATACAACTCGTATTACCTTGAGAGAAGCACTTTCGTTACTTGAGTCGGAGGGAAAACTCTTTAGAGAGGATCGTCGTGGATGGTTTATATCACCACAACCATTAATTTATGATCCAACGAACACCACAGAGTTTCCTGCAATGGCGATGGTACAAGGTCGCACTCCCCGATCGGAGTTACTCTCAGCGGAATTAGTCAAACCCAATAAGCAAGTAGCACAATTACTACAAACGAGTACTGAAGATGAATTGTATCGAATCAAGCGTTTACGTTTTCTCGATAATCGTCCAGTCGTTGTGGTAACCAACTACATCTTACCGTCATTCTTTCCAAACTTACTGGAAACCGATTTTACGCACTCTCTCAGTATTATTTACCGCGAGCAATTCAATCGTATATATTCAAAAACGCGCTATCGTGTGAGCACTACTTCATTAACAGGCTCTACAGCGACAGCGCTACGTGCTACAGCAGGTAGCCCTGCTATGTTTGTAGAACGTTTAAATTACGATCAATATAATAATCTTATTGACTGTGACTTGGAATATTGGCGCCATGACGCAATATGTATTCAATCACTTGCCACTTTAAAGAACACCTAGTGAACGATAGAAACTGCGTCTAGCTTTTCTTTCAATTCTTGATCGTATTCATCTAACCACGCATAGCGTTCGCGATACATTTTACGCTTTGGTCGTTTAATATCTTCCATTGCGCGACGCTCTGTGTGTAATGGTAACAAATAGAAGTCATCATTGAACTCTTCACCATTATGCTCTTGCCATAATTGGTCATAGTTAAGATTAATCGTTGACGCTTTTTTACCATAACGCTTAGCGGTGTATACATGTGCACTATTTTTAACCGCATAGATATGCTCAATATTCATATCGTTAGCAAATAAACGTAAGGTTTCAACCATAAATGACTTTGGTCGTAAGCCATAAAAAGCTTTCGTAAATAAGCGGCTAAATCCATTATCGTTAGCACCACCTTGCATACAACCGACATAAATATCATTGTCAATAACGGTAAATGCGATAGCGTAATAACGGTGATCGTTGCTATCTGTCAGTATTAACGCTAACTCACCCTCGCGACGATAAGTATGATCAAAACTTAGTTTAACTTGATAGGAATTTTCTTCAATATCAAAGCTATAAAGCTCTAATTCATCAGCATAAATAGTATGTCGAGCTGAATCTGAAAAATGGCTTTCCATCCAGTTATAATGTTTTTTTAAAACCTCAACAATTTGATTTTTAGAAAAACACGTAGCCAAATAGGGTTTTGTAAAGCGCATTAAAAATTCAGGTTGTTGCTCAATGATTTCTTGTCGTTGGGCATTTGAAAAGAAATGAGCGAGTTCTTTATATTGGCGTGAATACACCATTGCCCTGAACGCATATTTAGCGATAGACAATGTTTTACCGTGATTTTTATGCTTATAGGCCTGTTTTGCAGAGTTCAATATGCTCATGTGATATGTTTGTCTTATTTGTGTTAATTTTCCTTGAGTTTATACCAAATAAGAATTAAAAGATAAATATAGTGTTTTATTTTTTGGATATGAATTTTCTTCACTAACACGAAGATGGAAGGTAATATCTGTTATTCAGAACGATAAACAGAGTAATATCATGGAAAAATTAATGCCATACCTTGCTAAATTCGCCTTTACTGTCTCTATGGTTATGTTTGTAGCTGGCGGAGGTATGGCACTATATGCGATGTTTTACGGTTAATTAACGTTATAAACGCATACCACCATCAATTTCGAGAATACGCCCAGTGAAGTAGTCATTCTCAATAATATACTTCACTGTATGAGCAACCTCTTCAGGCTCACCAACACGCTCTAAAGGTGCTGACGCCTTCATTTTTTCAAGCACTTCGGGCTTCAATTGGTCTGTTAAAGGAGTATCAATCAAACCGGGAGCAATTGCAGCAACACGAATACCATATTTTGCTAACTCTTTAGACCAACCCACAGCCATAGTTGCAACTGCAGCTTTTGATGCCGCGTAGTTAGTTTGGCCTAATGTTCCTGCTCTAGCGACACTTGAAATGTTAATAATAACGCCTTGTGATCCAGTTTTGATCATCTTTTCAGCAGCTTCTCGTCCACACAAAAATGAACCAGTAACATTAACATCCATCACCGTTTGAAATTGTTCTAAAGGCATTTTCGTTAATACGTCATTACTTTCACTAACCAGCAAGCCATCATCAAGAATACCAGCATTGTTAATTAAGACATTAATATGACCGAAATCTTCAATAATATGCGCAAATGCTTGAACAACTTCCTCTTCGCTTGTTACGTCAGCCTCATAGATCATTGCTTTACTATTTAGCATATGGCACTGATCTTGCGTTTGACGTAGCCCAGCTGAGTTGATATCAATTAAAGCCAATTCAGCGCCCATTTGAGCTAGAGTTACAGCCATCATCTGGCCTAGACCTTGACTAGCACCGGTAATGACAACAACGCTATTCTCAATATTCATTTATTGCTCCTGAATTAAAACAAAATTTTTGACTTTGCTACTTTAACGTATATTTGACTATCACAATAATTCTATTCATAAAAACTAAGTTATTATAAATAGTTAGCTAATATTCACCTGATTAAGTGGATTTTCATGCTCAGACCAGATAGGTGTAAATATTTGCTCAACGATTTTTGTATCAACATCACTTACTGATGAATAAATCCAGTTAGGCGTATAATCTTTATCAATTAAATGCGCTCGGACACCTTCTTTAAACTCACCCAACAAACCACAATTCACTGAAAGGCCCAATTCCATTTTTATACAGTCTAGTAAAGATACATCTTTATAGTCCTGTATTTGTTTAAAACAGATATGTGCGGTAATAGGGCTACCTGCATTCATTGCCTTTTTTGCAGTCTCAATCCAGAGCCCTAAACCATCAATGGCATTAATCTGTTCGTAAATAGTAGGTAATGATTGGGAAAAACAGGCCGCCTGAATTTGCGCAAAGTATGGCATTAATTGATTTGCTGGTAACACGGAGTGCGCTTCTACAGCACTGTTATTTAATATGGTCGAGACTACTTCGGATACCAATGGCTGACTTTGTGTATCAGCCAATACTGTTGACCATGGGTAATCCTTTAACTGTCTGACGACATTATCGTAAGCATTATTTGAAACAATATGATCAACCATCGCTAAATCACGAGCATCACAAACATTGACACGTGCGCCTGTTAATCCCAAAAACAAACCGATACCAGCAGGAAGCTGATTTAAAAACCATGTCGCACCAACATCAGGGTATAAGCCAATAGTTATTTCTGGCATCGCTAATACTGTATTAGGTAAAGCAACGCGGTGACTTGCGCCTATATATAAACCTAACCCTCCCCCCATGATGAACCCATGTCCCCACGCAATAACGGGTTTGTTGTAGTGATGGATGAGTAAATTACAACTATATTCGACAGAGAAATATTCAGTTAAAAACGGTTTAGCTACGTGGCTATCGATTTGATCTAAATCTATTTGTGGTGGCTTATGTTGATGATTTAAAGCAGGATCATTTTCCATTGCATAATACATACTGCGCACATCCCCACCCGCACAAAAAGCACGATCACCCTTCGATTTAAAAATTACAGCAACAATGCTTTCATCTTCACGCCAAAGCTGTAAATACTGGTAAATCGTTTTATGCATATTTAACGTAAGTGCATTAAGCGATGATGGATTATCCAGCTCTAATACACCAATACTATGTCCATCAGTACAACGGATATAAGAAACATTAACCATTCCTGTCATCACTTACTCCTTCAACTTCATTACACTCTTCAATGTCATACTATTTAACATCAACTTCAATCGCAATTGCTAATGCTTCCCCTCCGCCAACACATACAGCAGCAACACCTTTAAGCGTTTTAATTTTAGTGCTACTCAACATTTGCACTTTTTGTCGTAATGCATGGGTTAATGTCACCACGACTCTTGTTCCTGTAGCGCCTATTGGATGGCCTAATGCACAAGCTCCACCGTTAACATTCACTTTTTCAGCATCAATACCTAACTGCTCTATCGCGGCAATTGTCACCACAGCAAAAGCTTCGTTAATTTCCCACAAATCAACATCATCAATGGACCAATTAAGATCATCTAATAATTGGTTAATGGCATGAATAGGTGCAATGGTAAACTCATCAGGATCACGACTATGACTTGCATACCCTTTAATTGTCGCCAGAGGATCTAAGCCTTGTCGGCGAACTTGCTCTGCTTCCATTAACACTAGAGCTGCAGCGCCGTCACCAATAGCACTTGATGAAGCAGCTGTGATCGTGCCTTGTTCACCGTGTTGAGAAAATAAAGGTGGGAGATTTGGTATTTTCTTTGGGTTAACTTCATTTGGGTGCTGATCTTTTTCAACTGTCATCAAGGCTTTTTTACTCTGGGCGGTAATAGGGACAATTTCAGCGTGAAATGCCTGACTATTATCCGCTTCTCGGGCTTTATTGATTGACCTTATAGCCCACTCATCCATGGTTTCGCGTGAAATATCATACTTACTCGCCGTTTGTTGGCCATAAACGCCCATTAAATGCCCATCAAATGCATCTTGCAATCCATCTAGGTATAAATGATCCAGTACCGCTTTATGGCCTATTCGCATACCATTTCGGCTGTCTGTGAGTAAATAAGGGGCATTGGTCATGCTCTCCATGCCCCCTGCTACAGCCGTTCGAATCGCCCCAGCTTTAATCATATCGCAAGCCAATAAGATAGATTTTAACCCAGAGCCACAAACTTTGTTTATCGTTGTACAAGCAACCGATATAGGAATTTTTGCCATCAAAGCAGCTTGTCTTGCAGGTGCTTGCCCAACACCTGCCGTTAACACACACCCCATAAAGACTTCATCAATCAATTGTGCAATGTGCTCATACTCCATCTCACTATTATGTTCTTGAGTAGTATCTGTTGGCTGAGCACGTTTAACATCTCGTAATGCTGCTTCAATAACAATACTGCCCAGCTGAGATGCTGAAAAATGCCGTAAATCGCCTTGAAAACTCCCAATTGGCGTTCTTTTAGCAGCAACGATCAGAATATCCTTACTCATACCAATCACCTCTTTACGTCAATTTAGAAAACATTGCCTTGCAGGAATATTAGGGGATTTCTTGACGCTTTTGTAAGCATAGCACTAACATTTACGTAAACGTTAAGAAACATTGGCTGGGATTTTAATACTCAAAATCACTGCTCTGCTTAACCGATAGGTGAAAAGTTTTTACCTATCTAACGTTGCAGGAGACTCAATGTGATGACTTTCAAAATCAGCGAGCTTGCAAACGAATTTAAAATAACACCACGCAGTATTCGCTTTTATGAAGATATAGGCTTGCTTTCACCGAAACGAGACGGCGTAAACCGTGTCTATGGACGGCGAGATAAAATTCGGCTCGGTTTAATACTTCGCGGTAAGCGTTTAGGCTTTTCTTTACAAGAGATCGGGGAACTCTTCAGTTTATACGATGACAATAAAAGCCATGATCAGCTACTTTCTATGATCGATATCATCGATCAAAAACAACGACAACTAACTCATCAACGCGCTGATATTGATATCACTCTTATTGAACTTGAACGCGCAAAAAAACGCTGCAAGCACGCCTTAATAAAATCAGACCTATACAAAAACAAGTAGTCACAACTGTTCCCGCAAAGGAGGCTTTACCATGAATAGCCAATACGCACCGCTCAACTTTGATTTAGGTGATACTGCCAATATGCTGCGCGAACAAGTTAACTTATATGCAGCTGAATATATTGCCCCTATCGCTAACGAAATAGATCAAGATAATCAATTTCCCCACTATCTTTGGCAATCATTAGGTCAAATGGGCTTACTTGGCGTCACCATTGGTGAACAATACGGTGGGGCTGCTATGGGCTATTTAGAGCATGTTATCGTGATGGAAGAGATCAGCCGTGCTTCTGCCTCAATCGGATTAAGCTACGGTGCCCATTCCAACTTATGTGCCAATCAAATCTTTAGAAATGGTAATGATGCTCAGAAACAACAATACCTGCCTGCATTAATCACTGGAGAACATATTGGTGCACTGGCAATGAGTGAAGTCAATGCTGGATCTGATGTTATGAGTATGCAGTTAAAAGCAGAAAATCACGGCGATCATTTTGTTCTCAACGGTAATAAAATGTGGATCACTAATGGACCAGAGGCCAATACGCTTGTGGTGTATGCCCGCACCTCAGCCAAAGCAATCACCGCCTTTATTATCGAATCACAATTTGATGGTTTTTCTACTGCGCAAAAGCTCAACAAATTAGGAATGCGTGGCTCAAATACTTGCGAGTTAGTTTTTATTAACTGCAAAGTACCGAAACAAAATGTACTGGGTGACGTCGACCGCGGCGCAAAAGTCTTAATGAGTGGATTAGACTTCGAGCGCGTAGTACTTGCCGCCGGCCCACTCGGTATTGCGCAATCATGTTTGGATGTCGTGATCCCTTACATACATGAACGAAAGCAATTTGGCAAAGCGATTGGTGAATTTGAACTAATCCAAGCTAAAGTTGCAGACATGTATACCCAACTCAATGCTGCTCGCAGTTATGTTTACACCGTAGCAAAAGCCTGTGACCGCGGTGAAGTCACCCGTAAAGATGCAGCTGGAGTGATTTTGCTCAGTGCTGAACTAGCCACGAAAATGGCGTTAGAAACTATTCAAATACTCGGTGGTAATGGCTATATCAATGATTACCCTGCCGGACGTTTATTACGAGATGCCAAACTTTATGAAATTGGTGCAGGAACTTCAGAGATAAGACGCATGCTAATTGGACGTGAATTATTCTCAGAATCAGCTCGCTAAGGAGTAAGCCATGGCTCAACTTACCTCAAAAGTAGATACAACCAGCCAATGGTTCAAAAACAATAAGGATGAGATGCAATTGTTGGTTGACGACTTAAATAACCACCTAGAGATAATCCATCAAGGTGGTGGAGAATCGGCATTATCACATCAAAAAAAACAAGGTAAGCAACCAGTAAGACAAAGAATTCATCAGTTACTTGATAAACACAGTCCATGGTTAGAAATTGCACCTTTTGCCGCACTAAATGTCTATAGCGAAGCCGTTCCTTGTGCTGGCATTATTACTGGCATTGGCTACATCCACCAGCATGCGTGTATGATCATTGCTAATGATCCTTCGGTTAAGGGTGGAACATATTTCCCACTAACGGTAAAGAAACACCTTAGAGCCCAAGAAATCGCTGAAAAGTGTCATCTTCCCTGTATTTATATTGTTGATTCAGGCGGTGCTAACCTACCACACCAAGCCGAAGTTTTTGCCGATAAAGATCATTTTGGTCGTATCTTTTTCAATCAAGCCCAAATGTCAGCGAAAGGGATCCCTCAAATTGCTGTTGTTATGGGGCTTTGCACTGCAGGTGGCGCATACATTCCAGCTATGGCTGATGTGTCTATCATGGTAAAAGATCAAGCAACAATCTATTTAGCTGGTCCCCCTTTAGTAAAAGCAGCAACAGGTGAAGAAGTAACAGCACAAGAATTAGGCGGTGCCGATGTTCATTGTAAAACATCAGGTCTTGCTGATTACTATGCTAATGATGAACCCCATGCATTGAATCTTGCACGTGATGCTATTGCCAGTTGCAATATACCAAGTGCAAACACTCATCATAATTCCACTGCATCCCCACCGAAATACAGCATGGATGACATCTACGGCATAGTGGGTACCAATATCCGTATTCCATTTGATATTAAAGAGCTCATCGCCCGTTTAGTCGACAACTCTGAATTTGACGAATTTAAAGCCATGTATGGCAATACCCTCGTTTGTGGCTTTGGAGCTATTGAAGGCCACCCTGTTGGTATTATTGCTAACAATGGCATTCTATTTTCAGAATCGGCACAAAAAGGCGCTCACTTTATTGAGCTATGCTGTAAGCGGAAAATCCCTCTGTTGTTTTTACAAAACATCACCGGATTTATGGTTGGTAAACGGGTTGAAGCAGAAGGTATTGCAAAACACGGCGCAAAAATGGTGATGGCTGTTGCTTGTGCCAATGTGCCCAAATTTACCGTTATCATCGGAGGCTCATACGGCGCAGGGAATTATGGCATGTGTGGAAGAGCTTATGATCCAACTCTGTTATGGATGTGGCCTAATGCGCGCATATCCGTCATGGGTGGTGAGCAAGCCGCTGAAGTCTTATCACAAATCACTCAAGCTATCCGCCAACGAGAAAATAAACCGTGGACGGAGCAAGACGAACAACAAATAAAACAACCGATTTTAGAACTCTATGACAAACAAGGTCATCCCTACTTCGCCAGTGCAAGGCTATGGGATGACGGCATTATTGATCCTAAATCTACACGTGATGTATTAGCCCAGGCGCTTTCAATTACTCAGCATGTCCCTATAAAAGAAACCCGATTTGGTATTTTCCGCATGTAACTTTTTAGGTCATATTATGAAAACACAACCAAATATCTTAGTGTCGGTTTCACCTAATAATATCGCGACCATTACTTTAAACCGTGTCGATAAATCGAATGCTTTCAATGCTGAAATCATCGGTGATCTGCTCACCGCCCTTAATCAACTTAAAATAAACAAAGAGATACGCGGCCTACTACTTGAAGCCAATGGTAAACATTTTTCATCGGGTGCTGATCTGCATTGGATGAAAAACATTGCTTTAGAAACAGAGGAAAATAATCAAAAAGATGCAGCTCAACTTGCTGAACTTCTAAATCAACTCAATCACTTTCCAGCTCCCACCATTGCCGTCGTTCAAGGTGCTGCTTTTGGGGGCGCATTAGGGTTAATTTGTTGCTGTGATATTGCTATTGCAAGTATCAACGCTAAATTCTGTTTAAGTGAAGTAAGGTTAGGGTTAGTGCCTGCAACAATTGCCCCGTATGTTTGTCGTGCGATAGGTATCCGCCAAGCAAAACGTTTTATGTTAACCGCAGAGTTAATCACGGTAGAACAAGCACACGAACTTGGTTTAATTCATCATATTTGTGATGATATACAACAAGAAAAACAGGTAATAATTCAACAAATCTTAACCAATAGTCCAGCTGCTCTTGCAACAGTCAAAACCTTATGTAGACAATGCGAAATCACAATAATTGATCAGTGTTTAATTCGTTATACCAGTGAATTAATCGCCAAAGTCAGATGTTCACCACAAGCACAAGAAGGCATACAAGCTTTTTTCGATAAAGTCCCACCAAGTTGGAGTAAAGCCAATGACATTAACGAATAAGCTTCAATTATCGCTACCCGATGCTATTACCGTTTTTGAGGTTGGTCCCCGTGATGGATTACAAAACGAACCTCACCTTTCAAAATTAGGTGATAAAGCAACAGCTCTTAAAATAGCGCTGATTAATGAATTGAGTCAGACAGGTTTAACACATATCGAATCAGGTGCATTTGTTTCGCCAAAGATGATCCCAACGATGGCTGATTCAGATAGTGTATTTTCGCACATTCAACGTCATCCCAATATATTTTACTCAGCTCTAACTCCAAATTTACAAGGGCTAGAAGCGGCCATTAACGTTAATGCCAATGAAGTCGCTATCTTTACTTCTTGCTCTGAAACCTTCACTCAAAAAAATATACACGCCAGTATTGATGAAAGCCTTCGACGATTTGAATCTGTTATTGCGATAGCCCATCAACACTTAATACCTGTACGTGCTTATTTATCCTGTGTGATAGATTGTCCGTACGAAGGAAAAACACCACCGCAACAAGTCGCAGAAATTGCAAAGACTCTCATCAACATGGGCTGTTATCAAGTGTCACTGGGAGACACAATAGGAACAGGAACGCCATTACGAGTTGCTACAATGTTAGAATGTGTAAATCAGCATATTCAATCAAAAGCCATCGCCGTCCATTTCCATAATAGTTATGGACAAGCATTAGCGAATATTTATCAAGCAATGCAGATGGGAATTACTACAATAGACAGTAGTATTGCGGGATTAGGTGGTTGCCCATACGCACCAGGAGCAAGTGGTAATGTAGCAACAGAAGATGTTATTTACTTATGCCAAGGTCTCAACATCCAAACTGGCATAGATTTAGAAAAATTCACATTGGTTAGTCAGACATTTTGCCAACAATTGGGGATACGCCCACAGTCTAAAGTTACTTTAGCTATGGCGCATCGCCCATAAACTTTATTCTGCGTCTCTACGAACTCGTTCTTCAGACTCAAGCTCATTCACAGCATCCCACAACTGTTGCTCTCGGATACGTTGACGCTCTAAATTAGCATTAATACCATCCACAATTTGTTTATCTAATGGGCCTAAATAGTTATCAGCACAATCATGAAAGATACTGCGAAACTCTTCCATCGTTGGTAAGCGATTATTATGTTCTTCAAAGTTATCAAAAATATCATGAACTTTAACTGACATATCCCGCTTCATGCTTTCTATCTCTGAACTGTCCATATATTCCCTCGAGTGCACTTGGTTTCACATGATTGGTAACAGAAATATCTAAAACCGTCATTAAGTTCTAGAATAAACCATTAATATTTAAACTTTATGTCACAAAAACTTTGTAACTATCAGCCACAATACTCAAAATCGATTGATAAATACTGTGTATCAATAATATCCTAGCTATGAGGACGTAATCATAAAATCTATTTTCAGTATAGTGTGATTACACATCATTAAGATGATGATTTGGTGATGAATATATAACAACTGAGACAACAAACTTTTGTTAGCGCACTATCATCAAAATTTAAGTACCTCTATTCTTAGTAAAAATAACATCTTATACTGATGTTTATTTGGATTTATAGGGTCGTATTCAGAAAGGAAGTTTGAATAAATTGAAACCGTTATTCTCATTTAAAGATCGCTATAAACAGCTTTGCTTACCCATTTTTTTACTCTCAACCATACCCAGTATTAGCCAAGCTGACCCCGTAAACGACACAACTACTGACCCCGATAATCAATCAAGCATGGCAAATTGGGTTGATGACTCACACCAATCACTTACTGACACCGTTCATGATATTGGTGAATACCTTGACGAAAGCTTAGCTAAAGACGATGACGAAAGTGCACTAACCAACCGAAGCTATTTACGGATTCGTAACCGTTTGTCCTATTCATATCGAGGCAAAGTTGATAATGACTTCAAAGTTTATTTTAAACTTGATCTACCTCATGTTAAACGAGACTGGAAACTGATCATTGATTCAGAGCCAGGCGACTTCGATAGTCTTGAAAACAAGCAACGTGGTATTGCCACTGGTAACAAAACCACATCTGGCGATACCGTTGGTGCATTTCGTCTTCAAGATGCCCACTTTGGCAACTGGAATTCAGATTTTGATATTGGTATTAAATTAAAACTTCCGCTTGATCCTTTCACAAAAATGCGATTTACACGCGTTGATTCTATTAGTGAAAACTGGACAACCCAGCTCGAGCAACAAGTTTTTTATTACCACTCAAAAGGGTTAGGTTATCTAAGTGCACTTAATGGCTATTACGCAATAAACCCTGAACACTCGAAAATATTCAAAACTACGACGAGTGCACAGTACTTAAAAGAAGACGACAAATGGGAACTGTTGCAACAATTTGAATTGTTCCATCGCTACGACGATAAAATCCTATTCGAGTACTCAACAGGGATCAGTGCTGATACAGGAGAAAATAAAGAAGTCACAAACTATTGGATATCTGCAACGTGGAATAAACGCATTTACAAACACTGGTTATATTTAGGTATTCGTCCGCAGCTAGAATTCCCTCGTGAATATAACTATCACGCCAACCCTGGCGTAATGATTGAACTTGAAATGTTCTTCTCCAAAAAAAGAAAAATTGATCGTTTAGGCCGTTACATTCCTAAACCAACCCTGCCAGAACCAAAAAAATAATTATGATATGGCTATAACGATTAGGCACAATACCGTCTTATCGTTACCATCAAACTATGAGCAACGACACAAAATCTTATTACCGCACTTCACTCTCATCACTAACTGGAATAATTTAATAACTAGGTAACAATTTAGCTTAGGGGTGTATTATGTTTCATTTAAAGAAAGTAATCTTCTCTGTATTGTTCCATTTCTATCAATTTTTTAGGCTTAGTTTTCCGCTATGGCTAATGATTTCATCACTTGGGATCAGTCTTGGCTTAATCTTACTTCTTTCTGGTGAAAATCATTTCCAACAAGGTATTAGTGCCATAACCAGTTTCAGCCTCATCAGTATCTATCTGATAATGCTGAAGTACTTTTATTCAAAATTATTAAACTGGAGTGATACTCGCTCTTCGAAAGAGATCATTGTATCGCTTAAGCAATAGTCCATTTAGTTTATCGCTTAAAATACTCACATTATCAGCCACTATGACATTGGTTACACTTTCATTAAGGATACAGCAATAATATACCAAATAGGAATTATAAGAATTTTACTTATAGTTTTATAACAATAGTAAAATTGAACATATAACTGAGTATATTATGAATAGATATTTACCATTCATTGGCTTAACTTTATTGATTTCAGGTTGCGCGACACAAACTGTACCGCAATCTGAGCCACAAGTGATCACAAAATTCGTAAAACAAGATACAGCGCCAGCAGAAAAAAAAGGATATGACGATGGTTGTAAAAATGCCATGGAAGCGCAGTTTTTACCATCCAAAGATATAGTAAATAGCTTTGATACTGTAAATAGAACAGCATACCTAAAAGGCTGGGAAAAAGGATATAAACAGTGTGTTATTGGTTTAGGTCCAGTCAGAATCAACAGTTCTATGCCTGCGGGTCAAACAAAGTAACATTTGCACTCAGGGGCTATATTCAATTAGCCCCTTATATCAGCTTTGTTAAATCAATCACTACATAACATTTGCTTGTTCTTCTATTCGCTGAACTAAGCCTTCAGGTAGTTTTAATGCATTAGCTAATGCGTCGAGATAAGCACGCTCTAAGAAATGATCGACATCAATAGCCAATAATGTAACTAAATAAACTTCAGATGCTTGCTCTAAACCGCTAACTTGCGCTGCAATAACTTGAGGATCTAACGGTGCATTTAGCCAGCGAACAATCACCGTTTCAATATCATGGGTGATCCCATTTTCAATCATCCATTGTGCTATCGCTGTTTTTTCTTGTTCGTCAATATGACCATCAGCTTTTGCTGCAAAAATCATTGCTTGAACTAATAAGTCTTGGTTTGTTCTTAATTGAGTATTTGGGGAAATCGTAGACTGTGAGTCCATTGCCGTATTAGAGGCGTGTGATGATTCTTGCGACCATTTCTTATAAGCCTGATAAGCTACAGTGCCAATCACGGCAGTACCACCAATTAAGGCTGCTTTACCGCCATATTTTTTTGCTAATTTGCGACTTTTTTTATTACCTAATAATGCGCCGACTACCCCACCAGCCGTTGCTCCTTTTAATAAATCAGAAGTGCTTGAGTTCGATGTGGCTTTTCCCTTATCAATATAATTACTAGCTTGATTTATTAACTGATCGAATAAACCTTTCATCGTCATTCTCCATAAAAAGGGCATATATTAATACTATGGAAAAACAGATTAATTAAACAGCTTTAAAGCGTAAATCAATGTAAATTGACCACCTTATTCACACGGATAATTGAATAATGGCAACCAATTGATACCATCAATAAGGTTGTTATGTATCTATTAAGCATAAAAAACGCTCTAGAATGAGAGCGTTAATATAAATTCAAGCCTGTTTAATAAATAGATTAAACGGTATAAAGAACTTTAATAATATGCCAACCAAATTTAGTTTTTACAGGCTCTGGAATTAATCCACGTAAGTTATTATTTTTCTTTTTTAACGCTTCGCTGGTACTGATTGCTTTGCCAGAAAAGACCGCTTTATCAAACTGCGGTACCATAGCACCTTTACGGAACTCACCAAGATCCCCGCCTTTTTTACCCGATGGGCACGTTGAATGTTTCTTAGCAAGTTCTTGAAATTTTGCACCCTTTTTAAGCTGTTCTAGAATATCATCAGCTAATTCTTTGTGTTTCACTAAAATATGAAGTGCGTGTGCGCTAGAAGCCATGGTGGGTTACCTATTTCATTAGTTTTTATTGCGCAATTTTGCGATAAATACCGTAAACTAGCAAGCTATTCACTAAATTTGAATAAAATATAAACACGCCATTAATGCAATATTTATTCAACTATAACGGGATCATAATTTTAGAATAAAACCTCAAAAATTTAACGACTTATACCCATTATAAACGTTATTATAATCGTCTCATTCACTTTCCATTCATGGTTGTTACTTTACAATTATAAATATGAAAATAGGTCATAGATATTTATATATAGTCGGACTTCTCGGGTCGTTGACTTTCGGCGTATTAGCAACGCCGGTAACCCACGATGAAGAGCATCACGATGATGTAATGACAGCTGTAGAAAAAGGATTAATCAAGCCTTATTCAGCCCTTCAGCATAAAGTCTCTCAACAGTTATCAGCACGTATAATTAAAGTAGAGCTCAACGAAGATAATGGTGAGTGGATCTATGAACTAAAGCTTATTGATACTGAAAACAATATAATAAAAGTTGAATATCAAGCTCAATCTTTACAAATGTTAAATATTAAAGGACGACATTTAGAAAATGTCATCAGGGCTCCAAAATGAAAATTCTTGTTGTAGAAGACGAAGTTACTTTAGGCGAACAAATTATCACTGGTTTAGAACAAAGTGGTTGGGTGGCAGAACTTTCTTGTGATGGTATTGATGCCCTCTATCGTGCAACATCAGAACCTTGGGATGCTATTGTTTTAGATTTGGGTCTTCCTAAACTAGATGGTATTACCGTGTTAAAAGGTATTCGTGAAGAAAATGTAAACTGCCCTGTCGTTATTTTAAGTGCACGTAATGAACTTACACAACGTGTCGACGGCTTAAATGCAGGCGCTGATGATTATTTAACCAAACCTTTTCAAATGGTGGAATTAGTCGCTCGTGTTAGAGCCCAACTACGCCGTTCAACAGGTAATGCCTCTCCTGTTATTCAAGCAGGTAATCTAAGTCTTGATACACGTACTTCCAAGGTAACTTGGGAAGGTCAAATCATTGATCTTACAGCACTTGAATTCAAAGTATTATCTTATCTTATGCATAACACTGACAAGGTTATTTCGCGTACAGAATTAGTTGAACATATCTATAAGCAAGATTTTGATCGCGATTCAAATACAATTGAAGTATTCATTGGTCGTATTCGTCGAAAAATTGGCAATGATGTAATAAAAACAGTTCGCGGCCTTGGATATCGGATTAATGCCAATTAATAAAAGGAAAAAAGGCCAGCCAAGTATTCGTAATCGTCTATTAAGTGCTGCTGCAATATGGCTATTAGCGATTACGCTAACGGCTGGTTATCTTGTGCCAAGCTTTATTAAAAGCTACCTCATTGACCAAGAAAAAACCCAGCTTTATTTATACCTTGATCAAATTACAGCGCTCGTTGATATTGATGCGCATGGTCGTGTATTTCTTGATGGTCGATTATCAAACCCGCGATTTAACTCCCCTTATAGCGGTTTGTATTGGTCACTCAAACTCAACAACCAACATTTACGTTCACGCTCGTTATGGGACACCACCATTTCAGGGAATAACGAAGAGGGTTTTGAAGGTCCTAATAAACAATCCTTAATCGTGGTTAAACGTAAATTCTTACTGCCTGATAGTGATTATCCAGTAGAATTATCTGTTGCCATCAATCAGGATCGATTAATCAAGACCTTACAAGAACTAACCCGAGGCTTATGGTTAATTTTGACCATTATGGCAATTGGTATTCTCACACTTACCACGCTACAAGTCAGCTGGTCACTGTGGCCTCTACGTAAATTGCGTCGAAATTTAAAGCTAGTGCGAGAAGGACATACTACAGAGCTAACCGGGCTATATCCTGTTGAGATACAACCAGTTATTGATGACCTAAATGCCTTACTCTTCCACTACCAAGAGCTATTATTGCGCGCACGTAATCATTCAGGGAATTTATCTCACGCACTTAAAACACCCATTGCTATTTTGAATAATGAAGTCGCGTTACTCGATGAACCAACAAAAGCCAAGCTAGTTCCAGCTCTCCAGCAGTTACAGCAGCATATCGATTATCATTTAGGTCGTGCACGCATGGCTGGCGCTGTGAATATTCTAGCTGCCAAAACAGCGGTTTCTAGTCGAGTAGATGCGATCTCCTTAGCAATGGATAAAGTCTACGCAAATCGTGAGCTGATCTTAGTTAACGAGCTTGATAGCAGCGTGATGGTTGCTGTAGAAAGCAGTGATCTTGATGAAATGATCGGTAACTTAATCGAAAACAGCTATAAATGGGCTAACTCTTTGATTCGCGTCTACCAAGAGTCAAGCCAATCAGGTCAAATTACCCTTGTCATTGAAGATGACGGCATTGGTATTGCAGAAGAAAAATGCAAGCAAGTACTTAACCGTGGAGTGCGGCTAGATGAAAGCACCCCTGGAACAGGGCTTGGATTAAACATCGTTAATGAACTAGCGCATAGTTATCGTGGTGATTTAATTTTAAGCAAAAGCCAGCGCGGCGGTTTGAAAGCAAGCCTCATTTTACCTATACCTAGAAACTGAAAAAACCCTGCTAGTTACTGGCAGGGTTAAACACACTCATATCGCAAAATCACAAATTGACCCACCAAACTATTCAAGAATATTGATGATAGTTATAAATCTCGCATTAAAATTTCATAATCTTCTTGCGCTGATTCAATAAGGTGTTCGAGCTCTTTCGCGTCTTGGTTTCTAAGATCTAGTTGCCAATTGACTTTTGATTCATCTCGGCAGACTAATAATGTTTTTGTTCCGGTCTTACTAAACCATAATTGTGAGAATTCAGCCTCTTGTTCTGCATTATCCTCAAGAATATTAACACGTAACTTACCCGTTGGGATTACGCTAATATGAGCATGCCGCTGAACTTTACCGAGTAAGGTAAAATCTCGTTGTTCCACTAACATCACATCATCCTCCTAGTGTGGCCGTACTCAGAGTCTTTCAATAATTGCACAATAAACAACCGACTTTTTAAGTGTAGATGCTTTACAAAATATATTTTATAAGAATGCAATATTAATATAATTGTCATATGAGCCGTTTTAAACATAGTGTCATCATATGCTTAATAACAAGAATCTACGACTATAGAAACCAAAGAGTACACAGTGATATAGTGAATAAAACAGAATAGGAAGCTGATAATAAATGATAGATTTTCGTTCAGATACGGTAACTCGTCCTTCTCCCTTAATGCGTCAAGCTATGTCCCAAGCACTGGTTGGTGACGATGTTTATAGTGATGATCCAACGGTTAATGATTTAGAGCTTTTTGCAGCGGAACGCCATGGATTTGAAGCCGCACTTTTTTGTAGTTCTGGCACTCAAGCTAATTTACTGGCATTGATGGCGCACTGTGAACGTGGAGATGAATATTTATGTGGTCAACAGGCTCATAATTATAAATTCGAAGGCGGTGGTGCAGCAGTTTTAGGCTCAATCCAACCTCAACCAATAGAAAATGCTGCTGACGGCACACTTCCCTTTGAAAAATTGACAGCCGCAATTAAGCCAGACGATCCTCATTTTGCCCGGACAACACTTTTAAGCCTCGAGAACACCATCAACGGTAAAGTGTTACCGCTAACATACCTTCAACAAGCACGTGAATTTGTTGATCAGCATAACCTAAAACTTCACCTTGATGGTGCGCGTGTTTATAACGCAGCCGCCGCACTCAATGTCGATATCACAGAAATTGTTAAATACTTTGATTCTTTCACCATTTGTTTATCGAAAGGTTTAGGTGCGCCAATTGGGTCGCTACTAATTGGTGATAAAGCACTAATAGCCAGAGCTCGTCGTTGGCGTAAGGTTCTCGGTGGCGGCATGCGCCAAGCAGGAATCATTGCAGCTGCTGGTAAAATTGCACTAACTGAAAATACAAATCGTTTAGTCGATGACCATTCCAATGCTAAATACTTAGCTGAACAATTAAATACAGTAAATGGTTTTGAAGTAAACACGAATCACATTCAAACAAATATCTTATTTGCAAAAGTCGATAGCAAGATAGATCAAACCCAATTAGCGACAACATTAAAATCACAAAATATTTTGATCTCAACAGGAAACCCATTGCGATTAGTGACTCATTTAGACATTACAAAAGACGACATTGATATTTTTATCGCTGCATTAAAAAGCGCTGTCTGATCTTTCACCTCTCCCCCACACAATATTACAATGTGATCTTGTGTGGGCTTTTGTGGGCTTTACTTCTTAATCTCTTTCATTGCTGCTATCAAAAATCTTTTTACAAATAACGGTTATCTTTGTGGTATATATTTTTACGATACTCAACTTTTGCATGATTTTTTGATACCTGCCTCACTTTCTTTAAATTGAACCTTTGCAACCCTATTCTCACTCATTTAGCTTATGTGAATATTAATGATAATTAGTTTCATTATCATATAGTTTTATTTTTGCAGGGAGAGCATCATGGAACAAGCGTTTCATTCAGACCCAATACTGAAAGTACGTGATCTCGAAGTCACCTACATTACAGACAATGGCGACTTTAAAGCCGTAAAATCAGTGAGTTTCGATATAGGTAAAAGTGAAATATTTGGCTTAGCGGGTGAATCGGGATGTGGTAAAAGTACTATCGCTTTTGCTATTAATCGCTTACATAAGCCGCCAGCACTTATCACAAAAGGAAGTATTGAGTACGACGGTACAAACCTTATCGCAATAACTGAACAACAAATGGGTGTTGTTCGCTGGAAAGACATTGCTATGGTATTCCAAAGTGCAATGAACTCACTAAATCCCGTACTCCCTATTCAAGAGCAATTTGCTGACGTAATGCGCCATCACCTTGGCTACAGCAATGAACAAGCAAAAGAGCGTGCAGAAAAGCTATTAGATCTGGTTAATATCCCTCGCGAGCGTTTATCTGAATATCCACACCAATTTAGTGGTGGTATGCGTCAAAGACTCGTTATTGCGATTGCGCTATGTCTAAACCCAAAACTTATCGTTATGGACGAACCGACCACTGCGCTTGATGTTGTTGTTCAACGTGAAATTTTGCAGCAGATTTATCAACTTCGTAAAGAATTCGATTTCTCTGTGTTATTTATTACTCACGATCTTGCGCTTATGAGTCAACTTTGTGATCGCATTGCCGTAATGCGATACGGTGAAATTGTTGAAGTCAATCAAGCACGTGAAATACGTAACAATCCTCGACACCCATATACCCAAAAGTTATGGGCATCGTTCCCTAACATTCATGAAGATGCGCCACACGTTTCTATCTCAGCAGAGGAAATATCGTAATGGAACAACCAATTATTGAATTAAATAATGTGGTGAAAGAGTTCACTGCTGGCGGTGGTCTTGGTTCGACTGAAATCTTTCGTGCACTCGATAATATTAGTTTTAAGCTCTATAAGGGGCGTACTTTAGCGCTCGTTGGTGAATCAGGCTGTGGTAAAAGTACATGTGCAAAGCTCATTACTAAAGTTCACGGCGTAACGGAAGGCGAGATTTTATTTAAAGGCGATAACGTCGATACCATTCGTAAACGTAAAGATGTATTAAATTACCGCGGTAAAGTCCAAATGGTATTCCAAGACCCATTTGGATCGTTGAATCCTACTCATACTATTCGCCATCACCTCACTCGCCCACTGTTAATTCATAAACAAGTTAAGGGTAAAGACGCAATAGAGCAGCGTTTAAATGAGCTAATGGAATTGGTTGAGTTACCCATTGAAGATCTTGATAAATACCCCCATCAGCTTAGTGGCGGTCAACGTCAACGTGTAAATCTAGCACGTGCAATTGGTGTTGGTGCTGAAATCATCCTCGCCGATGAACCAACCTCAATGCTTGATGTTTCTATTCGATTAGGTGTGTTGAACCTAATGAAAGAAATGAAAGATAAAATTGGTATTGGCTTTTTGTACATTACTCATGACTTAGCCACTGCACATTATATCGCAGAAGAAACCGCCGTAATGTACCGTGGTCGTATTGTTGAATGGGGAGACACTCGTTCTATTTTACGTAACCCACAGCACCCTTATACTAAATTATTAATCTCTGCAGTGCCCGATCCTGATCTACCCTTTAATAAACTCGTGGATTCAGAGCCAGATTATTCACAGAGCGCCGATAAGATCCGTGCAATAAGTTTGAAGTCTATTTCAGGACATCGCCATGTTGCTGACAATCACTTTGTTGCAAACTGGGATGAAGCGGAAGTCAACGCACTTAAAAAGGTAAAAATCGCATGATGACTCTTCACTGCTGGCTAGAATCAGTTAAAGGGTGGTACCAACCCAACCATAGCCATGATTTTTCAGAGTTGGTTACTCTCATTCAACAAACGCCTAGCAGCATGATGGATGAATTAGACAATGAGACTGGCAGTGAAGCTTTAGCCTACTGGCTAGATGCATGTTTTCGCTTAACTAAATATTATCAACATCAAGGCTATAACGAACAGGCATTTGGTTATATTCAGCTTTCTTATGCCAAGCTTCAAGCTGTCGTATGTGATGCAAGTTATAGTGCAGAGCTAAAGCGTTGGGGCTTAAAAAAGCTAGATCGAATCATTGTTGCTATGGTGGAGTTTTGCCAACATCAGACCGATCCTCAGTGGCAGCAAGAAAGTGTCCAGCTCATTAACTTGCATGTCGCTTTTATGGAATCACAGCAGCATTTGAATTTAAAATATTCGGCAAAAAATTAAATCCCATCCTAAACCTAAAAATGAGTATATATTCACTTTTTACATATAAAAGTGAATAGTACTCGTTTTCCTTTATTTATCAGTCCATTACAATAACAACATTTATAGCCATCAATTATTAAACAAATTATCGTAAAACGATAATTTTTTATTGCTTATTTATAATTTAGCCTCTATTATTGCCTCATCAACTGAAGAGGTACCACATGTCCAATATCCAAAAACAAAGTAAAAGAGCTCGTATCTTATTTCAAATATTCCTTATATTAACTCCTATCTTAGTCTGCTATTTTTGGTTAACCATAGATACGCCATATGACTATTTAACAGCCACTGGAATAGTACAAACATCTTTTGATGATTTACATAACCTCACTCAAGTGCCATTAACACCCACAATCAGAGTCGTAGCTGCTTTATTTAGCTTAATTTATTGCTCAATTATCATGTATGCTTTAACAAAGTTAATTAAGCTCTTTCGTAACTATGAAAATAACAATATCTTTACCTTTGAAAATGCAACTATTTACCAGAAACTTGGCTACAGCATATTTTATTGGGTTGGTGGCTCAGTACTATATGACGCAATAATGACTGTTGTAATTAGTTTCAATAATCCACCTGGACACAGAATGCTTGCTATTGGCTTTGAAGGTATAGACTTTATAACCCTTATTATGGGGCTTATCGTATTGATAATTTCATGGGTGATGAAAGAAGCTTGCATTCTTGCGGATGAACAAAATTTAACCATTTAAGAGCCTGCGATGACAATACGTATTAACTTAGATGTCATGATGGCTAAACGCAAAATGCGATTAAAAGCATTGGCTCAAGCTATGGAGATGACAGAGGCAAACTTATCTATTCTCAAAAACGGTAAAGCGAAGGCAGTACGCTTTTCAACCTTAGATAAGTTATGTGAATTACTTGAATGCCAACCTGGTGATATTCTCGAATTTGAAGAAAATCACAACGATAAGTAAATAAAATAAGTAGACGTTATTTAACGCCTACTTATGATTTTTACTTCAAAACTTAATGACATGACTTAGTGTCTTGCTTTTACCCACACCGATTTAAAATCAAACCAACCTAATTGATTAGACGCCATCCCTTCCAATTCACCGTTACCATCAACGCCTAACCACGTATGGAATAATGGTAATACTTGACCTGAATTGACTAATAAATTCTGGATCTCTTCTAATGGAAATTCAGGTGTAATATTCATTCGCCAATTATCAATATGAGTATCAAGTTGCGTGAATGCTTGAGGTGGCATCGCTCGTTCAATTTGCTCAAAGTTATATAACCACGGCAATATCGCATCGGCTCGATCACTCCCAAGACTCATGCCATTTAACCAGAGATCTATTTTATCTGCTTGTTTGCCTTGCATGATATCTTCAAAGGCAATTTCAATCACTTTAATCGTAATACCATCTTTAGCCAATATTTCAGCTATCAATCCAGCAATATAAGGATAAATAGGGTGTTCTTGTTGATAGGCCAGTGTCACAGAGCGTTTAGTCGTTGGCACAACAATATCGTGTGGGTAATCCGTTGCACAAATCCATCCTGGTAATAAACCATAAGCATTAATCATCTTAAAGTTAGAGACTTTATTCAAATCTAAATGACGCATAATACTCAAACTGTTTAAACGAGATTGAAAATAATCTAACCAAATCTTTTGTTGTGCTAAGCCTTTATTTCTATTTAATAATAAGTAATTACAGCCTTGATCTAAGCTTAACTTATTAGATACCGTTGCACTTTGTGTCTGCGCTAACTCTAGTGATGGCTTTAAATAACAAGCAGAAAAACCCGTTAAAATCCAAATTTCCACCACATCTGTTAATGCACGAAAACCAAAATACATATCAAATGCTTCAAGTTTTAAACGCTGCTTATCATTAATCGTGACTTTATAAGGCCCCGTACCGACCGGAAATGTGGTTGCATCAGAGCGACGATGATTACCTGCAGGCTGAATAACAGCACTGATATTCGCGAGTAAAGCAGGAAGATGAAGATCATCTCGTTTTAAATACACATCTATCGTATTAGCAAAGGGGGAAATAACATCATCAATATGCTTAAACAACGCTTGCTGTTTCACTTCCTTAAACGTTTGAATAATATCATCGCTTTCAAGTAATCGCCCATCATGAAAACGGATTGCAGGACGAATATGAAAACGCCAATGCCTTACCGAGATCATTTCCCAAGCATGAGCAATATCAGCTTCAACTTCCCCTTTTTCCTCATTAAATTGGGTTAAGCCACTGAATATTTGCCTAACAAGGTGTTGTTCAGAGCGGCGAAGCGGTTTGAGAGGATTAAGATTACCGAAACTACGGTAATAAGGTAGTCGCACAATTTGCCTGCCATGAACATGAGAAATACCCAGTTGCTCATGAATCAATTGCACCAGTTTTTCAGCATTATTATCTAACACCGATAATGCTGTTTCTAGTTTGCCATCAGTGACTAACTTACGCGCTTGCATAAATTGTAACTCACTGTCAGTGCTATTAAATATTAAGCGTGATTGCTTTCCACGCCCAACGGCAGGCTGCCAATCTATCCAGCCTTTATCGACCATTTTATTTATGACCATACGCACATTACGACGCGTACAAAATAAAACTTCTGAAATATCATGGAGATTTGTCTCAGTATTCCTACCTGAGAAATGGTTGTACAAACGCTGGAATTGCAATTTTAATCGTTGACCGCTCATAAAGAGGAAACCTTATTCCCTATATTGTTCTCTTTTAACTTCCTCATTTTAGCGTAAAAATACAACAGTCGATATGAAAACAGGTTTTGCTCTACTTACAGTGTGATACCTATAGAAATATCGATAAGTCTACAAAGCCATTTGTAGCTTAATGAACATTAACTTAGGCTCTTTCCCCCAAAAGAGTTTATTTACCCTGAGTGCTCATTAATTTAAGTCCGACCTAAGACTAAACGTGTTAGGTTGGACTTTCCCTGTATTCTTTTATTGTCATTAGATTGATAAATACCGTGTTTATGCTGGTGATAAGTAAACTAAAACAAGAATACGATGAAAAAACTCAAACGCTATCAATATGAACAATATGCGATTTTATGTCATCTTGCTTATCCTGATGATTTTGATCATACCCAATATGGTTTTTTGCCTGAGGGCAGAGAAGAAATAATCGATCGCTGGGGACGCCCTATTATTCGTATTTTATGGGGTGAGAGTAAAGAAGTCGTCTTAGTCTTTAAAGGTTCGCAAAACATATGGGATTGGCTACTCAACCTTGCATGTTTCCCGAAAAAAATCGAATCACAACCTAAGCCATATCATGTTCATTGGGGTTATCATTATCTGATACATCAAAAAAGCATAAGACGTAACTATGCTTTTCATCAATGTCATCCAGATTTAAGTGACAGTCAAAAGCTAGATATCTTTCAAGCATCACATTTAACCTCGTACCGCAATCAATCGAACTACAACGAAATTATTAAACAGATCCAAGCCGTAATAAAACCCTTAATTGAATCCGGTAAGCACATTAGCTTAACTGGCCACTCCTCTGGTGGTGCAATGGCGGTACTCAGTGCTGATTACTTACACCAACATTATCCAAATGCAATAAAGCGTGTGGTCACTTTTGGGCAGCCAGCAACAGGGTTTTGGAGTTTTAAAAAACATTACCCATTGCATCAACAAACCTATCGTATCTGTTGTGATCTAGATATTGTCACCTTTCTACCCGCCATTCCTTTTATGCATTGGCATGTTGGGCAAATGCTCTGGTTACACAACGGTAAAATATATCAAAACATTCCCACCATAATACGATTATCACGATCAATAATAAGTTGGATCATGCGCCCTTTTAGCTACCACTTCATGCAAAAATATATTCGCAATAAAGATTTCTTTGATAAGCACTGATCCAACTTCAACTTACTGAATAAAATTATAAATACGACGAGCTAAGTATTTTGCAGTATTTATGTCTTTAGCGTCAGGTTTACCATCCTCAGATGTAGCTACAACGCCAGCCTGACAACCTAAACGATTCACTCCCAATGCGTTGTAATTTGAAGGCCTATCTATTCCCATCCAAATCATTCCATGCTGTGATGCTAATATTTGAAAATACCGAAGCGTTTCAGTTTGATCGCCATTCGGTGAGCCACCAGAAGTTATTCCTGCCGCTATTTTTCCTGATAATCTCTGATCGCACCATTTATCACTTGTCGCATCAGCAAAAGCTTTGAATTGCGCCGCTACAGATCCCATATAAGTTGGTGAGGCAAAAATAATCGCTTGGCATTGCTGAAGTTTTTCCATTATTTCATAATTAACAAATCGCCCTTCTATAATTTCTGCTCCCGTAATCTTGTGCGTAATCACTTCTACAGGATCTGATGCTAACTCGTTACAACAGCCTTCTACTAAAGCTTCTGTGATGCCTGTATTCGAGAAATAAACAATACCTATCGCTTTCATTAAAACATCCTTATTAAGTGTATAAATCTCAACACAAGATAAAACCTCAAGTTAACCTGAGGTCAACTGTTAATGAGATTTTTTTAATCGATACATATGAATAATCATATATGTCATAATTGCAGTGTATAACTGTTTAGAAATGGAAAAGACAATAAGGAAATACCGCATGACACATCCAACATGGGAATTACCAATAAACAACAACTCAGCAGGATTGGTACTTACCCCTTGTCCAGGAACAAAAGGCAAGCCATTAGTTGAAAGCATTGATCAACTGAAAGCACAAGGTGTCACGATTGTTGTCACAGCATTAAGCATGAAGGAAATGGAAGCAAAGAACGTTGGTCTTTTACCACTGGTTGTTCAGCAAGTCGGGCTTCAATGGTTCAATACTCCAATAAAAGATGATTGCGCGCCAGATGCAAGCTTTCAGCCTCATTGGGATGCTATCTCCCCTGCATTACACCAAGCATTAGATAATGGCGAAAAAGTCGCGCTACATTGTATGGGTGGCTCAGGTCGGACAGGATTACTTGCAGCCCACTTATTATTAGAAAGAAACTGGCAATTAGAAGACATCATAAGCCAAGTTCAAGAATTAAGACCCAATGCTTTCACTAAAAAAGTGCAAACTGAATATATTCGCGATATTGCTCTTATTAATGGGTAAAGACAGCTTAAAATGTCATTGTAACGGAAGCAGAGATCATCTCTGTTTTCGTTTACTAGAAGTTTAACGAATTTCATTCTCAATAAAAGTTATCCCACAATATATAATAGATAGGATTTGCATCTATATATGTGTTTTGTTGATAAAATAGCCATTTATTAATAATTTTTAACATTCTCTTAAATTGCTTATCTAACTATATTTATAATTTTATATTTGTCTTCTAATTAATACTTTTTGTCCCTTTCTTGATAGTTGCCTAATTATATTAAACCCTACAATAGCAGCACTTATTGTACGGTTATTAGAGATGTAACATGGGAAGAATAAAAAGGAAAACTATCCTCTTTGTTATTATTATTTTCATCCTTTCTTTTGGAATAGTAAAAGCGACTGATTTTGCATTGCACAAATCATCTGAAACTGAATTTTGTATTTCATGTCACTCAATGACAATTCCATATGATGATTATATAAAAAGCCCACACTATGCCAACCAACATGGCGTTTCTGCGCAATGTAAAGATTGCCATATTAATGAGAAAAGTAATATCGAATACTTAACTGTCAAATTAGGTGGAATAAAAGATATTTGGTTTGAGACAACGGGTAAAATAGATTCTAAAGAAAAATATGAAGAGCATAGAATGGAAATGGCTCAAACTGTTTGGAAACAAATGGAAGCCAATAATTCCGCTACGTGTCGTAATTGTCACTCTTACGATAAAATGAATTTCGACGAGATGTCTGCAAAAGCTAAACAGCAAATGCAGATTGCCGCTAGTAAAAATCAAAGTTGTATAGACTGTCACAAAGGTATTGCGCATAGCTTACCTAAAGTCAAGTCAGATACATTTGATATCAATGAGTTAAAAAGTGGTTCAACGGCTTATACAACAACAATTTCACCACTTTATAACGACCAAGACTTTGCTTCAATTAAAGCAAAAATTCTACCTTATACCCAGTTTACTGTTTTAGATAAAGCAAATGGTGCCATCAAAATCAAACTCAATGGTTGGCAAGAAGCACATAAGAACTTGCTCTACGCGATGGAAGGTAAACGAATTACTGACGCTGTAATAAGAGGTTTAGATGATATTCAAGAAACCGGTAAAACTTATTACAACCATACCACTAAAAAGTCTTGGAAAGAGCTAAGTATAATTGCTTGGATAAAGAGTACGCCTGTTACTACCAATATTAATCAGCAATGGGAAAAGAATAAATTCGAGTACGAATACAAGTGTGCGCAATGTCACCAGAAGGTACAAGAGCATCATTTTAGTAGCAATGATTGGCCAGCTCAATTTAAAGGTATGGCACGTCAAGCCAAATTAACAAAAAATGAAACTCAAGGGATTTTAAAATACCTTCAATATTATTCATCAGATATAACAAATAACGTGGAAAACTAAAATGGTATTATCAAGGCGTGATTTTCTTAAAAAGACTTGCTCGGTAAGTACGAAAGCAGCACTTGCTATGCAATTAAGTCCACTCGCATTTGCATCACAGGCAGATCCTAATTTACGACGAGTTTTAACTGGCTCTAAGTTTGGCACATTTGAAGCTGAATTGAATGGTAATTCCATCAAAAAGATTTCCGTGGATAATATCCACTCTAAAATGGTATACCACGCTTATAAAACAATTAATAACCCATCGCGAATTAAAACACCTATGGTTCGTAAAGGTTATTTATCTGGTGACAATAGCGATCGCGGTAGTAATGAGTTTGTCCCTATTAGTTGGGAAAAAGCCATTGATATTCTGTACAAAGAAATAGATAACGCACAATCACAGCATGGGCCTTCTTCAATTTTCCCTCTTTCGCATTGGGGGATGTTTGGACAGTTTGGTAATTGCGGTACAGCAATGCAGCGTGCTCTAAATCTTCATGGTAAAACGATGAGTTCAACAGGGTTTTACTCTTTCGCTGCTGCTGAATCTATTTTGCCTGAGATTGTTGGTGATATTGAAGTAACCTCTGAACAGACAACTTTAAACTATGTGGCAGAACATACAGAGCTGCTCATTTTATGGGGTTGTGATCCTATCAAAAACTTAAAGATAGGGTTTAGTGTTCCAGATTTCTCACCTTATAAATACTGGCAACAAATAAAACAAAAGATCGATCAGGGGAAAATCGAGGTGATCTCTATTGATCCCGTTACGACAGATACCCAAAATTACCTAAATGCTAAAAATATCGCCATCAAGCCGCATACAGATACCGCTTTAATGTTGGGACTTTGTTACGAGCTATTAGAGCAAGAAACATATAATAAGCGCTTCATCGAAGATTACACAGATGGACACGAAGAATTTTTTGCCTACCTTTTAGGTGAAAAAGATGGCGTGAAGAAAACAGCTGAATGGGCTTCGGAAATTTGTGGACTGCCAGTTACTACCATTAAGTCACTTGCTAAAAAGTTCACCACTAAACGTACTCTACTTTCTAGTGGCTGGTCTGCACAGCGTGCAGAGCATGGCGAGCATTACTGTTGGTCTTTAGTAGCATTAGCGTCAATGATTGGTGAGATTGGTCTACCCGGTGGCGGCTTCTCGTTTGGATATAATGCAAATGATGCAGGTGCAGCAACCTCAAACGGTTCAAGACTTGGCGTAATGAGTGCAACGGTGAAGGGTTCAACGCCAAAGTATGATAAACCTTATACAAGTACGTCATACTTCCCGACATCACGTATGGTGGATGTCATCAACAACCCTGGAAAAGTGGTACCGTTTAAAGGTAAAGATATTACTTACCCTGACTTAAAGGTCTTTGTTGTTGCTGGTGCTAACCCATTATCGACTCATCAAGACGTAAACCAACTCAAACAAGCATTAAATAAACTCGATTTTATCGCAACAATTGACTGTCAATGGACCGCAACCTGCCGTTTCTCAGATTTAGTGTTACCAACAACAACAGTTTGGGAGCGCGATGAATTAATACCATACGGTAATGCAACTAACCGTGGTGTTATCGGTATGAAGAAGCTAGTAGAGCCGATGTATGAGTCAAAAGACGACTATGAAATATGGCGTTTATTTGCAGCTAAGTTCGACCGTGAAAAACAGTTTACTGAAGGGAAAAGCCAAATTCAGTGGCTAAAAGAGTTTTACGATAAGGCATACACTGATAATCAAAACCGAGGCATCAACATGCCTGTATTTGAGAAGTTCTGGACGCAAGATAGCGCTATTTTTGAATATCCCGGTCAAAATGATTTTGTACGTTATGCCGACTTTAAAGAAGATCCAGACCTTGATGGATTGGCGACTGATTCTGGTTTAATACAGCTATTTTCACAAAAAATAGCCAATGCAAACCTTAAAGATTGCCCGCCCTATCCAAGTTGGATGGAGACGTCAGATTGGAAAGAGCGTTCATCAGGTGAGTTTTTCCACCTAATATCGCTTCATCCAACAAATAGGCTTCACTCACAACTCTGTGGCGTGAAAGAGTTACGAGATCTTATTAACGCCAATCAGCATGAACCATTATGGATTAACCCTGCTGATGCAAAAGAATTTAACCTTGTCACGGGTGATATTGTCGAAACATATAACGCTAAAGGTAGGATTTTATTAGGCGCTATTGTTTCAGATAAAGTGAGCCAAGGTGTATTGGCAACACAAGAAGGTGGTTGGTATAGCCCTGACGGTGATACCTGTTTGTATGGCAATGTAAACATATTAACAACGGATCGTGGTGCATCATCTTGGTCTCAAGGACCATCAGCACAGACCTGCTTAGTCAAAATCAAAAAATATCAAGGTTCAACACCCAATATTGATTGTTTTGATGGCCCCAAAATTGTGAAAGCATAATCTTCTTAATAAGGCTGAGTCATGTCATATGGCTCAGCCTTTTATTTTAACTTCTTATGCTAAGTTTAACGTTCACCTTGCACTTCAAAGCAATCTGATACTAATTTTGCACTACCGTCACTTTGCATAGCCCAATGCTCTTTGTGAACCACACCAAACGCTTTATTCATTGTCCATTTCGCTGTCAAAATATAGCCATCATCACCTTCAGGCTCCCATGACACATCAGTGTAATTCACATCATTAAAACCTTGATCAATAATGCCTTGCCAGAAGTTTTCAATCGCATCTCTACCTTCAAACACACCAAACGGACGTGCATCCATCACACACCCTTTAGCGTATTGCGCTGCACAGCCTTTTGCATCTTGACCATTAAATGCCTTCTGCCATGCCGCTAGTGCTGCTTTACATGCTTCAAGTACCTTGTGATCTACCATGATTGACTCCGTTTATTCTGTGATTTGATTGCTAGATTACCCGTATCACTTATTGCGAAAAACAGAGATAATAGAAAAGACTGTTTAATAAAAGAGAACAATCATGAACAAACTAAGACAAATGTCGATTTTTGCTCACATCGTAGAAGAAGGCTCAGTTTCCGCAGCGGCAAACAAACTTGATTTATCTAAATCCGTCGTAAGCCAGCACTTAAAAACATTAGAGCAAGAACTGGGGATCACCCTGCTTAAGCGAACAACTCGTCGCCATACACTAACCCAAGCTGGCGAAGCGTTTTATCAAAGCTGCCGTGAAATTAATACCATTGCTGATATTGCGTGGGATCAAGCCCAAGAAATGCAAACAGAGCCACAAGGCAGACTTTGTATTACAGCGCCTAATGCTTTAATGGACACCTTAGTGTCGCCTGTTATTGCCGACCTAATGAAGCAATACCCAAAGTTGAAACCAGAACTTATCAGCGATGATCAGCACGTTAACCTAATGAAATATGATATTGATTTAGCGATCCGCGTAGGACAATCACAAGACAGTAACCTTAAGCAAAAACGACTCGGTGAATTTAAAGACGTGCTATGTGGCTCAACGCAATTAAACACAACCGATATTCACCAACTGCCCTATATTGCTAATCAATGGCAAGGCAAACAGATTGAACATACATTCACTGCAACGAACAGCGAATCTCTGGTTTATAAAGCAGAAGCCCACTGCACAACCAATTCCTTTCACAGTTGTGTGGCATTAATCAAAGCAGGTGCAGGGATCGGAATTATTCCTGACTTTTATCTATCTCAACTACTTTCATACAACGACAATACAGTTACATCACTATTGCCAAATATGAGTCTAGCCACTAACCCAATTTATGCGTTAAGCCCTTTTGATAAAGCTCCGCCATTGGCAGTCACACTGTGTATCGCAGCGCTAGAAAAGCAGTTAGCATAATATGTAAGTCTTATTAAATATCACTATAGGAGATTCTCAGAGGGAATAACTTCTGATCCAGAACATAGGCAATGCATAACCTTTTAAATACCATAGAAGCATAATTTGATTACTGTTGAGCTTTTATGGAACACGCGAAACAATCATCGTCTATAGCCAGTCCTACAGAGCCGCTATTAGCGATTAAACTTATCCCTTCTGTTGTTATCATTCTCTTAAGTATTATCGCTTGGCAATTCACACCTCCTTTAGGTTTATCATTACCGGCCTACCACACCGCAATTATCTTTATTGCAACGATTGCTGCGATTGTCGCTAATGTTTTACCAACAGGTGCTGTCGCTATTATTTCAGTATCCGTTTATGCCGTATTGCACGCAGGAGGTGAAACCAGCGCCAAAGCTGCAATTATGGCAGCCACCAGCAATTTTAATAACGTATTGATCTGGCTAATTGTGATCGCCTTTATGATTGCAAGAGCCTTCGCAAAAACAGGGTTAGGTCGCCGAATTGCTTTGGTGTTATTGCGTTATTTTGGTCAATCTTCACTGCGTATTGCTTATTGTTTAGGTGTGGCTGATTTCCTTATTGCGCCTGCAACGCCTAGTAATACCGCACGTTCCGCCATTGTTTCTCCTATTGCCGATTCTCTTGCGAAAACCATTAATAAAGATGACAGCAAGCTTGGCAAGTATTTGATCTCATCGGTCAGTGCAATGAACGATGCATCTGCTGTGGGTTTTCAAACAGGGTTTGCAGGTAACTTAGCATTAGTCGGTATTGCAGCGTCTGTCGCAAATATCAATATGACTTTTACTCATTGGGCAATGTACTTATTAATTCCTGCATTAGCCTTATTAATCACCATCCCTTTTATTCTTTATAAGTTTATTAATCCAGAAACCAAACAAACCCCAGAAGCGCCTGAGTTTGCCCGTGCTGAATTAAAGTAAATGGGGAAAGTGACACAAGCAGAGTGGAAACTGATCGCCGTCTTTATCGCCTTAATCATAATGTGGGTTGGCGGTAAAGCATTAAGCCTTCACTCAACTACTGCAGCATTTATTGGTTTATCTTCACTATTAGTGCTTGGCGTTTTAAATTGAAATGACTTTAAAGCAGAAAAAGGCGCATGGGATACCTTGATCTGGTTCGCGGTATTAATGGGCATGGCAAGCCAATTAAAAACCTTAGGCTTTACTGGTTGGGTGGGACATGGCGTCTCAGACATGATCAGTAGCAGGATGGGCAATGCAGGTCCTACCCTTATTTTGCTTGTTATGATGGGCTTTTACCTATTAACGGCTTACTTTTTTGCATCAGGTACAGCTAAAGTCGTGGCACTCGGGCCTGTAATTATCGGCTCATTAATGGTCTTAGGTGTTAATCCATTAATCGCATTTTAGCAGTTGCCGGTATTACTAACATTAGCTGTAATTTAACGACTTATAGTCACGCTCGTAATCCACTTTTGATGGGCTACCAATACCACAACGATAAAGAATGGATGAAGATCGGACTGGTCATTTCCATTGGTGGTGCCATTATCTTTATAGCCACTGGCTTAATTTGGTGGTCGGTACTAGGTTTGATGTAATTGAACTATTACCGATAACCGACTACTAATAAGTAACAACATAAAAATGGCTGCCATGTGGGTAGCCATTTTTTCTTATAATTTGATCTATGGTCACTAATGAATACGCCATATATCTTAATAACGCCACGGCTTTCAAACTAGCGAAAAGGAATACACTGTGAGATCGATATTATTAGCAACATTACTTTTGTTTTCTCTCCCATCTTGGAGTGCTAGTTACTGTTTAAAAACAACCTTAGGTGACTATGTATGCCCGCCGCCTTTTGGTCATATTTACGCAGATAAACTCGGGAATCCATTGTGTGGTAAAGGACAATGCATCAAAGACCGACTAGGTGACTATCAATGCTCAAAGCAAGATGGTGGCTTTGCGATAAAAAACGACCTTGGTGATATTTTATGTACCGGAGGCTGCGAACCCGCATCAGAAAAGATTTGCCAAATACCTAAGCCTTAACGGTCTTCTCTCCAAAGAGAATTGAAAACAGAACAGATACAAAAATGGCTACCGCTCTTTCAAATCGGTAGCCATTTATTAGCGAGCTTTGTTACTAGAACAATTTACACAGATGCAAGTTTATTCGCGCGTGCTTTACGC
Organism: Photobacterium angustum; assembly: GCF_003026365.1. Taxonomy (GTDB): domain Bacteria; phylum Pseudomonadota; class Gammaproteobacteria; order Enterobacterales; family Vibrionaceae; genus Photobacterium; species Photobacterium angustum. The sequence continues at coordinate 139,424 of NZ_PYOM01000008.1, read as the reverse complement.
TTTAACAAACGGAATTCATGCTTTGCTAAATGACTGTCCATTGATGAACGCAATAGCTTGTAAAGTAAGATAGAGCCATCAATTTCTTCTTTACGGTTAGTTAAGCTTTCAATGTTTAAGCCCAGTGGTAAGTCATACTCCACAACTGCGTCTAAGATCTGATTTAAGCTGTTGCAACACATTTTAATCGACTCATGCAGTGGATTTTCTGCATTTAGAATACGAAGGCTTGTTGCTTCTGGAACGCTCACCCCTAACCACTCAATAAACTCTAACGTTTTTGCACTACCACAAGGTGAGAAGGTTAAGATAATACGCTGTGGTTTTAAGCCTTGCTCTTTACACTCAATCGCGTAACGAGTCAGAATATCAATCGTTGCTTGAGTATCGTAAATCGCTTGAGAAATAAAGAAGTTACAACCTTGCTTATACTTTTCAATCAAACGTTCATGCTCATTACCTTTCTTAGCATGACGCTCAGCAATCATAATGCCGCCAGTAAAGAAGTCATTACGGTTTTCAGCCAGCGTTTGATATGCCTTAGATAATGGCAGTGAAACATCATTTTTCGCCGATGGACTACCCACTAATACCATGTCACGGACACGGTATTCATCCCACGCTTCATTTAGCCACTCATCAAACGCTTCAGTTTCCGACTGCACCACACTCTTATAAGTGATCACAGGACGATCGGTTTTCTTATTCAATAATGATGAGTAATGACGAGGATCATGGGTCGATTTAAAAGGGAACGGACGCGGCTTATTGGTACGTGATGCTTCATCTTGAATATCGTAAACAATCAAACCATCAATCGCGAGATCACGAATACGATCAACTAAACGATCAGCAATACCTTCAACATCTTCAATCGGCGTACTAGTTTTCGGTGGTGTTGTACCAATAAAATAAACACCGCGTGTAATGTCGTTATAACGGACACGCAGTTCAGATTCAGGGGTGGGTTGATATTGATCCGACATAAATGCTCACTTCCATGTTGTCACAGTGCGTTAACCCAATAGATAACACCTGCTTAATTTTTATAAAACGCAGCAATGTCTTTTGCCACGATTTATCTCTTCCTTGTGTGTTGCCTTACCTTTTAGTTCTCTTTTAAGGTGAAAATTTATGTTATTTATCAAATTAGCAACACAATATACGCTTTAGTTTTACCTAAACATAATAGATAAATCAAAGAAAAGTCACTGTTTTTAACTTACTGGGTTAAATTAGCGACATTCTTTGTCTATCCATGAAAGATAATTACCAAAACCATTTGTGATCGGTAATTGAATGATCTCAGGAGTTTCATAATCATGAAGCGCAACAATCGTGGCTTTAACCTCTTCAAACAGTGTTGTTTTGGTTTTAATAAGCACCTGCTGCTCTTGATCGCAATTCACTTCACCTTGCCAATGATAATAAGACTGAATAGGCATCACCTGTACGCACGCCGCTAAACGCTGGCTAATCAGCTCATTGATAATAGTTTTCCCTATCTTAGAATCTGAAAATGTTGTTAAAACAACACAATATTGACCAGTCATGCTTATTTCACCCTTATTAATACTTTCATCTTAATATTTCAAATTATTCAGAATAAGAATTTACAAGCAACATCTCATTCTTTACATCAATGACAGAAGCATTATATAACGCTGACACAACGCTTACATTCGCTCCTTATTATCGCGCCGTTTCTCCCCTACAGAGAAACTATCTTTTATTCGTTAAGGAACTCGAATAGTGAGCAAATTTAAAATTCTATCATTAAGCCTAGCTGTCTCTATTGCCCTTGTTGGCTGTAATGATGATCACCACCACCATGATGACAACAATAAAGTTATTGATGGACAAACACTGACCCACACCCCAGAAGTCGTGAGTAAAGGTGATCAGCAAGTAAACAAACAAACCATCACATTAGCCGCAACCTCTGACTTACACGGTCGCCTTCGCGGTTATGACTACGCCATTGATGCTGAAGACAAACACGCAGGTTTAACCCGTATTGCTACTATCTTAGAGCAACAACGCCTTTTAGATCCTAACCTTATTCTGTTAGATATCGGTGATACGGTACAAGGCAACTCAGCACAGCTATTTAATGATATGGAAACGCATCCAATGATTGACGCGTTACAATATCTTAATTACGACTTATGGGTGCCAGGTAACCACGAATTTAACTTTGATCGTTCATTCCTTGACCGTAACTTAGAAAACTTTGATGGCGCAGTAATTTCTAGCAACATCAAATGGGAATCAAATAACGCAAACTATCTGCGTGGCTTCCAAATTTTTAACGTTAACGGCTGTAAAGTAGCGGTTATTGGCTTAACCCCTTCTTATGTACCTAACTGGGAAGCGTCAGCACCAGAGCATTTCAAGGGCTTGAAGTTTGAAGACGAGCTAAATGCAACACGTGCAGTGGTTGACGATGTTATTGCTCGCCACCAGCCGGATATTATTGTCGGTGCGCTGCACTTAGGTCGAACCGATCAAGGTGTTGGTGTATACAACATTGCCGCAGAGCTAGCTGATAAGTTTGATGTGATCATGGCAGGACACGAACACGCAACTTACATTGAAACCGTGAAAAAAGGCGATCCTAACGGTAACGACATCAGTGTGAAAAGTGGCCTAGTTGAAGACAAAGCAAAATCAGGAAAATACGACGACAGTAATCGCCAAGGTTCAGTAAAAATCATTGAACCGGGTAAATGGGGTTCAGATTTAGCAATGGCGAAAATTGACGTTGAAAAAGATGCGTCAGGTAAATGGAAAATTGTTGATACCACCCTTTCTAATCTAGATACCAAAGAAATCGCAGAAGATCAGAACATGGTTGATGAATACCAAGATATTCATACTCGCTCTGTAGAAGATGCGCGCGAAACTTTGGGTAAAGTTGACGGTGACTTTGTTAACGGTGGCGGTGCTGATGAAGCAACAAACGATGACTACTTTGTTGATGACTTAGGTACGCGACTATACAGCACCATTCACAAAGCAAAAGTACAAGACAGCGCACTGATTGACTTAATTCAGTTCATTGAGCGTGAAAAGTCAGGGGCGACAATTTCTGCTGCAGCGTTATTTAGCGATACGTCTAACCTACGTGATGGCCAAGACTACCAGCGTAAAGACTCTGCAAACCTGTACAAATACGATAACGCACTCATTGGCGTAAACATCACAGGTGCCCACCTGAAAGAGTACATGGAGTGGTCATACAACTACTTCAATACTTACAAAGAAGGTGATTTAACCGTTTCATTTAACCCAGAGGTTCAAGCGTATAACTACGACTTATTCGATGGTGCCATTGAATATACCGTGGATCTTACAAAACCTGCTGGTGAACGTGTTGACATCACCCTTGTTGACGGTAAAGCGTTTGATCCAAATGCGACATACAAACTGGCACTGAACTCATACCGCTTTGGTACCCAAGGGGTAACTAACGGTTGGTTCACAAAAGATGATGTGTTCTACGATTCAAGTGATGCAACGGTTCCAGCAATCCGCGATATGATCACCGCTTACGTAACAGAGCATAACGGTATTAGCATCAACGATGAGCACCTAAACACTACGAATAACTGGCATATTTTGCAGTTATCGCCAGATGGCGAAATCACAAATAACCGTGCTAATAGCGATATCTGGAAGCAGTTTACTAATCAACAACTGTGCATTCACATCAACCCAGATAACGTGAAATACCCAAGCATTAGTCATGCGTTAAACATGAACGATCCAACTAGTTATTTCGAAAACAAAGCCTATAAAGCAGACGGCAGTGCAACGAAAGAAGCACTTAATCTTGGCTGTAGCTGGACTGTTGATCCAAATAACAATGGCTAGTCGTTATAGCTTTTAACACCCAAGCGGTAGACATTCTCTACCGCTTTTTTCTCTGACTATCTCTGTAGGCCACATGTTTCAAAAATACGTTTTCCCGATCATTATATTTGCGCTCTCAACTGCCATTTTTCTTTACTCCCCTTTGTTGAGCCAATCTTTCCATCCAAATAAAACACAATCTCAGCATTTCGTTTCTGCAAAAGTAGAAAACATCATAGATGAAAATGTATTTGAAGATGATTTAGCGCCTGGGATTTATCGCGGTACACAACACCTAAAAATAAAAGTACTTGAAGGTGAACATACCAATGAAACCGTTGAACTTAATAACCCATTAAGCCGTCAACATAACGTGTTATTAGATAAAGGATCAGAATTCATATTGATGATCCGCGAAACCATTCACGGTAGCCATTTTTGGGCGTTTAACCACCAGCGTACCACTCCCATCTATACAATGGCAGTTGTCTTTATTGGGCTGATTTTATTCTTTGGTGGACGCGCAGGCTTAAACGCTGTTATTTCACTGTATTTCACCGCAGCACTGATCATCGGCGTATTAATTCCAGCAATATTTGACGGAATAAACCCAGCCTTAGTCACTATCGAATTAATGGCAATAAAAATTGTCGTTAATTTCATCCTAGTTTCTGGTTATAACAAGAAAAGCCTGTGTGCGATATTAGGCACCTTAGTTGGGGTTATCATGGCGGGTATTTTTGCTCAAACCTTTGGCGAATGGGCACACCTTTCAGGTATTTACTTAGATAAAGGTGAAGATGTCATTTACCTTGCCACAGAAAATCCTATTCAAGTGCGTTGGCTTATGTTTGTCACCATTATGATTGCCGCGCTGGGCGCCGTAATGGACGTTGCCATTTCTATTGCTTCATCGTATCAAGAACTACAACAAGCCAACCCCAAACTCACTCCCAAGCAATTGATGCTTGCCAGCATGAACATAGGCAAAGACATCATGGGTACCATGACAAACACATTAATATTAGCGTTTGCTGGTAGCTCACTCACCACCATTATGATGGTCTGGGGGCTTTCAATGCCTGTTGAACAGTTTATGAATACCCCAGTGATCGCGTTAAGCATAATTCACGGTTTAGCAGGCAGTATCGGTATTGTACTTACCATTCCATTTACTGCCTTTATTGCTAGTAAAATCTTTGATCATCAAAGTAATGAAGAGCCAGCAATCAATGCTAACCGTTAGCAATGCTTTAGATAAGTAAAAAACTCAGTGTCTTTTTCGTAGTGATTTTTTTCATATAAGTTCTGCGCTTTTAAGTTATCGACAGCAGTACTTAGCATAATGAAAGAGGCCTGAGTTTCTTTCGCTAACTGATCAGCGCGATCAAGCAGCAACTGCGCAACCCCATGTTGGCGAGCAGATTCAGTTACAAACAGATCATAAAGCAACCAAGTACGATTCATTTCAAGCGAGCAAAACAGCGGATATAACTGAGTAAAGCCAACATATTGCCCTTGTTCATCAACCACAAAGTAGATAACCGACTCTTTATTTCCTAAGCGTTGTTGTAGGTATTGAAGTGGGTTTTTCTCGCTATAATCTACTTCATAAAACGTCAGATATGCCTCATACAAAGGCGTAACGCGCGCAAGATCATCAAGGGTGGCTTCTTTAACAGTAAACATGACATACACCTTTTTTGCTTAGATTCTTCTCCCCATTAATACCAATCATAGCCGCCAACTGACAAACAAACTGAGATTGAATTTTTAATACCTTTCGCTCATCTCTTGCTGGAAATCAACTCATCAAACAGCAACAAGTCATCTTGCGTAAAACGGGAGTTAAATATTAGTAAAACGCAATCGTAAATTTTAAAGTGGGAGATAGAACGTTTGAGATTGGGGTGAAAACCCGCAGTATAGAGAACGGCTTGAAAGGTGAGGATTCTCTTTCCTAAAATTATCTTTGGGACGAAAAGTTAATGGTTGAGAGCCTTGCCAGCGCAAGGGGCGGAATTTCACATGGTGAACCCGAATCCCTTATATCTCAACAAAGCCATCAACCATCTTTTGGTACTTTACAACTAGATCATGAATTGATCAAATATCTAAATATAACGATTACAGAAAAAATACTTCGCTCATCTCTTGCTGGAAATCAACTCATCAAGCAGCAACAAATCATCTGGCGTAAAACGGGATTTAAATGAAAAGGCATAAGGGGTTTCACCGTGTTTACGTAAATGCTCAAGTCGCGATACAGCGTGTTGTGGCGTGGGGATCTCACCATCTTCAATCCACCATAAAACATAATTAGCTTCAGTTAAGCGATAGAACCATTCACTTTTACGGCGCATAAAGTCTTTATGATGCGTGCTGAACATAAAGTTTTTAAGATCATCCACCGAGTCCCAAATCGACATGTTGACGATGATAGAAGGATCATCAAAAAGCTGAATATTCGTCGCATCACCAGATTCATCTTTCAAGCGCCACACAAAGCCTCCACTGTTTTCAGCGATCGCATTCACCTTATCTAAGTTATCAACAAACTACTTAATTTCAGGCGCATCTAATGGGTATTTTGCCTTTGCGATATTAGTTGTGCCAGCTTCATGTTTTATTCCCCACATTGTTACCATCAGCGTAATCAGCGTAAGATGTCGTCACTAAACCGCTTCTTCCATATCAACACTGGCGTGTAACTGCCCCACCGCTTTCAACCAACGCTTAATGTGTGGGTAACCACGTAAATCATAACCGCCGTCATCAGCAACATGGGTGTAAGCATATAACGCAAAATCCGCTATCGTGACATTGTCACCTACCAAGAAGTTTGATTTCGAAAATTGCTGCTCCATCACATCTAGGGCTTTATACCCTTTTGCATGTAACGCTTCATACTGTTCAACTCTGTCTGCTGGCATACCCAAATAGACTTGAATGTAACGTGCTACCGCAATATAAGGTTCATGCGAATACTGCTCGAAGAACAACCATTGATAGACTTTAGCTTTTAGAAAATTGTCTTGGGGTAAATACTCAGAGCCTTCTGCGAAATAGCTCAAAATTGCATTCGACTCATACAACACCCGACCATCATCAAACACCACAACAGGGATTTTTCCATTAGGGTTCAGAGCTAAAAATTCAGGGGTATGGGTTTCGTTCTCCAAAATATTAATGTGCTGCCACTGATGTTCAATCCCTAGCAGTGACAAAATCAATTTCACTTTCAAACAGTTTCCCGACTGTAAATCGCCATACACAACCATAACCACTCCTTGTGTTATCTAGGCTTGCACCAAAAGCACTTTATCGCTCACACTGATAAAGTTAACTGTAATCAGCAAAGCACCATTCGACTATCGTAAAATACGAATACCAACTATCAATAATATTGAAGTATTTATCGCTTGTTATAAAAGTAATTTAACGCTATGTTTTTATTGCTAAATAAAGGGAGCTCATATGGATATTGATGCATTAAGAAGCTTTTTAGCTTTCGTAGAAACAGGCAGTTTCACCCGCGTAGCAAAGCAAAGTTTTCGAACTCAATCTGCGATTAGCATGCAGATGAAAAAGCTCGAAGATGAGCTCAATACTCAGCTATTTACTAAAGATGGTCGAATGCTGGTATTAACAGAAGATGGGCAACGCTTAGCCACTCATGCCACCCAAATCATCGCAACCCACGATGAAGCCTTGTTAGAGCTTAAAAACAAGTTACCGCAACAAACCATCCATCTTGGTTGTCCTGATGATTATGCTGAATCTATCTTGCCCTATATTGTGGCTTTACTCCGTGAAGAACACCCACACATTAGCTTGCAAATCACCTGTGCACCAAGCGTACATTTAAAAGGTTTACTCGACAGTAATCGGCTTGATCTCGCTATTGTTACGCGTTCGCCAACCTCGCAAGAAGGCTATTTTCTCCAAACCGACAAAGGCATATGGGTTGGCTCGCCACATCACGACATTGTTAACCAACAACCCTTACCGATTGTATTATTCCAACGCGACTGTAAATTCCACGGTGCTGCCATTGAAGGCTTAATAAAACGTAACCGACATTATCAACTTGTTAGTTGTTGTAGCAGCGCAACGGCCAACAAAGGCTTAGTGAGGCAAGGCTTGGCAATTTCTGCGATGGCGAAATGCAGCATGCCGAATGATTTAATTGAGCTTACCGCCCCTCACCTGCCTAGCTTACCCGTGGTTGAAATAGTGTTATCACTACCGAGTAGGCCACACCTTTTACTTTCACCTGAAAGTATCAACCGCATGATTGATCGTTACCAGTGTGAACAATTTGCGACAGAAAAGTGCTAAATATCGCGCATCTATTAAATAAGAAACGATTATCTTTAATTGAATAATAGTATTACTTTCAAGACACTTAAATCAAAAAGCTTTAGCTAATCTCAAAAGTACGATTACTTAGGTACTGACTTTTTTGTTGGGATCTTTCATACATAACAATAGGAATATGCTATGAAAAAATGGAGTCTTTTAGCTTTGGCATCGTTTTTTTTGCTAGGGTGTGGTTCAAATGATGCTGAAGATGCGATTGTAGAAACCGTCGGACTAAATATCGATAGCTTATCGAGCCAACAAAAACAAGATTATGCCCAGATCTCAACCGACATTAATACATTAATTGTTCATATTGGTGGTCAATGTTTGGATGCTGAATCAAACAAAAACCCTAGCCTTACGCTCACTGGCTTTACCTGTAACATCGCCGATTATAAAACGTCAGAAAGCCAAACTCAGTTTTCTAGCATTTCGCTGATCAGCGGCACGCTTGATATTACCCGTTCTAGCGAAACCAACTTCAAAATTCAAACCAAAGATAACGTTAAGTTTCATGCTGCTAGCATTAGCGATGGCACATTAAATTATCGCCTTGTTGAAGATAACGCTATTCACTTTATTATAAATGAAACAGGATCAGATAGCGCATCGTTCAGAGGCTTCTTCCGTGACGATAAAACTGTAGATGTCACCTATTGGACGGCGGAATCACAAGGTAACACCCCATTTGATTATGATGAAGATACCAATAGCCAACATAGCTGGCTGGCAAACGGCACAGCAAAAATTACAGGGAAAGACGATAAAACCTTTAACTGGAGAACCAGTGCCACTGGTGAAGTAGAGTTACCGCTAACAGAATAATGTTAAGCGGCTAAGCCGAGAACTCAAGCGCCAGTTTAAAAACGAAAATAGTTAAACAGGCGCACTAAGCGCACTCCTTAAAACAAAAGCCAGTATATAAATTAAAGCGTTGCCAACGGATGCTCTTTTTAGTTAAAAGTATATGGCAGCGCTTTTTCTTTGGCGCAATCTTCTAAGACGACTAATAACAAACAGATAATCAATCAAACTAATGACTCCGCCATGATAATAATGCAAACTATTATCATTACTGTTATTTGAGATGGATTTTTACGTAATGAATATTGCAATTTGGGGCGCTTCAAGTGGTTTAGGCGCTGCAATGGTAGACTACTTTTATGCTCAAGGTATGAACGTTATCGCCATAGCACGTGACCCTAATAAAAATACCAAGCTTGCCGAGCACAACATAACGTCCATTTGTTGTGACGCAACAGATAAACAACAAGTTGAAGCGGCTGTTTCTGCCCTACCCGACAACACATTTAATATCTCGACAATGGGCAGTTTTCGCTCTGATACACCTGTCGATTACATTGGTCACCGCTACTTAACAAATGCATTAGAACAAAGCACTTCACAACACTTATTGTTAATTACTTCACTGGGTTGTGGGGATAGTTGGACATACCTTTCAGACCGTGCCAAAGCGGGTTTTGGCAGCGCAGTACGTGAAAAAACACTCGCTGAAGCTTGGCTACAAAGCAGCAATTTGAATTACACAATTCTAAGACCTGGCGGACTGAAAGATGGTGAGCCAACCCAGCTAGGCGAGTTATCACAACATAAAGAAGTGCATGGCGCTATTACTCGGGGAGAAGTCGCACGATTAAGCCATGAATTGCTGTTAAGAAATGATGCTAATGGTCAGATTTTCCAGTGTATTGATCCGAGTATCGCCCCTTATTAACCACCACGTTATTAGCAAATAAGAACCAGAGAGAATAGATGAAAAAAGCCCGATTTAAATTTATTAATCGGGCTTTTTAAAACTTGATAGAAAGAGATTAAAGCTATTTTCAAGCTTTCACTTAATCAGATTCATTTAGCTCTTTAGTACGCAGAATAGTCTCTTGAATCATACACTCGCTTGAATCCACTAACCCACCAGAATAACTTTCCCTATGATAAAGCATGCGACATTTAGCATCTATGTACTTAATCCATAATCGTTGGGTATTTCTAAGATCTTCTTTACGAAAATCTTGGATTCTCGCCATATATTGCTTATAAGCCTTATTAAGTAATTCATCCCTTGTCTGTAATTCCACGTTCATACATCTAACAACGGCTTCGGTAGAGGATCCCCAAGTATCAATGCACTGATCAAACTCTTTACTGTAATCGGCAAACGCAGTGTTAAAGAAGGTTGGCAGAATAAAAGCCGCAACCATTGGGTAATAAAACCGTTTTTTCATCATACTTCCTTGTTCATCCCCATCACTAACCACAATCTTAACTAACTGAATAATAGATAGTAAATGGATTTATTCCAAAAACAATACAGGCTACATGTCTGATTTGAATACTATTTAGCCAACAAACCAAAAGACTAAAGCCCTGTAATGCAGAATTTCATTATTAACAGTTAAAATAAGCAAGCATAGTAATAATCAATCACTAAAGCTCAATTACAAGAGATTAATCACAATAACAAATATCGTTAAAACAAAAGGTTACAAAACGGGATATTTTTCACAGTTTATATACCCATTAAAAATAGAATAAAAAATCACTTCCATGACAATAAACAGCAATAAACTCTGGATATATTGATGAAAAGTCACCTACTTGCCCTAGCCCTTAGTGGTGCATTAGCACTCACTGCTGCGCCATATTCTTTTGCTGCTAACGACGCAACGGTTCAATCTTCTACCGATTACTCGCAATTCGTTACTAAGCGCCAAGTTGTCGATCAACTATTAAATGATGCAGTAACAGCGTTTAAATCTCCGGCTCGTGTTTCCCATGCTGGCTTTACCGCCAAAATGCCAAGCAATATGGAAATCGTAACTAACCGATTACTTGAAGCCTACCAATTAGAACCATACCGTACCGACTTACTGATTTCTGCTGCTAATGCACAGATCTACAACAAGAATGCAGACCGAGCCATCTCACTTTTCCAACAAGCTCTTTCGGTTGCACCTGATGATGTCGATTTACATGCCTACCTTGCTGTTTGGCAACGTTTCAAAGGCAACCAAGCTGAATCTGACAAACACATGGCAACATTAGCCAAATTAAACCCGGGCAAAGCGGCTGATATTGAGCGTATTTTCACAACTGTTGATCGTATTGTGGCAACACCACTGAAAGAGAAAGCAGCGAAAGGCAAGTTAGACGACAAAGGCGCAATCATCACCTTAGGTTATGCACTAAACCCTGATGGTTCGATGCATCCCATCTTAGTAGAACGTCTTGAGACAACCCTTGCGATGGCAAAAGCCAACCCTGATGCGTTAATCGTATTAACAGGTGGTGTGCCAATGAACCATAAAACCGAAGGTAAGCTAATGGCAGATTGGCTTATTGAAAAAGGCATTAGTAAAGATCGTATTATTGAAGAGAACTACGCCACCAGCACTGTAGATAATGCCCTATTCAGTAGCTATGCGTTAGCACGTCATCATATTAAACATGCCACAATTATTAGCTCGGCAAGCCATGTTCGCCGTGGTCAAACCCTGTTTGAGATCGCAAGTTGGCAGACAGGCCCACAAAACATCACCTTTGATACGGTAAGTTACCCAGATAAACCACTTAAAGAATTAACAACACCGAACGATGATGAATTGTTAGGTATTTACCGTGATGCACTGCGTACTTATGGCATGTGGAGTTACCGTTCATATCCTTTGGAGTCACGATAAAGTTTAAACCCCGCTTTATTTGAATAGAAAAGATAATAGAAAAGCGATACCGTAGAAAAACAGTGTCGCTTTTATTTGAGTATCATATTTACCTCGTTTTCTATGTTTTACGGCGGTATAAATCAAACTCATGAATGCCTATAATTGAAAATTGAAAATTGAAATATCCAATCTAGAACACTCACATATTATATATATCCTCATATTTTATCCCTCCTATGAATAGGTATCAATCGACTTCTATAATCACAACACTCACCTATATAAAATCTATTTATCATTTTGAGCATAATGAATATTAAATGACATAATGTAACAATCATAACCTATTGTAAGCCACTGTTACACATGTTACATTTCAGTATTAATAATAAACAAAAAGCCCTAACATAAATTAACAATTAAACTCTGACATATATCAACCAACCATTTAAAATATCCAAAAATAACAAGTCACAATTGATTAATATCCTTTCATAAATGAAACAAACAATTTAAAAACAAATACTTGCATTTCATTTTCATTCTTAATCGGAATGAAAACCTCAAAATCCATATAAAAAAATAATATTAATGAATCAATCACACAAAATTATAATTAGCTAGGAGAAATTAAATTAAAAAAAAAATTAATATTGTATCGCTAGGTATAAACAGATAAATATTAATAGGTACAATATGAAGCACAAAATTTCTTTATTAAGCGCAGCTATTCTAAGTGTCTTAGTTATGGGTTGTAATCACGATAATTCAGTCACCCCCGATCCAACACCAAAAACTAAACTTCCTTATTATAAAGAATGGCCATCAATAAAAAGCGCAATTCCTAAAAACCAAAATATTGAAGATGAAGTTGCTAATATTGTTTCGCAGATGACCTTAGAAGAAAAAATAGGTCAAATGATTCAGCCGGATCTACGTGAAATAACGCCACAAGAAGCGGCTGAATATAAAATTGGTTCAATCCTAAATGGCGGTGGTGCTTGGCCGAACAACAATAAACATGCTTCAGCGGAAGATTGGGCGAAAGAAGCTGATAAATACTGGCTAGCAGTAAAAGGAGCATACGAAGACCGACCTTTTAACATTCCATTTATGTGGGCAACAGATGCAGTGCATGGAGACAATAACGTCTTTAGAGCAACCGTCTTTCCTCATAATATAGGACTAGGGGCAGCCCACGATCCTGAACTTATTGAACAAATTGGTGCAGCTACTGCTGAAGAAATTACAGCAACAGGCTTAGACTGGACATTCGCCCCTACCGTTACAACGCCACGTGATTATCGTTGGGGCCGTGTATATGAAGGTTATTCAGAAGATCCTGAGATCGTCTGGAAATATGCAGGCAAAATGGTTAAAGGCTTGCAAGGAGATGTTGAAGGCCTGAAATCAGACAAACACGTTCTGTCCAATGTAAAACACTGGGTTGGTGACGGCGGCACTACAGATGGTGTTGATCGTGGTGAAAATCATTACACCGAAGAATACTTACGTAATATTCATGCAACAGGCTATTTCTCAGGTTTAAAAGCAGGTGCACAAGTAGTAATGAGTTCATTTAACTCATGGCACAACGAGGCCAACTACGATATGGATGAAAATGACAACATCACTTACAACAAAAAAATCCACGGTAGTAAATACCTAATCACCGATGTATTGAAAAACCAATTAGGTTTCGATGGTTTAGTGGTTACCGATTGGAATGGTCAAGGGGAAGTCAGCGGTTGTACAGCCAGTGATTGTCCTGCTGCAGTCAATGCTGGTAATGATATATTCATGGTAACGTCAAGAGCTGATTGGCAAAGCTTCTACAACAATACCATCGAAGAAGTTAACAAAGGCATCATCCCAATGGAAAGAATTGATGATGCTGTTACCCGTATTTTGAGAGTGAAAATGAGAGCTGGCCTATGGAATAAGCCAATGCCATCAGAACGAAGCAATGCAGGCAACGAAGGTATTCTTGGCTCAGAGGCACACCGAAGTATTGCCCGTAAAGCGGTTAGTGAATCTTTAACTTTATTAAAGAATGACGAGAATACCCTGCCGCTGGCAAATGATGCCCAATACCTGATCACAGGCTCTGCAATGGATAATATCCAAAAACAAACGGGTGGTTGGAGTATCACATGGCAAGGTGGTGAAAACACTATGGATGACTTCCCTGGTGCACAAACCATGCTAATGGCACTGAAACAACAAGTAGGTGAAGAAAACGTAACGACCGATATCAACATGGCAGATACAGAAAAAACCACAGCTATTGTCGTTATTGGTGAAGACCCTTATGCAGAAATGATGGGAGATATTAAATCTTCACAAACGTTAGATTTTTCAACCATCAAGCCAAGTTACAAAGAAGATTTAGAAACCATTTTAGATCTTAAATCTCGCGGTTTTAAAGTTGTCACTGTATTCTATTCAGGTCGCCCACTATACGTAAACGAGATCATTAATAACTCAGATGCATTTATTGCAGCATGGTTACCGGGTACAGAAGCAGGAGGTATTACGGACGTGTTATTCGCTAAAGGTGGAGCTGATTTCAACGGCAGATTGTCTTACTCATGGCCTAACACTAAGTGTTCAACCACCATTAACCGTCACGCACCAAATATCGTTGACTATGCGACGCCAGAAATGGAACAAGATATTGACGGTGAGCATGCACCGCTATTCCCATACGGCTACGGCTTAAGCTATAACGGTGGTAGCGATATTAAACCACTAACAGACGATCTTGATAACTTAGATCTAGATCCAAGAAATTGGGGTTGTGGTCAAGATAAACCTGATGACGGAAAAGCGACTGATCCTCTCGAGCTATTTGGTAAGAGTTCAACCCAAGAATATATTGCCAAAATTGATGGACAAGCCAATGGTTGGAATGCCATAAATGTATCTATTAATGGAGAAACTTCAATTGGCTCCATTACCACCAAGCCGATCACACGAGAGTTCCAGCAAGACACATTAAATGTCAACTTTTCAGGTGAAACGGATGAATTCATTGATAATAGTGCTGCAGAGCTATTCTTAGAAGCGCCTGACGGTAGCAAAACCGACCGCAATGCTTATTTAAATGCAGAATCTACCTTACAATTTGATGTTGCGATGATAGAAAAAGCACCAGAAGATTTTAAATTGTCGATGCATTGTGAGTGGCCATGTCACGGTGAAGTAAATATCAGTAAAGTGATGCCTCAACCTGTTACAAACCCAGGTAAAAATGACTATACCACCATTAAGATACCATTGAAGTGTTTTGAAGATTCGGGTGAAAATTTTGCTAATTTAAACCGTCCGTTTTTGATTTACTCAACACAAAAAGCAAACTTTAATATTGGTAATATTCGCTATGTACCAAAAGTGGTTGATGCCGCAGAAGATGCTATTCCATGTGATCAGTTAAAAGATGTATTAGCTCAGCAATAATTTATATAAGCCCTGCTCTCGCAGGGCTTTATTTTCTCAAATCAATACTCACAACAGTTAATTAAATTACCAGCAATAGCAATAAAAACACAATCATAAAGAAAATATTAAACACTAAAAGTCTTTATTCCTTTTTACTGACTGCGTCATGGCAAAATTCAGCCTATTTCTAAGTTCTATTTTCTTTTTTTCTTTACGCTTTTTACCTCTAAAACTAAACCATCTTCCAAAACTAGCCATATAGGAAGCCCACCGACAAATTATGGATAAGGTAAATAAGAGCCAAACGAATTTTTACCTATCATGTCACCAAAGGAAGTAAAAACACTTAATGAGAATAAGGCGACAAGATAAAAAACAAGCATTACGTTTGTCATATTAAATATCCTTATCGAAATTAATAATTAAAATCGTCTTTTTGTCTCATTAATATACCTATAGCTATCAAGCAGAAAAGGAAGCATTAACTTGTTATAAAAATGTTATCTTTAGCCATAAAAAATAATGCTGTGCAAACTTATGTGTCGAATTCGCAATAAAAAGACAAGCAGTCTTAAAATATTTTCTAAGGACTCTCATCAATTATAATATCGGCTAAGGGGGAATAACCTCTTAAAGACATTTCAATAAGCGCCTCATTTTAAATAAAATTACATATATACAAATCATTTTAAAACTTTGGTTTACTGCAGTATGGAACACCTATCAATAGTTAAAAAATTTGATAATCCGCTTCTTTGCACTAGTCGTATAAAGTTAAAAATAAATTTCAATAACACCCTACTTTGAACTTGTTTGAAATGGAAAGCTCAGATTTAAAAGGCTGCACCTAGCGACAAAGAATGCAGCCTTTTGACTTTTAACCTACTTAAAATAGATGCTGAACTTAAATGTTAAAATGGACAGTACTGTGCCTCTTCTTTATACTTTGTTGTTAGAGATTCTTGATACCACTTTTTCATATTGGCTTTATTTGAATCAATAAAATTATTCATCGCTAGAATTATTTCTTCGCCTGACTCCGTTTTATTCGCCATATAAACTTTATATGTCTCTGGGTTATTAATTAAAGCGATACCTAACCCCTTATTACTTAATACTGAATCTGGCAATTTAGAGCGATATTGAATTTCAATTGAATCAGTAAACATCACATATGGTGATAATTGATACTTTTTAAAGCAATCAAAAACAGCAAGGTTACTTTCTAGAACATTTATCGTTGCTTTTGAAATGATTTCATTTGCAAACTTTTCATTAGTCCCCCCCTTGTTTTCTAATATCGTATTTTCTTTTTTATCAATATTTTTAAAGCTGTTGAATAATTCATCATTATCTTTAGTAAAAACAGCTGCTTTTTGATTTTTTGCCACTGATTTTGATAAATAGAAATCTTTACTGCGATCTTTAGTATATGTAATCCCACCCATTGCTATATCACACTTGCCTGATTTTAAATCATCACTCAAATCTTTCCATGTAGTTCTTGTAAATGCCAAGTTCAGATTTAAATGCTTAGCAAAATTGGCCGCGACGATTGGTGCAAACCCCTCAAACGTATTTTTCTCGGAATTAAAAGATGTTAATGGCGGGTAATCTCCAGTTGTACAAACAGTAAGCGTGTTATCCGTAATGGTGTTAAATTGAATATTATTGGATTCAGTTGAAGCATTAGACACCATTGGTGTCGCAATTAGAGATAATAAGAATAATTTTTTGATACTCGCACTTACATCGTTCACTCAATTGTCCTTAACAAAAATGCAGTTATAGAATTATAACTGTCAGTCTCCCACTATACATCACCTTTGATATGGTATGTTCCCTAGGCAAACCACTTAAAGAATTAGCAACACCGAATGATGGTGAATTGTTAGGTATTTACCGTGACGCACTGCGTACTTATGGCATGTGGAGTTACCGTTCATATCCGCTAGAGTCACGTTAAGGTTTAAAACCCACTTCATTTGAATAGAAAAGATAATAAAAAGCGATGCCGTAGAAATACAGCATCGCTTTTATTGGAGCCTTATACCTTACCTCGTTTTCTGTGTTTTACGGCGGTATAAATCAGACTCATCAATGCCAATAATTGAAATAGCCAAAACAGAGGAATAAAACCAAACGATTCAATTAACACGCCATTGTCATCGACATAAGAGCCTTTATAGGCGTATATAGCTAGACATCCCCACCCGATAAGGCTCAAAAGGAAAGTGACTCTGTACCTACCTATTAACGTCATCTGAGCCTTCCTTTAAATACTCACTCAAGCGAAACCCACTTTGGATTGTACATACCTTATCTAATCTACTTTAAAAAGTACGCTAACTCAGTACCGACATAATCGCTTTGTGATCACACAGTTCATGGAGATGGCTAACTCGTTTTTGGACAAAAGTGAGCTAGGGTAGAAGCTCTAACTAGTTTCGTGAATATTAAAAAAAGTATCTTGAGTCTTAAACGTTTGTTATGTCCGTACTCTCGACATGATGACAATGTCTATTAGGTCATCTTCAACAAGCACTGCCTTGCGTTTTGTACCCTCAACTTTAAAACCAAAGGATTTATAAAGTGCCAACGCAGCAACGTTGTTTGCATGTACCTCTAACTCTAAACGCGTCAAGTTTAGCTGCTCATCACAATACAACAGCAAGTATTCCATTAAGAAACGACCCACTCCCTTTCCTCGAGAAGTTTTGGCGACCGCAATACCAAAAGATGCAGAGTGCTTTAACCTCGGTTTAGGCGTTGAGTTAATAGCCATATGACCCAAGAGTTCTCCATCGCTTTCAACCGCGACAAAATTAAGCTGGCTGTCATTGAACATTGAGTCGAACTCTTCCCTTTTGATCTCAGGCAAGTAACGATTGTTGTTCACAACCTCTTTGTCGGCGTAAATATCATACAAAGCAGGCAAGTCAGCTGAACTCATTTTTCTTATTTTCATAGAACCTCAAAAACCCGAAAAGGACATAACGCTTTCTATACGGCTTTCAGCCGTTTTTCATACTCCTATCATGCAATCTTTGTGAACGCAGTTCAATTGATAATCAATAGGTTAGTGAGGTGTGTTGAACATTAGACTGCAAGATAACGCATAATTTTTAAAAAGCTTACGTCGACAATCTCTCGGATAACTACAGGTAAGGCATACTTACAATTGCAGGTTGTGGTTAGACTTTAGCGCTGAGAAGGAATGGGGCAGATATGAGCTAGCCAAGAGAGCTAGCTCGTTGTTGGACAAAAGCGAGTTACGCACTTTGCTCTATTTTGGCTGTTAAGTATTAGTAAAAGTAGGGATAACGCCTTTAGCAGAGGCTGGCGAAGCTGGCACGTAATTGCGAATGCAATTTAAGTGACAAGTTTGCCAGTCCTTTGTCTAAACTTGTTATGTGTTGATTTACTACAACCACTTTATTACCCAGTTTGATTCTTTGAAATAGCCATGGAGCCCTTCTATATTTTCTACCCAGCTATCAAAAGCTTCAGAATTTGGGTCACTGAGATTTTTACCCGTGAGTATAAGAAAGCCTCCTGTGATCTCAGAATCATCGAGTACTTTCACTTGCGAACCTTCATCATCGCCAGACTCGATTAATCCGATTTTTCCTATCTCGATCACTCTATACTCCGTGACACATAACGCCCTGTTAAGGTGTGAGCAACGCTATACCGATGCCGCTGCATACTACTTAATCACCAAAACCAATGCATGGTAAAAGTGCCACGCGTTGCGAATCACTCTTAAACAGCTTGTTATGTGTTGTTTTGTTGATTAGTTAGGCTTTTATATCGCTTATCACTCACAAGCCACGCAAGGCTATTGAGTGGAATACAAACAGCCAAAATCAATGCTACAGTTAATGGAACGCTAGAGAAGAACTCTCCCCACTGACTTTGGTTAGTAAAGAGTGCAACACCTATTAACTTACCAGTAAATAGCCCACCACCAATCATTAAGGTTTGAATAACAATGTAGTGGATAAACCCTTTTCTTCGATTTTCTTCCCAGCGCTTCAACCATTTCTTTTGTGATTCGGTCATGCTCGCCCTCAATTTAAGACAGTTACGTCAAGTTTATAGACAAATAATCTAAGAACTACAATTTCGGGGCATTGTGCGACTCGTATACAAATCTAGAGGAAACACATAACAGTATATTAATAAGCATTCTTACTTTTGCGCAAAAATATACTTATGAAATACTTTTACCATACTCGATATAATCGTTGCATATTATGAACTTGCTAGCAATTTCTTACATTCACCGATTCAAAAGAGGGTGTAAAAAGTAAGAAATGTATTTAATCAGTCTTATTAAATACAAACTGAAATATTAAATTAACTAATTATCAATTAGTTATAGCTTCACCTCTGTTTTTAACAAGAAATGTTTCTTATTAAAAACAGAACTAAAGCGATAAAATCACCACGTTTCATTATAACTGTTGATATACACAGTAAATAAAACTAATCCAAAATCACGTTAATGCGATATTAATGAGTATTTGCTCTGAATGATAATGGGGCAAAAGTGTGTTAGGCACTCTGACATATTTGGTATGAGATATTTGGGCTAATAGATATAAAGAGAAAGAAGGTGATACTTCCCCCCCCCCACCTCCAAAGTATTCACAATTATAAGGTGCCTATGGCTTATACAGCACTTTGAATAGATGTCGTCAGCGCGATACATATCATTACCTGTTAAACCTATTTTTCTCCTTTAAAGACCAGTAATTCACCTTTACCTACTGGCACTAACGAAGAACTCAGATGTTGCTGAGAGCTTATCCATGTTCTGAAATCAGCCAGTTCATCTGCATGAGAGGTGGCATTATCACAAACCAATAAACCACCTGTTTTTAGAAGGGTAAATATGTCCTCAGCTATCGATACATAGGTTTTCCTATCAGCATCAAGGAAAATAAAATCCATACTTTCAGGCACATCAGGTAGGACTTCTACAACGTCTCCAACAAGTTGAGTAACCTTCGAACTGGTATGAGTTTTATTGAAATTTAACGATGCCTCTTCGATTTTCTTAAAGTTTGCTTCAATTGTGTAAACTTTACCATCATCAGGAAGTGCCGAAGCTAACCAAATCGTCGAGTATCCGTTAGATGTGCCAACTTCCAAGATTCTACGTGCACTCGTTGCTTTAATCAGCACAGATAGAAACTCACCAGTGTCTCTTGTGATATTCAGGTACTTCTTTGATTTATCAGATTGAGCAAGATCGTTTTGAATCCCGAGCAATTCTAGATCTTCCATAACTCTATGAAATTCCATTCATCCCCCCTCGAACCGTATTAAGCGCTCTTACTTCACGTCAAAAAACGCCTCTAAAGCGCCACATTTATACCAATAAGGTATAAATTTACATTTGTTCTAAACTACTTTGGACAGGAACGTTTCAAAGTCCAAATAACAAAGAAGCTTTAAACCCACAGCTTGCCTGCCACACTTTTCGTTATACGTGCGACAGGAAACTATTTATTGCAGTGAATACTGTACTAATGTCTCTCTGTAGAGTGAGAGTAGCGTTTCATTATCTACCTGAACGCCAACCTGTTGTGCTGGAAAAATGCTCCATTCATCATTCATATAGTTACGTTGATCCACTTTCTGAATAGTCATCCCTTCCGCTGGTCCATCTGTAACAACCCTTATCGGACCATGACGCGTTTTAAAAAGAGCAGGTTGGATAACATATGCAATGGCTGATGGATCATGAACATGACACCCATTCATTCCTACTTTTTCAGAATAAAACCTTAAGTAATAACGGCTGATGTCCCAGATGAATTGCCCTACCTCTCCTGCGTCATCTCTTAACTCATCAAGGTATTGGCTGGTAAAAAAGCTCTCTTCCGTAACATCCAGTCCAATGATGACGACTGGCCATGTTGCCGTAAAGACCTTATCGGCAGCATGAGGATCGTCATGAATATTTGCTTCTGCAAAGGGTGTTACATTTCCTCTGTGGTCATTTTCACCAAACGCTCCCCCCATAACGACGACTTCTTTTACCAAGTCAACAATGTCAGGTGCAATTTCAAGAGCAAGAGCAAGGTTGGTGAGAGGGCCAACAGCCACAAGAGTGATCTCTCCAGGGTTTTCTCGAACACTGTCAATAATGAACTGATAAGCAGGTTTTTCTATTGCTTCAATATCTAGTGAATTGGGCGCTGTCACGTCCCCAAAACCAGCTTCACCATGCACAACAACCGTTGCTCCAACAGGCTCTCTGATTAAGGGCTTGTCCGTACCTTTTGCAACGAGTGCCTTCATTCTAAATTTTTGCTTCAAATAGAGCGCATTTTGAGTGCCGTTGTCTATAGTCGCGTTACCATAAACGGTGGTGATACCTATCAGGTCAATATCTGGGTGCGCTTCTGCAAATAGGATTGCCATAGCATCATCGATGCCCGGATCTGTATCTAGGATGATTTTCTTTGCCATATCAGCTTCCGATTAAATAACTGAAAATAGTAAACAATACCTATAAAACATATTAATAAAAGTGACTTTAATCTCATGGTGAGGTTATAACCTATCGTTTTTCTTAAATAAACTTACTTGCGTAACAACCCAATAACAGGTAGAAATACGCTCAGCGATTTTCATCTTACATAGGTTGTTTACAGCATGATCGATACACCTGAAAAAGAACGCACTGCGTCTAATTCACCAACGTCTTCACCATTAACAACATCGTCCAAAGCCGAGCAATATGCCGAGTTGGTGCATAGCCGTCGTTCGGTACGTAAATATGATGCAGATAGCGCTTTTGATCATGAAGCGGTAACCCGTGCACTTAACCTCGCAACCTTGTCCCCTAACAGTTCAAACATGCAATTGTGGCAATTTCATCGTGTCGTCAGTGACGATAAACGTGAACAACTGGCAAAACTGTGTATGGGGCAAAATGCGGCAAAAACGGCACGCGAGTTAATTGTCATCACCACGACATCTTATAAGTGGAAACAACGCGCGAAAATGAATGCTGCACAAATTCGTGATGCCTTTAATGGTCGTGAAGATGCTACATCTAAACGCGCCGTTAAATACTATGAAAAGTTAATCCCGTTTTTATACCATAACGATCGTTTTGGTATTATGGGCGCTATTCGTAAGGTAATTGTGGCGTATTTAGGCCGTAAAAAGCCGATGGTACGTGAAGTGAGCAAAGCGGATTTACGTGTGTGTTTACATAAAAGCACATCCCTTGCGGCAATGACCTTTATGACGGCAATGCGCGCGGAAGGTTACGATACCTGCCCAATGGAGGGTTTTGATTCTAAGCGCGTTAAACTACTGCTTGGTTTAAACCCTAAAGATGAAATTACTATGATTATTGGTTGTGGCCCTCGTGCTGAAGATGGCATTTATGGCGACCGCCATCGTGTAGACAACAGCGAAGTGATTATTAAGCACTGATCTCTTGCCTAATAATATGGCGGAACGAATGAGTCTTCCGCCATTTCTCCCCACCTTTTGCTCTTCCTCATCACAATAATTAATTTCTATACACCACAAAGAATCACGCCTACCGGTAAGGGCATACATTTAGGCGATGTCTTATCTGGGGTTAAGCTACAAGCCGACAGAAATAAGCAAGGTATAAGTAGTAATAGTTTCATGGTTAATGCGCGCTTTTTGTAATTGAATGGCGTTTTATCTAAAACTACTTCATTTAAAAAGCACTTGAATATAGCGCATAAACATCTTGTTACAGTTACGCGCTAATTCAATCTACATGTCAGCCTAGGTACAGAAAACTAACAAGGTATGTGTTGATATTGAAGGTTACTAGCTGCTGCTTCACTACTACTCATATCATCAGTAAGAATGAAATTCATCCAGTTCAGATTGCATCTTAGGGTATGAAATATAATAACCTTGTAACTTAACATTGTGATTTTTAATCAGTTCATAAATATATTGACTCTCAATCCCCTCAAGTACAACATCAGTGTTCTCATTAGCAAGTTGCTTAACAAAATGTGATAAATGGCAGCTATCGTAGTCTGTATGTATATATGACTTATCCATTTTCACTACATCCCAATTTATCAGCCCTAACCAGAATAAATGTTTGCTGCAATTGTGGTAGAAGTCGTCAAACCAGAGCTTCATCCCTTTATCCTGTAAACGTGAAATGTTTTCAGATATCGTTAACAACTTAGATACTTGATTAACTTCAATATCAAACTCCGTTATTTCAAGAGCAATTGGCATTTGAGCGTTAGATAATAATTTACCAACGAAGCATTTATCTAATAAACATGAAATAGGCATATTATAAGAAATTAAAGGTACATTATCATAATATACAGATTTAAAATGCCCTATTTGCTGCAAACAAATATCTTTAATTATTGAGGTTGAGTGAGAGCAGAAGAAAACCTCATTATCAATAGCGATATTTGATTGTATTTTTACCGTAGATAAACATTCAAAAGCATATACTTTAGATTTGCATTTTTCAGTTATGGGCTGAAGTTTAAAATCTAAACATGCTAATATATTTTCATTATCATCTATTACCAAACATCCTTTTTTATTTTTTTCTACTCTCATAGTAAACCTTAATGAAAATTTTATTACTTTATAAATTAAGCTTATATACCAGCATGATTATTAAACTCAGTTAAATTTACATATCTTTCCTCTAAAACACCTAACATTAAGCAAACAACTACAACACAATCGTTACACCCTCACAAAAAAACATAAAAAAAACATAAAAACAAAAAAATAAATACAAATAAAAACAACCACTTAGGTGTGAATTTGTTTTATTTACATTTAAGAAAAAGAGGATGAGCTATTTAAAGATCACTTTCTTATAAAGAAATTAAAATATATTCTACTTTTTGAAGGCTATTATTTTTTTGACTTTTAACCTTTAAACAAATCATACCAGTTTATTTTATTACTCCTTTGTTTTTATTAATATTTATAGCTTTATTATTTTTGTTGTTGTAATATGTTTAGCCATTAAAATTTACGCCTTATTTATCTCGTCATTATTATATAATTACAATGAGAGAGTTTTTCATGGATAAAAAAATTTACCACATTCACAACTTAACTTATGACCCTATACTTCGACGTCTATCATCTGATGATGGTAAACATGCATTTTTAACACCTAAAGAAGGTTGTGTACTAACATTATTACTTGAAGCAAAAGATCATTGCATAAATAAAGAAGTGTTATTTTGTGGTTGTTGGGGAGATACGATTGTTACAGAGCAATCTTTAACCAATATCATTTCTAAATTAAGAAAAATATTAAAATCAGTTTGTGGCAATCTAATCACGATTAGTACGGTTATTAAGGAAGGTTATATATTAGAAATCCTTCCTGAAACTAAAATAGAAGATGTTTCTGATGAGGTTATAGTAACGGAACAATGTGTTGAACCAGCAACACAGATTATATCTACCGATAAAAAGAGTTACATTATCTTTTCTATGATTTTTGCTGCCTTGTTAATAATGATAAGTATCTATACATACTATGCTCGTAAATCTCCTTATTATTTAGATAAACAACAATACAATATCACTAAAAAAATAAATAAAAGTCGATTTTATCTACAATCAATGACAAAGAAACGTAATGCTTCCGATCCATTATTCGATGCTCTTTCAGCGACGATTCCTTCTGATTGTAATTTAGATTTATTCGTAAGGATCTACCAATCAATAGACGCGCCAGAAAAAGAAGGGATGAGTATTTTCCTCGTAAATGACGACAACCAATATGCGAATTTTTATTTATCTGACTACAAAGATGAAGAGAAATTTGTATCTCTTAAAACATATTTAACAGAAGGTCATGGGCTGTGCATCTAATCATCCCCCTGTTTACTCCCTTAATACTGTCAATTGCTTTTTTATGCTATAATTTCAGCACCTTAGAATGTACAAATTGGCACTGTGACTCAATCAAAACAAGTTTTATGTCTGAGTCATTTAAACCATATCAGTCTATTGCTGAACATTTGACGATTTCATTTAACTCAGATGACCATTTTACAATCAGAGAGATGAGCGACGTAACGACAAAGAAAGGTGATATTGAAAATATCAAACTGACCTATACAGGGGCATATGACAAATCATTCAGCAGCCTGATACTGAATATCAAAGAGGTTATTTTCAATAAAACTCACTCAGACAACATAATTAACAACGATTATGCTAGTTATAACAATATGAGAATTAGTTACAAAATTAGAGTAAAAGATAATACGTTATTTTTTCTTAATAAAGATAAAAGTGAAATCCATAACTTTGTATGTTTTAAAGTATAAATTTAGTTAGTCACGGCTAATAGTTTCTCGCTCACTAAGGAAGTTTACATCTACGATAATCTTCCAAAAATAAACCATATCAGGGAAATTACTTGCAATCTGTCTTATATTATCGATTCGCAATAACAAAATGCTCAAGTTTTAAAATATGATGCTCTGGCAGCGTTCTACCTACAGGTGTGAAATAAACGGTATTTAAGTCTGTCAGCGTCGTATTTTCTTGAAGTGAAAAACCGTGTTGTGACAGTAACTTTTCAATCTCTTGTGCAGTAAACAGTGATACCCATGGTTCGCCAACTTTCGCTGATAGCGATTTAATCATTTCCGCCCTTTTACTTGCCTTCGGATACCCTTTGCCAAAACAGGCTGAAGGATCATCATCTAGGTTTTTATCAACATACGATAAAAAGAAAGTTGAATGATTATTGGTGGTTAGTGCTGCAGCTTGCGCTATCGTTAGCGAAAGTGCCACTTTCGAAATGTATTGTGAGACCCCTTCAAGGGTAAACAGTGTTGCTTTAGTTTGATCAAAGCCTGCTAACAATAGCCGCTCTGAGATTGACTGATGATTAAAATCAACACTAACATAGGTTACATTTTCTATATTTGGAACAACTTGAGTAAGCTTGGTGCGCTTTCTCTCTTGAACATCAGGTTGGTCGACTTCAAAAATTTTAACCTGAGAGGGTAAACCTAATCGGTGTGCTCGAGTATCATACCCAGCACCTAAAATGACGTATTGCTCTATACCATTCGCCACGGACTTTTTAACTAAATCATCAATGAAACGGGTACGAGAGATAAGGTGTTCATGAAAGCCAGGCATAAACTGCTCGGTTAACCAAACAGCGAATGGATGTCCCATTAGTTTGATTAATCCTGCCCCGAAAAAAAACCGCTCTGCATAGGGATCAGAAATGATGCGCTTATTTGATGGCGCTAATGTTTCTATTAGGCGCTGTTTAGCCACCCCCTGCGCTGTCCCGTCTTTTTTGAACATTGACTGACTCATTACTTCCAAACACCCGCTTTATATAACTTATGTGTGATTAAACACGCTATATCGCTACTTTTTGCTCCGGTAAATAAACTTATTTTACCAGAACAGCGCTCTAGCAGAAAAACAAAGCAAGAAAACCTCATTCGTTATTTAGAACCCGTGAGATAAATCGCATTTCTACATATCTGTCATAAACATAAAAGATTGATTGCATATCATTAAAGGGCATTTATCGATTAAAAGGAGATTGGATAATGTCTTGTTTACACACTCATTCGCACGAAGACCATACCCATGGTCCTGATTGTGGTCATACCGCTATTCGTCATGATGGTCATGTCGATTATTTAGTTGATGGTAAATTACACCATCCGCATGGTGATCATTGTGATGAACATGTCATCGAATTTGATGATGCTCATCCTAATGAATGTAATCATAGCCATACATGTGGCGATCATGTTCACGGCCCTGATTGTGGTCATGAGGCTATCCAACATGGTGATCATATTGATTACATCGTAAATGGTAGGCTACATCATCAACATGGCGATCACTGTGATGATCACGGCCCTGTTGAGTTAGTATAAAATTCGATATTTTAGATAAGAAGTTGCCAACACTGTTTAATACTAGTTGGCAACTGTTTCAAGATAGCTCAATGAATAACCGAGGGGTGTGAAACAATACTTTGATTTTAAAGTTCGTTTAAAACTCTTTATTCATCCTTTCAATACACGAAATTAATATCTCTTCATGCTCAGGCTCGATATGCATGGTTAGATCATTCACTAAATCAAGGTGCAATTGATTGTGCTTAACATGAATGGCTTGCCCTGCTTCTGTCAACGTCACCACAATCGCGCGGCGATCTGTTGGGTGGGCACAACGTTCAATTAAGTTCGCTTTCACTAACTTCTCAATTTGAACGGTTAATGTCCCCGTTGTGATCCCCAATTTATCGGCAAGCTCTTTCATTCTTAGAGGGCCTTGAACGCCTAAAACTTCAATCGTATGAACTTGCGCTAAGGTGTAACCTGTTTCTTTAACAACAGATTGCTCCCATGATGACATTTTGTCATAAAATTCAGTCAGTAATTGGTTTAGGCGTTCTATGTTTTTCATGATTATTATTAGTGTACTTCGAGAGTAAGATGACTAATCTTATCAAATTTTAACAAGATTTGTTTATAATCATCAATGATGAAGTCTCTGGTTGACTGTAGTGTTATCGCTGCAGAATAGTGATTACCACTAATTTTCCAGATATGTAAATCCATAACCTTGGCATAAGGTGACAGCGCATCATGGATAGATTTTCTATAGTCTGAATCAATGTTCTCATCTAACAATATCGGGGTTGTTTGCTTCATTAAATTCATTGTCCATTTAATGATCACACACCCACCAACAATGCCCATGACTGCATCCATCCAATCCCAGCCATAATATTTCCCGAACAATAGCGCAACAATGGCAAGTAAAGAGGTCAAGGTATCAGCAAGCACGTGTAGATAAGCGGCTCTTAAATTGTGGTCGTGATGATGATGCCCATGGCTGTGATCATGATGATCGTGCGCATGACTATGATTGTGTTCGTGATCGTGGCTATGACCGTGAGAATGACCATGCCCGTTAAGTAAAAATATGCTGGCTAAATTTACGGTTAAACCAATGCAGGCAACGATGATTGCTTCATTAAACTGAATTGCATGTGGGTTAAATAAACGATGGATGGATTCCGCAATCATTAATACTGCAACAATGCCCAATACAATCGCACTGGTATATCCGCCTAGCACGCTTACCTTGCCTGTACCAAAGGAGAAACGGTCATTGTTACTGTGTTTTCTTGCGTAACGGTAAGCAAATAGCGTGATACAAAATGCGGCAGCGTGGGTACCCATATGCCATCCATCCGCGAATAGGGCCATAGAGCCATAGACTGTCCCTGCTACAATTTCGATAAGCATTGTTGTCAGAGTCAGTAAAAGCACATAAAACGTCCCTTTTTCTCCCTGCTGATCATGCGATGAAAAATCATGATCGTGTTGTAGTTCCAACTTCATAAATCTGCCATTTAGTTTGACTATCAAATTATTTGACTGTAAATTTAGTTTGACCATCAAACAATGTCAATACCGGTTACCAATAAACTTGAGCCATAAAAAAACGTGCCGTTACGAGTAAGGCACGTTTCTTATGATTTATAACAATAATTACTTAGGTTTATTTCCAGTTAGGATTTTGGAGCAACGCTTGATGGAGCAACCCTTTCATATTGTCATCTGGATTACCGATAAACTGGTAACTTGCGTATTCACTGGGTTTGGTAATAGCACCATTGGTATCTTTAACGTGTACTACCATGGAATATTCTTTGTTGTCTTTACCCGTTAAACTGATCATAAAATCACCAGCACAATTATGCGGTTTACAATAAGAAACGGCTTTGTAAGTTTTATCACCATCAACAATATTATCTAGCGGCGCTGTCACTTTATTTTCTGATACCCAATTAGGGATTTTTTGCGTGTCTGGCGCTACAGATTGGGTTTGCTCAACAGCAACGCCTTCAGTTTCCGAGACTTTTTGCGCTTGATCGTTTAGCGATTGCTCTTTAGGTGCTTGGTCATTACAACCTGCAAGTAACAAAACAATGGATGTTGCTAGTAATAGCTTTTTCATTTTATTCATTCCTAAATTTGAGTACCGCTCAAATCATTTTATGCCTGCGGCACTAATACTCTTTACAAGATAACGCTTATTCGGCTCACACCCTATCCAATATAAGAGCAAAAAGTATCTATAATTTGGCAAACATTATTAAACAATCAAAATACTAACGTTACACTTACATATGTGTGTGTTTTTCAATCAATTACCTGAATTAACATACCTTCTTTACCGTAATTAAGTTAAGGTATAAGCACTTAAATAAAAGAAGCGACGATATGCAGGTTATTACAGAACAACTAATTACTTTAAAAAACGCTTGGATGGCAAGCCATATTACCGATGCTGAGTTTCCAACACCGCTAAGTGTAAAGGGATTAGAACTGTATCAACTATCTCAAACTGATTTAACTACGCATTGCATTGATACTTCTTTATCGGCACTCGAACCCTCTTTATCTTTCTACCCTGTTGATTGTCACCCTCTTACCATTCGCTATTCTTTAGTTCGTGCATCTCAATGGGAAAATGAACAAGAAAAAGAAGCTATTATTGAGTATTTAACTCAAATTATGTTTGAGCCTAATGCAGAAGCGACGCTTTATGTTGGCTTTTTCAAAGGTAAACCAGCCGCTTGTGGCATGATTTATACTCATGCAGAAGATGGTGAGCAATATAGCCTTGTGTCTGATGTATATGCATTGCCGTTACCGAACCAGCAGCAATTTATAACGGATATGGAAAATTACCTGATCCATTCAGCGCAGCAATTCTCGCAAGCTGTCGTTATCCAAAAATAAGAATAATCACGAAGCTAATAATCAGCTTCGTGATTTAGCCCTTTCTTCAACAACTAACCTGTTGTTTTTGACGAACCTTCAATCTCTGCCATACTAAGTTACAGACTTTAATTCCTGCATTACGTGTTTAAAGTCTGTATCTAGAAGACATCGGAGAAGAGTATGAAAGGGATTATTTTTACTGAATTTCTCGATATTGTTGAACGTACTTTCGATCTGGAAGTGTGCCAGTCAATGCTAGATATGGCCGACGATCCGGGTGTTTATACCTCTGTTGGTAGCTATGAGCACCAACGATTAGTCAAACTGATTATTTGTTTACATAAGGTCACTGGCGTTTCTCCCGAAAGCCTGCAACAAACGTTTGGCCGCGCTGTTTTCCCCCGTTTACTCACTTTATTACCTAAATATGATTTTACCGATTCCAACACTTTTGATTTTATTCGCAGTGTGGAGTCATACATACACCAAGAAGTAAAAAAACTTTACCCTGATACAACGCCCCCTCGCTTTGAATTCTCTAATGAAACAGAAACAACCCTGACAATGGACTATCATTCAGCTCGATGCATGGGTTATGTCTGTTTAGGTTTATTAGAGGGATGTGCGGATTATTTTGAGCAACATCTTGATATCGTACTTGAACCAACAACGAGCAAAAACAGTGTCCGCTTTCATTTGTCATTGAGTGATAATTAATGATCGATCCTGAAAAACATATTGCTTTATTAAAACAAAAACTCGAACGCGAACATGCATCAAGGTTAGCCGCTGAGAAGTTATTAGAAGCGAAAAGTCATGAGCTTTATAATGCAAATCAAATGCTTAATGATTCGTACGAAAAGTTACAAATGCAGGCGAAATTTGATTCTGAGCTTTTAACCTATCAGAACAAAATGGAAAACTTGTTACTTCGTTATGCCCGATTATTTTTAAAGCACAGTGCGACAAGGGAAAGTATTCAACAATTATTAGACAGCCTCGTTGATGGCAATTACATATCAGGTTGTCATATCACCATTTACCCTGCCGATAATATTAATATATCAGGTAGTTACTCCAGCGGTCGTTTACAACAATGGGTACCTCCAGAAGAGCTAGAATCAACCAATTCATTATGGGATAAAAGCGGACATACTCTTTGGATAAATATTATTAATAACAGAGGGAAAATAGGTGTCTTAGCCGTCAGAATTATATGTACCGACGACCGATTGCCAGCAATTCAGAAGCATATGGCGCTGTTTGGTGAATTATTTCGATCCGCTATTGGTAGGCAAATAACATTTAATCAAGCTATTGATGCTAAAAAACGTGCAGAAGATTCGGAGCAGTCAACCCGTGACTTTCTCGCTATGATCAACCACGAATTACGTACACCACTTAATGGACTTCTTGGTGCAGCTGAATTACTGCAAGATACACCGCTTGATAATGACCAACAGAAACTCTTAACCACATTGAATCACTCAGGTGAATTGCTACGGGCGATCATTAATGACTTACTCGACTACAGCAAAATAAATGCAGGTATGTTGGAGCTGATTGAAAAACCCTTTGATTGTCATTTGTTAGCGGTAAAACTAGAAGATATTTTCACCCATCGTTCCCACGAAAAAAGATTAGATTTTAATATTTACTACTCCAATGACTTACCGAAAATTTTCATTGGTGATGAAGATAGAATTAAGCAAATTTTTGTTAATTTGATCTCTAACGCGATTAAATTTACCCCAGCAGGTTTTGTACACGCAAAGCTCTGGTGGCAAAACAAACAGCTACAATTTACGGTAAAAGACAGCGGTTGTGGTATTGACCACTCAGACCAACACAAGTTATTCAAACCTTTTAGCCAAGTGGATAATACCAGCAAGCGAAGCCATGAAGGCACAGGGCTAGGCTTAGTGATCTGTAAACAACTATGTGAACAAATGGGCGGTTCAATCCGCGTTGAAAGTTCGCTCGGACGTGGGGCATGTTTTAATGTTTCCTTACCCCTTCCTATTAGTGATCATACCCATTTTAATGCCACAGTTAGGCAACCGCATAAAACGCCAATTAAGCATTTGAAAATCTTAGTGGTTGAAGATTTAAAGACCAATCAAATGATCATTAAACTGATGCTAAATAAAGTTCAAATTGAACCAACCATTGTTGATAACGGCCAAAAAGCATTAGATATATTAAATATGGAATCGTTTGATGTCGTGTTTATGGATTGCAGAATGCCGATTATGGATGGTTACACCGCAACCAAAGAGTTACGAAAGAAAGACTATTCTAAACCCATTATTGCCTTAACCGCAGGTACCACAAGTGCTGAGCGTGAAGCGTGTATTCAAGCGGGTATGAATGACATTTTATGTAAACCTTATTTGGCTTCTGAGCTTCATGATATTTTAACCATTTGGGGCAGTGTGATTGAATAAGCGCTAAGGCTTAAAAAGTAAAAAAGGCCACCGAAGTGACCTTTTTCTTATTTTAATAAACGTGCGTTTATAGCTACTAACTCGCCTTTATCTCTGCAGTTTTCGACACATCCACAGGTGTTTCTGTGCTCGTTCCATCACTCTTCACCTGCTTCTGTGCTGCGGGATCTAGGGTAGGTTTTACTAACACATAATCCATTATCTTACGGGCAAGAGGTGCTGCGTTACGCCCCCATCCACCGTGTTCTAATATAACGGATACCAATACTTTCGGATCATGTAGCGGTGCAAATCCAGTAAACAATGCGTGGTCACGTAAATGCTCTGCAACCTCACTAGCATCATAGTTTTCGTTATCTGACATGGTATACACCTGACTGGTACCTGTTTTACCTGCTGCTTCATACGCTAAGTTTTTAAACTCTTTACGTGCTGTACCTTTAGTCGTAACTAAGTGCATGCCTTCTTGCGCAATTTGCCAATCTTTTAATGGAACAGGCTCGACTTTTGGAAAATCTTTAAACTTAACAATATCTTCTTTTTTGCCATCAAGAATCGCATATAACAAGTGAGGGCGATGAACGACGCCAGAATTGGCAACAACTGAGGTTGCTTTGGCTATTTGCATCGGTGTTGCTGTCCAGTAGCCCTGACCAATACCAATAGGGATGGTGTCACCTTGGTACCAAGGTTGTTTGGTATGTGCGAGCTTCCATTGGCGAGTCGGCATGTTACCTGATGTTTCTTCTTTAATATCAATACCTGTGAGTTCGCCGTAACCAAATTTGTTCATCCACGTCGATATTCGGTCAATACCCATGTCATAAGCCACTTGGTAGAAGAAAGTATCTACTGATTGTTCAATGGCTTTATATACATCAACGTTACCATGTCCCCAACGGACATCATCACGGAATTTACGACTTTTGGAATTAGGAATTCGCCACCAGCCCGGGTTATTACGTACCGTATTGGGTGTGATAACCCCTGTGGCTAATGCTGCAACCGCAATTTGTGGTTTAACCGTTGAACCTGGTGGATATACCCCTAATGTGGTTCGGTTTACCAGCGGGTGCGCAGGACTATTCAGCAATTTGCTGTACTCTTTGGACGTAATACCATGCACAAACAAGTTAGGATCATAGCTAGGGCTAGATACCATCGCTAATATGCCATCGTCCTGCGGATTTAATACCACAATCGCACCACGACGAGTTTTAGTGACCATTTTGCCTGTTTTTGGATCTTTAACATCTTCAGTTAATAGTTTATTGGCGTACAACTGCAAATTAAGATCGATCGTTAACTTAATATCTTTACCCGAAATAGGTGGAACATATTCTAAGGTACGAATAATACGACCACGGTTATTCACTTCTACTTTTTCATAACCAGATTGACCATGAAGTAAATCTTCATAGTAACGTTCAACACCTAGCTTTCCGATCGTGCGCGTAGCTTTATAATTACTATAAATACCCTGCTCTTTTAATAATTTGATATCACGATCATTGATTTTTGCCACGTAGCCTAACGTATGTGTTAATGCTGAGCCATAAGGGTAATAGCGCTCTAAATGTGCATCAACATCAACACCTGGGTAATGAAATTCATTAACTGAGAACTCAGCAACCTGCTTTTCCGTCATCTGATCAATTAATGTCACTGGCATAAACGGACGGGTGTGCTTCTTATCCTTCATGAATGAGTCTATTTCATCATCCGTGACACCCAGTAAGGTTTTTAGACTGTCGAGTGTTTCAGTGAGGTGTGCGACTTTTTCTGGAATAATTTCTAAAGAATAGACCGGTATATTTTCTGCGAGAATAACGCCATTTCGATCGTAAATACGGCCTCTATTCGGTGCCACTGGGATAATTTTAATGCGGTTATCATTTGAACGAGCAGTATATTCGCTGTAATCTTGCACTTCTAAGTGATACAAATTACCGACCAATACAAACGATAAAATGATAATCCCAATAAACCCAGCAAGCGCTCGGCGCTTAAATAGCGACACTTCAGCTTGGTGATCACGAAATTGACTTCTTTCTTTCTTCATAGATGCTTATGAGATCTCAATGGCCATATGTGCCGTCGTTAACAGAGAATTGTACTTATACCCAGTCCGTATAATGCGTGATCTCTCGTTAGAATGTAATAACTGGTTGCTTGTTTGACGATAATTTAACCTCAGTTGTCGCGATATAATGTGTTTGAGGAGTTTACAAGCCCTCAACGACCATTAAAATGACCATCTTCTCTCTCTATAGGTTTTACCATGACCCTTTCTCGCTCCGCTGACAGCGTTGTTGTTCTCGATTTTGAAACGACTGGTTTATCTCCTAATCAAGGCGATCGCGCTATCGAAATTGGTGCTGTTAAATTAGTTAATGGCGAAGTTGTTGAGCAATTCCAACAGCTCATGAATCCTGGTTTTCGTGTGAGTAGCTTTATTGAAGGTTATACGGGGATCAGCAATAACATGTTACGCACTGCACCACCTTGTTATGAGGTAATGGATGCCTTTGCTGATTTTATTGGTGATGCCAACCTTGTGGCGCATAATGCCTCTTTCGACCAGCGCTTTTTAAACGCAGAGCTTGCTGATATTGGCAGGCACTATACAGGTACATTTACCTGTTCAATGCTGATTGCACGACGTTTATACCAACATGCGCCCAATCATAAGCTAGGCACGTTAGTGGATTTCAAACACATTGAGCACAATGGTGTATTTCACCGCGCGTTAGCCGATTCTGAAATGACAGCACGATTATGGTTAGTGATGCTCGAAGATATTAAGCGCCAATATAATCTACACACTGTCTCTTTTGAATTGATGATGAAATTGGCAAAAACACCTAAAGCAAAAATCGATACCTTATTTCATCGTTACGCTTAGAAATAAGTCGTATATTCAGCATAACAAGTATGCTAAAACAGCTATACAGTTTTTAATAACTTCACTGAGAATTCGATTTTGAAACAGCTAGATACTGAACATTTCCCCCTAGTGCCTATCGCTCAGTCGGAGATAAAAATCGCAAGTTTTAATTTGTTGAATTATCTTGCTCCCCCTAATGCTTATTATGATTTTGAGAATATTTATAGCTACGAACAATGGCATAAAAAACAGCATTGGCTAACATCGATTTTAGAAGCGCTACAACCCGATATTATTGGTTTTCAAGAAGTATTTAGTGCAGATGAGCTGCAATCATTACTGCGCGATATTGGCTACCCCTATTTTGCGGTTGTTGATGAGCCTATCGTTGAAGGTGATTTTATTTATCGCAGTCCCGTTGTCGCTATTGCTTCTAAATTCCCCATTACAGAAGTGATCGCGGTGGAGGCTGATAATGATGCAGCACAATTAATGGGCTGGGCTGAGTTTTCATTTAGTCGCAAACCACTGCGAGCGACGGTTGATATTCCCCATATTGGCGCAACAGATTGCTATGTCACTCATTTAAAATCCAAGCGTTCACTATTTGATGATCCACTTCCTGAGACCATAGCGAAATCAGGCAGTGCGCTTGCTTCTTTTCTTGGTCAACGTTTAGGGAATTGGGGTTCATCCATGCTACGGGGCACTGAAGCGGCTTTACTGCAACTTGCGATGGTGAAGCGACGCGAGCAAACCAGTAATCCGATGGTACTGTGTGGCGATTATAACGATGTTATTTCGAGTAGTTGTTTAGAAGAATTAACGGCAAGTCGTGTTTACGGGATGTCTGAAAGTGACACTGAGCGCTTAATTAACTTCTATTGCCTTTACGATGGTTGGCAGCTTTATACTCAAGTCAATCCACAAGATGAAGAAGCTATTCGTCCTGCCACACATTACTTTAATGGTAAAGGATCGGTATTAGATTACATCCTGCTGTCACAGGAGTTCAATGCGAGTTATTTAGGCTCATTATTTGAAGTTAGCCATTATCACACTGAAGATAAGCATTTGATCAATTCAAGCTTTGATATTGACGGCTACAGTACTGATCACGCTATTCCTATTGTGACCTTATCACTGCGCTCCTAGTAACAACCTCGCTTTAGGTTAGCTGATAACTGCTTATAACCACTGTTTGCTAAAAAAGCAGATAAAAAAACGACTGATATACCCTTTTTACAAAAGGTATTTATCAGTCGTTTTTATTTAACGTTTTAGACGTTATTACGCTGTCGCTTTTGGTGCACGACTACGCTGTGGAGAGCGACGACGACCATCTGATTTAGGCTTTTCATCGTTAAAACGACGACGAGGCTTATCACCATTTGATTGTGGTTTCGCATCTGTATTGCGAGGCTTACGTGCAGGTCTTGCACCTTGCTCTGAACGCTTCTCGTTGTTTGCAGCATCAGTAGACTGACCCTGTGGACGACGAGAGGCTGGTTTACGCTTTGCGCCACCGTTATTATTGTTTGTGCTACGCTTTTCACCTGTCGCTGCACCTTCACGCGCCACAAACGTTTTCTGCTTTTTAGGCTTCTTCGGTTTAATTGGGCGTGTATCTAGCTTAGATTGTGGTAATGCGTTAGTCGGTTTAAAACCTTCAATAATTTCACGATCAAACACTTGCTGTGTTAAACGCTCGATCGCAACAAGATCTTTTGCTTCTTCTGCCGACACTAATGAAATCGCTTCACCAACACAACCTGCGCGGCCAGTACGACCAATACGGTGTACATAGTCTTCTGCTACGTGCGGTAAATCAAAGTTCACAACTTGTGGTAGTTGATCGATATCTAAGCCACGAGCAGCAATATCTGTCGCAACAAGTACGCGAACATCACCAGACTTAAAGTTAGCAAGTGCCTTAGTACGTGCGCCTTGGCTCTTATTACCATGGATAGCGGCCGCAGAAACTCCACGACTTTCTAAATGAGTAGCAAGCTTATTCGCACCGTGCTTAGTTTTAGTGAAAACAAGCACTTGTTTCCAATTACGCTCATTAAGTAGCTTAG
Organism: Photobacterium angustum; assembly: GCF_003026365.1. Taxonomy (GTDB): domain Bacteria; phylum Pseudomonadota; class Gammaproteobacteria; order Enterobacterales; family Vibrionaceae; genus Photobacterium; species Photobacterium angustum. The sequence continues at coordinate 101,858 of NZ_PYOM01000008.1, read as the reverse complement.
TTAATAAGTTAGGTTTTTTCTTTTGATCAACAGGGCAAATCCACTGCTTCACGGTACGTGCTGTTTGGTTACGCGGGTTAACATCAATCTCTACTGGATTATTCACTAATCCTTTTGCAAGCTCACGAATTTCATCAGAAAAGGTTGCTGAAAATAGTAAGTTTTGACGCTCTTTTGGTAGTAACGCTAAAATTTTACGGATATCGCGGATGAAACCCATATCTAACATACGGTCAGCTTCATCAAGAACCAAAATTTCAACATCACGGAATTTCACAGCATTTTGGCTATGAAGATCCATCAAACGCCCTGGTGTTGCCACCAATACGTCGGCACCTTTACGCATACGCAGCATTTGTGGGTTTACTTTAACGCCACCAAAAACAACTGCAGAGCTTAAACGTAAGTTTTTACCGTAAGTCGCAACACTCTCCCCTACTTGAGCGGCTAGCTCACGTGTTGGGGTTAATACAAGTGCGCGTACATGATTTGAACGAGCAGGTCGACCATTCGCTAAACGTTCTAGCAAAGGTAAGGTAAAGCCTGCTGTTTTGCCTGTACCAGTTTGGGCCGCCGCCATTACATCTTTACCCGCAAGAATAGCTGGGATCGCTTGCTCTTGGATTGGTGATGGTTTTTCGTAGCCTTGCTTTGCAACAGCTTCAAGAATTGGGGCAGATAGGCCTAAAGAGGCAAAACTCATAGCATCTCTCTTTTATATAAAACGCCAATTTGGCGATAGTAGTGGCTAATTTAAGCCAGCTATTGAACAAACGTGCTGTTCAATGAGAATAAAACAGGGAAGGTAATGCTTACCTTCCCTGTTGAAAATTTACTGATATGTACGTAACTATGAAACCGTTGTTTCTGTACTCATAGTTTCAGTTTCTGATGGTGAAATAGTTTCTTCGGCAGACACTTGTTGTGCTGCTTCAGCGTCTAACTTGGCACGTTCCGCTTTAGAGATGTAACGAGGCTTATTACTTTTATGTAACTTAGCATTTGCCTTTTTCATTCTCTTTTTAAGCGTTTCGTTAATTTTCTTTTTTCTATTCATAATCGCGCCAGCTGATATTTTCATCATTTTTAAACAAGGCGCTGATTGTAATGGTTCAGCGCTGAATAACAAGCTTTATCCATCAACAGGCCTCGAAAACCATCTCAATATCGGACAAATGGTTTCAAAATCTTAGCTATGCTAATCGTTAAAAGACATACAATAGGTGATAACAATGAAAAAACCACAAACAGTCACACTATTTTTGTTTGATGATTTTCAATTGCTTGATGCTTTTGGACCATTACAAATGTTTGGCTTGTTGCCGGACCTTTATCACACCCAAACAATCTCTGTTGATGGAAAGGCAATCTTAAGCCAACAACATGTATCTATTACACCTCAATTAAGTTTTAGCGATACGTTTAGCTCTGATATTTTGCTCATTCCCGGTGGTAGTGGGATTAAATCCGTCATTGACGATCCAACGGTGTTGTTTTGGTTGAAACGCATTGCGCCTACACAAGAATTAATCTGCTCTGTTTGCACAGGCTCAGCATTATTAGCAAATGCAGGATTACTCAACTATTGCCAAGCAACAACAAATAAAAAACAATTTCATTGGGTTAAAGAGCTTGGACACCATGTAGATTGGCAATCATCAGCTCGATGGGTGCGAGACAGCAATATATTTACTGCCTCAGGCTGTTCGTCAGGTTTAGACATGGCATTAGCGATTATTGCCTACCAATTTGGTGACAATGTTGCACGAAAAGTCGCTGTTGAAGCAGAGTATTTATGGCAAAACGATCCTGACGATGACCCTTTTGCTCCGCTACATATTGTTAAATAGTTTCCTATTCCCACATAACATAACTTTTTTCATTTACTGCTGATTCTAATAATGTAATCAACGGCATAGCACGTACTGATAAAGAAATTTCCGGCTCAAATTCATCGTCATCTAAATCGGCATCAAGCGGATTTGGCTCGATTGTGGAATCAGCAGTAATACCACTCTGCTTATTCTCTTGTTTAGCTTTATTAATATCATCTTTTAGGTTTTTTAACGCTTGTGCGATATCTTCTTCGCGAATAGCGCCAGGGACTGTTTCGCAGAACCCCATCATATGAATCAATTGCTGTGCGATATCACCAAACATTGTAATATCGTTACTTCCTTTACTATGAAATGTAATTAGCATAACTCACCTATCCTTTTCTTATTCATATAGCTATTAGACCATTTTATTCTGTTAGGGTTTCTGATCGTAATGGCAATTTAATTTTTCACGGTCTTTTTTACCAAGAAAATAACCAATAAAGCCACCAGCTATAGCGCCAAATAAGTGACTTTCAAAACTCACCAAATAATTAGAAGGGAAGACCCCCCAAATCATCGAGCTAAAATAAACCAGCACTAAAAATGTAATAATTAATGACATGATACTTCTTAGGACTAAACCATAGATAAGCAAGTAGCCCCAAATGCCATAAATTATTCCACTTAATCCGACATGGTAACTGATACGCCCAAACAACCAGACACTGATACTGCCGAATAACCAGCACAACAAAATGACATTGATTAACCGAGCAACACCATTAACCCCTACCCCAAGAGCCAGTAGTGTGAAAGAAGTAAGATTAAAAATTAAATGAGACCAAGTGCCGTGGATAAAGGGATAAAATATAATATTGCTAAGATGACTAATATGGCGAGGTAATAAACCATAGCTGTTTAATGCGCCATTGAAACTATGATTAACAATAAAAGCAGCAAACGAAATCCCCCAAAAGAATAGAATGACAAAAAAAACATCTCGCCACTTCTTTTTAAAGTCAGACATAAAGAATACACCACGGATTAAAAAACATTCATGTAACGTAACATTATCCCTACTATTATAGCTAACTATCTTATCTCTGATTGGTAGTCTTAATACAACACATATCCCATTAAGACAATTAAAGTATTAAATATTACATTTAAGAACTGCCGTATCATTATATTACGGATAATAAAATTGATAATAAACAGATTATTTTTAACAACGATAAAGCCCGCAACACGTAGTTACGGGCAAACAGTGAATACAGCTTTTATATGAGGCCGTTAATTTACTGCATGTACACTCAGTTCTGCATTAGTAAAACCTAATGAATTAAGTTCATCAGCATCAAAATTTGATATTACCTCAACATTACCAGCACGCAGGGTCGTAACATTATCTTTTAATGATAGAGAGCTTTTGTCTATAGGTTGCGCTTTACCAATATCCATAGTGCCAGCATATTGAGACTCGGCAGAAAAATCACCGGATACAAAAGAATGGAAAGGACGCAAACTCATACCAAGAGCAGATTGAATGTTGCCCAGTCCGATTTCATTAATAGCCCAAGTCCAATCCCACCACTGTACTTCATTTGGAATATATCGATGTTCCCATTGATAAGGAATATTCATTGGCTTATCACTGCCACGTCCCACGGTAAACGTATAACTTCTGTATGGGCGATTTTCTGGATGTGTATTCCACGCATTACCTCCCCAGCGAAGAAATCCATTGAAATTAACGTCGTAACTTACATCTGCATTAAATTGGTAAGGGTAAGAAATGGATGAGAGATATAAATCGACGCGAACTGGTATGATTGAGTGAGGTGGCACCGTTGGTTGTGCATCTAACGAAACTTGCTCACTGGTTGACTCGCCTTTAGATTGTGAAAAGCTTTTATTTGCCTCAATGCTAATATTCAGCCTTGTCGTTCCGACAAGTGGCCAATTGAAAGCATCTTCAGTTGTTACTCTTGCAGAAAACCCGTAATTATCAGTCTTTGACCACGTTGTTGACTCATCCAACTTTAAGCTAACGGAAATTGTCTGATCTTGATCGCTGTCGTTTCTCGCTAACGCGGTAATGGTTTTTACTAGTTTTTTGTCTGATTCAGTAACATCGCCATGCCAGAAACTGTCATCATTTAAACGATAGGCAAAATTATTTACTGTGATTTTAGTCTTTTCATCACACCTGTAACCTGTACACGTTCCAATATCATTTCCTTGGATAACCCAATCATCACCCATATGTTGAATGTTCATATCTTCGCCAGCGTATTGAGCATGGTTGCCACCAACCCATGCATAACCCAGATAATCAGCAAGTCGGCTTAAAGGACGAACAAAATTATCTTGGTCATGTAATAATGCATATTGAACATCGATTTCATCACCTTCAGGTAACTCAAGATCAGTATACTTAGGGATTTCTGTATGATTTTCATCAGGATAACAAAAAGTGTTGGGAGGGCTAGTTCCTGCTGGTTGTTGTTTTATCAAACCTTTATAACCCGGTCCCATAACAACCCATAGACCTTTTAGCGAGACGATTTGCCAGTCATCCATAAAAGGAAGAAGATATTTCACATGCTCCCCAGCTTCATAATGGTCAAGAGGATGGTAGCCTGCCCGACAAACATTTGAACCTAAGTGATCTAATACAATTTGATCAGGGTACACCTTCTGTGCATATACACTACTTGTTAAGGTTGGAAGAACAGTAGCTAACAGTATGCTTATGTAGATACTTCGCATGATCAATCCTCATATATATTGATTTTGATGACACACTCAAAGTAGAGCTATATAAGCTTTTCATACTAATAAATTTAGTAACAATGAAATTAATTGAAATTTTATGCCTATAATTTTCAATATGTTATAAGTAAACTTTAATATCATTAATCAGTTATTTTCTAAAAAATTTAAACAATAAAATGAATTCTGATTAAGGTACTTTTTTAAAGTTTAATTCCAAAATATTGTAATTAGGATAATCGTTTAATAATCCAATCCTTGGTTTATTTATCAACGCGTTCATTTCAATATCAGTGTTAATGTTGTGGCTTTTATTCACTGTTACGAGTAGTGTGGAAATTAAAATAACAAATAAAAGAAAAGAACAAACTAAAGGTCTATATACTTTTCTATGATTGCTTTTCCGTATTAATTCGTTTGAGAACACCCTATGTTTTTCGCCTTTCTGTATCGGTATTTTAGTATCAAGCGTTTCATCAAATAACACGCCTTCAATTAAACGGTATCCAACTTTAGGTACTGTCACTATTGGTGACTCCTTAAGACCTAGTTTTATCAGTGAAAGCCTAATTTTGCTGATACTTTTCGCTAATGATGTCTCGCCAATACATTCACTGCCCCAGGCAAATTGAATAATATCTTTCTTTGAGACAACATTAGGAGAGTGTTTAAGTAAGAGATAAAGAATCTGTGAATCTCGATATCCAATTTTTAATATTTTCTTACGATTAGAAAGCGTATTTTTTATAGGATTATATAATATCATGTGACTCCCCCGTAACTTAATCAATAAAGAGAAGATAGATGTATATTTTATAATTGATAATTAGCATATATAAATATAGTTGAGTGTGATCCAGCTTAAACTTTATCTATCTCATTAATTTTAAAAAGCACAGACATTAATAGAAAACTAGCATTTATATATTTATTAGAGAAGATTAATAATTAGATGTGATTATTAATAAAAATGAACACTAATGGGCAGTGAAAAAGAATTAATACTACTTCATAATTGATAGCCATTAGATAAAAAAGCATCTTAGTGCTATCAATTATTTAATCTAAAGCGCCAAAAGTCGAGCTCTTCAATTTATTTCTCATTGAGTCATCTCTTTAATTAGCTGTAGATTCTACAGCTAATTTTTAACGTTTCCTAATACCTGAAAATACATCGTAGATGCTTTCAGAGCCCTAAAGCACATCATTCAGACTTAATAACCAAAAGCAGTCGCGACCTGTAACCAACTCTGTTGTGTTTGCTGATCATGTTCTGCTGAAGGTAAAAACTCAAGAACATGGATTAATGATGCGTTTCCACCTGAATGGCAATCCATACTGTGCTGGTTTAATTCTGCATTAAACAACGGCATATTACTTTGTGTATCCACACACCAATTATCTACAAGTTTACCGCTGTGCTGTAAACAGTAGCTTGTTACTAGGTGTCGCAATTCTCGTTGATGATTATCGTTAGAATCACAAACGATATTTTCATAATTTGCATAGCCCAATACTGGATGATAAACCGTAATCCCCTGTTGCTGTGTTTGTGATGATTCGTAACTATCAACCGTCTCAATAAAACTTGTTGTTGACTCTAATGGTTTTGAAACGATTTTAGCTTTTATCATCAATGGACTAAATAAAAATACACCGTACAGCACGCTTAATATCAAACTCTTCATACACACCGACCTATCGCTTATTAGCATACACAGTTTCAAGCAATAACTACCATATCACTGTATATTGTTATAGCAGATATTTTTATAAGCATTTAAATTTAATGATATTTTTCATTTTTAGATAGCAGCAACATTGTCAACAAATCTGTACATTACAAAAAGCCCCTATAATTACAATATTCATTTTAGATATATTTCTTACTATTAAGACAATTAATCCACACCCAATAAGATACAGTATTCATATGTAGCTATCACATATATTTGTTTGGAGTCGGTATATGGAAGATAAAACACTTATTGCGGATACTCATGGCATTCTTGAAGCCTTCATTGAAAATGGGTTACATCGTAGATACCCTATTTATTGTCAATTTCCTCATTGCGATAGCTTGATAGAAAAGCACCAATACGATGAAAGCTATGATATTGAATTTAATGATGGTTATCGCCATCATAACGAGAAATGATTTTAATTCAGGCTTGTATAAGTACAGGTTAGGTATAAGAAATATATAAAAAAACCGATGTTTAGAAACATCGGTTTTTTTAACTTACTCTTCTAATTACGCTTGGCGGCGCTTTTGTACATCTGATGCTAATTGACGAAGTACTTTTTCTGTATCTTCCCAACCAATACAGGCATCTGTAATACTTTGACCGTAAGTCGGTTCAACACCATCAACAATATCCTGACGACCTTCAACAAGGTGACTTTCAATCATTACACCAAAGATAGATTTGTTACCACTCGCAATTTGCTCACCAACATCTTGTGATACTAGTGGCTGACGCTCAAATTTTTTCAAGCTATTTGCATGACTAAAATCGATCATCACTTTTGAGCGGTGGCCAGCAGCTTCAAGTTGATCTGTCACTGCTTTAACATGCTCAGCACTATAATTTGGCTCTTTACCACCGCGAAGGATAATATGGCAATCTTCATTACCTGCAGTAGATACAATCGCAGAGTGACCGTATTTAGTCACTGATAAAAAGTGGTGAGGCGCACTTGCCGAACCTACAGCGTCTGTTGCAATTTTAATATTGCCATCTGTGCCGTTTTTAAAGCCTACTGGGCATGACAAACCTGACGCAAGTTCACGGTGAACCTGAGATTCAGTAGTACGCGCACCAATTGCTCCCCAACTGATCAAATCTCCCATGTATTGAGGTGTGATCATATCAAGGAATTCGCCTGCTGTTGGTAGGCCTGATTCAGTTAAATCAAGAAGTAGTTTACGACCAATACGTAAACCATCATTTAATTGGAAGCTATTATCCATGTAAGGGTCATTAATCAACCCTTTCCAACCTACTGTTGTACGTGGCTTTTCAAAATAAACACGCATAACAATTTCTAAATCAGCGTTAAGCTCATCGCGTAGTGTTTTTAGCTTTTTACCGTACTCTACTGCCGCATCAGTATCATGTATAGAACAAGGTCCAACAATCACAAGAAGACGGTCATCTTCATCATTTAAGATATTATGAATGGCATTTCGAGCTTGATATACTGTTTCTGAAGCTGTTTCTGAAGCAGAAAATTTTTCCAGTATTGCAACTGGTGGTAATAGTTCTTTGATCTCGCTAATGCGGACATCATCTGTTTTATGCATGCTTATACTTCCCGTATCGCTACACTACGTCTATGTCGGTCAATCGATGTAGTGTACTTATCTCCAAATAGTCTTTTCTTAACTTATCGCCTTAACCCTTTTTGTGCAATGGATTATTGACAGTTAAGTCGACATTTTTTTAACTTAGGAACAACTTAGATGCATCCAACCTACTCAATAAAATTTAACAAAACATTCAATATGCTACATAATGCGCATTAAAGAACATATATGGTATATCTCTAGATTATTGAAGAAGTACAACAGAACACTTTATGTCCACTTAAACATGGGATATTGATCTAAATTATCAGTTGTTCCGTTAGTAGTTCGTTGTTATATAATATTGAAATATCGTATTAATTTTAATTTACGATGGCGTAACATAAAACCATTACTATTTGCTGCTTACATTGCAAACAACAATTTTATTAGTCGAGGTACGTCTTGTTAGCTAAAGACGAGATAATTACATTTACAGAAGTAAACAAGTGGTATGGCGAATTTCATGCACTAAAATCGATCAATTTGAGCATTCATAAAGGTGAACGATTAGTTATCTGTGGCCCATCGGGATCAGGTAAGTCGACTCTTATTCGTTGTATAAATGGACTTGAGCAATATGATTCGGGGCAAATTACAGTAAATAGTCACTTACTAGATCCAAAGAATTTAAAAGCTGTACGTGGCAAAGTCGGTATGGTTTTCCAACATTTTAATCTTTTTCCACATATGACAGTTTTAGATAATTTGACATTAGCTCCTCGTCGAACATTAGGGATGTCAAAGGCTGAGGCAGAAACGCTAGCAATTCAATATCTAGAACGTGTCCATATTGCTCATCAAGCCAATAAGTTCCCGGGACAACTATCCGGTGGACAACAACAACGTGTTGCTATTGCTCGCTCCCTTTGCATGAAACCCGATATTCTTTTATTTGATGAACCCACTTCTGCATTAGATCCTGAAATGATTCATGAAGTACTTGATGTAATGAAGGAATTAGCAGATGAAGGCATTACAATGGTATGCGTGACCCATGAAATGGGGTTTGCTCGCAAAGTAGCAGATCGGGTTGTATTTATGGATGAAGGTGAAGTAGTCGAGATTGCTCCTCCTGCACTTTTATTCGACCAACCGCAAAATACTAGAACCCAGTCTTTTCTTAGAAAAATTTTAAGTTACTGAGGTGAAAATGATAACTAAACCTCAGTCAAAATCAGCTTTCATCAAAATACTTAAACCCGTTATTAGTGGGTTATTGCAAATTACCGTTATTGTATTAGCCATCGTTTGGTTACTAAATAGCGGTGCTGATGCGATGAATTATAATTGGCAATGGTACCGTGTTCCTCAATATCTATTTTTTAAAGAAGACGGTGAGTGGTTTTCTGCCGAGCTTATTGATGGTTTACTCATCACCATCAAAATATCAGCCATTAGCCTTATCTTTACGATTATTTTTGGCTTAGTAACCGCGCTTTTACGTTTATCTCACTCTATTGTTGGTCGCGCTCTTGCACGTGGATATATTGAAGTCATTCGTAATACCCCACTACTTGTTCAAATTTATCTGCTGTATTTTGTATTTGGTCCGGTATTAGGATTAGAGCGATTTACTACAGCTGTATTAGCACTTTCATTATTTCAAGGAGCCTATACCGCAGAGATATTTCGTTCAGGTCTAATGAACATTCCTAAAGGGCAATTTGAAGCGGCTGAAAGTCTTGGGTTAAGTAAAGTTGATAGCTATCGATATATAATCTTACCTCAAATGTTACGTCGTATCTTACCTGCGCTAACAAACGAAGCTGTCTCGTTAGTAAAAAATTCCTCTATTGTCAGTATCATGGCTATATTTGATTTAACGACACAAGGACGCGATATAGTCGCTGATACAGCGATGCCCTTTGAGATCTGGTTTACAATCGCAGCAATGTACTTATGCATAACGTTGCTTTTATCAGCGTTTGCAACATTGTTAGAACACAAACTTGCGACACCTACTCATTAATTGATCATTTTTAACGATATGGAGACGGAAAAATGAAACGTTTTTTTGCGGTAATGATCACCGCACTAACCCTTTTACTGAGTGCTAGCCATGCATTAGCGGCAGAAAAAAGCACATTAGAACAAATTAAAGAGCGCGGTACATTACGTGTTGGTTTATCAACATTCGTGCCTTGGGCAATGCGTGATAAGCAAGGAGAGCTGATTGGTTTTGAAGTTGATGTTGCTAAACGACTCGCTAAAGATGCCGGTGTAAAAGTTGAATTTATTCCTACTGCATGGGATGGGATTATTCCTGCACTTCTAGCTGGCAAATTTGATGTGATCATTGGCGGTATGTCGATAACACCACAACGTAACTTGAGTGTTCTTTTCACAACTCCTTATTCTCACTCAGGTGTACAACTTGCTGCAAGTAAAGAGCTAGCAGGCGATAAGCTCTCCATTGCTGATTATAACAAGCGTAGTGTGACTTTAGCTGTACGTCGTGGTGCAGTAACAGTTCAAACAGCCAAGAAATACTTCCCTAAAGCGAAACTTCGTCAATTTGACGATGAATCACAAGCATTCCAAGAAGTATTAAACGGCAATGCGCAAGCGGTATTGGCATCAACGCCAAAACCAGAACAAATGACATTACAATACAAAGATAAGCTATTTCTACCTTTTAAAGAGCGTTTAAGCCAGGGTTCTGAAGGTTTCGCTATTCGACAAGGTGACTTCAACCTACTGAACTTCTTTAATAACTGGATCTTACTTCGTACTCAGGATGGCTGGTTAAAAGAGCGTTATGACTATTGGTTTACAACTGTCGATTGGCAGAATCAGGTGAAAGAAGGTCAATAAATTAATGTCTTCCTGCTCAACGACAAAGGAAGCTACATCGCAGCCGAATAAACGTTCGGCTGCTAGCTTTACTTTGCCTCAACTTAAAATTCTAGATTACATCTTACTTTTAGTCGTGGGATGTTTTCTTGGCTGGCTATATTACCGCTCATCAATTGGTATTCATTATCATTGGCAGTGGCAAAAAGCCTTTGATTTGGTTTTTTCATCTAGTCAGAGCAATGAGATACCCTATTTTTTTCAAGGCGTATTCAGCACTATTCGTATAAGTTTATGGGGAATGTTATTTGCCGCTATTTTTGGCTTGCTATTAGCACTCGCTCGACGCTCTTCACTTCTTTTTTTACGACTACCCGCCAATGCATATATTCAATTAGTACGTAACATACCGCCTTTAGTCTTTGTTTTTATCTTTTACTTTTTTATTTCAAGCCAACTGGTGCCACTACTTGGCTTGAATGATTTGTTTCGTTTTTACAATGGACAAGAGAATGCCTTCCAGTCTTTTCTTTTTGGTAGTAGCCAATTATGGGAAAACTTATTTTCGGGAATTTTATGTGTCGGCCTGATTGCTGCCGCTTATATCGCTGAAGTCATTCGTGCTGGTCTCGATTCAATCGATAACGGACAATGGGAAGCTGCAGATTCGCTAGGCCTATCTAAATTTGATCGTTTTCGCTTTGTTATTTTTCCCCAAGCCATTGCAGGGATCGTGCCTGCATTAGCAGGTCAATTTATCTCAATAGTGAAAGATTCATCAATTATCTCATTGATCTCGATACAAGAAATAACCTTCGTCGGCAGTGAAATGGCAAATTCTTCGGGGTTAATCTTTGAAATTTGGTTACTCGTTGGCGCTGTTTACTTAGTTTTATGCCTATCTTTATCTCTTTTATTCAGTAAATTAGAGAAACATAGTTTACGTCATCTTTCTAGATAAATATGAAGTGGCTTAAGTATCTACATTTACTTAAGCCACTTCATTAACGATGGATTAAAGATACTTATTTTTTATCTCATTCCAACGCTGCATACCTATCTTATTTGTAATAATTGCTACAAATGTTGGCGATAGCTTATAACCATTAATAACATCTATAGAATTAATAATCTGATCTAAATTACTTCCTTTGTTCTGTAATGCCGTATCTACTTCGTACCAAAATGCTGGTCCCTTAAAATAGAATAGTGGGTAATATTGATATTCTTTCTTTTCATCAACATTTTTATTTGCTTCTATAAGGCCCGTTGACGAAAAAGGATATTTCTCAGCAAAATCATTCCAACGTTGGATTGGATCTTTAAATGCAAAGGAAGTATTTTCCATTGATTTTAACGCGTAGTATTCAGCTAAACCCTCTCCCGTCCATCCATTAGCTGGCAATTTATTTTGTAGCAGATGTAAAGATTCATGTGCTGATATCTTTAACAGCCATTGCAATGACTCATTCGTTACAACTCCCTTATCAGTCCACACATTCACAAAAATATTTGGCACGCCTGAAGAGCCACTAATACGTCTCTCAGCTTTATCTTTTGCAAAAAATGTAATGCCCCAGTTCTGTAATTGATTATCAGGAAAGACTTTTAATAAGTAATTAAGTTGACTTGCTAATGAGGGTAACCATAATTCTTTTTTCTTTATAAGTTGAGGTAAATCAGAATGAACAACTACCTGCTTACTAGCTAAATCTACGACGGTTTTAGCCATTCCCCAAACCATAAAAAACGGCGGTTGAGATGTTGTTGGCATCAATGCACAGTCTTTTTCAGGTGAACAGACTTGGATCTGCTTCTGCTCTTTGATACGAGGTAACGTATTCCATTCAGTGAGTACATACCATCCTTGCTTTGAGTTATGAGCATTATATTGATCTGATGGAGAATAACTTGATGGCTCTACATTTTTTGTTTTTATTTCCCATGTTACTTTACTACAAGCAATAGGTTGACCATAAACGATTATCGAAGAGGTTCCATCACGCTTTAAACATGTTAATTGAGGGGCAAACTCATTATCTCGATATTGACGAGGTTTAACCCACGTTAATGCCTGATTACCATTCGTCTTTGTATCAACTTTAATTATATCAGGTTGATTATTATCAGCTTTTACATTAAATGTAACTGGTATTTCTGCTAGTGCAGAGCCACTTCCAAACGAGAACAATAACAAAGCTCCATAGCTTTTTATTATAGTTTTAAACATTTAACCATCCATTATTTTACATTTTATCCATTTACAGACTTATATATTAGCAACTTGTTCAAAAAATAAAGAAAATATTTTTTATAATAAGAACAATAATTGTTACTCACAGGTAATAATTATTTGTATAAATATCACTTGGTGAAACGTCTTCTTTGACACTAAAATGCGCATCTCTTTTTTAATGATAGATAATCGTAATGTTTAAACTATTAACTTCTATGCCACCTTTTTTAGCTTTATCTATTGCCATTGTGTTTGAAGTGATCGCAACGTCTTTCATTCCTAAAGCTGAGCAATTTACTAAACTAGTTCCAAGTGCGGTTGTGCTTGTCGGTTACGCTGTCGCTTTTTTTCTATTATCTGTCACCGTTAAAACCATGCCTGTTGGTATTGTTTATGCGATTTGGAGTGGCGCTGGTATTGTCCTCGTTGCAACAATTAGCTTTTTTATTTATGGACAGCGCTTAGATTTACCCGCAATTGTAGGTATTGGTTTTATTATTATTGGTGTTTTAATTGTTAACCTATTATCGAAAACTGTTGGCCATTAACAAATCAATTAAATAAAAAAAGGCAGTAATCATCTCGTAGATTACTGCCTTTTTTCATTTTCACTTTTATCTAAATCATATAGTGTATGTACGCAGTCTCGCCATATGATATACATCGACGAACTCGCCATTACGAAACGCAAAGTTTTTCGCCTCGCCTTCAATTTCAAAACCATGTTTTTGATAAAGCTTCATTGCAGCAATGTTGTCTGTATACACTTCTAACTCAATACGTTGCACATTGAGCCATTTATCTGCCAACATCAATGCAGACTGTATTAATTTCCCACCAACACCTTTACCTTGAAATGTATCTTTCACGCCCATACCAAAGCTCGCAACATGCCTTCGTCTTGGGTTATCACAAACCGACAGTCCGAGCTGCCCGACAATTTCTCCCTCATATTCCGCTACCAAGCTATAGCACCCTTGAGGTAAATTCGACAATCGAGACGTCCAACGATCGAGTGAAGGAAATGGGAGTTGAAGTGTACCGCCATAGGCAATTTCAGATTCATAAATAGCTTTAACACCCGTAATATCTTTATCTTCACTATGTCGAATAATGATATTTTCCATTAGTACACTCCTTTTTTAATCACATTACCACGCGATACGTTTACCGTCGTAGTTAATAAACTCCCCTGAATTGTTTACGGAACTGTGTTCAATTACTTCAAATAATCCTTTGGCTGATGTTGTTGTATCGATAAGCGCATTAGGGCCACCCATCTCTGTTTGTACCCAGCCAGGATGTAAAGCAATTACCGTAAACCCCTCGTCACGAAGATCATTACTTAAACTTTTTACTACAGAATTAAGTGCTGCTTTTGATGAACGATAAATATAACCACCACCTGAAGTATTTTCTGTCATGCTGCCAACTTTTGAAGACACGCAGGCTATTTTTTTTGTCATCCCATTTTTGAGTAATGGATACAAGCTTTCGATTAACTTCAATGGTGCAATCGTATTTATTTCAAAAACACGACGCCATTCTTCAACATCAGTCTGACCAAAGCCGTAGCCTTTTGGACCATAATAACCAGCATTATTTATCACAAGATCGAGGCTTGGTAATTGAGTGGCTAGCTGATCAAGCTGCTCATAGTTGGTTACGTCTAATGAGTGAATAATGAGATCTGCATTACCACTAGCAAGATCTTGCAGATCTGATGCTGTTTCAAGTGATCTCGAGGTAGCATGAACTAACCAACCTTGCGACAAGTACTGTTTCACTAACCCTAGTCCAATGCCCCGATTAGCTCCTGTTATCAATACACTTTTTTTCATCGCCTCACCCTAACTCATCAACATTAAATACTATTAGTGATCAATCCAATATACCGATTGAATATGTAGAAACAACCTTGAGAGAGGATAAAAGTAAAAAAACACCTTATTGATAATAATTATCAATTGTATTTGGTTTTTGTGTTTGTTATAACGTTGAGGAATATATGTTACTTTCTTTATAGGGATAAAAAGGATGAACTCTCATCAAAAGCGACGATTACGATATGTGACAAATACTGTACTGCTATCTGTTGGACTGTTTATGAGTACAATGAGCCATGCTAATGACAAGTTTAAAGTAATAACAACATTTACAATCATTGCTGACATGGCAAAAAATGTAGCTGGTGACGCTGCTATTGTTGAATCCATTACTAAACCCAATGCGGAAATTCATAATTATCAAGTAACACCTGGCGACCTTAAACGGGCGCAAGGTGCAGATTTAATTCTTTATAACGGTTTAAACTTAGAGCTTTGGTTTAATAAATTTTTCAAAAACCTCCACGATGTTCCTTCTGTAACAGTAACTGAAAATATTACGCCGTTAAGTATTACTCAGGGTCCTTATAACGGTAAACCAAATCCTCATGCTTGGATGTCGCCTGAGAACGGTATTATTTATGTTGAAAATATTCGCCAAGCACTGGTTAAACATGATCCTAAAAATGCGGATATTTATAATAAAAACGCTCAACAATATACCCAAAAAATTAAGCAAACAATTGCACCTATTCGTAATCAGATTAATACCATACCGGTAGATAAGCGTTGGCTTGTTACGAGTGAAGGGGCCTTTAGTTATCTTGCTCGTGATTTTGGACTAAAAGAACTGTATTTATGGCCTATTAATGCTGATGCCCAAGGAACGCCTCAACAAGTTCGTCAACTTATAGATGCTGTTCGTCAACATCAAATTCATGCGGTTTTCAGTGAAAGTACTGTTTCAGCAAAACCGGCTCAACAAGTCGCACGAGAAACAGGAGCTAACTATGCAGGCATGCTTTATGTTGACTCTTTGAGTGCTAAAAACGGTCCTGTTCCTACCTATCTAGAGCTAATTAAAGTGACCTCTCAAACAATCGCTAAAGGGCTGAGTTTATAATGATAGGATTAGATATAAACAATATTACGGTTACATACCGTAACGGTCATACCGCTCTACACAATGCGACATTTAGCGTTCCTCAAGGTTCTATCGCAGCCCTCGTCGGGATGAATGGCAGCGGAAAGTCCACGCTTTTTAAAGCCATTATGGGATTTGTATCCACCAGTCAAGGTAGTGTGAAAATCCTTAATAATACAGTCAAAAACGCGCTAAAAAGTAATGTCGTCGCCTATGTTCCGCAAAGTGAAGATATAGACTGGAACTTTCCAGTTCTGGTTGAAGATGTCGTCATGATGGGTCGTTATGGTTACATGAATATGTTGCGTATCCCGAGAAAAATAGATCATGAAAAAGTGAATATTGCTCTCCAGCGGGTCAATATGACTGACTTTCGTAAACGTCAAATAGGAGAGCTTTCTGGTGGGCAACGTAAAAGGGTATTTCTTGCTCGTGCACTCGCGCAAGAAAGTCAGGTGATATTACTCGATGAGCCCTTTACAGGCGTTGATGTTCAAACAGAAGAGCAAATCATGGCATTGTTACGCGAGCTTCGTGATGAAGGCAAAGTTATGCTCGTCTCTACCCATAACCTTGGAAGTATTCCTGACTTTTGTGATCGTACAATTTTAATTAATAAAACCATTTTGGCATCAGGAGAAACAACCGAGATTTTCACACCAGAAAATTTAAAGCTCGCATTTGGTGGTGTATTACGCCACTTCATTTTATCAGGGAAAGATCTTCACGAAGATGACGATAGCCGTAAATTATCAGTTATTTCCGATCATGAACGGCCTGTTGTTATGTATGGTGAAAACGGCGAACAACAGTCTCGCTCTCTTTCCCGTCAACGATAAAAGGAGTGATAATTGTGGACCAATTACTTGAGCCGTTTTTATATAGCTATATGATTAACGCCATGTGGGTTAGTGCATTAATCGGTGGCGTTTGTGCTTTTCTTTCCTGTTATTTAATGCTGAAGGGCTGGTCACTGATTGGGGACGCACTATCACATTCTATCGTACCCGGTGTTGCCGGCGCTTATATGATAGGCCTCCCCTTTGCTTTTGGTGCCTTTTTTTCTGGCGGTTTAGCTGCTGCTGGCATGTTATTTTTAAGCCAACGCAGTAAATTAAAAGAAGACGCTGTTATTGGCTTAATTTTTACTGCTTTTTTCGGGCTAGGTTTATTTCTTGTCTCACTCTATCCAAGTGCGGTTAATATTCAGACGATTGTAATGGGAAATATTCTCGCGATAACCCCAGTAGATACATTACAAATCGTCATCATTGGCTGTCTTTCTCTATTAATTTTATGTTTAAAATGGCGTGACTTCATGGTTGTTTTCTTTGATGAAAACCATGCTAAAACTATTGGGCTATCGCCAACATTTTTAAAAATTGTATTTTTTAGTATTTTAAGTGCTTCTACCGTTGCCGCATTGCAAACTGTAGGCGCCTTTTTAGTTATTGCTATGGTTGTGATCCCTGGTGCAACTGCCTACTTACTGTCTGATCGTTTCTCGATAGTCATTATCTACAGTGTAATCATTGGTGTGATCAGCGCTTTTCTTGGTGCTTATTTTAGTTATTTTATCAATGGTGCAACAGGCGGGATCATCGTGTTATTACAAACTGTTTTCTTTGCTTTAGCTTTTGTATTTGCACCTAAATATGGTCGACTAGCAACCCGTAAAAAAACAAAACAAGCGTTAAAAAAAGCACAAAGCTTAAAGCAAACAAAAGGAATTCAACATGGCTAATCTATTAACGACATTACTATCGCCTTTTGAATTTATTTTTATGCAGCAGGCTTTTCTGATTGTTTTTTTTATCGCGATACCAACAGCATTACTGTCTTGTTTTTTAATTCTAAAAGGTTGGTCTTTAATGGGTGATGCCATTTCCCATGCTGTTTTACCGGGGATTGTTATTGCTTATGTCTTATCGATTCCATTTACGATTGGTGCTTTTATCGCAGGTATGTTTTGTGCGTTAACCACAGGGTATTTAAAAGAAAATAGCAGAATTAAAGAAGATACAATTATGGGTGTTGTATTTTCAGCAATGTTCGCGCTCGGTATTGTGATGATTACGAAAATTCACACAAATATTCACTTAGATCACATTATATTTGGTGATCCTCTAGGGGCTAGTTGGCACGATATTGCAGAAGCTGGCGGAATTGCACTCATTGTTGGAGCACTGTGTATCATTAAAGGTAAAGATTTACTCTTGCTTATTTTTGATCATCAACATGCACAAGCTATTGGACTTCCCACCAAAGTATTACATTACGGATTGCTTGCGCTACTCTCGTTCGCGATTGTTACTGCACTCAAAGCCGTTGGCATGATATTAGTGATTTCAATGCTGATTGCGCCGGGTGCGACAGCCTTTATGCTCACCCGTCGTTTTCAAAGCATGATGATAATATCGGTATTCATTTCTATCATAAATTGCTTCTTAGGCGTTTATCTTAGCTTCTTTATCGATAGTGCTCCCGCACCAACGATTATCTTATTAATGACAATAAACTTTATTGCGGTGTTTACTTACCATGCAATAAAACAGCGTGCCATTGTGAAAAATACGTCCATAAGTGCAATATAAACAGAGCGACACTGGCTATATTCTATTAAGGTTGTCGAACAGTATTCGTATTGTTTGATAACCTATACATAACATTACTTACTCTGTCTTTCCTTCAAGCACAAGACCTATAACAGATTTAGTTAATGCGTCAAACACATGTAAAAATTGCATTCTTTCCCTTAAATGATGCTTGTTGTGCTGATTGTCTCTCCGATTTAAAACTTCGAAGAGGGAATTCATATTTTTCCATTACGCTTATATAGCCGCTTCCCTCTTTCACCTGCTAAAATCTCCGCACTATAAAAACAAACGAATGAGCAATGTATGCAAGGAACATTAAGTAAAATGAAGTCAACGTTAAATGACGTTGTTGACTACCATCTCCCTATCGGTGATCAACAACTACATTTAAATCCTTTGATTGGTAAGTCACTTAAATTGACTCATACAGGCAATATTTTTTGTCAGTCGTGTGGCAAAAAAACCAAAAAAAGTTACTCTCAAGGTCATTGCTTCCCTTGTATGAAAAAATTAGCGTCATGCGATATGTGCATTATGAAACCTGAAACTTGTCACTACGACAAAGGCACATGCCGTGAGCCACAATGGGGTGAAGAAAATTGCATGGTGCCGCACTATGTTTACCTATCAAATACTTCAGGTTTAAAAGTGGGTATTACTCGACATACCCAACTACCGACACGATGGATTGATCAAGGTGCAACACAGGCACTTGCTTTACTTAAAGTAAAAACACGTCAAATTTCAGGGTTAGTGGAAGTGGCTATTGCAGAGCTTGTCGCTGATAAAACCAACTGGCGTGCCATGCTTAAAGGTGATAATGCTGAAATCGATTTAACAGAAAAGGCCTCTGTTTTATTACCAGAAGTAAAAGCTCGTCTAGCAGAAATCACCGCAGAATATGGTGAAGATGCGATTGAATATCTTGATAACGATATTGTTGATATTCATTTTCCTGTTGATGCCTTCCCAACCAAGATTAGCTCACACAATTTTGATAAAGAGCCTGTGGTTGAAGGTATTTTGCAAGGAATCAAAGGTCAATATCTGATCTTTGATACTGGCGTGATCAACATTCGTAAATTCACCAGCTATGAAGTAATTGCAGAAGCATAAAATATATTTAAGTGCTCTCTATCAAAAACTGTAGAGAATAAGAACGATAAAAGCGAAGCAACTGTATTCGACTAACCGAATCATACTTCGCTTTTATTTTTTTGCTCGTCCTTGAATATAATCATATTTTCTATTTTGTATCGCGAGATCACGTAAAAAGTTCTCACCTAATACAATACCGTTACCACCATTGATCAGCACATATTCAATTTCTTCATTAATATCGCCAAGTTTGGTTCTTAACTTTACAACAGGTAAGGGTTTATCACTTTTTTCTGGTATTTTAACTTTTTCAAGAATGGCAAATTTATATTCTTTATCAAGCAGTTTAAACTTAACCCAATCTTTTCCATCACGTTCAAATTCGACTAAATCACTTACACCGATGCGTGAATTTGTTGATACAGGATCAATATAAGCTGCAAAATATTCTGTTGATGAAGCAAGTAAGATCCACTCATGACGCCCTAAAATAAACAACCCATCTTGAGTTTCTTTCTTTACTGATGAATGCGCTGATTTTGTACTGTTATGTGCAAGAATTAAATCACTTGAAGCATTAAACTGAGTATCACTAGCATTAGGAAGAGAAAGGTCAGAAGACTGACTCAAAGGATCTGGGATAGAAGAAACAGGAAACTTAGATGATGTAACATGATTATCAGCCATAGATTGATAGCTGACTAACAATAAAACAAACACAGATACTCTACTTACTTTATTCATCATAAGTTAACCTTTTCATTATTCTTTAATACCCATACCTTACAAAACATAATACTTACAAAGGGAAATAGGCAACTATTTCCCTCAAACTCATTGCATACTCATGGCTGCTTCAAACTTATTAAACTTATTTGCTAACCAGTTTTCATCATACCAACCCATATTTCGACTGTGTTTTGCATCATCCCACAAACTAAAGAAATAACGTCGTGCTTCAAAGCCATCATCTAACTGACGTTTTTCAATATAGCGTTCGGCGATATGCGTATCACCACGTACATCAAATAAATGGATCACATCGAGTTCACGGTGTTTGAAACCGCTATCACAAGGATCAAGCAATCCTGCAACTTTAAACGTATTAGGATCAAATAGTACATTCGCCAAATGGCAATCATCGTGAACGAAAGAAGACGCTTCATGAGCAATTGGTGCTAATATTTCTCTACGACGTTCCCATAGCTCAGTATATTGATATTTGATCTTTGAACTAAATGGCGATGCTGAACAAGATAGATATTTGTATACATCCTTCATCCAGTCATCGAACGCGTTATTAAAATCACCATCAAAGCCTCCATTATTTAATTCAAAGCCTTGCGGATGATTATGCTCATGTAATGCGAGTAAAATATCTGTGTAATCTTCACGGAATGTCTCTATAGCGAATTTATTATTAGGTAACTCATTCGCAGGTCGACCTTCGAGCCAATCTAGCACGATATAGTCATACCCTTCTTCTCGACCAAATAAATAGATCTGCGGCACAGGACAACTCACAATAGAGCGTAACTTCTGTAAACATGCGACTTCTTTACTTATTCGACCCACTTCTCGTGAAAACTTAACAACAATCTTTGCCTTCCCTGTGGCAAGAAATACAACCCAACCATAAAAGGTTTCCTGAATATCACATACATCAGCTTTTTGTCGGAACATTGCGAAAAACGATTTTTCAGCAATATTTTTTAGCTGGGCTCTATTCATATTTTGTACCTTGGATGTTATCTAGCAACTGTAACCAATAAATACCAAATAAGCATAAACATCTGGTTTTATTAGGTTTTTAATCTTTATTGTGGGTTTAGAATGCAACATAACAGCCAATATGACCAGTCGATACGGTAAATAAAACTAAAAATTTTTTACTTTTGGTTACATTTGATTTTTTACAGAGCTTTACCTCCGTACACTAGCTTAAAATTAGCGAATAAAACTCTTTTTTAGTAACAAATAAAAAGTGCGCTCTAATTCACTAAATATAAGCAAAATAAAAAAACGATACACATAGGGATGTGATATATGCCTCATTATTCCAAATAAGGCTAATGCGAAATACTATCAATTAATAATAACGTAATTCGGCTACCTTAAATGTCATGACACATAATTTCTTGTGGCCCAAATAAACCTCCCAGATAACGTTCACCTGTAAAAGCGAAACCAGCCTTTTCATAACAACGCCTTGCCACTGTA
The DNA here is from genome assembly GCF_003026365.1 of Photobacterium angustum. Classification (GTDB taxonomy): domain Bacteria; phylum Pseudomonadota; class Gammaproteobacteria; order Enterobacterales; family Vibrionaceae; genus Photobacterium; species Photobacterium angustum. The sequence continues at coordinate 79,997 of NZ_PYOM01000008.1, read as the reverse complement.
TTTTTACAATTTACTGTTAAATAAACCCTTTGATAGTTTGAGTAGTACTTCGCTAAATAAGTAAATAACGCCATTAATGCTTGTTTACCAATACCCTTACCTTGTAACTTTTGGTCTATAACAAAGGTTCGCAAACCAATACAATTTTCAGAGCAAAAATCCACATCACGAAAGTAAGCAATATCTATTTTAAAAAAGCCTACAATATGGTCATCCTGCTTAATCACATGAAGATGCATTGTTGCAGAGTCACTTTCTAAAAAATCTTCTGCTGTCGCGGCAAATAGGATTTGATCCTCAAATAAAGACACCGCTTTTACACCCTCTTGATCCCTTTCTGTATATCTCGAAATTTCAAGCATATTAAGTCCTATCAGCTGAATTTTAAGCAAGCACTATTTCGATCGCAATTTTGCTATAAACAGCATGTAAATTATTAATAATTCATAATACAAGCATAATAATTCATTTATTATATTTTTATATTTAGTTGGCTATATTGAGAACATCATGAAACTTATAAAATACATAATACAAAGCTTTACTTTGATTTTATTAATTTCTGGTTGCGCACAGCCCAAAGAAGCAACGCACCAGTCTTTGGTAGCTCAAAAACTACCTATCTTGCTAGATTTTAAAGATCTTACTACAGCAACAAACGGTACACATTCATACCAAATCTCACCTGATGGTGAAAAACTAGCTTGGTTGAAAGAGAGTTTTGACAACAATGGTAACCCTTTTACTGCGCTACACTTCAAGAACTTAAAAACCGGTGAAACTAGTAAATTTAGCAGCTCGATTCCATTCTTCGAATGGATGCCTGATAGCCGTCGCATTATTTATGTGCCTCACTTTGACGATATGAAATCTAAAATATTCTTTTTAGATACAAAGTTTCCAACACGGCAATTAACCCCTTTTTATGATAAAGATAACCAGATATATGTCGTAGATAAATTACGCAACGATCCGGAAAATATTCTTGTAAGGCATAACGGTGGGAATGCTAAAGCGTACAACTTATACCGATTAAATATTAAAACAAAAAAAGAAACATTATTGTTTAAAGTCGATAAAGAGCTAACAATAGATGGATTCATTATTGACGACAGAGTTAAAGGCGGTTCAATTTTCGCTTATATAAAAGATAAGAGAAAAATATATCAATTCGGCACTAATAAATTATTATTTGATGCTGGTGAAAATGGTAAGGTTGCCAATGCTATGATGAATCATAGCAAGAATACCCTAACTATTTTAGCCAACAATAATTCTGACAAGACTCAACTTATTGAGCTAGATCTTGCAACAAATGCCATTAATACTCTTTATTCAAATGATACTGTTGATGTAGACAAATATTACTATGACAATAATCATGCTCCAGCATTAGCAGCCAGTTATCCTGATTATCAAGAAATCATAACTTTTAATCCTAATTATAAAAAATTAGCCTCTAATTTTTATCAAAAAGGCAAAAATGGAATATTTATTTTTAGCACTGACAATAAAAATGAGAAATTCACTGTTAAGCAATATAATGAATACGGCTATTATATTTACTTGTATGATGCAACTAACGATAAGAAAGAGCTTTTATCACAAAGTAAATCACATCATTACTCGCAGTACCTTGCCAGCCAAAAGCCCATTCAGTTCACGAGTCGAGATAGTTTAACCCTCAACGGTTATATCACCCTACCTAAGGGCATTAAAGCCAATAACCTTCCAACAGTATTACTGGTTCACGGTGGACCACATGCTCGCGACTACTGGGACTTTAATAGTGAAGCACAGTTACTTGCCAACCGTGGCTATGCGGTTATTCAAGTTAATTTCAGGGGATCTACAGGTTACGGCTATGAGTTTACATCTTCAGGCTATGGTGAATTCTCTAAAGCCATGCATAACGACCTAATTGATGGTGTTAATTGGGCAGTAGAGCAAGGAATAACAGATCCGAACAATGTCGCTATTATGGGTGCTAGTTACGGTGGGTACGCAACCTTAGTCGGTATGACACTGACTCCCGATAAATTTTCTTGTGGTGTTGATATTTTCGGCATATCTGATCTTGAGCTGATGGTAAAAAACTTCCCTGAACCATGGAAGCGATATGAAGATATTTGGGTAAACTATATTGGTGATTTCAACGATCCAGAGATGAAGCAGCAACGCGCACAGCAATCGCCAATCAATTTCGTTAATAATATGAATGCACCTCTGTTAGTCATTCAAGGTGACAGTGATGCTGTTGTGATCCCAGACCAATCACGTCGTTTTGTCGAAGCGGCAAAGAAAGCAGGAAAAAATGTAGAGTACTGGGAAATGAATAACGTTGGCCACCATTATGGAACACCAAGACAAGCAAGGAAACTTGCGAGAAAAGTTGATAATTTCTTAAGCCAATGTATTGGTGGTCGCTCGGCTGGCTAACTATTAATAATTAACGGTGTCATCTCCTTTCAGACGGCACCACATTTTTCCTTTTTTACATTATTGTTCAAACTGATTTTCAAATATCGACAACCTAACCAAAATAAAACAAAAAACACCCAACTATTTGACATATGTTCTGTATTACTAAATTACAGATACTTACAACTCATTATTTAACCATTTCGAATTTATCTCATTATAATCAGTGCAGTTTTTACTTGTGAGATTTCTTTATGAAACTAAAAGCGACAATGGCTGCTGCAATTATGCTTTCTACGATGGCATTTTCAACAACAGCTTCAGCTGATACATTTACATTAGGTCGTACTATTCTTCTTGAAGCTAAAAATAGTCACGCTAAGATCCCTGTACCACTTTGTCGTAATACTAAATCGATTCAGATTAAAGCTGAACGTGATGTGTTTTTAACAAAAGTAGTCTTTAAATTTCAAAATGGCTCTTCGCGCGTATTCCAGTTTCAACGCAAATTAGATAAAAACGAAAAAACAGATTGGCGTCGCTTCTCTTATGAGCGCTGTGTAACAGATATTCAAGTGCATGGCCGTGCTGAAGATGGCAGTGCAGGCATTAAAGTTCTCGGTCGTCGATAAGCAAATTTATTTAAAAACAAGAGCGCTATTAATAGCGCTCTTGTTTTTTATATCTCTATAATATTGCCAGACTGACTTACATTTCACTTGGACTTAAACGATACACAAATGCCGATTGTTCAGAGCCATCGTCAAGAATAACGGTGATCACTACACGGTCATACCCCTCGCCTTCAAACTCATCAATTCGCTGCCAATGCGTTGTTAAATCATCAGACGTAAAGAGTAAGCCTTGAACACGTTCCCCTTCTGATTGCGGTACAAAAGCAGGATAACCTAATGTCGCTCCTTTACCGTTTGGGTAAATAAATCCAATTGCGCTCGCTTTTTGCCAAGAACCTTTCAAATCAGAAAGCACATAGGCATTAGATTGTTCTGGCGCCAAAGTGCCATAAACGAATAATGTATTAAGCACGAATGATGAATCCTCACTACAAGTCACACCTTATTAACTAAACTATAAACCTAAGGAAACGACACATTTAAAGCAATAATAAAAAACGCTAATTATTGTGTTCTCGTTTAAAGTTTACATGCTAAATATCAGACTTTAGTGTAATATCCAGCCCCCGAACACACTAGATTCTCGGTGCTGTGCACCATAACGAACGATATCGAGGCGATATGCAATTACTCGAAGCCAAACTCCATAAAATTGACCGTCATAATTACCGCAGCTATACGAGTATGCGCGGTGAATACCACTTCGTTGATTTCGACTTTTATATTGATACCGTTCAATCGGATCCGTTTGCTCCGGCTTCTCGAGTACGTGCTCGTCGTGCATGGTCACTTACAGACTTAGAATGGTTACGTGAAAAATCTTCAGTCTATCAATGTGCAGCACGAGATTTTATTGCTCGCTTTTTTGCTGATTTATCACAACAAGATAATGCAGTACTTATTGATATGCCTGGACAGGTGATCCTTGACCGTACAGCAGTGGTATTTGATGATGAAGGTATCGAATTACGTTTTCGTGTAAACCTTCCGGCTGACGGTCGTACCATCATTGCTAAGCGTACAATGAATCTATTAACTTTCCACCTACCAAAAATGATCCGCCGTGCAACGATTGCACGCGAATTACCAATGGAAGAGTTAAAGGCCCACTGTGAAGCAGCAGAAGATCAAGTAGCACTTCGTGCACAGTTAAAAGAACATAAGCTATTAGCTTTTGTTGCTGATGGTAGTATTCTTCCTCGCCTTGCTGGTAACAGTGATTTACCACTTCCGAATGCTGTACCTTTTACAAGCCCTGATAACCTAGCAGTAGAGCTTGAAGCGCCACACAAAGGTAAAATCCGTGGTATGGGTATTCCTGAGGGAATTACTTTAATTGTTGGTGGTGGTTTTCATGGTAAATCAACGCTATTAAGTGCCATTGAGCGTTCTGTTTACGATCATATCCCTGGTGATGGTCGTGAGTACGTGGTAACCAATTATAATGCCGCTAAGATACGCGCTGAAGATGGTCGTTGTGTTCATAATGTTGATCTATCGCCTTACATCAGCAACTTACCTATGGGCAAAGACACCACAGCATTTACTAGCCAAAATGCATCAGGTTCAACTTCACAAGCTTCTTGGTTACAAGAATCGATCGAAGCTGGTGCTGAAGCATTATTGATTGATGAAGATACTTCTGCATCAAACTTTATGATCCGTGATGAGCGCATGCAGGCTCTGATTTGTAAAGATGATGAGCCAATTACGCCACTTGTTGACCGTATAGCTTTACTTCGCGATCAGCATGATATATCAGTAATGCTTGTTATGGGTGGCTCTGGTGACTATTTAGATGTTGCCGATACTGTTATTCAGATGCATAACTATGAAGCAGTAGATGTAACAGATAAAGCACGTGAAGTTGTTGCTTCTCACCCTACCCGACGTAAAGCTGAAGGCACAGAAGTTATTGTTCGTCCTCGCACGCGCCAAATAAACCGTAGCGCGCTGCAAGCGTTACTTGAAGAAGGAAAATTCCGTATTCAAGTGAAAGATAAAACATCGTTACGCTTTGGTCGTGAATACGTTGATTTACAGGCGTTAGAACAAGTGGCTCATCCTAGTCAGTTACTTGCTATTGGTTACTTATGGTTCCAACTTGCACAACTTAAAGGTTGGGAAAAAGTCCCTGCGCGTGCATTCGCTAACATGCTGCATGATAATTGGGCTGATATGATGCCTAAATACGGCGAAATGTCGAAACCTCGTGTAATTGAGGTAATGGCTGTACTTAACCGTATGCGCAAAGCTGAATTTAAGTAATAACTTTAAATATCAATAGCAATAGCAATAGCAATAGCAATAGCAATAGCAATAAATGATAAAAGCCCACATATCGCATCAAGTAATATGTGGGCTTTATATTATCTGGATTTATATTAAGATCTGGCGTATTTGATAAAGTCATCCACTGATAATGGTTTGCTAAAATAGTAACCTTGAATCAAGTCGATTGATAAATTCTTAACTTTATTCAACTCTTCTTCTGTTTCTACCCCTTCCATTATAATTGGAAGTTTCCATGTATCTAAAAGATCGATAATTTTTGTTAATATATCAAAGGAAATAATGTCATTTTTAGAGGATATAAACATCCGGTCTACTTTAATAATATCAATCGGCAGCTTATGCATCGTTAAAAAGTTAGAATACCCTGTGCCAAAATCATCCAGTGCCCATTTAACACTATGAGAATGCAGTAAACACATTGCTTCTTTAACATCTGCTATATAATCAAAACGCTTATCACGTTCAGTTAACTCAAACGTTATTCTATTTTTTAAACGAGGGTTCTGCGTTAAAAAATGAATAACACTTTCAACAAAATAATCATCCAATAGCATATTAACAGTGACATTTACTGAAAAATACATATCTGAGTTGATTGTATCAAGAAGTTCTTGATCAATGGCTAACTGATTAAGTAACTCTAACGTAACTGTGTTGATTTGCCCTGAATCTTCTAAAATATTAATAAAGCTAGCAGGTGACAATATTTTTTGCTTTTTATAATTCCAACGACAAAGTAACTCAACGCCAACAAATCGATTCTTTTCAATAGAATACACGCCTTGATAAAAAGGAATAAATTCTTTATTTCTAATACCTGCATTAATATCAATTAAGATATTATCTTGTCTAACTTGAACTTTTTCAATCACTGAAGGAATGAGTAAAATAATCATTAAAACAGGAAGAAATGCAATCAAATAAATATCTAAAAAATGTGAAAGTGATATTCCTGTAATAACGCTAAGACTTAAGCCATGCAGTGTATCCTCTGCAATAGTAAAGGTATCTTCATTATTTCCGGATAAAATCGTATTATCGATGTTACTCACAACATAGGAGCTAAATATACTACTTGGAGGCGTGATCGCTTCTTGATAGAAAATCATTTGATAGAAACCACTGCCAAATTTAAACATATAAATAAAAGCGGGAGAACCATAAATATCTTTTTTATCGATATAATAATAAACAGCTTTATTTTTATATTCATCCACTTTATTTGATAAGTCTGCAACAATATCTTTCTTAATAGATACATCACGGTCTGAATAAATATATTTACCGTCTTTAATATAGAATATACCCTTCAAATCCTTATTATCCACTACGATTTGTTCTAACATCGCTTGTCGTTGATCTTTAGGGATTTGGTTATAATGACTGCGTATCACCTTTTCTTCTGGTTCATGAACAGCAGTATATATTTCATAAGCGACAGATTCATTAACGCTATGTCCTGCAATGTAGGAGTACAGTAGCGAAACGATGAAAGTAAATATCAGACTAAGTACAAAGATAATGTAACTTTTCTTATTGTTTTTCTTTGAAGCTGCCATTTTATTCTAATATGTTATATTTATGGCCAAATGATACCCTATAAGCATCTCTCGCTCATATAAAGATACTTATTGTCACGACAAAAAATACAAATGAAAGAAGCTTTAATCAAAACCACTAACATATGACGTTAAGATAGCGGATTAACCTAAAATCAACTATAATATGCCACCATTTTAACGGCAAGATGATTACATCCATAAGCAACTGAGTTTATGAATGTAATCGGCTATAGCCGACAGTTTAGGAACAAAGCATGTCATTCTTATCACAAGGTTTTTCTCAAGATTTAGTTAAAGCATTAACTGAAATAGGTTATGAAAAACTCACACCAGTGCAACAAAAAGCTATCCCTCAAGCACGTCGCGGTGCTGATATTCTTGCACTAGCACAAACAGGTACAGGCAAAACTGCCGCTTTTTCACTGCCAATTATTCAAAAATTAATTGAAAAACCAAAATCAAAAAGCCGCTTTAATGTTCGTGCTCTAATTTTGGCACCTACTCGTGAGTTAGCAGAGCAAATTGCTAACAACATCAATGAGTATGCAAAATATACTGACGTAAACTGTACTGCTATTTTTGGTGGTAAGAAAATGTCAACGCAAGAAAAACGTCTTGAGCAAGGTGTTGATATTCTTGTGGCAACTCCAGGTCGCTTAATCGAGCATATGGAATTGAATAACGTTTCGCTTGCGAATCTAGAGTTCTTAGTATTTGATGAAGCTGACCGTATGCTTGATATGGGCTTTATTGGTGCTATTCGCGTTATTCTTGATGATATTCGCACCAAGCCACAAACCATGTTGTTCTCAGCAACGTCATCAGCACAAATGAATTCATTAGCATCTGATATTCTTCATAAACCACAACGTATTACTGTAACACCTGAAAACAGTACTGCTGATACTATTGCTCACGTGGTTTACCCTGTTGATGAAGATCGCAAGCGTGAAATGCTGTCTGAATTAATAGGTAAAAAGAACTGGAAACAAGTACTCGTTTTCGTTAATTACAAAGAAACAGCAAATCAACTAGTTAAAGAATTAAAACTCGACGGTATTAAAGCAGTACTTTGCCACGGTGATAAAGCACAAAGTGCTCGTCGTCGTGCATTAGAAGAGTTTAAAGAAGGTAAAGCTCGTGTAATGGTTGCAACAGAAGTTGCTGCTCGTGGTCTTGATATTCAGAGCTTACCTTATGTAGTTAACTACGACATGCCTTTCCTTGCAGAGGATTACGTTCACCGCATTGGCCGTACAGGTCGTGCAGGACAAAAAGGTAATGCTATTTCTTTTGTTAGTCGTGAAGAAGAACTAACATTAGTGCAAATTGAACGCTTGATCGGTCAACGTATTCACCGTGTTCAATTAATCGGTTATGAACCAAAGAGCCGTGATGCATTACTTGAGCGTATGCACTCAAAGCCTGCTTTCAGTCAACGTGAAGGGCGTAAGAATAACCCAACACAAGATCAGTCAGCCGCAGAGCGCCGTGCACGTTTACGCCGCGCTATCAACATTAAAGCGACGAAGATCACTACACTTAAAAAGTAAGTTTTTTCTTAGTGTTTGATTCGAATAAAAATGATTAAAAAAGCCGAACATATTATGCTCGGCTTTTCTTATTTAGGGCAATACACGCTGTTGTGATTGAGTTGGATAGATCTGACACCAATCATTTTTCATGTCAACGACTTGCCATTTATTCTGTTTCGCCGCTTCCATCAGCGCTGGTGTAAACTTACCCTCAAATGAGTCTGCACCATACTTCCACTCACGCTTTGCATCAGTGTGGTGGATTAACATACCGAGGCTAATACCTTGTTGAGAGGTCGTCCATTTCAACATCGCTTCGTCACCAGTAGAATTACCAATGGCTAAGATTGGACGTTTTCCAATAATGGTTTCAATGTTGATCGCTTTCTGTGGGCCATCATTGATGTAAATCAGCTTCTTGTTTTTCTCTAATTGACCATCTTTATAGTCATAACCAAAAGCGGTACCGATCACATTTTGTGCTGGGATATGATAAATCGCTTCGCTCCATGGTTTAACGAAAGAGCTTCCTCCACCTGTTACAATGAAGACATCAAATTGGTGAGCTTGTAAGTAATCAATCAGTTCAATCATTGGTTGAAATACCAACGATGAATAAGGACTGTTAAAACGTGTTGATTGATTATTTTTAAGCCAATTAAGTATATCTTGCTTATATTCAGCAGGCGTCATACCTGATTGCGCCGTTTCTAAGATAGGTACTAATGCATCCCATCCTTTTTTGAAAATCGCATCAGTATTGTTATTTAAAACCCAACTATAAGGTGCGGTAGTTTTCCACTCTGGATGATTAGCACTCTTCTTTTTTATTTGATCAAAAGCAAATAAGAACTGAGTATAGGTTGGCTTTTCTGACCATAATGTACCGTCATTATCAATCACAGCAATACGATCAATAGGTTTTACATAATCCTTACTACCTTCTGTCGTTACTTTTTCAACAAAATTCAATAATGCACTTCTTGGTTGACTATTTGCCCATAACGGCAACGAGGCCGTATTCTGCTGACATTCGACACTGAAAGCCGGTAAAGTAAACAGTGATAACACTACACCCACAAGCCCTATAACTATTGCTTTATTCTTATTCACACTGATATTCCAGATATTAAAAAAGGGTAAGTTAAATAATAACTTACCCTTTCAGAAATGCGAGAAAATATCCCTCTTAGCTATAATCTGAGTATGGATTTACCGTACCCAGATCAATTTCTTGCTCAAATTCAGATAAACGCAGGCTATCTTGCGTAATGGTAATTGAATTTTCATCCATAACCGATTCACCAAAATAATAACGAATTTTCTCATCACCATGACATGCTGCTTTATTATTTGCAGTTGTGACATCTGATACGGCTTGGTTACGTTGATGATAACTTGCCATCACATCATCACCGTATTTTGCACCAAGCATCTCAATCGTTTGAGTCGGTGACAATACTAATCCTGTGGCGTTATTACCGCCAAAACCTTTAGCATTTAAGATCACGGCTTTATAATCGAGTCCTTTGTCACCAGCAAATTGGTGATCCATCAAGATATTTAAGTTTGAATGGTGAACATCATCAGCAATGTGATCGATGGTTTTAATTCCCGGGATCCAACCATGTTGCCATACACCCAACGATGCCACTAACTGATCACCTGCAGCAGCACTCATTGAGTGACCGACGTACGATTTAATCGCCGTTACAGGCCAATTATCAATCTTAAAGGTTTTTGCTACTTCATTAAGAATGTGGCTTTCAGTAACACGGTTTTGTGGGGTACCTGTACCATGCGCTTGAACGAAAGTTTGCTTAACGCCTTTTTCGCCTAAAATCGCTTTCGCCAATGCTGTCGCTTTTGCCACAGTAACATAGTTGCCTACACCCGGAGCTGAGATTGATTTTTTGTTTGCATCAGCATTTACAAATACATCAGCAACCGATCCGTAAATATTTGCACCAAGTTTTAATGCTAATTCATCATCCATTAGCACAACAAACTGTGCTGACTCTGCCATGGTAAAGCCAGCATTTGCGGAGAATGGACGGCAAGCACGGCGATTATCAACCACATCGCTATTATCAAGTGCTTTAAGCTGAGCATCTTCTGCCAGTGCGCCCATAACACGGAAACCTTCCATAATTTCAGGTATCACTGGTGCTTCCGCATTACCGACAATCACTACTTTTGATTTGCCATGCTGAATATCATACATACCTTGACGGAGATTATATAGGAATGTGGCACATGCACCCATGTTGGTACCAGTTGTACCAACACTGTTAATGACATAGCCATTGATAAAGTCAGCAGGCATTTCAGCCAATGACAACGCCATCATTTTAGAACTAACACGTCCACCTGTAAGGGAGGCTGCAAGCATACCACCCAATGAATTATCATCGATTTGTGCTAAACCACTTCCTGCATAAACTGACACTTCATCGGGCTTAATATGTTCAAGAATTTCATCCCACTCAACGCCCAATGAATTTATTGCATCTGATGCGCCATAAATGGTTAAGCTAAGTCCACGAGGATGGAAACGTGAGTTGTATAAAGAAGCTGGATTAAAACCTGCAGGAATATTTCCACCACTGGTAACAGGGAAAACAATACGATCTTCGATCAATGCATCGAGGTTACCATTAACCGTGATATGTACTTTGCTCCCATCCACTTCGACTTCCCAATTATCAGGAATTTTGGTTGGCAGTTTCGATTTACGTAAAGTAAAACAGATCTTATCGTTGTCCGTATTTAAATTAGCTTTATATTGATACAGTAAATTATCTGGATCAAAAGAATCGATACGACGAACAAATGTACCAGCTTTAATCGCATCAATGACGTCAGCAGTAACGTTATTATCGGTTTCCAATCCCATTCGAGAAGCAAGATCTTGCCATGTTGATTCCATCACATCAGCTGAGAGAACATCAGCAACCATCAATTTATAGCTATGAAAGCCTGAACTACGACCAGCAGCATTAATGCCGCCTAAACCTACAATTAACGGTAACTTTGCCATTTAAAATCCCTGACTTATATTTAAACACTGTTTTAAAACAGGATAACAGTATTAGATTGTTTATCATCTTATATTTATGCCAAAATAACCGCCATATGCGCCAAATATAAAAATAACAAGCCACATAATTAATATTCTGATCACACAGGAGAAGGTATGAAAATTGGATTTGTGCTTTATCACCGAGCTTTGATCACAGGAATATCACTAAGCGCAGAAATGCTCACCAGTGCAGCTAGCCTTCGTGATCGAAAAAGCCAAAAAGCTAACCCGTTTGAAATCAAGGTCATTGCTCCTAGCCTCATATCACCTAAATTAACTGCTGGTATTCGTATTCAACCTGATTGTACCTTTGCAAATGACGAGTCATTTGATGTCATTATATTACCGCCCATGTGGGGGAACCCATTAGCTTCACTTACCAAACATCCTGAAATTCCTCATTGGCTCATTAAGCAGTACCAAAATGGCGCTAAGATTATTGCGACAGGAACAGGCGTTATCTGGCTTGCTGAAACGGGTTTATTAGACCATCAAACAGCCACTACTCATTGGTATTTTCACGATAAATTCTCTCAGTTATATCCAAAGGTAAAACTCAATAAGCAGGCATCAATCACGTCCGCCAATGGGCTTTATTGCACCGAAAGTATTAACTCACAAACAGAAATGGTGTTGTATTTTATAACGAATAATTTTGGTCAGAAGATTGCCAAAACGATAGAGACACATTATGGACATGAGATCAGTAAATCCGATCATCAACCATTTTATGAAATTGGAGGGCAGGTACAATTTGATGAATCAATTGCTTTAGCGCAAGATTGGATCAGACTGAATATGAATAAATCGATCACCGCAAAAAATATGGCAGAACATTGCCAATTACCTTTACGCACTTTCAATCGTAAATTTAAAGATCAGGTAGGGTTGGCACCTCACCAATATCTTCAAAAGATGCGAATGGTTACCGCTAAAGAGCTTCTGCGCGATTTTGGAATGACAATCAATGATGTCTCAGAACAAGTGGGTTATAAAGATAGTTATCATTTCTCTACCGTGTTTAAAAAAGAATTCGATGTAACTCCGAACCAATACCGAAAAATGGTAAGAGCTAAAGCCTATAATGCTTAGGTACTTTTAAAATTGAAGACTTAAAGACTGAAAGTTCTTAATGTGTTTAAACATATATCACATCAAGATAACATTCACTGCAAAACAATATATCTCGTCCTAAGCACGTTGATAAACACAAAAAAGCCGAGTTAAATAACTCGGCTTTTATTTAGCAATCTAATTTAATAAATAAATTATGCTTCTGTGCGAGGCTTGCGAGGAGCACCATCACGGTTGCCACGGTAACCACCACGTGTATCATTACCACGGTTACGGTCAAAGCGACGCTCACCACCACGGTTGCCATCACGATTACCTTCACGATTACCACGGTAGCCACCACGGTTGCCGTCACGGTTGCCGCTACGAGGACGGTGTTCACGAAGAACTTCGCCTTCAACAACTACTGCTTTAACATCATTTTGACGAATGCGTAGTTTCTTAAGCTGAGCAGCTACTTCTGCTGTCATTTTCTTAGGAAGCTGAACAAAAGTATGCGTTGGAGCAAGTTTGATTGCACCAATGAACTCTTTGCTTAGGCCAAGTTCGTTTGCGATTGCGCCAACGATATCTTTAACCTGAACACCTTGCTCACGACCAACTTGTAACTGATAAGTATCCCAATCAGCATTGTTGTATGAACGACGCTCGCCACCGCGCTCACGACGGTCGCCACGATCGTTACCACGACGCTCACGGCGTTGTGATTCACGCTCGATAGCAGCGATCATTGGGTCTGGACCTTTATAGAATAAAGGACGGTTACCTTGCTGACGCTGAAGAAGCATTGCTGCTAATGTTGCTGCATCAACATCGATTGATTCTTGTAGTTTTTCTACAAGTTCAACAAACGCTTCTACACTTGTTTGTTCTTTTTGTGCTGCTAGTTCTTCACCTAAACGGTTTAAACGAGATGCAGCAACTAAATCACGTAGAGGAAGTTGAATCTCTTCCATGCGAGACTTAGTAACACGCTCGATAGTACGAAGCATACGAATTTGGTTTGTGCGAACTAATAGAATCGCTTTACCAGTACGTCCTGCACGACCTGTACGACCTATACGGTGAATATAAGATTCAACATCGAATGGGATATCGTAGTTAAATACGTGAGTAATACGTGGAACATCAAGACCACGTGCTACAACGTCAGTTGCAACTAGAATATCAATAACACCACGTTTGATATGATCAACAGTACGCTCACGTAGCGACTGTGGAATATCACCGTGAAGTGCCGCAGCTTTAAAGCCACGAGAAGATAACCAATCAGCTAGACGCTCAGTATCTTGACGAGTACGAACGAATACGATTGATGCATCAGTATCTTCAGTTTCAAGTAGACGACTCATTGCTTCGTCTTTCTCTACGCCTTTAACAACCCAGAACTGCTGCTCTACTTTAGAGACAGTACGGTTTTCACCAGCAACGTCAATACGTGCAGGATTACGTAGGAAACGATCAACGATTTCTTTAACGATAGGAGGCATAGTTGCAGAGAAAAGCACACGCTGTGCTGTTTCTGGTGCTTGTTCCATGATCCAAGTTACATCGTCAACGAAGCCCATCTTCAACATTTCATCAGCTTCATCAAGAACAAAAGTATGTACTTCGTCTAGTTGAAGTTGCTTACGTGAGATAAGGTCTTTAACACGACCAGGTGTACCAACAACAATGTGAGCACCATTTTTAAGTGCACGCATTTGATCAACGATTGAAGCACCGCCATAAATTTCAAGAACCTTTAGGCCTTTGATATTTTGACCAAGTACTTTAATTTCTGCAGCAACCTGAATTGCAAGCTCACGCGTTGGAGCCATAACAATTGCTTGTGGTTTGTGCTGAGATAAGTCAACTTTGTTTAGTACAGGCAGTGAGAATGCTGCTGTTTTACCAGTACCTGTCTGCGCTTTACCAAGAGCATCAGTACCAGTTAGTAGTAGAGGTATAGACGCTGCCTGAATCGGCGTTGGCGCTACAAAGCCCATGTTGTCTAGTGCAGATAGAAGTGTGTCGGCCAAGTCTAGTTGGCGAAATTCTGTTACAGTTTCTTGCATTGGGATCCCAATATATGAACGACTTAAAAACGGGGCCCCTTTGCTACATACGGGTTCTGCAACAGCAACCTCAAGCACGGGCCTCGACTAATAGGGGGCGTATTGTGGGGTAATACTTGATAAAAAGCCAGAAAAAATTGAGGAATGTCACAAAATAAGTCTCAAATTACTATTTCTTGAACAATTAGAACATCTGATAAACATAAATATTCATACACTAGTTATTATTTAACCTATCTTACTGTTAATACATTAAATATACCGAGTAAAGTAATCCTAGTAGCTAATCACCTCTCATTTATTGCCAACAGTTCCTTATCTTATAAATAGAATTCCAAATATCTTTCCTTTACCTTTCTTATTTGAAAAATGATTAATTAACACTCACCACTGCACATTAACTTAACTCTAAAGGTTCAATCATAACTCACTGATAAATAATGATATTTAAGCGCAATCTATTTAATTAACTCAAGACTTATATATCAATCATAAGTTAAAACATAATAAAGGTCGTATTAGCCCCCTTTATGATCTCAGCGCTTTATTTTTAATACCTTTACATTTCCGATATTAACCTTTTCCCTAAATTTTCTTAGGTGTTATGCAAAATATGCATCACTTTTATTAAATCCTACTAATGAAAAACACATTTAACGAAAATATCCTGCTCAAATATTGGTTTTATCAACCCAAAAAAGTATAGTGTCAACGTCAATAATCTGAGACCAGGTATAATGTTTCAAGATAATCCGCTGTTAGCACAGCTTAAAAAGCAAATTCAAGAAACACTTCCTAAAAAGGAAGGTTATATCAAAGCAACTGATCGTGGCTTTGGCTTTCTAGAAACCGATAACAAAGAAAGCTTTTTTGTTCCACCTCTGTATATGAAAAACGTTATGCACGGTGATCGTGTTATAGCAGTTATTCGCACAGAAAAGGAACGTGAAGTAGCTGAGCCACAAGAGTTAATTGAACAATCAATGACACGCTTTATTGGTCGAGTGAAGCTAATTCGTGATCGCTTGCACGTTGTGCCTGATCATCCTCAGCTTAAAGATGCCATTAAAGCCAAAGCCGTTAAAGGTTTAAACCCTGAAACGCTTAAAGAAGGTGATTGGGTTGTTGCAACGCTAACTCGCCACCCTCTTACAGACAACAACAAAACATTCTTCTGTGATATTAAAGAGAAAATCACAGACAGTAATGACAAAATTGCACCGTGGTGGGTTACGTTAGCACGCCATGAACTACCTAATGCAGAACCAGCACCACAAGAAAGCTGGGCTATGCTAGATGAAGCGCTTGAACGCCAAGATCTCACTGATTTACCTTTTATTACCATTGATGGTGAATCAACTAAAGATATGGATGATGCCATCTACACAGTTGCAAATGCTGATGGTAGCTTTGACATTACTATTGCGATCGCAGATCCAACATCTTACATTGCTGTTGGCGATAAGATGGATGATGAAGCCCGTGAGCGTGGTTTTACTATCTATTTGCCAGGTCGTAATATTCCAATGCTTCCTCGTGAATTAAGTGATGAGCTTTGTTCATTAATTGAAAACGAGCAGCGCCCTACGCTTTGTTGCCAAGTTACTGTCGATAAAGAGGGTGTTATCCAAGATAATATTTCTTTCTTCGCTGCATGGATAAAATCGCAAGGCCGTCTATCTTACGATAACGTTTCTGATTTCCTAGAAAATGGTAGTTGTGAAAATTGGACACCAAACGCTGAGATCGAACAACAAGTTCGTGCATTACAGGCGTTTGCTGACGCACGTACTAAATGGCGTAAAGAGAACGCTGTTGTATTCCCAGATCGTCCAGATTACCGTTTTGAATTAAGTGAAGATAACGATGTTGTTGCTATTCATACTGATGCGCGTCGTACAGCAAATCGTATGATTGAAGAGGCAATGATCACAGCTAATATTTGTGCTGGTCGTGCGCTACAAGAAAAATTCGGCACTGGCGTATTTAACGTTCATAGCGGTTTTAACCCTGAAAAGTTAGATACTGCAATGGAATTTTTAACCAGTGCTGAAGCACCTTTTGAAAAAGAACAATTGCTTGAGTTAAATGGCTTTAGTGCTTTACGTCGTTGGCTAAACACGCTTGATAGTACTTATTTAGATAATCGCTTACGTAAATTCCAGGCATACAGTGAAGTGGCAAATACACCAGCTCCTCACTATGCAATGGGCTTAGATGTTTACGCAACTTGGACATCACCTATCCGTAAGTACGGCGATATGATTAACCATCGCCTATTAAAAGCACTAATCACAGGTAATGAGCCAAGCCAAACTCCTGATGATAATGTCGGTGATGAAATTGCCTTACACCGTCGTCGCCACCGCATGGCTGAGCGTGATGTTTCAGATTGGCTATATGTTCGTTTGCTAAAAGACGCAGTTAAAAATGCTACCGTCTTTAATGCTGAAGTTTTCGATATTAATCGTGCTGGTATGCGTGTACGCCTATTAGAAAATGGCGCTGCCGCATTTATTCCTAGCTCATTAATTCTAGATAATAAAGAACGTATTAGCTGTAGCGGTGAACTCGGTATTATCACTATTGATGGCGTGAAAGAATATCAATTGGGCGATACCTTTGAAGTAACACTTGCTGAAATACGTAATACAACTCGTCAACTTATTGCTAAACCAGTTAAACAGTTCCCTGCACCTGAAAAATCAGAGAATACTGAGTCAGCAATTGTTGAAGAAAATAAAGAAGAAGTTAAAGCATAAATCTTCTGTTATCACTTCAAAAAGGTCAGCCTTTGCTGGCCTTTTTTATAACTAAAATTATTGGAAAGTCAGTCTATGAAGTCAACAATCGCCGAAAATGCTCAAGCGCTTAATGATATTGAGCAAACGGTTCAGCAATGGCTAAATGATGTTGTGATTGGTTTAAACCTTTGCCCTTTTGCTGCTAAACCTCAACGTAACAAGCAAATTAAAATTCATGTAAGCAGCGATAAGACTGAAAACGACCTACTTGAGTCCATCTATTTGCAGCTTAAAGAACTCGACGAAATGCCACCACAAGAGTTAGAAACGACACTTGTTGTCGCACCTTATTTACTTGAGGATTTTGAAGACTACAATCAATTCCTTGATTTAGTCGAAGGGCTTGTCGTTCAACTGGGTAAAAGTGGCATATATCAAATCGCTAGTTTTCATCCAGATTACTGCTTTTATGGCACAGAGCCCGAAGATGCTGAAAACCTAACAAACCGCTCACCCTACCCTATTTTTCATTTGATCCGTGAAGAAAGTATGGAGAAGGTACTTAAGCATTACCCTGATCCTGAGGCGATCCCTGAGCGAAATATTGACTGTGTTGAAAATTTAACGCCTGAGCAAATTAAACAACTTTTTCCCTACCTAAAATTGTAAATAGATAATTTAAGTTATTGATGTGTTAGCCGATATAGCTAAAATAGTCGCTACGGCTAACATGTTCATGGAAGAGAATAAATACGAATAATTATTAGGCTCGTATTCGCTCATAAACAAACGTATTTATTGAAGGTTAAGATTAATGCTCCTTTTTTCACACTTTCGTTCAGCAGGCATGCGGTTAATGATCCCGCTAACGATAGCAATCTTAATGTTAATAGCATTACCTTTTTCCACAGTCTCATTGGCTAACTATCAAGATCTTCTCGTTAATATTCCCTATATTCTATTTACGATAGTTATTTTTCTAAGCCAACCATTTAATCAAGGCAGAACCGGTTATGTTGCACTAATTATGTTAGTTGCATATCTAATCATCATTCATTACCTGCAAACGCCTTTAACAAACGATAACATTAAACTTATTTTTAGCTTACTTGCAGGTTTACTCCCCTTTAATCTTCTACAAGTGCATATCATGCCTGATAAGCGCTTATTTTCTCGTTTTGGCGCACTATTTTCTGTATTTTTACTGCTACAAGTAGGATGGGCTGCTTTAGTATATAAACACTTTAACGGTACAGATCTTACATCTTGGTGGGATACATACCTTTTTACTTATCGAAACTTGTCGCTATTACCATTAGTTATATTGTTATTAAATCTCGCCTTGGTATGTAGCAGTGCATCAACGCTTTTGAAACGAAACCATAGTTCAGATCAAGCCGTCTTCATTTGCTTGCTGTTTAGTTTTGTTACGTTTACCTTTTTCCAATACTCTTTCATCTCTAGTGTTGCATTCAGTATTGTCGCGGTATTACTACTGATTAACATCATCAGTTGTAGCCATGAATTAGCCTTCATTGACCAGCTTACAGAAATCCCGGGCCGCCGTGCTTTAGATAATGAACTTAAGCATTTAGGAAGAACCTATACCTTAGCGATGATCGATGTTGACCATTTTAAGAAATTTAATGACAAATATGGCCATGATACTGGTGACGACGTACTCAAATTAGTTGCTACACTTATGAAAGACATTGATGGTGGTGGCAATGTCTACCGTTATGGTGGGGAAGAGTTCACGATTTTATTCAAAGGGAAAAGTATCGACGAATGTTTACCTTTTCTTGAAGAATTAAGAGAAAAAATTGCAAAATATAAAATGATTATTCGTGATCATAATAAGCGCCCCGCCAGCAATCGAGCAGGATCTAAAGCTCGTGGACAAGATAAAACATCAAAATCAGTCAAAGTAACAGTCAGCATTGGCGTTGCAGAAAACTATTTAGAACAAGAGCCAGAAGATGTTTTAAAACAAGCTGATAACGCATTATATCAAGCGAAAGAGGCAGGCAGGAATCGTGTGCAATGCGCACAATAGCCAAATATTTATAATCACGCTAGTAATATAAAAAATAAACCCGATATATATCGGGCTTAATACATTATGAACTTATATTCATATAACTAAAAAACAACCAATAAGTATTGATAATCAGCGGCCAAACTTTATTCAATACTATCCTTGAAGAACATCCATAGATCTTGATTCATTCATAGCCTCAGATTATTCACAATCTGCTTGTTTTTATCTTTATAAAACTATCAACAAATCAAACATATCACACAAATTTTACAATCGACCACTTTATTTAACCAAGCAGCAGAATAGCTCGTTTATTGATATAAAGTGACTATCTTTATGATCATCATGCTTCTTTTATTAATTTTATTACTGCAAAAATGCAGGTTGTTAAGCCATTGTTATATATTTTTAGTATAAAATTATAAGGTCAATCTCAATTGGCAATTATTCATCGTGGCATATGATAATGATATAGATGGAGGACTGAACATGAATAACCAAGATAGAATTGAAGATATCGAACAAAAAATATCTATTGCCTATCAAGAAGGTCATTTTGATCAGGCCAGGGCCCTAGAAAAGCAATTAAAGAAAATGCGGGGACACCATAATTTATATGACCAAAATGACCCTTACTCGCTAGAGGGACGTTTTTATTATGATGATCACGACTAAAGAAGTAATCATTTTATATCAGGCGATGAGCAGTCATCGCCGTTTTTATATTACTTAATCAAGATGCTCTTGCATTATGTTACCAGTATAAAGATCCATTTCAATCTCAACACGATGACCATCTTTATTTAATGCATCGACTTCTATCTCATTATATTCTCGAACTACCTTAATTTTTCGAAAATCATAATAGCCATCTTTTTCTAAAATTTTCATGGCCTTAGGGATACTAATTACATCTAAAGCCTTTTCTATCGGATCGGCATGAGCGGCTGATATAAAAAACATCCCCAGTGTACTGACTGATAGTACAAATAGCTTAAATTTCATCTTTTTTCATCCATCTGAGCTGCAGTATTTATCAATAGCTTTAAACAACATAAGCTATGATTAACCAAAATAAAATTAGGTGTTACTACACCAAAAATCCCATGCTTTTCCTACATGTATAATTCTTATCTCTTCCTTGCTCTCTTTTAACTTCAGTGTAACTAATTAATCAACAATAAGACTCTCGATTTAGAGAATTATCTAATGGAGTAAGGCAATGCCAATTTCCTTTATTTTAATCAGCTAAAACAGACTTACTTCCATTTGTACATATGTTGCATTCTTACATCACTTCTATCTTATTCTTTATTAAAAAGATTTTTATGTATACCGCAATGTAAAAAAACACCCATCAATTTCGTATACAATTGTTAGCATTAGGAAAGATTTGCTAGTACAGGCTTGCTCCTTACTCATTCAAGGGGTATAAAATAAAGCATATTTTATCGTTTAAAGAGCGTTATCAATGAAAAAGTTTGTTTTAGCGGCAGCGATTGCATCATCATTATTACTTGCTGGATGCAGTGACAAAGTTGACGAATCAACAATCAGCAATGTTGTACAATCAAGCCAATACGAGCAACCAAATCTTGGTATAACAGCTGACACGACTCCGTTTGAAGTTAAAAACCTAAAGATTGATAAAGTATTACTTGATACAAAAACTGATTACAAAGCAAAAGTAACTTACGACCTTGTAGCAACAAAGAGTCTTGATCAATTCAAAGAATCAATGCGTAAAGTTGCTGAGCAACCAGCAAAAGAAAATAATGCATCAGATCAAACCAAAAACGATTTAGGTTCAGCATTGACTAGCCTTAAGAACAATCTCTCTTCAGAGGTTATGGTTGTTGCTTACGGCGCGAAATACGGCGATTTCAAAGCAGGCCAAGTTGTTGATACGATCTCCGAAGAAGTATCACTGAAAAAAGTCAATGACCAGTGGGTTAAAGACTAGTTTAATCAATAAACAAAAACGCCTATTACCAGTGAACCACTTTTAATAGGCGTTTGTTACATTTTTACAATCTACTACTTATCAATTGGAAACAGTTTACCCTCAAATACAGTGCCATAAATTGGGATATCTTTAAGAGTCTTGATTTCCACTTTATAAGGGTCTTGCTCTAGAACAGTAAAGTTCGCTATTTTTCCCGTTTTAATACTGCCTAGCGTCTCTTCTTGGCCCCATGAATAAGCCGCTTCAATCGTGATACCACGCAGAGCTGCATCTCGCGATAATGCTAAATCAGGACGAATAACATTCCCTTCATTCGTTAAACGTGTTGCTGCACTCCATGCTAGTAATAATGGATCTGATGGCGCCATTGGTGCATCAGAGTGAAGTGATACTGGAATACCTTGTTTCTCAATCGTTGCTAAGCGAACCATTGAATGCGCACGCTCTTTACCTAAACCAACTTCACCAAACTTTTCACTAAAGCCTGTCACGTAATAAGGGTTTACACTAATAATTGCGCCTAGTGATTTTAGCTTCTCGACTTGCTCATCAGTAGAGTTGGCAAAGTGGATAATGGTAAAACGATGATCTTCACGTGGGTATTCAGCTTGGCGCTTTTCCAAGATCTTAATTAGCTTCTCAACGCCAAGATCGCCATTTACATGCACCAAGATTTGATAATCATTTTCCCAGAAGATTTTAGTGATCGCTTCAACATCTTCAGGTGTTTGAATCCATTCCCCATGATGTCCATCGGTATAGCCATCTTTCATCTTCATCAACTGAGAAATAATCGCACCATCAAACAACAACTTAACTTGTTTATCAAAGAAACGAACTTTGCCATCTTCAGGTAATATTGTCGTTATGCGTTCAACTTCTTTCAAAACACCTGCTTTACCCTTTGCGAAATATGGCGTTTTACTTTCCGGTGTAAAGAACGAATACATAGGGGTTGATTCACTACCGAGAATATCAAGGTAGGTATCAATCATATAATCAGGAATAAATGCTCCAGGCTCATTGTAAGCCGTTACCCCTTTTTGATGTAGCATGGTCACCATCTGCTTTAAACCCGCAGAAAAGCGCTCTTTACTACCTAATTCAGGTGCAATACGTGGTAATAAGTAAATTAATGCCCCACCTTCTAAAAAGTGACCTTTCTCTAGGTTTGCTTGATCAGCAACTTCTTTACCTAGCTTATCAATATCAGCTTGATTAAGACCAAATTTCTCGATAAATGCAGAATTAACATAAAATTCATGCGCTGAACGATGCCACACACCAATTGGACGTGTTTTAGTAATTTTATCTAACTCTTGACGAGATAGTTCACCATGGAAGAAATTGTTAAATCCCCATGTCCATAGTACTTCATTCGGATCTTTTAACGCTTTTTCTTGTGCTGTCAAAGCTGCAATATAATCATCATGGTTTGTTACTGCGGGCCATGTTTTTGAAGGCAGTTGCCACTCTTCTGGCGCTATAACAGGCATATTTAATGTTAACGCAGCTAAGAAAGGATGTAAGTGTTGCTCAATGAACCCCGGCATTAACACTTTATCCTCCAAATCTACTTTTTTAGAATTTGGATACTGCTTCAATGCTTCTTTTTCTGATCCAACATAAACAATTTTGCCGTACTTACTTGTTACAACCGCTTCTGCTCTTGGTTGTGACTTTTCCATAGTGATAACTGGACCACCATAGAAAATCGTTGTTTGAGGATCTTTATTTTCATTTGCATGAGCACTAAATGACGTCGATGCGAGTAGTAACATTAATGATGAAGAAAGCGTTGAATATTTCATAAATCCCTTATTTACCGTAATTATCTAGATCTAACTTAAACAAATTAACCGTAATTACTGTTCCTTGATTAAAAATAGATATATTAGTCACAAAAAAACACCTCCCCTATCATCACTATATATATCAATACCTTATGAGAATAATTGAGTAATATAATTTTTATAGTGAAATACAGTCTTTTTCTGTAGAGTATAATTATCATCAATACGCAATGGAGATGACATGATGAGTATGACTAGCGTAACAATCACAGTTCCAGCGCACTTAGTGCCCGGTGGTTTACCCACCCCTAATGCTAAAGCATTTGGGTTTAATGGCTTTGAGCGAAGCTTTGTTAATTCAGACAAAGACGAAATAACAACCTTTGCTTTTTTTGCCCCTGTTGCTAGCTGTACCGAGAGTCAATTTAATAAAGAGCTTGAAAGGTACTTTTGGCACTTTGCAAAAGGAACGCCTTTTAACATGACAAAAGTGTTTGATGATCAAACAGCCAAACATCACCGCTGTAAATACCTTAATGAACAGCTCATCCAAGAAAACATCGCTTAATCTTTTCTGCTTCTTCTCAATATTTTCCGTTTACATTTATCTGTCGTAATCATGAATTAGTAAAAATTACATGGTTACGACACAGAAATGTCATCCTAGCTCCCTACCCTCAATCAGCAATTTATCGTGATAACTAACTAGTAAGGAATGAGATTTGTCACTTAATCTTGAGCACAACATTCGCCCTTGTTTGGCCATTTTTGATCTTGATGAAACACTTATCGCAGCAGATTCAGCTAGCCTTTGGACAACATTTCTCGTTAACAACCAACTTGCTTCATCATCGTTAGAGCAACAAGAAGCTGAAATGATGCAGGCTTACAAAAAAGGTAAGCTAGATATGGAGAGCTATATGCATAAAACATTAGCTCCTTTAATAGGAAAAACGGAGCAAGAAATATCTACTCTCGTTACACGTTTTATTGAAGAATACATTTCATCTGCCGTTTATTCTGATGCCATTAAGAGAATTGAATGGCATAAAAAACGCGGTGATGAAATCATAATTGTCTCTGCTTCATCTGAACATCTCGTAAAACCAATTGCGAAGAAACTCGGTGTCTCTCATTGCATCGCTATTAATTTAGAAACGATTAACGGTGTATATACAGGAAAAACACGCGGCGTTCTCAGCTATCGCGAAGGTAAAATTACACGTATTGAATCGTGGCTTGCAGAGCAATCACAATATTTTCGTCACTATTACGGCTATAGTGACTCCATCAACGACTTACCTTTACTTAAATTCGTTCAAAAACCTTTTGCTGTTAACCCTGATCCTGCTCTTGCGCTTCACGCACAAATGAATGAGTGGACAATTATGGACTGGCGACACGATAACAATATCTTACGCTAATAACAGACATACACGTCATACTAACAGCATAGTTTTGATTTTATGCTGTTTTAACCTATTACTGGATTGATATTTCACATTGCAGCCCTCATTTACAGATAGTAACAATAATCGTCCCTAATTATTGTGGCGAAGAGTAGATGTGTTACAACTTTCGTAATACATTATCTGGGCATTTTATTTAGATTTAAGGCTTGTATTAGTATATTCAGCTACTGTTCAAGTTAATAATGTGAATAATGCTGTAACGAACTAACCTATAAAGCCAAGTTGATTCTTTTTATTTCAGAATCAACTATGCAACTAAGCTATCCCTGCACATAGGGTATTGAGAAGGTAAAAACCATGACTCCACAAGAAAAAGATCTTATTCAAAGTGTTGCTACTAAGCTCAAACAAAGCCCAGAAAGCAAAAAAGATGCAGATGCTGAAAAATTCATTGCCGATGAAATAGCATCTCAACCCGATGCTATTTACAAACTTACTCAAGCTGTTCTAGTACAAGAAATGGCATTAAAACAGCTAAAAGAGAAGAACGACTATTTAGAAAAGAATGCTGAGTACTATAAAGAAGAATCAAACCGTGGCTCATTAAGTCGTATGTTTGGTGGCTCTCGTCCTGCTCCTCAGCCACCACAAACACCTGTTCGCCAACCAAGTGCATTTGGTGGGTTTATGCAAACAGCGGCTGGTGTTGCTGCAGGTATGGTTGCAGGTAGCGTAATTAGTAACATGTTATTTGATCACGATCAGCCAGCAGATACAGCAGCGGCTGATCCAGCGCCAGCAGCAGATGCAACTGATACAACCCAAGATGCGGCGCCTGATACAGCATCTGCAGATCAGGCTGTACCAGAAGCGGATGTTGCAAACCCTGCGTTCGACGACCAAGGCGGTAGCAGCTTCCTAGACGACACAGCTAATAACTTTAGCTCTGATTACACCGGTGGATTTGGTAACTCAGGCTTTGATGATAACCAAGGATTTGGCGACTCAGGTTTTGGCGGTGATGACAGCGGCTTTGGTGACGATGACTTATTCGCTAACAATAGTTTTGGTGGTGGCGACGACAGTGGCTTTGGTGACTTCGACGACGACCTATAATCGATTACAAAAACAAAAAAGAGCGCATCAGCGCTCTTTTTTTATCTCTCTAAAATTCGCATTTATTCTACGCTAGAAATTTCGGTTGCTTCTGAATTATCCATTAAAGCACGATAAGCTGTAGCTTCAATTGCTGCAATAATAAATGGAATTGCAATAACAATAACGCCCCAGATAAACACATAAATAAATTTAAGGCTCATCGCAAAGTTAGGGTTAGCAAATAATAAGAAAATAGGTAAACCGATAAACAACATATAAAACGCAACAGGTAGCAGCCCAGCAATCACAAAGGCATATAATCTTTTATGCTTAGTCAGCTCTAGTGCATCTTTAAAAGACGCTTTTTTCCCCGCAGCAATAGCTGGTAAAACAAAAGATAGACGAGAAAAAATCACCCAACCTGCACAGCCTAATAGTAACAATATACAATACAGTACGCCGTTATTTACCCAGTCATAATCGATTTGAAAAACAGCCCAGATAGCATTTAACAATCCAAATAGTAGGAACAAATAAGTCGTATAGTGACGCTGCTGGGCATCAAAGCTGATACCTTTCCAGGTAGAAAAGCGCGTATCGTCTGTACCATGGCTGTCTAGTATTTGCTGAGTTCGTAGACAGATAATCGAAGAAACAAGGAAAATTGCTATATTTAAGACAAATACAATAATCTCCTCATATATCTCACTACCTGCTATTGATACTTTTAATGAACGTAATAAATACGTCACTATAAATGGAATGAGTAATGCCTTTACTAACCGTACTTTATTAGTAAAAACGGTTTGTACCGACTGGTGAAGTGTTTCTAAAATCATCTAATATCCTTTCAATCATCGTCATGGTGATAAACTAATACAGGCTAATTTAACGTCTCAACTTTTACCTTAAGTACACCTGACGCTGTATTTCCGATCGCACTAAAGGCTGAACGGGATAAATCTATTACTCGCCCTTTGGTGAATGGGCCTCGATCATTCACTGTCACAACAACACTTTTACTATTTGCTAAGTTAGTTACTTTAACTTTGGTACCAAAAGGTAATGTTCGATGCGCTGCTGTTGGTTTATTTTGATCAAAACGCTGCCCGCTTGCTGTCTTACGCCCTTGATATTTATTGGCGTAATACGATGCTTTACCATATTCAGTATGGTGCTTATGACTCAAAACAGATCTTTTTGTTAATTCCGTATTGCCTGAGTTTGCACATCCTCCAACTGTTAATAAACAAACAAATAATAAAACACAGTGTCGAATAGCTATTTTCGGTACAAACATCATTAGTCCTATGTATAAGCATCAGAGCAATTTTACGCTATCATATAACTATTTGATAATTCGTATGTAAAGGTTATGTAAAAGTTATAACCCATAGATATGTAAGTAACAAATTTAATCTCTTATTCTTTATGGGTAATTAGCAATAGTTCTTAACTTCGAGTAAACGTCATTTCTCAGTACTCAGAACGAAAAGCTAGTGTTAAACTATTTGTCTATTTTATTTAGCCGTTAAAGGTCATGTGATGAACCCAATTATTGCCCTGTTGAAAGAGAACAATATCAGCGACTCCCAAATTAATGAGATTTTTCAAACGTTGACACAAAACCCTCTTGCAGCAATGACAACAATTAGTCAGCTCGGCTTGCCACAAGATAAGCTGCAACAGTTGATGGCGCAGGTAATGCAGAACCCAGCGTTAATCAAAGAAGCAGTGGAAGAGTTAGGCTTAGACTTCTCTAAAGTTGAAGAAGCAAAAGCACAACTTAATAAGTAGAATACTATTCAATAGTAAAAGGTCGTTAAAAACACAGCGTTTAGCAAATTGTTATATCGACCTTTATATATCTAAAACACTAATCTAAATTTTTCTTAAACCTCATTATAGCAATGAGCATACCGAATATCGTAAAACCAATAAGCCACAGCGTATCACGCCATAACTCCATCATATCTGCACCTCTAAGTACAATTCCGCGAATGATACGAATAAAATGCGTCGTCGGTAATATCTCAGCTAACCACTGTGCAAACAAGGGCATTCCTTCATAAGGAAACATAAAGCCTGATAATAAAATAGAAGGTAAAATAATAAAGATTGTCATCTGCATTGATTGTAATTGAGTCTTTGCTTTTGTCGATATCACTAACCCAAGCGTAAGACTGGCAAGAATAAACAGTAGCGTTGCTAAAAATATCTGCGTGATAGCACCATTAATCGGCACATCAAACACCAAATTCCCCAAACTTAATATAATGAATGATTGAATTAAGCCGATAAAAATATAGGGAATGATCTTGGCGAACATAAGCTCAGAGGGATACATAGGCGTCGTGATCAGTAACTCTAAATTTCCTTGTTCCCTTTCCCTTACTATTGCAACAGAAGTAAATAGCACCATCGTCATTGTTAATATTACCCCCAGTAGACCCGGGATAATATTAATGGCAGACTTTCGCTCAGGGTTAAAAAATAAGGCTATTTCAAAACTGCTAGTTGCGATCGCTCTCTGTGGTAATACATCTTTAAATGGCATGTTTTTTAACTGCATGATGGTCGAGCTAATAACAGTATCTGAACCATCAACAAGCCACTGCCCTAATACCTGATGCTGGATAATTCGACGTTCAAGATCATTTGGAAGCACAAGTACTGCTTTAACTTTACCATCAATAATCGCTTTTTCACCCTGCTGAGGAGTAGCATAACTATGAATTACATCAACAGCTTGCGTTGCTTTTATTGCCTCCACCATCATCCTACCTGTTGTTGAGTTACTTTGATCAACAACGGCTACAGGTATATTACGTACATCCGTATTTATCGCATAACCAAACAGTAATAATTGAACCAATGGGATCATAACAATCATGGCAAAGGTGATACGATCACGACTTAATTGACGTAATTCTTTTATTATTAGCGCTTTGATACGCAGTAAACTTAATTTCGCTTGATTCATTACTGCCGACCTTTTCCAGTATTGGTTACAAAAACATCTTCAAGACTGGGGCGTGTAATCGTCATTGTTGCTGCTTGCAATTGAGGAATTTGAACTTTTAGCCATTCGATAGGATTATTAATTTGTTTGGCTATTAATACTCTTAAACGTATACCAAGCTGTGCTGCAGAGCGCACTTCAGGAAGTCGCACAATAATCGGTTTCAGCTGCCTTAAATGCTCAGCTTCTACTTCAACAACATTAACAGCCATATTCTCCATAAGTTGCTGTGGAGACCCATCTGCACGCACAATTCCCGCTTCCATAATCGCAAGACCGTGGCAACGTTCGGCTTCATCCATATAATGTGTAGTGACAAGGATAGTTGTTCCTTTATCTGAAAGATCGAACAACTGCTCCCAAAAATCACGACGATTTTCTGGATCAACGGCAGAAGTAGGCTCATCAAGCAACAAAAGATCAGGATTATGCACTGTGGCCGCAGCTAAGGCTAAACGTTGCTTTTGACCACCACTTAAACTTCCAGCTCGTTGTTTGGCTCTTTGATCTAAGCCATACACAGCAAGCTGTTCATGAATTCTTGGTATTAACTGCTTATTCGATAGCCCAAACATTTGCCCCATAAATTCTAGATTTTCATAGATGGTAAGATCTTGGAAAAGAGAAAATTTCTGGGTCATATAGCCCATACGAAGACGGAGTTGTTCGGCTTGTTGAGGAATAGATAACCCCAATACATCTACCTTGCCTTGGCTCGGGGTTAACAAGCCTGTTAGCATTCTTAATGTTGTGGATTTTCCACAGCCATTCGGGCCAAGAAACCCATAAATAGCACCTTTTGGCACTTTCAGATTTAAATTATCAACCGCAACAAAATCACCAAACTTACGAGTAAGATCTTGAGTAACAATCGCATTATCACTCATTACGGCATCTCCACTTGTACAGGAATACCGGCTGGTAAATCTTTACCATCTGGCGGTAGATCGATTTCTGCGAGATAAACTAAACGAGAGCGATCATCACCGCTTAACGCATAATAAGGTGTAAATGAAGGTTGGGTAGCAATCCAGCGTAGTGTTCCCTGATAACTCTTTTCAAGTCCATCAATATGTACCTTAAGAATATCACCAGCTTTCAATTTAACTCGATAAGGTTCAGGCACATAAACACGTGCGTAAGGGACAGTATGCGCGGTTAAAATTGCAACCGTGTTGTTTGAAGCTACTCGGTCTCCCACATGAAATGGCAAACTTTCAAGTAAACCATCTCGCGTTGCTTTAATCGTATAGTCGTTTAATAATTCTTGCTGTAATTGCACTTCAGATTTTGCCGCTAACAGTGCCGCTTGCGCTTGTTTAATGTCCTCTAAACGCTCGCCATTAAGTAATTTTTTGAGTTTATTCTTAGCAACTGTCAACTCGGCTTGAGCGATATCTCTTTGTGCCAATACACGATCTCGATCTGCTGCCGAAACAACTCGTTTTTGATAGAGTTTTTGAAATCGTACGTATTCATCTTGTTTTTCTTCTAGATTCGCTTGATTTTGGACAACTAAAGCTTGGGCTTCAGCAATATCTTCTGGTCTTGCACCATTGGTTAAACGCTTTAAATAAAATTCGGCTTGTTGTTGCGATGCACGTGCTTTATCTAATCGACTTTGCTGCTGTAAAGATCGTAAGGTAACCAGCACATCGCCTTTTTTAACGTCACTTCCTTCTTTAATCGGTAACGAGGTAATGATTTCATTGGCGGTTGCCGTTAATTTGATTTGATCTCTTTCCAATGTTCCTAATGCCAACTTACTTTCTTGCTGGGTACAGCCCATCGTTAACGCTGAGAGAAATAATAAGGTATATAATTTTATTATTAGTCGCATTTATGCATTCCTTCTCAATACACATAAATGTATATGCGTATAAAATCACTTTGTATTCAATATGATATTAGAACATCAAAGTCATTTTAAAAGTTATTTATTCATCACACCTTTAGTCATTACCTATAACAACATGCGAATAATTAACTTAGAGCCATCAACAAAAAAGCCGGCCTTGAGCCTGCTTTGTTTTTATTAGTGCTAGAACGCTATTTTCAACGTTTTCTTAATAGAATTACACCTCTCAACTTCATATTAATCACTAATCTATATAAAGCCATAATTCGTTATCGTTCCAACGTGTTTTCCATGTACCAAGGGTATGCTCAGGCACTTCTAAGTACTTTCCTGTAGCCAGATCATAATGTTGTTTCAATAATGCTGAGGCGACACATAGCACACCATCTTGATCGCCAACAATACCGCGACTCATGACATAAGCTTTTACACTCAGTGCACCACGATTTGTTGGATGAAATACATCACCAATAATCTCAGACGGCTTTGTTACAACGCTATAGCCAACACCACAATATGGACATGTTGATTTAATTCCTTGGCTAATCATCCCTTCCCCTTAACAATATCGCACTGTCACTGAAATAAAAAAAACGCTTATCCCAAAAAGAGATAAGCGCCAATGCTTAACGTGATAGTGAATGTGCAATAAGATTAATGCAGTGAGTATGCCAATATGAAAAAATAAAATATTACTATTATATAACAATAACTTAGTTGCTATTCGTTTAATCTTGTAATTCTACCGTAATCATCCATAGCACCAATATAATGCTTCATTGCACAACGATGAGTCATCAAGATGCAGGCTCTGGCCATGTCATATCATCAACACGTTCATCCGCAATATAAAATAGACGAGTATCAGGCGTAATAGGTTGGTTCAATGGCGGATTAACTTGAATACCCTTACCATCTTCATAGGCAATAAGAATAGCATCATGCTGATATTTAAAATGCTCAAACAATAATGCAAAGGTTGTTGGTTGTTGCGTCGTTGGGTAATCAATCGCATATTGAGTCATCCCCTTATCCGTACTCAATAGCTCTTGATGAAGCAAACTCGATCCGGGATCGACGGCTGATTTAGCAAGCATTTCAATCGCAACCGAAGGGATACATTCCGCGTTAGGACAATGAAGCTTTAATAAATCGCTCAGCCCCTCGTCATCAAAATAAGCCAGTAAATGTGCATTTGGATTACGACCTGCCGCAAATAATGCCGCAGTTAAGGTTACATCGTCATGTAGCGCATCAACAATAATACAACTGGCTTTATCTAGACTAGCACGCGCCATTTCCTCGGCATTGGTATAGCTAGTGACACGGACAAATTCAATCTTATCAGGCATAGGGTTTTCGATTTCAGAACGCGTGCATAACACAATCGTCCGACGCCCTGCTTCTTCATGTAGTAACATTCGCAACATACTAAGCGTTCGATTTTCATTCCACCCTAACAGTAAAATATGCTGTTCCATTTGAAGACTCCTTTTTCCTAACATGCCACGTCGCCAAACGCTCACGAACAAGGTTGCTACCCGACCAACAACAATAGCAAATAGCCCTAAACCACCCGGAATAATAAATAGCGCAGCCACCCATTTACCTAGTGCGGTTTCAGGGGAATGATCGCCATAGCCTACAGTAGAAGCTGTTACGACTAAGTAATAAAAGAAAGTGGAGAAAGAACTACTTAATTGTTTTTCACCCACAAGGAATAGTAGCAACCAACTTATTGCGATGTATAAACCCGTGATAACTGCAATATTTCGCCCAGTTAATTGAGAGAAATATTTTACCGTGATCCGTTGTAGGTATAACCACAGCCCCATATTCACCCCACACTAAAATAAATATAACCCTCATATTTAAGCGTAGCTTGTTAGAGATAAATATTTAAAAGGCGTGCTTAATTTGTAAAGCATTTAAATATCACTCAAAGTAAATAACTAAAATCAACCGCTAATAATGAAACATTAAATACTACATATTATTCACTACAACGTCTTTAATTAGCATTTAATTCTATTATCGATTGCTGTATATTGCTTTTTTTTATCAATATGAGGATATTAATCTCCGTGTTAATTACGCCGCCTTAGTTTCTCCCCTCTCTAGCTATCACAGCTAACTTAAGCACAATACTATCTTCGGTATTTGGCTTTTTCTTTGCGCTATAAATTTATGCCCTCAGGGCTGATTTCTCGCGCCTAAAATTTATCAAACAAACATAAAACTCATACCTGATCTCTTTCAGGTGCGTGTTGACGTGTAAATATTGAGAATTCAATGTTCAAAAATTTCAAACTCGACTGGACGTCTAATATTCGTGGTGACTTACTTGCAGGGATCGTTGTTGCTTTAGCATTAATTCCTGAAGCGATTGCCTTTTCTATAATTGCTGGTGTTGATCCCAAAGTAGGACTATACGCCTCATTTAGTATCTCTGTTGTCATTGCCATTACAGGTAGTCGCTCAGGCATGATCTCTGCTGCAACGGGTGCTATGGCACTGCTAATGGTGACTTTAGTCAAAGATCATGGCCTAGAATACTTACTTGCTACAACAGTGCTAACCGGTATTTTGCAACTTTTAGCCGGCTATTTAAAATTGGGGGAATTAATGCGTTTTGTTTCCCGAGCCGTTATTACAGGCTTCGTTAATGCATTAGCCATTTTAATTTTTATGGCACAATTACCCGAATTAACCAATGTGACATGGCACGTATACGCATTAACGGCGGCAGGTCTTGGTATTATTTATCTATTCCCTTATATCCCAGTTATTGGAAAATTAATCCCATCACCACTTGTCTGTATAATAACCTTAACCACTATCGCCATTATGTTCGGAATAGATGTACGAACTGTGGGTGATATGGGCAACTTACCCGATACTCTTCCTATTTTTCTATGGCCAAATGTGCCTCTAAATTTTGAAACCCTGAGTATTATTTTCCCTTACGCGATAGGACTTGCCGCCGTCGGTTTATTAGAATCAATGATGACCGCAACTATCATTGATGATCTCACCGATACAGCAAGTAATAAAAACCAAGAATGTAAAGGTCAAGGCATTGCCAATATTTTTACAGGCCTGCTTGGTGGAATGGCGGGATGTGCCATGATTGGGCAATCCATTATTAATATAAAATCAGGTGGACGAGGAAGACTGTCTTCTTTAGCTGCTGGCGTATTCTTATTATTTATGGTGGTTTTTCTTGGCCCTTGGATAAAACAGATCCCAATGGCAGCATTAGTTGCTGTGATGATCATGGTCGCAATCGGTACTTTTTCATGGCGCTCGATATTGGATCTTAAAAAGCACCCACTATCGACTAACCTTGTCATGCTAGCGACAGTCGGCATTGTTGTCGCAACCCATAATTTGGCTATAGGCGTATTAGTCGGTGTAATACTTGCGTCATTGTTTTTCGCGCACCAAATTAGCCATATGACAGTTCAGAAAAGTGATCTGACGAAAAATAAATCCCGAGAGTATGCCGTTATTGGACAAGTCTTTTTTGCCTCATCCAATAAGTTTATCGAGTCATTTGATTTTAAAGAAATGATAGAGACGGTAACGATAGACTTATCGTCTGCGCACTTCTGGGACGTTTGTTCGGTAACAGCATTAGATAAAGTCATTCTCAAGTTTCGTCGTTCAGGGATTCATGTCGACCTCATTGGAATGAACTCGGCATCCCGTACCATTGTCGATAAATTCTGCATACACGATAAACCCGACGCTCTTGATGCACTGCTGACTGGGCATTAAAAACAATCATTAGTTAGAATATGATTATATAATCAGTGAGTTAGTGACAAACTGACTCGCTGATTTTTTTAATAAAAACACACTAAATTTTGGCAATTATCTGCCTCTCCCCTTGCCATGAACTTAACATGACTCTCTGCATCTTCATATTCGATTCACGTTTGTCATTTCTTTGTGATACTCGCTTTGCCCTTGCTCAAGTCTATTTACAGCCCTAGACACCTCGTTTATTGTCTGCAATAAAACAACAGTCAATTACATAGTTATGAAGAAATATGGACTCATAGGCGCAGTAGCACTAATTACGATTTTCTGCTTTTATTACAATAAAACCGAACAACCGACGGCTAATATTGCGCATTTTTCTAAGCAAGAAAAAACACAGCAATCAAAGTTAGAACTTGATATAAACCAAACCATTCTAGAGCAGGCAAAAAAGTGTATTAATAAAACACCAACAAGAAAAAACTTTCATTGCCCGATTGATATCAATACTGCTGAAATCGCAATAAATGGAAAGCTCAACATTATGCGAACAGGTAACCATTACGATATTCATACCACAGATTTTGTTTATAACGATAAAGCAAGAAAAATACAGACCTCAGTAACCACCGAAGATCAGGGCTTTTATCAAATTAACGATGCATTACAAATTGTGAACTTCCGCCTTACTTTTCAACAAGGTGATAAACATTGGTATAGTGAATCAACCAAACCATTTACGTTTTCTGAGTCTTCAGATGATGCGATCAAAATTGTAAAAGGCTCAGCAAGAAACTATGGTTGTAACAACTCCTATTTTGATTGGCACTCAAACAATCAGAAGGTGTTAAACGCCTAATATCAGGCAACCCGATTGGGTTGCTTGATGCCTTAACTATTAATCATAACAATGGGTTTTATAGCTACGTTTCTGTTGGGTAGTTAAGATGCGACAGAGTCGCTTGGTGATCACAATTGAGTTAGTTAAATAGCTCACTCATATGTGGATAAAAGCTTGTTAGGTGTTTTATTTATGAAATTCGTTCCAAGATTCTACTAGTGCCGGAAAACTCCAGTTGGCTTCCTCAGTTTTCTTCATAAGCAACGAAATGTCAGCAATATCATATTGCCCTGTCATATCATCAGGAAAACTGACGTTTAAACTATCATTATCAACAAACCAAGTAGAATACTCTCGATCACCAATTAAATCGTCTAGGTAATTACTTAGGCAGCAATGAACAACAAAGAAGTTTTGAACTTGATTTTCAGTAGCCACTAAAATTTTTGCTAAATTTTTAACATCGTACTCTTGGGATTTTGAAGCGAAATAAAACTCTAACCTGATAAACTCAGTATCCCAATATTCAATTTTATTTTTTTGAACATAACTTTTGATTAGATTTGAGATATAGAAATAGTCAGTAATCATTGTCTTATACTGCTCTATCATGATTATCGCCTCAATTGTTTAATAAAAACACATAACATTGTGTTAATCAGCATTCTTATTTTCTCGCAAAAGAATGCCCCTAAAGCCCCACAATAATAATCAATTAAATTTATAAATATCATGAGTTTGATTGCATTATTTTGTATCAAAGTGTTTATTTGAAATGTAGAAAGTAAGAAATGGGTAGATATAAGCCAGCCAAGATGACTAGCTCGTTTTTGGACAAAAGCTTGTTAGACTTTCAACTATATCTAGTTTGATAGGTGTTAGGAAAAATATGGACAACGCCTTACCTAATTACCTAATGAGCTATAAAAAAATCAACTCTTAATATTAATTTTCTCGCCTTTGAATTGTCACGCAAAATAAAATGAAATGTTACTTCTTATTTCATTAGATTGATTTTTCACTATAAAAGCACGATTGCAGATGTTAAAAAAGCGAAAGTGAAGCTGTATTTTGCACGCAAGGAATTAATAGCAACGGAGAGGCAGATGAAAAATTACATTAATAAATCCCTGTTAATTGCGACAACTGCAATGTTAGTTAATCCAATGGCAATAGCTAGTGTTGAAGTAGGAAATGGTTTAGGTGTTGAGTTAATTTTGAATGATAAGTTCAAAGGTACACCTGACGCTTCATTGTATACAGTTAGTCATTTCAATAATGTTAAAAGTGCGAATGACGTTTACAAAGCAAATGGCTTAACTATCGATTTGTTTGTAGATAAAGTTGTTTATGAAAGCTACGATGATACATTAGTTACACACCGATTAAATTCTATGATGAACGCAAATCGTGAACAGTTTGCGTGGCAATCTAAACCATTTATTTCTGTAGTAATTTCTCAAAGTGATACAAGTGTACTTGGTGCGTCCACTCAACCCGAAAGTGATGCAGAATTCGATCCTGATGGTGAACCTTTATATCAAATGGGACAACACCGTTATGTCACTTTAAATAAATCTACAATGTATGGTTCAGATCAAACAGATAGTAATTATTACACTTTCGCGCATGAAATGGGTCACGCTTTGGGTGCGTTGCATGAGAAAAGTGATGAAAATCATCAACATGACGTTGTGGATGAATATTATGCAAATGCATTAGCTGCGTCAACATGTTTAGATGGTTCAAAACCTCTTATGATCGCTAATGCAGAGTTCTATTCAAAAACACCATTAATTACAGGTACGGCTAACTGTCCTTTACTTGATGAAAGTAAAAATCCCAATGGTGAAGTAATGCAGCGTTACTACAACAGTACGCAGCAAGACGGTTACACTATGAAAGACCGCACACCTAGCACGTTAGAATTAGCGGCAACTGAAAATATTAATACACAGCAATTTGATTTTACCGTAACTCGAACGGGTAAAACCGAAGATACAGGTACATTATTTATTGCTGGTAACGGTATTGGTTTAACACCTATTGATTTTTCTCTTGGTGAAGATGAAACAAGTAAAACAATCAGTGTGGACTTTGCCAAATTACACGAATTAATGACTACTTCTGACCAAAACTTCCAAAACGGTTTAGATGTGAAAAATACCGTGTATGCGGTAGCACAAACAACGAACGAAGTGCTAAAAGGTGCGTTCAATGTGAGTGACGTTAATACACAATGGAAGTCTGTACCTAAAGATAATGAGCCACAACCAGAACCAGAACCACAGCCTGATAACGGTGGCAGCGGTGGTGGTAGTTCATCGCTTGGCTTTCTAGCTTTGATTACGATTTTTGCGTATTGGCGTAGAAAGCAGTAATCAGATAGAAAATATATAAATCGAGAGCTAAACCCGTTACATACCATAAAGAATGTAACGGGTTTATTATTACCTGATGCTGTTAGAAACAGTTACCTTAAATTAGATATAAACGATCTTATTTGATTGGTAACTAAATTAAAGTGCAGAGACAAGTATTAATACAAATTCGTAGAGTTAACTTGTCCATTATACGAGCTAGTCAAAATAACAAACTCGTTATTGGACAAAAATCATTTAGAGTATTAGCCGCATTTCTGATGATAGTTATTAGGAAAAGTAATGGAGATACTTCAGCATCGCTATCCAACTTACTATCAATATTTGCTTACATTAGGTGGCTTCGGGCTTGTTCAACACTTGGGATTTAGTGTTGGCAGCGCAACACCTTAATCCTTATTTGTTATAAATTAACGCGATCCCCGATACATAACTTCTTCTTCGTTAATGCCAAGATCAAGGCGCATAGCATTCAACATTTCATCAGCTTTTCCTCGCATTTCGACCCATGAACCTGACTGACCTTCGTAAACAATAGGAATAAAGTAGTCAATCAAATCATTGTATTTATCTAAAACATTTTGGCTTGATACGAGTGCAATATAGCCGTATGCCTTTGTGCGATTGAAAGAGAATGAATGCTCAGCCTCTTCGCTTAAGGCCTTTTGCTTACCAACTGTCACAGCTTCCAGCTCGCGCAAAATTTCACAAACTAAATGTATAACATCCTTATAGATTACTAATTTTTCGTAATGCCTAGTCACATCCTTTTGCTTTAACAAATCTAGTTCATTTTTTATGCTTTCTAGCTTCTCTGCATGCAACGCTCTCTCATTTTGGAGCATTCTTGATGCCCAAAGTTTTGCCAGCCAATTTGAACATGCTGCCACGATTAGAGTGCTTCCTCCTACAGAAGCAATTATCGCCGCAGCAGTACTTAATATATCGTTCATAATTTCCTTAATTTATAACGTTGATTAGGCGAAAAATTATCGCCTTTCCTTCAGCGGTGATGCAGTCATTTTTATATTAACTCAATTGATAATCAATATGTTATGACACATAAAGAAAAGTGGGAGTGCAAGATGTCGCCTAATGACAGGAATAAACAGTTCGAATAAGTTTTAGTAGGGCAAACACACGCCTTATAAATTGTGTTGATTATTTAATCTAAGTGATTTTGGTCATTTCTGAGCTAGCCAAGAGAGCTAGCTCGTTGTTGGACAGAAATTAGTTAGGTTATTTGCTATATTTTAGCTGGTATGTATAAAGAAAAGTAAGGAAAACGCCTAAAATAAGTGGCGCCACGGTGAACCCACAAAGTGCACTGAATTCCCAACCAAAACCACTGTGTTAACGCGTCAACTTGATGTTTTTGTTATATGAAAACTTAGCTAGCTCACCATATTGTTTTTTAACGTTACATCATACCGAATTGGGCACTCACTCTTGAGAGCCTGTTCATCTATCTTACAAAGAGCAAGAATAGGATGGCTTTTGAGCTTATCCATTACTACCAAAACTATTAGATCCTCAATCAGATGCATCATGTTAGAGCAAAGAACATCTAAGTCATTTAGCAAATCATGTGGACCTTTTTTTACTTTGAGTTTTTTTGTTAGATCATATGTCCACACTGGAAGTGAAAACCGATTACCGGGTTTAATACTAAAATTCTCGACCTCTACCCGTTGTCCTTCCCCAGGGTGCTCTATCGCGTTGCGGCATTCTGAAAGTAAGCGAATCCAATCAAAATCTTGATCAAGCAATTTTACTATTTCGTTGTCTGCACCCAATCTTTCATTCAAAAACTCTATATGCTTATTAAAGTGTGATTCGTTTCTATCATTAATTGGTATCGTATAAAAAAGAGACAAAAATTTAAAGGTATCTATCAACACTAGCTTAGCATTTGTAAGGTAAACTCGAACTTTAGAGTCTAATTCGGGAACCTTGGGTAATGCTGGGAGAAAGTCATTATTTTGGTTATCTGAAATGATTTGGTTACATTTAGGAATCAGCTCTTGATAGAGGTGTTCAAGTTCTGAAACAACATTTCTGCAATTTAGAAGCTGGCTGTTCAATCCCCATATATGGGATAGAATCTCATCTTTTTCTGCGTCTGAGCTGTTAATAAACGGCACAAGCTTTACCGCTTGCATCAGGACTCTGGCGACATACTCAGAACTGCAACCAAAATCAGCTACTTTTTCATACGAATGTTTAGTACCCAATTCAGTACCTTCCGGATCGATTGAATCCGCAGTAAGCATTTTATAAATGCTATTGGCTTTTATTAGGTACAAGGAATCCCCAATCACCAAAGATTCAAGAATTGCCTCTTGCCTATCAAAGTTATCAGGATCTTTTACCGCAATAGAAAATGCACTATCTCTGTTAAACTTTCTCATTATCTCTCGAAAACCTCTTTTTCAATAACAGCTTATTAATAAGCATTCTTAATTTTAAGTAAAAAGATGCTTTAAGAATGACGCACCATAACCCACTTAACCTATAAATATCAATATTTTACCAACACCCTTTACCTTTCGAAGTGAATTTGGGGTATGTAGAAAGTAAGAAATGTTGTTATTAAAAAAGATTTCTTATTAAATCCAAGGACAAATAGCAGAAATCATCAAGATTAGTTATAACTGGTTAAATACATAGCAAATAAAACTAACCCAAAATCACGTTAATAAAATATGAATGAGTATTTAATCTAACACGTTTTGGGGCAATTCCGAGTTAGATGTATTGCCAATTCATAATATCGAAAGACATCGTTTCAGCATGACCGATGTTGCTGTATCTCTCCTCTTTAACTTAAATTCGCAAGAAAACCGCGACTACCAAAGAAACACACTTTCCTTACTTAAAGCCACCAAAAAGTCAGCTAGTAACAAGTAAGATAGTTATTACACATTTAGAGATGCTAACCACCTAGCACACCCTTTATTTTTGCCATAATAATTGCGTCTTATTGTTTTTTTATACTAAAAATAACAATGACATATTTATGATAATTATTTAATTTTATTTATACTTAACATGTATAAACTCCATTATTTTGCATTGTTCAATTATTAATAAACAACGTAAATGTAATCATGACCATACATAACAGAAGGGATACGAATGTTTAATTTTCCAAAAGTACTGAAATGGGTATTTAGCTTAGCTTTACTGCTCCAACTGACAGGTTGCGGTATTAATACAATTCCCACGCTCGATGAACAAGTAAATGCAGACTGGGCACAGGTTGAAAATAATTACCAACGCCGTGCTGATTTGATCCCGAACCTTGTAGCAACGGTGAAAGGCTATGCTAGCCATGAAAAAGATACATTAACGGCTGTTACAGAAGCGCGTGCAAAAGTCTCTTCAATGCAGGTTACCCCTGAAACATTAAACAACCCTGAAGCCTTTAAAAAGTTTGAAGCAGCCCAAGGAGAACTAAGCAGTGCGCTATCTCGTTTAATGGTTGTATCTGAGCGTTATCCTGATTTAAAAGCCAATGAGCAATTTATCGCACTACAAGCACAACTTGAAGGTACAGAAAACCGTATTGCAGTTGCTCGTCGTGATTACATTAATAGCGTTAAAGCCTTTAATACAGAAATTCGTACTTTCCCAGGTCGTATCTGGCATTGGATCATGTATAGCGATTTAACCGTTAAACCAAACTTCTCAGCAACGGCACCCAATGCTGATGTTGCACCTAAGGTAGCATTCTAATGATAAAAAAAGTCCTGTATTTTACCGGACTCTTGTTGCTAGTTAGCCAAGTTTGCTTTGCACAACCCACCTTCCCAAAACTGACGGGACGTGTGGTGGATGATGCGCATATCCTTAATGCTTCGCAAACAAAACAGCTAGAGCAACTGCTTGCGGATGAAGAGAAACAATCTTCAAACCAAGTCGTTGTTGTTACCATTCCATCAACAGATGGGATCCCTATTGCCGATTATGGGTATCAACTCGGTCGTAAATGGGGTATTGGCAATAAAGAGCATGATAACGGCGTGCTATTAATTGTTGCCTATAACGACAAGAAAATCCGGATTGAAGTCGGTTATGGCTTAGAAGGTGCACTACCAGATGCGACAGCCATTAGTATCATCAACCACGAAATAAAACCTGAGTTTAAATCAGGACAATTTGCCACAGGGATTAAAAATGGCGTCTTAGCGATCCTTGGTGCAATTAAAGGTGAATATAAGCCTGTGGTTCAAGAAGAAAAACCGTCTTATGATCTTTACCTATTCATACTCTTTGTCATCGTGATTCAAATTATCGCTTTTAGCCGACGCAGAAGTAATCGTTCACAATATTATCGTCGCAATGGTGATGTATTCACCAGTGGTGGTTTTGGTTCGGGGAATTTTCCTCGCTCTGGCGGTAATGGTGGTGGCTTTGGCGGAGGTAGCAGTGGTGGTGGTTTTAGTGGCGGCGGCGGTGGCTTTGGTGGCGGCGGTGCATCAGGAGGATGGTAAATTTGAAGTTATTTACTAATGAACAACTAGAAAGAATCAGCCAAGCAATTGGGGAAATTGAAAAAACAACCGATGCTGAATTAATGACTGTTGTTGCAACTAAAGCCGACGACTATTATTTTGTACCGACATTGTGGGCAGCAATTATTGCGTTATTTATTCCCGCCCTACTCAATTTCTTACCTTTTTGGTTAGAGTTAAACGACGTTCTATTATGTCAGTTAGTCGGCTTTATCGCGTTTACCTTGTTATTTAGGATCCCTGCGATTAAATATCGCCTGGTGCCAAAAGCAGTGAAACATCGTCGTGCTAGCCTAGTGGCAAGAGAGCAATTTCTCGCCAATGGTATTCATCGTACCAAGCAGCATTTAGGCGTGATGATTTTTGTTTGTGAAGCTGAACATTACGTTGAAGTCTTAACGGATTTCGGTATTAGTGAACAAATCAGTGATGAAGCGTGGAGTTCTATTGTTGCTGATTTCACAACTAATGTTCGCGCAGGAAAAACCTATGAAGGCTTTCTGCAGTGCTTAGAGCAATCAAGCAAGTTACTGGCTAATGCTTATCCATTAACTGAAAACAAAAATGAGTTACCTAATTGCTTAGTCGTGATTAGTTAATCTCAAATACCACACCCAAAAGGCGCTCACTGAGCGCCTTTTTCTTTATTATCATTATTATTTGTATATAAGTATTTAGGCGCTTTCTCGGCAGCAACGTATTAAATTACTGAATCAGTGTTACGTCCTAACATCACGCCCCGTTATTTGTTAAATAAACAATATCGTATGTATCATTTAGTTACAATATTTTACACTTCCTTGGCAATTATTAACAAAACGACACGATATTTTTTGTCTAAAGTACACTGCCACGTTGTATGCAGTAATTGACCGATAAAAGGACATTCAATGAGAAAAAGCCCACTTTTCCTTACAGTATTACTCGCTGTTGGTACCCTCTCTTTTTCAAAAGCTATGGCTGAAACCGTAACAATGCATAAAGATATTCAAGGGGTTTCCAAGATCGCTTTAAATTCAGCGGGCGATCTTTTTATCAAACAAGGGAATAAGGACTCTCTTAGAATAGAGATCGATAAGGCACTCGTACCTGAACTTGATGTATCTAAAACTTGGAACACGCTCAATTTAAATCTAAAACATAGTTATAACTATCAGCCTAACTCGGTAAAATACTACGTTGTTTTGAAAGACATCACTGAGATTAGTACAAAGAACTCAGGAAAAGTTGTTATTTCCTCTAACATCAAGGCAAATGATCTTGATTTAAATGTCGAAAATAGCGGTAGTATTTCGGCTGAAAAAATTAATGTCAGTGATTCAACCAATATTGCACTCGCTAATAGCGGCAGTATTTCAGTTGGAAATTTAAATACAAATAACTTCCAGCTTAACTTGAAAAATAGTGGGTCAATTAATATCAACAACCTTAATGCAAATAACCTTGATTCATCACTTGCAAATAGTGGTTCCATTAATATTTCAGAAGGTAAGGTAAATTTGCAAACGATTAAACTTGAGAACTCAGGAACATATAAATCAGGCGTCCAAGCTAGTCATGCCTATATTCATATTTCAGGCTCTGGTAGTGTTTATGCCGATGTAAAAGATCAGGCTTCAG
This sequence comes from Photobacterium angustum, assembly GCF_003026365.1. Lineage (GTDB taxonomy): Bacteria > Pseudomonadota > Gammaproteobacteria > Enterobacterales > Vibrionaceae > Photobacterium > Photobacterium angustum. Next base: position 36,278 of record NZ_PYOM01000008.1, on the reverse strand, counting down.
TCAATATTTCAGGTAGTGGTGATCTCTATCTTACAGGATCACCTGCACTTAAATCGGTATCTATAACAGGATCAGGGCAAATACACTCAATGTAAGCCAACCCATTAATCTTATCTACGAGAATCCTCATTAATATGTGATTCGATAAAAATAATCAATAACGGATTTACATTAGAAAAACACTCGTGTAAATCCGCTGTTTTTATTCTTATCATGCTGTCTTTTTTTGGGGTTTAAAAAGGTTAAAACAAACAGGAAACTAATGAATAATTCAATAGAAACTGAGCGCTACGACTACCTAGATAATATCAAATGGGTGCTGACGATAATTGTAATTGTATTTCATAGTGCAATAATTGCATGCAAAATTCCAATGGGTTTAATTTACCCCCCGTCAAAGAAACGATGCAATATCAATATGAGATTTTAGACACATTTGTGATTATCAATGCGTCATTTTTTATGTCGCTGTTTTTCTTTATATCAGCCTACTTCGTGATCCCTTCGATTGAGCGTAAAGGAGCTGGAAAGTTTATGTTGGATAAACTAAAACGCCTCGGGATCCCTACTTTAATAACCTTACTTGTGATCTTTCCAATGATGTCACTTGACTATGCCACATCAAACATTAAAGGCATTTTCCTTACCGGAAATATTGATTTGGGAGTTACCTGGTTCTGTTGGACCCTAATAGTGTTTAGCGGAGTATTTGCACTCTGTTCTCAAATCACCTCAGGGAGTCAAAAAGGTTTCGTCGATAAGCCGATTCCTGCAATTTGGAAGATTCTACTGTTTGCCATAATAATGATTCCCGTCAATTTCTTTGGCTTGCATCTTATGGATAGCCTGGGTAGCACTTTCCTAGGCTTTCGCCTTCTTAAAAATTTTCCAATGTATATCAGCATGTTTTACTTTGGCGTCCTAGCTTATAGGTATCAGTGGCTGGATAAGCTGGAATTGAAACACGCTTTTTATGGGATCCTAATGTGGATTATAGCTATGTCATTCATCAGACCAATAGCTTCCGGCTATGGTTATGATGCAGATATGGTTACTCGTGGATTCACCGTGATAGGGATGTCGATGTTTCTACTATATTGCTTCAAAGAGCTATGCAATACCAAGGGACGATGGAGCTCTATGTTGACTCGTACTGCTTTTGCTGCTTATGTGGTGCAGCTTTACCCAATGAAATTGACCGCAGATTTTTATCAATCTTTTATGACTCAGACTCCCTTAGTAAACTTTGTCGTTATTGCTATTCCTTCGGTGATAGGTTCTTTTGCGATTGGCTACCTTATTTGCAAGACACCCATCCTCAAACGTATCTTCTGAACAAGCTAAACATGTGACTCTGTCATCGGGTGACGGAGTCACAGTCCATCAGATTTATTACTCGTATGACCTAAAGTAGAAATCACAGGCTAATCCATCTACGCTATATCCTCTACAAAAAGTATGCTTCTTTCTGTCCACCCACACAGCTAGATATTAACCATTAGGATTAATGTTACATTTGAGAGATACACTGCATTACTCTTCTTCCTACTAGCTGTACGCTCTATCCTGATCGCCTTACAAGATCTAGGTTTTATGAATAAAGGAGTCGTTCTGATGGTAAATCGTATCCATTTTCTGCGCGTAGGTATTTAACATATCGACGGCTTCAGCAAAGTGGTATTGATCGTCAGCAGGATGAGATAACACTGTATCGTCAATTGTTACCTTCATCTTATTTTGATATTGAGAATGGTAGGTCACTTCTGTGGTTAGCTCAATGTTCACATTCGTATCAAAATAGGTCGTTTCTAATCGCATTTTTTCATGTGCAGGTAGCGTTTCATTGGCTTCTTTTACCATTTGACTCAGCTCTTGCTTCACATCCATTGTTATCTGATCTGTGTCCGTCATGATCATCAAGATGGGCGTCTTATTATCTGCATCTGTAATCGTAACTGTCGTCGTTAACTGTTCATCGTAAACGTCACCTAACCTAACTTCACCACTTGGTTCGTTAAGAATATTTTGTGAGGTCAGAAACTGGTAAAAAGATTGTCCGCCTATCACAATAGCACCAACAACAATACCTAAAGTTATAATCCATGTGCTCTTCATAAAAATACATACTATCAATTAGTTATATTTATTATATTAGTCTCTAGCCAAGTTCATTACGTGAGTGAAATCACGTTATTTCGTTTTTTAGAACCACTAAAGACTTTTTGAACAAAAAACACATGGTTTATTTCATAAATTTATAATAAAACCAATGCGTTAGCTTTTTTCTATATAATTGAAATCTTCAATTACAAATATCCCTGTTTCATATTAGGAAAAAATAGCATCTATGATGTTACTTTTTATCTTACTTCTACGATTTTAGTGCTAAGGATTGAAAAATAGAGAAATACCCCAAGATATAGAATATAAGCAAAGCATAATAAAACTATAAATACATTCTTATCGCTTTTATTTATGCCTAAATCTGGCTTAAAAAATAACAAAAATACAACACCTTATGGTAATCGTTGTATCCTATTTTAAATTTTCTTTTATGCTCAATGAAAAGAAGATACTTGGAAGGACATTATTGTGAATACAAAAACAACAAACGTGGTTCATGCGTCTTCACTTAAAGCGCCAGTCGCAAAGAAAGTACCACATGAAATGACCATCCATAATGATACACGTACCGATAATTACTATTGGATGCGTGATGATAAACGCAGTGATCCTGAGATCATTGCACACTTAAACGCAGAAAACGCCTATACCGATGCTGTAATGGCGCATACAGACACATTACAACAGCAACTATTTGAAGAAATTAAAGGCCGTATTGTAAAAGATGATAATTCAGTCCCCGTAAAACAAGGTAATTACTTCTATTCCAGCGAAGTAACGGGCGATAATGAATATCCTGTTTCAGTTCGAGCAGACGATTTTGCTGGAACGAATAAAACCGTATTACTTGATATTAACGAACTGGCTAAAAACCACGAGTACTATAACGTTTCAAGCCTAAGCATTAGCCAAGATGAAAATTTACTGGCTTATGGTGAAGATACCGTTAGCCGTCGTATTTACACCATCAAATTAAAAAACCTTACAACGGGTGAATACCTTGCTGATGAAATCACAGGCACCAGCGGATCCATTGCGTGGCAAAACGATAACAAAGCGTTTTATTACATCAAAAAAGATCCACAAACCTTACTAGGTTATCAAGTATTCCGTCACCAATTAGGTACAGACCAAACAGAAGACGTGCTGATTTTTGAAGAAAAAGATCAAACGTTTTATACCTCAATAGGTAAAAGTAAAGATAACGAATTGGTGTATATTTGGCATTCAAGCACTGAAACCAGTGCGGTTTCTATTATCGATGCTAACGATCCAAACGCCACTGCAAAACCATTCTTAGCGCGTGAAGAAGGCTTAGAGTACAGTATTTCGAAACTTGGACAGCAGTTCTACGTACTGACTAATTATAACGCTGTTAATTTCCGCTTAATGAAGGTTTCAACCGATCAACTTGGTGATAAGTCAAAGTGGCAAGATGTAATAGCGCCAGCCGAAGGTGTGATGTTGGAAGACTACGAGCTATTTGATAACTACCTTGTATATCAGCAACGTTCAAATGGTTTAACCCATGTGACAGTTCGTCAATTAGATAGCAATGAAGAGCGTGAATTACACTTTAATGATGAAGCATTCACCGCTTTCTTCTATGGTAATAAAGAGCTTAATACCAAAAAGCTTCGTCTTTACTATTCAAGTATGACAACGCCAGCTTCTCACTTTGATATCAACCTTGATAACAGTGAATTTACGTTATTAAAACAGGCTGAAGTACTAGGTGATTTTAACGCTGATAATTACAAATCTGAGCGCTTGATGATCAACGCTCGTGACGGTAAACAAGTACCTGTTTCTTTGGTTTACCGTAAAGACTTATTTAAAAAAGATGGCACCAACCCGCTTTATCAATATGGCTACGGTTCTTATGGTTCAACCATTGATCCTAGTTTCTCATCATCACGTTTAAGCTTGCTTGATCGTGGTTTTGTTTACGCGATTGCTCATATTCGTGGTTCTGAAATGTTGGGTCGTCCTTGGTATGAAGATGGTAAAAAACTCACCAAGCAAAACACCTTTAATGATTTCATTGATGTGACCAAAACCCTTGTTGAGCAAGGCTATGGTGCTAAAGATAAGATCTTTGCCGTTGGTGGCTCTGCGGGTGGTTTATTAATGGGTGCCATTGCCAACCAAGCGCCTGAATTATATTGCGGAATTGCAGCACAAGTGCCGTTTGTGGATGTAGTAACGACTATGCTTGATGAGTCGATCCCACTAACAACGAACGAATACGATGAATGGGGTAACCCAAATCAAAAAGAGTACTATGAGTACATGCTAAGTTACTCTCCATACGATAATGTTGGTCAGCACGACTACCCAAACATGCTTGTGACAACAGGGCTACATGATTCACAGGTACAATATTTTGAGCCAATGAAATGGGTTGCTAAGCTGCGTGAAATGAAGACAGACAACAATCGTTTACTGTTTAAAACCGATATGGAAGCCGGTCACGGTGGTGCATCAGGTCGATTTAAAGCACTACATGAAGATGCTCTAGAATATGCTTTCTTTATCGATCTATTAAACGAAAAAGCAGCTAAATAATTAGCCCTATTTAATCGTAATAAAACAACCACAAAACAACAAAGCCAGCGAATATGCTGGCTTTGTTTTATCTTTTTTCTACTTACTATGCTCAATACAGATCTTTTGAATATCCGATCCACTCAGTGCTAATTGCGTTAAACCACACAAGTGTGTGCCATCTGTTAACGTTTGATTGTGCTTACAGGTTTTGCACACGCCAAAGGATTTACACTGATTCTGCTGCTGCATAGTTAATAACAGACTTTCAAGTTGTTGCTGTAGCACTTCCCCATCTAGCCCATAATTAATTGTCGCGTTATCTTCCCACACCTTTTTCAATAACTGAGATGGCTGAGCTTTCGCTATTAATGTTTCGCCTTTCGCTGTCAGGGTAATATGGGTGATCCGCTTATCATTAGGATCTGGTGTTTTACTCACATAGCCTTTGTTTTCCAGCACTTTTAAACTTTGTGACACTGTGCCTTTTGTTAAACCAAGATACTCGGTCACCGCTTTAGGCGTATCGGAAAAGCGATTACAAATCGATAAATAGCACAAAGCATCTAGCTGCACAGGCAAAAGTCCATGCTCAACTAAACACGTTCTAGTCTCGTTACGGATCAAATTTCCGATCCGCTCAAGTAACTGATGGATAAGTGTAATATTCATAACTTAATAGTATCGACTCAAAACAATATTGACAAGCTGATTAAAGCTCTGCTAAACCTATTATAGTATCGAGTCGATACTAACTTAAGGATTTAGCATGATGACTATTAAAAATACGATGCCTACACTTTTAGCACACACACTTTCAGCGGTATTGTTTATTGGCGCATCAAGCGTAATGGCGCATTCTAACGGCATTAAAGCTTCCGCCAATAATGCTAAGGATCCCGCGTTTGATATCGTACACGCTAAAATCACAACACAAGGCGATCTTGCAACTTTTCACATCGCGGTATCAGGTATGGCTGGCAAGGTAAAACCGACACCAACAGGAAAATTAGCTGGTAGTGACGTTTTTTCTTATGTCTGGCCTACCACATTAAACCCTGCTGAAGTTGGCTTTGAAAAAGATGCTGGGATCCTAGCATTGGCAGTAACTGCTCATCCTGATTTTGATGACACACCGCTTTATGACGAAAATGGTGATGGCGATAAAACTAATGATGGGAATGTTTGGCATAGCCACTGGGTAGTATTAAAACCTAATGATAAATGTGGTAAAGGATCACTCGGTGTCGTTGATATTCCAAAAGGTGAAAAACCGACACTGCCAAAAACTTGGCCGGGCTTACCACTATTAATTGATAGCCCAGATGCAACACCGATATTTAAAGGTGATAGCCTAGATATCACGATTAAAATCGACAACATTACCAATTTAAAACTGGCGAAATTTGACGGTGTGACTTCTGGCTTACGTGTTAACGAAAGTGCCCATGCTCCGCTGTTATGTGTGCAAGATGTGTTTGATGTTGCATCTGGTGATTTAAGCCTACCGGGGATCGTAAACAAATAGGTGTAATCGCATTAATATTATGGCGTGTTCGAGATTGAAATCATCACCGATCACGCCATATTCTCTTTCAGAAAGCTTTAATACGTATAATCACATATATTACAAGCGAGATTAATGTGCAGCTCTCTTTATTGCTCATTCAGAATTCAAATGATTAAATTTCGATGGTTGAACTTTATCAACCTTCTTATGTTTACGTTAAGTAATAGAGAAAAATTAACTAAAAAATAGCCATAGATTAACTTTTCATTTGTAGTGAATAAATATTAATCTATTTCTAATGCCTCTCACCTGTTACACATAGAAACACTTTATTCATAAAAAATCATAAAAACAACGTCATCATTTCTACAAATGAAAATCCTCTCAAAAATATTAAATATAATTAACAAATAAAATATTAGGCTAAAAATATTAATATTCCGTTCAGCCTTCATTAAACAAAACACTGTTTAATTTAGCTTTTAATATTCAATTATTATTGAAAGAAAAAATCCATAACTAAAAAATATAAATATCTATAAGGTTTATCAAAAATGTCTCAACAAGCCATTGCATCAAGCACGGTATTTAAACGTGGATCATTTTTATCAAACATGCTTTATCCAAACATTACTGGAATTGATAAAGTAAGAAAAAAATTTCGTCTCTATTGCTGGTGTGTGTTCTCACCTAAAGTTACTGATGAACTAATGTGCTACTTCAATGACCCATTACTTGAAAAATTAATCACGGTATATCCGTCATTTATTGAGAAACCACTTAAGCCATATGGCTGTGTTTCATGGGATAAAGAACAAAGAATGCAGATGTTGGAAAAACATCTCCAATTTATGCTGAACAACTTTTCTTCAAACCTTTTAAATATATATCAGCATGAAGGCATTAAGTTATCTCAAATAACAGATAAAAATGACAACGTTTACAATATCTATCTTGATGCTGGTTACTCAAGAGAAGGTTCGCTGGGTCTTACGCTCACCGATAGTAACGACATGCAATTATATTGTATTAGTTTTACCGTTAATCAAGATCAAAACCATTTACATATTGGTGCGTTACAAGGCCCAGACAGTGATATTGAGAACCGTAAAGAACTCATCAAAGAGTTAACTAAGGGACTATATGGCTTACGTCCTAAGGCATTAATGGTGGAATTAGCTCTAATTTTTGCTGATGTTTATCAATTAAAAAACATTACCGCTGTCAGTAATAATGGCCACATTTATCAAGCACTCCGTTATATCGGTTCAAAACGTCATGCGGTTAGCTGTGACTATGACCTGATCTGGCAAGAATATAAGGGTGTTAAAGAAAGTAACGTAACCTATAAATTACCTTTATTACCAAAGCGAAAAGACTTAAGCACACTCAATCGTAATAAACGCAAGCTTTATAAAAACCGTTATCAGTGGCTGGATGAATTAAAACAAACATTAGCGTTAGCACTTAAATCGGTAAATTAATAAAGTATGAATAAATGACAGTAGTCTTTATTACTCATATTTTTCTAATCTTATTTAATTAGAAAATTTAGCGTTAAATGACCATAAACAGAAAAACCGCTCACAAGGAGCGGTCTTTATGTCGATGGGTGTGCGAACCATCAATTATTTTTTATCAATTCAGGAAAATTGATGAGGTAATCATATATCAAACTAAAAACTCTTCAAACAGATATAACGCACTATTTAATTGAATAATCAACTACTTTTAAAAAACGTGATCATTTTTAAAAGTTCAAGGTTACGTACTAGAAAAAAGGGTGATAAATGACAGACATAGAATAGTCGTTATGCCATAAAATAAACTGAAGTATCTAGATTAACGTTCTGTTATCGTATCCCGTTAAGCATTCTTTTAAAACAGAAGTAACAGCGTGTGGATAAGTAATAGCATTAAGCTAATACTAAATAGTTTTACAACTCCTCACTAAATTTACCACACTGGTTGCATTTATAACCATGTTGATATGTAAACAAAGGGAAACCTAGCACAATAAACATTAAAAATGCTGGGCGCTTACCTTTCGTATAAGTAACTACATCATGACTACCGCAGTAAGCACAATGTTCATGCTCGTTGTCAAAAGGTGGTATTTGTTCTTCTAGCGCATCAGAAAAATCACTTACAAGCAGCACTCTCGCTGACTCTATATCTTTTTCTTCCACCATCAAACGTACCCCCCCTATTGCATTAGAATAGAGCCACTGTGTATTGACCGTGAACTCGTCGGCAAGGTAACAGTGAATACCGGCACTTTCTAGATTAGCTTTCGCTATATGCGCTTCATGTACAAAAGAAAAACGCTCAATAACAACCATATGTCCTCCTAACTTAGGTGTACGACATTTAATTTTCGATCTGCTATAAAAAAGCTCTGATCAATAATCAGAGCTTAATTTTACCTTTAGCAACTAAACCTAACCTGTCTGTTAATGATTTTTATTTACATCACCTAGCTTTAACCAAGTATCGATCACAGTATCAGGGTTTAGTGAAACAGAACTAATACCTTGTTCCATTAACCATTTTGCTAAATCGTCATGATCTGATGGTCCTTGACCACAAATACCGACGTACTTACCCGCTTTCGTTGCAGCATCAATCGCCATTTTCAGCATTGCTTTAACCGCAGGATTACGCTCATCAAAGAGATGCGCAACATCACCAGAGTCACGATCCAAACCAAGCGTTAGTTGCGTCATATCGTTCGAACCAATCGAGAAACCGTCAAAGTACTTTAAGAAATCATCCGCTAATACGGCATTTGATGGCAGTTCACACATCATGATCACTTTCAGCCCTTGATCGCCACGGCGTAAATCATTTTTCGCCAGTAACTCAATAACAGATGCAGCTTCACTTGGCGTACGTACAAACGGGATCATAATTTCAACGTTCTTTAAGCCCATTTCATTACGAACACGTTTTATCGCTTGTGTTTCCAGTTCAAAGCAATCTTCAAATACCGGTGATATATAACGAGAAGCACCACGGAAACCTAACATTGGGTTTTCTTCATGGGGTTCAAATTCTTTACCACCAATTAAGTTACTGTACTCATTCGATTTGAAATCAGACATACGAACAATCACACGCTTAGGCCAGAATGCCGCAGCAATGGTTGAGATGCCTTCAGTTAACTTGCTAACATAAAAATCAATAGGATCGTTATAGCCCTTAATTTTCTCTCGAATTTGCGCTTTTAACTCAACACTTTGTGCATCAAAGTTCAATAATGCTTTCGGGTGAATACCAATCATTTTATTAATGATAAATTCTAAACGCGCTAAACCTACGCCTTCATTCGGTAATTGTGCAAAATCAAACGCACGCTCTGGATTACCTACGTTCATCATCACTTTGGTTGGTAATATTGGTAATTCATCTACCGCAGAGCGTCGAACTTCATAATTCAATTCACCTTGGTAAACATAACCTGTTTCACCTTCCGCGCAAGAAGCAGTAATCGTTGTGCCATCTGTTAAGACTTCTGTCGCGTTACCACAACCAACAATCGCAGGGATGCCTAATTCACGAGCGATAATGGCAGCATGGCAAGTACGACCGCCACGGTTAGTAATAATCGCAGAAGCACGTTTCATTACAGGTTCCCAATCAGGATCTGTCATATCAGTAACAAGGACATCCCCTTCTTGAACCAGTGACATTTGATCAAGCGAATCAACCAGACGTACTTTACCGCTACCAATACGCTGCCCAATCGCGCGACCTTCTAATAACACATCCGCTTTATTATTCAGCTCATAACGCTCAATTACATTTTGAGATTCTTGCGAACACACTGTTTCTGGGCGCGCTTGAACAATGTAAAGCTTGCCATCAATGCCATCTTTCGCCCATTCAATATCCATCGGACGTTGATAGTGCTTTTCAATGATCATTGCTTGTTTAGCAAGCTCTTTAATTTCTTCATCATTAATCGAGAACTGATATTGTTCTTCATCTGTGGTATCAACAATGTCTACTTGTTTACCAATTTCTTGATTATCTGAATAGATCATTTTGATGAGTTTTGAACCAAAATTCTTTCTAACAATCGGTGCATGCCCAGCTTCTAGCATTGGTTTATGGACATAAAACTCATCAGGGTTAACTGCCCCCTGAACCACCATTTCACCTAAACCCCAAGATGAGGTAATAAACACCACTTGATCAAAGCCTGATTCAGTATCAAGCGTAAACATTACACCTGACGCTGCTTTATCGGAGCGCACCATGCGCTGAATACCAGCAGACAGTGCAATGCCCTTATGATCAAAACCTTGGTGCACGCGATAAGAAATCGCACGATCATTAAATAGCGAAGCATAAACGTGTTTCGTTGCCTCTAATACCGCATCAACACCTTTTACATTAAGAAATGTTTCTTGTTGACCCGCAAAGGAAGCATCAGGCAAATCTTCTGCGGTCGCAGACGAACGAACCGCAACGGAAAGTGCTTGATTACCGTCAATCAATTCAAGGTAATCACGACGGATGCTCTGCTCTAGTTCAAGTGGAAACGGCGCATCTAAAATCCAATTACGGATGGTAGCGCCTGTTTCACGTAGTGCATCTACGTCATTGACATCAAGAGTACCTAGCAAATCGTAAATACGATTATTCAGCCCTTCATACTCTAAAAACTCATGGAATGCGTAAGAGGTAGTCGCGAATCCGTTAGGAACAGACACTCCCGCATTTGAAAGGTTTGATACCATTTCACCAAGCGAGGCATTCTTACCGCCAACTTGGTTCACATCATTCATTGATAACGTATTGAACCAAAGGGTGTGCTTTTGCATGTGTTTCTCCAACAATAATCAACTACCATGTAAAGAAAAGGCAAACGTTTGCTTTAATCGGGAAAAAATTTTCACTTTTAAGTCAGGTTGTGGACTTGGTAGCAAAATGTTTGATTACTTTTCTATACCTTAAACGCATCTTATCTAAATTTATTTCATGATTTAAACTTATTATGCATCCCAAAATTAGAACTCGTGACGTATTCTACATTTCTGATGGAACCGCTATTACTTGTCAGACAGTTGGACATGCTGTCCTTGCGCAATTTCCATTGAAAGTCAATGAACAGACCTTTCCTTTCATAGAAAATGGGCACAAGGTCGCTGAAGTTATTAAAGAGCTTGAACGATCTTTTTTAGCGACGGGAGAAAAGCCTTTGGTTTTCTTCTCTATGGTCGTACCTGAAATTAAACAACAGTTACTGTCAGCCAATGCCCTGTTCTACGATGTATTACAAACCATGGTTAATTTTGTTGCCGACGATCTACAATTAGAACCAAAGCCACAACTACAACGCTCACACAGTGTTGGTAAGGATCAAGACGGTTATTTTGATCGAATAGCGGCTATCGAATACACCCTTTCCCACGATGACGGTATTTCTCTTCGTGGTTTAGAGGACGCTGATTTGATATTACTTGGCGTGTCACGCAGTGGGAAAACACCCACCAGCCTTTACATGGCAATGCAATTTGGTTTAAGAGTGGTGAACTACCCATTTATTGCCGAAGATCTTGCCAAACTTCGTTTACTGCCTGAATTTGAAATACATAGACATAAACTTTTTGGCCTAACTATAGATCCAGAGAGGTTGACAGAAATCCGAAACAACCGACTCGCCAATAGTGATTATGCCAGTGAAAGCCAGTGTGAGTCTGAGCTGTTCAGTGTAGAGAGTTTATTTCGCAGAGAGGCGATCCCTTATATCAACACATCCAGTATGTCCGTTGAAGAGATCTCAACCAGAATATTAGAAAGAACAGGATTAAAACGCCGCCTGTTTTAATACTTAATTAAAAACTTAGAAAAAGAAAATGAAGCTCTGAATACATAACCGTAAACAGAGCTCTTATTGATTCAATCACAACGAGCCAGAAGAAATATTTGTTAATTCCTGCTGTTGTACTTAAATGAGAACCAAAGGTTACAACATTACCAATATTGACATTACTACTATTAATTAATATTGACGCCATTACCAAAGTTAACACCACTTCCCATATTTAAATTGGTGGCGGTTGATGTGCTCAAACTTACCTGATGAGAACTTGCTTCAAGAAAACAGCTACCACACCCAGTATCAACAAAATCACCTACTCGTGCTAGATTTGTACCTGACACATTTGCAGCTCTTGGTGACTGAGCAATAATAGGCCCTTGACCACTGCAACTTTTGCTTCCACATGGACAAGTTGCAATATCACCAACAAGGGCAACCTTTTGTCCATTTATAATTACACCGCCGTGACCTGATATAACAGAGCCGCCAGTTGTGGTTTTACTGCCAACCGTTATTACGTCATTACTCATCAGATAGCCCTTTAAATTTACTGAACGTAATAATACTAAATAATGTACGTAGGCAATAATTTGCCCGTATTTCTGAAATATTTATAGCAACCCATTTACTCTTAAAAACCTAGTCATATCTATTTCCGCCATAATTTTTCTGTTTTCCCTAATCTTTTAGCTCATACCGGATAATAGGGCGATAAAAGGAGTAATGTAATAATGCACATTAATGCCCGATTTTCTCTATATCATCGAAAGGCAATAAAATTAGAAAGTTAACTTAGATCAAATCATGGTGGGAAGCGAAATGACTCGCTCCCACCATTTTATAATTGATCAATATAACGTCTTACTTAATTTAAAGTTCTTAAACAATGACGTAGTAAAAGGATTGGCATCCGCTTCCGAATTTAAACGATAAACGACATCCCCACCATCAAGCGCAAACTTGTAATCCACACTAGTAGAACTTGCGCTTACAACTTCTCCTTTTTCTAATAATCGGAAGAATGCCCAAGGCCCTTGTACAGTTACAGCTCTTGGTGACAAGTTTGCTGCCGAAGGCACTAAAGAAAGCTTAGAAATTGCCGTTTCTCGAAGAGTATTTGGCCATATAACCTCTGTTGGATGACGAGGACCATGACTAAACTCGATATATTGACCATCAACATTAATAACACTGCGAAGTTGATTTGCACTTAAACTAACAGGCTCAATTGTAAACTCGACATCCAACAGCCCTTTACGGTTAAAGAATGCATGTTGAATTTTCTTAGCGCTCTCAAATTGCTTCAGCACATCACCACGTAGTATTGAGTTTTCACCACTGTTTCCCAAAGAAATATTGTCATCTACAAATAGCTTCAGATCATTTTCATAGAAATTATCCAATGTTCCATCAGGCGCAAAAAATGACTCAAAATCTTTTAACGATACATCTTTCGACGCATTATGATTAAATGGATAACGTGTCATCAGCTTCTCTTGATATTCTTTATAAACATCATTTTGCCAGCGAACTTCGACATACTTAATTGCTTCTTGTTTTAGTACATACCAACTCTCATCAGCAATACCTTTAACTAAGGTATCAAGCGGTGCTGGCAAATTTGTCGCCATTTGGTTTAATGCGAAAATTGGATCGTTATTTTTTAATGCTAACCTTTCCTTCGTTGCTTCTAGTGCAGCTTTTCCTTTATCTGGAGCATCTTGAATTGCCTTCATGTAATGATAAAGTTTTTGTACCGAAGACATTACTTCTTGTAAGTATGCTGGTTGATTACCATTTTTTTCTAACATTGAATCTATATCAGCAAACGGCAATGCAATCGTAGAAGCAACACGGTATTGAGGAGATTTCATCATTGCTAAACGTGCATCATCATTTTCAGATAACTTAGGAAATAGCTTTGTGTTAACGTCAACGGTTTTAACAAAACGTTCTATTGGTTGATTATGACCTACAAGGTTCCCTAAGATACTTACCGCTTCATCAATATCTGAGAAATATTTTATATCTAGGTTATTAAGAGCAAGCTGCCAAGTATTTATGTAATCTTCTACATATAAATCGCGAATTTTATTACGTAAAACCTGCTTGTCTTCTTCACTAAACTTCGCAACTGTTGATTCACCAAGAACCCAACTGTCAGCCAACGCGATATCAGATAAAGATTCAACCTTAGGTAAAAAGTAGCTATTAAAACCTTTGCGAGTTAACAATTGTGAGATAACTAGTGCATTATCTTGAACACGTTCTTCGAAAACAGATTCAAACATAGGTCCAACAGACTTCTTCAAATTCAGCGGTGCACCTAAAGTTTCAGCAGCTGATCGCTTTAAGCTGTCATAAACACGATCCGCTAGAGCAACAGAGCTAAGAGCGCTCTGTGTATTGCCAATTAAGTTATCATAAGGTTTTAATACTGCGGCCGCACTCTTGTTTCTTTGATTTCGCAGTCCCTGTAAATCAGTATGCAGCAAAGCATAATTTAAGTGTTCTAATAGCTGATCTTGAGTTTTTGCGTCATTAGGAAATGCGTGTTGCCATAAGCTCGAAAAGTAACTTAATACAATATTATTTTGGCGGCCACTTAGATCTGTTAGCATTCTAAAAGTACGTAATGCAGCCAGCTCTTGTTGCTCTGAATCAGCATTTTTCATATCCAAAGCAAGTTGCTTCATTAATGCGGGTAAAAAACGAAACTGTAAAAGCCCCAAATACGTTTCTTCTACCTTAGGTCCAATAGCGTGCCCCTGATATAACCCCATATCTGATAAATATTTTGACTTATCTTGAAATACTCCAAATTCTAAGGTGGCATTGCGAATTGAATTTAAAGGCTCTAATAGTTCCTGCTCCGTTCGCATCAATTTCACATCAGAATATTCGTCCTTAAATTCACTAACTTGCTCAAGAACAGCGTTTTGATGTGAGATATTCTGCTGATAATAACGTTGCCAGCTACCAATTAAGAGAACAGAAGCAATTGAACAAGCAAGAACAGATACAGCCATCACCCTTCGTTTGTGCTTTATCACACGTAAACTATCTGACGCTATACCCGCCTCAGGATAAATAACTTCACTAAAAAGTTTCTTGATAAAGTAAGTGGTTGAGTTTTTCGAGTGCTGCGCACTGTTAATACTATTCGACAGCCCATATCGACGGGAAGAAGCATCAACAAACACATCTGTTGGTACGCCCTGTTGATAAACAGACAGAAAGTACATACCACGAATAAGGGCTGGTGTTGAGAATTGGTCACTGACAAAAGCATCATTTAATAGCTGCTTTAGTATGTGATGTAAGCCTGCTATCTGGCGAGAGAAACTATAAATGGCAGCCCTATCATCACTATCCGTTGCATGACGCAATGCCGCAGGCAAAGAATCATTAATTCGATTAATAAACTCTTCATAGTCATTATCGAATTCAGTAAGCCATTTATCAAAGTCTTCAACAGTATCAAGCGAGAATGTAAATCCCATGACCTCTTCACGTTGGCTTTGAGTATAGCTTCGGAAATAGGGTTCAAAACCATGCAAAAGGTCAAACTTTGTCAACGTTATATATACAGGCATACGGGTAGAGAGAATTTCCATTAATTCCCTCAAACGTGCACGCAAAAGGTTCGCGTACGCACGACGTTCAGATACCGTAGAGCTCGCTAAGTGCTCAATATCTAGTGCAATTACAACACCGTTTAATGGACGCTGAGATCGTGTTTTTTCAAGCCAGTTAACAAAGTTTAACCAAAGGCGGCGCTCCATCTCACCATCATTATCTTTCTCATTTTGGCGCTGAGTTAACAACTCCCCATCAGGATCAATTAATACTGCATCATCACCAATCCACCAGTCAAAAGAATAAGGGTTTTCACTTTTCTTACCTGAGGCTCTCATTACATTTGAAAATACAAAATCTTGGCTCGAACGATTAATTAAGCTTGTTTTGCCTGCATTCTCTAAACCTAGCACCAGATACCAAGGTAAGGAATAAAGGTAGTTACGCTTATTTAAACTGTGTTTCAACTCCCCCATCACTTGGTTTAATTCTGTTTCTTGACGCTCTTCTAAACGCTTTATCGGATCTTCAAGTAACCTTTCTTCACGATCATTATCTTTGTGAATACGTTTCAAACTGCGCCATTGCATAAATCCCCATACAGCAAAACAGCATAAGGAAAAAATAACACTCATAACGATACGAGATGCCACAGAGGCGAATGGTTGTTGGTCACCAATTTTTAACCATGGGCCTGCCCACCAAATGGCAACATTAATCAGAATAAAAATTGTAAACATGAGCATAGGCATTGATGATTTAACACCTGAAAGAAGCCTATTTATGATCGGTCTTATTAAATTCAACATATGATATTTTCCGGTGTTATTGTTCGGCAATATTATTTTTAAGTTGGGCGAGTAATGATGGTTCCCATTCAGTCACCGACATTTCATTAACTTGCCGATATAACGTCTGGTATTGCACCGTTGCCATGGAAGATAGTGAATGAGCTTCCATGACATCTGCAGATAGTAATCGCCAATAGAAAGCATCTCTGGGTTCTGTCGCTTGTGATAATCCTTCATCAAGCATGCTTAAGGCTGGTGCTATCCCTTCATCCTCAGCTAACTGTAATGCTTCTGTACGCTTTACATTCCAACTGCCTTGTTGAGTTATTTGAGCGACTTTAACGCTTTTATCTTGGTTAAGAAGCCAAGCGATTGTAGTTTCACTCGCAAAAGGAACTTGTCCTTTGAATGAATAAGTCAGTAATGCTGGTAGGCGATCAACAAATGACTGAAGTTCATCTTTAATAATTGAAGCCCAATCATCCAACCCTAAAGCCTTTGCAATACGAAAACTAAGAAAGTGACCATCTAACCAGTAAGGTGACTTAGTTAAACTTTCTTCAACACGACTCCACAATTCAATATCCGCACCACGCTGTAAAGACTCTTCATAATCGCTAATACGATCTGATGAAACGGGCATTAGTTGTGTTTCTTTTTGAGCATTTGCATCTGGTAAGGTGTTGATTGAAAACCACATAGCAAAACGACGCACACGTATACTCAGCTTTATTGCATCGCTGCCAAGCTCATTTAGCGAATCTACCGCTTTCAATAACGAATTTTTAAAAGCACGCTCACTGCTGTTATCTATATCTAAATTAGGAATAGAAATCGGGGTTCCAGTCGACGTCTGACTCGTAATGACTGAAGATGACGAAACAGCAACATCTTGTGATGGTTGTGGAGCTTTAATTTTATTCTCATGATTATTACGACCAGCCTGTCCCAAGTTAACGCGAACACGAGCAGAAATATCATTAATAATATCTACAGGCAGTGATAGCGAAGATGCTTGGTTATCGAGCTCTTCAAGCAATGCCTCTAACACTTGTTTTAAATCACTGTCGAATAGGCTCCAATCTAACTTGTCTGCGGCAACATACGTTCTCTGACAAATTTGATTAAAGAATTTTTTACGATGTGTTTCACCACGCGCCCCAGGAAATGGCTGGCATTCAAGCCAAAAATTAGAGAGAAAATCAACCAATACACCTATCGACAATGAAAAACGCTCTGGTGTTGCCTGATGCTGTAAACATTGCATCAACACTGTCAGTAATTTCAGATCCTTGGTGTGCTCTGAAATTAAGCTTACGGCACAACTTTCCACTTCATGCCATTGCACTTCTCCATGGGAAAGAGTACCGACCTTCATCATCTGATCATCGATAAAATTTAATTGAGGATGATCTCTTAAACGCTCTCCTACTGGATTATCCGGTGATATCGGAGCGAGAAGTTGCTCCCTTAAAGTTCCCTTCAACATGATTCACTCCTACCAGCGACAATTTTCACGCATCGGCTCTAAGGCCTCTGCTAGATTGGAGTTATCAAATTCCAGATGATCAATATCAGCCACATTTGAACGTAAAATTAATTGCGGTGAAGAAATCATCGCTTTTATTGCTCTAATAGCAGGTAAACCTCGACCTGAACGTAATACATACCCTGTTTCATCACTCATCCACTCTTGTGTAATAACAGGAGAACCCGGTATTGATAGTTCAACTTTTCCTGCCTCAACCGGAGTCGGTAAGATCAATTCAGCACGGGTGATTTTTTCATAACACTCCAACATCAAAATTGGGGCTTTCTGATCTTTTAACTGCCCTGATGAACGAACAGCAGTAGACGTTAACCACATTCGAGAAGCCTGATTACTGCTGTCTAACTGATGAAAAATAAACCCTGATCTTTTATCTCGTTTTTTCTCACTATCAACGGCACGAAACCATGATGATGGATATTTCACATCTGCTTGACTGATCGACACTTGCTCTACAGGTGTGTTAAAAATAGCGTCAAAGCACTGTAACCGCTCAAGTTTAGAAGAGATATCACGACAAGCTTCAGCGCGATTCAACTTGGTTAGCGTACTCGGTTGAGAAAAAACAGACACAGAAAAGGTGTTCAACCCGATTAGTAACGTATATATCATCCACGACTTTTTCATTTAAACTGGATCTCCAACTTTTGACACTTATGTGCAAGTGTTCGTTTAGGTAAACCCAGGCTTTCAGCCGCTTTTGCACGATTACCGTTATATTGCTTTAATCGCTCGTTAATGATGGCTTTCTCATACAGTTCCACTGCAATGCGTAAATCATCTATGCTTGAAAAATCGTCTTTTGGCGCAACCGAGTCTTTTACAGGAAGGCTAATATCTAAAGGTAATTTTGCTACAAATACCTTTTTTTGAATAAAATCATCACATTCAGTTTGTACACAAGCCACTTCTATTAACGAACGTAATTCACGGACATTACCGGGAAAACTCATTTCTTTAAGGTGATCTAAAGCCTTGGGAGATAAACCCAAAATATTTCGTTGTTCACGATTGTTATATTGCTGGATAAAGTAAGTAGCTAACTCTTCAATATCACCCTTTCGATCATTAAGACTTGAGAGCAATAATGGGTATTGATAAATGCGATAATAAAGATCTTGTCTAAAACCACCATCATTTACACTTTGACGTAAATTTACATGCGTTGCAGCGATCAAACGAAAATTAGAAGATTGCTCTTTATTAGAGCCAATCGGGCGATATTGGCATGTCTCAAGCACACGTAAAAGCTTCGCTTGAAGGCCTAAAGATAACTCTCCAATTTCATCTAAAAATAATGACCCACCGTTAGCTTGAGCAATCAGTCCCTTACGGTTAGCTACCGCGCCAGTGAATGCCCCTTTTTCATAACCGAACAGTTCACTTTCTAACAAGCTTTCAGGTATTGCCGCACAGTTAATCGCTACAAAAGGCTCTTTACATCGATCCGATAAGCTATGTAGTGCTTTTGCGACTAACTCTTTACCCGTTCCGGTTTCACCTTGAATAAGTACACTAAGGTTTGAGCCAGCAGCCACTGTTATTTGTTCTCGTAACTGTTTCATTACAGAGCTGCTTCCAATGAGCTTGCATGTCATATCTGACCATGCGCTCTTTTTCTGATGCTCTGCTTTTAGTCGTGTAATCGAGTCACTAAGTTGCTTTTTATGAGAAGACTGCGCATCCATATCCCTAATGAGTAACCACTGAGAGATAAAGGCACTGCTAAACTCACGCCAGTTTTCATCAGATAATAAATCGTTAATCTGCTTTTGTTCACCGATTAATACTTGAATAGCTGTCACATGGTTTTGACTATTCATTAAAGGAACAATAAGCAAACTACTTGATGCATCTACTTGCGAAGATAACTGCTTAAACGAATCATTTTGTTGCCAATAAACCAATTGTTGGCGATCCAGTAAAACAACTGACGCTTGCTGAAGTACATGTGAAAAGGGATGATCAAAATCATTTACATCCCATACCCACGATTGATTTTCTGTCGCAAATAAAGTGCGACCGTCATCCGTCGGATAGATGATATAACTGGCCGTTAATGCAAGCTCTTCTTTTAACGCACTATTATAGAAATCAGTGAGTGTAGCTCGGTCACGATAACCTATTAATGCTGAGGTATAATGAAACCACTGCTGCATAACAATTACTCCACCTCACTGCAGAACTCGCCATTTTCTACCGTTAAGCAAATACGTGTAATCGCTTCACGATGAGCAAGTTTATTTAACAAAGCTAAAGAGACTGGCGGTAACATCTGCCCTTCAATGATCGCTTCTAACATACGTGCACCATTTTCAGAGCGCGTTGCACGTTGAAGTATTTCTTCAACAAGGCATGGTTCAATAACAACTTCCGCCTTATAACGAGAAGTTAATAACTTCTCTAATCGTGAGAGTTTTCCTCGAACAATTTGTGCTAAAACGTCCTTATTCAGAGGTAAATAAGGCACTACCTCCATACGCGCTAACAATGCGGGTTTAAAGAAATTCGCCAACTCTGGATACATCTTTTCTTCGATCAGTTCTGGCTGCTCTGCATAATCAACAATGGTCTGATAACCAAGGTTTGATGTTAGGAAGAACAAGATATTTTGACAATCGATTAAACGCCCTTCGCCATCAGCAAGTTCGCCTTTATCGAAAGCTTGATAGAACAAATTCAAGACTTCAGGGTGTGCTTTTTCTACCTCATCAAGTAAAACAATTGAATAAGGCATCTTTCTGATAGATTCAGTTAATACGCCACCCTCACCAAAACCGACGTAGCCTGGGGGTGAACCAATAAGACGAGAAACAGTGTGCTTTTCCTGATATTCAGACATATTTATGGTGGTTAAGAATTGCTGCCCACCATATAACTGCTCAGCTAATTGAACCACAGTCTCTGTTTTACCCACACCACTTGGACCAACTAATAAAAATGCACCTTGAGGTCGGCCTGGACGACGAAGATCAGCACGCGCAGTCAATAAATGGCGATGAATACTTGCCAGTGCGATATCCTGACCTTTAATCATCGCACTTAATATAGAGGGCAACTCAGTAATTTTGGCTAACTCATCAGTATTCATCTGATCGACAGGTACTCCCGTCCAGTCAGCAATGACTTGTGCAATTTGCGCCGCATCTACCTCTGGGTAAATAAGCAACTCGTCATGAGGAACGAGTGCTAATTGAGAATAAAGATCGACTAATCGATTCTGTAATTCATCAACCGACAAGCAAGATTCATCAACATCGTTTTGCTCTGGCAAGAGATCAGCAATCGGCGATAAGATCTGTTGGCGTGTCTCGATAATCTCAGTAACAAGTTCTTTTTGTTGCTGCCAATCTTTATAGAGAGATTCACACTCAACTTGTTCTTCTAAATCTTTTTCTAGTAATGCCGATAGTCGCTCTTCATCAACAGCTTTGCCTAACAACTGCTGACGATTGATCATTTGAATTTCAAGCTGACGTTGATAAGTACCACTTTCAATCTCAGAAATTCTGCGAGGAGGCGCTGTAAGATTAATAGCAATACGTGCACAAGCCGTATCTAAGACATCAATTGCCTTATCGGGAAGTTGACGGCCAGATACATAACGAGCAGACAATTCTGCTGCCGCACGTAGCGCATCATCACTGATCAATACATTATGCGCATTTTCATAAACACAGTGCAGACCACGCATAATATCAACAGCTTGCTCGGTTGTTGGCTCATCCAATTTAACTAACTGGAAGCGTCGAGTAAGGGCTGGATCTTTCTCAAAGTACTTTTTGTACTCTTTCCACGTTGTTGCCGCAATTGTACATAATTCACCACGAGCTAAAGCTGGTTTAAGTAAGTTCGCAGCATCACCACCACCCTCTTGATTACCAGCACCAATCAAAGTGTGAGCTTCGTCGATGAAAAGAATGATCTTCACTGGTGAATTTTTTACTTCATCAATCACTGACTTCAAGCGTTTTTCAAATTCACCTTTTACTGATGCTCCTGCTTGCATAAGCCCTAGATCAAGTAACCATAGCTCAACATTCTGAAGCTGCTCTGGCACTTTGCCCGATTCAATGCGTGAAGCGAGACCTTCAATAACGGCACTCTTTCCAACACCAGCATCACCGACCACGATGGGATTGTTTTTGCGTCGACGACATAAAATATCAATCATTAGATTAATTTCATTATCGCGGCATAAAACAGGATCTAACTTACCTTGGCGAGCTTGCTCTGTAACATTTGAACAAAAACGATTAAGCGCACTATCACCAGAGTTTACATTTAGCGGCGCTTTTGTTTCGCCAGAATTTACAACAGGTGTTTCAGCAGAGTCCGCTACAAGTGATGTGAACTCTTTACGTAAAGCCTCTCGATTAATATTTTCAAAGGCTTTTACTAGGCTAAAACTTAAATAACGATCGGGGCGAATAAGTGCTGCCAAGAAAATAAGACCCGATCTTAACTCTGCTTCATTCATTTCTGTTGATGCTAATAACCATGCATCTTGAAGTAGTTCAACCAGTAAAGGTGAAAAGCTCGGATATGTATCATTCCCTTTATCATGCGGCATTGCATCACCACACAACTGCTTAACAACATCCGTTTTTAAATTAACTTGTTCAAGTAAAACCCTAATATCTGATAAAGGATTTTCTAGAATAGAAAATAAAAGGTGCTCAATAGTAACTTCATTATTTTCACGGCTCATACATAACGATGAAGCCTGTTCTAATGCAATTTTTGTTTGTGCATTTAATTTATTGATGAGTACAGGGAGTTCTATTCTGATCACAATGAAGTCCTATTGAAGAATGTGATTAAGCTGTGTTAAAACATCTAAAGATTTATTATTAAGTAAGATTGAATACGCGATATAAATAGCAACCCAAGATAGCCCAAAACCTGTAAATACAGCCCAAAGAGGAATCTGTCTTGTTAACTTATATTTTTTTTGTGCAACATGTTTTGTTGCGGTAGTTAACGGTTTCGGTTCTTTATCTATTCTTCTTAACGTTTCATAAAGATTTGAAACGACTTTATCAAACGCTTCTTGACCATTATTCATCACCTTATATCGACCTTTAAATCCTTGCATTAAACAAAGATAAATAAACATCAATAAATCATGATAACGTTCAGGCTCAGTCATTAATCGAGATAAGATCGAGAAAACTTTTTCTCCACCCCATGTTTCATTATGAAAACGAGTCAGCAATGAATGTTCAGCCCATATGCTATCCGCTCCCCAAGAAGTACTCATTACCGCTTCATCGATAAAGGAGCAGAGAACATAGCGATAAGCTAGAATCACAGCATGATCATAACCTGCTTCGGTAAGCTCTACCTCTATCGCTTTAATTTCTTCAACAACTTGATGATAAATTTCTTCAATATTATCGCAGCTACTTAAACTACGAATGCGTGACGTCATGCCCATTATCGGCGTTGCTGCATCAATCAATAAATTAATATTGCTACCGCGTAATTGGAACCAAAAGTCCTGATCAAGATTTGTATTTTCTACATTGTCATACAGTAAATCATCATAGTGCGTGTCGCGTATACGGCCTTTCTTTTGAATAGTATGATCCATCATCATTAGCTCCTGATTGCCCAAAATTGAAGATCAAGTTCAGGGAAATCACCTGCAACATGGAATGCAAAACCACTTGAATTATTAAGCATCAGCCAAGCTTGGCTCGTCTTGTCCAATTTAAAGTACGTGTATCCAGCGTGGTAAGGTAATTGACGTGGAGCCACAGGCAATGGCGACAATGGAATACCAGGTAACTGCAATGAAATAAGTTCACGAATCTTTTCAACAGACGCAATTTTTGTTTGGTGCATAAATAACTTACGTAACTCTTCCTGCGGAATACGAGCACGTACAGCCAAGATAAACTCAGCATCAGTAACCAAGTTAGTGTCCTGAATCGATGCCACCATGAGACCGTATTTTCTTTTCTGCAATTGAATAGATACTGCACGAGGCTCAAGAACAATACTCAATGCCTGTCGTAACATAGACATAACAGGCATAAATGCGTGCTCAGGCATGTCATGGTTATAACTTGCAAACTCTGGCGTCATACGACTTTCATCTGTAAAAGTGGCTAGTTCACCACAAAATGAAGTGAGTTCCTGATATAACTCTTCAGGATGAATACTACGTAAATGCGCGATATGCTGAAGCCTTGGCTGCATGCGATTAAGCATCTGAAGTAACATGAAATCTGCCACATCGGCAACGCCACCTTGATTAGGAGAGCCTAAACGTAATGCAATATTTTTTGCTCGCTCTCTCATTAAACCTGCCATTTCACCGACAAAGCGCTGTAATCGAGGTACTGCTTTCACATTTAAATGGCAAGGAATAAAGTTGTCGTCCAACATCACACTGCCATCAGGACGTTTTTCTAAAATTCGTGCAATAGCAATAGACGCGTAAGCACTTCGGTCATCCTTACCAAGCAATAGGCGAACACTTGTTGAGCCGACGTCCATTAAGCAGCTGTCACCTTGAATGGATTGGATATCTCTAACTTCTTCACGTTTAGATTTATAACGTGTCATACCACCCGCAGTCTCATTCCAACTAACTTCCGCTAGTGAATCACTACGTAAAGGGATCGCTAAATAAATAATTTGATTGGCTAATGAACTATCAGTAACTTCCAACGCATCAGGCAACATGTCTTGCTGAGGAATATTAAAAGGTGTGCCGTCAGGCATAATACCAGCCGCACGCTCAATGGCGATGCGACCAAAACTTAGGTATTCCAAATTTAAGCTTAATTCTGTTATTCCATATAAATAGAGACTTACAGAATTAAGCCTTTCATCAATGATGCTTTCAAAATAGCGCTGCTGTTGTTGAAAGTGTTGAGGTTTAATAAATAAACCTTCATTCCATATTACTCGGTTTTTTGATGACATCTACTCAACCCTATCTAGCACAACTTGATTATCTTTTAAATAAATAAGTAAGTGATAATCACGACCTAACGTTTTTACTTTTACAGACTTTTTCCAATCACTATTATCGCTATCAGAAAATAAAGCCATCACACCGATATAACGCGTGTCTTCATCTAATTTAATTTCTTCGACGAACTTAAATTTATTCGGTAGCACTACATAATCATAAACATCAACATAATTACTCTTTAGTGCTTTTTTATATTCAAAAGCTAGCTGATCATAAGATGCTGAATTAAACATAGAGTCATCTTCAAGTTCGAAAACTTTTAATTCAACAGGTGAGGCTTCATTATTCCCATTCGTATTTATTGAATCGGTACTCACCATGCTGATTGTTATCGTACTTGGCTCTGATGCCGGATCATATTTAGAGCTACAACCCATCAACGTTAAGGCAAAAATAAAAACCATATGGAACAAAGACGACGATTTCATCCTGCTACACCTCTTGTTGTTTATCACGCAGGTTCTTATCGTAAGATTGATCAAAGATCTCCCAGAATAACTTTTCAAATCCATGCTGACGATTTGAAGTCAATTCCTTATGATAACTTTGATACATTTCCCAAGCCCATGCTTCTGGTGATTCACCAACCGATTGGCCAGGACGACGATAACGTAAAAATCTACGCATCAACACTTCAGGTGAAAAGGCTTGAATAATTTGATTCAGTGCTTCGCTAATTGCAGTATGTACAGCATCATTATGATCTTTAACTGTTCGAAGACTTTCTTCAATGGCTGCTGGTGCAGATAAGTGAACAAGGCTACGTTGGCTATCAAACATAACCTGTACCGTTTCGTCATAATTTAAACCAAGTCGTAACGGGTTATCTTCAATAGGTTGTAAGTTCTTATTCATCACACCATATCGACTGGTGTTAACTTGTTGATGAAGTTCTATTAACCCTTTAACTGCGGCTTGTAATGATGCCCCCATCTCTTCAGATAGCATTTGCATTTCAGCTAAATCATCACTGTTATTCGTTCTAACACCTAAACCACGAAATAGCGGACCCGTTAATAAATGGTTTTCATCTGTTGCTACCATCGAATGATTATTCGAACCAGAAAAACCTCGTCCCATTTCTTCTTCAAGTAGATCCAGCGTGTTATCGTCCATTTTTAGTTCCTTGCTATTTAGAGTTGTCGCTATGTATCCCGATGATTTTTCATCAGCATTCAACGTAGATTTAAAACCGCTTAATGTAATAGCAGATGTTGTGTCATTTTCAGTATCTGCTTGTATTGTCTGGACGTCACCGATCCACGAATCACATTCAGAAATTAATGACTGTGTATTATTAAGAGATGCTGCTGGTTTATTTCGTGTGATTAACGATTCCACTTCTGCTTTATGTTTGAGTTGATCGAGTGCTAATAATGGATCATCGACATTCGCTTTTTGTTCTTTGGTAGTGACATCCAACTCATCGCCAAATAAATCAATATCAGTTGATTTAGATAGCATCTCTTCAATGTCTTTATCATTTTCAGTGCATGCTTCACCGATAGAAACACGAATTAAATAAGGACCAATTGAAATAACATCATTTTCATTTAAACGTGCATGCTTTTGCCAACCAATCGGCATTGAAGCACCATTGATATAGGTTTGATTCGAAATATCAGTGATACAAAAACAGCCATCAATCAGTGTGATCTGACAGTGAACCGGTTCCAAAACTCCGTCTCTATCAGCTAGGTGCCAAAAACTCGATGAACTAGAACCAATCGTGCCACCAGCAGATGAAAATTCTTTCGTTGCCGACAAACCCGGTTCTAAGAACCGAGTATTAGTAACTTTTAACTTTAGTCGTTGTTGTTCCGCCATTTTTAGCCCCTTTACTGACGAACTTGTATACAAACTTTACGGTTGTTATTCGTCTCACCTAAGAAAGAAGACCAACCTAGCGACAGCGTTGAGCCTTGTATCAATTGCAATGAAGGTACTTCGTCTTCTTTAAGTTCTAACTCCAGGTCAAATGCCATTTGCTCACGAAGAATAAATTCGACCAGCTTACAAAACGGCTGGTACTCTTTACCTGATGGTAAAAAATCATTGAATCGTGATTGAGTAAGATCTTTAATCTCAATAACAAATTTTCCCGTACAATCACGAACAGTCGAGCCAATAATCGTACTTTCACCTAACTCACAGTTTGCATTTCCAAGACACATTCGTTGATGATTTGGTATGTCTACTTTTCGCTCTACCCACTGACGAATAACAACGTTATCCAAATCAAAACAATGCGAAATGATACCTGCAACAATTTGTGGGGAACGACTTCTACCAGCTAATGTGCCGGCGTATGAGAGCATTTTCCCCCAGTTAATTGCAGTTTCACCACGAAGGTCTTCATCAGCCAAACCGACTAAAGCAAATAACTGAGAAGAGAAGACATCACTGGCATTTTCTTTAAACCGAATGTAATAACGGTATTTACGCCAAATTCGATATACCAACGCCAATAGTCGGTTATTAAAGAAATCGAGAAAATGTCGTCTTAACCCCGTTTCACTCTCAGATGCTATTTCTTCTAATAAAAAGCCAGGTAATGGCGATTGAGCACCATTTAATCCAAAGAACGTCGTTTCTAAACAGAAACCACCTTGCTCCAACATCTCTAATTTTGAAATATCACTCGCAGCAAACCCTAAACTCGGATTGGCTTTAAACAGTAAACGACAATGCGTTTCCCAACCTTCGGTTTCAGGATCTTCATCAGCTAAGCGCTGTAAAAGCTCTACTAATTGATAAAAGTCATAAGACCGAACTTGTTGCTCTAATATTGCTAATTGATCGGATGCAAGATGGTCACAATCAAGATCTATATCAAAGGCTGTAGACCCGTCTGCGTTCCCCATGAATATCGTTCCTGATTGACACTGTTAATTACAATAAGCTCATGAAATGAATTGATACTTGCATATAAAGAAAAGAAGCGACTCAACACACTTCCAAACAAATATAAATCCCCTTCAGAGCTGAACGCTTCTTCGTTAAGCACTAACTCAGACAGTAAACCTCGAACAGGTAATCCTTTGATGATCCGTTCAATCGGCTTAGATGTAATTTTTACGATCCCATCAAGTCTTTGTTTAGCAACACGTTCAGCTTGTCTATCGACAAGTGCTCTAAAGTCATATGCTCGAAGTACAGAACACAGTGCATCTTTCGAAAGCAATGAAAGATAGTTAAGCGATAAATTTGAAATCAATGTCCACAACAAGCTGCCATCTAACGTCGGCCTTAACGGCTGTGTTGGTTCTGTGATGTTAGAAAATGTCACAAAAGATGGTGAACTATTTGTTTGCACACAAATATCACCGACCCCTAACTCCAATGGCAATTGTCGATTCGTACACGTTAACTGCAATGAAATCGCTTCACTGGTTCCGACATTTAGCGTTTCATCCCCACGAACAAATGAAATGTAATGATCAAAACCATCATTTCTTACACTCTCTCTCACTCTTGCGCGGTAATAGAGTGCTAATCGGTGGCGGGAACGTTCGATTTCATGTTGAAAACTTTCAAAAGAGGTATAAACACGCTTTTGCCCCTTTGAACGTAACTTATGATCCTCTTGTCGCCCCTCTACATGATCAATACTAAAAATTTCATAATGAGCAGGTAGACGACTTGATGGTGCAATGCGATATTCCGCCCGCTTTCCCGTTAAATCGATAGGATCAGAATCATGAGTAAATAGATTGATAATCGGTGTACAAAATAGTTTAAAGCTATCTTTACGTACGCGAACATCGGCAGGTAGCGTTCTTGAAAAAATAAATTTCAATTGAAACTTTCCACCCATATCCGGTGTGATATAACGATCAAGATTAACCAAATCACCAAATAAAAATGCATCTGGAAACGTTAAGTACTCTTGTAAAATACGATAACCTTCATAAACATTTTTTGGATATGGCATTACCGCATCAGCAGTATCAAAGCCACGGCTTTTAAATTGTGATGCAGGAATCGATATCGTTTTATCACCACACACTAATTCAATATGTGATAAATAATGGTTTAGCCATAAATACAGCATCTGCGCGCTGTACTGATGTCCACCTAAGAACAATGACAGCGTTTTTAGATCTATATCAGGTAAACCTTGTTCGCCTAATACATCGAAATTTAAATCAATGATTGACGACTCCCGGCTATGGGTAGTCGCAACATCAACCAACTCCAAAGGATAAATATCTAGGTTTCGGCAAGTTCTAAACCGACAAACAGTATCGAACACCGCTTCACTATCAACATCTGTATTGGCTGGTATTGTTTGACGAACACTTATTGCTTTTTCAATAGGTGTAAATTGAACAATACTAAAGCTTGGTACAGGCCTTAAGTAATTAGGCCAAAGCATGTTGATTATAGAATGTGTGAGCTCAGGAAATTCATCTTCAACTTTTTCACGCAAACGAGCCGTTAAAAAAGCAAAGCCCTCTAATAATCGTTCAACATCAGGATCTGTATTTTTCCCTTGTAAAAAACGAGATAATTGAGGATGTACTTCAGCAAAAGCAACGCCTTGCTCTTTTAAAAAAGCAAGCTCATCCCTAAAATATTTTTCTTGTGACAAAGTTACATTACTCTGTATTTACGACTATTATCCAACATCAAATCAATACGCACCGAGTTATGCAGTGCTCTTGAATTAATACATGCTGTAATATGAAAGAAAATATTTAATGGACTTTCATCATTTGGCACATATTGAATATCAATCTTGTCTAAACGTGGCTCGTAGCGCTCAAGACAATGACGAATTGCCAGCTTAATTTGTAATGCCAGATCATGCGTACCTAAAGTTGCATCATTAAAATCAATTAATCCTAAATGTGGCGCGCATAGTGCTTCACCCAAACGAGTGTTAAGTAATTGCGCAACATTGCGTTTAATTGAGCTTAAAACATGTTTAGAATCTGGCCCTTTCGTCATCACTTTTCGTGGCGCGTTAGTCTCTAAGCGTTCAAAGAGACTAACACCATAAGCCCTATCTTCTAGTTCTATATAAGACATTGAAATTATGCCTGATCTAAACGACCAACTAGTGATAACTCAAAGTTTGCGCCCATGTATTTAAAGTGAGGACGAACAGACAATGCCACTTGGTACCAACCTGGATCACCCTCAACATCAAGCACTTCAATTTTCGCAGCACGTAAGGGACGGCGACTACGAACATCAGCGGGTGGGTTTTCCTGATCAGCCACAAATTGTTTAATCCATGCGTTCAATTCACGCTCAAGATCTTGACGCTCTTTCCAAGAACCAATTTGTTCACGTTGTAATACTTTCACATAGTGCGCTAAGCGGTTAATGATCATCATATAAGGCAATTGAGTACCTAATTTGAAGTTCATTTCAGCTTCGCGCCCTTCTTTCGTATTAGGGAACACTTTTGGTTTCTGAACTGAGTTTGCAGAGAAGAATGCAGCGTTATCACTACCTTTACGCATGGTTAATGCAATAAAACCTTCTTCAGCTAATTCAAATTCTTTACGATCTGTCACTAACACTTCTGTTGGGATTTTTGCTTGTAATTCACCCAAAGATTCAAATAAATGAACAGGTAAATCTTCAACAGTACCGCCACTTTGAGGACCGATGATATTTGGACACCAACGGTATTGAGCAAAGCTATCAGTTAAACGTGAAGCCAAAGCAAAAGAGGTATTACCCCATAAGTAGCTTTCGTGTGAATCACTCACGTTTTCACGGTAATTAAATGTTTTAGTTGGGTTCTCTTCTGGATCGTATGGGGTACGAAGAAGAAAACGTGGAGCCGTTAATGCAAGGTAACGAGAATCTTCAGATTCACGTAATTGTCGCCATTTAATATAGCGAGGGCTGTCAAATGTTGCTTTTAAATCTTTAATATTTGGTAAATCTTCAAAAGATTCGATACCAAAGAATTCTGGTGCTACACCTGAGATAAATGGAGCATGAGCCATTGCTCCCACAGCACCAATGTATTGCAGTAGCTTAATATCAGGTGATGATGGAGTGAATGCGTAATTACCAATGATAGCGCCAATAGGCTCACCACCGAATTGTCCGTATCCAGACGAATATACATGCTTGTATAAACCAGATTGAGACGTCTCTGGCGCAAACTCGAAGTCGTCTAAAAGCTCTTCTTTAGTCGCATGCAATAATTCAATTTTATTGTTTTCACGAAAATCAGTACGATCAACAAGCATCTTCACACTACGCCAA
Organism: Photobacterium angustum; assembly: GCF_003026365.1. Classification (GTDB taxonomy): domain Bacteria; phylum Pseudomonadota; class Gammaproteobacteria; order Enterobacterales; family Vibrionaceae; genus Photobacterium; species Photobacterium angustum. The sequence goes on along the minus strand of NZ_PYOM01000008.1, from coordinate 5,123 downwards.
GCTGATTCAACCTTTTGAACCTCTTCACAGTGTAAAATTTCATCCATTTGCGCACTGATCTTACTGTCTAACTCAACAAGCATCTGATCAACAAGTCCTTTATTGACTTGTTCTACACCAGCATTACCCAGTAAGTTTTCAATAAATGCAGCCACCCCTTTCTTGGCAATATCATAACCTTCATCGGACGGAGTCATGCGTGTTTGAAGCATAATTTCATCAAGTAAACTGCTTTCAGTTGTACTTGAAGATTCAAGTGTTTTTTGTAAAGACATTTATCGTTCTCTTAAAATTAAAGCCAAAAGAAAATTACTATTTCTCACCTTCACCACTAACAAGCTGTAACTCGTTAAGTAGCTTTTCACGTGACTCGTCAGATTCAATTAGCTCTTGAAGACGAGAACGAAATGCTGGAATATTTCCAAGTGGCCCTTTTAAAGCAACTAATGCTTCTCTTAATTCAATCAGTTTTTTTAATTCTGGAACTTGTTGACTGATTGCATCAGGAGAAAAATCATTAAGACTTTTAATTGAAAGATTAATTGATAAGTCAGAATCATCGTCTGAAAGTTTGTTTTTCACAGAAGTTGTCAACGATAATTTACTTTCACGCATAACAGATTCAAAGTTATTTTTATCAACTGAAACGGCTTTACGCTCTTCAATAGGTTTATCTTCCCCATCACCTTTAAATTCACCCACAACAAGTGTTTTTAATGGTAGCTCTACTTCAGATTGAACATCACCTTTGTGAGGAACATATTTTATATTAATACGTTCTTTAGGTGCGACGGTGCCTTCTTTAGACATTTTAAACCCCGTTATTTTTATTATTTACAACGAATAGATAAACCAGCAGATTTAACATCTTTAACAAATTAAAAATGAATTTTATAAAAATGAAAATGTTATTTTAATTAAATGTGCTTTATTACTTATATTATTTTCCAACCAACAAAAATGCTTTTAGACAACAAATAATGCTCGCAGCAAATTAAATAGTAATTGCCGTTGCATATCAAGCCAAAGTGTATAGATTTTGAGGCATTAACATATATTAATATATACAAATGAGATTTTTAACAAATTGAAACACAACATAAAAATAAATAATTTCAACACCTTAAGCCCAGTAGGTGCACATTAATGCTAAGTACCAGACTAAAACACTCCGTTTATTTAACATATTGATTAAATTAATAAAAACCAAAATAACGTGACACCGCTCCCAAAAAGCAAACTATAATATAAAACTTTCAGCATAAAAATGTGCTGCATTCTATTAATAATTTATAGGATCTAATTAATATAACAGAATAGAATAAAGGATATAATTTTAATAATACTTTGCCCTTTCTCACTAATAAAAAAATGTAAGTAATAAGTTTGAAGCAATGTCTGACATTTAACATTCGAGCAAGATCTTGCCCGTTTCGTTATTAACAAGCTCCATTAAAAAAAGAGATTGTTAAATAAATTTATTATTTACATTTTACTAACCATCTCTATTGCGTGTTTTTTATTTATTAGCCATTTTTTTAAGCCCTTAATCATTGCTTATTCAGATGACAAATCATTACCAATAAAAATTCTTTAATCACGAAAGCAAGCAAGATCTTGCTCAAATCGAGCAAGATCTTGCCCGACCGGGCAATATGTTGCTCAATATTTGAAAGCACAAAAATGCAAAACCATTACTTTTCATACAGTTAAGAGTTGGCACACTTCATGCTTTAACAGCACGTCATCACAGCATAGGCTGTGTAATTTACTCCATCATAAAATAGGATATTAAGATGCCAACTCCTTGTTATATCGCAATCCAAGGCCAAACTCAGGGTAATATTACAGCGGGTGCATTCACGCCTGATTCTGTCGGTAACATCTATGTTGAAGGTCACGAAGACCAAATGCTTGTTCAAGAATTCAAGCACGTTGTTACTGTTCCTACAGACCCACAATCAGGTCAGCCTTCAGGTCAACGTGTTCACAAACCATTTAAATTTACCGTGGCACTGAACAAAGCTGTGCCTCTGATGTACAACTCATTGGCATCAGGTGAAATGCTACCGTCTGTAGAGCTGAAGTGGTACCGCACATCGGTTGAAGGTAAGCAAGAGCACTACTTCACTACAACGCTGACCGATGCAACGATTGTTGATATCAACACCCACATGCCACACTGCCAAGATTCATCAAAAGAAGACTTCACTCAGCTTATCGAAGTATCAATGGCTTACCGTGCAATTAACTGGGATCACACGGTATCTGGCACATCTGGTGCTGATGACTGGCGTGCACCGCTAGAAGCGTAATAGCACTCAACTATGTATCAGCCTACACAACTGTGTAGGCTGCTTTTCGTTTATGCCTTTGCTAAATACGCCGCAAGGCCGACGTTAGCAAAGGTTTAATCACGAGGTCAGTATGGCAACAAAAACGGGGTTACAATTTACATTTGAAGTGGAGGGACTCGATGCGGAAGCCTTCGCCGTCACGCAATTTTCAGGCACTGACAGCCTGTCTTTACCTTTCGCCTTTACCATCGACTTAGCCAGTCGTCACCCTGCCTATACGCCGCAAGAGACCGTCGATAACACGGCCACGCTCACGGTCTGGCGAGACGGTGAACAGCAACAGCAATGGCATGGCATTATTCGACGTTTTACCCAAGGTGACACAGGCCATCACCACACCTTGTATCAGGTGGAATTTGTACCGCCAGCAGCCCGCCTCGCGTTGCGCCACAATAGCCGTATCTTTCAAACACAAACGGTGCCTGAAATTATCTCGGTGCTATTACAAGAATTAGGGATTACCGATGTTGATTTCGTTTTAACGCGAGATTACGTGCAGCGTGAATATTGCGTCCAGTACCGTGAAACAGATTTAGCCTTTATCGACCGCATTGCCGCAGAAGAAGGCCTGTTTTACAGCTTTGTCCATGATAATAAAAAGAATACCCTGCGCTTTTCCGATGACACCCAAAGTGCCGCTCGACTGGCGGCACCACTGCCTTATAACAGCCGCAGTGGTGGGCAAAGTGGCATGCCTTTTGTGCGCACCTTTGCTCGCCATACGCAAATTCGCCCATCATCAGCGCAACTCAAAGATTACAGCTTTAAAAAGCCGGCTTATAGCTTCTTACAAACGGTCAATGCGAAAGAAGCCGATTACCAGCAAGCCAATTACGAACATTACGATTACCCAGGGCGTTATAAAGACGATGCCAGCGGTAAGCCGTTTACTTCTTTTCGACTCGAATCATTACGTCGTGATGCCAATACAGCCTACGGTGAAAGTAACATCCATGGCTTAGTGGCTGGGGTGAACTTCACTCTCCAAGAGCATAATGATGAACAGTGCAATGCCGAATGGCTCGTGGCGGCGGTTAACCATGTGGGCACGCAACCACAGGCATTAGAAGAAGCTGGCGGGCAAGGTGTAACAACCTATAACAATGATTTTATTGTGATACCCGGTCATCGCCCATGGCGAGCCTCCTACACGGCTAAGCCTCGTGTAGACGGCCCACAAATTGCGATGGTTGTAGGCCCTGAAGGCGAAGAGATTTACTGTGATGAATACGGTCGGGTAAAAGTCCAGTTCTCATGGGATAGATACAGTAACAGTGATGACAATGCGAGTTGCTGGATACGTGTTTCCCAAGGTTGGGCGGGTAGCCAATATGGCATGCTCGCACTACCCCGTGTTGGTCATGAAGTGATTGTTGATTTTCTGGAGGGTGACCCAGACCAACCGATTATCACAGGCCGTACTTACCATGCGACCAACAAGCCCCCTTACCCGTTACCTGCCAATAAAACCCGCACGGTATTGCGTACAGAAACGCACCAAGGTGATGGCTATAACGAGCTGCGCTTTGAAGATCAAGCAGGCAAAGAAGAAATCTACGTTCACGCGCAAAAAGACGTGAATACCTTGGTGGAAAACGATCGCAAAGACGACATCAAACACGATTTACACCTGGATGTAGACAATGAACGCTTCACCCACATTAAAACCCATGACCACCTGACCGTCGACGGTGAAAGCCGTACACATGTAAAAGCCGATCAAACACTTGTTGTTGATGGCAACTTACACATGAAACAAGGCCAAGCATTATTGGTAAATGCGGGTAATGAAGTACACCTTAAAGCTGGCTCAAAAGCCGTGATTGAAGCGGGTGCTGAAATCACGCTGAAGGCTGGCGGCAGCTTTATCAAAATAGATGCATCTGGCGTTTCAATTTCGGGGGCAGCCGTCAACATCAATGCAGGTGGCAGTGCGGGCAGTGGCTCTGGCTTTGGGGGTTTATCACCGTTATTACCGGGTGCGGTTGAAGCCGCCCCACAATTAGAACAAGTTCCCTTACTCTTTTCAGAAGCACTTTTAATGGCAAGCCAAGCGAATGTCCCGCTTTTACCTCTTTGCGGTTTGCAAACAGATGGTCAATGCCAACGTGGAGAGCAATGTTTATGCAAGAAATAACAACTCAAACATTAACTCAAAACACCATACCAACACTTCTTAATAGTGGTTTTAAGCTATACATCGTTATTGAAAATTTGAATTTAAGCAATCTATGTGATCTGACTAAAGGTGATGAGAAGGAAGCCCTATTTATTAATACTCGCTTCTCCTCCGTGATGGAGGCAAGCCCATATTTAGTTTGTCTTAATCACCTCAACAATGATCTTCTTAATCACATTCTTAAAGAACTCAGTGGAGTAATTATTGCTTCTACACATACGCTACAACAAATAAGACAGCACTTATCACACTATTTAGAAGTGAACAGTGAAGAACTTGGTGCAACCTATTTGAGATTTTATTCACCCAGCGTCTGTAAATCGTTAATAGAAGAACAACCGGAAATATTTTATGGCTTTCAAGTTATCACTCCTTTAATGAACAGAAGCCAATGGGGTTATTGTAAGTTTCAACAATACAACCTAGAAAAAAGACCAATAAACATCAGTAAAAAAACAGTAGAAATTATGATGATTAATCGTTGGGGAGCATGGTTGAGTTTACTACCCGCATGGCAACATAAGACCAACAAAGACATTTTAAAAGGTGCGGAGGCAATAAATGGCTTAGTAAAAAGGCAATTGAAA
>NZ_PYOM01000007.1 GCF_003026365.1 Photobacterium angustum | reverse complement strand
TTAATTTCATTACCATCAACCACATAACGGGTTGTTTGGTTATTAGAAATAATACCTTCAAGTGACGGCTGAGACTGCGCAAAATCAATATGCGCAATGTCATCAGAGCCCACATCTAATGGGATCTGACCGCTTGCGGTTGCACCTGTTTCGGTTTCCGTGAGCGTTGTACCTTTATCGATACCAAACTCAGGGTTAGCGCCATCATTGATGTTAATAGTGACATTAATTGGCGTAGGCTTATCACCTGTCATCAATGGGTCACCATCGGTATCTTGCATTTGAACAGGGACATCAATGGTGATCTTACCGTCAGTCACATCAACAAATTTACCGTCGGCATTGAGGTGATCAAGCGGTAGAGACTGCTTAATAGCCAAATCAACCGTGACATCGCCATTTGCCAATGACGATGGTGTCATGGTAATGCTCACCGCTTCCTGACCACCTGCTGTCACACCCGTAATAGTAATTACGCCATTAGCATCAGTGTGAACAATGAAAGTCAGTGCTTCACCATTGGACGTTAAGCCATTGAGCTCTTTCACTAAGTCAACATGTGCGCTATCAGCGATCTTCAAGCTATTAGCAACTAATGCATCAGAACCTGAATTAACAGTAAAATGCGTATCTGCAGAGACAGGATAACCTTTATTTGTATTTGGATATTCAATATCACCTTCAGTGATAGTAATGTTTGCTACAACACCTTCGCCCGATGCATCAGTACCATCTTTGATCGTGATATTTAGCTCGCCTTGTGCCGTATCACCGTCTTTATCTGTCGCGGTAACATCGAGCTTAATATCAGCAATATCAGCACTGTTTTGATCAACGGGTCCTGTCACTTTAACGGTATAGGTACCATCATTAGCGATAGTCACTACCATCACAGGGTTAGAGTCTGCATCAACTACCGTTAATACATTGCCATTAACAGTAAACGTTGTTTGCTCACCGTTACTGGTAATGTTGGCTAAGCCATCTTGAGTCGCATTAAAGTGAATGGTCTGAATATCATCAGAGCCCACATCTAGCGGGATCTGACCCTGCATTACTTTATCAGCATCGGTGGTTTCATTGATGATGATACCTTTATCGGTACCAAACTCAGGGTTCGCACCATCCACGATAGTGATATCCACATTGGCAGGTTTATCTAACCAATCACCATCGGTATCTTTAACTTGCACTGGAACATCAATAACAATTTTGTCATCAACACTCTTAACTAAGCCATCGGCGCCATTATCATTATGATCAAGCGGCTTAAATTGCGTAATAGACACGTTAATATCAACATCATGCCCATTTACCGCTTGAACAGCACTCACAGATACCGTTAATACCGTTTCACCACCCGCAGTACCTGTAATTAATCCCGTTTTAGCATCATAGCTAAAGTTAATTGCCTTACCATTTGCTGTTGTAAGCTCTGTAGTTAACTCGTGGATTAACGCATTAACTTGTTTTTGGTCAACGGTTACTGTTGTCGGATCAAGACGATCCACACCCGCAGCAATAGCTATCGTTGTATTACCACTTACTGGGTAACCTTGCTCATTACCTTCAGGCGTTAAATCACCTTCTGTAATAGTAATAGCCCCTTGCTCATTACCTGATGCATTTGCACCATCATGAATAGAGATCTCAATATTACCAGGCTTGCTTACATCACCATCTCTATCTTCTGCCACAACAGATAAAGCAATGTTTTCATTATCTGCTGCGGTATCATCGACCTGATCGATAGGTTGTTTTTGCGTTACAACGTAATGACCATTGATATCAATAGTCACTTCCATTACAACTTGTGATGGATCACTCGCTAATACTACCGTCACCGTAGTGCCATCAGCACTCAGTGAATAAGTTGTAGCATGACCATTACTGGTTAAGCCATTAAGAGAGTCTTGGTTCGCCTCAAAAGTAACCTTAACGACCTGATCACTACCGCTATCAACAACAATATTACCCGTACCTGTTGCAATGCCATCGCTACCTTCATTTAAGGTCGCTTTGCTATCCACACCAAAAGCGGGGATTTCGCCATCGACAACAGTAATATCAACGGTTGCAGGATCTTTTAACCAATCACCATCGGTATCTTTCACCTGAATAGGTAAATCGATAACAACTTGATCATTGTGGTTAGTTACTAAACCATCGACCTCATTACCATTGTGATCTAATGGCCCGTACTGAGTCATGGTAACTTTTACATCAACATCTTTACCATTCACTGCTTGAAGGGCTGTCAATGTTACACTAACAACGGTTGCACCATTCGCGCTTCCGGTTAATACACCCGTTGCTACATCATAAGTAAATGTTAATGGCTTACCGTCAGAACTAAGCTCTGTTGTAAGCTCATTTTTTAAAGCCTCGAGTTGTTTCTCATCAATCGTAATAGAGCTTGGGTCTAATCGGTCAGCACCTGCTGTAATCGTTAAAGAAGTACTTGCTGAAACGGGATACCCGACTTCATTACCTTCTGGGGTTAAGTCCCCTTCTGTAATAGTAATACTTGCAGACTCACCGCCATCGGCACTTGCACCGTCTTCTACTTGAATATTTAATTGGCCTTGTGCGGTATCGCCGTCTTTATCTGTTGCAGTTACGTTTAATTCTATTTTCGCAATATTAAGACTATCTTGGTCTAACTCGCCCTCTACAATGACTTTATAGCTACCATCATTAGCGATAGTAACTGTCATTACAGGCTTGCCTTCAGCATTAACGAGGTTAATGGTATTACCTGAAACAGAAAAAGTAACAGGTTTGCCGTCGCTCGTAATATTCGCTAAGCCTGGTTGTTCAGCATCAAAGTGAATGTGAGATATTTCGTCTGAGCCAACATTAAGAGGAATTTTCCCATCGACAACTTTGCCTAAATCGTCAGTCTCATTAATTGGATTTTCTGTTCCAGGATCAATACCAAAAACAGGATTATCACCATCATTGATCGTGATATCTACTTGCGCAGGTTTTTCAAGAAAGTCACCATCAGTGTCTTTTGCTTGAATAGGAAGATTGATTGAAATGTTACTGCCATTCACAGTAACAAAACCTTGTGAGTTTCCAGAAAGGTTATGATCAAGTGGTAATTCTTGAATGATTTTTACATCAACAGACACATTCAGGCCATCTTGTGTCGATGTTAACTCGACACGTACAGCAATAGTATCAGTACCTTCAATTGTACCGATTAGGTTGCCATTTGCATCAATAGTGAACACTAAAGCCTGTCCACCCGAGGTAAGCTCTGTACTTAACTCAGATAATAATGCACTTTTCTGGCTTGCATCAATTTCAACTGATTCTGGATTAAGACGATCGTCACCAGCAACAAGAGTTAGCTTCCCCGTTTGAATAACAGGATAAGTTGAATCATTACCACCAGTGCTTGTACCGCTACCATCAACGTCAATATCACCTTCCGTTAATGTAATAGAAACGCGTTCACCACCCGCAGCATCAGTGCCATCATTTATGGTGATATTTAACTCACCTTGTGCGGTATCACCGTCTTTATCTGTCGCAGTAACATCTAATTTAATATTAGCGATATCGTCACTGTTTTGGTCAATAGGCCCAGTCACTTTTACAGTGTAGGTGCCATCATTTGCAATTGTCACCACCATCACAGGTTGCGAAGATGAATCTAAAACAGTTAAGACATTACCATCAACGGTAAAAGTTGTTTCTCGACCATTACTTGTAATTGCCGTTAAGCCTGCTTGTTCAGCATTGAAATGAATAGTCGCGATTGCATCAGAACCAACATCAAGTGGAACCTTTCCATCAATAACCTGATCAGCTTGAGCGCCCTCATTAATTGTCACTCCGGTATCAGTACCAAATTCGGGATTTGCACCGTCGATAACACCAATCTCAACATTAATTGGCTTATCTAATGCATTACCACTGCTATCCGTTGCTTGAATAGCAACATCAATATTGATTTGATCGCCATCACGACTGACTAAGCCAGAAGCATTATCACCAGAATGGTCAATTGGCTGATTAATCGTAGTGGTTACTGTTACAGTTACATCACGCCCATTTTCTGTCGTTGCTTCTAATGCAATAGACATAACAGGTTGACCAACTAGAGTACCGATGATCGTATTCGTTGCTGTATCGTAGACAAAAGTAACAGCCTGACCACCTGATGTGATTTCACTGTTTAATTCATTTAAAACGTTATTGATAGTGAGAGGATCAAATACAAACGATGAAGTCTCTAGAGGAAGCGTTGCTGCCTCTACAAAAATAGACGTTGAAGAAACAACAGGATAGGTATTATCACTGAGATCACCCTCAGTAATCAGTAAAGAGCCTAGTTCGCCGCCATCAGGAACTAAAATAGCCTGTGGATCTAGGTTATCTGTATTTCGACTTGGATCGTAAGCCGTGTCAAAGCCAGCTTCTGCTAAAAGTGCATCGTTATCGTAATTAATCGTTATAAAACTTGCAGCAGAAGATGACCCATTAAGACCTATGTTACCTGCAGATTCATTACCAGCCGCAGGCGCTTCAAAAAGTTGGGTAGGATCCAGACCGTTTAAAATCGCAGTTTGAATTGCATCAATATCACCAGAAGCGAACGTTGTATGTTCCGCTCCATCATAATTAAAAGCGATTTTTTCATTAAGACCCGTGGTTTTAACACCTTCAGGCGTTGTTATTACGCAAGTTGGGCATGACTGATTGATAACTTGTTCAACACCATTGTTGATAACAATAAATTTAGCATCACCATTCGCAACAATAATTTCATCAGGCTGGAGTGCATGATCATCGACAATTGGCTGCACTTTATCACCAGCCTTAAGAATAAAGCCGTCTCCATCCACAAGCTTGATCATGCCTAAATTCTTATTATCAATGGTAGTCATACTCTCTTAACCTTTTTTGTTTATTCAATTTGATAGTAACGATTCTCGTCATACAGAACATGTTACGCACCACCTAATTGATGATTTTTTAATCGATAGAGGCTTTTTATTAAAAACGATATTTTTTAAATTGATTTAAAAAACTTATCGTCAATAATTTGACGACATTATTAGCTAAAGATTATTCTTATTTACTATGATTTTGCAAGTTTTTGTCACATACTTCATAAAAATATCAATAATAAATACCTAATTAAGAGCAAATAGTAGCAAAAAATAGCACCTAGGCTTAATAACATAAGTGTTGATAGTATACAGTAGCTAGCATAAAAACTGTAATGCGAACGATAATTTAAAATAGCAAAACACATGGACGTCGGTCAGCATTACCCTTTAGTGAGCATCTAACGCGGACAAGTAATGAACAAGAAAAACGCTTCTATTTCAGCAGAAAATCTAGAGTATGTGGATGATAAATCAGCAGCATTGTTGCTTAATACACCTAAAAGCGCTCGTGTTATTCTGTGGGTAATGATCTTATTCTTTATCGCAGCTTTTATTTGGGCTTATTTTGCCAAGTTAGACAAAGTGACAAGCGGTAGCGGAAAAGTTATACCATCTTCTCAGCTACAAATAGTACAAAACCTTGAAGGTGGTATTGTAAAAAAAGTACTAGTTAAAGAAGGTGAACAAGTAAAGAAAGGGCAAACCTTACTATTAATTGATGACACACAGTTTAAATCCGATTTTAAAGAAAAAACACAAAGTTTAGCTTCTATGCAAGCAGACTCTCAACGTTTGAATGCGTTACTTGCGAGCGTTACAGTGAGCAATAAAGCCGATAATACGCATTGGCGAAACAGTGTCACTATTGAACGTAAACCACCTGTTTTTGATGATACATTTAAAAAAGCACATCCAGCATTAGTTCGCCGTCAGCTCAATCAATTTACAGACAAATTAAATAACCTACAAAACCAGCTTTCTGTTGCTTCTGAGCAAGCATCGCAAAAGGAAAGAGAGCTGGCTGAAACACAATCTCGAGTAAGCAACTTACGTAGCAGCTATAGTATTGCTCAAAAAGAATACAATATTACAAAACCATTAGCTGAGGAAGGCGTTGTACCACGAATAGAATTACTGAAGTTACAACGATCGCTAAACGATACTAAACGTGATTTAAACTCTGCCAAAATGCAAATTCCTGTTACGCAAGCGGCGATTCAAGAAGCTGGCTTTAAGTACATTGATATTGCATTACAGTTCCGTTCAGATATTCAAGCACAGCTAAATGAAACCAGTGACAAATTAGGTAGTTTAACTGAAACCCAAATAGGTTTAGAAGATCGTGTAAAACGAACAACGGTAGTTTCACCTGTAACAGGCACAATCCAAAAAATTCATGTAAATACCGTAGGTGGTGTTATTCAACCGGGCATGCCACTTGTGGAAATTGTTCCAACGGAAGATACCTTACTCATAGAAGCTAAAATAGCACCGAAAGACATTGGGTTTTTACGCCCAGGTCTGCCAGCAGTCATTAAATTTAGTGCCTATGATTTTACTAGCTATGGTGGTTTACATGGAACATTGGAAACAATCAGTGCAGATACAATCCAAGATAAAGAAGGCAACAGTTTCTATCAAGTCAGGATTCGTACTGATACGAGTAGCTTAAAGGGACCTAATGGCGAAGCTCTACCTATTATACCCGGTATGACAGCCACCGTTGATATCATTACAGGAAAACGCTCTGTACTTGATTATCTTCTTAAACCAATACTCAAAGCGCGACATACCGCGTTAAGAGAATAATAAAATGACTATGAAATATAAATTAAAAAGAATTACCCTTCTCATCGGTCTTCAATGTATGGCTGCGCCTGTTATGGCGCAATCATTGGAACAAGCAGTAGCTGAAACGCTCTCAAGTAATCCAGAAATTAAAAGTGCTTACAATGAGTTCCAAAGTAAGCACGAACTGATCAATGCTTCAAAAGGCGACTACCTTCCAAGTGTTGATCTTGAAGCAGGTGTTGGTTCTAATAACTATAATAATACCAGCCTTAATTCTGAAACGGAGCCTCGTAGTGCGAAAATCAACATTCGACAGTTAATCTGGGATGGCTCGATTACCTACAACGATATTCAACGTAATAAGTCAGAAACAGAAGCAGAGCGTTATCAATTACTGTCTGATGCACAAGACAAAGCATTAAAGAGTACAGAAGCATATCTAAATGTGCTTCATGCTCAAGATGTGCTCGCTTTGTCAGAATCGAACCTAAAAGTTCATCAAAAAATGTATTCAGACATTAAAAAACGTGCCGATTCAGGTATTGGTTCAACAGCCGACTTAGCACAAGTTGAAGGCCGTTTAGCCAGTTCTAATACGAATCTACTGGCAGCACAAAGCAATTTACAAGATAAGATCACCCAATTTGTACGTATCGTAGGTCAGTATCCTAAAGATCTTATAAAGCCTGAAGTTGACGTGAATTATCTACCAAAATCATTAGATGATGCGTTAGAAAAAGCAAAGAAAAACAACCCTGTAGTACAAGTTGCATCGAATGACATTGACGCTGCTGAATATCAGTACAAGCAAGCAAAAGGTACGTTCTACCCATCGTTTACTATAGAAGCATCGCAAGAATGGGGAGATGACTTAAATGGTTCTGAAGGTAAAACTGATGAGCTAAAAGCAATGCTAAAAATGCGCTATAACTTGTATAACGGTGGTAGTGATGTCGCAAAATCTCGCCGCGCTGCATACCAAATTAACAAATCTAAAGACATTCGTGATCGTGCTCACCACATGTTAGAAGAAGGTACTCGCCTATCTTGGAGCGCATTAGATTTAGCGAAAAAACAAAAACTGTTCTTGCAAGAGCACGTTGATGCCTCCGCACGTACCGTTATTGCATACGAAAAACAGTTTAAGATTGGTCAGCGTACATTACTTGATGTACTCAACACCGAAAACGAATTATTTGAAGCACGTAAAGCTTATTTAACGGCTGAATATGATGGTATTTTAGCAAAATACCGTGTTCTTAATGCAACCGGTCTAATCCTTGATGAGATGCGCGTTGAGATCCCAGAAACTTGGGCAAAGTCTGTTAAATAAGAGGATTAAAAATGAAATACGTAATCACGGTTTTACTGTCTTTTTCTTTGTTTGGTTGTTCACTCTCTGTACCGCAGCCTCCTATTGCAAAACAAACAAAAGATCTTTTTGACGCAGATAGCGATGGTGTGATCAATCAACGTGACCGCTGCGCTGATACGCCAATCGATGCAGTTGTAGATAACGATGGCTGTCCTACATTTGTTAAAAACTCAGAAGAGAATAATATTCACGTATTATTTGCTAATGACTCTTCAGAAATCCCTGAAAGTTATATGGAAGACATTAGCAATATGAGTGAATTTTTAGCCAAATACCCAAAAATGCACATTGAACTAAAAGGGTATGCGAGTCCAGTCGGTAACGCCGCATACAATATTGCGTTATCAAAGCGTCGCGCTGCAGCTATTCAACAAGCACTGATCACTGAAGGGGTTGCACCGTCTCGCATTAAAACTATAGGTTTTGGTGATAGCGATCCTGTGAAAGCATCAGATGCTGAAGAAAGTAACGCACTTAGCCGTCGTGTTGTCGCTCAAGTTGTTGGATCTCAAGGTAACGTTGTGAAAGAATGGACGATCTATACTGTTCGTGAAAATTAATAAATAGAATCCACGTTGAAAAAAATAATCTTCTGGGCTCTGTGTTTGGCCGTGGCAGTGAATGTATTCGCTGCCACGAATAAGCAACAGATTGCAAAAATAGAACACTTTTACGGAGAAAGAGCTGGAAAACGAGCTACTGCGTGGAGAGCGCTCATCCAAAATTCACAACACTTAAGCGAACAGCAAAAACTTAAAGCAGTTAATAACTTTTTTAATCAATTTGTTTTTATCAGTGATGAGAAGTTATGGGGTAAAGAAGATTACTGGGCTACACCTTATGAATTTGTAGGTGCAGGCGCTGGGGATTGTGAAGATTTTAGTATCGCCAAATACCAAGCATTACGAGAACTGGGTATACCAGATAAAAAGCTACGATTAATTTACGTAAAAGCTTTAGAACTGAATCAATTCCACATGGTTGTCGCTTACTACTCTACTCCCTCCTCTGTACCTCTAATTTTAGACAACTTAAAAGGTGAAATTTCACCTGCAACACAACGAAAAGATTTACTACCGATTTACAGTTTTAATGGTAGCAAGTTGTGGCTAATGAAGAATAGAGGGCAAAGCCAAGTCGCAGGAAAAGCGTCACGTCTTAGCCTATGGAACGACCTCCGTGATCGTTCAAATAAAATAATATTACACCGCCCTAAAAATACTTATTAACGAGTGAACACCAATGACACTTTACCGACAGCTTTTACTATGGATGCTGGTTGTATTTTTCGCATTTATCAGTGCGGTCTTTGCAATCCAATTCAGTACTACAAAAGACTATCTTGTTCACCAGCAGTCAACAGAGCTAACGAATGCAATAAGCTCTGTTGGTTTTGCCCTGTCTCCTTACCTTGAAAATAAAGACATGGTTGCTGCAGAATCAGTGATAAGCGCAACGTTTGACTCAAGTTTTTACAGTGAAGTTAAACTTGAGCTACTAGATTCTGACAAGAAAATTGTTCGTCAGTATCCTCAGACGGTTGCCGGTGTACCTAGCTGGTTCCAAAGCCTCATTAATATTGAACCGATAACGCAATCAACAACACTTGCAAGTGGTTGGATGCAACTTGCTAATCTTACAGTGACAAGTAGCCCTGCAACAGCTTACCAACAATTATGGAAAGCTACTGTGCAGCTCATGCTAGGTTTCGTTATATGTTCAGTTTTAGGTGCAATCGTTTTATCACTTGTTCTAAATAAAGTATTACAACCTTTAAAGCAACTCCAAAATAGCGCAAAAGAGATGGCATCACAGCATTTCACATCTTCTCTTCCGATGCCTCTCACTCGCGATTTAGCTGATGTGGTTACCGCTTTTAACTCAATGAACCAACAACTTCAAAGTCACTTTGAACAACAAGCACAAGTTGCAGATAACCTTCGTATTCGTGCTTATCAAGATCCTGTTTCAGGTTTAGCTAACCGCAGCTATCTAATCTCTAAAATTACCTCTTGGTTATCCCGCAAACCCAGTGGTGGTATAGCACTGTTAAAAGCTGATGATATTGAAGATAGTTATAAGCAGTCTGGTTACGAAGTGGGTGATCAGTTAGTACAAAAAATTGCATCACGTTTGAAAGAGTTATCAAATGACGATGTTACCATTGCACGTCTGAACCAATCTGAGTTTGTCTTAATATCGCCTAAAGCAACCAAAGAAGAACTGATCGAATTTGGTCGAAAAATGCTCAACATGACATCAGATCTTAATTCAGACCCATTAGGCATTGCACCGCTTCATGCCGCCGTCGGTATTGTTGTTTGTTCTGAAAATGAAACTATTTCAAGCTTATTAGCAAGTGCCGATAACGCCTTAAATAAAGCACGCCAAGAGCCAAAAGAGCCCTTAGCCGTGATTGAATCTAATGATAAGAAAGAAACAACATCATTAGGTAAGCAACAATGGAAAGCATTGGTTGATGAAGCTATCGCCAATAAACTTATCCACTTCACATTCCAAAAAGCGATCAGTGTTGACAATAAAATACTGCATAAAGAAGCTTTCGCTTACATTCAAAAAGACAACCAGCGATTTAATGCAGGTCAATTCTTATCTGCTATAGAACAACTCAATGAAGGCGCTAATTTTGACCGCTACATTGTTGATGCTTTATTTAGTGATATAGAGAAAAGTCCAGCCTCTGTTCCTCTTGCAATTAACATCACTCAAAGCAGTGTAAATGATACGGGGTTCATTCGTTGGTTAAATAGTAAATTACAAGCAGCGCAACACATTAAAGATCGTGTGTTATTTGAACTTCCCGAAATTTGCTTTATTAAACAAGTTGATAATGCTTCTTTATTATGTGAAATCATTCACCAAAATGGCTTCCGCTTCGGCATTGATAATTACGGACATAGTTTTAGTTCAACAGGTTATTTAAATCGATTACGCCCAAACTACGTTAAACTGGACTTTGCCTATACCTCTCAACTCGATGATCAGATAAAAATGGATGTACTTCAATCTATCACACGTACAGCCAATAACCTGTCTGTTACCACAATTGCAACACGTGTTGAAACTGCAGAGCAGAAAGATAAATTGGCTGCGATGGATATACTCGGTTTCCAAGGTTTTGTTACTGATCAATTGAATCACGAGAATTAAAATGAAAGATCCTTTACTTCAGTCACTCGTTTATATAAGCCGTTTTTATGGTCAGGCAAATTCACCTGACGCGCTTGTTGCAGATTTACCATTAAATGATGGTTTACTGTCTCCTTTTCTTCTCCCTCGAGCGGCAGATAAAGCAGGACTGCAAGCCAAAGAAACAAAAATGACATTGGAAAGTATTTCTTCTCTGCTCTTTCCTGTCATCGCTCTACTCAAAGGTGGAGAAGCATGTGTTGTTTTAAGTATTGATAAAGAGAAAGGTGAAGCCGAAGTTGTACTGCCACAAAATGAAGGTAGTGAACAATGGATCAAATTGAATGAATTAAATGCGCAATACACTGGCCATTTATTTTTAATCAAAAAGCGCTTCCGCTACGATGAACGCTCTCCTGAAATTCTAAAAACTCGTGATGGTCACTGGTTTTGGAGTACGTTATGGGAATCTCGTAATATTTACCGTGATGTATTGATTGCCTCAATTCTTATCAATCTATTCGCCATCGCCGCTCCCCTTTTCACTCGCTTAGTGTATGACAAAATTGTACCTAACTTAGCGTTTGATTCATTATGGGTACTAGCCATTGGTATTACGGTTATTTTTGTCTTCGATCTGATATTAAAACTACTTAGAAGCTATTTTATTGATCTTGCAGGTAAAAAGTCGGATCTATTAATATCAGCAAAAATATTTAGCCGTGTGATGGGCATTCGTATGGAAGCAAAACCGGCTTCGGTAGGTGCGTTTGCTCGCCACTTACAAGAATTTGAGTCTATTCGAGAGTTTTTTACCTCGGCAACAGTATCGTCATTAATCGATTTACCTTTTGCACTATTGTTCTTGTTAATTATCTACATCATGGCAGGACCTCTAGTATTAGTGCCCCTGATTGCAGTGTTAATTTTAGTGGCATATAGCTTCTTTATTCAACGTCCACTTCGCAAGAGTATTGAAGAAGGCTCACGTCTTTCTTCACAAAAACACGCCAACCTCATCGAAAGTCTATCAGGCTTAGAGACGGTAAAAATGTTTGGTGCGCAAAGTCAGTTCCAGTACCGTTGGGAAGAAGCGGTAGCACATATGTCCAACTGGAGTTTGAAATCACGTCGTTTAACAGACTCAGTGCAAAATACCGCGGGATTCTTACAACAGTTCGTTTCTGTCGCAATGATTGTGGTGGGCGTGTATTTAATTGCCAATGGCGACCTCACTATGGGTGGTTTGATTGCCTCAACCATGTTAAGTGGACGTGCGGTTGGCCCAATGGTACAACTTGCCCTGCTTTCTACCCGTTATAACCAAGCAAAATCAGCAATGACGGTAATTGAACAGTTGATGGCTATGCCATTAGAGCAAGAAGACGGTAAACGCTACATTCACCGCCCTGTTATTCGCGGAAAAATTGAATTTGATAATGTTTCCTTTGCTTACCCCAATGCAACACATGCTGCACTAAAAAATATTAACCTCACCATTAACCCTGGTGAAAAAGTGGCAATTATTGGTCGTATTGGCTCAGGTAAAACAAGTTTAGAACGTTTGTTAATGGGGTTATATAGACCAACAGAAGGTTCAGTTTTAATTGATGATACTGATATTAATCAACTTCATCATATTGATATCCGGCGAAATATTGGCTGTGTTCCACAAGATATCACGTTATTCTTTGGCTCAATTCGTGACAATATTACATTAGGCCGCCCATTAGCCAGTGATAATGAAATATTATTAGCAGCAGAGCGTGCAGGCGTGACAGCCTTTACCCAACACGACGCTGCAGGCTTGGAAAAACAAATTGGTGAAGGTGGTCATGCTATTTCTGGTGGTCAACGACAAGCAATTGCAATTGCGCGTGCATTCCTATCTAACCCACCCGTTATGATTATGGATGAACCAACGAGTAGTATGGATAACCGCTCTGAAATGTATATAAAGCGTCAACTTGTTAATATGACACCAGAAGAGACGCTGATTTTAATCACTCATAAAACCAGCATGCTTGATATTGTTGACCGACTTATTGTTATGGAGCAAGGACGAATTGTAGCCGATGGTCCAAAAGATGCAGTATTGAAGTCACTCAGAGAAGGTAATGTAAGCCAACCAAAATCAGAGCAATAAGAACCGTGATCTTATTTATTAAGTAATACATAAACGCCGATATCTTCATAGATTAAAAAGATATCGGCGTTTTTAGTTATGAACAATTACTTAGTTGAAATTTCCCATACCGCAATACTGCCAGAAATTTCATTGCCAATAATTACTAACGGTTTTTGAGTTGGACTATTTCTTGCCTCCACAAATGTCATTCCTTCAGGTGCTAAGTCACCCGTGATCGCTTCGCCTTCTACAACGCCACGATTAATGAAATAATCAACATAATGTGCTTTACGAGGCTCTGTAATATCATAAACAACTACCCCGCCCATACGCTCTAAGCCAACAAAAGCATATATTTTATCACCTACTTTTCCGATAGTTAACGCTTCAGGTTCAGCACCTTTAGCATCAGAGCGCGCATCACCTGCATTTTCATCTTCATCATTATTAAATGCTTTACCGTGAATCTTAGCGGTTAGTTGTCCTATCTCATCGCCCGAATCAAAAATCATCTGGCCTTGACCATCTAAAATAGAGAAAGAACGTCCGCCAAAGGTATAAAGCTCTTCATATTTACCATCGCCATCTTTGTCACCTAACTGAGGATTAACTTTAAGACGACCTATATCCGATTCATCATTTTTTAAATAATTAAAATTATCAGCAAGCACTAGTTTTTTTGCACGAATATCATTAACAAAAGACACACAGCCCTTTTTCTTGTCAAAATCGACTCCGCCTTGTGCTTTGCATGATTCTTTATCTTTCATATCAAAGAAATATTCGCGACCATCACCTTCATTTGCAATCACGACATAGTTGTTTCCATCTACAGTGTAACTTGCCAGAGTGTCAGGCTGGTACATGCCATAAAGTCCCGAATAAGTCTTCATATTAATGCCGCCATCTTTATCAGATGCATCCATCTTATACTTAGACCAATCTTTGAAACCTAAGCCTTGTAAGGTGAGTTTATTTGTCGCTAAATCAACAATAGCGATACCATTATTTTCCTGCAACGACACATAAGCTGTTTTACTGTCTTTCGACACGGCTACATATTCAGGTTCAATGTCTTGTGCGACTGTTGTCGTAATTTTCGATCCCTTAATGATTTGACCGTTAGGGTTAGAAAAAACCATTCCTTGTTTTTCTAATTCTGCTTGTCTGCCATTAAAAGAGGTAAAATCAAGTAATTCAGCTTTATCTGCCACCTTGCCATTATTAATGCTAATAATACCAATAGAACCTTCAGGATCTGTTAAGTAATCCCCTGATGGTTCACCTTCATTGGCGACGACAACTTTGGTTTCATCCGGCGTAAATGTCACCATATCCGGCAGATAACCGACTTCAACATTCTTAATAAATAGAGGTATGTCCTTACTAATATCATAAAAAGCAATGACACCTTTCTCACCTGTTTTATTAGCAGCCATAGCAACAGCTGCTAATCCTGACTTTTCAGCAATCGAAATACTATTGGCATTTCCTGCCGTATATTTATTTAAATCAATCGTGTAGTTAGATTTTAAATTACTGTCGTTTACCACACCTGCAGATGTTAGTTTGAGATTAGTTAAGGGCGTATTAGCAATATCAACAATTTCTACTGTCGATGTCTTTCCTGAGCCATTAATAGCAAAGATTCGTTTTTTGTTATTTTGGTACGCAACAATTTCAGCCGCACCTTCTGGCGATTCAGCATTAAGTAATGCACGTCCAATTAAATTTATATCAAGCGGAGTTTCAGCATGGGCACTGTATAGTGGTGAGCATAAAGAAGAAATCAGTAGCGTTGTTAATAATGGCTTATTCACAGTTAGTCCTTAACATGGGTAAAAAACCGCTACACTTTGGCAAATTAAAATGAAGTTTTTACTACAGTGAAAGGACGTTTTTATGACGAATAGAAGAAATATTATATTTCCTAACATAATAATCATAGCTCTAAGTCATTAATTTAGTAAAAAAATTTCTGAATAACATGTAACTTAATACAGGAATTTACATTAATACATTGCGCTATTTCATTGATTTAACTAAAATCTACTCATCGGATGAGTCGTTTTATGCGACACAAAGCACGAAAAAGTTTGTGTAGATGTAATATCTAGCTAAAATACGTGCCCCCCTACACAGTGGGTTATATCAACGAAGGTTATGCTCTATGAAAGAAAAAGTAGTCGATTTTATCAAACGTAAGCGTGAAGTCTTAGCGCATCACCAGTTTGAATTTAAAGACTGGCTATCTCCAACAATCCGAGATTATTGGGTTGAGTTCTTAAACAAAGCAAACAATAGCCACATCGCTTCATGGGTTAAAGATCATAGTTTGGTTTCTGTTGCCAATGGCAATGCAATGGAAGTAGAAAAGCCAGAACAGATTGAGATGCACCCTGAAGCTGAAAAGCTAATGAATACCTTAACTGAAACATTAGGTGAAGAAATTCATGTTGGGGAATGGTTAACAGTAGATCAGTCGCGCATTAACCATTTTGCTGATATCACTGACGATCACCAGTGGATCCATACTGATCCAGAGCGTGCACAAACAGAATCACCTTTTAAAACAACCATTGCTCATGGATTTTTAACGCTGTCATTATTATCGGTACTAACGGATAGTGTCGATCCTAATAATCAAAAATTTCCTACAGCAAAAATGACCGTGAATTATGGATTAAACCAAGTGCGCTTTCCCTATCCTGTAAAATCAGGCGTAAATGTGCGTGCTCGTACTAAAATTCAATCCGTCACGCCAATTAAACGTGGCTTGGAAATTGTGCAAGAAATTACAGTAGAAATTGAAGGATGTCGTCGTCCTGGTTGTGTTGCCGAATCAGTTGTCCGCCTCTATTTCTAACAAATAGCAGCATTAAGACACAAAGCCGAACATAATGTTCGGCTTTTTTGTATAAAAAATTAGCAGAGTAATAACGGTCATAATATGAACACCATAAGAAACCTAACTTTCCATTAATAGCGCTTTATCGTAAATTTTTGCATGGTATGGTGAGAAGCTATCTCTACTATCGGTATATCAAAATGAAAAAGTGGTTTAAATTTCTTCCTCTTATTCTACTTGTGAGTTACTTCATCACTTATGATGTTGTTACACAGGTTGAAAGTACAACTCCCTCTGCACAAACTAGCCAGCAATAAATTTATATCACGATTAGAGGCATGGTTTCATGCCATGCACTCATTTCAACTTTTTTAATTATTTGCTTTTCAGGCCAGTAATCTTTAACTACGCTTTATAAGGATAGGTTAGGAAATTAACGCTTATGTTATCAACCTTACCTTTCAACAATGGCTATATATTCTGATAACCTGCAATGTTATCCTAAATTTAAGCAATAAAACGCATTAAAATTCTCTATAGAGAAACATAAACATCATTCCCAAATCATATATTCTTCCAGTTTATAATATATGATTTGGTTTTTTTTTGACTATTACTTTTGTTACATTTAGCGATTTAAGCCAAACTTAACCTTCCCGTACAATAGAAACAGAATCTTCCTCTGCTTTACCTCAATAACGTTAGCCTGTAAATTCACTATATTATCTAGTCATTGTCAGGTCTGTTAAATGTCCGTAACAACACGTGTTTTTATTTCTCAATCAACACAACCTTGGTTTAACCTTGCCGTTGAAGACGCTATTTTCCGAAATATGCCAGCCGATCAGCAGGTTCTTTTTTTATGGCGTAATGCTGATACGGTTGTGATTGGCCGAGCTCAAAATCCTTGGAAAGAATGTAACACAAGGAAAATGGATCAGGATGGGATCACCCTTGCTCGCCGTCAAAGTGGTGGCGGTGCAGTATTTCATGATTTAGGTAATACTAATTTCACTTTTATGGCTGGAAAACCAAAATATGATAAAAACGTTTCTACAGAAATCGTATTATCAGCTTTAAAACAGCTTGGAATAGACGCAACAGCAACAGGTAGAAACGATCTTGTTGTATCAACAAAAGATGGTGCTCGTAAATTTTCAGGTTCTGCATATAGAGAAACAATGGATCGTGGCTTTCATCATGGCACTCTTCTTTTAAGTGCAGATTTGACACGTTTAGCTAATTACCTAAATCCAGATAAAAAGAAGCTTGAGGCTAAAGGGATCACATCCGTCAGATCCCGCGTTATCAACTTAAATGAACTTCTTCCAAACATAGACCATGAAAGTGTATGTAAAGCAATTACAGCCTCTTTTTTTTCCCACTACGGTGAATGTGTAGATATTGAGTATATCTCACCAGAAAGCCTGCCTGACCTACCTGGATTTACACAAAAATACCAGCAACAAGCGAGTTGGGATTGGAATTTTGGTAATACGCCGCAGTTTATGCATTCTATTGACGAGCGCTTTTCTTGGGGAGGCGTTGAGCTTCATTTAGATGTTAAAAAAGGTCATATTATTTCTGTAAAAATGTTCACAGATAGCTTAGATCCAACACCTATTGAACTAGTTGAAAAAACACTCTTTGGTATTGAATATAATACAGTCACTATAAATAACGCTATATCAGAATTAACGGTAGAGCAGGAGAAATATAAAAACGAACTGTACGACATTAATTCATGGCTTAAAAGGGTTATTATCTAGTCATTAATAGCGGCTTTATTCTTTCATTAAATTAAGATATTTTGCCGCTAATTAATTATCTTCCCAATTTACCACATGGCCTTGATCATATATTCCCTCACTATAAGCAGGTGTATAAATGATAAATATATTATTTCTATTAATCGGTAAATTTGAAGATATATCCGTTGCAATCAATTCCATTAAGAATTTAACATTGTCATGTGAATAATAATTAGGCGCTATTAACTCAATCAAAACCGGATGGCTTCCCTGCTGTTGCTTATCGACTACAGCACCATGATGGACATAATGCTCATAACTGAACCATGCCCAAGTGATCATTATATATTCACGATCTATTTGGCACTGAATCGCTATTTTCTCTGACAAAGATTTTAACGCACTGTCTATTTCAATTTATGGGTCAAATGGCAATACTTTTATCGATATTAAAGGCATAACGTCACCAATAAATCTCAGTTAAATTATGGTAACTATAGTCTTTACACTTTGCTCTGGTTTGTAACTAGTGCCAAAATCTTGCTAATAATACATCTGTTAAAAAATAAAGAGGTGATGTTCTGCAACATCACCTCTTTATTTAGTTTCAAATTTATCGATTAAAATTAACTATTTATTGTTATCACAGCTATCGCAGCAAGGATTCAATACCCTTTCTTTGCAATTAAATGGTTCAATGTGAATAATGATATCAACCACTTCATCTAACACTTCAAGTAAGTGCATTTTAAAATTTTCTGCAATCGTATGCGCTTTGTCTACACTCATTTCAGGATCAACAAGTAAATGAAAATCTAACAAAATTGTACTGCCCGTACGACGACTACGAATAGCATGTACTTCTTTGATATCCTTTTCCTCTGCTGCGTACGCTTGAATTTTATTTTCAATTTCAGCGTCAGCTTTCGCTTCCGTAATTTCAAGTACTGCAGGCCATAAAATTTCTACCGCTGCTTTTAAAATCATAGCCGTAACAATGAGCGCGGCAATTTGATCTAAATAATGCAATTCAGGTACAAAATAATTAGCAATAACAGCGATAGCGACTGGAAGAGAGCTAAGAGCATCAGAACGGTGGTGCCATGCATTAGCATGTAATGCTCGACTGTTAATTTCTTTTGCTTTAACTGCAGTCCAGCGATACAGCACTTCTTTGACGACAATTGAGATAACTGCGGCTGCAAACGCCAGCATACCAGGCTGACTATGTGATTGCTCACTAATAGACGTCAGTGATTCCCAGCCAATACCAATACCAACAAGCGCGAGCAATATACCAATAAAGATATTAGTTAACGTTTCAAAACGCCCATGACCATAAGGGTGTTCTTTGTCAGCAGGCGCCGTCCAATAACGCGATCCAATAAGAATTGCAGTATCTGTTACTAAATCAGAAAAACTATGTACACCATCGGCAATAAGTGCCTGACTTCCCGTCATTTTACCAATGGTGATTTTGATAAATGCAAGGCTAATATTGGCGATCGATCCTATCCATGTAACTTTTTGTATAACTTGTACTGCTGTTTTAGACATAATTAACCAATTGAGTAACTATTATAAACCAACACATAATAGCGAATTTTGATCATGAATGAGACAAGTTTTCTATAATTAGACCAAGTTAAGCATTCAATTGTAAACTCATCTTGATTTGGGTAATGATGACTTATAAGTATAAATAAATTAGGTATTGCTTACCAAGCAATACCAAAAAAGCATCATTTTGCCTTTATACTTAAATAACAAAATAATACATGTAACAAACATAATAATAATAAATGCTCTAATTAAACATTCATTTAAAATACCCCAAAAACATATAGCACTAAATAAAAGCTTACATTTAATGCCTTTTTGATATATTAATGAAATTATTCTTTGTTATATTTTATAAATCATATGATAAAAAATGTTGATAAAAGCAATAATTACCTTAAATATCATTTCAGATCACACTATTTATAAAAAATTTCATGACTATGTTTCATAATTTAGTTTTTTGTACATAATAAACGTGTGAGTCAATATTTTATATTGATCAACATAAAGGAAGTATTATGAGAAATCTGGCAGATTTTATATATCAAATGGAAGGTGAATTACAAAATTTCACTACTTGGGTACACGATTCAAGAGGACGCTATAAAAAACTGCATATTTCTGATATTGATTGCAAAAAAATAAGCTTAAGTGATTTTTTAGAAAATCAATTAAATATTGTTGTTGAAATTACTGCAGAAGATGGCACCAATTGCGCCTACTTACTGTTACCTGAAATCAACGTTGCAACCACTATCAATTTTGATAATGGAGATGTCATCTCTATTATCGATGCAAAAGCAGCATAAACACAGTAAACAAATTAAATACGAACGATTAAGAAATACTACGGCTAGGCTTTCTTATTATTCATTCTAAAAACAGATCTAATCGATCTGTTTTTTTTATTTGAATTCTATTACCTCTTTTTAATAAAGGTTATTACATCTATTTCTTACATTCAATTATTTTATAAAATTACTTTATATTAGTCTCATGTTATCAATTTAATAGAGTTACTAGTATTTACAACTTTAAATAGATAAATTGCTAGCATTTATGCCATCAATAACTTTCATTTCTCCCGTTGCACACGCTTTCATTCCATCATCCCATCCCATATTAAAACGAGAGTTTGAACCATCTAATGTCGAGTCTTTTTTAAAAGCAACACTAGAATTACCACTTTGAGCCAATGCGGACTCACACCCTTGATTATAACCATAATAATAAGTGCTATCGTGTTGAACATTACTGACATACTGTTCAGGTAAAAAACGTACTCCGTTATTAGCAGTATGAGTACAACCAACAATCATAAGTGCGACAAATATTACAGTGATATTATTTTTCATTAGACAATTCCTGTTAAATAATACTTCAGCCAATCAAGTTTGGCTCACTATTCAATGAATTGTTAATCAATTGTTATCATTTCCGTATGTGACATCACATTTATCGCAAAAAAAAGCTGCCCTTTCGGACAGCTTTACAATTATACATTTTCCGCTTAAGGCTCTTCAGCTATTGGTTTCGGTTGGTAATGTTCAGGTTTTAAACCTAAAAACTCTGGTAATAATGTACCAACAGAGATTGAGGACCAAGTACCCGTTAAAATACCGATAAACATTGCAATAGAGAACCCTTGTAATGACGAACCGCCTAATAACCATAATGATCCAACAGTCATTAATGTGGTACCAGATGTCACCATAGTACGAGAGAACGTTGCAACAATCGCTTCATTATTCGTCGCTTCAATATCTTGCTTGGGCTTCGCAATTAATAATTCACGAATACGGTCAGCAATTACAATTGAGTCATTCAGTGAGTAACCTAGGATCGCTAAGATCGCAGCAAGTACTGTTAAGTTAAATTCCATTTGCGTCATCGCAAAGAAACCAACAGCAAGAATAACGTCGTGTAATAACGCAAGTAATGAACCTGCAGCAAGACGCCACTCAAAGCGGTAACTTAGGTAACCTAAGATACAGAGCATTGTTACTAATAGTGCTAAACCACCCTGCTCGGCCAACTCAGCACCAACTTGAGGACCAACAATACTGGTATTTAACACCTGAATATTGGCATGAAGCGGCGCAAGAACTTTTGTAATTTCTGGATAGTTAACGCCTTTAGCTGGCGCTGCATAACGTAAAATCCAACGGCCCGGTTCATCTGCGGCAATAACAACAACATCTTGGTTAAAGCCTGCATCCATTAATGGCGCAATTTCACTGTTCGTGATTTGGCTGTCCATTTGAATTTCACTAACAACACCGCCAGTAAAATCTAAACCCCAGTTAAGACCTCTTACACAGATAAAGGTAATAGAGATAACCATTAAGGCGATAGAGACAATACCTGTCATATAACGCAATTTGGTTAAGTTTTTAATAATCCAATTTTTCATTGCGTTAAACCCTTACATCTCGACGCGAATCACGACCCCAAACCAAGTTAATAATGGCTCGAGAAGCGAAAATACCAGTAAACATACTTGTTAATAGACCAAGACCTAACGTCAATGCGAAACCTTGAATTGGACCATTACCAATAGAGTAAAGCACAACAGCGGTGATCATCGTTGTGAAGTTAGCATCGAAAATAGTACCAAATGCACTGCTAAAACCACGGTCAATTGCTTGAGCCATGCTTCGACCATCACGGATCATATCGCGAATACGTTCAAAGATAAGTACGTTGGTATCTACCGCCATACCAACGGTTAATACTAAACCAGCAATACCCGGTAAAGTTAATACCGCACCAGGGATCAACGCCAATAGACCAAATAGCATGATCATATTTGAAAGAAGAGCAATGTTAGCAACCCAACCAAGACGACGGTACCACACAGCCATAAATAGCAATGTTACACCTAAGCCTAATGCTAGAGCGGCAAAACCATTTTTAATATTCTCAGCACCCAGTGTTGGACCAATAGTACGCTCTTCAACAATTGTTACAGGCGCAGTAAGCGAACCTGCACGCAGAAGTAAAGCAAGTTGCTGTGCGTCTTCTAATGAACCAGCACCCGTAATACGGAAACGACTACCTAATTGCGTTTGAATTGTTGCAACACTGATGATCTTGTTAGTTTGTACCGTCTCACCTCGCGCATTACGGCTATATTCACTGTAAGATGTCGCCATTGGTTTACCCACATTCATACGTGAGAAATCAGACATGATCTTACCGCCAGCACTGTCCAGCGTAATATTTACTTCAGGCGTACCGTTTTCACCAAAACTTGCACGCGCATCAACAATGTGATCACCAGTAAGTACAGGCTTACGACTAACACGAACAGGGTTACCATTCTTATCAGGTAGAATCATTGTGCTACCTGTGCCTTCTTCTTTCACAGCATAGAAAGCAAGGCTTGCTGTTGCACCGATAACATTCTTCGCTGCCGCTGGATCTTGAACACCAGGTAGCTCAATACGAATACGGTTTTCACCTTGACGCTGAACAGAAGCTTCTGTAATACCAAGCTCTTCAATACGGCTACGCATTGTTTGTAAGTTCTGTTGAACGGTCAGGTTACGCAAATCTGTTTTCTCTTTCTCACTAAGGGTAAGAAGAAGATTATCTGCAGAACCATTGGTAGCTTGCCATTGTGGATATTGTTCACGAATAAACTGGCGAACTTTATCATTTGCAGCTTCACTAGGCAGACGAACAATAATTTGATCCATACCTTTTAGTTCAGCACGACCACCACGGATCTCTTGCTTGCGGAAATTAACGCGTAAGTCATCCATTAATTGCTGAGCATGGTTTTTGTAAACTTGCTTAACATCAACATCTAACAGGAATTGAACACCACCGCGAAGGTCAAGGCCTAGCTTTATTGGCTCAAAACCCATGTCTTGTAGCCACATTGGCGCTGCTGGCTCTAATGCTAGCGTTAAACGTTCTTCATTTTTTATCAGTGTATTTAACGCTGCTTTAGTATCAGTTTGTTGTTTAGTACTATTTAATACAACAATCGTTTTATCAGGCTTTTGTTCAATTTTTAGCGGATCAATATCATGCTCTTTTAACACCTTTTGAATTTCAAAAGGTGTTGGCATCGCACCGCCTTTTTTACTGATTTGTACCGCTGCATTGTCGCCATACCAAGTTGGAATAGCACTTAATAACATTATTGAAACTGTCACAATTAACACAACATATTTCCATGCTGCGTAATGATTCAGAATCTGTTTAGTATTCTTTTTTCTCATTATTTTTAGCCATGTACCTTGCAACAGACGGCCTGTTGCAGTCGATAGAACACCTATAATTATACCTTTATCACAAGAATTTGTTAAAGATACTCATCAATATGACCATTTTAAAAGGATCAATATAATTACAGGTCCGATAAATAGAATTTAATAATCAGATAATTATTAATATATTTATTAAATATTTTGAAAGGGTATTACTATTAGCTGAATAGAAACTTTCAACCAATAAATAATATTTTAGACAGCTTGACGTTGTTCGCCATATTGAGAGTAGTTCAGGTTTGTATCTTTCCAACCTGAGATACGTGAAGAAGATGATTTTATTTTAAGTACCCACTCAACAGTTGGTGACAGTGGTTCTTCATAACCCACAGTGAGTGGCACAGCAACAAGGATAGGAAATTCAAATGCTAATCGATAATCAGGCGAAACTTCTCCAGGATCAAGATGAAGCGCATTTAATAAACGGCTTGATGTACCTAAAGCAATATTATAGTCGCTAAACTCAATACGATGTTGCTTATTCTTATCACTGCTTTTATTAGGATTAGGAATTGGGAAATTCCATACTAATTTTGAACTATTAACAGAAACAGGCAAACCAACACTGTTATCACTTTGTGTTTGTGTTAATGGGTGTTTATTATCAGAAGAATGCCTAACCGTTTGATTTTTATTACAGTTAAATTGCGCAACATCTGAATTAAGGTTAACAGAGTGCGATTGAACAACCATTTCATTACATTGCTTAATCGTATTTTGCACGACATACTGTTGAACATTTTCGTTGATATGTGTAGATGCCGAAGCTAATGACGCAGCCCCTAAGCAAATACTTAATATCAAAAAACGAACAAAGGTCAGAAACATAACACCTAAAATAATGAACAAAAATAATATCATTGCAATGATAAGCGGCGATACTCATGGTGACAAGGAAATTATTCACAAAATATTGTTATATTTTAATTTTTATCGATTAAATCAAATAGTTTCCTTCTTTTTAACTGGTATTAATAAACATTAAATAACAATAAGATATGGTTACTTATAAAAAAAAACGTATAAAAAAGCCGCAGAGTAAACTCTACGGCTATAAATTTTTATGCTATTTATAACGCTTATAATCCGATAAAAATACCAGCAAGTGCCGCACTCATTAGGTTCGCTAATGTTGCCGCTAAAACGGCTTTAATACCTAATTTTGCAACATCACCACGGCGCTCAGGTGCCATAACACCAATTGAGCCAATTTGGATAGCAATAGAACCAATATTCGCAAAACCACATAATGCGAAAGTGATGATCACTTGGGTATGTTCAGATAAGGTTTGTTTAACCGCTGCGAAGTCCATAAAGGCAACAAACTCATTTAAAATTAGCTTTTCACCGATAAAAGTACCCGCTTTCATCATTTCTGTCGCCGGTACACCGATAACAAAAGCAAGTGGCGAGAAAATATAGCCTAAAATTGCTTGCATAGTTAATGGTGTTGTAGCAAACCAATGTGATGCAGAATCAAGACCAATCGTTGCCGTAATGCTTGCTAACCAATGCCCTACCCCTTCAAGGCCAGCATTAGCCATTGCGATCACACTAACAAAAGCAATAAGCATAGTACCAATAGCAACAGATACTTTCATACCATTCATTGCACCAGCAGCTAGTGCATCAATAGCATTACTGTGTTCACTTTTTGCCATCTCGATCTCAGTTTGTTCCATTGGCGTTTCTTGTTCTGGTACAAGAATTTTCGCCATTAGTAAACCACCAGGTGCCGCCATAAAACTAGCAGCAATCAGATACTTAAGTTCAACACCTAATCCTGCATAGCCACCTAATACAGAACCTGCTACTGACGCCATACCACAGGTCATCACAACGAAAAGCTCAGAGCGTGTCATTTTTGCAAGAAATGGACGAATAAGAAGAGGAGATTCACCTTGAGAAAGGAAGATATTACCTGTAGCAACCAAAGATTCTGCGCGACTTGTACCTAATAGTTTTTGGATACCGCCACCCAAAACTTTAATTACCCATTGCATTATGCCGAAGTAATAAAGGAGAGAAATTAAAGCACTAATGAAAATAACAAGAGGAAGAACACGAATGGCAAAAACAAAACCGCTTTTTTGAATATTAGCTAAATCACCGAAAACGAAATTAATACCAACATCAGCGAAACTAAGAAGACCAGCAACACCGTCACTCATTGCACCTAACATCTTCTGACCAATGGGAACATATAGTACAAGAGCGGCAAAGCTAGCTTGTAAGAATAAAGCACCGCCAACGGTTCTCCAATTGATCGCTTTTCTATTATCAGAAAACGCCACTGCGCATAGAACCAGTACTACGATACCAGCTAATGTAATTAACAACTGCATTATTTCGTCCTGCTGTTTTTTAAATGGGTGTCGAATAATGAAGGTATTGCTGTTTGCTGCCATTGAGGAACGATTACTTTTGAGGAAAAAGCAAAAAAGGTAGGATTAGCATAATAAAATGCTAAAGATATGAATGTGTTCGCCCAATAATACAACATACGAGTCACCTAAATTAACAAGCTACAAATAACGCCGGTCCAACTCCGTGGGTCGTTCACTTATCCCTGGTGACAGCTTGTAAAATAAGGTGGCTGAACTTAACTGTTCTGACCGAGGCGAGAGTATATAGAGATATTGCTCACAATAACAATATCATTTTTCATAATTCGCATATTCAAAGATCAAATGAATACTATATGAGCAAATAATCCCTCATATAAATTCCTTAACGTATAATTGTTTATTTATCGTACAACACTCACAATTGATAACAAAAAAGCCAAACACCATTAATGTTCGGCTTTTGGGAATATATTATTAGGTCAGTAATGTTTACTTGGTAAGTGCTTCATTTAACCACTGATCGAAATGCGATTTTGGCATTGCACCATTTAGCATATCAACCATCTTGCCTTCTTTAAACACCATGATTGTTGGAATACTACGAATACGATATTGAGCAGCTAATGCTTGTTGCGCTTCAGTATCAATCTTCACACAACGGATTTGACCATCACGCTCTTGAGATACGTCTGCAAATACAGGGGCAAAGCCGACGCATGGATTACACCACGGAGCCCAGAAATCAACAACGACAGGCTTATCACTTTTTAATAGTGTTGAAAAATTATCTTCAGTACCTTCGATAGGCATACCATCAAATAATTTATCTTTACATGAGCCGCAGCTCGCTTCGTCATTGATACGATCTGAAGGCATACGGTTTAATGATTTACAGTGTGGACAGCGAGTTGTGATTGTAGTCATTGTAATAATCCATTTTAAAACTTACTTGTGATTACTTTACATTTTGCATAGTAAAAAACAATAAGATTCAGATTATTACAGCAATAGTCCAAAACTATCAAAAACGTAATGTACCGAATAATATTGAAAAAATCACGATGGCACACACACATATACAAATGGGATGCAAACATCGCATCCCATAACATTTCACTTGTTATTATTTAATTACGCTTACACTGCTTATTCTGGAACTTCCACAACTGCAGTGACAATGTCACAATAAGGTTCGCGTTAACTTTACTGTAATTAATGTAATAACCCTAACTCACGCGCTTCGGCAATGGTAAGTCCACTCGCTTGAATATCACGGAAAAGCTCTATACGTCGTCTTGCTGCAGCTTGTTGTTTTTTACTCTCAGCAATATTGGTGGCCGACTCATCCTTGTGATCCCACTTAGATGATACGGAAGAAATTTCTGAATAATCGATAGAGTTAATAGACACAACAACCTCCTAAAGTAACCTGTGTCATTATGGTTTACTTAGTATCAAAGGAAATTCGAGGAGTTAAGCTGATAAATTTAACTTTGTGATCTAATCGATGTTCATGTAATAAAGTTACAAAAACAACTAAAAATGACTAGTCAACAACTAATAACAAGCGTAGTAATAGAAGTTCTTGGCAAATAAAATACGTATAATATTTAGACATATTTGACCCAAGCTATTTATATCTAACGTTTAATTAATAAGACATGAATATAAAAACATTTTGTGCATATCTACTTATCAAAATAATGCGTCAACATTTTTAATTTAAGCTTATGATAAAGAAATAACTACTTTCTTTCAGTATGTTATGTCACAACCAACAAACTCACATTTAGTAATTTAACATTACATTATTCACACTGTAGTTATGAGTATAAAAAGCGTAGCGTAATAAAAAATTAAAAGGTTTTTATTATGAATACTCAATTATCTGAACTTGCACAACCAGGTGCTATTTCTAACCCTAATACTTTCGCTGAATACCTCACCTTTATTTTCAAAGAAAAAATTGAGAATGATGAAGTAACAAAAATCTTTGCCAAAATTCAAATTATTGAAAAATCCATAGCGCAAAAAGACCCTTCAGCAGACCTTTCTTTAACCATCGGTATTTCAAATAAAGGTTGGTCTACCGTTTTTCCTGATGTTCAAGCGCCATCTTTATTACATGATTTCATTGCTATGACTGACGGTGAACGTAACTTCCCAAGTACACCGGGAGATATTTTCGTCATGATAAAGTCTGAACGTATGGATCTTAATTTTCAAGCCGCAAAATACATTGCCACTGCACTTCAACCTGTCGCTGATTTAATTGAAGATATTCAAGGTTTTAAATACTTAGACAACCGCGATATGATCGACTTTGTTGATGGAACTGAAAACCCCAAAAATGAAGCTCGTTTTAATGCAGTATTAGTTGAAAATGACAGTGATATCCACCAAGGCGGTACTTACTTAACCGTACAACGCTATGTAGATCGTCAAGGCTTATGGGATAAACAAACTACTGAGTACCAAGAGCAAGTAATTGGTCGTACCAAACTTGATGATATTGAACTCGATGATGATAAGAAACCCGCTTGGGCACACAATAATAAGAGTAAAGTTATTATTGATGACCAAGAAATTAAAATGCTACGTCAGAACCGTCCATTTGGTAATGCTATGGAACATGGCACTATGTTTATCGGGTTTGCTGCCTCACCAGAAATTTTAGATATCTCATTAAAACAAATGATTTATGCTGATGAAAATGGCAACTACGATCGCTTACTGGATTTTGTAGAAGCAAAAACAGGTACTCACTACTTTGTACCTTCACAAGCATTAATGAATACCTTTGCCGATTAATCTACCGTGTCGTAAATATGCCTACAAATGAAAATTTGTGGGCATTTTTGTGTTAAAAATCATAAAGTAATTAAATTGTAATTTATTTTCACCTTAACCCATTGAAAAATAACAAATACATTTTATTTTACAGAATATTTTCTTGATTCCTCGCACGTTCTGTTGTCCCCTATACACTTAATAATCAATTCTATCTTTTTATTTATATATACGAAGAGTATTTCTGGGGGCAAGAATGCGCAAAACCCTTTTAACCCGAGTATCACTAGCAGGTCTTATTGCTACCGTTGCGGGTTGTTCATCAACACCGCCGCCAGCACCAAAAGTTGAAAAAAGTTTCAAAACGATAGCTAGCCAATTTATGACTTCTGATGCAACACGTAACCAAGGTACGGTTGTTGATAAAGGTATGTTTTACCCTAAAGAAACCTTCTCTTTAAGTTATCGTTACTGCTCTGCAAGTGCCGAACAAGCGCAACAGGATATTGATCAATTTTATCAATTAGCCAAAAAAACATGTAAAGCTAACTCTGGCACCATGATCAACCAAGCCACTGATGCGTGGTGTGTGAGCCATCCTAATACTCCAGATGAAACACCTATTTTCTCAGCACGTATTACATCTACAGATCTATGGGCTGATGTTTGTCCTACAGGGCCATTTGTTACAATGCGTGTCATTGAAAATAAAGAAGTTAATAAAGACGCTTGGATTGATGGCGCTAAACTTCTTGGTTATCAACCCTATTCTGTACATAGAAAGATTGTCCCATCAAACCAATCTCAAGCAGCACTCTTTAACGAGAAAGAAACACCTGCGCCAGAACAAGAACCTTGGACTGAAGAAACAGGCTTCATTGCGACACACGTAGGTGAAACTGTGTGTATGTATAAGAAGACTAAAGATGAAGCTTATGGAGTAACTTACAAAGGTAAAATCCAAAGTGTCGATGATAACCGCGTTAGTGTATTAGCAACTGAAAAGTTAAAAGGCGATATTCGTATTGCGCCTGAGATTGATCCACTACCTTGGTATAAAGAAGCGGTTATTGAAGCAGATGCACGCTCTTGGTTTATTTGTCAGTAAATAGCGTTACTCTCTTTAAAAAATAACAAAGCCCAGCATAATTTCATCGTTATGCTGGGCTTCTTGTTTGTCTTACTCATGAATAACACTAAATCATTAACTATAAGTTTCAAAAAAATCTAACGTATCTTCTAATGCTTGATTACGTAAGCAATCTTTTTCCATTAATAATTCATGTCGAGCATGTGGGATCACTTTCATTTTACACTCTGGACACTTTGAGTAAAAAAGATGATGAGAAGCATTATCGACAACGGTATCGTCACCTGCCTGCAACAATAAAACAGGGGTATGAATATGTTCCACATCCCGAATACAGCTTTTCGCTGCAGCTAATGCTTGCCATACCCATCGAGCACTAGGACCACCAACACGAAGTTCTGGGTGGAGCTGATATAGATGCTTTGCCCAAATGTAACGTATTTGACTTTGGCACTGATCATTTTCTTCAAAAGGCGCTTCGTGATAGGGCTTATGTCCAAACACATAAGACGGCTGTGTTTGGTAACGCTCGATAATTTTAGCGATTGAAGATGCTACTAATTTAAGCGGTACAGGAAGATTGATACCAAACATAGGTGCATTAAGAACGACAGCATTAAAATGTGTCTGATAATGCTCTAAATATAAGGTTGCTACTGCACCTCCCATCGAATGAGCTAATAAAAACCGTTGTCTGTATGTTTGCTTTCCAACGACGTTTGTAATAAATGAATGAAGATCTGACACATAATCATTAAAACAAATCACATGTCCAAGTTCACTATCGTTAGTTAATCGCCCTGATGCACCTTGACCGCGATGATCATAAGCATACACGTCATAGCCTTTACGAGACAGTTCATAACATAGCTCCTGATATTTCCAGAAACTCTCATTACGCCCATTTACAATGACAACACAACGCTCATTTTGAGGATGTCGAATACTTATCCATCGGATCGGTATTCCATCAACACCTTTAAATTCGCCTTGCTCCCTCTTCTGCCACATATAATGGACTTCACTCGCCATTAAATGCGTGAAAACCGACTCCTTGGTAACAAAATCCCTATCACAATTTTGTTTAGCCATGACAACTTCTTATAATTATTACGCAAACTTACATAAATCACTGACTTCTTCTCCCACTAAATGGGATACATCGCAAAGGGGTTCATCAATATCAATATAGCGACCCACAGTATTTAAGAAATACTTACCTGATTGATAGCCAAGGCTGTAATCTTCTTCTAACGATGGCATATCACTACCAATCATTTTTGACTTTAGAGCTTTTTGCGGATGGATCTCATAAATAGTAACGTCATCAGGCGGATTACTAAGAAATTCTTGTGTTTTTCTATAGTTATCTTCATGTTCTAACAACATCTCAATCATACCTGCGGCTTTTGATTGGCCTAAGGCACGACGAATATTACTCATCCAGCAATGATCAAATGACGTATCAATAGGCACAGTGCGGATCACAACAATATGACGATAACCGCGCTCATAAGCTTCTTGAACAGGAATGGGGGCAGATAAGCCACCATCAACCCAATATTCATTTTGTGAGTAAATTGGTTGTCGATTTAAAACAGGGATCGCGCATGAAGCTTTTAATGCCAAAGACCAATTATCAGTATTTAAATTAAAATACGCCGCTTGATGACTCACCGTATTACTTGCTGATGCGAGTACAGTTCGATTACGCATATTTTGTCGGCCTTGATGCCAATCAAGCTCAAAGCGTGTCTGGGTTTGCTGCATTAACCAATCAAGATCAAGCCCTTCGCGACCAAACAAAAAACGATATACATCAAAGAAATGATGATTCGTCGTTGCTTCTGTGATCACCTTAAAAGCATGTTTCTTTTGACCGCAGATATAAGACGCTAAATTAAGCGATCCTGCAGACGTACCAATCATTAATGAGAACGGATTAAAATCCTGATCTAAAAATGAATCTAATACTCCTGCGGTGAAAATCCCTCTCTGGCCTCCACCTTCCGTGACAAGTGCTATCTTAGATACGTCCTGAGGCTTATGGGACAATGCGTCATAATTTTGTACCGCATAAGATACATGCTTACCTGTCATGTTACTCTCTCAGATTACTGCATGCTTCGATGCAAATTCATCATACAAATATTTCGAGGCATACTATCAAACAGCGGTCTAATGTCTAATGAAAAACGATCAATATTTGATTGTAAAAATATACGCTCTAATTTCTGAACAATAACGACTTGAACTTTATATTCTAAGTGATTTTACAAGTTAATATAATTAGAAAACATTTAACTGGTTATTCAGTATTACCTAATATAAGGCTGAAATAACGCATGAACATTCACTCTTGCTTTAAGCTTGGCTGCCAACAAATATAAACCACCCAATTTACGGTGTAGAAAAATAGCATCTGCGGGCGGTGTATGCCAATAACCACTATTCATACTCAACGCACTACCTGCATCTCGAATGCGTTTCCCCATATCTGTTACACCAAAATCATACACACCATCAAACGCTAATGGCTCACAAGCTTCAAAACATAAATTCACTACGGCTTGTTGTGCGACATCTTCAATTTTCTGATGGAAAAAGCCTATTTGCTTTAACGCGTTAAGCATAGATTCCCGATCATTTTTCACCGCACCAGTCATCAATTGGCGATAACCTTCAGAGACGTGCTCGGGATACTCACGTGTGGCGCCAAAATCAAGCAAGATAAACTGATTCGTTGTGAGATTATAACGATAGTTAGCAAAATTAGGGTCGGTTTGCACCAATCGAAATTCAAACACTTCTTTGAATAATAAGGTAAAGGCTAATGCCATCACCTCATCACGTACCTCTTGAGATTGCTTAGCCAGTTGCTCTATTTCTATTCCTTCGACAAAACTCATCGCAAGTATCGTTTCACATGTCAAATCATCGTATATATCAGGGATCAGAAAACGGGCATCGTCTGAAAGTAATTGGCGGAACTGTTTAAGATATTGTGCTTCTTGCTGATAATTAGCTTCGGCATGTAACTGTTTTTTCGCTTCGTCTAATAAATCTGACACATCAATAGACTTAGGGATCAATCCTGATACATTCAGCAAGGTTGAAACATTATGTACATCGCTATCAATGCTTTCTCCAATACCTGGATACTGTATCTTTAGAGCAATATCTCGACCGTCTTTGGTTTTTGCTCTATGAACTTGTCCTATTGATGCTGCGGCAACAGGATAAAACGAAAACTGAGCAAATTTGTCTTGCCAATCTTCCCCCCAGTTAGCAATGAGCACATGATTCAGTTGGCTAATAGGCATAGGTTTAGCATCAGCTTGCAAACGAGATAGCAGCTCAGTTAATTCTTTCGGAAGTAAATCACCAGCATCCATCGATAAAAGTTGACCTACTTTCATCGCAGCACCACGTAACTGTGCTAATTGATCAGCCACACGTTGAGCATTTTTCGGCGTTAAGAGCAACTCACTGGCTTTGGGACGATGTCCAGATGCTAACTGTTTTACTCCTTCAGCTACCATGCCTGTTGCCACTTTTGAAGCCAATGAGCCTAATTTCGATAGGCGTGATAATCGTCCTTTGGGCACTTTTGAATACTGATGTGGATCTTTCATGCTTAAACCTTATCTTACGATGATGTGTAACGACGTCATTACTGGCGATTAAACACGCCTTTTCTTTATAGTGAATTAATATGGCGTAAATAATACTCGGCTTGCTCTACAATAACAGATTGCTCACTATCATCTAATTTGTCCCAATGACTAAATAGCATACCTACACGAGGATTATTTGCTAATAACTCCCTATTTTTATCCATAAAACGCCAATATAAACTATTAAATGGACAAGCATTCAGCCCTGTTTTCTTTTTAACATCGTACTGACATGATGAGCAATAATCGCTCATCTTATTAATGTATGCCCCACTTGCAGCATAAGGCTTTGTTGCTACCACACCAGCATCTGCAAACAGCGCCATGCCAAGCGTATTAGGCTTTTCTACCCATTCAATCGCATCAATATAAATACCTAAATACCACTTTTCGACTTCACTTGGCGTAATACCCGTTAATAAACAAAAATTACCAGTAACCATTAAACGCTGAATATGATGAGCGTAGCTATAATCAAGCGACTGTTTAATCGCATGATGCATACACTGCATATTTGTTTTTGCATCCCAGAAAAAATCAGGTAAAGAGCCGCTAGCTTCTAACGTATTCTCTTTCCCGTAATGAGGCATATTGACCCAATAAATAGCACGAATAAATTCACGCCAGCCTAGTATCTGGCGAACAAACCCTTCAACTTGGGCAATATCAATCTTTGAATCAGGCTGGGAGTAAGCATCAATAGCCGCTTGGATCACTTGCATGGGATGCAACATTTTCGTATTTAAAGCAAAAGACAAACGAGAATGGTATAAGCTCCATGCTGACTCACTTTTGGTGGTCATCGCATCTTGAAAACGTCCAAACATAGGCAATAAATCACGGCAAAAGTAACTCAGTAGCGCTTGTGATTGTTTACGATTAGTCGGCCAAAGTAATTGCTCACAAGATTGACCAATTGTGTTGATATTGTGTTTTTCCAGGCGTTTCGAAATAGCACTAACATCATTGCTGAACATTAACGGTTGAGGAATGGCTTCAATATCACCAGCCTTTAACTTATTTCGATTTGCACCATCAAAATTCCATTTACCACCTTGAGGTTTTCCTTCAACCATTAATACATCAAATCGTTTCCGCATAGCACGATAAAAATGCTCCATACGATGATGTTTGTTTGGTGTTATATACTGTTCAAGCTCAGCTAATGTCAGTAAGAAATGATCGCTATCAGATGCTTGTACTGTCACATCAGGTATCTTTAAAGCCGCTAACTGTTGTGATAATCGGTATTCATCCGGTTGTTGATATTCAAATACTTGGCAATGATATTGCTGACAAAGTGAAACAATTAAATCAGGTAAATCATGGTAGGTATGAGTATCGTCTAGTGATAAATGTAAAACCTCATGTCCTGCTTGTTGTAGCGCAATCGCAAAATTTTCCATCGCAGCAAAAAATGCACAGATCTTTTGATGGTGGTGAGTAACATAGTTGGTTTCTTGCTTTAGCTCTGCAATAACATACAGCACATGTTCGTTGGGTTGTTGATACCAGTGATGACCTGCATTGAGTTGATCACCCAGAATTAAACGAAGAGTTGTATAGCGAGATTGCATCATTACCCTCTTCCACTCAATGGCCAATCATCAATGTTTACACTATCTAAGGCATTTAGGTTTTCATCCCCTCGCCAATGGCGAATAAAGTGATGATTAGGATCAAAAATTCGTGTTTGTTTTTCTAAATCAAACCAACGTTTTTCACGACTGTCTGTTCCCACCCCTGCAATGTACTGCCAATTGCCCCAGTTTGCCGCGACATCATGATCTATTAGTTGTTGTTCAAAATAGGCTGCACCGTAGCGCCAATCAACAGATAGCTCATTAACCAAACAACTTGCAACTATTTGGCGCCCACGATTGGACATGTAACCGGTTTGGTTTAACTGTTTCATAAACGCATTAACAATAGGATAAGGCGTTGACCCCTCACACCATTGTTTAAAACGAGTAGGATAAAAACTATTTAATAACCGTTTGTTTTGCACACCACTGAAACGATACAGATCTCGCCCAACAGCATGCGCATGCCATTGAAAAAACTCACGCCATAACAACTCAAAGAAGATCCAATAGGTTGATGAATTTTTCTCTTTATATTTTTCATAATCTAGCAAGGTAGCCATGATCATTTTGGCGGATAATGCACCACTCGCTAACCACGGTGAAAATTTGGTTGAGTTATCCCAACCCTCAATGGCATTACGCGTCTCTTTATAATTAGACGGTAAACTTGAAGAAAAGTATTGCTGTAAATGCATCAGTGCTGCATTTTCACCACCATGCCACTCAACCTGATCATTATCTGAAATGTGGACATGACGAATATCTAAGTAATCAGAACAAAACACATTAGGCTGTGGCGGTAAATAATCAGGTACAAGAAGAGGTGAAAATACAGTGGTGTTTTGCTCTATCTGCTTACGAAATTTTGAATAGCTCTTTGGCATATCTGAAAGAGGAAACGGCAGTTGATCTTGTGAATACAACGTATGTGTATCAACTTCTACAAACCGCAAATGGGGATAACATTGTTTTAGGTAACGCCATTGCTGTTGTTCATACCAGCCACAGTGACGACTACGATAGATAAGGTTAATACCGTACTGCTCTATTAATACTGGCATTGAAAGCATAGGATCGGCCTGCATCACTAATAAACGCTGACCCAATGTGGCTAAATTAGATTGCAGTGCTTGTAACGCTTGCAATAAAAAACGATGGCGAATTTCTCCCACCGAGACAAGTTGATAGCGATTAAACTGCTGTTTTTGTGGCTCCATAAAATAAACACACAGCAGGCTATCACAATGCTCATAAGCTTGATGAAGTATAGGGTTATCATGCAAACGCAAATCATTGGTGAACCAATAGAGAGCTTTTACCGCCATAAATTATATGCCTTATTTTTTATCAACTCTTTATCTACGATACGAATAGGCATAACGATCGATTTTTATTTTTGCTGTCACGAAATTTAGGCAATAAAAAAGCCAGTATTATTAACAAGAAACGTAATAATACTGGCTGAAAATGTAATTAGTCGTTAATCAAATTCTGGCTGATTACGGTTTTTAAAATTCACCAATAATCCCATCACCAGCACCACAACCGTCACAATTAAAATTGACTGGAATACGTGGTGATATTGCGCAGCAGAAGTAATTAAATCTATTGCATCACCTTGTGGTGTATTGGTTGACGTTAACTCAGCAATGTTTGCTGCTAAATAGTTTGCTACTGAACCACCCATTAACATGTAAATACCCGCAACCGTACCTGTTGCTCCTTGCGGATTCATACGCGTAATTGCAGCTAACGCGACAGGGTCAATAAATAGCTCAGCAATACCAATGAAGAACAAACCAATAAATAGCCATAGGAATGTTGTATGACCTGTAGCCATTGCTAGCTTAGAAGACAATGTGATCAAACTAAAGCCCGCAGTTAGTAGAAACAAACCCATGTTTAATTTGGTTAATGTACGAACAGAGATCTGACGTGACGATAATACTTTCCACAACCATGTCACCGCAGCACCACCCACAATAACGGCTACAGGATTAACGGATTGAAAGAAGGCTGTTGGAATATGGTAACCAAAGATATCAGTATCAATATTACGCTCGATGAATAAGCTGATTGAACTGCCACCTTGTTGATCAAATGCCCAGAACACCATACCAAAAATCATAAAATACATAATTGAGTGAAGTTTCTTACGATCTTCAGCATCACTCTTACGGTATAAACGCAACATTTGTAGTGCCGAAAATGCAAGAATCACGGCAAGAATGTAACCAGCTAATAAATCTTTAAGTACAAACACCAGACCTACCGCAGCAGCAACAACACCGAGAATGATTAAAAACCAGTGACTAATACCTGCTGTTTTTTGT
This sequence comes from Photobacterium angustum, assembly GCF_003026365.1. GTDB lineage: Bacteria > Pseudomonadota > Gammaproteobacteria > Enterobacterales > Vibrionaceae > Photobacterium > Photobacterium angustum. The sequence goes on along the minus strand of NZ_PYOM01000007.1, from coordinate 196,569 downwards.
GTTAACGCAGCTTTATTGGCTTTTTGTACATGGGCAAAGTTTTTACGGCCCGTACTAAAAATGATTAAGCCAATAAACATACCAATACCTGCAAGAGCAAAGCCCACATGCCATCCCCAACGGCTTGCAGCATACCCACAGAAAATTGGTGCGAGTGCAGAACCAATGTTACCGCCTATATAGGATATAGAAAATCCTGATTCACGTGCGCTTTCATGACCTTTATATAACTCACCCAATAAACAGCTTGAGTTAGTTTTAAAAAAGCCATAACCACAAATAATTAATGCTAACGCTGAATACAAGGTTGTATGATCGTTGCTCGGAATACTCAATACAACGTGGCCAGCAACCATCAATAAGCCACCAATAACAACAGACCAGTAATTACCCAAATAACGGTCTGCTAAATAACCCCCTAAAATGGGTGTCACATAAACTAAAGATGTATATGCACCATATAGTGCATATGCATGTTCATCTGACATTAAGAGTTTTTGGGTTAAAAATAGAATTAATAGCGAACGCATGCCGTAGTAGCTAAAAAATTCCCACATTTGTATTGCGATGAGGTGAAAAAGCCCTTTAGGCTGAGAGGATAATTGCATATTGATTCCTGTAAAAAGGCCCGTTTAGCTAACGGTTGTCATTCTTATGGGTGTGTTTATACCTACGGTATTTAGGAATGAAAATACACTGAACTTCTCTAAGCTCAAGCATATTCTTACCCCATATTTAGTATCTTACTTTTCATAGTTTTAGGCATTTAACCGTTGCTTCACTAGAAATGGTTTATTCCATTTACAAGCATTAAACAAACATCATTCCATTTTTAGAACCAATAGAGCATCATTTTTGAAAATTATTAATTTTTCATAATGTTATAGTCAAAATACGTCAATACAATAAGATCCTCACCAGAAAAATATGTGACACAAATCACAACATTAATGCAACAAAAAAGCCGTAACAATAGCTGTTACGGCTTTAATAAAAGAGACCTTTAGATCTCGTTATAGCGTTAAATCTAGCTCATTATGAATTAATACGATGCATTGAGAGGCAAATAACATCTTAGGACCTAAGCTAATCTTCTGCGCGCCTAAGCGTTTTAAACTGTTATAACTTTTCTTAGGCATTGGCATATGATCTGTTAATAAGAAACAAGGGTTCGCAGCCAGTTCAATATCGCGAACAAAATCCCCCTTCTTATCTAACATATATAATTGGTAGTCTTCAGCGAGTTCAACCACCAGCTTTTCAAAACTGATCGTACGAACAGTGATCCCCGGTTCTACATTACGACATTGCTCTTTACCCATGCCTAATGATTTATCAAGCGCATGAGTGATCTTATCTAACCATGCTTGCTCATGAAAGCCGGTTAAATTAGTAATATCATTAGAATTAAAACTAATGGTACGAGAAAAGTCTTGCGTACTTTCAAGCACTAAATGCACCATAATATCTTCGCGGTGAGACTGCGCCACAAAAATAGCATTCATTAAAACGTGAGCCAAAATTTCAGTGTGGGCATCTTGACCCACAGATGCTAATAGCATTTTACTGTCGGTGGGTGCAGAACGGGCTCTTAATACGAAAGCGCGCATAGTTAATATCCTAGAAGTTGAAAGTGACACCAGCATCGCTACACAAGGGTATATACCAATCATATACCTACAGCGAGCGCAGTATTATCCCCGCTTTTCATCAATATGTAACCCCCATTGATCAGATTCCTATTTTTAAGCGTATTAGGTTAATCAAACAATGACGACTTGGAAATATGAACACAATCACTCGATTACCCACCCATACACTTGGCTACCTAGGTCTTATTCCTTTTATCTTAAGTGCATTTGCTATCAGCCTTGAGATACGTATTTTTAACACCTCAGCTTTACTCATTTTCGTCAGTTACAGTGCCATTATTCTCAGTTTTCTTTCTGGCGTTATGTGGGGAAACAATCTTAATCATAACGAAAGTTCAACCTATCGATATGCTCTACTCTTAAGTAATCTTTTTGCGCTACTCGCTTGGTTTTCGCTATTACATTCAACGAGTAACTACAATTGGGCTATTGTTGCATTAATGCTGGGCTTCATCTGTATTCGTATCACCGAGATAAAGTTTAACTCAGGTCATCAAGATGAGTATTATCAACAATTACGTAATCGTCTAACCACTTATGTTTGCGGACTACATGCGGTTGTATTTGCAATCACATAAGCAGGGAATCAGAAAAATGGAAAAAATGGAAAAAATGATCATATTTTTTGACGGAAGTTGCCCACTTTGTGTCGCTGAAATGAATCAACTACGTAAGCTTAACAACCAACATCAACTCCAGTTTGAAGATATTCTTGTGCCTGACTTTAACCAACGCTTTCCTGATATATCAAAAGAAAAAGCCAGCACTGTTTTACACGGTTTACTCTTTTCTCAAACAGGCTCAGAACAACAACTTTTACTTGGTCTTGATGTTACTTATAAAGCATGGAACCTTGTTGGTAAAAAGAAGTGGTTAAAAATACTTAGGCTTCCTGTGATACGTATCGTTGCCGATAAAGCATACTTATTTTTTGCCAGAAATCGTTATCGTATTTCCTATTTGTTAACCGGAAAATCACGCTGTAATAGCTGTTCAATTGATTAATTGGCTTCAATTAAGCTAGATGTTTAACAATATGATCAATCACTATCTTGCTTTTTCTATTATTCGATTTATTTTTTAAATAAATGAGTGAGATACTGCTTTTATCTTGAAAAGGTGACGCTGTATATTGGGGTAATAATTCAACAAGCTGTTTATTATTGATAAATACTTCAACCATTTTTCGAGGAAGTAATGCTATACCACCGTGGCTCAATACTACTTGTAACAGTGCCAGCGAACTATTACTGGAAATATGATTCGATGCTAGTTTTATAGTATTTAGATTATCAGAGTGTTTTTCGTGCAGATACCAGTAATTAGAAGGTTGAGTAAAAACCTGTTTTATCAATGAATGTTGGTTTAAATCATTACTGACCTTTATTACAGGGTGAGAGCCAATATAAGTTGGCGAAGCGCATAAACAATAATCAACGCTTTTTAATCTTCGAGCAACAAACGAAGCATCTTTGTTTTCTTCCATATGAATATACAAATCATAATCTGCACCATAAGGATCAAGATCTTCCTCACCATGATTAAGGTATATAGTAAGTTCAGGCCATTTTTTCGTCAATTCAGGTAAAAGTGGGGCAATGTAATGAGCGCCATACCATAGTGGTGCACAAATTCTAATATTCCCCTGAATTTGCTGTTGTTGTACCGCGACGTCTTCACTTAACTGATTGATTTGCTCACAAATACTGCTTCCTTTTTCAAAGACCATTAGCCCAGTTTCAGTAAGTGCTAATGTACGAGTATGACGGATTAATAATGGCGATTTAAACTCATCTTCTAATAATTTTACGTATCGCGATATGGAAGATACTGAAATATTTAACTCTTTCGACGCTGCAGAAAAACTGCCATGTTTAACCGTTGCAACAAAGCATCGTAATGCTTCCAGTGAGTGCATAATACCCAATACTCATAAATTAATAATAGTTTGTAATTATATCGTAAATAAATAATGGCTTCTTTCGAATAATTGCAAAAGTCTTTCTTAATTATTCTAATTTTCAAACACCTATTTTTCAGCAATGATAATTGCCAGAAACCATTCTTATTTATTTTACGCATCTTGTTATTTTTGATGTTTATCTGGCAGAAAAAATTATGAAAGAAATTACTGTTGTTCAATATTTAATTAACGCATTAAAAGCAATTAATATTCACCATGTTTTTGGTGTTCCTGGGGATTTCGCTTTTCCAATCAATGATGCCATTTGTGAAGATGACAGTATTGAATGGATTGGTAGTTCAAACGAATTAAATGCATCTTATGCTGCTGATGGGTACGCTAGAATTCATGGTGTCGCAGCACTCAGTACGACTTATGGTCCAGGAGAATTAAGTGCACTATGCGGTGTTGCCGGCGCTTATTCAGCTCACCTACCTGTTATCTTTATTACAGGTATGCCGAGTGAAAAAGTTATGGCCTCTCATGCGCTTATTCATCACACATTAGGTGATGGCCAATTCGGCACTTTTGCGAAAATGGCGGACAATGTTGTTGAAGCCAGTACAATTTTAACTGTTGATAATGCTGAAAAAGAAATTAATCGCGTGATTCAATTAGCATTGTCGGCCAAACGCCCTGTCTATATTGCACTTCCTGAAGACGTTGCATTATCAATATTACCAGCACCACAGGAATTCAATTTTACTTTTGAACCACAAACAGGCTCAGACGATGTGATCCAACTTGCTGAGTTAATTGCATACAAAATCAACAATGCAACCCAACCTTTAATTATGGTCGGTGAGCACCTTCGTGTTTGTCATGCACAAAAACAAGTATTACGACTACTTGAAAAAGCCAATTTACCTTTCTCAATAATGTTTGCTGATAAAGCACTACTTGATGAAACACACCCGAACTTTATTGGCTTATGCGATGGTAAAGTTATTAATAAACACATCAACGATTATGTAGAAAGATCTGATTTCATTTTAAATCTTGGCGCACTATTTACAGATTTTAATACTGGCGCTTTTACTATCCAGTGGCCTGAAGATATCGTCAATATCTACCAAGATAAAATCAATATAAATAAACGTCAACATCCCCCTGTTAACTTTTGTCGTTTATTAGAAACACTAACCCCACTTATTCATCCTCGTACCAATACATACAACTGCTACATGGGTTATAGTCATTTAGAGCCAGCGGCAAATACAGAAAACAATCATAACGATCTTATCACTGCACATTCACTCTACCCACGACTAGAAACCTTCTTTAAAGAAGATGATCAAGTTATTGCTGAAACAGGGACAATATCAATGGGATTAGGTCTTGCTCGTCTACCTAAAGGTGCAAGATTTGAAAACCAAACACTATGGGGAAGTATTGGTTGGGCAACTCCTGCTGCATTTGGCGCAGCCATTGCCAATCCTTCTTGCCGTACAGTATTACTTACCGGTGAGGGATCTCATCAATTAACAGTCCAAGAACTAGGACAGTTTCATCGTTTTGGACTAAAACCTATTGTTATCGTACTAAACAATAATGGGTATTTAATTGAACGTATCTTGTGTAAAGATCCAATGATTAACTATAACGATTTGTGTCAATGGAATTACAGCCAACTGCCTCAAGCCTTTGGCGCAAAAGATTGGTTATCAATGAAAGTTACTACTAATGCTGAACTTGATCACGCTTTAGAGCTAGCATCTACAGCAACGACAGGTGTATACATTGAAGTCGTTACCGCAATGATGGAAACCGCAGCCTTAGCAGCTAACTTAGCATCACAGCTTAACCCTCAACGTGGTTTACAAGTTCACGTACCACCTGTACAAGAAAAAGAATTCGCATAAATAAAGAATAAAACCCAATACAACATGGCATAACTTAATACCAACATAGCGGTTGACTGTATTCAGCCGCTACTCTGCATCAATATACACTAGAGTTTTAGTACTTGTACTCGATAAAAAGCACAAACAACTATTCCCCTCAAAAATTAATACTAATACAACCCTAAAATAAAGAATAAGACGCCACCAACTAGATTACACATAGTCATTAAATTGACCATTTGAATTCTTTTAAGCGATACATCTAATTTTTGTATTTATTTACGTGCATATATTTAAAACACTATTTACACTCGCCGCAATATCTAAAACCACATTTTTCTGAGACAACAATGCAACTATCACTAAAACAAAAGCTGATCAGCGCGAGCTTGTCTGCTGTTGTCCTTATGGCAACAGTATTAACTTGGCTTGCTGCCAGTAATTTACAACAACAAACAAATGAAAATATCTTAGATCGCTTACAAAGCGTAGCAACCACAGCTACCAGCGGTATTGAAGATTGGATTAATATCCGTCGCAGTATCACCTCCTCAGTCAAAGAGCCTTATCAACAAGCAGATCTTGTGCCTTTCCTGAAACAAGCACGTAAGGCAGGCGGTTTTGACGATATCTACTATGGTAACGTTGCAGGACAAATGCTTCGATCACACCCAGAGCGTAACCGCGCAGGTTATGATCCTCGTACACGCCCTTGGTACAGCGATGCAGTAAACAATAACAAACAAGTGATCACCACTGCTTATAAAGACGCTATTACTAACGCCTTATTAGTGACGATTGCCGAGCCTATTCGCAATAAAGGCGAACTAGCTGGTGTTATCGGCGCTGATGTGCTGATTGATCAACTCATTAACGATGTGATCAGTTTAAACGTCGGTGATAATGCTCATGCCATGTTGATCGACAAAAAGAATGGAACTTTCCTTGCTCATTCTGATAGCTCATTGTTATTAAAGCCGATTGCAAACTATAGCAATCAGTTAAACATGGGTAACATTGAACAAAGTGCCAATACAAACCGCTTAGAGCATTTCTCAATAAAAGGGAAAGATAAGCTATTTTACTTTGCTAATATCCCAAATAGTGATTGGGTATTTGGTCTTGAAATGGATAAATCCACAGAAGAAGCCAGCTACTATTCACTATTAACAGAGTTAATCATCACTGCAATTGTGATCACTTTGATCGTAGTTATCGCGGTAGCATGGCTAGTAAACTATCTTCTTCGCGATCTTGACCGTGTATCAAAAGCACTGGCTGAAATTGCAAATGGTGAAGGTGATTTAACGCAACGTTTAGAACCAAGAAGCCACGATGAAGTAGGTAAACTTGCACTAAACTTCAACCAGTTTGTTGGTAACATGCACCAAATGGTGACTAGATTACGTCATGTTTCAGAATCACTTAATCAACAATCTCATATAACCGCTTCACAAGCCGAAGAGCGCAGCACCCGTATTCAGCATCAGCAAGATGAAATTAATATGGTCGCAACAGCAATCAATGAAATGGCAGCCGCCACTCAAGAGATTGCCGCCAACGCAGAAAACACGGCAAGAACATCAGAACAAACGGTAACCGCATCTAATCACGGTGCGACACAGGTTAACCAAAGCCAACAGTCGATCAGCACACTAGCGCAAGAAGTGGATACAGCAACATCTGTGATCAGTGAGCTAAATAACAATGCTCAAAGCATCACAACGATCCTATCAACCATTCAAGGGATTGCAGAGCAAACCAACTTATTGGCATTAAATGCCGCAATTGAAGCAGCTCGAGCCGGTGAGCAAGGCCGAGGATTTGCTGTTGTTGCAGATGAGGTACGTGTACTTAGCCAACGAACTCATGCATCAACTCAAGAAATTCAGCAAATGATAGAGACCCTACAAAAAACCACAGGCCAAGCTGTGAATATCATGGATGATAGTCGTCATCTCTCTGAAACCAGTGTTGATGATGCCAATGCCGCAGCAGTAAGCCTGTCACAAATTACCACTGCCGTGACAACGATCAATGATATGGCGACGCAAATAGCTTCAGCCGCTGAAGAGCAATCTTCCGTAACATCAGAGATCACCCGTAATACAGAGGGAATTCGTGATGTTTCTAATGAACTTGCTGTAGAAGCCAATGAAGCCGCAAAACAGGCAGCTGAGCTATCGAATTTATCTCATGAGCTACAACAAGAAATCAGTCGCTTTAAACTCTAAACATACCGTTATAACAACGAAAAACTAACGACAAAAGCTAGCATAGAACATGCTAGCTTTTGTTCTATATACAACTGACTACTATGCCTATATTTCTATTTCTCTTAACACTCTGTTTCAGTATTAGTGCCAACGCGGCATGGGATAATCCAACCGATCGCTATAAAGATGAATATAAAAAACACTTAAGCGCAAGCTGCCCTATTGCTAGTGATAACATGAAACATTTCGTCTATTTTGCTAAAGACAGAAAAGCCATTAAATCCCACCCTTTACTCAACAATCCTCGTTTTGTAGGCGCACAAATCATGTATTCATGGTCTGACTTAGAACCTCAAAAAGACGTTTATGATTTCTCTATCATTCTTGAAGATTATGAGTACCTAAAAAAGCACGGTAAAAAGCTGTTTATTCAACTTCAAGATGCGACCTTCTATTCTGAAAATAAAGCCGTACCTAATTACCTTCTCGATAAAGCCTATGATGGTGGCGCAGTTCAACAATACACTGATGATGGAAATAGCGAAGGATGGGTAGCTAAACGCTGGAATAAACAAGTTCGAACTCGCTTCGCACTATTAATGCAAGCATTAGGACGCCAGTTTGACGGAAAAATTGAAGGGATAAACTTACAAGAAACCGCTATTGGTGTATCAGTAAAAACCGATCCAAGCTTTAATGAAAATGACTATGTAACAGGTATCAAAGCAAACATGCTAGCCTTGAAACAGGCTTTTCCTTCTTCAACAACCATGCAATATGCCAACTTTGTTAACGGTGAATGGCTTCCTTGGGAAGACAAAGGTTACCTTAAAAGTATTTACCAATACGGCGAAAAAATTGGAGTGGGATTAGGTGCACCCGATCTTATGGTTAAGCGTCGAGGACAACTGAACCATGCTTTAGCTTTGATGCATGAAAATAAGTATTCCGTCCCTTTAGGGATTGCCATTCAAGACGGGAATTACATAGGGCAAACCAACACGACTGAAGTAGTTGATAAACGAAACAACATCGTACCGATGCTGCACTCATTTAGTCAGTACTTCCTGAAAGTAAAGTACATGTTCTGGGGATACCAAGAGCCCTACTTTACAGAAGATGTTCTTACTTGCTTCAACGCTTAATTTAACCCACATAAGGTTAACAGCAAAGCCAGCACAATCGTTGCTGGCTTTCTTCTATCTCTTTCTATCACTAATCTTAATATGACAGATCATATCCAAACTGCTATTGTTAAACCCACACCCAATTTGTTATGTTATAACATAACATAAAGGCTATAATGTATAGCTTAAAACTAACCGTTAACCTTAACGTATCAAAGTCGTCTCTGGTTAACCCTGTCAATGTGAGAATCGTCAGCCATGAATGTAGCCACCATCGAGCGCCAATTAAATAGTGTTGAGAATACAACCAATGTAAGTATCGCCCCACAACCTACCGTATTCACCAATATCTATCGAAACAACATTAATATTGCGGTATGGCAGCGCAATCTCAGCTCTGAACTCACACATGAAATTGAAACATTTCTTAGTGATAACCCAACATTTAGAAAGTCGATATCCCTTTCACCTGAAACGGTACGGGAAGAACTTGATCTAGCCACACAACGAAAACTGCCTAAAGCACTAGTTGAAAACATTGCACAACTGGTTGATATGTTCTGCTGTTTATTTGATCTAAAAGAAGTCGGTTTGAGATTAACAGCATTAAATAATGCTATGTGTCCACGTTTCCATGTCGATCATATCCCTTGCCGATTGGTATCGACTTTTCATGGTAATGCATCTCAATGGTTGCCTAACGATAAAGTGGATCGCACAAAACTAGGACATGGCAATAACGGACTACCAGATGAAACATCGGGATTATATAAACAACATTCTGATATAGAGCAATTATCTACGGGTGATGTGGCACTGCTTAAAGGTGAGGCTTGGGCTGGAAATGAAAATCTTGGTATTGTTCATCGTTCCCCCGCTACATTACCAAACGAAACACGATTACTGATGACTCTAGATTTCTGTTAAATTAATGAAAATTCAGGCCAGCATTTATTTGCTGGCTAAAAAATTGTTTACCATTCAAATACTCTTAATAGAAAAATCAACATAACATCTTAATATTAATAATTTCCAATACATAAAATAAACATAACATCTAAACATTAATAATTTCTAACACATAAAATAAACATAGGTGAACATTAATTTTTAGTATTACTTTTTTTCATAATAAGATAACTAAAAATCATTTGTTAATTACGCCCCTTACGAATAACATTAAATACAACAAAAATGATATTGAAAAACAACTCGTTAAATAAAAAACATTTCGATTTTATTTTCAATGAAATAATCACACAATATTATCGCGTTATTCTATTTAATGATGGACAAAATAAATTATGAATAATAAATAGAAAGTGTCACATTTTAAATTAGAAAGCCCTCCTAAATCTTATTTAAAATCATAATTACATCAATTAATTAATTTATTTAAATTATGAAATTATAGCTAATCGGATTAATGACTTTGATCCATATAATCCATCATTTTCTCAGTTTGTGTTAATTCACATTTACCATTAAAACTTAAATAAAAAGTGAGATATTTAATGAAAATAAAACCTGTATTATTTTCTATCCTCAGTGTATTTTCTATAAACACCTATGCTGTTAATCCAACGCAACCTATTAGTGAAAGTTTTAATATTCCTCTTCCAGCAAGCTCTCAGTCTATAATAAATTATATTGCGCATAATTTATCAATTAGCTTCAGTGTAAGAAAAAACTTTGACATAAAAACGAATACGGAAGAAAAAGTTGTTGATATAAAATTAAAAAATATTGGTGACTCCACAATACCTATTAGTGATTGGTCAATCTATTTTGGTTTGAGAAGAGATATTAAAAATAACATTACTAATGGCTTTTCTATAGAGCAACAATTAGGAGATATAAAAACACTAACACCAATACCAAATAGCTCTCCTATTCATCCAGGAGAATCACGTGTTATCACATTCAATGTCAATTATTTTATAGTTTCCGATTCTGCTGTCTTACCTAATTGGTATGTTACCTCAAAAGACACTCAGCCCGTTGTTATCGATAGTACGAAGTTTGACGATCCGGTTTTTGTTAAAGCTTTTAAATCTAGTAATCAATTAAAGCGCTCATCGCAAGATATTGTTCCTATCGCCACACCGTATAGCCGATTTGAACAATATAAAGCAACTACGAAACAACAATTAAATAATTTTGCAATTACACCTACACCTAAGTTAATCACTCCTATACAAGGGCAAGCAATAATAGATAACAGCTGGTCAATTGTATATACAGAGAAAAATAAGCCAAAAGCATTAGCATTACATAAGGCCTTACTTCATGAGCTAAAAAATAACACACCAAAGTTAACAGCTGCATCCACAGCACCTGATACGAAAATTATTCGTTTGATTGACCATGATATTGGCAACGAAGCTTATACACTCAATATTAGTAAAAACCACATAGACTTATTAGGTAACGATGCTGGCTTGTTTTATGCCCAAATAAGTTTACTTAGTTTAATTCAACAACATGGGAGTGATATACCTAACGTTATAATTAATGATGAGCCAAGAAAGCCATATCGCGGATTTCTTTTAGACGTAGCCCGTAATTTTTATAAAAAGGAAACTATTTTACGGCTTCTTGATCAAATGGCAGCCTACAAAATGAATACTCTTCATTTGCACCTTTCTGACGATGAAAGCTGGCGACTTGAGATACCAGGCATTCCAGAGCTGACAGAGTTTGGTGCTACACAATGCCATGATGAATCAGAAACAGCTTGCTTGATGCCTGTTTTAGGTGCTGGCCCAAACAAGAAAACTCAATATTATAGTGTTGAGGATTATAAAAACATTTTAAAATATGCTAACGATCGTAACATTACAGTTATACCTGAATTTGATATGCCGGGTCATGCACGTGCAGCTATTCTTGCAATGGAGTCCCGATACAGGAAATTAAAATCCCAAGGAAAAATAAAAGAAGCAGAACAATTTCGTTTATTTGATCAATTAGATACAACTCAATATAAATCAGTTCAACTCTATTCAAACAACGCAATTAATGTCTGTATGGATTCCTCTTATGATTTTGTTGATAATTTAATCACGCAAATACAAAAGATTCACTCAACCATTCAGCCGCTTAAAGTTATTCATTTAGGCGGAGATGAAATAGCCGGAGCATGGATTAATTCACCAGCCTGTAAAAAGCTTATAGCAAGTAATAAAAACATTAATTCAACAGAACAACTTGGGGAGTATTTTTTTAATAAAGTTAATAAAATATCAAGCCAGCACAAACTTGAATTACACGCTTATGGTGATGCCTTTGACCATAAAAACCATACAATACGTATCAAAGGTAATCTTGTTGCACAAGTATGGAATAGTATATGGGAGTGGCAATCTGGAGGAAGAGCTAATCGACTTGTTAATGCTGGATATGATGTCATCTTAAGTAATGCGCCTTATTTATACTTAGACCAACCACAAGAAGCTTCACCGCAAGAAAGGGGTAACCCTTGGGCCACTCGCTTTATTAATACAGAAAAAGTATTTAGTTTTACACCTGCAGATATCTATAAAAATATAGATATGTTTCAAAGTGGAAAAAAAATTACCGATTATGATATTTCAAATGGAGTTCTAGGTAGTTTACCGGCCTTAAAACCGTCAGCAGAAAAACATATTTTAGGTATAGAAGCCGCTGTTTTTGGTGAGACAATTCGAACGGATGACCAATTAGAATATATGATTTACCCTCGCCTAATAGCTGTAGCAGAACGGGCATGGCATAAAGCTAGTTGGGAAAATATCGATAACTCAGCAAAACGCAACAAAGCAAAACATTTAGCATGGGAAGAATTTGCGAATCGACTAGGACAAAAAGAATTAAAACAGATGGATAACTATCATATCCACGGTGAAAGCATTCAGTATCGCTTACCCATGGTTGGTGCAAAAATACTTAATAATAAGTTAGTAGCAAATACGGAATACCCTGGTGTAGGTATTCAATATTCAACAGATAATGGTCGAAACTGGCTGACTTATTCTACTCCAGTAATGATCACTACCCAAAAAAGTGTTCAACTGCGTACCGCTTCACACCAAGATCGTTATGGACATATTTCAACGATAAATATCCATTAAATAGAACCATTATTTATCTATATCATAGATTAAATAAAGCCAGCATCTATTTGCTGGCTCTATAAGATAACTACCATTTACTGTGTCATATCCCTCCTATAGAAATATTTTTATATCAACGTTTAACCCCACTTTTTCCTTCAAAGCAAAGCTACACCTTCATTTTAAGCCTCCAATGATATAAAAATTTATCGGTCATGCTCAGATAATGTGAACATCAAAAAATGAATTTCCTTTATTTACACGAATAATCCAAACCTGTAATCAACATGAAACATAAGCAACATCACATCGTATTAAGTGATATTTCTCCCAAGAAAACAGCCGACGAATGGTGACAGTTTTTTACTAGTGAACCGATGTATTCATATACCCGTAGCAATTTTCCATAATCAAACAAGGAAGAGGCTTCATATGAAAAAAACAACACTTACATTACTTACAACTGCGGCATTAATCTTAAACGGTTGTAACAGCGATTCTCATGATGATAACGCTGAAATGCCTACTTCACAGCTAAGGGTAACGCATGCAAGTGCGGATGCTCCGCTTGTTTCTATTTTAATGGATGGTGATGTAGTCAGTAGCTTATCTAATGTTGATTATCAACAAGGTAGTCCATTACTCACTGTTGATTCAGGTAGCCATGATCTGATTGTGCGTGGACTTCTTGCAAACGATGCTACCGCTGATGTCATCACAGCAAATGCAGTCAACCTTGCACCAGATATGCAGTATGACGTCTTTGCTGTAAACAATGTGAGTGCTATAGAGCCAGTGATTCTCTCTCGTTCTAATGAATCCCCTGACGACCAATCTATTCGCGTCGATGTGTTACATGGACACCCAAACGTTGGTGGTGTTGATATCCACGTAACAACCGGTCCAAGTATCAGTGAAGATACAATTACAATTTCTGATCTTACCTTTAAAGAAGATGATGCGAATCTACCTGTTACACTTCCAGCTGGTGATTACCGAATAAGGATCACGCTAGCAGGTAAGAGTACTGATGCCGATGTGGTATATGACAGTGGTAACATCGCATTAGATGGCGGTAGCGATTTAATGGTAACAGCAGTTCCTAATATAAGCGGTGGTGCAGTCTCCCCTGTCAATCTTCTTGTTGCAGACGGAACAAGCGTTAATGTGCTTAGAAATACTGGCGAAAAATCAACAGTGCGTGTTGGTCATGCCGTCGCTGATTTAGGTGATGTCGATGTAAGAGCCAGTGGCAATGTTGTATCTGGACTTGATTCGATCAGCTATGAAACAATTAAAAGCCTTGATTTAACACCGGACAGTTATGATTTAACTGTCACTCCTTCTGGAGCAACAACACCTGAAGCTATTAAAGCTCCAGGCACCACTTTTGCAGCAGGATCTGAAACAACCATTTTTGCTGTCGGACAATTTGCCGCTCAATCTATAGAGCCTGTTGTTATTGAAGATGATTTAAGAAGTGTTGCGACATATGCAAAACTAAGAGTCGTTCATGCTAACCCAGTAGCAGGCACAGTGGATATTCACGCAACCCCTACAGGTACAGGATTCTCAGCCGATACTGTGGTATTAAAGAATGTGAATTTCAAAGACTCTGCTGTACTTAACGTGGGTGAAGGTAACTACGACTTCGCTGTTGCTGAAGCAGGTACAACCAATGTATTGCTAACAGCGGCTAATGTAGCTCTTGCGGGAGGTAACGTGGCAACCGCTTTTGCAACTGAAGATTCAATTGCGTTAAACGTCGACAAATAAAAACCTTATAAAACATAAAAAAGTCCGCAACCTTTTGTTACTAGGCACTAGTAACAAATTAATTGCGGATTTTTCATTGGTATTAGGCTATCAAAAGCATTGCCTTATAATTGCAACGCTAAATTAAACTAGTCGTCAATACCGCAATCAGTGCAACTTAGCAGTACGATTTCGTGTTCAAATACACCTACATCACTACCATCAGCAAAAAGTTCAGCAACTTCTTCTGCTACTTCTTGTTCATCTTCAGCTTTAACTTGGTTCGCTAATTCTTCTTCAGAATAACCGTAGAAATTAAGTAGTAGATAATCACGAGCTTCATCTTTTGTACAAGTTACATTCACCGACACTTCTGGCTCAACGTTATCTTGCGCAATAATCGTAGACGCTTGTGCAATAACATCTTCTTTCATCGCTGCGGTTAACCAACCAAGATCAATGCTTACTGTGTTTTTTTTACAGTTAAAACATGGCAGTTTCTGAAAGTAATATTGAAAGTCAGTCATAGATAGTTTCTTCTTTAAATGTTGTTTTGCAAGATTATGAGCGTTTTCTAGCAAAATACTAGCGTAACAGGCAGTGAATACGTTATATCGTAAGTGGTTTGATGAAGTATTAAGCACTCACGATATAATCGCTTAATTCGTTACTCTACGTCCAAGCCTGATCTTTTCGCTATTTCAGTTTCAAAGCCATCGATACTTTTTTGATTCTTTTTAAGCCAGTATTGCTCTATTCCTTCGACACCTTGCTTTTTGGACCAATTCGCCAAATCATCACGATCCCCCTCATAGCTAAAATACGGAACCGACTTGCCACAAGATGACTGAACAAAATCAATATCTAAGATAAATATTTGTCTAGAAGCAACACTTTCTGGAAATAGTTGTACATACTGACTCCATTCCTCATCTTTAGCATGTAAGACCTTTGCCTTCCCATATACTCTAAAAATGAGCGGAGCTCCTTCAAATGCACAGAACATGAGTGTCATTCGTGAATTTCTAATAACATGTGATGCAGACTCATTACCGCTACCTGTTAAATTTAACCACGCTATTTGATTTGAATTGATCACTCTCAAGGAATCACCACCTTTAGGTGACAAATTCACATTACCGCTCTCAGCGGCAGTACCAACAAAGTAGATTTTTTGGTTTTCGATAAACTCTATATGTTTATCTGATAATTCAGAAAATTGTTTACCCAAAATAGTCATCTCCATATTAAGCATTCAATACAAGGGATAGCGCCAGATTTAAGACAAACTAGTTGGCTGTACGTTGAGATACAAAATACATCCTATTATTTGTCTATGAGATCACCTAATTTTCATTACCTAACCCAAGATGACAGTAAAGAAAAGTGATAAGCCTTAATTCTGAATTAGATACAAATTCCCTGTTTCAAATTCATTATTAGCAGCACACTTTATTTTCCAGCCTAATTTCTTAGCAACCTTTTGGTTTGCTATATTATCAGAGGCAATCAATACATTAACTTGGGTAAAATCGATAGAATAAGACAGTTTAGCGATTGCTGATTCACACATAATAATGGCTAACCCTTGCCCCCAAAATTTCCTACGCAGGAAATAACCAAAATCCAATTCACCATCAATTAACGATATTCCACAAAAACCGATAAACTCATTCGTTTCGATAGACCGAAAGGCAAACCTATACTCTGCTTTTTGCTCATTAATAAACCATGCTTCTGACTCTTGATCAATTAATGGACGTCTTGGACCTAGAAATCGCATCGTTTCTTTATCTTGAAGTAAATCGAAAACAGCACATCTATCACTTTCAATAAGTTGTGATATTTCTATTTTATTTTGATTCAACAACATCACATAAACCTTATAATTAAATGATTAATATAAATTATATTTTTCTTATTCTATTCAGAATGTATTCAAATCCCATCGTCTCACCTTGTTTATCATAAGCATCAGATAAACAATTCATAAAGCCGTGTTTATAAGGCATAATTTGAGTCGTTACATTTATTCGATTAAGAAGTGCTGTATTCATGGTTAAAACGTCAAAAGAGGCTTCTTTTTTCGGAAAAATAACCGCTGTTGGTACTTTCGGCTCAATATCCGCGTGATTACGTATTTCTGAAGGATAAAAACAAAGAATGCTTTTACAATCAGATTCGACTAATTCTGATATTCGCCAAGCAGCATTTGCGCCTGCGCTAAAACCTATTAGTACATCATGCTTATCTTTTAATACTGACTCACGAACTAAAAATAAGTAATCATCATGCCCACAATCTTTAATAAATTGCTCGTACGCAGCTGTTTCACTAGAAAACTCACAGCGAACGCCTTGGTAAGGGTCAACGATTTTTACACTGTCAGTATGCTGAGCAATAAATGAGGCCATCTTATCTGTGGTTTCACATAAACCAAAAATATAGGTAACAATAATAACCTTCATAAATGCTCCTTTATATAATTACCCCATAGCAGATACTAATAAATATGTTATTAATACTGAAGTGAGTAACAAATAAACTTCGAAGCCAACCGTGAAACAATAGAGAAAAGAGCAACAGTTTCATAAAAATAAAAAGCCAACATTAACTGCTGGCTTTTCTTTTATTGTCACATATTACTACATGCTTCGAATTACATGTATTGAGCGCAACTCACAACCATATTAGCAGGAGAAAAACGTTTAATGATTAGCACATTTGCATAGTAACGCTCTGCGTACTCATCACTTTCACCGTTGATAGCGACTTCTTTTGATTCAAAATCAACGACCAAGTTATTGGGTAGTTTACTTTTACGTAAGTACTTTATAACCCAATCACTTGTATCTAGTATGGTAGGAAACACTAGCGCACACTCACGAACCGTATTTTCCTTTTTATAAAACTCAAACATACTAACAAAGCGTTTAATTGCCTTCTTAAGATCTGAGCTAGACATCTCAAAATCTTTTACATCAATAATAAATGTATCTTTTGATTTGTCATTTGAAAGGAAGATATCAACTCTTCCATCAACTTTATTATCTTTTTTCCATGACTTAGTTTTTTTCTTAAACTTTTTATTTAAAGTCACTTCTTCTGAAACGATAGCATAAGGGATTCTTTTTTTATTCTGATCTAACTCAATAGTGAAATCGTCCCCTGAGTGATGATAAAAGCCTTTCGTTAATTCTTGTGCAATGGCAACTTTATACATGTACTCTGTATTAACGTTTAAAATGCTTTCTTGATATAACCAGTTTTGTTGCACTGAGCTATCTAAGCCATTAAACAATCTATCTTTAAATTTCATACAAACCCTGTAATTATCTAAATTCTAGTCTTAGGAGAAACCTAACACTTACAGATGAAACAAATCTTAATATCAGTATTTATATATCGTATCATTTGATAGATAAAGATACACAAGGTTTTAACAATTAATCTTATTATAACAAAACACCCATAGTCATTATTACAAACAATTATCATTAGCACTTTAATTTATACTAAGTAATACTACTCTTTTTTATGTAATAAAATTAAAAGCAAAATTAATCACCCTGTACTAATAATAAAAAGCCAACCTAGTGGCTGGCTTTTCAATCTATTTCTAATATTAGTGCTTACAAATACTTCTCTATTGGCAATAATTGTAATAACTCTGATTTCATACGATCCCATTGTTTAGTGTTCGGTTCACTGTCCCATATTTCGTTACCCGAATGCCAATACACATCGCCATCATCCAGACTTAAATGCCAACTGTTACTGTCTTGCATTGCGCTCTCTAAGGTCGTAGCAAGCTCTGTGGCAATCTTAGGGTTTTCAATCACCAATAGCGACTCAGTATTAAGATAGGTAGAGCGTAAATTGAAGTTAAATGAGCCAATCGTCGCTATTTGATGGTCAAATACCGCTGATTTAGCGTGTAAACCGTATACCGCATTCGGTGCACATTTGTCGTTATCTTGAATAACAATCTTGCATAACTTAGCGTCAGGCTTTAATTCATATAAATCCATGCCACTTTCTAGCATGTCTTGGCGGCGGCCTGCATAACCAGAGTGATTAGTCACAAGATCATTTGATGCCATTGAGTTTGTCAGCGCTTTGATCTCCACGCCCTTTTGCGAGAGCTGTTGTAAACCCGCTAGCTGTTTATCATCAAAGACTAAATATGCCGATTCAATAATGATGTCATTTTTTGTATTTTTCGCCAGTTTAGATAAATACTGCGCCGTTGCTTTTGGCTGATCTGTATTATCAACATCATCTGGAATCGGCTTATCTGCAATGTATGTGGCTTTGGCTCCAGTCATCTTCTTTAACTGCGTTGATAAGTACGTCATGGCTGCATTTTGGCTTTGAGGCAATGCCGGATAGTTTTTATACTCAGGTACAGGAATACTGCTAAGCATTAACTGTGGTAGCGGTTTAGCTTTATCCCTTAATAAATCAACTGAATATGCCCATTCACTATTCCAATAATCATTAAAGCTATGTTGAACATCCGCGACAACTTTTCCACTTGCTAATACATCACGATCACGCAAATTCAGCTCATGGGAAAGATCAAAATACTCATCACCAATATTACGTCCACCAACAACAGTAAAGGTACCATCAACAGTGAAAGATTTATTATGCATACGACGATTTAAACGTGAAAAATCCCCTACAAAGCTTATCCATTTGCCAGCATTACGGGTTGGGATCGGATTAAAAATACGGATCTCGATATTAGGGTGTGCATCAAGTTTTGTTAGCAGTGTTTCACGATCATTTAGGTTTATATCATCAAGCAATACACGAACATAAACACCACGATCAGCGGCTGCGACCAAACGACTCGCTAAATAACGACCAGAACTATCTGAATTCCAAATATAGTATTGAATATCTATCGTATGTTCGGCAGCTTCAACCAAAGCTAGACGTTGACCCAATGCATCCCAGCCCGTATTTTGCACCAGAACTGCGCTTGGTGTTTGTGGCGTTATAAATGGATTATGGCGATCGTTTAATGTTGATAAAGCACTGGTTAATTTCGGAGTTAGTGGCGCATCAAGATGCTCTGCTTGTTTAGGCAGTGACGAACACCCTGTCAGAATAGTGATAAAAATAACACTTGCACCTATCACTCTATTTATTGGCATGTATAACAATATCCTTATTCTGTAAGCCGCGATTCATTCGCTTTTGATTTAATTTTACACCCACATTGCCATTATTTAATAATAGCCAGCAACAAGCTAGTTACCTAAACAGTAAATCAAATACCGTTAAGCCAACCACACTCATTTCACCATAATCTATTCCATTCATTGTTAACTTTTCGTCATCAGACACTAAAAACATTCGTTTTATACTATGTGTTATCGAAAGGATTTCAGCGTGTACGTGATTATGCTTTCCTACGTGGTCGTGATCAGAAATAGCGTCATGGAGTTAACGCTTCAGAAATAAAGAAGATTTCATTATCGATCCGCGTGTTAAATTTATTGATTCGCACCAAGGATAACGCTCGACTTCTTTTTCGAATCACCCGTCATGATATTTCTAATATTTACTTATATAAAGTGGCTTGGGCTTGTCCAACACTTCGGATAGGTGCGTGCTAATTGAGGTACTTTTGCCAATGTTGCTGCCCTTTCAAAACTACTCTGTAATCTTCGTAGTCCAATGAGCTATAGAGCTTTTTAGCTGTAACATTATCATCACTGACCTCTAATGTAATTTTGAAGTAATCATTATCACGACAATACTGTTCGATACCATTCAGTTGCGCCTTGCCAAGGCCTTTACCGCGAAAGTAGTCAGACACCATAAAATCATGAATATTCATTACTCTTTGCGCACGATAAGTTGAAAACGATTCAAAGCAAACCGCAAAACCGACAGGCTTATTGTCGACAAAACTGATAAATCCGTGGAAATAAGGCAACGCAAATAGCTGAGCAATTACTGAGAGATCTAGTTCAACTGAGAATCCAGATAGGTACTCTCTGAACAAAGTCTCGAATATACCTTTATCCTCAGTGCTTTCTGTTTCAATACGCCTAATTGTGATTTCCATATTCATTTCCACCAAAGCACATACAGTATATTAATAAGCATGCTTACTTTTACGCTATATTAATACAGCAAATTTTCATCATTCTAATAAATAAAAACATTTATTTTCATTAACTTGGTCGCAAAAAACCACTCTTAATTGATTAATTGCTATTGATAAAAGTAAGAACTGTTTTTAACCCGTCGGATTAAAAACACACCATGAATATTACACCTATATATCAATAACTTAAAAAAACTGAGATAATTAAGAAATTGAACGTTTCCTTAATCATCAAAATAAAAAAGCTCTGACTTTCATCAGAGCTTTAAACATGTCTATTTATACTTACTTAAGTTGTAGTGGCAAAAGCAATTACAGTAGACGGTTTCCGTTAGCGTCGATGATGACTTCACCATCTTCTTTAATTAGTGGTCCTTTCGGCCAGTTTTCGAGCACATCTAATACCGCTTCACTAGGGCGACACAGTTTTACACCTTTAGCCGTACATACGATTGGGCGATTCACCAGTACTGGGTGTTCTAGCATGGCTTCTAGAATCACTTCATCTGATACGCTTTCATCTAATAAACCGAGCTCTTTAGCTGGCGATTTACTGGTACGTAATGCAGTACGTGGGGTTAAATTTGCCGCTGCAAATAACGCTTGAAGCTGAGGTTTTGTCCACCCTTCTTGAATGTATTCAATCACAACTGGCTCATAGCCTGCATCTTGGATAATTTGCAGCACATTTCTTGAGGTACCGCACTCTGGATTATGGTGAATAACAACCATGTTTTTACTCTCCGTGTACTTTTGAAATAGTGTTTGATGCAGTTTCGTTTTCATCAAACCAATGACGGGTTCGGTTAGCAAACCATACTAAAGACAACATAACAGGTACTTCCACCAGCACGCCAACCACGGTGGCAAGAGCTGCACCTGAGTGTAAACCAAACAGTGAAATCGCAACGGCTACCGCTAATTCAAAGAAGTTAGAGGTACCAATCATACAAGCGGGTGCTGCAATGTTATGGGCTAACTTCATGCGTTTTGCAGCCCAGTAAGCAATAGCAAAAATCGCATAAGTTTGGATCAATAGTGGAATAGCAATTAATACAATCGCTTCAGGGTTAGCGATAATTGTTTCAGCTTGGAAACCAAACAATAAAACTACTGTTGATAACAAACCAATGATTGACCAAGGTTTTAGCTTGGCTAATAAGTTATCTAAACGAGAATGGTCGTTTGATTTATCTAACGCTTTACGAGTAATGGCACCAGCCACTAATGGGATCACAACATAAAGTACCACTGATAATACTAGGGTATCCCAAGGCACAGTAATATCTGTCACACCTAGCAAGAATGCAGCAATAGGTGCGAAAGCAAAGATCATGATCAGATCGTTAACTGATACTTGTACCAAGGTGTAGTTCGCATCACCTTTGGTCATTTGGCTCCACACAAAGACCATTGCAGTACAAGGTGCAACACCCAATAAGATCATACCTGCGATGTATTGAGAAGCGGTTTCTGGCTCAACCCAAGAGGCGAAGAAAACTTTAAAGAATAGCCAACCAAGAAATGCCATAGAAAATGGTTTTACTAACCAGTTAATCACCAGCGTTAGTACTAGGCCTTTCGGTTTTTTACCCACATCTTTGATCGATGAGAAATCAATCTGCATCATCATTGGGAAGATCATTAACCAAATTAATACCGCAATGACGATATTAACGTGCGCGTATTCAAGCGATGCCACCACACTAAATAATTGTGGGATTGCACTGCCAAGAATAATACCGGCAATAATGGCAGCCCCAACCCATACGGTTAAGTAACGTTCAAACAGTCCCATTTTATTACCCTTCTTTTTGGTTTACACGTTGCATTAATTGCTCTGCACTTTCGACACGTTCTGAATAACGATCGACTAAGAAATCACTGTTATCGCGGGTTAATAGCGTGAATTTGACTAGCTCTTCCATTACATCAACGATGCGGTTGTAGTAACCAGATGGCTTCATACGATCATTATCGTCAAACTCTAAAAACGCTTTCGCTACTGATGATTGGTTAGGGATAGTCACCATACGCATCCAACGACCCAATACACGAAGCTGATTTACTACATTGAATGACTGAGAGCCGCCACACACTTGCATTACCGCCAATGTTTTCCCTTGAGTAGGACGAACAGCCCCCATTGATAGTGGGATCCAATCAATTTGTGCTTTCATAATCCCTGTCATCGAACCGTGTCGCTCCGGTGAGCACCACACTTGCCCTTCTGACCAGATCACAAGATCTCTTAACTCTGCGACTTTGGGATGCGTTGGATCTTCTGCATCTGGCAGTGGTAATCCATCTGGATCAAAAATACGGACTTCTGCGCCCATTTTTACTAATAATCGCGCTGATTCTTCAATCACTAACTTACTAAAAGAACGCTTACGTAATGATCCGTAAAGCAACAGAATACGCGGTTTATGGGTTGATTTCGGCGCAACTAAATCTTCTGATGTCGTAACATTGAACTGGTTTTCATCAAGATTTGGTAACGATAAGTCTTTAATTTCCATCTTATTGCCTATGTATAAACAGTCTTTAACCCTGTCACTAATCGATATGTAATTAGCAACTAGAACAATCTGATTCGAGTCGAGATAAACAGTCTTCTAAATATTTATTACTGTTTTGTGACGATGTTGAAATAATCTCACTCATCCAAGGTGGTATTGTCGGATTCAGTCGGTAATACACCCATTTCGCTCGGCGTTCATCGACCAACAACCCAGTACGACGTAATTCTGCTAAATGACGAGACACTTTAGGCTGGCTAATATCTAATGCTTGTTGTAAATCACACACACAAAGCTCCCCTTTCAAGCTAAGGAGCATTAATACTTTAAGGCGAGTGTCATCAGCCATTGATTTGAAGAAAGATAGTGTTTCCATAAACTCACATACGTTTTTTCATATATATGAATTTTAATATATGTAGATATACTTTTAATGTCAACAGTGAACCAATAGTAAAAAAGCGGTTGTTTGATGTATTTAAATCTTCAGGGAGGGAAAGGTGATTGTAGAGAAGTTAAAGTGGGATATCAGACTATAACCATACCCCACCAATAGGCAGTGTTAAGTGGTTTACTCTAGAGTATTACAGTGTTTTTCAATGTAATTATAGCTATGCCCAGCATCTAAACAGCGATCAATGGTCACGAATTCATGGAACGTTTTTACCGCATAAGCAAAGACTAATAGCAGCGTCACTCTTATCGTGACATCAACCCAACTCCCCCTTCCCCAGAGTGCTTTATTCGTTGGTTTCATAATCCTTTATCCTTTTCTATAGCGGCGGTATAACGTCCTAGCGATAACCATAAAGACACAAAACACCTATTTTTTATTAGTAGGCGTTCGTTTTGCTTTTTGATTTAACCAATGATCACTGTCTATCTGCGTATTATTTCTTGGTGGTGTTTTCTTCTTGCTTGTTTTCTTTACTGCTTCTGTCGCATCAGGTTGGCGACGCTTTTTTATACCTTGTTTTTTGATCGGCTTTTCTTCGATGATGTCATCTTCAATCATACTGTCGTCTTCGTCATTCTCACTATCTTGCATTGATTGATAAGTGTTAAAGCGATTTTTAAGAAGAGAGAAATAACTGCCATGTGATTTCTTTTTCCGTTTTTTTATAACAAGTAAATTAAAGACAAGAAACAAAATTATAAAGGGAACAAACCACAGTACATCACTAAACATTAAGTTGTCCTCCTTTAAATTTAAACAAAGTCATTTTAATCACATCTATTATAACGCAATATTTTCATAAACTTAGTAAAAAATAATAAGTAGCTCTATTGTTTAATTAAACTAAATGCTTATTAACATATGAATAGTTCGTATTATAGATAAATAGCAAAGCGAGATGTTAGAATCATGTATTGTTCTTGTTCGTTAGCATTCTATCGAGCATTGCTGCATCCTAATTTGAGACGCGACATCATTAAGATTTGCAAACAGAGAATTCTCATGAAATTGATACCAACCCCAATCATTGTTTTAAGCCTTTTTTTACTAGTAGGTTGCGTAACTGAAAGTGTGAGAGTTGTACCCAAAAAAGTCAGTGTAAATGCAGGCATTGACTTTAATCCTTGCGGGAGTGAGGTAAAAGGTTATCAATTCTCACCTCAAGGTATGATCACGATTTCTTGCGTAAACGGGATGGTTTATTCTGTTCGCAATCAACAAGAGTTAAAAAAATTAAAGGAAAATGTTATTAAGTGTCAAGAAAATGGCATTAATGATTATTCAGTTTGTTTAACTGTTAAAAGGAATAAGGTTAAAGATGAAATTAAATCTAAAAATTAAATGTAGATTTTTAGTCAAGATTAATTATTTTTCTTTTTTCCTTGAAAAAAACATATTTTCCTTAAATTTCAAAACACCTAAAAAGTCAAAAAAATGACGATTTCAGCGTTATTTTTTAATAAACACTCACCAGCAATGAATAAAAGACCCTGTTTTATGCATAATATGCATTTTTGGTAACTTTAATTCTATTCCTAACTCTAACGTTATTAATTAATTTCTATATGCTAACAACAAATTAAACTATTAGAGTTATGCCATGCTATTAAATAAGAAGAACTATTTATTAATATCGCTTTTTTCATTACCAGCTTTCGCTCAGCCTCTTAATTTAAGTGATAATTCCTCTAATGCAACAATGAATACGAATAATGTTGTTTTAGGCCAAGGTGCCTCTGTTACGCAAAGTAATAATTCTGTTGCAATTGGTTATGCATCATCAGCGAAAGGGGAATCGAGTGTTGCTGAAGGTTACTCATCCAGTGCTAATGGTAATGCTGCGATAGCTATGGGGATTGCAGCAAAAAGCCAAGGTGATCAATCCGCCTCTTTTGGCTCTAATGCACAAACAAACGGTAATAGTTCATCTTCATTTGGCTCTGGTGCTAGTGCAACAGGCGTTCAAACTGAAGCATTTGGCTCTACAGCCAATGCTGATGGCAATGCTTCTATTGCCTTTGGCTCTAGTGCTAAAGCCACTGGGTATTCAACGACGTCGTTGGGTACCAGTAGTGTCGCGAAAGGTACATATGCAATGGCTATGGGTACAAGTAGCCATGCTGACGGTAACTATTCAATGGCATTAGGGACTAAAGCGGCAGCGGGTGAAAAAGATATTACAATTGGTAACTATGCGACTGCATCAGGCAAACCAGGTTCTATTGCAATTGGCAATCAATCTGTTTCTACTGATGGCCAAGTATCATTTGGTAACGATAAGATCCAGCGTCGTTTAGAGCATATTCAAGCCGGTATAGCACAAACAGATGCAGTTAACGTAAGTCAGCTACATCAAGGTATTTCACAAGCAAATAAGTATACTGATACTCAAGTATCATCAACATTAAACCAAGCAAAGAGTTATACCAATACTTCAGCGGCTAACACTTTACACCAAGCTAATGAGTATACCGATACTTCAGCGTCTAACACTTTACATCAAGCTAATGGATACACCGATGATAAAACAGCAGCAGCCGTTAAACAGGCTAACCATTATTCAGATATTGACGCTAATAATGCCGTAAATAAAGCTGACCATTATGCGGATCAAAGTTCGGCATCAACACTCAATAAAGCTAATAGCTATACAGATCAACGTTTTGGTGAACTTAGCCAAGATATAAACAAAGTACATAACGAAGCCAATGCAGGTACTGCAAGTGCAATGGCGATGAGTGCAATCCCTTTCCGTCAAGGCTATCACTATACCATTGGCCTAGGTACGGCAAATTACGATAACCAATCTGCAATTGCATTAGGTGGTAAATTTGATGTTGGACAACGAGGCATCATTACTGTTGCTGCATCTGACGACTCAGAGCATGATACGGGAATTTCTGCTGGTGTCGGCATTGGTTTCTAGATTACGCCATATTTTTACTGAAAATAATAAGATCCCAGACTCAATAATCACGTCCATCCGTAATCATTATTCGGATGTGCGTGGTTGCCACCACCAGTGATAAAAGCGTCTTATTATAGATTGAACATCTTGTAATATTAAATACAGTGATGGAACTAATAATAAGGTCACAACGGTGGCAAATAAAATCCCAAAAGCTAATGATGTTGCCATCGGGATCACGATCTGTGCTTGTAAGCTATCTTCTAATAAAATAGGAGCTAGACCAAAAAAGGTCGTTAATGACGTTAATACAATCGCCCTAAATCGAGCACATCCTGCATCAATGACCGCTTGCTGTAATGCAACGCCTTGCTTTAATGCTCGATTAATAAAGGTGACTAAAACTAACGAGTCATTTACCACTACCCCAGCTAACGCCAAAATACCAAACACACTAAGTAAATTAAGGGTAAGTCCAGCTAAATAATGCCCAGCTATTGCGCCGATAATACCAAATGGGATCACTGACATAATAATCAGTGGCTGGCTATAAGATCTCAGAGGTATCGCCATTAGAGCGAAAATAGTAAGCAGTGCCAGTAAAGAATCACGAATTAAACTACCTTTAGTATTTTTTTCATCTTTTGCTCGACCATCTAACGCTATCTTAATATCGGGGTATTGCTGTTGTAATTTATCGAGTTTATTTGTCAAAATATCATTATAGATATCAGAAGGTGCTGTTTGTGCTTTATCAACATTGGCAGACACAATCACAGATCGTTTTCGATCAACCCGGTTGATGTTGGTGTAAGAAGATTCAATATTAGCCGTAGCAACCTCTGTAAAAGGAACGAACTTGCCATTTGGTAACCTCACCTTCATGTTCTCCAAATATCCAATCGTACTGCGTTCTTGTTGTGGATAACGCACCATGACTTTAACTTCTTCATTGTTGCGCAAAACACGCTGTGCTTCGTAACCAAAAAAAGCATGACGAACTTGGTTAGCTAACGCTGATAATGACAAGCCTAATGCTTCCCCTGCTGCGGTTAATTGTAATTTCACTTCAGGTATTGGTGATGAGAGATCATCTTTAATATTCAACGTGCCATCATACTCAGATAACAGTTGTTGCATTGCTTTAGATGCGGCAGCAAGTTCCGTTAAATTTTCGCCTTTTAAACTAAACTGTAAATCACTTTGCTTACGATCAATCGAGGCATCATAGGTGATATTTTTCACTCCGACCAAAGGCGGCATTTGTGCTTTCCATTGTTTTAATATTTCAAAGCTACTGATCGGTAACGTTTCTGTTTTATGAAGCTCTGCTAAGATAAATAAATCTTGGCGATTCGCCATATTCATAAAAGTATGTTTCACCACATTCACACCCAGCTCTTGATATATTTTGGCATCTGCTTGATACAATGCATCTTCTATTTGAGCCGCAACACGTGCGTTATTTTCATCAGAAGAAGACACATCCATATCTACATTCACTTGAATATAATCAGATGGAAGGTTAGGGAAAAAGACCCATCGTAATTGGCCACTCACAACAAGTGCGATAGCAAGCATTAAGATGCCAGAAAAAGTCGCTAAGACACTATAGCGATGCCTCGTACACACGGTAATAAATCGACGATAGTTATGATTAATAAACCGATCGACTGCGCTGTTAAAACGCAATTTTAATCGTGAAACTAAATGAGGTGTCTTACTCGGCGGTGTTAAACGCATACGCGCTAAATGAGCTGGAAGGATAAGTTTTGACTCAATCAAAGAAAAGCTTAAACAAAGCAATACAATCCAAGCAATGGCTTTAAAAAATTCAGTTCTGGGCGCATCCGAAATAAGCATCGGGATAAACGCCGCCATCGTCGTTAAAACGCCAAATGTTGCTGGAATCGCAACGTTTTGCACGCCTTTAATGACATTTTCGATTCTCTGGCCTTTGTCTTTTACTTCGGTATAAACACTTTCCCCCACCACTATTGCATCATCAACAACTATCCCTAGCACTAAAATAAAACCAAACAGCGAGATAAGATTAATTGATACCGCAATAAACGGTGTTGGCATAAACAAAAGGGTACCAAGAAAACAAAATGGGATCCCTAATATGACCCAAAACGCAACGCGTATATCAAGGAAAAGAGCCAGAATAACAAAGACTAATACGCCACCATATAGCATATTGGAAAGCATCATATTCAAACGCCCTTCCAAATAATGTGACATATCTCCCCATGTATCGAGATAGACACCCGAAGGTAACTGAGCTTGCTTTTTGGCTATATACTCACTGACTTGATGGGAGATTTTAGTCGCATCTTCATCCGTTAAGTTTCGTACTTGAATAACTGCGGCTCGTTGGCGATTAAAACGATTTAAAACCCTATTTTCAACAAAACCGTCTGAAACAGTGGCTACATCTGATAATAATAATCGGCTACCGTCTGAGCGTGTGCGTAATACAATCGATGAAAACGCATCACCGCTATAAAGTTGACCGTTAGTTCGAACCAATAAATCACCATCTTTGGCTTTAATAATGCCACCGGGTAAATCTATAGAGCGCTGTTGAACAGCATTCGCGACTTGCTCAAAGGTTAAGCCATACTTTCTTAGCGCATTTTCAGATACATCTATCGCTATTTCATAATCTTTTACGCCTGAAACTACAACGTCAGAAGCACTGGTTTCGAGTAAAATATCGTCTCGAACTTGTTTGGCATATTCTTTTAATTGTCTTTCATTGAGATTGCCATAAAGCGAAATGAACATGACATTACTGGTAAATTCAGCCCGCTTGATCAATGGCGTTTCCATATTGACTGGAAACGTTGTAATGGCATCAATTTGTTGTTTGACATCATCTAGCACTTTCTCAAGATCGGCCCCCGTTTCAAGCTCTAAAGTCAATGAAGCCAAGCCTTGAGAAGCGACAGATTTAATACGCTTAATGTTTTTTACATTATCGAGCGATTGCTCAATTTTAATGTTAATACTTTGCTCTATGTCTTCAGGAGATGCGCCTGGATAACTTGCCGTGATCATAATTCGATTCATAGCAAAAGCGGGGAAAATTTCTTTATTAATTAAATTAATAGAAAATAAGCCACCTAAAATAACAAGCAACATGAGTAAATTGGCAGCAACATGATTATGAGTAAACCAAGCAATTAATCCTTTTGCTTTCATCGCTATTCTCCCTTATTCACGACTTTAGGATTTACCCCTTTTTTATCGGCAGCCATTAGTGGTGAAATATCAGGGGAATAACTTTTACTCATCACCGTTGTGACTTCAGTTCCATCAATTAAGCTATCAGGACTTATTAAGGAAACTAACTCTCCATCTGTTAGCCCCCCGATAATATAAGCGTGCTCTTTATCAGAACGGACAACATGCACCTTTCGAGATGTGACTTTATTATCAGCATCAACCACAATGACCTGCTCAGATCGTACAACGTGTCGAGGTAACTTAATCACATCACTGACTTTTCTCCCTTGGATCTTTGTTGTTACGAATGTACCAAATTGCAAAATTGGTAGTGAGAATGACGCTGAATTATTGACGAGGGATGAATGACGGTTATAAGGATCGTTAACTTCTGCGACGAGGTAAATCATTCGATTATCTTTATCAATTACACCTTCATTACGTACTAACTGTGCCACCCAATGGATAACTTTCATTTCATTATATTGAGATTCTAAGGTGATCTTTGTTGTTTCTAGACCGGGTAAGTCAAGATAAGCCATAGATTGCGGCGTGATAGGTAAGCGAATTTCAGCCGTTTGCGTACCATACAACTCGCCAATTAACTTACCTTTCGTTACATAACTACCGATATTGATTTCTTTAGCTGTCACTAAACTATCGAAAGGGGCACGTATTTCTGTTTTAGTCAGATTGCGTTTAGCACGCTCTACAGCAGCTTGTGCAAACTTTACATTAGCTTCTTCTTGTTTGCGTTGAGGCTCGCGTAAACCAAGAGACGTTTTTTTATTCGGAGAAACATCACGTAAGACCTTTTTAGCGACTTTTCCTCGCGCAATTTCTTCTTTTAATTTCGCTTGAGCTTGTGCCAGTGTCGCTTCAGCTTGAGCAAGATCAGCATGATAGTCGCTATCATCTAGACGTGCTAATAACTCTCCTTTCGTAACGAACTTGCCCACAGCAAAGTCAGGAGAAATATATTTAACCGAGCCCACTACTTCAGAGACAACTTCAGCTTTTTGCTTGGGTTCAACAACTCCATATGAACCGACAGTGAGTTGTACATCTTGTTTTTGTATTTTAATGACTTCTAAAACAGGAGGCTGCACAGTGACTTTTTGCTGCTCTGGGCGTTTTTTGGTATTAATCAACAGCACTGATGCCACAATAAATATTGTAATAATAACCAAAGGTAGTAATCGTCTTACCATTACATGCATGCTTTTAATCCCTAATCAGCGCATTTCAATAATCAGATCTTGTTTCTAGTGTAGAGCATAGATGAATGGTCAAAAGTAGAAACATGCGATTAATTTATACGTAATAGAGTGTGAATTTGTTCACTATGTCATTCTTATTTTTGATTATTTATACATTCCATCTGTTAATCATGTGATCTATTAGCAGTACCTTATCTCGTACACACC
The DNA here is from genome assembly GCF_003026365.1 of Photobacterium angustum. Lineage (GTDB taxonomy): Bacteria > Pseudomonadota > Gammaproteobacteria > Enterobacterales > Vibrionaceae > Photobacterium > Photobacterium angustum. Next base: position 165,246 of record NZ_PYOM01000007.1, on the reverse strand, counting down.
ACCTCACAATAAGCATCAACCCAGTAATAAACGGTTAAACTTTGCTCATAACTCCCCCTTGAAAATCACTTTCACGCCCTTATTTCTTATTTAGAGAGACTATTTAGTTACACCGATTTACGTTTATTAAACGTGTAAATCGTACATATTTAGATGAAAGTTCAACTTTTTTAGTTATGGTTAACATGTAAAATCAATCAGTTACAAACCAGACAATAAAAAGATTAGAAAAACTTATTAAAATGTATTGACCGAACAACCACGGAAGCATATATTAATTACACGAACTGCCAAATGGAGTTCAAAATGCTAATAAGATTCGCCTGATTAGGGAATGCCTTATTAGTTCTGTTTTATCGGATCACTTAATCGATCCGCTTAGTGTAAAACGACAGCTTTATATAACCTCTGTCAACACTAAGACTATTGCTTATTATTGAGGATAGTTACTATGCGTAATGTAGATTTCACTCCCCTATACCGCCACGCTATTGGTTTTGATCGCTTATTCAACCTTGTTGAAGCAAGCAGCAACAAAGCACAGGCAACCGGATACCCTCCGTACAATATCGAGCAAACTGACGAGAATAATTACCGTATTACAATGGCGGTAGCTGGTTTCTCTGAAGATCGCTTAGATCTTACTCAAAATGAAAATATGCTTGTTGTAACAGGAACTAAGGCTCCTGAAGAAAACAAGAACTTTATCTATCAAGGTATTGCTGAGCGTAACTTTGAACGTAAATTCCAACTAGCAGATTACGTAAAAGTTGTTGGTGCAAATTTAGAGAATGGTTTACTTCATGTCGATTTAGAGCGTGAAGTACCTGAAGCAATGCAACCACGCAAAATTGCTATTGGTAAAGCAGCAACACTGCCAACTGAAGAGTAATTTCAACGCTACTAATTAGCCTTGAGTAGATAACATATTTAGAGCTATCACCTTATTTCGACCTAAATTCGACTGGTTGATAGCTCACTATATTCATCCCCTATTGGGAAAACATATTTAAATTGCATTGATATTTGGCTTGAAGTTAGCGCTTCAACCAACATCACTCTTATCGTTAATAAAATATCGAACATGGTTCAGATAAGAATAACTAATCAATGCGATACATTGAGGAAAAGATTTATGAGTAAAATTATCGGTATTGACTTAGGTACAACTAACTCTTGTGTTTCTGTATTAGACGGTGACATGCCACGTGTTATTGAAAATGCGGAAGGAGAACGTACTACAGCTTCTGTGATCGCATATACAGATGGTGAAACCTTAGTCGGCCAACCAGCAAAACGCCAGGCGGTAACCAACCCTGAAAATACGTTATTTGCAATTAAACGTTTAATTGGTCGTCGTTTTGAAGACGAAGAAATTCAACGTGATCTTTCTGTGATGCCATACAAAATTATCAAAGCTGACAACGGCGATGCATGGGTAGAAGCAAAAGGTCAAAAGATGGCGGCACCTCAGGTTTCTGCTGAAGTTCTGAAAAAAATGAAGAAAACAGCAGAAGAATACTTAGGTGAAAAAGTAACAGCAGCTGTAATTACAGTACCAGCTTACTTTAATGATGCACAGCGTCAGGCAACCAAAGATGCTGGTCGTATTGCAGGGCTTGAAGTTAAACGTATTATCAATGAACCAACAGCAGCAGCTCTAGCTTATGGTTTAGATAAAAAAGGTGGCGATCGCACAATCGCAGTGTACGACTTAGGTGGTGGTACCTTTGATATTTCTATTATCGAAATTGATAACGTTGATGGCGAACAAACCTTTGAAGTATTAGCAACCAATGGTGATACACACCTTGGTGGTGAAGATTTCGATACTCGTATGATCAACTACCTTGTTGATGAATTTAAGAAAGATCAAGGTATTGATTTGCGCAATGATCCACTTGCAATGCAACGTGTAAAAGAAGCGGCTGAAAAAGCGAAAATTGAGCTTTCTTCTGCACAGCAAACTGATGTGAATCTACCTTATGTGACAGCGGATGCAACAGGTCCTAAGCACATGAATGTTAAGATCACGCGTGCAAAATTGGAATCACTAGTTGATGAGCTAGTACAAGGTACATTGAACCCTGTAAAATCAGCACTTAAAGACGCTAACTTGAATGTAAGTGATATCACTGACGTTATTTTAGTAGGTGGTCAAACACGTATGCCACTGGTACAAAAAACAGTTGCAGACTTCTTTGGTAAAGAACCACGTAAAGATGTTAACCCTGATGAAGCAGTTGCTATGGGTGCTGCGATTCAAGGTGGCGTATTAGCGGGTGATGTAAAAGATGTTCTTTTACTTGATGTTACTCCTCTCTCTTTTGGTATTGAAACCATGGGGGGTGTGATGACAAGTTTAATTAACAAGAATACCACGATCCCAACGAAAGCTGAGCAAGTGTTCTCAACCGCTGAAGATAACCAAAGTGCAGTAACGATCCATGTTCTTCAAGGTGAACGTAAACAAGCGATGCATAACAAATCACTTGGTCAGTTTAATCTTGAAGGTATTCAAGCTGCGCCTCGTGGCATGCCACAAATTGAGGTTACTTTTGATTTAGATGCTGACGGTATTTTAAATGTATCAGCAACCGATAAGGCGACAGGTAAAGCGCAAAAGATCACGATCCAAGCATCAGGTGGTTTAACTGAAGCTGAGATTGAAAAAATGGTTCAAGAAGCTGAAGCAAATAAAGAAGCTGACATGCAATTTGAACAACTGGTCACAGCGCGTAACCAAGCTGATCAATTGATCCACAGCACACGCAAACAGTTAACTGAAGCTGGCGGTAATTTACCAGCAGCAGATAAAGAAAGCGTTGAAGCAGCTATCTCTGCACTTGAGAGTGTGAAATCTGGCGATGATAAAGACGCCATTGAAAAACACACTCAAGCATTGATGACTGCTGCACAAAAGCTGATGGAGCAGGCTCAAGCGAACAACCAGCATCAAGCAGAAACGCAAAATGAAGCGAAAAGCGACGATGTTGTGGACGCAGAGTTTGAAGAAGTGAAGTAATTACTCTCGATAGTTTGCTATCAGTGGTAGCATTCAATCGCAATGAATAGAGACGGGCGAAGAGATCAATATCTCTCGCCCTTTTCTACAATAACAACATGCAAAATGTAAATCTAATTTGGCTAACTATCTGTGCCTTTAATCGTTCATTACGCTTAAATCAATTATCGTTTTTGGGTATGATTAGCGGAGAATGTTCCAGATAGTTATCTCAGTTGAGATAAGAGGTGTTACCAATGTCAAAACGTGATTTTTATGAAGTTCTTGGTGTCGCCAAAACTGCATCAGAAAAAGAAATTAAAAAAGCGTACAAAAAGCTCGCAATGAAGTTTCACCCAGACAAAAATCCGGATGATCCAACTGCTGCAGACAAATTTAAAGAAGTAAAAGCAGCTTACGAAATTTTAACCGACAAAGAAAAACGTGCAGCTTATGATCAATTTGGTCATGCTGCGTTTGATAACCCTGGTATGGGCGGTGGACATCATGGTGGCGGTCATCACGGCGGTTTCCAAGGTGGTTTCCAAGGTGGCGGTTACGGTGATTTTGAAGATATTTTTGGTGGCGCATTTGGTGACATGTTCTCAAATGCTCGTGGTGGTCGTGGTGGCTTTGGTAGCCGTCATTCCACTCGTCCACAAAAAGGCGAAGATCTTCAATACACGATGGAAATTGATTTAGAAGATGCGATTAATGGTGCATCTCGTGTTATTGATTTACCCGTATTTGAAGGCGCGAGCCAAGTAAATAAAAAGCTGAATATCAAAATCCCTGCAGGTATTGAAGATGGCGGTCGAATTCGCTTAAGTGGCAAAGGTCACCCAGGTATCAACGGTGGCCCGCAAGGTGATGTGTTTATTCAAATGAATATTCGCCCTCACCCACGTTACACTCGCGAAGGTAATAATTTACATTGTAAAGCTACGACCGACTTTGTAACTGCTGCATTAGGTGGCAAGATTGAAGTAAATACCTTAAATGGTGCGATTAGCCTTAAGATCCCTGAAGGGACACAAAACGGTCGTAAATTCCGTCTTAAAGGCAAAGGAGTCACAGATCGTAAAGGCAATACTGGCGATTTAATTGTTCAATTAACAATTGAAACACCACAGAACCTAAGTGAGCGTCAAAAAGAGCTACTTACCGAATTTGCTGCTGCATAAACATCATTACCGTTCAGGTTTCCATAATGGTTCTGCTGGTAGGATAGAAGCAGACAAGATACGAGGGCTATAACCAATAAGGGTAACGAGTGACCTGCTGAGAAAGCAGGACTTAAACACCATAATTTGGTTATAGCTATCAACAGTATTCAGGTCACTAGAGCGCGTAATGCTCAGGACATCATTATGGATAATGCGGTCCGTGACCAAAGTCATCGTAAAGCTGATTAAGAACGGAAAAGCACTCACCATTGCCGTGGTAGTGATGGATTGACCCGGCGGGCAATAATGACCCGCTGAAGTCAGTATCTTATCTAATCGCTTTTTTATATCGCGCTTTTAGTGAATAACTGTAAATTTAAAACCCTTATGACAACTATAAAACAGCTTTCCTTAGCAGTAGCAATCGCTGCATTATTTTCCTCCAGTACAGTATTTGCCACGCCTAGCAATGATGCGGCGAACACCATGCCTAATAGTGATTACTATGCGGCAACACAATACAAAGAAGCAAAAGCTCCACTCAATAACTTTGGTGCTATCGACGTAAAAGTTAGTATCCCAGAAAATGTGCAAGTGCCCCCTGCACCAGTAGAAGCCGGTGGTGCAAATGGTATCCCTGAAACTATGGTGCAGAAGTGGACTCAGACAGGAGTATTCCCACCGAGTCTTAATGCACGGGCTTTCATTTTAATTGATGCCAACACTGGACAGATTATTGCTTCCAACAATGCCAACATGCGCATGGCTCCAGCCAGTACCACAAAATTAATGCTAATGTACATTGTTGAGCAAAAACTGGCCGACGGTGTAATCTCACTAGACTCGAAAGTACTCGTGCCAGAAGTCGCGTGGCGCACTGGTGGTTCAAGAATGTTCTTGAAGCCAGGCTCTTATGTTTCAGTGAAAGATCTTATTCAAGGTGTCATTGTTGAATCGGGGAACGATGCCGCTGTAACACTGGCAAATTACGTAGCGGGTTCGCAATCTTCATTCGTTTCGATGATGAACGCGACTGCAGTCAAGTTAGGTATGCACAATACCCACTTCACCACAGTTATGGGTCTGCCAGCACCAGCACATTTCTCTACCGCTTATGATCTTGGTCTTCTCGGAGAGCACATCATGAACGACTACCCTCAATACTTTCATTTTTTCAGTCAAAAGTATTTTGAATACAATAATATCCGCCAACCAAATTTCAATCGCTTATTGTTCACTTATCAATATGCGACGGGTATGAAAACAGGCAGTACAGAAGCCGCAGGGTACTCATTGGTAAGCTCTGCTAAGATGCCAGATAACCCAATGAACTTGGTTGCGGTAGTTCTGGGCACGCAATCACTGAATGATGTCGCAGCTCAAAGTAAAGGACTATTCAATTATGGCTTCCGTTTCTTCAAGCAAGACACCTTATATAAAGCAGACAGCAAACTTTCTGAACAACACGTTTGGGGAGGACAGCAAGATAATGTCTCTTTAGGTCTTGAGAAGCCACTAACCTTAGTTCTTCCTTCAAGTATTGATGAGAAAGATCTGCTAACTAATCTCCAATTTGACCATGACATCAAAGCACCGGTTGATAAGGGTGAAAAATTAGGCGAAATGACGGTAACTTATAATGGCAAAGTTATTAAAACCGAGCCACTTGTCGCGCTCAACAGCGTTCAGCAAGGCGGTTGGCTCACCCGAATCTGGGCTAGTATCTCAATGTACTTTCATAACCTGCTAGCGTCTCACGGTCTGTAGACTCAGAAAAATAGGCTGCACTGTTGGGTTATACAACAAACACCAGGTGGTAAATAAAAACGACATTGTGATAATTGTCTTTTTATTTGCCCCTAACGGATAGTACACTCCAGTCGTAATAACCATCATACTAATAAAGCCAATATTTTAGTCGAAATGAATAAGGTATTGGCTTTTTGTTTGGATAATCATTATGTCTACTTTTAAATCGAAACACCCCTTAGCAATGCTAGCGAGTATTGTATTATTTAGCTTATCAACAACAGTATTTGCTAGCATCTCTGACATCAACCGCGCAGTAGAAAATAGCCGTCATTTAGAACCAGGTGAAAGTTTCGCTCTCGATCAACCTTGTAAGTTATTTAATAACTACGAGCATAAAATCTATCACTGTACCGCTATGATTGGCCCATTATCACTAATTAAAGACCACGAATTAGATACCATCAAAAATGATGACGAGCTACTTTATCGTGAAGTTGCTTTTGTAAGAAAAGAAGACGGACAACCCGTATTTCGCCTGCTCCCAAGAGAAGCTAAGACACCAGAAAAAAAACAGCAAACGTTAGCCAATGAGCCATCAGAACAATCAGCAAAAAAACAATTATCACATGTCGGCTTTCTTGCTAAATAGTAATAATTAACGCAGCACTTACAATAAAAAGCTGTTTTATTGTGTTCTCTTTTTCGTCTGATTATGCGTTAAAAGCAACTCATTATTTTAAATCGCAGTTGGATATTTTTTCTAACTGCGTATTTTTAATCCGCTTATAGAAATTAATTATGTGTTTCCCCACCAACAATTTAAAATGCTCTCCCATTATTATGTTCTATTCGAGCTTGATATATACAGCATGATTGAAGCAAAAATTGAAAACTGGGGACTCAAACGTGTTGAGCGTTATTTACCAATAACTCAGGGTCTCTTCAAAACAATAAATGATAAAAAACTGTGTCAGTTATGTGTTGTGCTTTCTTTTTTTATTGGATTCATCACAACCTTTTTTATCGTTTCTTTCGAAATCTATTTAGAGTTACTCGGAGAAAACTGGTTAGCCTTAGATAACCTACTAAGACTCGTTGTCATTAACATTGTCTTTATCAGCTTGGAATTATTTTTACTCTTTGAGGTTGGATTTATTACCACCGCAATTCTCATCAACCGTGCGTCAGCTAAATACCAGTTTTGTGAAAAAATGAAAGCCTCATTAGTCCGTGCGGTTATGGAGCTTTCAGAGCCCGTTGATAATATTCATGGAATAAAACCTTATAAACAGTTTAGTAAATTCCGCTATATAAAAGTAGCCTTGTATACCGGTAAAGACATACTCAGTAATTTTATTATCAAGGCATTACTCCAAAAATCGCTATCACGTAGTAGCGTTCGCGTTTACATTCCGCTGGTTTCTACCTTAATCACGGGTTTTTGGGATGCATGGGTACAACAAAAAGCCCTTAGCGAAGTGCGATTACGTATTTCAGCACGCGTTTATGTACTTAACCAGTTGGCAGAACTTGAAGCTAAAGAGATGAGCCAAGCTTACATTATTGCTCTACTCCGTTTAATTGCAGTGAGACAGAGCTATAAACAAGAGTGTGATATCAATTTAGAGTTCTTCTATGATCAACTACATAAGAAGAAACAATGTGTAATAACAGAGCTTGAATCTGTTGATTTACTACTAGCAAGCGTTGATGCGTTAACAATTGATGAAAAAGCAGAGCTCACCGTGATGACCGAGTACTTGTTCTATTTCAGACGCTCGCCGAACCATATTGAAAAACAGTTGCTGTGCAAACTTGGGGTACTTAAAGCCACTAAGCGCAATCCTCTGCTTTGCTAAACACACCTCAATAAAAGCCGCCTTTAATATATTCCATGATTTAATATTAAAGGCGGCTTTGCTTTTCATATGTCACCTGATAGCAGCACTCAAACACAACCTACAAACCATCGATTCAAATTTTCAGAAAGCGTTTCGTATTTTTATTGATGAGTGTCGCCATTACATCCCATGATAATTGATGATGTTTTGCTAATACATCAATCACTGAATTGATCATATTTGGCTCACCTTGCACGCCATTGTATTTACACGGCGAATCTGATTCCACCAACAGCATATCAAGCGGAATTTTCTTAGCAAACTCGAAGTAATGAGGATCGACAAAGATCCAAGGACTTACCGAGATGAAATGTGCTTGTTGATGAAGTAAGGCGAGGTTTTCATCACTGCCTTCATACCAATGGAACAGCGCCCCTTTAATTTGATAATCCTTTAAAATAGGCAACGCATAATGAATATCATCTTCTACTACATGCAAATTTACAGGTAGTTCTAGGTCTGCTGCAATCTTAACAAAACGAGCTAACCGCTCACTTCCCAGCTGTTTAATAAGGTGTTTTTCTTGCTCTGTTTTCTCGTCTAAGTAAAAAAAAGGAATGCCGATTTCGCCAATTCCAGACAATAAATGACGATGTTGGTATATAAGATCAATAACAGCTTGGATTTCTTGTTTACTGACATCTTTCTCTGGGTGAATACCAAGAAATAGATAAATCTGATCTGAATATTGTTGTTTTAAGCGTATCAATTCTAATGCGCTTGCCTTCGTCATAGATACGGCACCTATTTTACCGTTTTGCTTAAAAAACCGTTCCCTATCAAACGCTAGCACACCTTCTAGATGGCAGTGAATATCAATTAACACAGTAATATTTCCAATCGAGGTAAGACAATGCAATAGAACATAATAACGTTTACTATTCAATGCGTTAATATAATTAGTAGTTCTTAAGCTTAGTTTAATTAATCTTTTATATCGCATACTACGTATACGATATGAATATAATTAACGGAGTTATGGTCATGCTTTCTTGGTTTAAAAATAATCCCGCAAAAAAATTAAAGAAACGCCACTCAATGCTACTTGAAGAAGCTATGCATGCACAAAGGAATGGAGACATCAGAACCTATTCTCGGTTAACAGCAGAAGCTGATGAACTTTTTCAGCAAATCAAGCACCTCAATCAATCTGAAACCTGAGCATTTCATAAACAGCTTGTTAATTTCAGTAAAAAAAGCCTCCAATAATCTTTATACTCTAAGAGTTAAAGCTATTGGAGGCTTTCTTGCTTAACTAAAAATAAGCTTATTTCGCTTCTGGCTGTACCTGCGCTGGTGCTGCATCTTTTAATTCAATTTTATTATTGGAAGATACCGTTGTTTGCTGCGCAAGTTGCTGAAATTGCTTTTGCATTTCCATCATTTGCTGCTGCTGTTTTGCCATTAAGTTAGACATATTCATTTGCATATCCCCCATATCATTCCATGAGTTTGCAAATACATTATTCATTTCAATTTGTTGTTGCTGCAACTGTTTAAAGAATGCTTTATCTACTTTGGCGTTATCACCTTTGGATTGAAATTGAACAATCTCATAATTCATTGGACCCTGTGGAGTCTGCACAGTCCCTTTAGTAACGGTTTTTTCACCATTATCTGTTTTTACCGTTTTAGTCGTTTGATTTGGTTGCACATTAGCTGATGCACTATCTACATTCTTTAAATCAACCGTTTGGATCCAACCTGTTTGACCATTACTTGGATCGCCGACCTTAGACCAACCCTCATTTTTAAAGATAGTGATCAAAGGTACATCTGTTTTTATCGTCTCAATTACCTTGGCTGAAAAATTAGGCTCTTGATATAGCTTGATAGATTCAGTGGTATTATTAGCAGCCCATACAGCAGTACTCATACATGCTACAGCAGCAATACCCGCAACTGCTAGAATAGAACGTTTCATAAAATATCCTCTATGCACAGTGACTTAATAAAAAGGTCTAAAATACTGATTGACCACGCATAACCTGTATTAGATATATTATGTATCTTAAATTAATCGAAGATGAACAACGTCTCGCTAACTATTTTTACTCATGGTAAATTATTTTACAATTTTGCTTTCTTATTCTCATACATTTTTTTATCAATAATATTCATTGTCTTAACAATGTCACCTTGATAATTTTCAGTACCATAACTAAATGATACAAATGATAAGTCACCAAAAGCATTACTTATTTTTTCATTAATCAACTTTATTCTGTTTTTAATTGCCGAGGTATTATTGTTTTCTGTAATGATAACAAACTCATCGCCACCATAACGAATAACCGAATCCTCTGAACGAAAAGTTGAGCGCAACAATGAAGCGAACTTTTGAATTAATTCATCACCTTTTACATGACCATACTCATCATTCACATGTTTAAAGTTATCTAAATCAATAAGAATAATGGAACTGTTATTTGTGAAATAATAGTTATTAAAAAATCGCTTATTATATAAACCACTCAAATCATCAATTAATGAGATATGCTGAAACTGCTCTTTCTCACTATAAAGATCAGTGATATCTTTTGCTACCGTATAATAAAAAGTGTCTGTATTTATAATTGTTTCAAATTCTATTACATCAAAATAGAGAGTATTATCCTTTAATTTACATTCAATAACATTTGCTGATGAATGTTCACTCACATCAGTAGCAAAATTATGATGGTAAACGTAAGTTATAAAACAGGATGAGAGAACATTAGTCGACATCACTTCTTCATATGTCATACCCAATAAATCAACATTAGTATGAAAATTCAGCCAATGCTTCAAGTTTTCATTGATAAAAACAATTCGATGTTCTTTATTTCGAACGCATAGAAAACCCGGGAAACCAGCTAAAAATGGCGCCAAATATTCGTTAGCAGCATTAACCATTGCTATAATTCATGAATTTGATATTTTATAAATATACATCAAACACCTATTAGGAATCAAGTTGCATTACCTAGAACAGATTTTTTAAAATCGAAGACTTCTACTTCATCACTTAGTCTTTAACGATCAAAATTCGGTTTGGGTAACGATGCTCTTCACTCTCGACTAGATAACTTGATGTTCCTTGTTGTAAATCTTCAATCGGTGCTTGAGTAACAACTTCTACACGCAAACCAAACTCATGTTCACGCTTCTTAAAGGTTTCAAATATCTTTTTTTCTTCATGGTTTAATACGGTTAAATCTTTACCATCAAGCTCAGTGACTTTGTCTAATAATTCTCGATCTGCAGTATTCATCGTAAAATACTCATTATATCAATTGCGTAATATAGTAACTTACTCCTATCTGATATAAATTACACCTTCTTGATATTTCGAATATCGCTTAAATTTTTTAATTTAATAAATATTAATATCAATTCTTATTCAAGAATAGAATGTACAAAAAAGCTTCTTTTAACAAAGAAGCTTTTCTTATTTTCCCGATTACTCTTGTGATTCTGATTTAGATGCTACGATCCAATGTTCATTTTTATCATAAGCGCTATCGCATAAGTCGACGGAAAATCCCATATCAACAATTTCTTTTAGTGTTAAATTATCTGCCAAGACTGCGATTTCGCCTTTTTTATTGACTAAGTCCATGTTCACTCCTTAACTGATCTTTGTTGATATACCATTGTGAGTATAACGTTGAATAAAAATCTTGCCGTGAAAAAGCCCATGATGAATATTTAACACAATAAACAATGAGTAAATAGCCATTCAATTATTGAGTTAATTTCCATGGTGAATTTTCATGATCAGGCTTATCACCTTGTGACCACCATTTAGTTTGATAAATATGTCCCTGATAATTCACGCTATCACCACTGTGCAACATAACGCACATTGTTAAACGTGACACTATCGCCCGCGTAATACACGGTATTTATATCCCAGAGATCTTCATTTAAAGGGGGGCTTTTTACCTTTCACAGTGATGAGAACTGATTTTATCGTTTCAGCTTGCCCATCTGGCACGATAATCGTCACACTTGTGGTGACATCTGTTGTCATTTTAGGCGCTGTAAAACTAACAATCGCGCTACCATTTTCTGCTGTGACAATCTGTGCATTTATTGCTGTGAAGGTTAATGGATTATTTTCTGCATCAGTTGCTGCAACCAACCACTTAGTAGCACTATGTCGTCCATACCAAATTTATCTCTTACCTTGTTCATCAATAAATAATAAAGATGTGTTAGATAGAAAAATAAGGCCGAGTTATTAGTCAACAATACAAAACCAACTACGATAGAAAGAAAGACAATGCCAATGAATAATACTTATCGTTAGTAACGATATTCGCAGTAAATAAAGATAACAAATGTATTTTTACTCATTATTTCCACTAAGATCAAAAAATAATATTAAAGTTAATTTACTAATATTAATTGTGGGTTTTTATTTATAAACGTTTGGTATAAATTACGATAGTGTTATTATAATGACTTATTAATATAAATTATCTATGCAATGGATTCGGTATGATAAAGAATGCAACGAATGCATCACAAGGGATGTTACTTTTTAAGCTGTCCACACTACAAAGCTTTGCGATTGGTACGCTTAAAGTCCGTGAAATCGTACCCTATACAAATTTAAGTGTTATCCCAAAATCTCACCCAACCGTACTTGGCACCACTACATTGCGTGGCGACACAGTCCCTGTTATTGATATGGCCAAAGCAATTGGTTATCCCGCTATTAGCCAAGAAGAGCGTCAACGTTGCTTTATTATCATTACAGATTGTCGTCGTAAGTTAGTCGGATTCTTGGTCAGAGGGATTGAACGGATAACAGAGTGTAACTGGCAAAATATTGAAGCTCCTCCTCAACATTTAGGTAGTGATATTTTTGTTACTGGTGTTATGCGCGATGCTGACAAATTGATTCAACTATTAGATGTTGAATTGCTTCTCTCGAAAATCTTTCCTGATGATCCCTCAACGTTACTGCCGACATTAACAGATATTGAACGTGAGACCTTACGCCCGTTAAAAATATTATTAGTTGATGATTCCGCTGTCGCCAGAAAACAATTAACTCAAGCACTTGATAGTATCAGTGTGCCCTACTTTGTTGCCAAAAATGGGCAAGATGCTTTTAATATGATGCAAACGGCTGCGCATGCAAAAGACCCATTCCATATTTTGGTTAGTGATATCGAAATGCCGGGTCTAGATGGGTATGAGCTGGCATTCAATGTCAAAAACACCGATGCGCTCGTCTCAACCTATATTATTTTACACACATCCCTTTCGAGTGAAATAAGCGTATCTCAAGCACACCAAGTTGGCGCTCAAGAAGCACTGACAAAATTTGAAGCGAATGAATTAATTCATGCGATGTTACGGGGTGCGGAGCAACATTTAGCATTAAGTTGCTAAAATGAAAAAGCGAGAAATCACCTGTCATATCACTTAAGGTAATTTCTCGCTTATATAACGTATTATTGAATGAGATTAACGAATAAAACGGTTATAGATAAACAGAATAATAAATGCGCCCAAGGTCGCTGTAATAATGCTGCCAATATTTACACCAGTCGCCTGACCTAAACCAATAAATTTGCCCACATAACCGCCAACAAATGCACCGCCAATACCCAGTGCCATTGTTACAATCCAACCACCACCATCTCTACCAGGCATTAAAAACTTTGCCAATGCACCAGCAATCAAACCCAGAATAATCCAAGATAAAATACCCATTAAGAGCTCCTGTACTTTTTAAAATTGTAAATACTTATAATTGGTAAGTGTAGATAGGTATTGACTAGCGATGTTCAATTCTTTGTCAGGAAGTTTATAAAATCACAAGAAACTTATATACCAATAATAATTACTTTAACTTTTACAGCTTAAGATCTTTTAAATTGTTCTCACCTTAAATCCCTCTTTTTATTCATTCACTATAGTGTAATATGCGCGTTGTTCGATGATTTATAGATAGATTTTGATAAGGCGATGTTACATATGAAATACGATTGGATTCTTTTTGATGCTGATGAAACCCTTTTCTACTTTGACGCTTTTAAAGGTCTACAGCTAATGTTCTCTCGTTATAATGTCGCCTTTAGTGACGCTGATTTCAAACAATATGAATTAATTAACCGTCCATTATGGGTGCAATATCAGAATGGCGACATTTCAGCAAGCGAGCTTCAGCAAACACGTTTTCGTGAATGGGCAAAAAAACTAAAAACAACAGAGCAACAGCTTAATGATGATTACATGCAAGCTATGGCTGATATTTGCGAAGTATTACCGGGAACAACATCATTGATTCATTCTCTTAATGGTCGAGTTAAATTAGGCATTATTACCAATGGCTTTACTGCGCTGCAAAAAATCCGCTTAGAAAAAACAGGGCTGGCTGATTATTTTGATCTACTCGTTATTTCAGAGCAGGTCGGCGTAGCTAAACCCGATCGCCGTATATTTGAGTATAGTCTTGAAAAAATGGGCAACCCTGCGCCTACTTCTGTACTTATGGTAGGTGATAACCCGCAGTCAGATATCTTAGGTGGTATTAATGCAGGTTTAGACACATGCTGGTTTAACCATCAAAACCAATTGTTACCTGAAAATATAAAACCAACCTATCAAGTATCAACACTGTCTGAACTTGAAAAAATATTATTTTAGAAACAAAAAGTTAAACCTCATAATAGATATGTATCGCGAATTTTTATTTTATATTCGCGATACATATATTGTTCATTACGTATTAAATACGAATAATTACCGAATATCACTTTACAATCATCTAAAATAGCTTTAGTTTTGGGTTAATTATTTCATTCGAGCGCATTACTTATGTATTCAGTTAATCACAACAATTTAGCAGTATCTTCTACTGTATTTGTTATGAATACTTGTGCGCTTGTCTCTGTCGTCGTCGTCAATAAACGCTGACGTTTAAACTTATTCGTCAGTTACTGTTGCTGGCGGATATGTTAACTCTCCTTTTATCTTCCAGCCAAACTGACCATTCATTTAGAAGGTACGCCGTTTGAAGAGAAGAGAACTTGCCGCCATTGGATTTATGACTTTTGCCTTATTTTTAGGGGCAGGAAACCTTATTTTTCCACCTATGATGGCGCAACAAGCCGGTGAAAACTGGTTAATCGCCATAGTGGGCTTCCTACTAACCGCCGTTGGTCTACCAGCCTTAACACTGATCGTTTTAGGTCGACTCTCATCTGCAGATAAACTCACCGCCTCATTACCCCATTGGATGGATCGTACTTTTTGGTTTTTAGTATTAACGACTCTGGGACCTGCCTTTGTTCTCCCTCGCGCGGTAACTGTGGCATATGAAATGGGTATTAAACCTTTCTACCAAGGTAACGGCTTAATGCTCTTTTCCGTGCTGTTTTGCTTATTAACCTTAATTTTGGCACTGAAGCCCGGTAAGTTAGTTAGTTATATTGGTAAAGTAATG
Organism: Photobacterium angustum; assembly: GCF_003026365.1. Taxonomy (GTDB): domain Bacteria; phylum Pseudomonadota; class Gammaproteobacteria; order Enterobacterales; family Vibrionaceae; genus Photobacterium; species Photobacterium angustum. The sequence continues at coordinate 149,976 of NZ_PYOM01000007.1, read as the reverse complement.
ACGCCAGCATTAATCGTAATGTTAGCCTTATTAGTGATTGCCGCTTTGATTAATCCATTAGGCTCTCCGACAGATGCTAATGCTATTTATAAAGCCGCACCAACGGTTAATGGCATGATCCAAGGTTACATGACATTAGATGCTATCGCAGCGGTCGCATTTGGTTGGGTGATTATTCAAACGATTCGTAGTACGGGTATTAGCTGTAACAAAGCGATTTCTTACTATACATTACGTATTGCTGGTATCTACGCATTACTGATGTCTTTGTGTTATTTAGCTATGGGTTATTTAGGTGCGACTTCCTCTTCTATTGCTCCCAACTCAACCAATGGCGGTGAAATTCTAACACGCTATGCTGCTGGTGAGTTCGGTACATTTGGTCAAATTTTATTAGCAACTATCACTTTAATGGCTTGTTTAACCACAACTATTGGCTTAACCAATGCAAATGGCGAATACTACAAGAATACCTATAACGTCCCTTTTAAAATCAGTGCCGTTGTGATCATGAGCTTAACAGCCATTATCTCTAATGTTGGTTTAGAAACGATTATTGAAGTTAGCCTACCTGCTATTTTGATTTTATGCCCTATCGCAGTATCACTCATCATCGCCATTATTTTTATGCCGAATACTGTGAGTAACGAAAAGCGTAAATTCTCGATGAGCCAAACACTGATCGTCATTATTGCCACGTTATTTGGCAGTATTGATGCACTAAACATTTTGGGTAAGATCCCTTCCGCTATTCATCAAGATCTAACGGCATGGTTACCTTTGTTTAATGCTCATGCGTCATGGTTACTCCCTGTACTAGTAACCATTTTTGGCAGTAAAGTGATTCATATTATTCAACGTAATCGAAATGCAGTTGCTACCTGCTAACATAAAAAGTTGAAGCTATGCCAATGGTATAGCTTCAACGTAAGCTCTACTGTAATCTTCCCTTTTTTATTTCGATGCATAAAAATTCAAAATTTTTCGTAACTGCTCATATATTTACCTATAATATTGATTATAAACAGCTAATTGATTCATTTTGGTCGCAATAATACGCATACCATAAAAAATTCGTTTACAACTCTACGTTTTCTTTGTATGTTGAAAGCGTTAATTCAATCACAAAACAGAAGTTGTTAAGTTATGTATTCAGCAATGCGCGAACATAAAACACGAAAAAACTTAGCATCGAGCCAATTTACTAATTGGATCGAGGCTTCTGTTGTTGATATAAAACATACAACACGAATTATTACCGCTATTATCCTAGTGATTATTCGCTAGGCTGGCGGGCAAGCTTCCGTCAGCCGAGCTGGCGGAGGATACTATCAAGTCAAATATCTTCTTTCAGCAAACCTGCGGAATACGATTTCAATCATGGACGTTTAACTCATTGCGCATTAATCGCGATGGTTGTCTATAACTTCAAAAATGCAGGAACTACATTTGAAAACACAAGACATCTTCGTACTCGGTCTCACAACATTTGCCCTCTTTCTTGGTGCAGGTAACTTGATCTTTCCACCATCAATGGGATTAGATGCCGGTACATCTCTGACCTCCGCAATGGCCGGATTTTTAATTACTGCCGTAGGCTTACCCGCATTTACTATTATTGTGCTAGGTCGAATTGGTAATACCAATAATTTAACCAAGGCTTTACCTAAGTGGCTAGGTACAACTTTTTGGGTATTACTCTTTACCGCTATTGGTCCTGCATTTGGTATGCCTCGCGCAGTTACTGTTGCTTATGAAATGGGTATTCAACCATTTTTTACTAATGATCATTTAGTTGCTTTTTCTATCATTTTTTCTGCAGTTACCCTATTTCTTGCATTTAAACCAGGAAACCTTGTGACTTACATTGGTAAGATCATGACACCTGCACTGATTATTTTACTATGTGGATTAGGCTTAGCAGCATTTCTTAGCCCTCTAGGTACACCTGCTGCTCCATCTGGTGATTACCAAGTCGGTGCTGTTACAAGTGGTTTGATCCAAGGTTATATGACGATGGACGCCATTGCTGCTGTCGGTTTCGGCTGGGTGATCATTCATGCAATAAAAGCTAAGGGTGTTACAACACAACAAGGTATTGCATCAACTTCTATTAAAGTAGCATTAATTTACGCTGCGTTAATGGCGTCTTGTTACATTGTAATGGGTTACGTTGGTGCGACATCAACATCGATTGCTGAACATGGTGTTAATGGTAGCGTGATCTTAACTCGTTACGTTGCGGGTGAATTTGGTCATTACGGTCAATGGTTATTAGCCGCTATTATCTTAATGGCATGTTTAACCACCACAGTAGGTTTAACCAATGCGTGTGCTGAGTATTATCAAGATACGTTTAAAGCTTCATTTGGTTTCACAGCAACAGTCATTGTTGTGTTAACAGGAGTTATCGCAAACTTTGGTTTAAACGATATTCTAAAAGTAAGCTTACCTGCAATCCTTGTACTATGTCCGGTTGCCATCGCATTAGTATTAGCATCCTTAGCGGCATCAACATTTACCGTTTCACGCCTTACACACAGTGCGGTTCTGATCACAGCGACACTTTTCGGTACTATTGATGCTATTAATATCTTAGGTAAGATGCCAAAAGATCTCGGTGACTTTTTCAGCGATACATTACCGCTTTACAACGCACATGCAGGTTGGTTATTACCATCTTTATTCATGTTAATTACAACGGCGATGATTGGTCGTACAGCAAGTGCAGAGAAAAAATTTGGACGTGTTGACTACCGATTAAAAACGGCAAATAACGATTAATAAAAAACGGCGATATTGGGGTATCGCCGTTTTTTTACTATAGTTTTATTATACAAGCAGAAAGCTAAGCTTAACTTTAAGCGCTGGCAATGAAAGTATTACAATTCATTCCACATTGCGGCACCCGGTGCCCACACTTCCACTTTATTTTTCTCTAAATTACAACGAAAGTTAATATCACCACGTTGAGCCGGTTTTATGTGATCGACAAACACCCAGCCTCGGTTACTTTCAGATTGATTTTCAACATCATTAGCAATAATGGTTTCAGCTGCATATTGCGTTGTATTCGTTACCAAAATTTGGCACTGCTCAATATCGTTGGTAGAAGGTGGAGTAAAAGGAGTCGCTGTCATATCACAGCCAGAAATCAGTAGAGCAAGCAGTAAGATTTTAGTTTTCATCGTAGACTATTCATAGCATCAAAATGTGTCACTAATTGCAGGCGAAATATGAATATCAACGAAATGCCATTAGCGAAGTTGCGCGGAATTGTATAGATAAAAAAACAAATTGGTAGTGTTAATTAACCTCCACCATCATTCTTTTGAAGAAGATCACTCTCATAAAGCACCAAGTTAATTCCCTGTAAAAATAATACTTAAATTATAAGCATTATAATTTAACGATGCTGAGATTAATTATCGACGCTATACCCTATTAATTAGAAATAACACCACAGATAAAGCGATGAGTTGTTAGCATAAAACACGACATCAAATAACTGACTAACAAATCTTGCACCTTACCCAGCACACATATCGTAGAGTATCTTAGTGGGTCAGAATGGCGTAAAAAATGATGATGTTGGCGCTCACACGAAAATGAGCAAAGCTTCATCATGCTACTTTTTACTCTATCTTTAAAAACACTAAAAGTAGATCAAATGAAAAAATACTGGACACCACTAACACTCGTTTGTGCACTACTCGTGCTAACTTCTGGTTCTCTGCTATTTTTAGATATTAATTCGAAAAATATTGTTCTTATGCATGAATGGATTGGTATCTTAATGGTCATTGCCGTTCTCGGGCATGCTTTCTTATATAAGAATTCAATTATCAAGCACTTATCACGTAAGAATAACATTGTAATGATGGCAACTATTTTGTTACTGGGTATCGCAATGATCCAAAGTGATAAAGAAGTCGAACAGTCTAACAATGTGTCTGTCGCATTGTTTGATTCTATCGATAATGCTCCAATTACGTTGATGTCAGAGTTAACTCATCAACCCATTAATAACTTAATAGATAAAATAAAATTGGCTGGTTTTACGGTTGATGACCCTAAGCAGTCCATTGTACAAATAGCACAATTAAATCATCAGCAACCTGAAGACATCATTTCTGTTATTTATAAAAAGTAACTAATAATGCCCTGTTTATCAGGGCTTCAATCAAAGCCGATACTTAACGTCACTGTGTTATTGAGAATTTAGAGTCACTATTTATATCATCGATAAAACGATGAAATGTTGCCAAGAAAAAATTCAAATCATTAGAAATAATATCATGTCCTGTTGCTGAAAATGCCAATCTAACGCAACCTTCTTTTTCTGCTTCTTGCTTAGCAACATCAACAATCAACTGACTAACGAACTCTGCATCATCTCCTAAATAGGTATTATAAAAATTAAGTACAGGCTTTTGATGATAAGAAAAATCCGTAAACTCCAACTTAGTTACCTCCAACAACTCAGAGTCAACAACGGGATTTATTGGCTTTAAAAGAGAAAGTTCTTGCTGAACTAATTGCTTAATATCTTTTGGAAGACGAGCTTCAATTTTCTCAAAGATAAAGCTAATTGGTGAATCAACAGCCACCAAGGCTTTAACTAAATTAGGGTATTTATAGTTAAAATATCGACCGTAAAGTCCCCCCAAAGACGGACCAAGTAAGATGGCGTTTTTAATATCTAACTCTATAAGTAAACTATGCAACTCCTGAGATACAACCTCTGGTGTTCTTACCTTTGTATTGAGTGAACTTCTTCCATAACCACCTCGATTAAATAAAAGCACACTGTAACGCTTTGCTAACTCGTCTTGTAACCAACGGTTATCTTCAATAGTGACGTTAGCTCCCGTATTGATCACTACACAATCTGTTGTACTGTGATGCTTTATATAGCAATACTCAATACCTGTAGCACTTATCATCATCTCACCTCATTTCTTTAACTTGTAAAACTATTGATGAAACGATTAGCTATAGCAAAATTAAACACAGAGGATGTGAGTTGAGAGAAAGGTAAATAATGGGCATTACATTTTAATGCATACTTTTGTGCGCATCTTTATAAAAAACCACAGGCAGTTTTCATGAGCCTGTGGTTTTAAATGTTTACTGAGCCGTAATTACTATTGATGTTGTTGAAGTTGCTCAGTCAGCCAATTTAACCACGCATCCATACCATCACCCGTTTTAGCTGAAAGTTTTATGACCTGAATATTGGGATTCACTTTACGCGCATTAGCAATACAATCTTCAATGTTGATATCAACATACGGCAATAAATCGACCTTGTTGATCAGCATTAAGTCAGCGGCAGCAAACATATTAGGGTATTTAAGTGGCTTATCTTCACCTTCAGTGACAGACAAAATCGCGACTTTACAGGCTTCACCTAAATCAAAACTCGCAGGGCACACCAAGTTACCCACGTTTTCGATAAACAAGAAACCTGACTCATTCATTGATAATTGATGATAAGCATCGTGCACCATTTGTGCATCTAGATGGCAACCTTTCCCTGTATTAACTTGAATAGCGGGCACTTGGGTAGCACGAATACGATCCGCATCGTTAGAGGTTTGCTGATCTCCTTCGATCACTGCACATGGATACTGCTGTTTTAGCTGCATTAAAGTTTCAGTAAGCAAGGTAGTTTTACCAGAGCCAGGGCTTGATACTAGATTAAGCACAAGCTGTTTATTGGCTTCAAAATGCTCGCGGTTATGCTCAGCCAGTTTATTGTTATTACCTAAAATATCCATCTCTAACGTCAGAAGTTGACGTTGAGAAACCCCAGCCACATGCACCTCAGCTTCGCCTTTACCGTAGTGCAAATCACCTTTATCTAAGGTTTCAGGCTGATGATGGTCATGGCTATCATGAGTGTGGTTATGATGTCCGTGCGATACATGGTCATGATGAGAATATTGATGATGTGGGTGACTGTGTTCATGGTGCGATGTTGCGGGCAAGGTGTAATGCACATGATGGTGAACATCACCTTGATGATAATAGTGATGATGGATCACAACAGGCTGTTCATTACTCGCTTTATGAACATTGCCGTGATCATGATGGTGATCATTGTGATGACTATGCCCATGATGATCGTGGAGGTGATGAGAACCATGATGATGGTGATCGACACCTTCTACATGGCTATCTCCGCAGCCGCATACATTACACATTATTCTACCTCGATATTTTTAATCATTAATTCGTCACCGGTTTCAACTTTAAGCTGATAACCTTGGCAATGAGGGCAGCAGACACCACGCTCATCCATTTCGATATAGCGCTGACACTCCATACACCAAACTTGAGCTTGTATAGACTCAATGGCTAACTTCGCGCCTTCTGCAATCGTTCCTCGTGTTGCAAATTCAAATCCTGTTGCCAATGCATGGGGCTCTATACACGATAATGTCCCAATCGATAATGTCACTCGAGTTACACGATGAAAGCCTTGCTTTTTCGCCTGTTCAACCACGGTATCTACCGTATTCATACTCAGTGATAATTCATGCATGACGAGATCTCTTCATTCTTATTTTTGATGTATGGCAAACCACAACTGACCTGCTGAAATAGATGCATCATTAGCAGGGAGTGCTTCACCACAAAAAAGGGATAAACTGTGCGCGCTGGCTTTTTCAAACACTTCATCAACTAATACACGGTTTTGGAATACCCCACCGCCTAACACAATCGGCAATGGCTTATAAGTTTGTCCTATGGTGACAATGAGGTCAGCAATGGCACTAATAAAACTGTGCGCCAAACAATTTCGCCATGCTGGGCGATAATCATCGGCAACTAAACTTAACAGTGGTAACGCATATTCAAAAAGTGGTTGCCAATCAATCACACCATTAGCATCAACAGTGAAAGAAATAGGTTGATGACATCTATCTTTCATTGCTGCTTGTTCGAGTTTTAATCCGCACTCACCTTCATAGTCAACGCGATCAACTAGACCTAACAAACTTGCCCACGCATCAATTAAACGTCCCATCGATGAGGTATAAGGCGATTGACTGCCTGTTAGCCATAACTGGTATAAGTTATTGAAATAAAAATCACTCCACTCTTTAAAGGCTGATAACTGCATCGCTTTAATCGCATCGACTGAGTAACATTCCAATAAGAGGGCAAATAACAGACGAGCTGGCTCTTTTATCGCTGTTTCGCCTCCAATTAAGCGAAATCGACGTAAATGCCCGACACGTTGATAACTTTGTGGTGTAGAAAGTAAGACTTCACCGCCCCACACGGTGTGATCGTCACCCCAACCAGTCCCATCAAAGGTAAAACCTAAAACCTGCTCCGTTAAATTATGCTCAGCCATCACAGCTAATACATGGGCATGATGGTGTTGCACCTTTAAAAGTGGTGCGGCCAAATTGGCTTTGGCTTGGTATTTTTCAGCAAATTGAGAGGAATGATAGTTAGGGTGTTTATCACACACCAGTTGCTGTGGCTTAACATTATAAAGCGTCGTTAAATGGTTAAAGGTTTCTTGATAACGCAGCTCGGTATCGAGATCGTCTAAGTTACCAATATAGGCAGATATTAACCATTGCTGAGGTAATGCCAACCCTATAGTTGATTTTTGCTCAGCACCTAAAGCAACGGTGATAGTACCTGTACTCGGTTCGCTACCTGTACCGAAATGACTCACAGGCGCATAGCCTCTAGCCATACGTAGCACACGGATTTTTCCGCCAGCATAATGTACAAGGCTATCATCACACGCACTCACAATCGGACGATTATGATCTAAAACACCGCTGATTTTCCCTGAAAATTGAGTACAGACTTGAGCTAACTCAGTGGTAATCGGCATACCAGATAGGTTCGCACTGGTCATAACGAGCGCACTTTTCGCACCTATTGCTTTTAATTCATCAAACAACAAATAATGCAATGGCGTATACGGCAGCATAATTCCTAGATACGGTACATTCGGAGCTACATTTTCTGCTAATACGTCATCTGCTCGCGTTACTTCTTCTGCAACAATATCTAAACGCTTATTCATGAGAACAATAGGTCTAGCTTGCGCTGCTAATGCTTTCCATTCAGCATCACAACCTTCAACGAATTGTTGAGCAATGTCATCACTTGCCGCCATAATAGCTAACGGTTTTGACTGACGATATTTAAGCTTACGTAAACTCGCCACAGCTTGAGTGTTAGTGGCATCACACGCTAAATGAAAACCACCGATGCCTTTAATTGCAACAATTTCGCCATCTTTAATCTTTTGCGCAAGCTGCTCAATCGCAGTTTGTTTGGTTGCAACAAGTGGTAATTCTGCGCTCGATTTTACTCGCTGCTGTGCATCATAAAGCGTCACCCAAGGGCCGCAGCAGTTACAGCTAATGGGTTGAGCATGATAACGACGGTCGACTGGATTTTGATATGCCTCGGCACAATCAGGACACAACGAAAAATCCTGCATACTGGTTACTGCACGATCATAAGGTAGCGCTTTTATAATGCTGTAACGTGGACCGCAATGGGTACAGTTGGTAAATGGGTATTGGAAGAATCGAGAATCTGGATTGGAAATATCCCGCTTACAAGCATCACAAAGCCCTTGATCTGGTGAAATAGATACCGTTGTGCTTTCACGGCACTGACTTTGCTCTATACCAAAGGTATTCGGCTTTTCCAATTCAGACCATAGCGATAAAGTGCGAATTGCCACATCATCAATGCGACTTAAAGGAGGCGCTTGGTCAATTAACTGTGAAGTGAAAATAGCTAATGTATCAAGAGAGCCTTGCACATCTATTTTCACCCCTTCTGAATCATTGATCACCGAACCAACTAGCGCATGTTTTGTCGCTAGTTGGTAGACAAAGGGGCGGAAACCGACCCCCTGTACAATGCCGGTAATATGAATATATTGTCGTGCAATGTTGTCTGTCACGCTAACTGACCTGCAATTAAGACAGCATTAAGATGCCACCAAATGCCGCCATAACGACACCTAGGACATTAGTAACACGGCGATTAGCAGCTGAAGCCGCGATAGCTTTACCTAATACCACACCACACGCATGTAGAATTGCCGTTGCTAGTACGAAACCGATAAAGAACTCAACAGCCGTTGCGCCTAAAGGCATTTCCATACCGTGAGCCATACCGTGGAATAATGCAAATGCCATTACCGCACCAGTTGCTACTTTTGCAGATATACGACCACCCGCTAATAGCATGCCACCCATCGCAATCACAGACACTGCAATAGCTAGCTCAACACCTGGGATCACAACACCTGATACACCTAAAGCAGCACCTACAATCATGATTGAGATGAAAGCAAGAGGTAAACGTGAAATCGCTTTACCACCCATCATAGCCGCTAATAGACCCACACCCACCATAACACTTAGGTGATCCATGCCCGTAAATGGGTGGACAAAACCACTCATGAATGTAGAAGCATGAGGACCAATGTGACCTGGGTGTGCTAAAGCAAGAGGAGAAAAAGAGGTTGTTAGCAAACCCAACATTAGATGTTTCATTTTCATATTATTATCTTCTTAATTAAAGTAACCGGAGATCCGGAGAGTTATAAAACACTTCACGCTATGACTGAGCGTAAAGTACGATGAAATCACAAGATCAAATCATGCCAAAAACACGTTCTGGGTGAGCATAAGCATCGGCTCGACCACGGCGACAATGCCCTAATAACGTCATATTTAAACGATCCGCTAAATCGACGGCCATTTTTGTTGCAGAAGATATGGCAAGTAACACTTCAACACCTGCTGAGGCCGCCTTTTGTACCATTTCAAAACTAGCGCGACTTGTGACTAACACAGCGCCGCCAGATAAACGTTGTTGATGGATATAGCCAATTAATTTATCCAGCGCGATATGGCGACCAACATCTTCAAATGTTGCGAGTAATTGACCATTGCCGTCGATATATGCCGCCGCATGTGCAGCACCAGTCAGTTGGTTAAGTGCTTGGTGTTCAAGTAATTGCTGTAACGCTTGCTCTAAATGACTTAAATCAAACTCAACTGTTATCGGCAAAGGCATTAGCATTCGGCATACGGTTTCTAATTTTTCCTCTCCACAAATACCGCAGCCTGTTAAACCCGCTAATGAACGACGTTTCAACTTCAAACGCTCAGCACAACGATTTGCAACCGTAATATCAAGATTGATCCCATTATCATGATGTGTAATCACCATATCGTGAATATCACGGTGATGATCGATAATTCCCTCAGACAATGAAAAACCAATCGCAAACTGCTCTAAATCATGAGGCGTACACATCATCACGGTGTACGCAACACCATTAAACGCAAGAGCAACAGGCGTTTCTTCAATAATGAAATCCATCTCTTTAAAATCGCTTTCTCCTTTGCGATAGCGAATGATCGGACGCTGACAAGCATCACTAACGGCATCGGTTGATTGCACATCAAGAGTGGTCAAAATAGTGTTCCTATAATTAGATAAAAATGTAGGCTGGTATAAAACGCATCAGATACCACCTCGAAAATCTTGGCTATTGATCCCCATTTTCTGCATTCGAGATAATAAAGTTGTTCGTTTCAATCCTAATTGGTTTGCCGCACCATTCGGCCCAGCCACCACACCATGACAAGCCTTTAATGCTTTGATAACGTCAGCTTTATTTATAATGGGTTTAACTACGTCACCTTTCATTGCTGATTCTGGCGTATTGATAGCTCCAGTTAGCTCAACAGGGGGGACATTCTCTGTTGGTACACTGACAGAATGAGACGAGGTTTTTAACTCATGAACGGGGACATTAAGCAAATTACCACGAGTTAAAATCACAGAGCGTTCAACAAAATTACACAATTCACGAACGTTTCCCGGCCATGGAAATGCACTCATAACCGCTAAATCTTCGGCAGCAATTGCCGTAATTTTTTTGCCCATTTTTTTTGCTAATTCACGGGTAAAATGTTTAACCAATAACGGGATATCTTCAGCACGTTCACGTAATGGCGGAATTTGGATAGGAAAAACATTCAAGCGATAATAAAGATCATTACGAAATTTCTTTTCTTCTACACGCCTTAATAAATCAACATTAGTGGCAACAACAATTCGCACATCAACACTTATCAATGCGTTCTTACCCACACGTTCGATTTCATTTTCTTGTAATGCACGTAATAATTTAGGCTGAAGATCTAACGGCATATCACCAATTTCATCTAAAAATAACGTACCTTTATGCGCTTGCTCAAAACGACCAACACGCTGGCTAATAGCGCCAGTAAATGCGCCACGTTCATGACCAAACAGTTCACTTTCAAATAAACCAGCAGGAATGGCGGCACAATTCATCTTCACCATATTCGTTTTGCTGCGCAGGCTTAACTTATGGATAGCGCGAGCAATTAATTCCTTTCCTGTCCCAGACTCTCCTAAAATCAATACTGTACTGTCACAACTAGCAACAAGAGCAACTTGTTCAAGGACTTTATTCATCACTTCACTTTGACTAATAATATCGTCAAAAATAACGTGTTCACCCATCCCTTCATCTATGTTTATAAACTTAGTGATAGGTTGATTTGGAATACTCGCTTGGTGTGTTTTTATACTATGCATTGCTAAAGCAACACGCGCAGCTATCTGTTTAAATAACTCAAGATCCGTGTTTTGATAAGCAGCTTCAATAGACTTCATAAAACTGATGTAGCCCACCGCAATGCCTCTAAATACGAGTGGCATAACACAAGCGGTTTTAACACGACTAGGAAAGTACGGGCAATTATGATCAGCCTGCATTTTTTTTATATCTATCGCATTTAAAAATACTGGTTGATTATTCTTAATTGCATTTTTAATTAATTTATCATTGGTAAAAAAATGACATTGATAATCAATTTCATTATTAATAAAACAAGCAGAATGTTGATTGTAATGCCCATCCTGTAATTGAATAATCGATAGATCAGTCATACCAAAATGCTGAAATAAAAATTGCAATAATGAGCCTATCAATTCTTTTTTTGTACTTTGACATATAACAGTATTCGTCACATCAACTAACACCTGAAAATTATTTTTTTCAGTTGTTAATTTTTTAGTAAACGTTGATGCAGTTTGGTGATCTATAATATGCTCAATCATTGCTGAAATCATATTATTAAATAATTTGAATTGCTTCTCGCTCTCACTATCATCAGGCATAGTTAAGTTAATATATTCAATAGCACCTAAATGTTGATTACAAATAGATAGCGGTATTTTGCAATAATTAAAAACTGAGTCATACGCGGGATGACTTTCTAGCTGAGGAAAAGTTTGATATAGCGTTTCACCATCCATCTGATGGTAATAGTCACGCATGCTAACGTCATGAAGCCCAATACTTGAGCCTGTGTAATCAAATTGCTGACATTGTTTATCTTGATCAAGGTAGTAAAGGTTTGGTTGACTATCAAGATCATTTTTTAAAAGTAGATTCACACGTTCAACATTGATAAATAATAGATCTTCGTTATTTAGAAAATCCATAACGCCTGAAATATCATTGATTGATAATAAGGCTTTTGAAAAAGTCATCAAATCACTTTCAAAAAGTTCCATGTTAATATTAACTCTTGATAATAATATCGCTCGAATAGAGAGTAGTAATTCAAGCATTTATTATACAATTTTCAATGTTTTCAATAACCAAGTATTGATATCAATCAATAAACAATAAATATAAATGCAAACTATGATAAAAAACAAAATTAATGCTAATTATTTGAGCAATGTTAATGACTAGTAGCAATATACCGCAAAGCAATGAAATATAAGGTTTCCAAATTTGAAATATACAACATTCCATCTTGGAAACCTTATTTTCATTAATGGTTTATTTGAATATTAAAATAAACAAATAAACTCATTTTTTGTTATTAAGCATTAACAACATGGTTCTTCAAACGTGATTTCAAATTAGTGTATTCTGTTTGTACGTAATTTTCTGCCCATGACTGATCTTCAATATTTTCTACCTTAACGGCACAATATTTAAATTCAGGTGTGCTTGAAATTGGATCCACATGCTCAATGGTTAACTCATTACATGCACCGATCCACCATTGGTAAGTCATGTATACCACGCCCTTATTTACACGATCATTGTAATTTGCACGTGAAATAACTTTACCGCGGCGAGAAGACACCCAAACCAACTGTTGATCATCAATGCCTAATTGACGCGCATCATCAGGGTGCATCTGTACGTAACCAGGTTCATCTGCCAGTGTTTGTAGAGCACTACAGTTACCAGTCATCGATCGACAAGAGTAATGTCCCACTTCACGAACGGTAGAAAGCACTAGTGGGTACTCAGCATCCGTTTGTTCTAATGGTGCACGCCATTCTGCCGCAATTAACTGTCCTTTACCTGATGGCGTAGTAAATTTATTGCCTTCGAATAGGAATGATGTTCCAGGATGATCCTCTGTTGGACATGGCCATTGAACATCTTTAAGACCTTCCATCTTTTCGTAAGTAACGCCAGCATAATCAGGGCATAATTGACGAAGTTCATCCCAAATTTCTTCAGTATTATTATACGACATTGGATAACCCATTTTTGTCGCTAATAGGCTGAAGATTTCCCAATCCGGCTTAACATCACCAGTAGGTTTAACTGCTTTGTAAAATCGCTGAAAACCACGGTCGGCACTGCTGTAAACACCTTCATGCTCTCCCCAACTCGTCGCTGGGAATATAATATCAGCAAATTCAGCCGTTTGGGTCATAAATATATCTTGAACAATAACCAGATCCAATTTACGCATAGTTTCACGCATTGCAGCTAAATCAGCTTCAGTTTGAGCAGGATCTTCTCCGAAGACATAGAAAGCCTTACAAATACCTTCATCAGCTTTATGGCCGACTTCGGTTAAACGATAACCTGGTGTACCAGAAAGTTTGACGCCCCAGGCTTTCTCAAACTTTTCACGTATTTCTGGATCTTCAACAGACTGGTAATCTGGAAACTGATGCGGCAACATACCCATATCACAGGTACCTTGTACATTATTTTGTCCGCGAACAGGTCCACAACCCACACCTTCACGACCAAAATTACCAGTTAACAGCGCTAAACCAGCCAAACCCCGAACCACATCTGTCGCCTGACCAAACTGTGTAACACCCATTCCCCACAGAATCATGGCTTCAGATGCATTGGCATAAGTTCGAGCAGCAGCACGAACATCAGCAGCTTTTAGACCAGTAATGCTCTCTAGGTCCTCGGGAGCATAGCCAGAAACAATTTTCCGAAACTCCGTAAAGCCTTCGGTATAATTTTCCACATAAGACTTATCGTATAAATTTTCTTCGATAATTACATGGGCTAATGCATTAACCAGTGCCATGTTAGAGCCATTTTTAAGTCCTAACCACTGATCAGCAACACGTGCAGATTCAATTTTGCGAGGATCACAAACAATGATCTTAGCGCCATTAGCACGAGCCTTTAGAATGTGTCTTGCTACAACTGGATGAGAATCAGCCGCGTTGTAACCGAATATGAGTAAACATTTAGTTTTTTGAATTTCAGTAATAGCGTTACTCATTGCGCCATTACCTACTGTTGTCTCCAGACCGGAGACTGATGGAGCGTGTCACACCCTAGCGCAGTGATCGACGTTGTTCGTCCCTATCACTGCACGTGTGAACTTCTGCATCACATAGTTTGCTTCATTACCTGGGCCACGTGCTGAGCCAGTTGTCAGAATCGCATCAGGACCATATTCTTTCTTTATCGCCAGTAGCTTTTCACTAGCAAAGTCGATAGCTTCTTCCCACGAAACAGCTTCCAGTGCCGCTTCACGGCTTCGGCGAATCATTGGTTGCTTCAAGCGTGGTGTTAATAAATTGGTGTCATTAAGAAAATCCCAGCCATAATAGCCTTTTAAACACAGTTGGCCTTCATTTGTGCGACCATCTGCAGGCTCTGCTGCAATAACTTTGTTATTTTCGACAACCAATTTTAGTTTGCACCCAGTACCACAGTAGGGACAAACAACAATTGATTTTTTCATATTAACCTTATGTTTTAATATTAAATTTCACACTACCTAAAAATTAAACGATTTCATTAACAGCCGGTCGCTATTACAGCGCTCATTGCAGCCGCTTCTCGTCTTTGTTGGCTAGTCTCAGATAGCATCTCAGGCTCTATGATTCGAATAGCACCCGTAGGACAAACTTGTATACAAGCTGGTCCTGTTTCTTGGTGGTTGCATAAATCACATTTTAATGCCTGACTTTGAGGAACGTGACGTTTGAATAACGCCGCTCCCTTAGTTTCTTCAACCATCGCTGTGACAACGTTCATTGCACCGTAGGGGCATGCAATAACGCAGGTTTTACAACCTATACAACGTGATTGAATCACTTTTACAAAGCCATCTTCTAAAACGATAGCGTTATTGGGGCAAACCTGAGCACACGGTGCATCGTCACATTGACGACACATCACAGGTGTAGTTACATAAGCATTCTTCACAACAGTTAAACGTGGTGAAAAATCCGAAACTTCCATTCCTGCTATTGTGTTTTCATCTTGATGCGATAACGCACAAGCAATTTCACAAGTTCGGCATCCAATACACAAGTTTGGATCTGCAAAAACAAATCTGTTCATGGTGTATCCCTTGTTTATGTCGATACATCGCAATACTTATCTGCATTGCAATACCTGATAAGCATGAGCTATGCCAGTTTTTACACCTTGAGCATTAAAAGCTCAACCTATTAATATTTAAGATAAAAAAAAAAAGCCTGATAGTAATCAGGCTTTATTTACAGCAATGAACATGTCCGATATGTATCGATAACCATCATCGACACACTTCGTCACATATCGTCGACACTTTATCGACAGGTAAACGATTAAGCATCGTCACCATCGCAGTTTAATGCTAGCAGTGGGTGAATCCGCCCGAGCCTTGCCAAGTTGATAATTGTTGATAAATTTGCTCAACACCATGTTGTACCATTTCCGTTAAAGGGAATGAAAAAGCAACAATCGCAGGTTGAATACCCACAAAGATCACTTCTGGTACAAAAGTCTTCAATTCATCAATTAAGAAATTCAGCGGCAAACTGTGGGTAGACACCACATACATATCAACGATGGTTTCAGGATCAATGATTCGTACTTCCCCTGCTTCTTCACCAATATCTGCGGCATCAACCACCAGCACCCGTTTCGGCATCGCTTTACGAATAAGATGTAAACAATCTTCAGGCATTGAGCCGCCTTCCAGCACGCTCCAATCCGCTATAGGATTATCTTTCATCATCTTAGCAAGTAATGGACCAGCACCATCGTCTGCCATCATGTTGTTACCAACAGTCAATACAATATTGCTGACCGACAGATCGACATCGTCATTCGACACCGTTACGCCCATGACAGAAGAGAGATTAATTTCCTCTAGCACGATTACTGCCCTCCCCGGATCATCATATACATGGTTGGTTCACGATGAATATCCCCTAAGGCTTCAATAAATCCATGAGTTAACTGCTTTGACTTCTCACTTTGAATCGCGCTATCAATACCATCAAACGCCAGTGCCAGCATGTTTAAATGCTCTGGGTAAATCGTGATTTCACCAAACACCAGAAAGCCTTTCATTTTACGAAATGCTTCACCGCTTTGGTCTAATCCACAGATCCAGTCAAGATACTCATGACCTGAACATTTCAATACTGCATCTAAGCAATCCACAACACCAAGATGGTGACCAATCGCCAAGCTATAGTACATAATTTGCTTGGCTTCTTCTGGAACATCATAACTTTCATCAACAAACTTACGACCTAAGCTGTAGAAATATACATTTTTCTCAAGGTGGCGAGATTGCGTTAATTCTTCAGGTAAATCGGCAATCTTGCTATTAGGCATGATCTCCTCCGCAACACGCTTTTTGCTCTGTCGCACACGCAGGTTGTCCCGTTAATGCTGACATAGTTTTGCTCAGCAGAATATTTACGATTTCCGTTAAACGTGGATCGTCTTTTTCCGCTAAGTAATCCGCAATCTTGCTATCAACGTTATCAGTACTGCAGGTTGCCAATACATCCATCACTTCATCTGCAATACGTTGGCCTTGAACATAACCTGCAAGTAAGCGGGCTTGACGCTCAATCATCACCTTTATATCCAGTGGGATTTCTGTATGTTTAAGGCTCGCTTTTTGTTCATCAGGGGTATGTGTTTTAGTTTTCAACTTTTGATCTAACAAACCTAACGCTACAGCAAAACCGTAAATCGTTGCCGCGGGGGTTGGTGGACAACCTGGAATGTATACATCTACAGGTACAATCTTGTCAGTGCCGCCCCATACACAATATAAGTCATGGAATATACCGCCATCACAACCACATGCACCATAAGAAATAACAATCTTTGGGTCTGGAGCAGCTTCATATGCTCGCAAGGCAGGTGCTCGCATTGCACGTGTTACTGACCCTGTATACAGCAAAATATCTGCATGACGTGGCGAAGCAACAATCTTAATTCCAAAACGTTCCGTATCAAAAACGGGGGTCGTGGCTGCAAAGATTTCAATTTCACAGGCATTGCAACCGCCACAGTCAATACGATATACATAGGCTGAACGGCGAATTTCTTTGATCAATGCATCTTTTAGCTTTTGGCTATTCGGCGGTAATTCAACAGGTACCGTTTCAGTATGTGCCGTGCCTACTAGTTGTTTGATACCTTTCACTTTGACTCCTCAAGAAAACGTAGATGACTTACATTCTCGCTGTCCAGCATATTATTACGACGGCGACATTCTGGGCAGGTTTCTAGTTGTTGGCGACGTAAATCTAATTGATCACGGCTTAAACCGCTTTGCTCCATTGTATCAAGTACATACTCTAATAATTTACGAGCAACGAATGGACGTTCACACTCACAACAATTTTCTAACTGGAATGTCGCACTTTCATATAAATCGGCTTTATTTGTTACTGCTAATTCAAAATTTTGCGATAACTTTATAGCGTGCGTTGGACATACTTCCTCGCAACGACCGCAATAAATACACCTAGCAAGAGAGAGCTCCCAGCGGCGAGTTCCTGCTTTTTCGTCAGTTTCCATTATCAATGCATTAGCGGGACAAGCACGCATACACGCAGCACAAGAAAGACACTGATCCGCATCTAGCTCTGGCTTACCGCGAAAATCTTCATTAACTTCCAGTGGTGAGAATGGATATTTAGTTGTAACTTCACCGGTTTTTAAGACAGTCTTTAATAATTTAAACACATCGCCTCCTACAGCTTAAACGGTGAATTTTTACGGTCGATGCTGTATTGCTCAATCGCTTTATATGGAATAGTTTTGCTACGCTTCTTCTTAGTATCAACAATGGTGACACGGTCAGTACATGAGTAGCATGGATCCAAACTACCGATAATTAACGGCGCGTCAGCAACAGTGTTACCTCGTAACATGTAACGTAACGTAGGCCAGTTCGCATACGTCGCTGCACGACAACGCCAGCGGAATAGTTTTTGGTTATCCCCCGTCATGCTCCAGTGAACATTTTCCCCACGTGGTGCTTCTGTAAAGCCTAAAGCAAACTTGTTAGGTACGTAGTCAAAACTTTCGGTTAAAATAGCACCTGGTGGTAAATGATCGAGACCATATTCCACAATGTTTAAAGAGTCGAATACTTCACGAATACGAACCATCACACGAGACTGAACATCACCGCCATCCATGGTTTGTAATTCCATCGGAACATCACCATAAGACTCTAAAGACTGGCCATGAACGGTTCGAACATCTCGATTAAAACCACTTGCACGAATAAGAGGACCAACTGGACTGTAATCACGTGCAACTTGCTTCGACAAAATACCAACTCCAGCAATACGGCTTTCAATATTGGGCGTTCCGAGGAGTACTTCTACTAACTCAGTAAAGGTTTTGCGTACTTCTTTAACTAACGCAATACCTTTAAGGCGTTGTTCTTTCAAGAAATCGCGACGCACACCACCAATCAAATTCATGCCGTAAGTTTTACGTGCACCGGTTAATACTTCCGCCAATTCCATCGTTTTTTCACGTACGCGAAAGAACTGCATGAAACCAGAATCAAAACCGACAAAGTGGCTCGAGAGACCAATGTTTAACAAGTGGCTGTGAAGACGCTCAACTTCAAGTAAAACAGTACGGATCATTTTGGCGCGGAATGGCACATCAACCGATAATGCATTTTCGATAGTGTTGCTATAACCCACACTATGGGTAAAGCCACAGATACCACAAACACGGTCAGTTAACTGCGCTACCTCATGGTAACCCATACGTGTTTCTGCCAGTTTTTCCATACCACGGTGAACGTAGAACATGCGGTAGTCCGCATCAACAATGTCTTCACCATCAACGAATAAACGGAAGTGACCAGGCTCATCAGAGGTAATGTGTAATGGTCCAACAGGTACTATGCGGTTGCTATCATCACCTAATTGGTTATCAAACTGGTAAGTTTCGGTTTCAGTCGTTGGCTGAGGACGCTGACGATAATCCATCGCATCTTTTCTTAATGGATGGAGATCTTCAGGCCAATCATCAGGTAAGACTAATCGACGCTCATCAGGTAAACCAACAGGACGTAAGCCATACATGTCACGAATTTCACGTTCGCCCCAAACCGCTGCAGGTATTGTTGGAGTGATAGAAATAAACTCTTGGCTATTAGCATCTACTAATACTTTTACTGTTACCCAACTTTTCACTTCACCTTCCATAGAAAGCGCGTGGTAGACAGCAAAGTGACCATTTAGGCTACGCTCGTCATTACCAAATGTTACTGTTAACCAGCCCCCTTGATCGTAATAAAGCCACTTCATCACTTCGATTAGCGAGGTCATTTTTACCGTAATTGTTACTTGATTATCCGTTTGCCACTCTTCATCAATAATGGCTGATGGGAAAAAGTGACGAACACCAGCAACGTAGTTAGCGCCTTTTTTTTGATTATTATCATTGAGTTCAAACATATTACACTCATCTCTCTTTATTTAAGGGCTACAGAAGCTGTTGTTGTATGGGAAGACGGTGACGACTCCCAAGGAAGATGTAAGGCATCAATTATGGTTGTATCTTGACTGTCTAATACAACCAAGGCCGCATGATCTAGTCCAGTAAGTACAGGTTGAGGAATAGCAGTACCCATAATGACCATGGCTATTAATAACAAAACAAGTGGAGCTGTTGTCATGAAACCTAATTCCCCTCTTTCAATATGATCAGGTTTAGGCCCAAGAACACAGCTAGCAACCATTCTTGCCAAACCGGCTAATACAATGGTTAACATCAATAACAAGATGATTGTAAACATGGTATTACCCGAGCTAATACCTGCAGTAACTACCATAAACTCACTAATGAATAGATTAAATGGAGGCACACCGCCAAGCGCTAGCGCACCAACACCAACTAAAATGGCTGTTACCGGTGCGACACGCATAATACCTTTCACTTCATCAATATTTCTTGAACCAAATTTCAACAGGATATTACCGGCTCCACAAAACATTAATGTCTTACCCAAACTGTGATTAATAACATGTAATAAACCAGCAATAACACCGATAGGACCTAAGCCAATCGCAAGTGTTATCAATCCCATATTTTCGACACTTGAATACGCTAATAAACGTTTGATATCTCGCTGAGTAATGATGAAGAATGCAGCAACAGCTACAGAAAGAAAGCCAAAGGTCATTAACAGCATTTGTGGGAAATGCGGACCAATAGCTTTAACCGTAATGATGTAGTAACGCAAAATAACCAACAGCGCACAGTTTAGAAGGCCTGCAGATAATAATGCACTAACAGGACTCGGAGCTTCTGAGTGAGCGTCAGGTAACCAGGCATGCATAGGGAACAAGCCTGTTTTCGTACCAAAACCAATAATGATGAAAACAAAGGAAAGATGCACCAACGTTGGATCAAGTAACGTGGCATTCTCTTTTATCGTCGTCCATAAAACAGGGTGATCAATCGGTGATAATACGGCTGCAGCATTTGAATAAGCGAGAATTGAACCAAATAGACCGAAAGCAACACCGACACTACAAATAACAATATATTTCCAAGCCGCTTCTAAAGAAGAACGCTTACCGTACAAGCCAACTAAAAATACAGAGCTGACGGTTGTTGCTTCAATCGCAACCCACATCATAATCACATTATTAGACGCAACCGAGATAAGCATTGTGGCTAAGAACAAATTAAATAAGCCGTAGTATAGCGATACTTTTTTACCGTCGATCTCACCTTCTTTATATTCGTGACCAATGTATCCCAACGAATAAAGACCGGTAATAAATCCAACAACACCTAATACCGCAATAAACAATCCAGATAATCCATCAAGGTAAAACCAACTATCCAGTGCCAATAGTGGACCTTGAGTAAAGACAGACCAGGCTAAAGTACTCGTACCAACTAATACGATAATAGTACTAATAACATGCAGACAAATAGCGCCTTTACGTACACTACTTCCAGCAAAGTACGACAATAAACTGATTATAGATGCGATAAGCGGAGCCGCTATTACACTCAAGAGTAAAACTGTAGATGACATAAATTACCCCTTCAGCGACGTGAGTTGTTGTACATCAAGCGTATGTAACTTTTTGTAAATTTGACGAACTAATATCACCATAAAGATCACCGCAAACAGTGCATCAATCGTGACACCAATTTCAACGAGACCCGGTGCTTTATTAGCCATCAAAGCCAACGTTAGAGAGGAGCCATTTTCCATTAAACAATAACCAAATAATTGCTTCAGGATATTTCGTTGCGAAACAATGCATAATAAACCAAGGAAAAAATGCCCTAATGAAACAGCAAGAGCAGGTTTTAATTGTGCTAACAGCGGTAACTGCACATGTTCAATAGCTAAAAAGCTAACCAACATAATTAGACCGCCAGTAACAATTTGCCAAGGCACTGAAATAACCGGCTTATCTGCTATAGGATCACGCATTTTACCAAAAGAAAAATACAAAATAGCAGGGAGTAGAATAACCTTAGTGATAACAGCTGTTATCGACCAATGGTAAAGTTCAGGCGCATCAAATGTATTCGCAATCGCGACAAAAGTAAGCACTAAAACCAAAGACTGTAATGAATAAAGCAGAGCAACTAATTTCGGCTTATTTACCGCAATTACCAATAATGATGTAACAATCAGCAGTCCTGCTAAATTATTAATGACAATTTCACCATTCATAAAAATTCCTTAGCTTAACCAGCTAGATGCAATGAAGCTTGATGCAAATGACATTACAATCAAGATAACCAGAACCAGCTTCATTGAAGCAGGGACAGGAGTTGCAGAAGCAACCGCTTCTGATGGCTCACCAACCACAGTTTTGCCGAACCAGTACATGATCCAACCAAAACTTGCGACAGACTCAATCAGGGCAATCACCATAATAGGCAACAACCATGGGTGAGTATTGGCAAGATCAAAACCAGCGGCAAACAGTGGGAACTTACTAAAGAAACCGTTAAATGGTGGAACCCCTGTAATAGCAAGGGCTGCAATACAGAAACCAACCGCTAATAACGGAGATGCTTTAATAATGCCTTTTAATGCTGGCAGCATACGAGTACCACAGGTATAACTCAGAGCACCGGCAACAAGGAAGAATAAACTCTTCGCAAATGCGTGATTGAAGATATAAGTGATACCGCCTTCAAATGCTAATTTTGAACCGAATGTAGCCAGAGATAAGGCAAGGAAAATATAAGATAGCTGGGTAATTGTTGAGTAAGCAAGAAGTCGCTTCATGTCCTTTTGTGGCAAGTACATAATGAAACCATATACCAAGGTGATCGTTGCACCAACAACACCAATAATACCAACAATTTCAGGGATTTCTCCCGCCGACATAATCGCACGAGCAAAGATATAAACACCAACCTTTACCATTGAAGCGGCGTGCAGGTATGCACTAACCGGCGTTGGAGCATTCATCGCGTCAGGCAACCAAACGTGTAACGGCAGCTGAGCTGATTTACCCCAAGCGGCAAACAAAATGCCTAGCATTACGATGACTTTTGTATAGTCGTCTAAACCCGCAATAGCAGATACTGAAAATGTTCCCGTCGCTTTAAATAAAAATGCTGCTGCAATAAATAAACCAATAGAAGCAAAATGAGTAACTAATAAAGCCTTTAATGCTGCTTTTAGTGATGTCGGCTTTTGATAATAACCAATTAAAGACCATGAACAAGCACCAGTAATCTCAAAGAACAATAGCTGACCAAGGATCGTGGAGGATAAAACAAGCCCTGCCATTGCACCGATAAAGATCAATAGAAAAGCATAGTAACGAGGTTCGCCATTATGCGGGTGCTCTCGGTTACCTTCATTCATATAACCTAATGAATAGATGCTAACTAAAAGACCAAGTACAACAACAGCAAACGTAATAAGCGTACTGACTTTATCAATAGTTAATCCAAATAACTCAATATGCGATATCTGCAATATTGGAAAAGTTGTACTAACACTACCTTGATTAAAGAAAGCAACAGCAAGTGACAACGCCCCCAGTGACGCTAATCCAGCAAAAATCTGACAGATCCATTTAGCCGATTCTTTTGGTACTAGCAAAGTAAGAATCGCACCTAAAAATGGCGTAAGGATCGTTAATAGAGCAATAATTTCCATAGTGATTTTCTCTGCTCCCTATAATCCGGTTAAATAAAAGATGAAGCCTAAAACTGCAACTCCAAACCCCACCCAAGTTAGGTGATGCGTTTTTATAAATCGCGTACGAGCCACACTGTTTTCAACCAGACCTGCAAGCAAAAAGAGCACAAACAATTTCGCTAACAAAATAACAGTTGCAATTGTTAATGATGAAAAAGTGAGCTCTGTCGCTTTACCAAATGGAATAAAAATAGCGATAAATAATTGAGCAACGACCAGTTGTTTTAGCCCTAATCCTAATTTAACCATCGCCAAACCAGAACCTGCATACTCTGTTACAGGACCTTCTTGTAACTCTTGCTCAGCTTCAGCACAGTCAAATGGAAGTTTTCCCATTTCAATGAAAACAACAAATGCACAAGCAATACCTGCCAGTACCGTTGCACCTGGAGCAACCCATGGCTGTGTTGCCATATGCGAGCTAATTAGACCTAAATCCGAAGTACCTGCAATTAATGCCATTGTAAAAATCGAAAGCATCAAAATAGGCTCAACCAATACCCCTAGCGTTAATTCACGACTTGAACCAACACCAGCAAACATACTGCCTGAATCTAAACCAGATAAAGAAAAGAAGAAGCGAAAAATCGCGAACAAATAAATATCGGTAATCACATCTCCTGCAATAGGAAAAGGTGATTCATTCGTTACCGTTGGTAAAGCCATACCAATCAACAGCATTGTGATCATTAGTACGACGGGCATAATAAAAAATATAATGCCCGCAGTTGCTGGTGCAACTTCTTGGCGACGGAGTAATTTGATGATATCGCGATAATCTTGTAGTAAGCCAGGGCCTTGGCGAGAATGCATTTTCGCTCTTATAACTCGAGAAAAGCCGGTTACTAATGGCGCGAGTAGCACCATTAACAAAGCTTGAGTTAAAGCTAATGCAATCATGCTAGCACTTGGCATCTCTAGTACAGGCATTACTTCGCTCCTAAATCAACGGGAATAAATAACAGCACCACTAATGCGATAACCATGTACAGACAGTAAGTACGGAAATCACCATACTGAAGCCACTGAACAACTCTACCTACACGCTGTACACCTCGTGCAATCGGTAAAACAACTTTGTTATCAAAGAAAGGTTCAATATTGGCGGCAGTAGAAGTCGTTCCTTTTAGGATTGAAACCATTAGCCTACTAGGATCTAGCTGTTGACGAATGCGGTATAACGGGGCAAACATTTCACGAAGTGGTTGAGTGAAGCCACCAGCAGAAACCATCATTCGATCTTCATAAGCATAACCACATGCCCATGGATCGCCGGAATGGCGACGTTGTAACTTTTTACCTTTGAAAATGGCAAGAATTAATAAAGGTACAATCAGTAATCCAATTAATGTTAATGCGATTACAGGCGTAGAAAGAATAGCTTGTGAAGCGTTATCAGGAATTAACGCGATACCTTGCGTAACCGTCACTGATTCTGCAGATGTTAAGCTTGATGCAACATGAGAGATAATAGGTGCAACCCATGGCGAGCCAACGCCAAGTGCAATACAAACTCCAGCAAGCCCTGCTGTAGCAGCCACCATTGGCCAAGGTACTTCTGTTGCTTTTGCCGCACTTTCACTACGTGGCGCACCGCCAAAACAAATTCCATACACTTTAACAAAACACATGCAAGCTAATGCACCCGTTAATGCCAGCATTACAACGGCAATAGGCCCAGCAATTGTCATTAAGAAATTGCCTTCTTTACTCATGGAAAGAAGAGACTGATAGATAAACCATTCACTAACGAAGCCATTTAAAGGCGGTAACGCAGAAATAGCCATCGTACCGATAAGAAAAGCAATAGCGGTATAAGGCATCACTTTCGCCAAGCCTCCCATTTTTTCCATATCTTTAGTATGAACACGGAAAATAACGGAGCCTGCACCTAAGAACAATAACCCTTTAAATACAGCGTGATTTAATAAATGGTATAAACCACCGAGTAGACCTAATGTTGCGATAACAGGATGGTTCGTTGCAATGCCAACCATACCAATACCAACACCCATTAGAATAATGCCCACATTTTCAACGGTGTGATAAGCCAATAATCGTTTAATGTCATGTTCAGCCAGTGCATACATCACACCAAGAACAGATGATACACAGCCAAAGGCAAGAACAAGGTATCCCCACCAAGCCGTATCAGCCCCTAGAAAATCGATACCGACTTTGATTATCCCAAAAATACCTATCTTCACCATGACACCAGACATTAACGAAGATGCATTTGAAGGTGCGGCAGGGTGAGCTTGTGGCAGCCACCCATGAAGAGTGATCATGCCCGCCTTGGCTCCAAAACCAAAAAAAGCTAATAGAAAAACAACTGATGCTTGTGTTTGAGATAAGTTTGCTGATTTAAAATCCTGAAAGTTTAAACTGCCACATTGGCTATACAGGATAAAGAAAGCAATCATAATCAACACCGAACCTGCGTGTGCAATTAAGAAATACTGTAAACCGGCATTTATTGATTTATCGTTTTGCTCTGAAATAACCAAAAAATAAGATGCTAACGACATCATTTCAAAAAAGACAATAAAATAAAATGCATTGTCTGAAACGACGAGGGCAACCATAGAGGCAATAAAGATATTCATAAAGAATCCCATTGCCCATGCACCTTTTCCTTCGTATTCCTTCATGTAAGAGAGTGAATAAATAGCGCTTGCGATAACAAGTAACGAAATCACAAAAACCATAAACGCAGATAATGCATCAATTCGAATAATACAGTCAGCAAAGCTAAATGGACTTGCTATCTGATAAGAAATAACCTGACCATCCAACAATGTTGGTATGGACGATGCCAGTCCAGTTAATCCGCCCATAGCACAGAGAATGCCGGAAAGTTTTGTTGCTAGACGTTCTTGCTTGTGTAGTGTTAAGGAGATAAAAGCCCCGATAACATACAACAAAACAGATAAAAACAAATAGTTGAGTGAACTCATGACCCTTTAGGCTCCCAATTCAGTTTAGAAACATCAGAAGCTGCCACCATGCGC
Source organism: Photobacterium angustum (assembly GCF_003026365.1). Lineage (GTDB taxonomy): Bacteria > Pseudomonadota > Gammaproteobacteria > Enterobacterales > Vibrionaceae > Photobacterium > Photobacterium angustum. The sequence goes on along the minus strand of NZ_PYOM01000007.1, from coordinate 123,149 downwards.
TTTATCTTTGCTGCTTCCTGCATTGCATCAGGCTGAACAATGACAATAGCATCTGTTGGGCATACCTCAGCACAGGCTGGTCCTTGTTCACGAAAGCCACATAAATCACATTTCACAGCGATACTTTTAACGCCCGGCTCCCATGCCAAAATATCTTGACCAAAAGTGCTAGGGATTGACGTTGATGGGTTACTAGAACGAGGAGTAGAAGGGATATAGGTATCGTAACTGTTTGCCATCGCGATTGGTCGACTACCATCAAAAGCGATAGCACCAAACGGACACGCGACTGCACATAATGTACAACCAACACAAAGCGACTCGTTAAGAACAACACGATCTGCTTGTTTCGAAATAGCTTGTACCGGACATACAGCAGCACAAGGCGCGTCTTCACAGTGACGACACATCACAGGTGCCGTAGCATTGTCATGCTTAACCACGGTCAGACGAGGATGACTTTGCAGTCCGACTTTTTTATGTTCTTCGGAGCACGCTGCCATGCAGGTACCACAACCGATACATTTGTCGGGATCTGCAACAACAAAGCTTTTCATGATCTTTCCAGTTAATTGCAAAAAGCATCACAAAAAGCAATAATCATACCAATAAGGTATTCTTGTGTTTTATTAGCTAAAGATCATTCACTTATACTTAGCGCGCTCTCCTACTCTTCACTTTTTATCACTAACAAAAGTAAATAAGCATAGGATGATCGCTCATCGACACTACTGTCGACACCTTATTTCGACAGTAGTGTCGACACAAAACGACGAACAAGAAGGAACTGTTTTATAATTGAGTTTCACGAGATGGATATTGACCACCCTACTTTATGAATATGACAAATGATTAAGAAAAAACACCTTCACTCAACTATGCCTTTCTATCTCCTTTTTATTGCAGGTATTGTTGATGCCATTGGCTTTATCCATCTAAAAAATGGCCTATTTATCTCTTTTATGAGTGGTAACACAACCCATGTGGGAATATTGTTAACATCAGGCAATACACCACAAGCGTGGCACTACATTGGGGTTATTGTATTATTTGTTTTAGGTGCTGCCGTCGGTGAAGCTATCGCGATTGCTAATAAACCTTTTTATCGCAGTATGATCATGGCGCTAGTCACATTAGTGCTATCAGCAACATTGTTTGTTGAGCCTATTGCTAAGCCGATTGTGACAAATTTCTTCTTAAGCTTTGCTATGGGTATTCAAAATATCGCACTGCGGTTAACCATTGAAAAATCAACCGCGCTAACCTACGTAACGGGTTTTTTAGTTAATACTGGGCGTTCTATTGCCATGCTACTTATGGGTGAAGGCGATCGCAGTACATTTTTTCACCACTTCTGCTTATGGTTATCTATTTTTGTTGGCGCCATTGCAGGAACACAAGTGATGGATTACTCCTTTAGGTATGCGTTACTTGTCCCAATAACCTTAAGCTTAATTGCGACAGTAATTTTGTTCTGGACCCATGAAATTGCAGATGATTAATAGTTACAGTAACCAATAAAACGAAAAAGCCGACGTGATGTCGGCTTTTTTGTATCTCAAAACCCTTGACCTGTCTAAAGCTTCATAGTTTATAGTTCGCCTATCAATAAAGGGGAAAGCTGCCATGTACCTTATTTCAGAATTAGCGCAAAAAGTGGGATTAAGTCGTTCCACATTACTCTATTACGAAAAACTTAAACTGATCACTGGCACACGCTTAAGCAACGGTTATCGTGGCTATACCGACAACGATGTACAACGGGTAAAACTGTTACAGCAGCTGCAAGCAGGCGGGCTTTCATTAAAAGAATGCCAAGCCTGTTTAGAGGCCAAAATCGATCGAGATCTGCTACTGCAACGGCTAAATATTCTTGATGAAGAAATCATCCAAAAGCAGAAAGCCCGTGATTTGCTTTCTGCCATGCTGGGTATGAATTCGATGAAAGAATGGCATCAATCAATGGAATCAGCAGCACCCTCGGCTCACTTAGAATGGCTAATGAAGCAAGGTTTCAGTGAAAAACAAGCCTTACGATTAAAATGGCTGTCGAAAGATATGAACGAACATGAGCAATACATGGCAGACTTTGAAGCGATCTTTGATGATTTAGAACGACTTAGCCCTAGTTGTGATGATGACTCACTAAAAGCACTCGAAATATTACCCATTAAATCTGGTGAAGTATTAGATATCGGCTGTGGTAAAGGTGTTGTTACTACCTTATTAGCTAAACATGGCGATTTTCATATCACTGCGTTAGATAACGATGAATATAACTTAAGTTGTTTAAACGAAGCAGCTATTGAAAACGGGCTTAAACATCGCATCACTTCTGTTTGCGCCAGTATGACCACAATGCCTTTTGAAGAACAACGTTTTGATGTGCTGTGGGCTGAAGGCAGTGCTTACATCATGGGGGTTGAGCAAGCACTTAAACAATGGAAACCATTTATTAAGGCTCATGGCTATTTGGTTATCAGTGACTTGGTTTGGTTAGCCGATAATCCAAGCCAAGAAGTAGTCGATTTCTGGCAGCAAAACTATCCAGATATGACCACCAGCAAACAACGAGTCAAACAAATGCAGCAAGCAGGTTTTGAAGTGATTAAACACTTTACCCAAAGTGATCAGTCATGGACAAACTACCTAGCACCATTACAAAACAAGATCGCTCAATTGGATAATCAACATTTCACGTCCAATGCCATTAAAGATATTAAGAACGAAATCCATATTCATGAGCACTATTTAGATCAATACAGCTATCAATTATTTGTATTAAAGAAAAAAGGTTAAACATGATCATTCGAGTAGAAAAAGATTCAGACATTACTGTGATTGAAACGCTAACTTACAGTGCATTTAAAGATCATCCTCATCATGAACCGGGCTCAGAACCAACCGAGCACTTAATCGTTAACCGCCTACGAGATGCTAACGCCTTAACACTGTCGTTAGTCGCAGAAGTAAACAATCAAGTTATTGGTCATATCGCTTTTACCCAGTACTGATCAATGGTGAAGCTACAAACTGGTACGGTTTAGCACCTGTATCAGTATTGCCAGAACAACAAGGAAAAGGGATTGGCAAAGCGTTAATTAGAGAAGGATTAGCCCAGTTAAAAGAACATGGTACAGAGGGATTCGTACTATTAGGTGAGCCTGAATATTATGGCCGATTTGGCTTTAAAGCCCAACCAGAGTTAACCCTTACAGGTGTGCCAGCTGAATACTTCTTAGTCCTGCCTGTTAAAGGTTCAATTCCGACAGGTGAAGTAAGCTATCACCCAGCGTTTTTTGAATAATGCATTTAAAAGCCGGCGTAGTGTCGGCTAATTATATATGGTTGAAAAATATCATTACTAATAACCTTGTTTTTTAAAGTTTATTAAAAAACCTTAGCAACCTCACCTTAAAACGAATTTCTACTTTTTAGCAATCCACCTTATCATCCAATTACGAATATTATGCTATAAAATCGATCATTTAAGAAATTAAATATCAGAAAATGCGTTTCTTATTAATAAAAAAGATAAAAATATAAAGTATAATTTTTGGTTATGGATTACCTAAAGTTGTATTTATATATCATTACAATAAAGTTCAATAATGTACGCACAATCTAAAGCAAGATACTTTTTAAATTAATAAATTACTTAACAAATTTTATATTTAATTACTGATAATAATTTTAGATTATCAAATTTTTCTATCATTAATTTATGTGGCTCACTCTTTTTATATCTGTATAAGAAAAACGTATAAAAACAGGATACTCAATGAATAATTCAACACTAATAAAACGCTACGACTATCTGGATAATATCAAGTGGGTTTTGACGATATTAGTGATTTTGCACCATTGTGCATCCACAGCAGGTCTGGATCCTATTGGTTACAATTTGCCTCATGTCAAAGAATCAATGCAATATCAATATGAGATTTTAGACACATTCCAGGGCATCAACCAGTCATTTTTTATGTCACTGTTTTTCTTTATATCAGCCTACTTCGTGATCCCTTCTTTTGGGCGTAAAGGAACTAGGACGTTTATGTTGGATAAGCTCAAACGGCTAGGGATCCCAACGCTAATGACCTTATTTTTGATCTTGCCAAGTGGATCAATTGAGTATGCTATATCAAATGTTAAAGGCTTTTTCCTTACCGGAAATATTAACTTAGGCGTAACGTGGTTCTGTTGGACCTTGATTGTATTTAGCGCGGTATTTGCATTGTTCCAAGTTGTCAGTACTGGGAATCAAAAGGTTGACGCTGATAAACCTTTTCCGACGCTTTGGAAGATCTTGCTGTTTGCCATTATGATAATTCCGGTCAATTTCGTTGGCCTATATCTTATGGAAACACTAGGTAGCAATTTCTTAGGCTTTCACCTTCTTAAATATTTCCCGATGTATATCAGCATGTTTTACTTTGGTATCTTAGCTTATAGGTATCAGTGGCTCGATAAATTAGAACTTAAACACGCCTTTTCTGGGATCCTGATGTGGATTGTAGCTAAAGCATTCATTGGACCGATAGCTTCTGGCTATGGTCTGAATAGTGAGATGGTAATGCGTGGATTCACTGTGATAGGGATGTCGATGTTTCTACTCTATAACTTCAAAATGCTATTCAATAGTAAGGGAAAATGGAGTTCTATCTTGGCCCGTGTCGCTTTTGCTGCCTATGTGGTGCAGAATATCCCAATGAAGTTAACCGCAGACTTTTATCAGTCTTTTATGACCCAAATACCCTTAATAAACTTTGTAGTCATTGCGATCCCCTCAGTGATCGGCTCCTTTGCAATTGGCTATCTTATCTGCAAGACTCCCGTCCTAAAACGTATTTTCTGATCTAGCTAAACATGTGACTCTTCATCTCGGTGACGTAGTCACAACTAGCCGAGCTTATTGGATATAGCATTTCGATTACTTTTTATAGCTACGTTCCACTTATCGCTTCCAGCCTCGATGTGTAGTTTACTGTATACATAATTCATTCTGGTAGACTCGATAGAATCTCCAGCGAATAGAGGTTGCATATTTCTAGTAATCAAACTCTCCAGATATGAGAACAAGAGAAAAATGTATCTAAAAGCCGGCGTAATACCGGCTAAATTATGTATATACTCTCCACCAAAAGAAAAAGTCTTTATTATTTAATATTTCTGTAAAAATATACTTGGTAAAAAACATCACCAATAACCTTTGTTTTTTTAAGTTTATTCAAGACCTCATTTAAAAAAACACTTATTAATTTTCTTATCAAGAATAATTAGAAATATAAAACATAATATTTCGTTATGGGTTATATAAATGCTTGTTTATATATCATGACAATAGATAACAATAAAATACATCCAACCAAAAACAACGATAATTAAATCAATCAATTATAAGCAGACGATTAATATTTATTGATAATCTTCTGAAGTCATCAACTATATCTATTTACATGACAGTTTCCCACAATTTTAAAAAGGTTTTTATATGAAAAAGTTATGCCTATTCGTGCTCATTTCAACAATATTAGTGGGTTGTGGCGGTGGCGGCGGTAATGACGATAATAATAGCGGTGGTGGCGGTGGTACAGACAAAGCTACTCCACTTGATCTTGGTAATTTAACATCTGATGTTAAAAAGCAATACGCACAAGTTAACTATGATACTTTTTTAGTTATTACTGAAAGCGCCATAAACTGTGCAAAAGATCTTAACATTGGCGAAACCGATAATACTTGTGCAGTTATCGATAGTGGCAATCATAATGAAGGGTTGAGTATTGAAGAGATATCAGGGACTTTATCTGTTCAAAAGCAAGCTGATAAGATTCAGATAAGCACTGTTAAAGACATACAATTTCATGCACCTTTAATTAATCAAAACACAAATACTTTTAAGCTCAATCAAAATAATATTGCTAACACACAAAAAGAAACAAATTTTATTAAAATACCAGAGGCAACAGATCAAGAAGCCAATATTCAAGAAGTCGAATCCGACCAAGTGTATTTAGGTGGTACCTTTACCTTCTCAAATGATAATGGTATCAAAACCGTTGACGCTTTTGCTCATGAATTCTATGGTTTAATTTATAGTCATAATACCAACACAGATGAAAGTCATTTTGTCAGTAGCATAAGTCGATTAGTGGGTAAAAATAATGCTATGGTCGACTGGAGTACAGATGAAAACGGTGCAATAAGACCAATCTAATTTCATTAACTCAAAAATTAAGCCAAACTTAAAAAGTTAAGTTTGGCTTTTATTGAAAACTGGTTAGCGTTTTTAAATATCTAAAGCCTATTGAAGCGGTATTTAGACTGCATCTCTAAGTTGAATTTTCTTACCTAAACGGCTGCTTTCCAACGCCAACTCTATTAATTTAATGTTTAACAATGCGTCTTCTGCTTTAACAGGACATGTCGCACCTTGGCGAATGGCTTTAGCCACTTGGTGATAATATTCCTGATAACATCCTTTCACTGTTGGTACAGGCGAACAGTTTTTTTCATCATAAAAGTGACCATACTGAGAGGGTAATTCTGCCGACCAATCTTCATTTACAGGCTTAATACCAGAAACTAAGTATTGCTCTTGCGGATCAATACCCAGTTTTTCATAACAGCCACCTGTTCCTTTAATGGTAAAACGCTTATTTTCGCCAGCACTTATCATGTCGCCATGAAGTACAACAAGGTGACTTGAGTAATGTAAAAGTAAGTGGAAGTAATCAACATTATTAGAGCCTTTTCGCGTGACTCTACAATCGGCAGTGATCGCATCTGGTAATCCAAACAAGGTGATTGATTGATCCAGCAGATGTGAGCCTAAATCAAACAATATGCCGCCACCATCTGCGGCTTGCTCTTTCCAACGTTCACGAACTACTGGACGAAAGCGATCGAAGTGAGATTCAAAATGTTTTAACTCTCCAAAACGTTTTTCATCGATCATTTTTTTTACGGTAAGAAAATCACCATCCCAACGTCGATTGTGGTAAATACTCAGCATTAGCCCCTTTTCTTTTGCTAATGCGATAAGCACTTCCCCATCTTCAACCTTGGTGACAAATGGCTTTTCAATAATGACATGTTTCCCATTCTCTAAGGCTGCTTTAGCTAACTGAAAATGGACATCATTTGGCGCGGTAATAATCACTAATTCAGCATCGGAAGAAGTTATCAGCGCTTCTGCACTATCAAAATGTTGAATTAATGGCCAATCTTCTTGAAGTTGTTTTCGCTTACTTGTGCTTATCGCCGTTAGCTCAAACTCTTTTAGGCTTGTAATAAATGGAATATGAAAGGTTTGAGCAGAAAAGCCATAACCAATAACCGCTGTTTTGATCGCTGAGCACGCCATGTTCATTTCTCCATACCGAATAATTGGCAATTGAATAATATCGTTTTATTTGTACAAACACTGACAAACTCAAATACCAGCCAGTCATCTATCTGTGTGAGAAACTTATCATCATGGAGCAATGTAGGAAATGCAACTTACACATTTTTTGTTGTTTTAAGTGGTAAAAACAGGAAAACATAGAGCTGTATTTCTCTTTACCAGTCAAATATTGCTATTTAGCGCATCTGAATAACTGTACCGTTATCAGTTAGGCCATGAGTGACAAAAACGTCACCTTGATTTGAGATCAATACCGCCTCAATCCCTGCCTGACGATTAAGATAAGCAAGCGCATCATCAATGGATGATAAAAAGCCAGCAGTGCTCCATATTTCACCATCAACAGAGAGCTTTGAAATAATCGTCACACTCGCGATATTGGTTGAGATAGGCTTACCCGTTTTTCCATCAAGAAGATGATGGTATCGCTGCCCATTGTATTCAAAATAACGTTCATTAATCCCAGACGTTACCATAGAATAACCTCTTAAAGGCACAACTCTACAGATATCGCCACGCGAAGCTGCCAGCGGGTTTTGAATACCGACATTCCATGTTTGTGAAGCACTCTCAGGCGAGTAACCAATAGTCAGTACATTACCACCAAGGTTAATAAAGCCATGCTCGACCCCGTTAGCCGTAAGAAAATCTTTGATCCGATCAGCAAAATATCCCTTGGCGATAGCACCTAAATCTATCTGCATACCCTTTTGAGAAAGGTATACCGACTGATAGTCATCATCTAGGATAATATTTGACGGATCGACAAGCTGTAATTTTTCCGCAAGCTCCGCATCGGTGGGTAACTTGGCATCTTTAAAACCGATATGCCATGTTTTAACTAGTGGCCCAATCGCCACATTAAACGGATTTTGAGGATCGACACTGATCGCTTTTGACTTCTTAATCAGCGCATAAAGATCTGGCTTTACACGGACAGGTCGAATACCTGCGTAGTTATTGACGCGCATAAGTTCAGATTGCGCCTGATTAACCGTAAAACGTTGAGTAAATTCTTGAAGTTGCAGATAACATTCTTTGATCAAGGCTTCACCACGTTCATGATGAACTACAAGATCAATAAAGGTTCCCATCATAGGAAAACGCGTTTTATAACTTGCCATTAAGTCTGCTCTCGTTAAATAGTAAAAAGGGAAGCACATGGCTTCCCTTTTATCTCATTAAACGCGGTTAGATACGCTATCACCCGCTATGCGTCCATAAGTGAAGATATCAATCAACGCATTACCACCTAAACGGTTACCAGCATGAATACCACCTGTCACCTCACCGGCTGCATATAGTCCAGAGATTGGTGTCCCCGTTTTATCCAATACACACGCTTGAGTATTGATCTTCAAGCCACCCATCGTATGGTGAACCGATGGCTTACGTGGCGTTGCATAGAAAGGTGCTTTTTCCACTTTTAACCCAAGTGCACCTTTGTGGAATTCAGGATCACGCCCTTCATCAACGTAGCTGTTATAACGGCTAATCGTTTCTGTTAACGCTTCAGTCGGTACATTAATTTTTTGCGCTAATTCTTCAATTGAATCCGCTTTAATAATAATACCTTCTTCGATCTCACGCTCAATGGTTTCATCTGTGGTGTTAGCTGCCGTTTTACGGATAGCTTCATCAGCAATCATGTAAACCACACCACCATTGTCGAAGAATGAGCGAGAAAGCACGTCACGACTTTCACATTCATCGACAAAACGCTTGCCTTGATTATTAACAAAGACAAAGTTTTCAGGTGGAACAATAAGACCCGTTAATAACGCACCAGATTTAGGATCACCAATCGGCATTAACTGAACATATTCCATGCCCACTAAATCAGCACCGACTTTTTCACCGATTTCAATACCATCACCAATAAGCGCAGGTGAGTTGGTCGTTTTAATATCGTCGGCAATCTCGTTCCAGTAGTTGTTGTATTTTTGCAGCATTTTGGTGTTAGCACCAAAACCACCAGACGCCAGCACAACACCACAATTAGTGGTTAGCACATATATTGTACCGTCTGAATGCGTTGCTTTAATACCAACCACTTTTCCGTCATCAACAATCAATTCTTCAGCTCGCGCATCCGTAATGATATGACCACCTTGGGCAATGACTTGCTTTTGCAGTTTTTCGACAAACTCAACACCTTTAGGACGATTAGGTTTGTGCGCTCGACGCCATAGCGCACCAACAGCGATATCCACCATGCCACGGTTAAAGTCGATACCTTTTTCAGTTAACCAATCAATCGATTCCATTGCACGACTTGTTAACGTCTGTACTAAATCGTATTGACCGTGAATTGGTTCTCCATCAAGGTTGGTACGTTTACCACCTAGGTATGTCTGAATTAGGTGCAGTTCAACGGAATCAAACAGGTAATTTTTGCCACTTTCAGTATCAAGGAAATAGTTAGCTAGTTGATCCTTCAGCGTGCGGAAATCTGCAAGATATTCCTCTGCAATGTCTGACTCAGGAGTATCGGCAATCGCTTTAAGGTAATCTACTTCACCAGCAATCGCAGGGAAATCTTTTACCCACTTAGGCTCTGCTGCATTCACCCAACCGCCTGTACGTACAGTGTTACCACCAACAGCAGGGAATTTTTCTAGCAAAATAACAGACTTGCCATTATCTAAAGCAGTAAGCGCTGCACTTAAACCTGCACCACCACCACCGACAACAACAACATCGACCGCTTTTTCGATAACTTCCGTAGACCATTCAACCGCTTCACGTGCTTTACAACGAAGCGCTTCAGAGTTACCACCCGCTAAATCAACAGCATCAGATACACCGTCAATAACCGCTTGGCTACTTACTGTCGCTCCAGAAATCACATCAATATTTAGCGTTTGACCTTCCATAATCTGTTGTGGAATACGTTCAAACGCAGGGTTAGCAATACCGTCTGACTCTTTTGATGAATCAACGATAATATCGAGGATCTTATCTTCAGAGAACGTCACCGTTACAGGTAATTTGCCATTATGACCGTAGCCATAAGCGGTGTACTCACCAGGCTCAAAGGTGATCTCAACGTTTTGTAATTCTTTAATACGCTGGTGCTTTAATGCCTCAGCTTTACTATCAACAATCATGTAATCCATGATTTCCCAAAGTGGTGTTGGGATCTTCAGTTGATGTTGTTGCTCAATATCAGCGAACTCGGCACATTCTTCACCATTGATCGCTTTAGTCGCCCATGTAGGCTCAACAAGGAAACCTTTACCCACACTCACCATGTCGTAGCCTTGCGCTAAGGCTTGATCAGCATCTGAACGCTGAGCGATACCACCAACACCTATTACAGGGATTTTGGCAACATTGTCAGATTTAAGCGCATGGTATTTACGAATAAGTAGTTCTTTATCTTCAGGGTTTACAATCGAATTTCGAGTATAGTTACCCATCGAAAAGTGGAAATAATCAAGACCACTCGCAGCCAACTTATCAAGCAAGTACATGGTATCTTCGAAACGAATACCAGGCTCTTCAATTTCTTCAGGAGAGAAACGGTAACCAATAATGAAATCATCGCGTTGGTGATCTGCGACAACTCTTTTCGCTTCATTTAAAACAGCAAGAGGGAATGTCGTACGTTTTTCAATATCACCGCCCCACTTATCATTTCGACGGTTTGAGTGCGGAGAGAAAAACTGTTGAAGGATGTATGTATTAGCGCCATGGATCTCAACACCATCAAAGCCCGCAACAATTGCACGATGAACAGCATTAGCAAAAGCTTCAATCATGAAGCCAATCTGCTCTTTCGTCATTTCAAGTGGTGTTTCTGCATTATTACGAAGCGCAGCGACAGGGCTCGCTGAAATAGGTTGATGACCACCATTGTATTCGCCATTTGCCATACGGCCAGCATGGTAGATTTGTAGAATAGCCTTTGAGCCTTTCTCTTTAATTGCCGATGCTAACTTCTTAAGCCCAGCAATCTTACTGTCGGTATTAATACCTAATGCACCGGGAAATGCTCTGCCGTAATTTTCAACGAATGCACTTTCAACAATGACTGCGCCAGCATCGCCAGAGCGAGCAGCATAATAGTCGATCATTTCTTGTGTAACACCACCATCAAAAAATGCAGATTGAATGGTCATCGGTGCCATAACAATGCGGTTTTTGAATTTGGCTTGTGATAAGCCTAATTGAATTTCATCTGTTAATTTATTCACTGATTCATATTCCAATAATAATTAATACTTATATTAAAAATCACTAAATAAGTAGCTAAATTTAAGTAGCTTTTAAAATAAGAACTAAGGCAATTAACTAACACTGAATAAAATTACTACAGTGGAAATTTGTAGTAAAATGATACATCCGCATCAAATCTATGCACAAGGCACATAAACCCATTAATATTTAAACAAATAAACCAATTATTAACAATTTTATTAAAGCAATTAACACAAAAGGTTTCTAAACCCCTTTAAATATTAAAGGTTATGAAAAAGCCAACTCACACATGAAGCTGGCTTTTATAATAAATAGGAACTGCATAATTAATGAGGAAGGTTAATTAATTGATTATTTTTCGTTGCTTGATAGTGAATATACATCATCACTATCATACCCAATCCTAAAAGTTGCCATAGATACTGACCATCAGGTGCACCAGAGATAGTTTGACTAAATAGCAATACACTAGTGACAAATAAAGAGGCAATAGCAGCACGTTTAGTGAATACCATATTTACGCCAGTTAAAAACTCACCTTTTAGAAAAGCAACTATCATCAAAATAGCTGGTAAACACTGTAATATAATAATGACAGGAAATAGATAGTTATATACAGGTGAAAATAAAGTATGTGCAACCTCTGACTTATTCCAATTACCTGTAATATAAGATTCCCACCCAACCCATGAGTCACCTCTATACGCTGCGTTATTCGGGTATAATGCACCTAATGCAACACCAAAAACTTTATCAATAAACCCATTTTTAAGCCAAAATGCAAAAAGGAAAATTTGAGCAGGAATAATTTCAAAATTTATTCTTTTAATTATTGAAGTTTTCATAATACGCACCTTTCAAATAATTATTATCTTTTATCTTTTATCTTTTACCTTGTCATTTATGCTACTCCGATAAATATATTTTCAAACAAGGACGAGTAATATTTATCAAAACTTCATTTACCAAAAATGAATTATGTTATTGGCGAGGTTTATGCTTACCTTAAATGGAGTTGAAATAAAAAAGCTGACATTAAGTCAGCTTCTATTAAAAACATTGTATATTAATCAATAAACTTATTATTTTTTGCCCAACGAGTTATCACATCTTTTGCTAATGGCGCAGGGCCAAAGAAACGTTCTTGATCGCTAATGTCAGCAACAAAACGCCCTTTTTTGAAGAACAGGAACATTTCAAGCATGTCATAGCCAAGCTCACTAAATAGTTTGATTGGGCGAACAAGTAATTCGAAAACAAACCATGGCACAGTCCATGTTGATAACTTCTTACCTGTCACTTCACTAATTAATTGCACCAATTCCGCTTGGCTTTTAGCACCATCACTCCAACCTACATCAATCGACTTATTGTTGATTTCATCGCCTTCAAATGCGGCAGCTTTAGCAAGATAATCAGCTAAATCATCAGTCAAAATGTACGACCACTTAGTCGTTGTATCGCCAATTGCGTAAAAACGTCCAGCTTTAAAGCCATCCGCAATGTAATCAGACGTTTGATCTAAAAACGCTGGTGCACGCACAAATACATAAGGAATACCGACTTGTTTAATCACATCTTCTGCAACTTTTTTAGCATGAAAATGTGGCACACTCTGCGCTTCATCGCTATTAACAATACTCAAGAAAACAAAGCGTTCAATGTTAGCTCGTGCTGCTGCTTCTGCGAGATTTTTATTGCCTTGGAAATCGGCATCAAGGCTCTCTTTCATATAACCGTTAGCAGAGCTAATCACAACATCCACACCTTGTAATGCAGCATCTAAAGAAGCAGGATCCATCATGTCAGCCTGTACCCACTCTAGCTCTGAAAATTCACCTTTTGGTGCACCACGGCGTGACATCGCTTTAATATCGACGTTTGAATGCTGCATTAAACTACGTAAAATTTTACGACCTAGGAAACCTGTGGCACCAACAACAAGTACTTTCTTCTTTTGAGTTTGCATAATCATTTTCTCGTTAATCTCTGACGTTGAAGCCATGTTATATAATTCTATATTTGGATTAAATACGATAAAATGGAAATGATTAGTTCAAAAATGGGATAATAATGAAATCACTTGATGATATGGCGTTATTTGTAGAAGTCGCCAACGTAATGAGCTTTCGCCAAGCCGCAGAGATTACTGGAGTGCCTAATTCCACCCTTTCAAGACGTATCAGTGCATTAGAAAAAGCCATTGGGCTGCGTTTGCTCCACCGTACAACACGAAAAATTGAACTCACAGAAGCAGGTCAGCTGTATTACGAGCGTTGCCGCCGTATTGTTGAAGAAGCCAAACTTGCCCATCAACAATTGAGTGATATAGCAGAGAATCCTAGTGGTACGGTTCGTGTGTCGGCCCCTATTGATTTTGCAACCCACTTCATCGCGCCATTACTGCCCGAATTTTCAAAACAGTACCCAGAAATTGAATTAGAATTTGATTTATCATCACGGCGTGTGGATATGACATCGGAATATTTCGATGTAGCAATTAGAGCAGGTGAAAGTGAAAGCTCAAGCTTAATTGCTCGTAAACTCGCTAACTTCCATCACTATGTTTATGGTTCACCCGCTTATTTGGCACAATATGGCGAACCACAATCGCCAGACGAGCTTACCCAACATCAGTGTTTTAGTATCGTAAAGTCGGCCAATTGGGCATTACATAGCAAAGATAAATCGGCAGATATTAAGGTAAACAGTAAGCTGTTTGTAAATAGTATTGGCATGATCAAGCAATTAATAGTGCTCAATATGGGATTGGGATTACTTCCACAAGAAATGATCACTGATGAGTTAGCGCAAGGAACATTACAACGTATATTACCCGACTGGCAAAGTTCCCCAGTGCCGATTTATGCCATAACAGAAACACGGTTACTACCCGCCAAGACTCGCTGTTTTATTAACTTTATTCAAAGTAAACTTGAATAATATGCAAGTTTAAATAACGTAGAATGTATAAAGCTGGCCTTACTCGTTAGATAATAACAAGGTATATGTCAGCTATTTAATTCAATGAATATATTACCTTTCCGTTGTCATTAATATTGAAATACCAAACACTGATATATTTATACTTGTTTTTATCCTCTGTTATTTGCAGTTTATCGATAAACTCATTCATGTCTTTGTTATTTATATAAAAAACACCATGTGACGTATTCGAACTTACGTCATTGTTTACTATAATCATTAATGTAGATTCAGGTAAGATATCAGGAAGCCAGCCTCTTTCGAAGAAATTATCTTCCTTGGCACTGTTATATGTTAAATAATGTTCACTAACAACAGAAGAGACACTATTTAAAAAATTAATATCAATATCGAAAGCAATAACGCCGTTGTAACAACAATCGATAAAATCACTTTCAATATTTTTCTCATTATCTTCCTAATAACAACGATATATCAATACACTTATGTTATTAATAAATATACTAATTATGACTTTATTACAAATCTGAATAGGTAAACTTAAGCGACTCATCAAGTAATATTAAACTCAATTACTCTTCTTCCATTAAGATTTTCATCATCTGCTTATGGCGATTAAGGAAATTTCGAGTGATCTCATAATGCTCGGTATCCTCATAAGCTGTTTCATCAATGCCACTATCACTGAACTGATAGATTTTAGCTCTTGGGTACGCCAATAAAATTGGCGAGTGAGTAGCAATAACAAATTGCGAACCCGCTTCAACTAAGCGATGAATTTCTGAAAGCGCAGCCATTTGCCTAGCCGGTGAAAGTGCAGCTTCAGGCTCATCCATAATGTATAAACCATTACCGCGTAACTTATTAGAGATCGTCGCCATAAAGGATTCACCATGTGATTGATGGTGTAGTGACTGCCCACCATAACCTTGCAGCGGTGGCGGCATAAGCTGATCTAAATAAGTGGCGACATTATAAAAACTCTCAGCCCTTAAAAAATAGTAATCTTTAGGACATTTAAAACTTTTTACGGTTTTAATGTAGCGATCTAGCTCAGAATGCGTTTGCTCGGTAGCAAAACCGGTATTCTTGTTCCCCCCTTCAGCATTAAGCCCCATAGCGACTGCAATCGCTTCAATTAACGTGGATTTTCCTGAACCATTTTCACCGACAAAAAAAGTAACATCAGGGTGAAACTCAATAACATCTAACTCTTTGATGGCTGGAATACAAAACGGAAATTGATCGTAATTATCAATTTTTTCGCGCTTTAATGCGATTTCTCGTAGGTAGGGTTTTTCTTCAAAGTTCATAAATCTCAAACAGTGTTACTTATTTCTGAAATAGTTTAACAAAACTATCCGTTATCGCATTGAAATAAAATGAGCGAGAAAGTTAGTACCCACTCAATTTAAATCAACCATTAATAACAGAACTATTCCGCTTGAGATGGCGTTGCTGCTTCTGTTGCAGATGCTTCTGTTGCAGATGCTGGTGTTGAAGAGGTTGGAGTATCAACCAAAGGTGCTGCTGCATCTTGCTGAATTTGTGTTGCGGTTGGTGAATCAGAATGCGTTTGTGATTCTACAACTGGCGTAGTATTAGTAGATTCTGGTGTTGAAGCCGTTGGAGTATCAACTAAAGGCGCAGCTAGAGGAGTCACGGCATCTTGTTGGGTTTCTGTAGGCTGTTCTGTAGCAACAGGAGTGCTTGCTGCTACATCGACGCCAGAGCATGACATGCCTAAGCTTGTTAATTTTTCAGCAAAGGCTTTTGCTTTCGCTTCACAGTAACCTACCTCATGTTTCGCATCCCACAATACAGCAGTGCCTTCCGGCTTAGTGTAGCGAACTTCACACGGTACTTTGCTATTTGGATTAGCATAAACAACTTCGATTACACGCTCAGAATGATCACTTTTACACACATACCTATCTTGTGCATGTGCTTGAAAAGCAAGAATAGATAGCGTGACTAATAATAGTGATTTCATCATATAACTCCCAAAATATACGTTACTAAAGAGAAAACAATCTTATCTTAGTCGCTAAACAATGACTTGAAGCTGAATATTTAACGCGATAGATGATTTTAATCTTTGCTATCAAGTCAGTATAAGGGCTTTAACGATGAACATAGAATTAAATTCATCATTATGTGGTTGGATATTGCATTCATTTAAGAGTAATAGCCGTAATACGCAGACAAGAAAAAAGGCTCATTACGAGCCTTTAATTTTGATGACAAGAAATGCAATCGCATGAAATTATTGATGCGCTGCTTTCTTCTCAACCACTTTTTCAAAATGGAAAAATGCTTCTTTAATACATTCTTCTAAATTTACATTATGCGCTTTAGCACTAACTTTATGAAATACTTCCGTATCCATATTTAAATCAACAGCATAGCCTGTATCTTCTTTGATGATATCAACATGAAGATGTTTAAATTCAAGGTCGATAATCATCATCTTTTCAATATAGTCAGATACTACTGCTTTGATTGAATCAGTTAGTTCCATATGTTCACATTTGATTTTTAAGCTCATGATACACCTCAGTAATTCTCTTAAATATCTGGCACTGAATGTAAGCCTAAAAATAAAAAAAGTCTCATTCTAAAAAAGTAATATTAATACTCAAAAAATCACTTAGCTTCACATTTATTCTTCAGGTAATACCCAATCAGGACGCGGAAAATGACAGGTATAGCCATTAGGTCGGTGAAGTAAATAATCTTGGTGTTCTGGCTCTGCTTGCCAAAAATCACTCGCTGGCACGACTTCTGTTACTACCGTTCCCGGCCAAATTCCAGAAGCATTGATACGCTTAATCAAATTTTGGGCAGTGTTTTTTTGCGCCTCTGAAGTATAGAAAATCGCAGAGCGATAAGAAGTACCGATATCATTACCTTGGCGATTGGTTGTTGTTGGATCGTGAATTTGAAAGAAATACGCCAAAATATTTTCAAAACTGGTTTGGTCATCGTCAAAAGTTATTTCAATCGCTTCAGCATGAGTACCATGATTGGGATAAGTTGCATTTGCCACATCACCGCCCGTATAGCCAACGCGGGTTGTGATCACCCCTGTTTGACGACGAATAAGATCTTGCATCCCCCAGAAACAGCCGCCAGCAAGTATCGCTTTTTGTTGTGCCATCGTTAACTCCTTCGCTTTCTTAAATCCCAATTTAATATATACCCTATCAATAAATCGTCAGGGATGAACAGTATTTGTGATTGAAAAACAGCTAAACACTTATTTCAACGTCCTCAAAAAAAGTTTTAATTTAGCAATAGATTCTGCCTTCATACACCTAATTGCCTGATGATCACGGTAAAGAACAAGTATACTTATTAATATAAAATAGCTAGTTGATAAAGACAGGGACGATTCATTGGATATTTTAATTTATAGTTTAATTGCCGCAGCATTACTTCCTTACATAGCCAAAATACCTCTAGCCATCGCAATGCATAAAGCTGGAGGCTACGATAATAACCATCCCCGAAACCAACAAGCAAAATTGCATGGCTTCGGTGCGCGAGCATTAGCTGCACATCAAAATGCCTTTGAATCACTTATTATTTTTTCCATGGCAATTGTGTTAGCTATCGCAACAGGCACCACAAATGAAAAAATTCAGTTATTGGCACTTTTCCATATTGGCTTTAGAGTTGTTTACCACATACTGTATCTAATAAATCTCAGTGTTTTGCGTTCCATCGCTTGGACGATAGCAATCGGCTGCTCATTTATCATTATGGGACAGTGCATTTCGAGTTAATCAAGATTAAGACATAAAAGTATATTTAAGGTGCGACTTGATAAATACACTTGATAAAAAGAATTAGCCTAACTATAAATTTATATGCAAGTGTCTAGGTTCATCATATCCATTGCCCCTCATTCCAAATATGTGACTAGAGGGGCTTTTTATTTCAATTAAATACAATCCATTTTTATATCTGTGCGCTATATCCTATGTGTAATTGGGCATATTTTGATATTTTGCATGCGATTTTTTGATATTAATTTAACGATGGCAGATTTTATTGAATTTCATTGATAACACATTCTTTGTTATTGATCTGATATCGGTTGGAATGGAGATTTACGATGAATCACTGGACAGACTTTTTCCCTTATGTCGCTATGGCGATTAAAGTTATTGCGTTAATGGTTGCTGGATATTTTGCGATCAAGTGGCACTTCGACCAAGACAGAAAACTGAAGAATAAAGAAAAACAAGAACAACAAATTAAGACGCAAGATTAGAGGATCTTACAGCGTAAATACTGCCAGGTTCCTTTTTACTTTATACATTTATAGATAGCAGTATTTGTATTCTTTTCATTGTAATATCTAGAGAGTCATTAATATGACTCTCCAAATACAATACCTTTTGAATAATCATTTAGTGGAGAAGCCACTCCAAAACATAATTAAAACACTACCTTATTTCTTTAGCGTTTCTTTTAAAAGCGCCGCTCCTGCAAGCCCAACTAGCGGCAACGCATCAACAGAACCACCGCGCCCATCACCTCTATCATCATCTGTTGCATAAGCCCAAAACTCATCACGAGCAGCCTCATGTTCAGATGTTATACACGAGTAAGCATCTAATTGATGAATTTCACTTAACACGTCAAGATCTGGCTCTTCAATGGATGATATGTAATGTTGCTGGAGGAACTCTTCATTCTTATTTTTAGGTGGTATCCAAGTAAAGCCCAAAATCAAACAACCTATAGCCTGACGAAAATAGGCACTATGAGTCCAAGCTGTCATCGTAGAAAGTCGACGAGGAGAAAATGCGACTTTATGTTCATGTTGGAATTGAGCCTCATAACTATCCCATAACTCATAAGCTTTATCATTAATATCATACAGCGTTAAATGTGACGGTAGACTCTGAGACTTTATTATTGCATAGGATATTGGAAATTTTTCACCTTCAATACTGTCTATCGTGACATTTTTTGTTTCAACCCCTGATGCTGGATAAGCAATAATATCTGTTTTATTTACTCTATGACCATCATTATTAATAGGTCCCTTACCATCAGGATAATAAACATCTAAGTTTACTGGGCGTCCATCGAAGTAATCAAGATACAGTGAAGTGAAAGATAGCGTTGGCTCTCTATATACTCCTCCTATCACCCCACTTCCACCATTGCTAGCCTCATTACACTCTTGATCCCAATCATCCGCAGTGCCGTATGCTGGAGAGTAAATATCAGGAAATTTAGTTGAATCCAATTTAAATGGAGCTGGATTTAGATCAACATCCATTTGCCTAAACATTTCTATAAAGTCATCACAATATTTTACAGCGATGGCGTTGGACGCAAAAAAATAATTGTAAGTATCAGTACGATGTTGCCCTACAGGAGGACTGTTTTTTTCCAATTTATCTCTTTGGTTTTTAACCATCAGTTTAAAGTAATCAGAATATTGTTTTTTATAATCTTTCATTTCTGATTTTAAAAAGTCATACGTATTTTGAGATAAAATGTCTTTGTGATGCAGTAAAACATCCCTTAAAAAAGTCATATGTAACGAAGCGAAAACACCATATAATGGAAACAAAACATATTCATAGCCTTTTTGTTGAAACTCAGGGCCCTCTCTTATGAAGTCATCATTTATCGCAATAATAATAGACACTATCTCCTTATGAGAAGCGCCTTTGACAAATTTTAAATAATTTTTTAGAGAAAGATTCATACCTGCTACAACAGTACTTAATCTTGAAAAAACCTCTTCGTCTAATTTTTCATCAATTAATTCTTCTACTTTGTCTTTTATTTGCCCCCAAACATCTTGTTTCGGTGACGGCCACAATAAACGCACGAGAAATGACACAACACCGCCAACTTCAGGAATAAAATTCAAAGCAAAGCCCAGTGAATTTTTGAAGATTTCAATCACATCTGAACCTGAAAAGTCGGGATAGTTAATAGTGTAACCTTTATCACTACTTAACTCGTTATTGCCGCCTAAACTACGAGCAATGCTATTGCCTGATAACAGAGACATCGCAACTAATGCTGATAATTTTTTTAACGCTAATCTTCTATCATTCATAAATACATCTTAATAATAAATACTATGCCTGATAACTCTGTGGCTAACTGCAATTACTCGTACCTTAAGCCATGAAGTCATAAATACTCGCAACATTCTGCCATTGATAATACCCTGTCAGAAAATTGCAATGTTAACGTTCAGTAAAAAACCATGAAGAAGTAATAAAAAATAAGAACCCAATATTACTAGGTTGTTGCGACTCATATCAAAAGAAACATTCTAATAACTCTTTTATTACGTGTTGAAATAAGAAATGGGGCACTTAGCGGTTAATAGATTTATAAACAATAAGTTTACTGAATAATAAACTCATTTATGGACAAGAACGTGTTTAAGGTTTGTTATATTTAGAATAGCGATTATAAGAATAATAAGCGGGTAATAAATGAGCAGTTAAAAACAGGCGACTAAAATAGACAAAAGTAAATAGCCGACTGTTTAATACCTAAGTTAATGGTTTAGTAAGATTTATAATGCAATTCTATAGTTTCAAGTTAAAAGCCCTTGAAAATTCATATGCTGGATTATCTTGATAAAAATTAACCTCATCGTTCTCAGATGGTTCAGAAAGGCTGTCGTAAACTATATTATCAACCTTTGTCACCCAATGCTTAATTCCCTTTGGATCATCTTTGTATTTTAAATATATAAGACTAATTTTAGATAAATCTTTGTTTGAATTTTTTTGTTCATAGGGAATAGATAAAATATTCAAAATACTTTTCATTTGCTCAGTATTCACTGTATTGTCTTTTTTAGACTTCGTATTTTCATATGCGCTATTGATCTCATCTGAACGCTCTAATTTTAAAATTTTATCTAGCACCAACAATGCCTCTAATGCGCATATATTTTTATACATTGAATCTTTGAAATTTTTACGCTCAATTCCGTTCATGAGTTCAGTTCCCATAACCTTAAAAAACTAACAGGTTCTTAATATATTTAAAATCAATATCCTATCAATAAAAACAACTTATTTTTATTAAGCTACTAGAAGAAAGGCATGTAACCCAATAAAATTATTAATAAGTTATAAATAGACACATTAAGTAACCCCCCTGATTAAAAACATAAAATCCTTTCACTCGTACTCTCCCCCATAGAGTGGTAAAATCCTCGCCCCATTTTGCGATAGATTAAGCCATGTACGATTCCTTTTTTACTCCATTTCGCTCATCGATTGAGGCTATCGCCTTACCTGAACGTTTTACTTATCCTTTTTGTTATAAGCCACATCCACTTAGCGTGTTAGCTGCGCAAGAGTTGCAACAACACCTTAAAACACAAACCGAATGGCAACACGATTTTGGTTTAGATGGCTTAAATGAAGACAGTGATAATCACGCCATTGGCAATATGTTCGGTGTGTTAGTGGTACAAAGCGAGCAAGGTGACATCGGTTATCTATCGGCATTTTCAGGCACTATCGCAGGGCAAACACAGTTACCCCATTTTGTGCCACCCGTGTTTGATGCGCTTAACACCGATCCTGAAATCCAAGCGATTAAACACGCGCTTACAGTACTAGAATCTGACATTGAATCTATTGCGTCTTCGCCTCAGTTCATTGCGCTGCAACAGCAATATACTCAAGCGAAAACGCAAGCTGAGCAAGAATCTGAAGCCTTTCGTTTACAGATGATTGAACAGCGCAAGCAGCGTAAATTGCAACGCAAAGCTGCCGAGAAAAGTGATGATGAAAACGTTAAAACTGAAGAGTTTCATCGCCTAGCCCGTGAAAGCGCTTATGATAAACATCAACAAAAAGCCTTGCGCCAACAGTGGCAACAAACGCTGCAATCACTAAGCGAACAGCTTGAAGCTGATACCACTGCACTTGCTGAACTGAAAGCCAAGCAAGCTAAATTGGCAGCAAAATTAGAACAAAGTATTCATAGCCAATACCGCTTTGTCGATCAGTTTGGGGAATATAAAGATCTTAACCAGTTGTTTGATGAGCCACTAAAAGGTGCGGGCGATTGCGCTATCGTCAAACTGCTTCAGTATGCGTTTAACCACCAATTAAAACCGTTAGCAATGGCAAATTTCTGGTGGGGTAAGTCCCCCGCGCCACAAATGCTAAAACATGCTTATTTTTATGAAGCCTCAAAAAACAAATGTGAGCCTATTTTAGCCCATATGTTGTCTGGTATTGAGATAGACGAGAACCCACTAGAGCAAAACCCAGCCGAAGGCAAAGAGCTAAGTATTATTTATCAAGACGATGCGATGGTAATTGTTAATAAACCTGCGGAGTTCTTATCTGTGCCCGGTAAAACCATTACCGATTCAGTATATAGCCGAATGCAAGCTATGTTCCCAAATAGCGACAGCCCGTTGATTGTCCATCGTTTAGATATGTCTACATCAGGCTTAATGGTGATTGCTTTAACCAAAGATGCTCACAAAGCACTGCAAAAACAGTTTATTGAGCGTACAGTCGAAAAACGTTACGTTGCACTATTAGAAGGTAACAGTGAAAGTGATAGCGGGCTGATTGATTTTCCAATGCGGGTGGATTTAGACGATCGTCCTCGTCAAATCGTGTGTTACCAATACGGCAAGCCAGCACAAACCACATGGGAATTGCTTGAGCGTAAAAATGGCAGAACCAAGGTCTATTACTACCCGAAAACAGGTCGTACACACCAACTTCGTGTGCATTCTGCTCATGTTAAAGGGATGAATATGCCTATTGTCGGTGATGATTTATACGGGCAAAAAGGCGATCGTTTATGCCTACATGCTCAATACTTGGCATTCAACCATCCAACAACTAACGAGCGTGTAGTGTTTGAAGTCGCTGAAGATTTTTAAAGCCTAAATAACACCGCAAAAACGACAATAGCTGACGCATTTTTTGTTATGTGTCAGCCTACTTTCTTTCTAGATGAACCCACATGTTGGCGTGAGCGCCTACAACGTTCAGAGCAATACTTCACTTCATCCCAACATTGTTGCCACTTCTTGCGCCAAGTAAATGGCCGTTGGCAAACCACACACACCTTAGCGGGTAAATTAGATTTTTTGTGCATCAGTTGTTCTTATTTAATAAACACAGTGCTAATACGTTTAAAACCCTTTATCCGATGTTATTTCCTATACAAATCACCCTTTCACTTCTTGATGCAACCAATCACGAAACACTTGCACTTTAGCTATATCGATTGATTCTGGTTTATACACCACAAAATAAGCGAGTGGTGAATCAAATTGGATAGTCGGAAATAATCGTACTAACCGCCCAGCTGCTAAATCATCTTTCACCATTACACTTCGCGCTAATGCAATACCACCACCATCAATGGCCGTTTGTAATACCGCAGCCGAGTTATTAATTTGAATATTATGGGCTGATTGATGCTCTGCTACGCCAGCTTTATCTAACCATGCCGACCACGTTGGAAAGCCTGAGTGTTCATCCATAGACAGATCATGAATAAGTGTTTGTGCTAATAATTGTTCTGGTTTTATTAAGCTATCTACTTGTGCTAATAACTGTGGCGAACAAACGGGAAACACTTCTTCTTCCATTAATTTCTCTGCCACCAGTCCTTGCCAATTTCCTGTGCCATAACGCACGCCAATATCGACGCGCTGAATAACAAAATCTATCGGTTTTAAATTGGTGTCTAATCGCACATCGGTTTCTGGACATAACGCTTGAAAGCGATCAAGCCTTGGTAATAACCATTTAGCAGCAAACGCTGGACTAACGGTCACGGTTAATATGCCGCACGTAGGGCTTTGCTGAAGTAGCTCTAACCCTTGGGAGAGTTTATCAAACCCAGCACGAATTTCAGGCAAGGCACGTTCGGCAGTTTCAGTTGGCAGTAGTCGAATTTTTCCACTATTAGCGCGGTGAAATAACGGCGTTTCTAACCATTCTTCCAATGTTCTGACTAATTGCCCTACCGCCGCTGGTGTGACGTTTAGCTCTTCTGCTGCAGCAGAAAAACTTTGGTGACGAGCACTGGCTTCAAAGGCTTTTAACGCATTCAAATGTATCGGTAATTTCATATCAGTAAAGTTTTTCTTTATTGGCTTAACAGATTATCTCATTTGTCGAAACGGCTAATAACAACAAAAATGTCAACATTAGCTATCAACTCAAGCCTAGCATGAAAGTTTTTCTTTTGTTGATAGTAGTAGTTAAAAAACGCCAAACAGAGAGAGCAAAGCCATGAGTGATCTATTTTCAGGTAAAAAACTATTAGTGATCGGCGGTACAAGCGGCATGGGTTATGAAACCGCTCGTCAGGTGTTAGAGCAAGGCGGAAGTGCTGTGATTGTGGGTCATCGTGCTGATAAAGCCGAAAACGCGCAGCAAGCATTAGCCACGTTAGGCGCTGTTGAAGCACTAACGGCTGATCTCACCAGTGAAGCTGGCGTTAATACGCTTATCGACACCATTACTGAAAAGCACCAAGACATCGATCTACTGGTTAATGCCGCAGGTGTGTTTTTTCCAAAACCGTTTCTTGAGCATGACAGTAACGACTACGATAAATATATGCAGCTTAATCGTGCCTTTTTCTTTATTACCCAAAAAGTGGCAGCCAATATGATTGCGAATGGCTTAAAAGGCGCGATTGTAAATATCGGCTCAATGTGGGGTAAACAAGCCATTGCTGCAACACCATCATCGGCTTATTCAATGGCAAAAGCAGGATTACATGCACTCACTCAACATTTAGCGATGGAGTTAGCGGCAAACAATATTCGCGTTAATGCCGTGTCACCCGCGGTTGTACAAACACCGATTTATGAAGGCTTTATTCCTAAGGATGAAGTCCATGATGCACTGCAAGGATTTAATGATTTCCATCCTATTGGTCGTGTAGGTACGCCTGAAGATATTGCCAATACCATTACTTTCTTACTATCTGATAAAACTGAGTGGGTAACAGGCGCTATTTGGGATATCGATGGCGGTGTGATGGCGGGACGTAATTAATCTCCTTCTTTTCTAAGCTCACTTATTAGGGCGATAGCTATTTGCTATTTCACTACTTCAATATCTTACTGTCGCCCTTTATTTAAATCTAAGAGGTCATCATGCAAATTAATACTGACTTTACTCGCCCTGTCACTATTCGAGGTGATCGTTATCATTGGGTGCCATCAACACAAACGGGCGTTGAACGCATGATGCTGGATCGTATTGGCGATGAAAAAGCACGTGCGACTACTGTTGTTCGTTATGCCCCTCATTCTTCATTTCCTAATCACGCTCATCCTGGGGGTGAAGAAATTTTAGTGCTATCGGGAACTTTTTCAGACAGTACAGGTGATTATCCTACAGGCTCGTATTTACGTAATCCTCCCGCATCTTCACACGCGCCTTTTAGCCACCAAGGCACGACGATTTTTGTCAAATTATGGCAAATGCGCGAAACCGAAAAAGAAACACTGCGTGTAGATACCAACGATCCCGCTAATTGGAAAGTGATTGAGGGTCGTGAAACATGCCCATTATTTTGCAACCCATTTGAATCGGTCAGTTTACAGAAAGTCCCAGCGCTTAATCTTGTGTGTGATTTGTCGCTCGATGCCACGGAGATTTTAGTGCTGGCTGGTTCTGTAAAACATGACGGGATCACTTACCCACAAGGAAGTTGGCTGCGCTTACCTAAAGATTCAACAGCGACTGTTACTGCGGAAAAACAAGGTGCAACGGTGTTTATCAAACAAGGTGAATTTGCCAATATTGAAAGTGAGACTTCGTTATGATGGATAAAAAAATAGCTATTATTGGTGGCGGTTTAAGCGGTCTTTATGCCGCGTATTTACTAGAGCAACAAGGGATCACAGATTATCTGTTATTAGAAGCCCGTGATAATTTTGGTGGCAGGATCCAATCTTTCACACCAAACAACACTGAAGCCAGTTTTGATCTGGGGCCAGCATGGTTTTGGCCTGATATTCAACCTGAGTTTGCTCAGCTTATTAATGATTTTCAGTTAGACAGTTTTGCTCAATACGATACGGGTAACATGCTTATCGAGCGTTCGTTATCTGAAGCACCGAATGAGATTTCAGGCTTTGTCACAGAGCCTACTTCTATGCGTCTAACTCAAGGTATGAGCGGCTTAATTAAAACGATAAGTGAAAAACTCACTAACACTGATATCCATTGTTCGAAACAGGTGACGAAACTTGAGCGGCAGGAAAACAAGGTTATTATCCACTACCACGATAGTCAAAATAACACTCAGCAAATGGCAACAAGTGTTCATGTATTGCTCGCGCTGCCACCACGCTTAGCGATTAAGCTCATTGAATTCACGCCTTCGTTACCAGAAACACTTACACAGCAATGGCAACAAACAGCGACCTGGATGGCACCTCATGCTAAATATATTGCTGTTTATGAGCGTCCGTTTTGGCGAGAGCAACAGCTATCAGGCAGTGTACGCAGTACGGTTGGCCCTATGGTTGAAATTCATGATGCATCGCTAAGCACAGAGACAAAACATGCCGCTTTATTCGGATTTATTGGGATTCCAGCACAGCAACGTAAAGATATCGGGGAAGAGCAGATTAAGGCTTATTGCCAACAACAATTGGTCCGTTTATTTGGCGATCAAGCAGCGCAGCCTATAGATCATATGATAAAAGATTGGGCGCAAGATGCATTTACTGCCACAACGCTGGATAGCCAAGCATTAAGCCATAGCTTAGCACCGCCTCGATCCCCAATTAATAGTACTTGGTCGCAACACTTAACAGGTATTGGTAGTGAATGGGCAACGGAATTTCCGGGTTATTTAGCAGGGGCAACAGAAGCGGCAGAGTTGGGTGTTGAACGGTATATGGCGCTCTATGAAAAATAAGCGCCAAGACGGAGAACAATTAAACTTTTACAGAAAATTGCGTAATGATGTATTACGCTTTTTTAACAAATTTTGCAGTAACCATCATGTCACCAGCGCCATCAAGTTTACAGTCTAGTTGGTGGTCTTTACCTTCAACAATACGTTTAATGACCGCTTTTGTTCCAATTTTTAGCACCAGTGAACTGCCTTTAACTTTCAAATCTTTAATTAGCGTGACCTTATCGCCCTCTTGCAATAATGTGCCGTTAACATCTTTCATTATAATGGTTTCTTCCTCTGCAACTTCTGCAGGGTTCCATTCATAGGCGCACTCAGGACACACTAGGTTCGCTTGATCTTGATACACATATTCAGATTGGCAGTTTGGACACGGTGGTAAAGACATAATCACAACTTCTTTAATCAATTAACAATAATGCGCATTATGTTAATAGTTATGGCTAGCTAATACGAGTTTAATAAACCGCAATTGCTTTATAAATTGCGGTTTACGTTAGTGATACGGCTTACTTAATAATCGTTACACTGTCATCGGCTTCATAATCGTCTAGCTTTGGATTAGCCCTAATATCAAGTTTCGTTAATGGATTATCCGTTAACCATAGCGAGCGTAATTTATGATTTTTACTCACGTCAACTGACGTTAGTTTATTATCCGTCAGTCTTAGTTTTTCTAACTGCGCGTTATGAGTAACATCTAACGCAACCACTTGGTTATACATTAATGATAAGCTTTTTAACTTACCACTCTTACTTACGTTAACAGTTGTCAGTTGGTTTTCAGCCAATCCCGCCTGCACTAAATTTGGATTATTGCTAAAATCAATGGTCGTAAATTGATTTCGATCTGCCCATAGGTATTTTAGCTGCGGGTTTTTAGATAGATCTAACGTGGTCAAATTATTTGCCACTACCGCTAAATCTGTCAAATTAGGGTTATGACTCAAATCAATCTGTGATAAATGATTAAAGCTAACCCCTAACTCTTTTAATTGTGGATTCTGACTAACATCAATATTGTCGATCTTTGATTTGGTGATAAATACACTTTCTAAGGCTGGGTTATGGGTTAAATCAACATGCTTTAACTCAGATCCAGATACCTGCAATTCTTTTAATGCCGGGAAATTTGCTAATTCATCGATAGTATTAATAGAAAATTGACTACAATCTAGCTTAGTGATCGTAGCTGGATCTTCAATATTCTGAGCTATTACACACTGCTTAAAATTATCATCTTTGAATGGTATTTCACTTACCTTACTGTAATCGCCTGCAGCGACTTGTCCTGAAACCATTAACGCTAATGCAGTGAACGCAAATTTCTTTGTTAAATCCATAACTAAACAAACTCCAAATATATACGAAAAACCGCGTGAACAATTTTAGTCATTCACGCGGTTGAGAGCTTAGTCAGCAAAATACTGCAGGGGAAATATAGGTTACAAAAATTTGCACCGGATCAAATAAATACTTTATAAGTAAGTGTTATTCCATAATAACTTGTTTACATTTCAATCAGCTATGAAAAATAGCAATTACATTCACTAAACCCATGATTTTAAGATAATACGCTCATCACCATCACGACGTACCCAACCATCTTTTTCCATTCTATTCGCTAATGGGATTGAGTATTTTCGGCTTAATTCTGTGCGATCTTTAATATCTCCCATCGATATACGATCTTGGGGCTGATGCTCTGCAATCACGGCTTTAACTAAATCAAGATATAAGCCCATATCGAAGTAAATGGTATCATCCAAAGCGGTAATATATTTTTGGTGGCTGAGCTGCCTAAGCCACTTTTTACCACCAGCAACCGTCACTTTATTCAGTTCTAGTCCTGCTTTACCTAACTCGCGTATTTGTTGCAGGATCTCCTGTGCCGCAGAAGGTAATTCGTCTTCGTTATCACCTTGCCCTAAGCACCATTTACCATAACTAACATGCACTTTTTCTTGCAGCTTTAATTGCTGCATTAAAATATCAATCACCGCTTCATTTATACGTAGACGTGTTGCTATTTCGGCAGATGCCATTGAGATCCCAGCAGACAGTAACGTCTGTATTTGCATAAAACTGTCAGCTAACCAGCTATCATCAAAACAATAAGGCGCTAAATAAGTTTGACCTTGTGCTGATTCAAAACCTGCTTCTGTCGTTTCAAAGTAACCTTCTAGAGCGAGTAACATCTCACGCTGTGATTCGGGCTTTAAAAGCAAAGGTAAATTATCTAATGCTTGGTATAAACGTCGTTTTTGATAGCCCATAACAGGTGTTGACCACACAATTTCAGCACCGTGTTGCAACCCACAACCTGCTTTTTGGATCATTGCTAATCGTTGCCCAAAAATCATTGGGATGGGCTTTTCAAAGGTTAGTCGTGCTAATTGAGTATTCGGAATATAACTTAACAATGCCGAGCCATGCCAAGTTCCCATTGCAACTTCAACATGACGTTGTTTACGTTGCTTGAGTTTGTCTGCCGTTTTATTGATACGAACTATGCACTGACTATGTAATGGTGGGGTTATTGTCGCAGATGTTAATAAGTGCCCTCGCCCTATTTCTTTACGGCTGATCCCTTTAACATTCACAGCAACACGGCAGGTGGCAGATAACTGCTGATGTTGTTGATGATAAGCTTGCAGAGAACGAACCGTTCCCATGATATTACTAGGAAAGCAGCGAACTTTATCACCAATACTCAACGTCCCCTGTGCCAATGTACCTGTAAGTACGGTACCCATGCCATTTACGACAAAAGAGCGATCGATATACATTATTGGGGCTACGACCTGATCATCTGCAACATAAGCCAATGCTTTACGCTCAATATTAGCTTTAACCGCCTCAATCAGTAGATCGCGTAACGCAGGAATGTTGTCATTTTTTAATGCTGATACGCTGATAATCTCAGGTAATAAGCCCGTCATCTCCATTACATTATCTAGGGCTTGATCTTCTACCACACTGAGTTGCTCTGCCGTGACTTTATCGCGCTTATTAATACACACGACGATATCTTCTACTCCCATCGCATGTGCAACTTGTAAATGTGAGGTGGTCATCGGCATCCACCCTTCATCTGCCGCTATAACCAACAATAAAACATTAAGGTGCCATACACCTGACACCATATTACGGAGATAACGCTCGTGTCCCGGGACATCCACAACACCAATGGTATTATTGTTATCGTCTTTAAAATAGGCAAAACCCAAATCTTGTGTCATACCTAATTGTTGTTCATGTGGACGCGCTGTGATGATACCTGTGAGTGCTTCAATTAAAGCGGTTTTACCGTGATCAACATGACCAGCCAAACCGATAACGGCTTGATATTTTTCTACATTATGAGGCTGTGAGACCATTACTACGACCTAATTGAAGTGAATAATATTTATATTGAGATAAGGGACTAATTGTTGCGCATGTTGAGGCATGAATACGCAGCCATTACTTTATAAACGTTTATCATCAAATTCCTGAAGTGATAGTAATAAACTTTCGGATATCAGTAATTGACTAGTATCAATTTGTATAACAAACAAATATTAGGCTTGTTTTTTAATGAAGTGTTTTTTCCTTTTATCTGTATGATATTTATTCATATTCTTTATTATTTTCTATTAACAAGCAATAAAAAGCCCCGCTTATTGCAGGGCTTAGTTATAATTGAAAATTTCTATCTGATCACGTTATTGTCTTTCATATTCGTGACCAATATTCCCGTCAATTCATCAATGATATTATTCATATTACTTGGATCAACAGATTCTGATGATGTTGACCAAATAGGGTTATGACTTTGCGTATCAAATAAGGTGAATTCAACGTTTACATACTCATAAGAAACTGAATAACTATCATCGTAAATATAACTATAAGACGTATTGTAGTAACTGTTAAAACTAATACCTCGGTTATAGCTAAATCCAGTATTACCCGGATACCTCACTTCTTTATCTTCAATGTTTATCAATTTTGCGACAAAAACGGTTTGCGTATTATGCGTTTTCACATAAGCCGCAATATCACCTTTAGACGGTAATTCATTAGGAAAAATTTGCGAACTCGGGATCGCATTTACTCCATGAGCTTGTAATTGTCTAACCATATCATCTTCAAAGATCCGTCTTACACGTAAGTTGTCAGACATAGCAACAACCATTGTGCTTTTTATTGGAAACTTTGTATATGACGTGTCCACCCAAGATGACGTTATATTACTCGACGCACACGCTGTTAATAGGCTGCTTAATAACAAAATAAATAGATAACGCATAATACATCCCTTCACTTATGTTCTAAAATTAAAAATAGTACAGGGAAAGGAGAAATCAATCATGAGGAAGTGTATCGTCATTATTTTATTATTAATGAGTTGCAGCTCTGATAATGATTTAAAAAACAATGAAATTGCAAATAAAGAAAAAAACTCTCAAAATGATAATAAAAAATTGCCATTTGAAAAAGAAAAAATAAATAATTTTTCATTTGATAATAATAAAAAATTTACAATTAAAGAGTTTATTTCCATCATTGAACATCCTATTTATAGCAGTCATGATAAACAAGAGGCTATCAATAAGTTAAAAGAGCTCGCCAATAGCGATTCTGATGCTGCATACTATTTAGGTCACCTGTATGAATTTGGAGAATGGGTTGAGTTATCTGAAGAAAAGGCACGTTTTTACTATAAAATTTCCATTTCAAATGATAACCATACTTTCTCTCAATATTCTTTGGCATTAATGTTAATTGATGGCAGAGGAGGAGATGTTGACTTGAATTATGCAGAAGAGCTACTTCTTCAAACAAATGCGAAAAGGCATACTCCATCAACGTACACATTAGGTTACTTGTATTTTATTAAAAATAACTTTAAGCGCTGTATTGAAATCTTCTCGGTTGATGACTTCGAGAGTAACGAATACAGTGACTACCTTCTTGCATTATCTTTGATTAACACCCGTTCTGAAATTGAAAGAGCCGTTAATTTGATTGAAAGCTCAGCTCAAAAAGGACATGGCTATTCACACTTTACATTAGGCGAAATTTATCAAAGTGGCCTTTATGGTAAGAAAAAAGACATCACTGAAAGTCATAAGCACTATCAAATTGCAGCAAAACAAAATATTCCTAATGCTCACTTTAAATCAATAACTCTAAGTATCGATAATCCTTCTCTGATTAAAAACAATGAATATGATTTAGTTAAAGCGCTTGAGAAAGAGGATAAGAAAGGTAATCCAGATGCTAGTTTTTATTTAGCTCGTATCTACGACCAAGGTAACATTATTCAACAAAATTATAAAAAAGCTTTATTTTGGTATATCAAATCAGCCAAGTTAGGAAATAATACTGCTATGTATAACTTGGCAAGTATGTATGCAAATGGCGATGGTACAAGTGAATCTATTGAAAAATCCCAATACTGGCTAAATAAAGCCGCTCGGAATGGTAATAAAAAAGCGATTGAAATAGTCAATAGTATTCTAAATTATTAACGAAATTATACATAATAATAAGCTAATCATTATCAAATAAAATAAAAAATCCATATTTAGAAATATATGGATTTTTTATTCGTTTAATATTACGTTAGTTTTTAATCATCAACTCTTATAGCAAATTCCATTACAGCTCTTTCTCCAGGCGCCACGGTTCCTACATTACCAATTATCGCGCCAGTACTTCCATCACTGATAATATTGATTGAACCTTTGTCTATATTAGGAACTCCCCCAACCACTTTAAACGTTGTAAAAGCTGGCGTCGCATCAGTTAATACAACTTCATGTGCATCTTCTATCGCAATATTCTCTGCAGTTAAGCGATAAAGTATGCACTCTCCGGGCGCAACAGAGAACGAATTTAATGAATAAGCACTTCCTGCATCAACCATACCATCACAGCCGGCATCTTTAGCCTGCTCTTTGATGATTCGCATACTTATATTGGCCACGGTTGTGGAGTCAACCATTAAAATATCACCACAGCTTACTGTTGCTGAAATTGACGTGTTATTGACTGTATTTAATGGGACATTTGAATCAACTGTAACTTTTAAGAAAATGGTGACTTCCGTTAAAGGGGTAAAGTCCACCGTGGAATCAATCTTAGTATCATCACCATCGAACTCACCGTTACCATTGCTATCTCTATATATCATTGATGTAAAACCGGGCTCTGAATCTAATAGAGAGAATGAGACGCCTGTATATGACTCTGCTGTATTGTTATCAATAATATGTTTATAGATGGTTGCTCGCCCTGGTTGGGTTACGCCAGATTGATTTGGTGTACCGATGACTAAACATTGGTCTCCTCCACCTCCGGGACCGACTGTATTAATTAACTCCACAGAAACCGCAGTGAAAACGGTATCTTCAGCACCCGTAGAAGGAGAACTCACCATAAAATAGAGATTTTCAGTTGAGATACCTACCGTTTGGTCAATAGAAACTAGAGCTCTGATTTCAATACTTTCATCAGGTAAGAGAAGAGGAATATTTGTTATTGGCGTGCCATTTGTGTCTGTATACACAACGGTAAAACCACTTGTTAATGCCTTTGAAGAGAAAGGAATAACATTACTAAAATCTAGTACATATGTATCTGCAACAGTCGAGGTATTGGTAATAAATATCGTAAACGTTGTGGATGTAGACGGGTTAGCTGTATTCGTAACGACAGCAGCCCCTTCAACACCGGCTCCATACCCACAGCCATCATTCACATTATCACAGTTATTCTGTGTCGTTGATGACGTTTCAGAAGGATAATTTATTGTAATGTCGACAGTGCTTTTAGCTATCGTTGTTAATTGGTTACCCACAGTATCAGACTGAGAAGTATCACTCGAAGAAGTTGCTTGTAGTGCTACAAAATAGGGCCCACCACCAAATGAACCCGGTGGTAATGTCGCTGTAACGATAACTTTCGCACCACATTGGCTACCAGCCGCTGTAATCAAATAAGAAGGACAGGTTGAGCCTGCGGCTGGAATAATACCAGTATCGACTTTACTGTCACCGTCGTTATCGAGTAAAGGTACTACACCGTTACCGGCATAGACCATAAAACTTGTACCCGCAGGGAACGTGGATGAAGGTAAGAGTTCAAGATTAAATGTATCTTCATCATTACCTAAGTTCCAGATATAGTTTGTAAATGACACTCTAGAACCTTGCGCTGCACTAGCAACCGTCATTTGCTCAAAGTTAATATTATCGGTTGCATTACAACTCGTATCATTGGCACCACATCCTCCTGTATTCACTACAACTGAATGAAGTGGTGTGATAGTAAATGGGACCGTATTTGTTTTATATTTATGTTGCTCACTTGCTCCCACAACACCGTCATTGTCTTCATCGTAGCCAAACGTTACTTGGTTAGTTAATCTAGAGGCAACTAAACCAGAATCTATCATTACCTCAAAACTTATCGTCGCCCTTTGATTTGAAGATAAGCCATCTAGAGTAAACGATACTTTATCTTGCGAAAGACAAGATGGAGCACCTGCTATACATGATGTGAATGATAAATCACTATCCCCTTCGCTGACACTGCCGCCCGCTATATTTCCGATTATACCGCTACTCAAACTCCAAGTTACGTTCCCATTGAATCTCATTCCAACCGGGAGCTCATCACTTAACATGATGCCGTTTGTCTGAGTTAATGACATATCTGTTAAGCCGACATTACTATATGACAATGTCACTACATAAGGACCACTTGGAGAAGCTCCCTCATTTTGATTCATAGATTTGGTCATTTCTATGATAGGTAAATTTGTTACTGTTACTGTATCTGTATTACTCGCAGAGCTCGCACCACCTGAAAGAACCGTTGTCGCGTTATTAGTAAATGACTGGCTTGTCGCAGTAAAGGAAACAGTTCCCGTATCTCCATTTGATGCACTCGGTGAAATAGCACCTAAGAGAACAACATGATAACTTTCACCCGGCGCCAAAGGACCAATAGAAGATATTATTCCTAAGGACTCATCTTCTATACCATCATTATTTTCATCAGGATAAATAGCAATGGACGTCATTGCTGTGCCAGAAAGTGATGTGGATAATGTAAAAGAATCTTCATCATTACCTGTATTAGTAATAATGTGATTAAATCTCACGGCACCAGACGGCGCAACAAACTTCGTCTGATCTGCGGTAACCGTTACAGAAACAACGGGCTGAACGAATGTTTCAACTATATTTGAAGCCGTCGAACGAGTAATATTATTACTGTCTTTATAGATAGCACCTACCTGGTTTTTAATAATCGTACCAGACTCGGTCAATGCATAACTAAGAGGACTCAAAAAAAGATAAAATATTATAATTAGACCTAATAAGTACCTTATATACTGCATATGACGTCCTCTGTAAAAATTAGTCAGATTGTTTTACTTCATACATCATTTCAACTGGATTAGAATCAGTGCCAAGTAAAAGAATTTGAACACGTCGATTAACAAAGTTTGCTTCTCTATCATTCGTTTTCAGGTATTTACTACTAACACCTGATGACGTTACTACTATTCGAGTTCTCATAACGCCGCTATCAATTAAATATTTAGCCACTGATAACGCTCTATTCTGTGATAGTATATTGTTATAATTTTCACTACCTTCAGGATCTGCAGAGCCAATTAACGCAACTTTCAACTCAATATTACTAAGCAATGTTTGCGCCACTTTATCTAACTTTAACTTATCACTATAATCTAATTGAAAATCATCAAAATCAAAATTAATAACGCTAGGCCATTCGTAATAAACACTATATAGTTCTGAGTCTAATTGAGATAAATCACCATAGTCGACGAATATCTCTTCTTCCTTAACACAACCGTTTTGAATTAGGAGAAAAGAAGAAAGAACAGATAGAAATAATAACTTCTTCATTCAGGTATTACCTCATTATTCACTTAGCCAGCCAAACATGTTCTCATCAAGAGCAAACATAATGTCGAAATAAAATCCATCTAAGTTATAACCTTGAGGGTCTAAGTCACTATCAGCAAATCCCATAAAATTATATCCAACGCCAAGACGAATATTTCTATAAATTATATAGTTTGTCCCGATACCAACTGAATAACGTCGACTATCAAACCAGTCAGTACCTAATATTCCGCCATGAACATCAAAATCCCAACGTGTATCAAAGTTATAAATTAATCTTGCATCAAGTATGGTGGATACGGAATTGTAATAATCATCGTAATATGAGAAATCTTCTAGTTTAATTCCCAATCTACCAGATAATATCCAATCATTTGACCACTCAAGATTTTGATGAGTAGAAAATATATGGGCTTCTCTTTTGTTTTCATTATCTTCAACTTTCCATTCGTAGGATGTTAGAAGGTGATAATTATTCTTTAATCTTGGTCTATAAGCAGCAGCGATACTTAAATGGTTATCCCAAGTGTTCTTTGCCTCTTTTTTATCTACGTATCGATACTCTTCCCTAACTAAACCACTCCAATCTTGGTTTAAGCGTGTGATCCATGCACCAAGGAAACCATAATAGTTTTCCTGATCGCCACGCCTAAATTCCATTCTCCCCGTTGTTTTAAAGTTAGGGTTACGTATATCGGCCATACCCAAAGAAACGGCAAAGCCTGACTCTTTATCTCCTTTTAAAACCTCTACATACTCAACTGATGGATCAACGCTGATACCTGGAACAACTTCAAACTGACCGCGGTAACCGTTAGCAAGTTCCATCATTTTTCCGTCGCTAACACCACGTTGTCTAAACTCATTAAATGTACTGCCTCCATGCTGCCAGTCTATATCAATACCAGTAGTTAACTGACTTGTTGTCCCACTACCTAGATTATTAATACCCGTAAGTGAATCAATGTATTCATATTGACTATAAACGCTGGCCTGTTTGTGTAACTGCCAATCTGCTTTTATATTAAAACGCTGTTTACTCTTATGACCAAAGCTTCGTTCGTATTCAGAATCGATACGACCCGGCTTATTAAATAAATTAAATGTTCGACCTAATCCTAAAATAGCCGTTGTATAACTTTCAGTTTGATCTTCTGTTTTATTTTTTATATAACGGCTACCTAATGTCGTTGTCCATTTGGAACCCAGTATTTTTGAATCAATATTTACTGCTACAGACTGTTGATGATCTTTAGTTAATAATTTTTCTGAATGACTAGCATTAATATTTAAATTCATTAAACCGGATAATTTTTGTCTATGTCGTAATTTAAACTCCTGTCTTCCAGCTACTACTGGTGCTGCAGAATTAGAAAAATCATCATCTGCATATGAGTATTCTAATTCCGAGAAACTTCCTGGGTTCCAATCGCGTTTTAGTTTTAATTTATAAGCCATTGCATTGGACACTTTTTTAGTTTCATCGATTGATGATGTCGCACCAAGCATTTCATCTTCAGAAAGTCTATCGTGCGATAAGGATGCGACGGATGCTTTAATCTCTGTTTTATTATTTATATTATAATTTGCCCAAATACCACCTAAGTGATAACCCGTAGCGTCACTGCTGTTAAATTCATAACTAAAACCCGAGTCAAAATATGAATTAAACTTATAAAAGCCTCGCGTACCCACTACTTCATACTTCTTCCCATCACCATCTAAATCATAAGCAATACGAATTTTAACTGGATTAAAATCCTCATCAAACATTGGGATGACACGATTAAACCTGATAGCACCTGTAAAATAATCAATTGTATAATCAAAATAACGTTTGAGAGATGTCTCATTTATTATAAGGCCTGGGTTCTCTCTACTATAAGTAATAAGAGAGACAATGTCTGAGTGACGGACTAACCTACCATCAGTCAACGTATAATCCATCGCAGTACCATTACCAGGTACTTCCTCTACCTTGTGTAAATCTTCTGCCTGTGAGCCATATAATTGGAGGCGAACAGAACCTTTATCAAACGCACCACTAAAACCATTAAGGATTTGACTTGTTCTTGCTAAATCATATTCATATACACCGTCGGATGTACTGAAATCACCCCACATTGCATAACTGCGATCCCTTTCAAGTTTAACGAATAATTTAGAATTACTTCTCGCATCATACCCCCTGATACTTGCGTCACCGGGAGCAGGATAGTAACTATCAGGTGAGATTTCTCTTTGTAATGCCTCATCTTCTTTTGTCGAGTCATAGCTTAATGTTAAGTGTAAATCTCCTTTAATATTACCTTTCATGAAAATAGCGGCTCTTTCATCGTCAGAATATTTGTTATTTTCAAAACCCTCTTTTTGTGCAGACGGTACTAACCCTGAAAATTTACCATATTTACCAGTGTAACTAACGATACCGTTAACAAATAAAGGTCGATTTGCTGCAACCTGATAAATATCTACAATATCTTCAAGCGCATTTAGTTCAGCTTTAACTTTGATTTTTCCTGATTCGTTACCACTACGCAGATGGATTGTTTTTATCCCATTAATTACTCGAACCTGATAACCATTAATAGATTCTTGAATATCTGGTTCTAACCAAGGTAATCCCATATCATTATTCAGTGTTACAAAGTAAATACCACGCGCTAAATTTCCAAACTCATCAGTTAATTTTAGTGTTATTGGTATTGCAGATCGTCCACCATCAGCTTGTAATGATTTATCGTCTAAGATTAATTCTATATTTTTCGCTGATTTAGGATGACGAAATTCTTTTTCTAACAATATTCTTTCATTACCAAAACTATCCATTGTTTTTATTTGAGCAAGGTTTATACCATCATTAAGTTCCACCCCATACCAAGCTAATATTTGAGCCCTTTCCTTTTTATTGATAATACGTTCACCAAGTTGGGTATCATCAACTAGCTCACCATTAATATATAAGCTAGGGTTAACATCACCTCTAATAACGACAATAAAACGACCATCATAACTGTATTCGCCTTTTGGCCAGTACCATGTACCTTGTTTTGCTTCAGACTGAGTAATCGTTTTTACCTCTTCCTGAGGTAGCGGAACCTTATCCTCTATAACATTATCAATAGTTAATTTATCATCATCTAAAATACGGTCATATATTGTTTCTTTTGGTTTATTCTCAATATTATTTTCAATCAACTTTTGTCGTAAATTAGTTAAACTATCTTGCTTGTGACTAAAACCAATTCTTACTCCAACGATATTCTCAGAGATAGGATAAATATATGCCTTCTTTTTAATATTACGTGGCAATTTACTGATAAAATTTTCAGCTTCTATCTGATTTCCTTCAAATGTTTGCAAAGCATAGCCTTTAAATGACGATAACTTTGATACACTT
The DNA here is from genome assembly GCF_003026365.1 of Photobacterium angustum. GTDB lineage: Bacteria > Pseudomonadota > Gammaproteobacteria > Enterobacterales > Vibrionaceae > Photobacterium > Photobacterium angustum. Next base: position 83,323 of record NZ_PYOM01000007.1, on the reverse strand, counting down.
TTTGTTTTATTATCGCCCTTATTTTTAGGGCCACTAACAACACCGGATACTAGATCTGAGGTGTTCACTTTTTTTGAATTTGTCTTATTATTACCATTACTTTTTACTTGTTCTTCGAATAACCAGTCACCATTGATGTTTTCATTTCGTTTTTTTAGTTCCTCATAAATTTCTTTTTGATTATCTGTTGGGCATGGGGTAACAAAATCAGCCTTGTGCATTTCCCCCCCCCTGAGATCAATAAATTGAGAAAATGGTACTCCTGCATTTCTACTTCCATTTACAGATAGTTCAATACCATCTGGTAATGTTTCTCTATCAACTTTCAGTACGTGATTTCCAGGCTCAATACCAAACATTGAATACTGACCATTTTCATCTGTAATAACATAATCACCAGTTTCTAAATATATTTTCACCCCACCAATCGGCCAGATATCACTTTTCATTAACTTATTACATTTGGCATTAATAAATACACGACCAAAAATAATACCATTGTCGGACATCACGCCAGTTTGAGAGGGTTTGATCTGATAATTATCGACATTTGATGTGATTAGGTCTTTACCAGCCATCGTAGTGGCTGCGGCATAGGCGTAATTAATTCCATCAGAATCAATCGCCCCCGCAGATAACTGTAAGACATAATCAAGCGTATATACACCATAGGCAGGCTCAAAGTTTATCCCTTTTAGTTCTCCAATAGAAAATGTATAAGTATCTTTATTTTCATTCGTTATTGGATCATCTATCTTTACCTCATTTAGACGAGCACTACCTTCTATATATTTAAATCCATACGGAATCTTATCAATAATTTTAGCATTATAAAGAGATCCATCTGGCAAGGTGTTATTTACTGTTATTGTATATTTAACAAAGCTACCAACTTCAGCTGTTTTTTTATCCGCCGTTTTACTTAATGTTAATTTTCTATCGACAACTCCTGGATCAATAGGAATATCGAATTGATTCACTAATGTTCTACCTCTAATAGCAAAGGTGCCAGAATCAGCAATATCTTCATTACCAAAGGGACCATAAGATTCAGGCTTAACATTAAAAGTATTAAATGTATTAACATCTGTATAATTTGAAGGCCACGCAAACCCTGTTGGAGGATCAACAGAAATAAAGTAATCTTCATCATCAGATTTAATTAATTTAGGATATAATGCAATACCATTTTCGTTCGTCTTCACTGACGCAATAGGAGCCTTATAATTGTCAACATTAGGCCCTCTTACTTTAGCATTAGGGGCGGAACCATTTGTAGTTTGATAAAAATGTACATCTACATTTTCTACAGGTCTAAATGTCGTTGTATCAAACACAGTGAACTCTGGACTTATCTTGGCAGTGGTATCCAGAATAATTTTTGCAGAGCCACGACGCATAACATCTAAATAAAGCACATCATCCGTTTCTGACTTAATTTCACAATTTTCAGCCGTAGTTCCGTTTAGAAACTCTGCGTTAAAATTAACCAGTGCTGTTATTCCTGTAACTAAGTCTGAGAGCGCCGAAAAACCTGCGCCAGTCCCAGAAGGAACAAGATTGCTACTGGTATCATCCAAACAGTGATCTTGTTTAACACGAAGAAAATCTTCATCAATCAAAGATGCATGGAGCGGTATAATACTCCTAAATATACCTGTATTCGCCCCAGTTTCAGCAAACATCCAATGAAATGCGTCTTTACCTTTTTCAGTTCTTACCATGATTGGGTAATGAGAACTTTCTGGGCCAATAATATCGATAACTGAACGATGCATATTGGCTTCTACTAATTCAATACGCGCGCTAATTGCATCAAGCTTTACATCAAATTCTTCTGTTTCTTTAACAAAATAAAAATCGTTATCAATATAGTGGTCATCATCAGAATGCCTTACTAAAACATTTTGACTTGCTGCAAATAATTCAGGATTAAATAATTGAAATCTAATTACTTGATTATTATTAGGGTCAACCGCAAACGTAGAGATATCATCAAACAAGGTATTACAAACTTTACTACTTTTAGTTACCGTGTTTTCAGAGTCAGAGATCTCAGCTTCCGCTCTAGAGTAAACTTGAAGAGGACTCAAATCACCGCGTGGTAAAATAGTATTCGCTTCTAGATAGTAGCTAAAGTGTCCAGATTGCCCTGGTTTTAGGTGATCAGGAGATACAAGAAAACCTATCTTTTCTACATTACCATCGCCATCCCAAGTACCGTAATCGTGCCAGTCTAAGGTTTCATTTTCTTGTTCTAATAAGAACGAGTTATTAATTCCAACAACGACGAGCCCTCCATTAAATACGCCGTTTGAATTAGGCATAGTAAAATTAATAGGCGCATGATCTCTAAGTGGAGTCCCGTCATCATTAAGTTTATCTTGTTTTAACCGCACATTGGCAGGGAGTGTTACCGTAATCAATACACCGGTCACATAAGATGAAAGTAATTGACCCGCTGCATTTTTAGTAAAAACGAGATAACCATCAGGGGATACATCAGGTAATTTATTACCAATGCTATTATAGTGGACAATATATTCCATGTCGCCAAGTGGGCCAACATGCTGAGAACAAATAGGATTATTATGAATAGTAAGATTAATTACTGAGCCATCTACAACAACAACCTTTATATTACTAATTTCTGATTTATTATTATTCCCAAGTGAAACAATATCAGCGCTTAAGTTATAAAAATCGCCTTCAACAGCATGACTTGGAATCGATATTACGTAAAGTAATGCTGTTATTTCATCAACACCAAGAATAGGCGTTGTATAATTTCCATCACTGTCTTTTTTTAATTCATCCTCACCAGCATCAAGAATCCCATTTCCATCAAAATCATTATAAATTTTTATATCACCAGAATTAAACGAATATATATCACCATTATCTCCTGGAAAATTAATTACATTAACTTTATAACTATCTTTTGTATTACTGGTATTTCTAATTGTAATAGGTATATTAATCGTTGTACCTGCTGCTGCTAATCTTTGGTTATTTTCATCTTCAACATCACTAAAATCAGTAATTAGTTCAAAATCATAAACACGTGCAACAGTAATTGTCGCAATATTAGAAATAACCGAAATATTTGTTCCAGATTCTGGATCAAAATATGTTATCTGCGATTGATGCGTGATTCTTGTCCCTGCAGGAGTAAGAGCAGCGACATAGAAACTATTGCAACATAGAATGAAGATAACTAATAACTTAAAAATAGTTACCACATAATAGGATGCCATTGCGATCTCCAGGGGAAAAAGAAAAGGGCTTATTAAACGAATTAGCAATACGCTTAATAAGCCCCCCTACAACCGTAGGGAGGACTTTATTAATGTGATTTAATCAACAGTTACTGAGAAGTGACTGATAATCTTATCACCAGGTGCAAGAGTACCAATGGTGTAAGAAACACCAGAACCTGTCACAGCTTGAGTTACAGAGCCAGCGGTATGACTAGTAGCATCAGGATTACATAGAGGACCTAGGTTATCTGACGTTAGTGAATATGTAGCAGCACCAAATAACACAGGAGCAGTAATTGAGTTACGACATGACTTAAGTTCACCAATATTTGCACCAGCGTTTATATCTAGGAACGTGGTATATTCGGTTAACTCGTCAGTTACAACTACATTAAGTGCATTGTCTGTACCTTCATTCACTGCAACAAGCTTCCAAATAATACATTGACCAGGCTCAACGAGCGTAGAATGTCTTTGTTGGAAACCACCATCGCTATCTGGATTCGAGTCACAATTTGCGTCAAGATCTACATATTTGTACAGACGTAGCTGACCTGCGATAACTTCTGAGTTATCTTCAGCCTGCGCTGTAATAGTAGGAGCTGAAACAACGACAGCAGTTAGTGTTGTCTTATTCACAGTACCCGCAGTGGCGTTAGTTGGAGCAAATACAGTATTCAATAAAGGAATACTTTCACCCGGTTCTAACTGGATATTTGGCTGTAAATCAGTACCATCACTTGCGTCACATTGCACTTCAACAGTGATTGGAGTACCACCATCCATTGGAACAACATTAATGGTTCTATCACCTGCATCACACAAGTTACCAATCTCAACAGGTAGGCCCGTAGTGTTATCTAAAATAGTTAACGTATTATCAAAGCCATCTCCTGCTTTATCGTTTGCTGAATCTAGAGTGATGTACTCCCTTGTATTACCAGTATTGGATAGGAAGTGTTCATACGCAATACCACCACCAGCTTCAATTTGGTTTGACAGCGTAGTAGGTGTGTAATCAATACTCGCAATCGTACGAACATCAAATGCTTCTACTTTAATATCTGTCGCGCCAGAACCCGCTGAGGTTACTTGGATAAAGATAATATAATCATTATCGCCATCACTGTTTGCATCTATTGCACTTGCTTGCTCACCAGTATCAAATGGCGCCACGGAATCATTCGCTTGCGCACGAGCATAGATTGGATCCAATGGAACGGTTATTTCTGCTGTTAATAGTTGTGTACCATTAGCAGGAATAGGAGGTGTAGTCGTAATGACAGTATTAGTACCAGCAACATCTACAGTACCATCTGAATTTGTATCGATACCTGCATCTTTAAACACGATAGTCCAGTTTGTTGGCATGTCCGCAAGCCAAGCTGTACTACCGGTGTCATAACTACCACCAGTGGTTAGCGTGAATGAATCTGGACTGCCGCCTTCGTTCGCAATATATATTGTCGTTGTATACGTTTGACCAAGTTCTACATCATTAAATATACCAGCGACATCAGCAGGATCTAATGTACTATCTGTTACATCGACAGGATCCACGTTGGTTGCAGGATCTGGCGTAATTTGTTGGTTTGCCACATCCACCGTTGGTGGTGATACCGCAGTCAAACTTTCAGTTTTCGATGATGAAATTGTTGGATCATTGGTAGAAGTAATAGTTGTTGTTGCATTAAATGGCGCCACTGCATTATGAGCATCTGGTGGTAAACGAACAACAACACGTATTAGCATTTCATTACAGTTCAACGCAATTCCATCTTCAGTTCTTGCAGCATCTGCAGGTAAACCTGAATTTAAACACGTTGCTGAAGGAACAGGTCCAGTATCAGGAATACTATTGCTGTTATTATCTACTAACTGAGCAGTACCTGTTGAGTTCCAATAACTAAAGGTTGTGCCTGCAGGGAAAGTATTGCCCGCACTACCTGGTGCCGGTGTGGTAACATCAAACATATCAATTTTGTTACCGTTGTTCGCCACTTTGTTATAAAGGAAGAACTCGCTACCAGTAGGTGCTGTAGTGATAGTTTGAGTATCATCAGAAGTACTGTCGTCATCACCACCTAAACCACTTGTACTCGTTGTACCCGTATCGGACACATCAACACCTGTGGTTGTTTCTGTAACGACTTCTGTTGGGTTTGAAGTACTTGGTGGAGGACCTGTTGGATCAGCACACTCACCGGCGTCTGTTGTATCACCATCGCCGTTTAAATCTGAACAGGCAAATGCACTGTTTCGGATTACCACATCACCATCAACAACAGCTGGTGAATAAGCAACATAGAAGGTCATTGATACAGAGGTGAAAGATGGTAATTCAGCATCGACAGCATATAGACCTGCAATATTATCATCCAGAGCATCGCCATCAGAGTTGAAATCGGTACCACCTGCAATGAGGTTCTCACCACTTGCTTCTGTTGAACCATCTTGGTCTAAATCAACGCCATGACTTGTCTCGTCAACAATATTTGCAGCATAAGTGGTTGTTGTGTCACCATATGTAGCCAAGAGACCGTCTGATCTAGGGTTATATTGTGTCAATGTAGCTTGACCTTGAATAATGGCAGTATTAGCTGGCTGACCATCAAAAATAGTCACATTATCAGCGTTTGTATTACCATTGTTCGCCACCGTTACAACATACTCGATCAATTCTACTGGATGGTCAGTGGCTACATTATTATCCAGATCTAAGCCAAATGAACTTTCCGTATAACCTAGGCCCGTTAAGTGAGTAGATGACTTATTGATATCAATTACAGCATTGTTAGTTACTGTAATTACATCGGCGTTAGTACCGTTAGTAGAGTCATTGTTTGTACCTACATCAGTTACAGAACCTGTAATTGGGGTATTAACCACACCACCATAATTATGCGCTTCAGCTGTTAAGGTAACCCCTAAGGTATCACTCAGATTCGCTGTTGCAGGCACACCCACGCCAACGATCAAGTTCATTGTTTGACCAGCTAATAATGTAATGGTGTCGCCGCTTGTGAATTCTGTTTCACCGGCATCTGGCGTACCATTTGTGTTAGCATCATCAAACAGTTTCAATGTTACTGAATCTATAGTGTCGGTACGACCATCCCCTGCAGGTAAACCATCAGCAAAGGTCAATGTATAAACATCTTGACCATTACCGGTGTTGGTTACCACGTGAGGGATGTAAATGGTTGAACCAGGAGCAGCAGATACATCGTTATCTGATTCGATGGTTGCACTGTAGATTTGTTGTACAGTCACAACTGATTCGTTCGAAGAAGCTCTGTATGTATTACCAGCCGCATCTTCATACGTTACGGTTGCTAAGTTTTTAATATCAGTTCCGGCTGCTGTGGCTGCAAGGGCTTGACTAGACAAAGCACCTGCACCTACTGATATTAAACCCGCAGCAAACCACTTCATTATGGGTTTTAGTTGCGTATTCATGTAGTATTTACCTTCTAGGTGTTAATTGATCTTCGTATTACTTAGCTAATCCCTTGCATCCGCACGGGCCTCAACTTTGATTATTTAACCTCGATACGATAGGTGTATATCTGTTGCTCTGATGCTTTAATTGGACCTTCAGGGATCCAACGTACATCGGTATATTTCTCTGGTGGTATAATGACCTCCACTTTTTTACCATCTTTCATTATTTCGCGTTTAACGGGCTCAGTTTCGAAAGTGCTACCACCATCAATACTGACCAAGAATTTAGATTCAATAATTGTTTTACCGGTATTACCTACATATTGAGTATTTTCAGGGATTGGGCCGGTAATAACTAAACCAGATAATGATTGATCACTATGATTTTTATAAACCAGTTGATATTCAACTGTATCTTTAGGTGAAACTTCATCAGCAGGCTTTAATAATTCTTTGCCATTTTTATCAACTTCGATTAAATAGGCATTCATTTGACTTGTTAGCGGTTGATTAGCAGAAGCAGAAAACGCAAGTGCTAAATTAAGTAAAAAAATTAATATTAAGTTTTTCATACTTACTCCATTTAAATATAAAAGACACAATGTCAGAAAAGCATCATGCTAATCGCATGCCAATAAATAAATCATTATTTTTCAGTAGATTAAATTAAAATTAATATAATGGCGACGCATATTGAGAATAATTAAATCATTTTTATATATATAATTGCCTCCTGAAAAAAATTAATAGCTATATATAAATAATATTAGATAAACTGAATTTATTAATACCATTCTTAAGAAAAACAATATTATTATTCAATAGAAACTTTATATTTTAATGTACCTATTTGCCCTGGCAATAAGTCACCTGTAAGTGTCCACTGAATTTCACCTTTATATCCAACAGTATTAGTGCCATGTGTTGTATTCACGACACAACTTAATACAGAAGAAGAACAATTTACGGGTTCTGAGAGTTTCGTAAATGGTGGTGTATTCTCATAAATTACGATATCTCTTATTGGGCCTGTGCCGCTATTTCTATAAGTTATCTCATATTCAAGAATATCGCCAGGTTCTCCATTATTCGTTAATAATGGTGAGTTATCTTTAGAAATATTATTAACTGTTAAAGATAAACTTAACTGACCAGAACCTGCATACGTTATTTTAGTCGTATCTTCTACCACAACTTGTTTAGTTAATTGAGGAGAAACACCTGTTAATTCAACGCTTGCATTTATTTTATATGCATATTGAGTATTAAAATAAGCATTAGCAGGAACAAATACACGACTAATTAAACATATATCAGTCAAACCTGTATAAAGTATTGCTGAATTTAAAATAACTTTATTATCGACATTATTTATATTTCCATCACAATTTGTATCGTAATAAAGAGTAATACTCCAACCACTAGAGTCTGTGTATCTACTGTCTTTCTCAATGGTAAATGTAACATTCGCAGATGTTGCTAATTTAAAACGATGAGGGAATAAAACGGCTTTGTTTGGTTCAGTCTCTTTAAATAGATTTTCAGTCAACGATGGCATTGCGACTTTACCAAAATTTAGCCCTGTTACATCATCACCCGCAAAAGCATTCACTGACATTTGTCCATCTTGATTACTTGTACTAGTGACTTGACTTACTCCTGTAATATTGGCTTCACTCACCGCAATCCATCTTGATTGAGGCACCACATTTAAAATTAAATTCTTACCTGAATAATCTACACCCAATACAAAACGGTAATATCCATCTCCGCGAGTCGTTTTGGTTGATATGATGTCACCAGTAGTAATGCCTGCAACTCCACTGTCATTAAACGTTACTGTTACATCAAAATCACTGAGACCACTTTCACCACTATCTTTAATACCGTCATGGGCCGTACCACTTGAAACACCATTATCATCAAATATGAATCCACTTAATACTATACGATTAAGTAATTCAAATACGTGATCTTCTACTTCTCCATCATTCGCCTCTCCCGTCGGCGTGTTGCAATTTGATGGTGCAGAGCAGAACCTAATTCGCATCGTCGTTTCACCGCTATACCCATTCGCACTCGCGGCATCAAGATCAATAGAAACAGAATTGGCACCAGCGTTAAAATAACTATCGTTAACAATATGCTCATTTGCATCGTCAAAGTCATAATCACGATTTAAGTCAACCCAAACATTCACATATCCAGCTCCGACAAGAGGAACGTCAATGTTAGTTGGTGTTTCGACAATAATTGGTGAAGGAATAGAAAGCTCTTCATCATTCAATGCATGATCATTATCCCCCGTTGCCTGAGCACTGACTTTCGCTTCAAACTCGGGATCGATATTCGTCCCCAATAAGAAGTCTCCAATGCCATCAGGCACATTTGAGTTGTCTGTATTATTTATGTTATCAACGTATAAGTGAGATGCCGTTGGGTATTGACTATCTCCATCACTGAAATCTTTTGACTGATAACACCCTGCAACATCAGAATTCACTTGGGAACTGGTATTCAATACTTTTTGGAATGTCACAGCAGCGGTAGGCACATTAATTCTATAAACAGCTGATATATCTGAACTATCTATTGTATTATCATTATTCGTATCATGATTACCACCATTGGTAAATACATACAAATTGGTCATATTATCCATCACCAACGCTTGTGTTTGTAAATTACCACTTCCATCCACAGTAGGTGACGCCAATCCATTGAACTGTAATGAGGTTCTGCTTACATCTCCAGATGTTGTTATTTGATATAAATACCCAGCCACAATATCTACGGCATAAATATGATGACGAATACTATCAACCGCAATATCATCACCAGCAGAGATCCCCGTAATACCTCCCGTGAAGTTGAAATCAATAACTGACATCTCTTGCGTTGCAACATCGATCCTTATTATCGAGTGCCATGCAGGGTTCCATACATATAAGTATTGGTTATCAGAAGACATCGCACCGGCAGTAGGGCTAGCAAGAGCAGCTGTACTGAAAGGATTCCCTTTAGAAATAGCAACAGAGTTGCCATCAGATAGCTTAATATCAATATTACTATCACCGTAAACATAACCTAAATCAACGACATTTGTAGCCGAGCGATCGGTAACAAAAAGATGCAACTCTTGCGTAGTCGTATTCTCAAACACGCCGTAAATGTAGCCATTGCTTGTATCAAAACCTATGGCATTAAGCCCAGAAATATTTGACTGATTAATAACAGTTAATGGTGATTCTATTGCTGTTGTATCTAAAGGATTATTAGCCAAGTTGAGTCGCTCAAATATGTAATTTGAGCTAACAAAACGTGTTTGAAGTGCAGTATCACAGGTGCTGTTACTTGATAAGGCATAAAACAGGAATCTATAGTCCTCTACTTCGCCAATATCCACAGTACTGTCAATTCGGTCACACGCACTTGAGTCACAGACTCGAATCCTAAAGAAGGAATACCCATACGTAACGTTGCTAGGAACTGAGACACTAAAGTTATTTATTCCATTATTAGCATTAGTACTGCTTATAACTTTCTCGCCAGAATCATCCCAATCACCATCACGATTAAAGTCAAACCAACCATATAGGTGGATAGGATTTGCTTGCGCTACAGTATCGGCATTGACAGTGACAGCCACATTAATGACTTCACCAGCTGCGGCAAAAGGTACGCCATCAATTTCAGAGACAGAGAAGGTGACGCCGTCCTCATCATCCAAATTGGTAGCATCATCAGCAAGTGCTATAGGATTTTGATAACTACCTAAATCTGTATCCCATTGAGCCCCTAATCGTAAATCAATTTCTCCATTATCGTCATCATCAGACTGAACATGTGCAGCGCCATTATTTGAATAAGTCGTTGTATAATCACCGACTCCTGTTGATGCAGAAATATCCGGAGCGTCACCAAGATCAGGGCCCAACACAACGGGAGCTTTAGTAAAGCATGCTTTTTGTAGGTTCCATGCCGCTCCCGTACTACCAGAGAATCCGAATCGCACTTTATCTTGATTATTAAAGTGACTGACAAAATCAAAAGTAACGTTTCCTATCTCAACACCATCTAAATAATACCGGAAGTTATTCGTTGCAGGCTCCCAATAAAACTGTGTGATGTGGTATCTGCCATCTTCTAGTTCACCGGTCAGTGCTCCATCCGCAGTAGGGCCACCAACCGCAACAGGATCCATCAATGTAATAGCATCATTACCCGAACTTAAATCACCATTTAGATAAACCGCGGTATGATCAATATAATTTGGCGTGCCGCCAGCAGTACTCAGATCGTCATTGTAGCCATTACCTGCATTATCATAAGTATCAAATTCAAAAATAACCGATGGACTTATTGGACCATCGCCTCCAGGGCCAACACCTAGTAATCCCCCCCATGAACCGACGGCGTTGAAACCACGGGAATCCGTTGTCATGATAAAAGTCATGCCATCGGCACCGGCTTCTATTGTTCCAGTACCAGCATTACAGCCGCTGTTACATGATCTGTCTCCCAGATAAACCGCTAATTCAAAATATTGCGGAACACCAAGATCAATGAGGTCATAACTCCACAGATAACCACGCTGACTTGTTGTTTCTTCAGTAATAATGTACTCGTTAGTTGCCGCATCGAGTTTGGCATCCCCTCTTTCTTCAACCATGGGTGCTACACATATACTAGGCTGTACTGTTGTAACTACTGTTGGAGTTTCTGTGTCGCTATCATTTGAAGAGACAGTATCTTGTAATTTCGCAGAAAGCACCTCACCCACAAGAGGAGCTGGCGATGTTGTTTTCGTAATAAACCTTAATGTCGCATAGTCATCAAAACCGACACCAACATTACCGAGATTTAATTGTTTAGTTGATTCATCATAAATACCTGGCGCCAATTCAGTTTGGCCATCACCTTGATAAGCTTTTATGAAAATATAATCATCAGGAATTGTCATTTGTAAGATGACATCACGCACAATAAATGAACTGTGGTTTCTGACAGATACGACAAGATTAAAAGGAATACCATTAGTGACAGTTTGACCAGGATCGAGTGCTAACTCTACTTCAATATCTCCAGTAGGCATCAAAGAAATGGCATGATCTTCAACCTCACCTGAAGCAGATAAACCTGTTGGCGTGTTACAGTCTGAGCTGGTCACACAGGTTCTTAAACGGATGAAACTATCAACAGGCTGAACATGTGCAGGAACAGGGAGCGTTAATTGCACTGAACTTGCTGATGTTGAAATAGTTGAGGTAGATAGGGTTTCGTCAGAGAAGGTACCATCACCATCAAAATCGATCCAAGCATAGATATGGCCAGAAGAAGAAGCAGGCGTAACGGGGATATTAAAGGCCAATGAGTTCAATGAACTATCAGCACTAGAAGAATCAAGATACCCATAAAATATTGGCTTTGTTAACGCATGCTCATCATCTGAGCCAGCATTATCATCACCGTCTGCACTCGTCGATGCAGCAGCTTCAGTTTCATGGTCTGAACTTCCACTACCAATTTGCGGTAAACCACCATTTGTTACGTCATGCATTGGCCCACCAGAGGCGAATAATGTGGCGTAACTATCTGGTGCATCAGCAAAGTCAGTTAAGAATTGAGCATTACGGCACATTGCAGCATCACTACCTATATTAGGATTTAATGCCGCGATATTATCTTTAACTAAGTATCCTGTAATCGACGTTGCAGAAGAGCTTGAAACAGGAAAACGCCAGATTTCTTCATTATTGTGGTCATACATATAAAGTACGCCCTGTGCATCAAAGAAGAGGCCTGTGACATTACTTGGGGTATTTGAAGTAATTAACGACGATGTAACCGTATAATTAGAGAAATTAAAGGTTAAACGGTAAACATCGTTATTATTACCCACAGCAAAGGCAACGTTACTATTGGTTGGATGAAATGCGATATCTTGGAAATTGATCGCACTCGATAAACTAGTGGTCCCTACCACTGACAAATAATTAGCACTTTTTGAATCAACATTAATGAAGCGAACATTTGACTGATCATCGATTACAACCAAAATATCATCATCACTAATATCACCTGCTACGTAATCCCTTGCAGAATCCAACCCAACATTCACGCTGAATATTTTATAACCAGCCGAATCAACCGCAACTACGCGTTGAGTCGCTATATCTATACCAAATATTCTGTTCTGTTGAACACTAAAGCCAAACGCATCGTAATCATTATTACTTGAACTTGTTGCCGTTACAGATGCAGTAACGGGGGACAATTTCGCAAAATAGCTATTTGCACCTGAAGAGAAACGATATGGGTTAACAAATGCCACTGAAGGACAAGTTGAAAAAGCACTGCCTAACAATATGTCGCCAAAATTAATCACTTGATCTGAGGTAACACTACCTAATTCAACTTTGTTCGGCGAGGTTGAAATAAAGCCGCTACTGTCTCCTATCTCGCTAGCAGGAGAAGGAGGACAGGCTGACGTAGTACTGGATGAGGTTTCATACACATCATAATCATTACCGAATGTAATATCGAAACTGTAAAGCCCATTGGCATCGGTTGATTCATATTGACACGTATTATTAGTTTTATCATGTAAAGTAATCAATACATTACTGATACCCGACTCTGCGCCACCACTAGGTGATTGGTCGGAATTTAGATCTCTATAAACTTCACCAGAAACAGTTAGTTGCTCACCAATAGTAATAGGATAATCTTCCACCTCTCCGTCTGTGGCAACAAGGTGACTAGGCGTAATATTGCCTTCTGGATGTTTACACTCATCTTCAACAGAGCAAACCCTAAAACGTAAATAGCTTGATCCTAAACTTGCAACACATACGATTAATTGATCAGTTAAAGTAACTTCTCTCACTCTTGATCCAGAAGAGAAGTCTTCTGTATGACGGAAGAAGATATCTTCAGTACCGAATTCACCGTCTCTATAAATATCTATCCATGCATTGATATATGCTGTTGATAAAAAGTCATTGTCAGCGGTGACGGTAAACGTTATATCTTGTCTTGTACATCTTGGTAAATAGAGAGGACCTGCGTATCCATCATCACTGCTGTCAGTAAATGAAGTTGTTGTACCATTATCGGCATTCCAAATACTTCCTAATTTGATGTTAACCTGACCATCACCATCACTATCCGCTTTACGATGCATAGGAATAGGGTCGCCATCTTGTGTCCATATAGAGGCATAATCACCCTGCGCTTTGATGTAAGTATTAGTATCTACAGCATCACCAAAGTCATATTCACTACTTTGGATGTTCATCCTTTTATCTTCTACTTCACCATCATCAATGTGACCTGTGGCATTTAAATTGCCACCAGATGGACATGAATCGGTTGAACATATTCTTGAACGAATAAATACATCACCCGTCGAATTGTAAAGTGGCACTCTGTAATTAAGAAAATATTTGTTGTAAGTGTCGCTTGTTGCCGGTAGCGCTCTTTGTTCAGCAAAAAGGACTTCGTCAGTGTCAAATGTCCCACTTTGATCCCAATCAATCCAAGTTTTCATAATATAAGCAGCGGCAGGGTGACCGGAGTTAGTGTCTATACCAGCAGTAAATGTTAGCTTAATCGCATCCCCCGCATAAATATTGGTGACTTCAGGTGAAGAGTTATCCGCTAATATTTGCTGAATTGAAATCCCATCTTCGTCATCTGTACCATTAGTATCATCTGCAGTGGCTGTAGCGTTTTGCAGATTACCGCTGTCATCATCCCAATTGGTACCAAGACGAAAATCAATCACTCCATCTGCATCAGTATCTGAAATTTTATGTGAAGGACCACCACTACCACTCGTTGTTTGATAATTTCCAGTGCCAGTGCCTGCACTTGTATCTGGAGCATCACCAAAATCTAATTTAGGTCCTTCAATTGAAATTTTATAATCTTCAACCTCACCACTTAATGCTCTGCCTTTCGGTACTTGGCAATCATAGGACTCCTCACCAATAATACCTCCTAAACAATTTCTTACCCTTAAATATGTTTCACCTAATACTGCTGTTTCTGGAACTGAAACAGCAACATTAATAGTTCTAATCGCTCCTTGCCCAGATTCTGTTAGTGAATGAGATATCGTACCGTAGTTAGTTAAGTCACCAGTGAAGTCATTATTGTTGTCCCAATCAATAAACAACGCCCAATCAACTTCGCTCGCAGTAAAAAAATTTAGCCTGTAAGTAATAGAAACATTAATTGTCTCACCCGCAACAAAAGTTGCTGGTAATGTCACACCATCTTCATCATCATTACCACAGCCACCAAAAGAAATGCCTGTCGCCCCACCGACCACAGCAGAATTATCATCGACATCAGCATTAGCATTACCAGTCATATACTCCTCAGAGTCCCAACAAGAGCCTAAAGTAAGAGCCGGTTCAGAATAATCACTTGACATAGAGGATCTGAAATGGTGCATAGGTCCATTTGACTCATCTGCAAAGTGCGCAACATTGGCATCAAATGGGGCATCACCTAAATCAAATGGTGAGCGTAAACTAATTTTATAATCTTCAATTTCTCCAGCAGGCTGCACACCCGTTGAAGTTAAAACTTTCTGCCCCTGTGAATCGGTTGTATAAGTACATGATGAGTCGCAAACACGGACTCTCATATAAGTTTGAAGGGTATCTATATTATGTGAGTAAAATGGAATAGTGAATGCCTGAGAAACCTCATGTGGGCTTGTAGCGTTATCTAAGTCAGCAACGAGTACCGTTGTAAAATTACCTGTTTTTGTAAAATCGATACCAACTTCTAAGTGTTTATCTGTATCGGTATTTTCAAAGTGTACATCAACATAAAAAGTATAAGTATCACCTATCCATAGAGTTTGAGACACCCCAGGGTTATTCAAAACAAGAGTGGTTCCAGTACTATGTCTGCGTATTCGAATACTGCCTTCATTTTCATCACTTGTTGTACAATTATTGAGATAGCCTAAACTCGTGTCATCTGAATTAGCTAAACTATTTGGAGAAGATTCATCTTCTGCATCCCAACATGGACCAATACGTATATCTTGAACACCGTCATTATTTTCATCTTTAAATTGGTGTGCTGGACCATTTGAGGTCAACATCGTTGCATAAGATGGCCATGCGGTTGCACTATATTGTTGATCTTGTGCATCTCCCAAATCAACAGGCTCATACCCACCTAAAATATCAAAAACGGTGATGAACATATGATAAGGATCATCTAAGTCGTCTTTTCCATCGCCGTGATAATTATTTCCAGTATCTTCGGCTCGCGGGTAATCGTCACCCTCATCATAAGCCGTATAGTTTGGCCAATATTTGATGGTATCTCGATCAATATCACTTTCTGTATGGTATTGGCTATCAAGCATCGAATGGTCATCGAAAAATTCTATTGGGTTACCGTCGTCATTACAGTTGTTTTCCCATTTAGTGAAATCATGCCACCATTCGTTATGAGAACCTTCCCCATTGAAGCTCCACCCTACATGACGACCAGCAACATACGCACGAACAGAGCCATTTACATTTATCTCATGAGAGATACGATCAGTTGAACATTTCACGGTTCCTCTAGGAATTGGTCCAACTATATTGTGATTACCTCCCATGGTGTTATCCCAATAGTGCTCGCGATCAGACATAGTACAAAAATCTGTATCCATTGCTTGATATTCAAAAATATAGAATTGCCACGGTACTTCAACATTTGCCGGAATATCTCGCCCTTCATTAAAAAAGCAAAATTTCCAGCGCATATGACCATGGTTTGAATGCCAAGCCATTGATGGTGATATACTACCGAAAAGTAAAAGCATTAATGAAACGATACGTAGACAATTCTTCAGCATGTTTAAGTATCCATAATAAAGTTATGCACGTGATGCTGTGTTATAACAAATTTGACTTTTTTATTTTTATTTCTCTTTCTTTAATATAATTGAGTAAATAAAAATAAAAGAATCAAATTTAAGAAAAAAGGAGCTAATAAAAACAATTAAAACGTCAAATAAAAAAAACAATTATTACATTTGATAAAAATATTAAACTTAATAATTAAAATAGTTTTTAATAAAGATTCTTAATATTAATCTTCAATTTTCACTCGATATGATATTTCACCGCGTTGGCCTGGAAGTAGTTGACCTGTTAATGTCCAAGATATATCACCCTGATAGCCGGTTTGATTAGCGCCATGGACTGTATCAATATTACAAGGTAAAAGAGTACTGCATGTAATCGGCTCACTCAATTCAGTAAATGGTGGTGTTGTTTCAAAAATAACAATATCACTAATTGGCCCCGTCCCAACATTAGAATACGTAATAACATATTCTAGAATATCATTCGGTGTACCTTGATTACTTAAAACATTTTGATTATCTGTGGTTATATTATTTACGGTTAAAGATAGCTTTAATTCACCAGCTCCTGAGTAAGTAACTTTAATCGTATCAGATACAACAGCTTGCTTTATTAACTGTGTCATAAATGGTGAATTTTGAGCATAATCCACATCAGCCGTTATTTGATATTGATACTGTTGATCATTGGTTGCTGTAGATGGAATATTTACTCGGCTAATTATACATATTTCAGTTGTTCCCGATACTGATTGAGCCCCACCTAAATTTATTTTCGGATCGGTCTCGTCAATATTGAGATCACAGTCTTGATCATGATAAAGCAATACAACCCAGCCACTGGTAGCACTGTAGCGATTATCCGGTATAACGTTAAATGTTATATCTGCTTCTGTATTTAAATTAAATTTATGAGGAATTAATAACGGTTTTCCAGGTTCTGAAGTCTTGGTATGACTTTCAGTTAGACGTGGCATTGTGACTTTACCAAAGTTTAGCCCTGTAATGTCGTCACCAGCACTCGCGTTGATTGCCATTTCATTATCAAACACACTTGAGCTTGAAACCTGTGAAATAGCACTAACGTCAGCCTCACTGATATTAACCCATTTAGATTGAGATTTAATATTTAGCAGTAAATCTTTATCGGCGTAATCAACACCGAGTATAAATTTATAGTATCCGTCACCACGTGTTGATTTCGCAGAAATGACATCACCGGCACTTACACCTGTAACACCAGAATCATTAAATGTTACTGTTACATCAAAGTCTTTAAGTCCTACTTCTGAGCTAGCTTTAATACCATCATGTGCAGTTGCTATATTTACACCATTATCTTCAAACACATAACCACTAAGTACTATTCTGTTTAAGAGCTCAAATAAGTGATCCTCAACCTCACCATCTGAGGCTTCTCCATGTGGAGTATCACAGTTATTTGCTGTCGAGCAGAAGCGAATACGCATAGTTGTATCACCACTGTATCCAAATGCGCTTGCCGCATCGAGCTCTAACTGTAATGAATGTGTACCTGTCGTTAAGAAGGTGTCATCGTGTAAATGCTCATTAGGATCATCGAAATCAAAATCATTATTTAGATCAACCCAAATATTAATGTAACCATTACCAACAACAGGGATACTCACCGCGGTCGGTGTCTCGACAATGATTGGTGAAGGAATGGCTAAGTCTTCATCATCATGCCCATGAGTGTCGTCTCCTGTTGCTAAAGAATGTACTTTCGCATTAAGTTCAGGATCCAATGATGTACCAAGTAAGAAGTCGCCTACCCCATCAGGTGTAACCGTTCCATCATTATTATTTTTGCTATCTAAATAAAGGTGCGATGCTTGAGCATATTGACTATCGCCATCACTAAAGTCTTTTGATTGATAACAACCTGCAATATCTGCTTTTTCAATACTTGTTGCTGTTGTCACTTTTAAGAAACTGACTTCTTTTGTTGGTATATTAATTCGATATAGTGCTGATTGACCCATCACATCAATGATGTTGTCATTATTTGAGTCATGATTACCACCGTTCGTCATGACATATAAATTGGTTGTAGTATCCATTAGGAGCCCCTCAACCTTCAAATTACCATTACCGTCTACTTGTGGGCTTGATAGCCCATTAAACGTTAAAGAATGAGTCGTGACTAAGCCGCTTGTTGGGTGAATCTCGTAGAAATTGCCTGCTTCTATATCCACAAAATAAATATTATGGTTAGTATCATCAACAGCTAAGTCTCCGCCTCCCGAAAGCCCTGTAACGCCGTTCGGTAATTGAAGTGGCATAACGCTAAATGATTGTGTCGATGTATCTATTTTAATGATCGAAGTAAGATCTTGGTTCCAAACAAAGAGATATTGATTATCTGAAGAAATATCTCCAGCAGATGGCGCGGGAATAGATAGTGATGTGTTTAATATTTGCCCTTCCTCTAGCGATACAGTAGACCCGTCACTTTTATTGATATCAACATTACTCTCAGCATATATATAGCCCAGATCAACCACACTTGTTGCGTCACGATCTGTCACAAATAGATGAATATTATTTGTATCTGCATTAACAAATGTGCCGTAAATAAAGCCAGTGACTGCATCAAAACCGATCGCATCAATATCCGATACGTTTGTTTGGTTTACGATAGTTATAGGGTCGACAATGCCATTCATACTGATCGGTGTATTTGCCAAATCAATATTTTCTAACCGTTTCGACGCCGATACCTCTTGAGTATGAATCGTCAAATTACATGTTGCATTCTCATTCAACTCATAAAATAGGAAACGATAATCCTCGACTTCACCTTTATTCGCAGTCCCGTATGTTTTGTTACAAACGGTACTGTCGCACAGTCTTACACGAAGAAAACTATAACCAAATGTCACATCAGAAGGGATAGTAACAGGGAAAACATTCGTTCCATTTACTGCTGAAGATGTACTTATTACTTGCTCATTCGCATCATCCCAGTCACCATCTCTATTAAAATCTAACCAACCATAGAGGTGGATTGGTTGACTCGCTGCGGCAGTATCTGCTTGAACGTCAATACTGATATTAAGAGTATCCCCACCTTTAGCATGCATTAATGAGAAGGTAACGCCATCTTCATCATCATAGTTATTTTCATCATCCGCCGTTGCTGTTGGATTTTGCCCATCACCTAAATCTGTATCCCACATATTTCCTAAACGTAGATCAATTTGCCCATTATCATCATCATCAGACTGGACATGAATAGCTCCATTATTTTCATATGTCGTTGTATAGTCACCGACTCCAGTGCCAGAGGTAAGATCAGGAGCATCACCAAGATCAGGCCCTAGTACATCAGGTGGCTCTGTAAAACAGGCTTTTTGTAAATTCCATGCCGCCCCCGTACTTCCCGAGAAACCAAAACGTACCATGTTAGTATTAAAATGTGAGCGCAGATCATAGTTAATATCACCAATGACCTCGCCATCAACATAGTATTTTAAGTTATTCGTACTTGGCTCCCAATAGAACTGTGTTAAATGATAACGTCCATCTTCAAGCTCTCCACTAGGCGCCGAATCTGTTGGTCCACCGACCGCTTTTGGCGGCATTAATGTCGTTGCCGGTGAGGGGGTTCTCAAATCACCATCTAAATATACTGCAGTGTGATCAATAAATTGTCGCCCGGTACTACTGTTACTGAGTTCATCAGTAAAGCCATTCCCTAAATTATCATAGGTATCAAACTCTACGACGACTGATGGAGATATAGGTCCAGTCCCTCCACCGCTCGCACCAACACCAACACCAAGTAATCCCCCCCAAGACCCCGACGCATTAAAGCCTCTATCATCTGAAGTGATAATAAATGTCATACCATCAGCACCTGCTTCTATCGAGCCAGTTCCTTGATTACAGTTTTGGTTACAAGAACGATCCCCTAAATAAACAGCAAGTTCAAAATAGAGACTTTTATTTAAGTCCATTAGGTCGTAACTCCACAAGTAACCTCGCTGGCTAGTCTGTGGTAGCGTAATAATATATTCGTTAGTGGTCTCATCTAAGAAGGAAGCGTCTTTTTCATAGACTCTTGGTGCGATACAGACATCAGGCGCAACGGAAGTAACAACTGTAGGTGTAACACTGAAAGTATCATCTTCTCCGTTACCAAACCCATTATTGAAAGTAGCATCACTGTCTCTTACGTCTGATGACTCTATTTCACTATTGATTATTGGTGGTGATAGGTTTTTAGATGCAAGCCTTATTGTTGCGTAGTCACTAAAACCAAGCCCAACAGCACCTAAATCTAACATCCCCGTAGTATGATCATAACGACTATCCGCTAGAGGTGTTTCGCCATCTCCTTCATACGCACGAACAAATATATAGTCATCAGGAATATCCAATAACACATTCGTATTAAAGGCTATTGCTGGTCCATAATTTCTTGCTTGGACAACAACATTAAATGGAATACCTTCTGTAACTGTACTACTCGGATCTAAATCTAAAGTTAACTCTAAATCCGCCACAGGTTTGAGTGAGATAAGGTGGTCTTCTACTTCTCCATCAGGAGCTCCACCATTAGGTTGGTTACAATCTCTAAAGTTAGTACATACCCTTAAACGAAGATAAGTATCAATAGGTTGAACATCACTCGGTACTGAGAAATCTAAATCAACATTACCGCTTTGTGAGAAATTAAATGACTCTCTTTCATCAGAGTCGAAACTACCGCTTCCGTCAAAATCAATCCAACCATAAATGTACCCAGCCCCTGCTGACAGTATAGGGACTTGCAGTGTTAACGTATCGGTATCTGACAGATAGGCAATGATCTCTGGCTGTGTGAAGCCATCTTCGTCATTGGTGTCTGTTGTATCATCAATATCGGCATTATCATTAGTGATTGCATCTAATTCAGGATCCACCAGCGAGCCAATCTTAGGTAAACCTGAACTCATCTCATGCCTTGGACCATTTTGTTGCATGCGTGTCGCATAACGATTCTGCGGTGCATCGCCAAAATCAATGTCAAAATTAGCATAACGACATAAAGCACTATCACCATTAGCAGTACCAGTTACCATCGTACTGACTTTTCCACCCACTAAGTTAGGTGAAGCTGGTGTGCTAATATCAAACCGATAGTACTCACCTGTGCTTTCAATATAGGCAAACATAATTCCATCACGATCAAAATAAATACCGTCAGCCCCAGCTGAGATATTCGTCTGACCATGATCAGTAACTGTAAACGTTGCATTGACTGTATTTAAGGTAAATTCTAATAAACGACCATTCTGTATTTGTTCAATTGCCCAAAATGTTGAGGACGTTGGGTGAAGAGCAATATCGCCTAAGTTATAGCCTGAGTTATTTGATACACCAACGTAATTTAGAAAATCTAATGTGGAAGAATTTATATTAATGAAATGGAAGGCACCGTTACTGTCCGTTAATACCAAAATATCATCGTCACTGACATCTCCCCCCGTAATAGATACTCCGCTTATCTCTGGTATCGTGAATCGAGATGCGATATATCCACTGGCATTAATCATCATTAATTGTTGTCCGTTTCCTTCAACTCCCCATAGAAAGCTCTGGTAGGGGCTATAAGCCAAACTAACAATAGGATCAACGCCTGACTGGTATTTAATAGAGGCTTCAGCCGCAACAATATCGACTTCATATAAATCAGAAATTGCTTTCGTCATCAAGTAGCCAACTTTAGGACATTGTTCAAATGGAAAAAGCGTCACACGATCGGCAAAATTAGAGTTGGGCAAATTACCGTAGGCAAAACCTAAATCAATAACATTTGGGCTAGTTGAATAATGGTCGACTGGATCTACGATTTGTTTATTTTCAACCGCCCCCGTTGACGTATTAATTTGTCCATTATTTGGACCATTGGCATTATCGCAGGAGATTGATGTAAACGTTGCTGTTTCATAAATTTTATACTCTTTGCCAAATAATAGATCGAATTGATAATAGCCAAGTGGATCATTAACAGTATCGCCTGTCACATCGGTATTTCCATCCGATGTCATCATAGTTTCACAGGTGCCATCTGTTTGGTTATAGAGCGTAACATTAACTGCACCAATACCTAGTTCATCATCATGTTTTACTCCATCATCTTTTGTGCCGTTATTATTACCATCATCATTAAAGACAAATCCAGAAACACGTTGAACGGCTGGTATATCTGCATATCGACAGATAGCGCCATCTGAAAGACTACCATCACCGGTACCACTCTGATCACCTTCACCAATAAATCCACCTAATGGTGTATTTGGATCGCTAATATCAAAACGCCATAATTGCGGTTTATGTGAATTGGTATTTGCGTATAAATAGCCATTTTTATCAAAATATAAGGCCTGAGGTGCTTCACCTTCCCCTGGGAAGTTTGTGTTACCAAATTCTGTAATCGTCGCTGAGCCTGACAATGTATTTATGTTTAAACGAACTAACTTATTTGGTGAGCCATCACTCAATGCCCAGATTTCCCCTGTCGTTGGATGAACAGCAATGTCACCAATAATTGTGCCAATATCACCAGAGGAAGTACCTAGTTGTTGAAGATAGGTTAATGAAGAAGGGTTTAAATCGAACAGTGAAACAATAGAGTTTTTAACGACAACTAAAACATCATCATTGGTAACGGTAGCAATACTTGCTGTTGGTAAGTTTAATGCAAGATGCATTATCCTATCGCCATTAGCATCGATTGCGACCAAATCGCCTGAAAGCTGAGTATCGACAGCGAAAATCATTTGCTGTCGCACACTATAACCCATAGATGCCATAGCTGTAGTGCCGTCAATAAATGTTGTCAGTTCGCCGGTGGAAAGATCGATAGTAAATACGTCTGTTTCGGTTGACGTATTGTCTGAGTAGTATGCGGTTGTAGAACATACTGAATGAGGAGTAGGTATCACTCTATCACCAAAGTTTTGGTTAAGAGAGTTACCATAAGCCTGACCTAAATCGATGACATTGGCTGTTGTAGATAAATGGTTTGGAGGATCGGCTATTTCGCTATTTTCTAATGCACCTAGTGTAGTATTAATACTTCCGCTAGATGGTGGACCCGTTGCGCAGTTTAATGTGGTAACACCATATGTTTCATACATCTGGTATTGTTTTTTATATTCTAATGCAAATTCATAGTAACCAATATCTTGTGAATCTATACTGCCATCACCATTAGCATCCGTGTCGCCCACAGCAGTTTCAACAACAGTACACACGTTATCTGTCACATTATATAACGTTACCCCAACTCCGCTAATACCTTGTTCTGTACTATCCATAGTACCGTTTTGAATTTCGAAACCACTGACTAATGTCGTATTATCATCATGGAACACATAACCAGATACTTTTTGTACCTTTGGTACTTCCGCATAACGACACAAGGTACCATCATTATAATCGGTCGAGGCACTGGGTACGGCAAAGGTTCCTATAAAGCCACCTTTTAAATCCGGATTTAATGAATCTGAAAGGTCGTATCGCCAAACTTGATATTCCCAAGGTGTGGTGGTTTCAGCTCCAGAAACGATAAATAAAGCCCCTGTTTTATCAATAAACTGCGCATCAGGCCCATTAATGTTGTTGGGGAAGTCAATCTCTCCCAGATCGGTTATCGATGTTTGTCCTATCGTAGTTGTTGATGTGAGATCAGTATCAATATTTAGCTTTAATAAATGACGATTAGTATCTACCGCAAAAATTGTACCGTCAGGATGAATAACCAGATCATTGATATCATATCCAATATCATTTTGCGCACCGCTACCATTGTTATCGATACGTGTTAAATAACTTTCTCGTGCTGGATTAACGTCATATAACATTACTTTTCTGACCGAATTGATGCCAGAACTTAAATGATTACGCGTTACTGCGATCAAAATATCATCGTTCGTCACCGCCAAAGCAGAAACAATTGGAGCATCAACATCAAAACGTAATACAGGATCACCGGCACTGTTTAAAGCAACGATATCGTTATTTCCGTTTTGCAATATAGAGAAGAGTAAGTTTTGTCTTACGCTATATCCAATTGCTCGGTAGATAAAAGAACCTGAAGTATTAACATCGCTAAGCTGGCCATTAGCATAATTAATATTATGTAAGTTAGTATCGAAACCGTAACCTGTTGCAAAATACAACGTTTCATCACATGTGAGAGCGTTAGAAAAACTAATATCAGCAAAGTTCATACCTTCGATACTAGAAGTTAGTGATGGTATATGAAGTATATTAGTAGAGCTTGATAAGTAACCTGTTGGATCTTTGATTTGCACATTACTTAATGCACCTGTCACCGCATCTACACTACCACCAGATGGTGCTGAAGCACTACAATCAATGGTGCCAGAACCAGCTGTTTCATACAGTTTATATTCCTTATTAGGCTCAGCTTTAAAGAAATAGTAACCAGCACTATCTATATTACCGTCATTATCAATATCTTGCGTACCATCAGAAGTATCTATCTGAGAACAAGAATTGCCAGCAACATCAAATAACGTCACCGTTGTATTTCCAATCCCTACTTCTGCGGTATCTTTCACTGCATTGTGTTTTAAAATACCATTAGGATCAGTTGTTAACGTATCTTCAAATACGAAACCCGATATTTTATTGAGTTTAGGCACTTCGACAAATCGACATAAGGCCCCGTCGTTGTAACTCACTGTTGGTGAAATTTTTTGAAAACGTCCTATAAACTCACCGCTCAAGTTCGGGGCATTGGAGTCTGAAATATCATAACGCCAAATTTGATAGTAATAAGGGCTCTGAGACACCGCTCCTGACACGACATAAAGCGAGCCACTACTATCCATGAAATGCGCATCTGGCGCTTCAATCGTCGCTGGATAATTAGTCGTACCGACTTCCGTGACTGTCGTCTGCCCTAAAGAACTCGAACTTAAATCAAGGTTTATATTTAATTTCAGCAACTTAAGCGAGTCGTCAATAGCAAAAACACTACCATCAGGATGAATAGCAATATCGCCAATAGTGTAGCCGATATCATTTGTTGCACCGTCACCATTAGTATCAATACGAGACAGATATGTGCTTCTTGCCGGATTTAAATCATACAGCAATATTTTACGAACAGAATTGATACCTGAACTTAAAAAATCTCTAGTAATGGCAATGAGTATATCGTCATTTGTAATCGCTATTGCCGACAAATAAGGCGCATCCACACCAAACCTGAGAACAGGCTCACCTAGGCTGTTAATCGCGATAATATCATTCGAACCTTGTTGCATGATCGAGAACAACATATTTTGTCTAGTGCTATAGCCAAGTCCAGTATACATAGCGACTTCTGATAACGTTACATCTGTAAAATTACCCGTGGTTAAATTCACATTGTGTAAATCAGTATCCGTGCCTGAACCAATTGCAAAATATGGTGTATTGTCACATGTTAACCCTTGTGTGAAAGGAA
Organism: Photobacterium angustum; assembly: GCF_003026365.1. Taxonomy (GTDB): domain Bacteria; phylum Pseudomonadota; class Gammaproteobacteria; order Enterobacterales; family Vibrionaceae; genus Photobacterium; species Photobacterium angustum. The sequence continues at coordinate 57,240 of NZ_PYOM01000007.1, read as the reverse complement.
CATCTGCGAAGTTTTGATTATCAACATTTGTCGTTATCAGTGGAATATGAATAACATTCGGGGAACTAGAAAGGTAACCTGTAGGATCGGCTATTTCAGCACCTGACACAACTCCTGTTGCAGCATCTTGAATACCTGCAGATGGCTCGCCTAAATTACAGTCGATAGAACTAGCATTCGCTGTTTCAAATATTTTATATTCTTTGCCGTGCTTACCATTAAAGTAATAGTAACCAAGAGGGTCTGTAATACCGTCACCATTAATATCGCTTGAACCATCTGACGTATTCACCTGATAACATATATTTTCGGCAACATCTAACAATGTGATGGTGACACCGCCAATACCAACTTCTCCTCCATCCATTTGTCCATTATGTTTTTGGAATCCATTTACGCCAGCGGTCTTTGTATCGGTAAAAACATAACCAGATATTTCTTTATTTGGCTCTACACCATTATAACGACAAGAGGATCCATCTATGTTGTCATTGGCTGAAAATGTATCAGTGCCCATTAACTCCGCACTTAATGATGGGCTATTCAAGTTAGTAATATCTAACCGGAAAGTTTGATGCGCACTTGCCCCCTCCATGACAACAAATAGATAACCAAACTTATCAAAATATAAGGCCCCCGGATTAGTACCATCACTTCCATTCGGTAAGTCCGTTTCACCGACATCGGTAATAGACTGTGCATTAACCCCCGTGCTATCTAGTACCAACTTGTAAAGGTGTGGACGGTCGTCATAAGAAAGCATCCACAATGTTCCATCTGTTGGATGAACAGCAATATCACCAACATCAATGCCTATATTACCGGAGCGTATACCTACTTCGGTTAGATAAGATGCTGAATTAGGGTTCACGTCGAAAAAGCGTAATTGCCGACCTAGCGCATTATTAGTAACAAGCACCAAAATATCGTCATCAGTCACCGCCGCTACTGTTGTTTGAGTCGGTACATCAGCATTAGATATTCTTGCCACCGTATCACCTTGTGAATTGATAGCAATGAGATCATTGTAATTGGCAGACACCCCCCATATTCTTTGTTGTCGCACACTGTATCCCATTGCGTGAACGGTCGCAGGTGAAGAGCTGTTTATGTTTGTACGCTCACCAGAAATTAATTCTATTTGACTGTAATTTGTCGCTGTTGGGGAATTATTTGAAAGATAAGCGGTAATACTACAGGTATCAAATGGTTGACCTGCAACAAAGTTACCAAAATTATTGTTAGTGCTATCGTTATCGACTGTTCCAAGAACAATTTTATTCGGCGTTATTGAACCATAACCAGAAGGATCAGCGACATCATTATTCACAACTGAACCAGTCGATTTATCCAAACTTCCAAATGATGGAGGTCCCGTTGAGCAATCTATTGTTCCAGCATCCGCTGTTTCATAAATTTCATATTCATGACCTTTACCTACGGTGAACTGATAATAGCCGGAACCGTCAGTTGTTGTTTGTTGACAGACATCATCAGTTAAATCATAGAGAGTAATAGTCACACCCGATATGCCGGGTTCACCAGCATCTTTTGACCCATTCTGCCTTGAAACGCCATCAATATCTTGAGTCAATTGGTCTTCATAGACATAACCAGAAATTTGTCTAGGTGGAGGTACACTCGCATAACGACATAATGCGCCATCAGTAGAAACATCATCTATAGATACCGTTGATGTTCCAACTAAAACTGCCGTCGAGGATGGATTACTGGCTTGGAAACAAACCATATCCATGGTTGACGTTCCATTACCATTACCACCATTTACAGCCCCACTTAATCCATATAAGTTATCGTCGACATCGATAAACAAAGAATCAAAGTCTCGATTAAAGCTGTTAGAGAGGCTACCCACGCTTGATGTGGTAAAAGTCCCCGTAGTAAAGTTAATCGTTATTCTATTTACTTGTCCATTAACAAAAACAGCATAAATTTCCCCCGTGCGAGAAATCGCTATATCATGAAATATATTTGATGAACTGGAGTTCTGACTACCAATACGTTGTAAATAATTTTCAGAGGCTGGATTAACATCGTATAGATAAATCGTTGTTGACGTGTTGTCACTTACTGTGAGTATTAATACATCATCATTGGTGACATCCCCCCCAGTTATTTCACCAGAGGTAATTGAAACACCGCTGAGGTTTGCGATGACCGCTCCGTTAGCGTCTAAAGCCTGAATCGTATTTGTCGTATTGTTTACTCCCCAAATCACTTGTTGACGCATACTAAAGCCTAAGGCAGAAAAAGGTTCGTCAATCGGTGATGGCGATATCAATCCCGTTTGCATACCTAACAGCCCCCATTGATTATTCGGAGCGTTATTAAGGGCTGTATATGCTTTAACTGGGCATGATGAGAATGGGTTTGATACTATTTTGTCAGCAAAATTTACATTTGATTGCTCACTTGTCACTGTGCCAAGAGAAATTGTATTTGTTGATGTAGAAATATATCCGCTTAGATCAGAAATAGAACTATTACTTACTGAGCCATCAAGCGTACTAACGGTACCAAATGTTGGTGGGCCACTACTACAATCAGGTGCAGAGGTAAGTTGTCCGGCCTCAAAAACAGTGTATTCATGCCCGTTAGTTACTGTTTTACTCCAGTAACCGATATCGACATCAAAAGACCCATCACTTGTTGACACCGTATAACAACTTCTATTTCCGTTACTCGGGTCATATTCATAAATGAGAACATTTACGCCAGCTATACCGTTTTCATTACTCTCTTTTGTACCATTGTCAGCAACACCACCGCCATTACCATCATCCTCAAAAACATAACCAGAAAGCTGACTATATGTATCAGTAGTGACTATGGAAGTGGTTTCAGCATATCGGCATCGAGCACCATCGTTAATCGTTGCAGTTACACCGTTTCCAACTAGCTGTGCGTTTAAGTTTGGTGAAGCTGGTGAGGAAATGTCAATACTCCACAATTCACCTGTACCGTTAATACTCGCATATAGTGAGCCATTATCATCAAAATAAAGAGCCCCCGGACCATCACTATTTCCTCCTCGAGGTATATTATTAATTGAACCCATCGAGGTTTTTGATGCCGTATAATTATTCAGATTGACGTCGATCCTAAAGAGCGTCATGTTGTACCATCTAATAGTCCAAATTGAGTTATCTATTGGATTTATAGCAATATCACCAAGCTCCAGAGGACCAAGTGTGCCGCTCATACCTAGCTGAGTTTTATAGGTTGGAGAGTTTGGGTTTACATCAAAGAAATGAACACGACGGCCATTATTTTTTGAATCCATCATGATCAATATATCATCGTCAGTTACATCACCCGCTAAATATTGAATTTGATTATTAGAGTTGTTTGCTGACCAAAAAATACCAGGTACGTCAAACCTAAAGATCTCACTTCCTGAACGATCAATCGCAATAATATCGCCATCATTCATACCCCATAAAATATTCTGCCTAACACTATGGCCGACACCAGTAATAACTATATCCTGAGTATTATTTACTACAGTTTCGGTACCATTTAATAGGCTAATTTCATACATATCTGATGGGTCATTTTTAAACAGATACGCTTCTGAAGAGCAGACTCCAAATGTAAATTGATATGCCTTATCGGCAAAATTTTGATTCGATAAATCATCATTGACCGTTCCTAATTCAATCACATTAGGTGACGTCGATATATACCCAGAGGGGTCTCTTATTTGAGCATTTGTGATGGTTGTTCCATCAACAACCGTGCCTTGAGAAGGAGGGCCTGCCCCACAATTTGGCGCTACAGTCAGAGGTGCTGTCTCATAAAGAAAATAGGTATCACCCGGGGTAATCTCAAATTCAAAGTACCCTTTATCTAAATCATCAACAACGCCATCATTATTTTGATCTGTATTTCCATTAGACGTTTGAACAAACAAACAACTATTCTGAGTTTGATTATAAAGTGTTACGCCAATACCACTGATACCAGCTTCAAAACCGTCTTTTATGGTATTGTTTTCAACACCACCACCGAATCCATCATCGTTAAAAACATACCCAGAAATGCTGGTTGGCTCTACTGTAATTAAATAATCTTCAACCTCACCATCACTTACACTGCCAGTATCTATCATCGTATTTTGGCAGCCTGCAGTTTGAGAACATACCCTTACACGCATATACGTGTTTCCACTTAGAGCATTATTGGGAACGTTGACAGAAAAAGTATTAGTACCGATTAGACTAGAGGCGTTACCTGTATCACCAGCAGAAAAAATCACTTCTGAGCTATTATCAAACACACCGTTTTGATTCCAGTCTACCCAACCTTTAACATAAACGCCTGATAAATTAGTTTGAGGATCACGAGATACTTTCACATTAACAGACATCGTTTGCCCAGCCTTGAATATCGCAGGGAAGGTCACGCCATCTTCATCATCAGCACCATCTTCATCATCGGCGTTGGCTGTCGCACTTTGTAATGTACCTAAATCGTTATCCCAAATATCCCCTAAGATTAAATCAACCTGCCCATCATTATCGTAGTCATACTTTCTATGAGCAGGACCACCATTTGCCGCGGTCGTCTGATAATTCCCCGTACCTGTTCCACTATTTGGATCAGGAGCATCGCCAAGGTCATTTTCAAAAGCATGAACAACAGCTTCACCAAGTGTTGAGAAGAGCATTCTAACATTGTGCTCCTCACACATATTAACGGCGCCAAAGTTCCACTGAACAGCAATACCATTATCGGTATTTACATTCGTATTCAACTCATTGTTTAATGTATAAGGACTACTCTTCAACAAATTTTTAGGACTGCTATACCGTCCTGAGAAGTAATTGACCCAAGACGTATCTAACTTCAGATACCCCATAAACTGGTCACTATTAGAATAATTTTTTGTTACACCAACAACATTATATTGACCGGAACCATCAGGTTGATAGTTGGCTGAATTATAAGGGACAGCAAACGCGCCCCCATTATCTCCACCGCTTAAGTACGTATCAAAGCCAACAGATACTAAAATATTATTTGTATTCGAACCGTTAGCTGACTCAAGCAAAAATTTCGTATCATAGAAAAGCTCACCAGCAACATAACTAATGCGTGTGGTTACACGAATATCATTACCATCATAATTATTATTACTATTTCTATCCCAGTACCGTGTAGACCAAACAGTGAAAGGGTCTAGTGCAGCCCCTGAACCTGTCACGCCGGTTATAGTAAAGCCTCTCATTTGACTCGCACCACAGCTATTTCCTGATGATGAGTTTCCATCAGATAACCACAAGAAAGGAGCTGTAGAGCCACAACCTATGTTGTTATAAGCATAGCTTTGCCTCTGTCCGTCTTTTTGTAATGCAACCCCCCCTGTCACTAGATGTTTTAATACTAATGGCGAGCTTGAAATAACAGTATTAGTAATCGGACTACCATGACTAGCGTTTGGTATTGCATCATTGAGCGGTGAGAGGTCACAAGAATAGATGGAAAGTACTTGAATTTTTTGGTCTTCAACCTCACCATCATCAGCACTACCTGTTGGAGAGTTACATGAAGTGTCACTAGAACAGGTTCTAACACGGATGAATGTATTTCCAACCATTGCTCCCGTTGGTATTGTAAAAGCGTATGCTTGACTACCTGCTACAGCTGAGGGTCTATCTACTATTTTTTCACTATTTTCCCAAACACCATTTTGATTCCAATCAGCCCAAGCATAAACTTGTAAACCGTTTAACCCTGAATCGAAGTCTTTCGTCGTTGTAATCGTAATATATTCTGTTTGCCCTGCTCGTACAGAGCTATTTAAAGCAATACCGTCTTCATCATCAGAGCCATTATTATCGTCTGCTGTTGCATCGGCATTTTGTAACGTCCCATTATCAGTATCCCAACTGGTACCAAGCATTAAATCTACTGTACCATCATTATCAATATCCTTTTTTAGATGAGAAGCGCCTGAATTTTCTGATAAAGTTTGGTAATCGTTAGTACCTGTGCCTGAAGTCGTATCAGGTGCGTCACCATAATCAGCACTCTCTACGATAGTAATTTTGTAATCTTCAACCTCACCAGAAAGATAGGGAGCATTTGGAGACATCAATTGCTGAGTACACTGACTAGCGGCATCTTCAACACAAATTCTTACTCGGAGATAAACATCACCTGTTAGCGCAGATTCAGGTATTGCAAGTGAGTTGAGTCCTGTGTTGTTAGAAGGATAAACATCAAATCTCGGATAACTTAATAAAACCCAATTCGCATCGGAAAAATCGTTATCTTTATCGTAATCGATCCAAACAGCGGCGATACCATAGTCTGTATTAACACCAGGGGCATCACTGTCGTAAGACCAATTAACGATAAACTCTATATTACCTCCTTTTTCAAAGGTTGTACCAGATGGGAAAGTAACACCATCATCTGTATCAGTACCAGAACAGGTGCCATTGATGGAGTAACCAGCTTGATTATCGTCAGAGGTCGCCGAACTATTTAAGGTTACGCCATCGCTGATCCAATCATCACCATCCCAACACGACCCTAATCGTAAATCAGTAACACCATCGTTATCTTGATCATACAATTTGTGAGAGGGACCACCACTATTTGGATCTGTCACATAAGGAGATGGCGCATCAGATAAGTCCCAAAGTTCATACCCTGAAAATGTATCAAAGACAGTGATAAACATATGATAAGGATCATCTATATCGTCTTTTCCATCACCGTGATAATTATTTCCAGTATCTTCGGCTCGCGGGTAATCGTCACCCTCATCATAAGCCGTATAGTTTGGCCAATATTTGATGGTATCTCGATCAATATCACTTTCAGAATGATATTGGTTATCAAGCATCGAATGGTCATCGAAAAATTCTATTGGGTTACCGTCGTTATTACAGTTGGTTTCCCATTTAGTGAAATCATGCCACCACTCATTATGCGAACCTTCTCCATTAAAGCTCCACCCCACATGACGACCAGCAACATACGCGCGCACAGAACCATTGACGTTTATCTCATGAGAAATACGATTATTTGAGCACTTCACTGTACCACTTGGTATCGGTCCTTCTATATCATGACCTCCTCCCATTGTGCTATCCCAATACCAATTACGATCATCCATCGTACAAAAATCAGTATCCATTGCTTGATATTCAAAAACATGGAATTCCCACGGTACTGTTACCCCAGCGGGAATATCACGCCCTTCATTGAAAAAACAAAACTTCCAGCGCATATCACCGTGATTTGAATGCCCGGCTTTAACTGGAGACGAAAAAATCAAAGCCAAAAGAGAAAAAAACAATAATATTGTTGGTAATAATTTTACCGACATTGATTTCTCCTCTAAATATGAGACCAATAAATAGCTTATATTTAGTAGGCAAAAAGAATGCCAGCAATTAACCTATTGAAATTAAATGAAAAGGAGAAAAGGATATTCTCAATTTTAGTAATATTCTTAATTCGCAAATTTGTTGTAGAGTTTTTTGATGTGAACAAAATTTTAATAGAATATTAAAACCGGAGGAAAGTACGAATAGAAAATATTGGTATTGTAAAACTTAAGACTAAAAACAAGAGACATAAAAAAGGAGGCTGGAATAGGTTTATACGCCTCCGAAGAAATTACCTGAAGGCATATTAAAAAGGACATTCACAATGTCTATATCATACCTCGTGGGCACGAATTTCACGAAGATAGCGATAGATTGTATGAATAGATATATCCAATCCTTTCGCTGCAATTTGTGCACTATCTTTTAAATCAAAAATGCCTAATTCATGCAAACGCGTTACTATCTCACGGCTTTTTTTCGATGGTGGAATACTGCTATCATTGACAACTTGTTCACGTACATTCTCAATTGAACTATGCATCATTTCATCACTGTTTCTTGCGAAGGTTTCAGAGGTTACTCCAAAATCAAAGTGCGAATGGATATTAGGTAACAAACTTTGCATCATCGACTGAAACGGTGCATCTAGATTAGAATTTACGCATAACATACCAATTGCTTTATTTTCTTTATTTCGAATAATGGTTGTTAACGAGCGCAATGTTTTACCATCAGGACTTTTGGTAATGTAAGCATCAGAAACATCTTTACCTTCATTCAGCTTCACTAACGCAATATTCGTGATTGGCGCACCAACTTCACGCCCTGTAATATGACCATTCGCAATTTTAATAATTGATGGATTATTTGCATCCAAACTATGTAGCAGCACCTCTGTATGCTCCCCCCACATAGCAGCAATACCATCAACGATATTCTCCATCGCATGGAGGATATCGTAATCGCTTTCGGTTAATTCATTCACGCTTGATCCCCTATTTGAATATAACGTTCCCAATGATCTCATTGCTATTATTGTATCAATAATAATATATCCAGAGTATCTACGTTTTTCTTTAAATATGAAAGTAAGTAAGAATTCATCAAAAAAGTGTTAGTTTCCACGAATAAAAAAAGCCATTGCTCAATCGTGCTTACTGTAAACACGATTGATAGCAATGGCTCTTTTTTAATTATTAGTCAATTATGCAGACATGATCTCAATGATAACTTTGTCTGTATTTGCCATACCTTCACGTACCATTTTACCAACATTACGGATGGTTTTTTCTACGTCATCAGCAACAATACCCTGACAACGAGCTTCATTGTAATCTAACGCCATTAATGTACTCATCACAGCTGAGCTTGTAGAGCTCTTAACTTTCATCGCACAAGTCGATTTAGCACCATCACAGAACATGCCAGTGGTATCACTCAGTGTATTTTGAATTGCCATGCAAGATTGCTCAAAAGTACCACCTGCAAGGTAAGTCATAGCCATCGCTGCCGCTGAACTTGTGACCGCACAACCACAGAATGGTGATAATGGTGGGTAGAACGATTTCATATACACTGCTGCTAAGTGACTCATGATAAGTGCACGTGTCATTGTCTCTTCGCTTGCTTCGTAATGACTTGCAAATTCAATCACAGGCATTGATGCACAAATACCTTGGTTACCACTACCGTAGTTACTCATTGCTGGTAATGTTGCACCGCCCATACGCGCATCTGAAGCGGCTGCTGATCGCATAATTGCACGGTTAGTTAAACTATTACCAACTAAGCCACTTTCAATGTGCTTTTTAAAAGTACGGCCAATTTGTAAGCCATACTCATTTTCTAAACCTTCGTTTGATAACGCTACCGTTAAGTTATACGCCTCAACCATAAATGCAATTTCTTCAAACTCAACTTGAGTGGCGAAGTCATAAATACCTTTTAGCGAGATATCTACTCCTTCACATACTGACGCTGTTGATTTTGGTTTCTCTGCTGAACTTGTGTCAGAGCTTAAGTCAAAGACCACTTTACCGTTAAGTGTCTTCTTAACTACTTGTGTATGACCACCGCTAATTTCAACTACTGCTACATCATCACCGGCTTTCGCCGTTACTTCACAGTAGATAAATTCTTCAACATCTTTACGACCTGCAGTCACTTTACCTGCGTCAATCAGTTGTTGTGCTTTTTCTACGTGCTCTGGAGTAATGTTGACCAGAACTTCTAAACCACCATTAGGGTTACCACCAATAGCACCTGCTGCTGAAGCAATAGGCAAACCAATACGACCCGTGCCAGGAACAAAAACACCCATTGAGTTTTTAAATAGGTTATCTGAAACTTTCACGTCTAACTCTTCAGGATCGCGACCAAGTAACTCTGCTACAACAGCTGATGCATAAGCCGCTGAAATAGGTTCTGTACAACCAAATGCTGGTTTAACAACTGTATTAATAATGTTTTTGTATTGCTGCCATTGTGTCTTCATGTGTAGCCCCTAACGGTTTTATATTTATTCTTAAACTCAAATCTAATTATTTACGATGTGCAATCGCTTCGATTTCTACAAGCGCACCCATTGGTAAATCTTTCACTGCGAAACAGCTACGAGCAGGGCACTCTGTTTTAAAGAAATCAGCATAAACAGCATTGAAAGCAGCAAAGTCTTCAATATTTGCTAGGTAACATGTTGTTTTTAAAACCGTATCCATATCACCGCCGCCCGCTTCAAGAACAGAGCGTAAGTTAACTAATGACTGGCGAGATTGTTCTGCAATACCACCATCCACAATGCCACCTTTCTCTTTACATACTGGTAATTGACCAGAAGTAAAAATTAGTTCACCAAATGCATTACCGTGAGAGTAAGGGCCAATTGCGTCTGGTGCTGATTTAGATGTGATTACTTTTGTCATGATTTTTTATCTCGCTATCGAAAATTCAAATTCATTTTAATCATACAAATCCACTAACTGCAAATTAAATTGCAAATAAATCATCGATCATTTTTGATTGAAAATAAACCAAAAACGATCACCTGATAATAAAACCAAACAAAAACAATAAAATACAAGAGAAAAGAGCGAGATAAAATACCATTTAACAATTTTCACCTTACAAATCAATCCAAATAAATTTGAATAAAATGGCGTTTTGAAATATATTTCTCAAAGAAGAAACAGCGTAAACATTATAAAAACAAACAAAACACGCAACTTTTTTTTCATAAATGACATACTAAATAGGCTCAACATGAAAAAACAACTTATACAAGCAGGCTTAAAGGCAATATTTCCGCTCTGCGTTGGCGCTTTCCCTTTCTCATTTATTGTCGGGGCTATCAGTATTAATGCTGGTATGGACGTACTACAAAGTACGTTATGGTCACTGACTGTTTTTGCAGGATCCGCGCAAATGGTGGCACTCGGCCTTATTCAATCATCAACTGAATTAATTGTGATTGCGTTAACTACCTTTGTAATTAACTTACGCCACGTTTTATACAGTGCCTCACTATCCGAATATGTAAAAGAGTACTCAATGCCAACACGTGCATTAATGGCCTATGGTTTAACCGATGAAGTCTATGCTGCAACCGTCGGTGGAATGAAAGAAGAAAAACCTGGTCGTCATTGGTTTTATTTAGCTGCAATGTTTGGTTTTTGGGTTAACTGGGTTGTTGCTGATTTCTGTGGTGCTGTGATTGGTTCTTCTTTCCCTCATATTGCTGACTACGGCTTAGATTTTGCGATGGTAGCTGCCTTTATAGCTATCGTTATTCCACAAGTTAAAAAACGTGAGTGTATTGTGGCAGCCGTTGTTGCTACCGTTACAGGCATCTTATTATCAGGCTTACCTTACTCTTTAGGTCTTGTTGTTGCGGCAATCGTTGGTGTATACGCTGGTTATAAAATGGATTTATCAACAGAGCGTATGGAAGCCGAGCTGAAAGAAGAAGTTCGTCACGAAATCGAAAAAGAACAAAAACACTCAACCAACCAAAGCAACCACAAATAATAAGGGCTATTATTATGGATTCTCACGCACATATCGCTCTAAGTAATGAATTTGTAATTTACTTATCATTAGTCATGGCTATAGCCACTTTTATCATCCGTTTCGCGGTTATTGGTATGGCTGGACGTTTTAATATGTCGGAGCGTTTTAAGAAAACATTACGCTTTGTTCCTGTAACAGTATTACCTGCAATCATTGCTGTAGAAATTTTAGGTAAAGGTTCAAACTTTGCCTTTAACCTTGAAAACCCAAAAGTACTCGCAGCGATTGTTTGTACAGTCGTCAGTCTTCGTTTTGGGCTTATCTGGGTAGTGCTCAGTGGTTTGGTTTCATTGGTACTATTTCAAAATTACCTAGAGCCAATTACCCAGTTCTTAACGCATTTCATGGCATAGTCATGTTATAAAAACTAATACTTGATCACCCTTAAAATCCCGAGTTTACCACTCGGGATTTTTACATCTCAGCATGACTTAACGCCAAATAAAAACCTTATAAGAACGCTCCAAAGTCAGCTCAACTATTAACAGCTATTTTCATACCGCAGCCAGTCATCAATTTGAGTATTGAGTATTGAGTATTGAGTATTGAGTATTGAGTATTGAGTATTGAGTATATTAAAGAGTAATTAGATTTCTATCATTGTGGTATTAATAATGATTTCCGTATCAAAAAACCTTCACTTTTTGACTGATGGAGTAAGACTCATAAACTATGTTTAATCATGTACGAAAGCCGAGCTTATAAGCCACTATTTACCGTATAACTACGGGACCTAATGCTAAATCGAAGACTGGATAATTACCTATAAAAAAGCGGCCTCTTTAGAGGCCGCTTTTTTATTCGACTAATGGGCTTATACCACCTCAGCATGCGCACGTATTTCACGTAAATAGCGATAGATAGTATGAATCGATATATCTAACCCTTTCGCTGCAATTTGCGCGCTGTCTTTTAAACCAAAAATACCTAAGTCGTTTAAACGAGTAACAATTTCACGGCTTTTTTTGGAAAGCGGAATAGTACTATCATTCGTCACCTGCTCGCGCACATTCTCAATCGAACTGTGCATCATCTCATCATTGTTTCGAGCAAAGGTCTCAGCCGTTACACCATGATCAAAATGTGAGTGAATATTGGGAAGCAAGTTCTGCATCATTGATTGAAATGGTGCATCTAAATTTGAATTCACGCATAACATACCAATCGCTTTATTATTTTTATTTCGTATGATCGTAGAAATAGAACGTAAAGTCTTGCCATCAGGGCACTTAGTGATATAAGCATCAGAAACATCTTTACCTTCATTCAATTTGACTAAAGCAAAATTGGTGATAGGTGCGCCAACTTCTCGCCCTGTAATATGACCATTCGCAATTTTCATAATTGATGGGTTATTCTTATCTAAACAATGGAGAGCCACCTCAGTATGCTCGCCCCACATTGCCGCAATACCATCCACGATATTCTCCATTGCGTGAAGGATATCGTAATCACTTTCAGTTAACTCTTGCACCTTTCACTCCCGAATCAATCGAACGCACTATGTAAATTAGGCATAGTCTTGATAATAACAATGCTAATTTATCAATATTTGATTTTACATAAAAAAAACGAAGTAATTTTAATATTCATCAACCGAATGGCATTATTTATCGGCAAGTGCTCTAAATTAGATAAGCCATAAGTACTTTTTATAGTTTCAGTTTTATTTTAAGTAACATTCTATCGTATGCGATGAAGTATAAATTCAATGAAAAAGCCATTGCTCAATCCTGCTTGTTATAAACACGATTGATAGCAATGGCTCTTTTTTAATTGTTGGTCAATTATGCAGACATAATATCAATGATTGTCGCATCAGTATTAGACATACCTAATCGCACCATTTTACCAACATTACGGATTGTTGTTTCAACATCTTCTGCAACAATACCTTGAGAATTCGCTTCATGATTTTCAATTGCCATTAAGAAGCTCATTACCGCAGAGTTTGTTGAACTTTTAACTTTCATCGCACACGTTGATTTTGCACCATCACAATACATACCAGTTGTATCACTTAGCGTATTCTGAATAGCAAAACACATTTGCTCAAAATTACCACCCGCTAAATAAACCATTCCCATTGCAGCTGCTGAGCTTGTTACCGCATTACCACAGAACGGTGATAGTGGCGGATAGAATGATTTCATATAAATAGCGCCAAGGTGACTCATGATTAATGCACGAGCAAGCTGCTCGTCAGAAGAACCGTAGTGCTTCGCAGCCTCTACCACAGGCATAGTTGCTGCAATACCTTGGTTACCACTACCGAAGTTACTCATTGCTGGTAATGTTGCGCCACCCATACGAGCATCAGATGCCGCTGCTGTGCGCATTACAATGTTGTTAATTAAACCATTGCCAAATAGACCTTTAGCAATACTTTTTTGAATCGTTTTACCTACTTCTAAACCATAGGCATGTTTTAAGCCTTCATCTGATAAGGCACTATTTAAATCACGTGCTTCTAGAATAAATTTGATTTCTTCAAAATCAACATTCGTTGCATAGTCGTAAATCCCTTCAATTGAGATATCGACACCTTCACACACAGACGCCGTTGATTTTGGTTTCTCACTCGTATTTTCATCAGAAGACGCATCAAACACAACTTTGTCGTTAAGTGTCTTCTTAACTACTTGTGTATGACCACCGCTGATCTCAACCGTCGCAACATCATCACCGGCTTTCGCCGTTACTTCACAGTAGATAAATTCTTCAACATCTTTACGACCTGCAGTTACTTTTCCTGCATCAATCAGTTGTTGTGCTGTTTCTACGTGCTCTGGCGTAATGTTGACCAGAACTTCTAAACCACCGTTAGGGTTACCACCAATAGCACCTGCTGCTGAAGCAATAGGTAAACCAATACGACCCGTGCCAGGAACAAAAACACCCATTGAGTTTTTAAACAGGTTATCTGAAACTTTCACGTCTAACTCTTCAGGAGCTCGACCAAGTAACTCTGCCACAACAGCTGATGCATAAGCCGCTGAAATAGGCTCTGTACAACCAAATGCCGGTTTAACTACTGAATTGATGATGTTTTTGTATTGCTGCCATTGTGTCTTCATGTGTAACCCCTAACGGTTTTATATTTATTCTTAAACGCAGATTTAATTATTTACGGTGTGCAATCGCTTCAATTTCTACAAGCGCACCCATTGGTAAATCTTTCACTGCGAAACAGCTACGAGCAGGGCATTCTGTTTTAAAGAAATCAGCATAAACTGCGTTGAAAGCAGCAAAGTCTTCAATATTTGCTAGGTAACATGTTGTTTTTAAAACCGTATCCATATCACCGCCGCCCGCTTCAAGAACAGAGCGTAAGTTAACTAATGACTGGCGAGATTGTTCTGCAATACCACCATTCACAATGCCACCTTTCTCTTTACATACTGGTAATTGACCAGAAGTAAAAATTAGTTCACCAAATGCATTACCGTGAGAGTAAGGGCCAATTGCGTCTGGTGCTGATTTAGATGTGATTACTTTTGTCATGATTTTTTATCCCGCTATCGAAAATTCAAATTTATTTTAACCCCAAGAAACCAAATCTTGCAATTTTTTTTGCATTTAATTTCAAGATCAATTTTTTCAAAAATGAAACAGAAAACACAAACCACTGATTAAAAACAACAATTTTCACATAAATGTCAAAAATCGCCACTATATGACGAGATGTTAATATATTAGTAATAAAAATGATTGAATAAAATGTTGCATTAAAATATATTTGCAGCAAAAGAAAGCAGCGAAAAAAGATAATTACATCGCTTAATTGCAATTTTTTTTTCATTTAACGACACACCAAATAGGCGCAACATGAAAAAACAACTTATACAAGCAGGTTTAAAGGCAATCTTCCCGCTATGCGTAGGGGCATTTCCATTTTCATTTATTGTAGGGGCTATCAGTATTAACGCTGGTATGGACGTTCTACAAAGTACGTTATGGTCACTGACTGTTTTTGCAGGTTCTGCACAGATGGTTGCTCTTGGTCTAGTGCAATCCTCAACTGAATTGATTGTGATTGCGTTAACTACCTTTGTTATTAACTTACGCCACGTTCTATATAGCGCGTCACTATCTGAATATGTAAAAGAATACTCAATGCCAACACGTGCACTAATGGCATACGGCCTAACCGATGAGGTATATGCTGCAACCGTTGGTGAAATGAAACATGAGAAACCAGGTCGTCATTGGTTTTATTTAGCGGCAATGTTTGGTTTTTGGGTTAACTGGGTTGTTGCTGATTTCTGTGGTGCGATTATTGGCTCATCTTTCCCTCATATTGCTGATTACGGTTTAGATTTTGCAATGGTTGCCGCCTTCATTGCTATTGTTATCCCACAAGTTAAAAATCGTGAATGTATTGTTGCTGCCGTAGTCGCGACAGTAACAGGAATCCTACTTTCAGGTCTTCCTTACTCACTCGGTTTAGTTGTAGCAGCTGTCGTTGGTGTGTACGCAGGCTACAAAATGGATTTATCAACTGAGCGTATGGAAGCCGAGCTAAAAGAAGAAGTTCGTCACGAAATTGAAAAAGAAGATAAAGAGCAAAACAACACTCAACCAATTAACGCAATCGCTGAATAATAAGGGCTACTATTATGGATTCTCACGCACATATCGCTTTAAGTAACGAATTTGTAATTTACTTATCTTTGGTGATGGCTGTAGCGACATTTTTGATTCGCTTCTCTGTTATTGGTATGGCTGGACGTTTTAATATGTCAGAGCGTTTTAAAAAGACATTACGCTTTGTTCCAGTAACAGTATTGCCAGCAATCATTGCAGTAGAAATTCTAGGTAAAGGTTCAAACTTTGCATTTAACCTTGAAAACCCAAAAGTACTCGCAGCGATTGTTTGTACTATTGTTAGCCTACGTTTTGGCCTGATCTGGGTAGTAATTAGTGGCTTAATCTCATTAGTTATCTTCCAAAATTACTTAGAACCAATTACCCAGTTCTTAACGCATTTCATGGCGTAATCGTAATAAAGTAAACCATTTTATTTCATACAAAAATCCTGTGCTTATTAATCATTTGCATAGGATTTTTTTTATCTAAAAACTGGGGCAGCCCAATATATCTACAAATGATTAACAGCGAGGCACCGTCACAATCAGTCATTTAACCAGCAACTTATTCACATATTAATAAAACATTTAAATATTTCGAGCTTATTTATAAAAATATTTATAATTTGACTTAATTTTCTATAAAATGCGGTTTTTTTTTAAAAGTTGCACAGACAACTTAAACAAACAGTTTGCAATGTGAGGTTCAATGAAATTTAAAAAACGTACCGCTGCACTTCTCCTCGCCATAGGTGTGGGAGTCGGTTGGTTAACCTTAGCAACAACTCAAACCGTTCTTCATAAAACATCAGATACAGAGTTTTGTATTTCCTGCCATTCTATGCAAAAACCTTTAGCTGAATATCAAGGAACAATCCACTTTCAGAATGAGCATGGCGTTCGTGCAGAATGTGCTGACTGTCATATACCGACAGGAAAAATTGACTACTTAATTACTAAGATCCGTGCAAGTAAAGATATCTACCATGAATTCATTACAGGCAAGATTGATAGCGATGAAAAATTCGAGCAGCACCGTGGTGAAATGGCACAAACGGTTTGGGATCAGATGAAAGAAACAGATTCATCGGCTTGTCGTAGTTGTCATGAATTTAATGCTATGAGTATCTTAGAGCAACGTCCAGCAGCTCAAAAAATGCATACACAAGCGATGTCTGACGGCAGCACATGTATTGATTGTCATAAGGGTATTGCTCATTTACTTCCTGATACAACAGATAAAGCACAAGCTGGTGCGGATGAATTGTCAAAAGCTGCAGCATCAAGCTCACCTTCTGCAACTGAACTATACAGCATTGCCACTCAACCTTTCTTCATGACAAAAGATGACGAATACAACCAAGGTAACTTAATGCCAAGCACCAAAGTTGACGTTATTTCTCGTGAAGGCAATCGCGTTCAAGCAACCATATCTGGCTGGCAACAAGATGGCGTAGATTCCGTCATTTATGCTGCGAAAGGCAAACGTATCATCTCTGCGTTGCTAAGTGATGACTCTAAAAAAGCCTTAAAAGAAAACGGGACAGAAACGGATCCTGCAACCGGGCTGGTCTGGCATAAAGTCAGTTTAGATGTCTGGGCTGATAATCAAAGCTTTGTCGACAGTGAAGAACCTCTTTGGGCATATTCGTCTAATTTGATGAATTCAAACTGTACTGGTTGTCATGGCTTGACCGCACTTGATCACTACAACGCCAACCAATGGATTGGAGTTATTAAAGCAATGGAAACGCGCACCTCTTTAACCAAAGAGCAAAGCCGTATGCTTACTCAATATGTTCAGAAACACGCTAGTGATATGGCTGGGAGCGAAAAATAATGATTAAAGATAACCAACAAATTAACGAACCAGCATGGAGCCGTCGACGTTTTTTAAAGGGAGCGGCTGCAATTGGTGGTGTTTCTTTAATGTCGACATTGCTACCAAAAACAGCATTGGCAAAAGCAATTGAACAAGCATTACCGCAATTTATTTATACCAAAACAGCGCAAGACGGTATCTTAACATCAGCGCACTGGGGAGCATTTCAAGCAGTCGTTAAAGATGGAAAAATGGTTGATGTAGTTCCTGTTGCTGATGATCCATACCCTAACGAACTGATCAAAATGGCACCGTATCAAGTACATGCTAAAAACCGTATCAAATATCCAATGGTACGAAAGAGCTATCTTGAAGGCGGTCCGGGTGCAGGTAAAGAAAAGCGCGGCAGTGATGAATGGGTTCGTGTTAGCTGGGATAAAGCAAATCAACTTGTTGCCAATGAAATTACCCGTTTGCAAACGCAATACGGCCCATCATCTATTTATGCGGGTTCATATGGCTGGAAAAGTACTGGCATGTTCCACAACAGCCGTACCCTACTACAGCGTTTAATGAACCTAAATGGTGGTTTCCTTGGCTATGCTGGTGACTACTCAACAGGTGCCGCTCAGATGATCATGCCCCATGTAATGGGCTCAATGGAAGTATATGAGCAGCAAACCACATGGCCTGTGATTATCGAAAGTAGCGAGCTGGTTGTTCTTTGGGGCTTTAATGCAATGGTCACCCTGAAAAACGCATGGAACGTGCCGGATCACGAAGGACAAGTCGGCTTACAAGCTCTAAAAGAAAAAGGCACGCGTGTTATTGCGATCGATCCAGTCAGAAATGAAACCGTCGACTTCATGGATGCAGAATGGATCGCCCCTCGTCCATATACTGATGTGGCAATGATGCTTGGTATTGCTCATACCTTATATACAGAAGAACTGTACGATAAGGAGTTCCTTGAGCATTACACCAAAGGCTTTGATAAATTTGTGCCTTACCTGACAGGTGAAAGTGACGGCACGCCAAAAACTGCCGAATGGGCAGCAGAGATCAGTGGTATTGATGCCAAAACGATCAAAATGCTAGCTCATGAATTTGCTAAAAACCGCACTATGTTAATGGCTGGCTGGGGAATGCAGCGTCAACAACATGGTGAGCAGCCACACTGGATGATGGTGACTCTAGCCGCAATGCTGGGGCAAATCGGACTACCTGGTGGTGGTTTTGGCTTTAGTTATCACTACTCTTCAGGTGGTAGCCCAACAGCAAAAGGCGGTATTATTTCTGGTATTAACGCAGGTAAAGCACCAAAAGGTAGCCCTGCCCCAATTCCAGTAGCGCGTATTGCTGAAGCGATCTTAGAGCCAGGGAAAACCATTCAATTTAATGGTAAGAGTGTTACTTACCCTGAAATTAAAATGGTATATGTGGCTGGCGGTAATCCTTTCCACCAACACCAAGACACTAATAACTTGTTAAAGGCGTGGCAAACACTAGATACCATCATCGTGAATGAGCCATACTGGACAGCATCAGCGAAACATGCCGATATTGTGTTACCAACGACAACAAGTTACGAACGTAATGACATCGATATGGGTGGTGACTACTCTCAACGTTATGTGTTCCCTATGCATAAAGCGGTAGAGCCACAATTTGAATCAAAAAGTGATTTTGATATTTTCAGTGGTATTGCCGAAAAACTAGGTGTGAAAGCCGCATTTACCGAAAATAAAACGGAGATGCAGTGGATCAAGGGTATGTACGATGAAATGGCGAAACAGGCACGTGCGAATCGTGTCCCACTGCCGCCGTTTAGCATGTTCTGGGAAGCCAATGACTATATTACTTTCCCTATTCCTGATGCTAATCAAAAGTGGATACGCCACGCAGACTTCAGAGAGAACCCACTGTTAAATCCACTTGGTACACCATCTGGTCGTATTGAGATTTACTCTGATACAGTAGAAAAAATGGGCTATGCCGACTGTGCTCCTCACGCTAAATGGTATGAACCAAAAGAGTGGTACAAAGCTGATATTGCGGAGAAATACCCTTTATCGCTAAATACAGCACACCCAACAAACCGATTACACTCACAATTAGACAATACTCCTCTGCGTGATAAATATGCTGTAGCTAACCGTGAAGCAATTTTAATCAATGCAAGCGATGCGAAAGCAAGAGGTATTGCTGATGGCGATTTAGTCCGTGCATTTAACGATCGTGGACAGATCCTTGTTGGCGCAAAAATATCAGATGCTATTCGTCCTGGCGTTATTCGTGTAAGTGAAGGTGCTTGGTATGACTCGGCAACCCCTGGTAAAGAAGGTGGTTTATGTCGAAACGGTTGTATTAACGTTCTAACTTTTGATGTTGGCAGCTCGCAGTTAGCACAAGGTAACTGTGGCCATATGGCTCAACTTGAGATTGAAAAATATCAAGGAAAAGCCCCCGAAAATACAGCACATGCCGTTCCACGTGGTGCTTAATACTTAAGTTTAAAGCCCTTGATAAATAATCATCAAGGGCTTTTATCTTACACTTTAAATATGAAACCTTACTTTTAAAGTTTTATATTTAAAATTAATAAATTCAAACTTATCACTAACTAAATTTCATCATCAAATAAAAACAAAACAGCCCAAGATATAATAGTTATATTATTTCTTAGGCTGAATGTTATTCTCATAATCTATAAAGAGTATGAGTCATAATTTATCGTTTTTAGATGAAACGAATTTTTACTGCTTTTAGCTTATTGCTTGAATCGTCTAGAGAAAACTCAACCATACTACCAGATGAAGGCTGTGAATGACTGCATACTTGAGATGCGTCAAAACGAATATCGCCACCAAGATCGCTTGTAATTAAGCCAATCTTTTCTACTGGATTGAAGCTACGAATAATACCTGTTTGTGAAGTCATAGTTATATTTCCTTTCAGCCCAAACATCGCTTTAAATGAGCGGTTTTGTTTGTGGCTATCAATTTGAGATCGAATAGTTAAAACCACCAATTAATAATAATTGTGGTAATTATCGTTTTACTCATTGACCTACTACTTCTGAGCTAAAAGATCACCCTTCTTTTAGCCGATCATTGCGCCTTTCGTTTGCAACAATAACGAATAACAATGTTAGAAATGACGTTTTGATTTAAAAAACACATGAGGTCCGAGTAACAGACGAGATAGACATTAAACGCTATTTTTTATTCTGTAAATATTTTTATGACAGATTTTTGTAAAAAACTGTGGATAACCACTGAAGAAAAACCTTAGCTGTTGTTTTTAAATCAAAAAAATATCTTTTTTTATTTATTATAAAAACCATAGAATGGTCAAAAATCAAACAAAAACAGAGGGAAAACCTATAATAAAACAACTTTCAATTAAAAATCACACACTCTCATTTTTAATAAGTTAAATAATGACATCAATAATCGTCTATTTTTTACTCTGCATAAATGCAAGGAATAATTACGATATAAAATGATTAGAATTCTTATATAAGCAAGAGTAAAGTATGCTTAAAAGACCTAAGGTTAATAAGGAACCTCAATGAAAGGCATTCTATCTATTCAATCACATGTTGTTTATGGTCATGCAGGAAATAGCTCTGCTGTTTTCCCAATGCAGCGTATGGGCTTTGAAGTATGGCCACTGCATACTGTTCAGTTTTCTAATCACACTCAATATAAAGAAGGTTGGACAGGTAAGGCATTCTCTGGTGACGACATTAGTGAATTAGTTGCTGGTATTGAAGGTATTGAACAATTAAAAAACTGTGAAGCTGTATTAACTGGCTACCAAGGTAGCGCAAGCCAATGTCTTGCTATTATCGACACAGTGAAAAAAGTAAAACAACTCAACCCTAACGCAATTTATATCTGTGATCCTGTTATGGGTGACCCAGAAAAAGGCTGTATTGTTGCAGATGGTATCGCTGATTACCTGATTAATGACGTAATGCCTATTGCTGATGCCATCGTGCCGAATCAATTCGAACTAAGCCAATTTGTCGGCATGGAAATCAATAACCTTGCTGATGCTGTTACTGCATGTCAAAAAGCCTTAACAATGGGGCCTAAAATGGTACTTGTTAAGCACTTACACAGTATATCTGATGATAAGTTTACGATGATGCTAGCAACTCAAAATGGTTGTTTCCTTGCGCAACGTCCACATCTTAAATTTGACAAACAACCTGTTGGTGTGGGTGATTTGATCTCATCATTATTTACTGCAGGACTATTGAAAGGCTGGGCACCAGAACAGGCTTTTGAACATGCACATAATGCTTGCTACGCGGTGTTAAAAGAAACACATAAACGTGGCGAATGGGAATTACAAACCATTGCAGCACAAGATGAAATCGTATCACCAAGTGAAAATTTTCCGGTCAGTGAAATTAACTAAGTGATCACTAACAATCTTAATAAAAAAGCAGCCTAATCGCTGCTTTTTTATTGCCGAAAATAGTACTTATTGCACTTCACCGTAAGCATTGAATGTTACCCGCCTAACAATGCTCAATGTGGTAGCTACTGAAATCACGCCAGAAATAAAAATCGCGACCATAATCACTAGTTGGTATTTCACTGCCACCAGCGGTGCCGCTCCACCTAAAATTTGTCCTGTCATCATTCCAGGTAAACTGACAATCCCTAATGTCGTCATCGCGGCTAATTGTGGGGTTAATGCAGCTTTAACTGCTGTTTGTATAAAAGGTAAAGCAGGATCAGGGGCTCCTAATGACAGGTAATACTGATACTCAGGATGATTATCTTTTAATAAACTCCCCCAGCGTGATAGCGCTAATACATTTGCCATTAAGCTATTACCAAGCAGCATACCAGCGATTGGGATCATATATTGTGCTTGCCACCAAGGGTCTACTTGAATTACCCCTATCAGCATAACAGGTAAAGCAACCAGTAATGCAGCACACTGCCCTGCTATTACCGCAGGCAAAACACGCTTTATATTCACCTCAGCCCGCTTACAAATCGTATAGCTTGCCATTAATGCCATGATAGTTAGCCACAGCATGTTTATCGCCACACTCTGCAAACCAAATAAGGTATGAAGATAAATACCCACAACAGATAGCTGTAGTGTCATGCGTAATACGCCATTAATTAAGGTGCGATTTAACCCTAACTGCCAACGATGAAACAAAAATATTGGGATAAGTAACAGTAGGTAGAAACCCGCCATCGCCAGCCAATGAATATCCAAAGTACTATTGATTGATTCAGACATTACGCTCATCCTTACTCAACGACATAGTGTGTACGTGTGTTGCACTTGTTAGCCAAACAGGATCATGTGATACCGAGATACATATTAACGCACTCTCTTCAATCAACTGAATAATATGATCACGCCCAACGGGATCTAACGCAGATGTTGGCTCATCCATTAACCATATTTCTCGCTGCATCAGTAACCCTCTGGCAATAGCAACACGCTGTTTTTCACCACCAGAAAGAGAAGCTATCGTTTTTTCTAATAGCACATCAATACCGGCTTTTCTTAGCGCTGAAAGGCATGCTTGTTCATCTGGTAACGGCAAATGGGTTATCGCTTTAAGTCGCCATGGCAGGTGAAGTACATCACGCACGCATTCTCCTCCCATTACAACTTGCTGAGGAAAATAACAGATCTGCTGACGCCAAAAATGCAAAGCACTCTCACCTATTTGCTGATCGTTATAAAGTACTTCACCAGACTGAGGGGCTTTTAAGCCAGCAATCACCTGTAACAAGCTACTTTTACCACAACCAGAAACACCTGAAATAGCAAGGTGCTGCCCAACTTGGAGTGTTACTGAAAGAGGAGGAACTGAAGATGCTTCAAAACCAGAGCGCAGCTCATTAAAAATAAGATAACGAGAAGAAGAAGAAGGGTAAGTATTAGCAGGCATGATATAGCAACCGAAAACACAACGAATAAAGCTAGTGTATGGGAGCAATAACAGTGACTCAAATAATTTTAGAGTAATGATACCAATAAAGGTATAAATAGAGAGGAAGAGATGATTTTAGCAGATGACAGATACAAAAATGCCGACATAGCGTCGGCATTTTTCAAACATTTAACGCAAAAAAGAATTAAGCTTTTTCAACGTTAGCAGCTTGTGGGCCTTTTTGACCTTGTTCGATATCAAAAGAAACCTTTTGACCTTCAGCAAGAGTCTTGAAGCCTTCGCCTGTGATAGCACGGAAGTGAACGAATACGTCAGCGCCGCCGTTGTCTTGAGTGATGAAACCGAAACCTTTTTCTTCGTTAAACCACTTAACGATACCAGTTGATTTAGACATGAGAGTCTCCAATATTTTTTAAATAATTCGCAAAAATGCGTATGTAGCCAGAAAAGAATTATTTACGTTATAGCTTATGAGTGGAAAGCTTCATGACACTGGTATAGCGTTACAGCGAAGATTTTCTAAAACATAATGTTACATATAAATAGGTCTGACTTACAGGCCGAGGACTATAGTAATGATATTTAGGGAATTGTATAGCTTTATTTTTGAAATAATTTAGTTTTTAATATCATGGGTAACAAAAACAATAAATATCATAAGGTTAAAGACGAATATACCAGTTAATATTCTATTCATATTTCATGAAAATCGCGTTTTCACTATCACTTTTAGAGGATTCCAAAAAATATAAAGCGCCCTACCGCTTTTATTAATCACATGTAGGACGCATACTTTATTTGCCTAAAACCGCAGAGGTTTATTTTTGTACGCGATCTAGCGTAACAACTTCATAATTTAGCGGTACAAGGTTAGGACGACTTTGCTGAATATAATCAATCACAGCTTGAGCATCTGTATTACAACGCATGTTCGCGGCTTTACAGTTTGGCGCAGCTCCTTGGTAATTCACTTGGTACTTATCGCCTACTTTTTCAATGTTCTTAACCTTAAAGCCTGTTAACTTACCATCAACATACGCTAAATCGACACGTCCAGAGTGATCCTTTTGCGCTTGATAAACAGGTGTCCAACCATCATTACCCGTTGCGTTATAATTATTTACTGCAACATTGTAAGTTTTATTATCTTGAATTGGCGTCCAAACTGGGTTCTTTTCTGTGCCAGTCATCACCTCAACATTATTAAGCTTGCCTGCTTTATTGGCTTCTGTTTCGGTAAAGCTATAACGAATATGACCGCCATATGGGAATTTACCAGCATGAGAGCCTTCAGGCAGCGTTGCAGAAACCGTTTGTTGTAATAACTGTTTAATCACAGCACCTTTAAGTGGTACTACAGACATAAAGTTTGAAAACGGTAAAAGCTCTAATGACACATTACCTTCGCGGTATTCGCCAGCCTCAATATTAGTACGAATGCCACCCGCTCCGATCAAAGCAAAGTCCACTTTCATACCCGTTACTTTTTGAACTTGAGGCTCATTCGCCCAGTAATATTGACCTTCAGCCATAATAGGCGCGACATCTGAGCCATGCTTATCTGTACCACGATCGCCAGGACGTCGCTCATGTTTTATTTCTACTGGCACTTGAGCGATGGTTTTACCGTACGCTTTATCTACTGCTGGTTTATATTTAGTATCAATTCGTTGGCGTAATAAAACATCTTCATCTGTGATCGTGATTTTATCATGATTGTCGATGAATTTTTCAACGATTGCAGTTTGTACAGGGGTAAACATATCGCTTTGTTTACGATCAGCATGATGGTAGAACTCATCGTTACTCAGTAAGGTATTGTGACCTGCACACTTCACCACATCACCGTTCGCATCAAAGCTTACATTTACTCGGCCAATCGCTTGAGCATACTCACCCGCCTGAACGACACATGTTTCAGTCGTACCATTTGGGTTCTTCACCATTTGGGCATACATGCCATTATTGTTTAAACCCAAGTCAGCAAAGTCACCTAATAACGTATGTGAGTGACCGCCAACAATCAGATCAATACCGTTAACTTTTGAAGCAACATCAAGATCTACCGCATTACCGATATGCGTGAGCGCAATAATATTATCAATCCCCTTACTCTTTAGCATATCGACGGTGGCTTGTGCCGTTTTCACCATATCGTAAAATTTCACATCACCCGTATTAGGTGCAATGTTTGCCATGTTATCTAAGGCAATACCAAATACCGCAACAAGATTTTTATCTTTAGGTAAGTGGTTAATATCTTTAACGATTGTCTTGTTATTGCCATCAAAAGCAAAAATTTGGTAAGGACGTAAGTTAGTTTGATCTTTCAAATCAGCATCTTGGCTAGCATCTACGTTCGCTGCAAGCACAGGGAAATTAACACTACCGATAAAAGCATTTAATTTTTTATTATTTAAATCAAATTCATGGTTACCTAATGCCATTGCATCTAAGCCCATTTTGCTTAGCATGTCAGCATTCATTGCCCCATGGTTTAGCTTAAAGTAAGCACTACCTTGCCAAGCATCACCACCGTGTAAGAATAGTAAGCTTTGATTATCTTTTTTTGCTTCAGCTTTATATTCTTTCGCCATCGTTTGCAAACGTGGATAGCCACCAAACTCGTTATAAACTTTGGTATCGTCAGCTTTAAAACTAGATTTCACAGGGTCGAAATTAGAGTGGGTATCATTAATATGTGCGACCGTTAGCGTAAAAGGTTGGTGTTGAACGATAGGTGTTGTTACACACCCTGAAATAGCTAAAGTGATAGAAAGTGCGATAAGAGGCTTGCTAAACATACGAGATCCTTACTCCATTATAATCGTTTGCGCGAGCAGCATACTCCACATTTAAAACCTTTTCAGTAACGGATATCAAAATAATATTCTTTCAAACTGCCTTTTTATTTGGAATATATAAAAAATGGCTTCTATGTTTGTCTTTCTAGTTGAAAGTACATAAGAAGCCATTTGAAACCATCTAAATAACAAAGTTATTGCAACTGTTGACCTTTGTATTCACCAGTCAACGCTTTAAGGTAAGCGGTGATTTTTTCAATATCACTTTGACTTAGTTTCACGCCAACTTGATACAGCGCCATATCATTAACAGCCTGCTCTAATGTTGTAGCACTCGCGTCATGGAAATAAGGTGCAGTTAATGCCACATTACGTAATGTAGGTACTTTAAAGCGATGCATATCATTGCCATCTTTCGTGACATTAAAACGACCATTGTCGACTTCAGTTACATGACCACGGTCGCCAAAGTAATCACCTTTCAGCCCCATCACTTCAAACGATAAACCGCCCATTGCCTGACCGCTATGGCAAGTTTGACATTTATTCGCTTTAAACAATGCATACCCTTCTTGCTCTTGTTGCGTCAATGCCGTTTTATCGCCTTTTAAAAACTTATCAAAACGGCTATTTGGCGTAACGAGTGTTTTTTCAAATTCAGCAACCGCATTTGTAATACTATATTCACTGATCCCTTGCTTAGGATAGAGCGCAGTAAACTGTGCTTTTAATGCCGAGTCTTTATCAAGTTTATCGATAATATGTTGCCAAGAGCCCGCTCCCATCTCTATAGGGTTCATTGGTGGACCACCAGCTTGCTCTTGCAGATCTTTAGCACGACCATCCCAGAATTGATGGATATTAAACACAGAGTTAAACACCGTTGGCGCATTAATTGGACCTTTTGCACCATTAATACCAGTTGAGGTTTTTAAGTGATCAACACCACCACCAGTTAAGCTATGGCACGTTGAACAAGCAACGGTATTATTACCCGATAAACGCTTATCATGGTAAAGCTCTTCACCTAATTTAACTTTTCCCTCATCCACTTCAAAGGTGGTAGAAATAGGCTGTACCGCATCATATTTATATTCTGCAACAACCTGTGGATCAGAATAGTATTTAGCACGCTCTTCTTTAACCCACTTTAATAACACATCCGTTTCTTGCGGTGATAAATCTGAGCGCCAATGCATGAATAAGTATTGTTTTGGTGGCATTGAACCATCATCTAATACAGATTCTAATTTTGCTAATTCAACCTGGGAGATCGGTTTATTCTGCTGAACCTGATCCATTAATGCTGTGATATTAAATTGACGGAGTGCCTTTTTAACATCATGTGCCATTAACTGTTTTGCCACGGGTAAGTTAGCGTAAAACGGCATTTCGCTGTTGGTTGTGTGGCAGTACTGACAACCTTTTTGGTTAAAAATCTTAAAAGCTTGCTGAGAAAGAGGGTCGACTTTAACCAAATTAGCTTGTGAAAGGTATTGTTGATGGAGCTTTTTATCTCCTTGATCAACGGCGTATACCGTTGCCAAATAACCTAAAACACCCGCCCCTATTGCCAATGCAATATACGATGATTTTTTCATGAATATACCTAAAAGAACTATTTCACGAGAAAATAATCGCTTCTAATGTAGATATCCATCTGGAAAAAGTGGACATCACAATAGATAAATCCGATAAAACACAATTTTAACAATAAGTTTTATGTTTACCTTATTAATATCAGTGCATTAAATTCATATGTTAATGAAGCCGTATTATTTTATTAAATATTAACTCTTTGTTTTATTGTTCTAGATCAATTTTTAAAATTGATAAATTTAATTCTCTTTTTTATTTTTTATCTAAATATTAAAATCACATCATCAACTATAAATATAATCATAAAAATTAATATGTTAATGATTATAAAAAAGGCAATGTAATTACTTACATTGCCTTCTAATTTACCCATAGCTCACTATTTAATTATTTCTAGATCACTTCTAGGAACACAGCAACATGCTAGCACTTTCCCTTCAGCACGCTCTTGCGATGAAAGTGCTGGAACCTCTGGTTGTTCTACCTCTCCAGATTTCACTGTGACCTTACAAGCCCCACAAAAACCAGCGCGACAGCTATAATCCATATTAATACCAGCCGTTTCTGCTTGCTCTAATAATGTCGCTTGGTTATTCCCTTGGAAAAGCTGTCCATCAATTGATAATTCGACCGTCTTTTTTTCTTCAAGTGCATGACGTACAGGGCCAAACGCTTCTTGGTGATAACGAGAAGCTGCCATTCCCATATTGAGCAATAACTTTTTCGCAGACGACATAAACGCATCAGGACCACAAACAAATACCTGACGTTTATCTAAATCACTCATCATGGCTAAATGACCAATGCTTAGTCGTCCAGATTCACCTTGCCAGTCGCGTTTTGGTTGCGTTAATACGATACGTAAATCAAGTGAAGGATGCTTCTCTTCTATTGCACGTAATTCCTCTAAATAAGGAATATCAGCTTCTGTACGGCATTGATGATAAAACACCACATCACGCACTAAATCATGATCGGATAAATAACGTAGCATCGACATCATTGGTGTTACACCACTACCACCCGAGAGTAATAATAATTTATCAGTATGAACTCCTAGGTGAAAATCACCGCTTGGCGATTCAGACACCAATGTATCACCAACTTGAAAATGCTCATGTAACCAATTAGAAATGCGACCGTCATTAACCCGTTTTACTGATATTGCATAACGCCCCGGTCGTGATGGGCTAGAAGATAATGTATAGCGACGAGAAATATATTCACCATTCACTTCTAACTGAATAGGTAAATGTTGCCCCGGTAAATAAGTCGGTAACGCTTGGTTTTCTTGATGAGATTCCAGCCAAAATGTAGTGAAATCTTGTGCTACATCTTCACGCTCTACACACGTAAGCTGTAATTTTTGCTCACTGTTATCCGCATATATTTCTTTCGGTTTCGTTTCTAATATTTCAATGGTGTCACCAACAGAAATAATACCTTCATTACGCGCCACAAGATTTTGCCCGAAATAGACATTTCCCTTTTCATCGGCGCGGAATTTTGCCATCGTAACCAACGGCTCTTTACTTTCGCTAAACGTTGCTGATTTAGGATCGACCGTGGTTAAAATGCATCGAGCACAAGGTTTGACCGCTTCAAACTCAACCTCACCAATCCGAATACGTTTCCAACCATCTTCTGCGAACGCTTCCGTATTACTTACCACTAAGTTGGTTCTAAACTGATCCATTGTGTGGT
Organism: Photobacterium angustum; assembly: GCF_003026365.1. Classification (GTDB taxonomy): domain Bacteria; phylum Pseudomonadota; class Gammaproteobacteria; order Enterobacterales; family Vibrionaceae; genus Photobacterium; species Photobacterium angustum. Next base: position 27,346 of record NZ_PYOM01000007.1, on the reverse strand, counting down.
GCTCACTACTACGCTCGTTAAGCGCTTGAAGCGAGGCTTCACTGATCACTAATAGCGGATAACCATCAGCAAAACTCACATTTTGACTAATTTTAGGACGAAGACGATTTGATTGCTCACCCGTAAACAACAACTGAACGGGTTGCCCTAGCACATCACTAAACCATGCATTAGCTTGCTCAGTCGTGGTATAGGCGATGAATGTATCTCCCCAAACGGTTGATGACGCTTCAGCCATATCAAATTGAGCATACTTCAATACTAAACAGGCTTTATCTTCGTAACTCAATACGATGCCATCGGCAATTAACGCCGCTTTCACTTTTACCATCTTGGGAGATTTACGTGCCGTGATCATATCGCCTGATAGGGTCGCAACCATGAAACGACGATCAAAACTGATCCCCTGTTTTTCAACCCAAACTTTAGATTGGCTGATACCTGCTATTGATTTTACGGGGAAGACATTTAATTGGGATAATTGTGGTGTTTCTGAAGGTTTGCTCACTACTCTCTCCATGACAATATGTGTTGGCAGCAATAGTGTAACGCAGTATTAACAGACCTGAAAAAGAAATCTATCGATCCTTTTTAAGCTATTTACGCATTAAAAATGCATATTTACATTACAGGCTTTTCTCTCTGCCTATTTTGTCCCCTTATGTTAAATTTCGCTTATCAATCATCTTCTTTTTATACCGTCTGATTAAGGTTTACTATGCCGCTACTTAATTCTTTTTGGCGTTACATCAAACACTACTTTCCCAATACGGGGCTACGCCATATTCATACTTCATTGGCCGCTTTAGTGATCTTACAGATCTTAAATAGTAATTTAATGAGCATGACCCATGCAGGTAAAATTGAAGGTGGTGTTTTCTCTACCCTCTTCTTATGGGTGCACATTATTCTTGGCATACTGACCGTTGTCGTCACGCTGGCAATGATTAGCTATATGTTAGTTAAACAATCCTTCCGCCAATTCTTCCCTTATCTTTTTGGTGACAACGCCGTTCTATTCGATGACTTAAAACAACTACGCCACGGTAAATTGCCCGAGCCAAGAGAAAAAGGCTTAGGGAATATTATTCAAGGTTTAGGTATTGGCGCTTTGATCTTAATTGAAACAGCTGCACTGCTATGGCTAGCACTGTGGTTAAGTCACTCACCTTATGCCAACGATGCGAGAGAGATCCATAAATCTCTGACAGGTTTAATTGAAGCATACTTGATTGGTCATGGTTGTATGGCACTGCTTCACTTCATTATTGAACGTAAGAAGTTCGCTTGATTTTAAACACGCTTTAAAACAAAAAGCATAGCCTAGTAATGTTTGCATCCCATGATTGAGCAAACATTACTAGACTATGATATTTATCATCGAAAACGAATGTCATGTTAGTAAATAGCTCAAACCAATGAGCTATTTCATATCAGATAGTTTTTAAATATATCAACAATATAATTACGTCAGTGATGTCACTATCGCCTTACCAACGCCGTGAGCACTGGTAGGGTTTTGGCCAGTAATCACTCGTTTATCAACGATAACCAGCTCTTGCCAAGGCTGTACTTTATTAAAGCGCGCTGCCTTTCTTGAAAGCGCCTCTTCCAATAAAAATGGAATATGAGTAATAGTACCGAAATCTATTTCTTCTTCACGTGTAAATCCCGTTACCGATATAGATCTAAGTAGGCTGTCACCATTACTTAATGTAATAGGAAGCAGTGCCGCAGGGCCATGACATACCGCCGCTATAACGCCACCGTTTTCGTAGTGTTTTGCTGCTAATTGAGCAAAGTCAGTATTGGTGGAAAGATCAGATAGCAGACCAAAGCCACCTGGATAAAATACCGCATCGTACTCATCAATATTCACTTGCGAGACGGGAATCGTATTATTGATTCGGTTCTGAAAATTATCATCCGCCAACACAATACGGTTTACCTCATCACCTTCGATATCCGTTCCATAAAGTGGCGCTTTACCACCTTTAATCGATGCGATTTCATAGTCAAAACCAGCTGCAGTCAGCTCATGGATAACGTGCGTTATCTCTGGTGAGTAAGTACCATTCGCTTGGTCAGTATCGCCCAGAGTTGCATGATTCGTTACAGGGATCAGGATCCTTTTCATTGTCTTTTCCTTGAATTATTGAGTGCTTAAACATGTTAATTCAAATCAATATGGCTGATAATACAGAAAATTGGAAAATCATTGTTGTTAAATAGCAAAGATAAAAGTCTATGAATAGTTTCGATGGGATCATTGAATTCGTTGCAGTCGCTGAAAGCCATGGCTTTTCGTCTGCGGCTAAACAGCTAGGTTGCAGCACAAGCCACGTTAGTCGACAAGTCTCAAGATTAGAAGAGAGATTAGGTGTCGCCTTATTAGCTCGCTCAACCCGACAGGTCAATTTAACCGATGCTGGACAACTGTATTATCAACAATGCAGAGGGCTGGTAAATGGGTTACAACAAGCCAGCGAAAGCTTAAACACACAGCAAATTACGCTGAGTGGAACATTACGTGTCAGCGCTGCTGGTGCATTTGCCGAAGAGCATGTCGCTCCTGCGCTAATGGCATTCGCGAAGTCTTACCCAGATCTTACTATCGAGATGGATTTTAACTCTCGTATGGTGAATTTTATCGAAGATGGTATCGACTTTGCGATCCGTTATGGGGCACTAAAAGATTCAGGTTTAGTCGCGAGAAAACTCGTTGATCGCCCTATGGCTGCAGTTGCCAGCCAAGACTATTTAACCCGTTATGGAGAGCCTACTCACCCTAGCCAATTGAAACAACATAGCTGCATTATTGCCAATAATGACCACTGGCTCTTTGAAAAAGAAGGCAACACCATTAATACCCGTGTTCACGGTCGATGGAAAAGCAATAACTCTAATGCTGTTATATCGGCATGCGAAGAAGGGCTAGGCATCGCGTATATGCCAAAAAGCAGCCTAGCGAAAGGGTTAGATTCAGGTTCACTTATTCCGATACTGCAAGATTTTTGGGGTAAAGGTAATAGCAGTTGGATCGTATATCAAAACCAACGTTTTCTCCCTGTGCGTGCTCGCTTGGCAATAGACTATTTAATTAATTATTTCTCTGATTGGGATTCGCTGCATAAATAACCCCTTAACCATTGCTTTCATCTTTTGGGTAGATTGGCTCTATTTTCTTGGGGATTACTTACTCAATAACAATATAAATCAGTAAGTAAACATAACGTTTTTATTTCAAATAAATCTATAGCACGTTGAGAGACAACATGACTGAATTCGAAAAAATGCTTGCAGGTGAAGACTTTGACGGCGGCGCAGACTGTATTAACCAGATTCGTCAAAATGCTTCGAACTTATTACAGACCATTAATCAAAGTACAGATGACTCTCAGCGTCATGAACTATTTCAACAGCTAATGGGAAAGATTTCAGCATCGAGTCACATCCGCTCCCCCTTTTATTGTGAGTTCGGTAAAACGATCTCGATTGGAGAAAAGACCTTCATCAATATGAACGTAACAATGTTGGATGGCGCTAAAATTATTATTGGCAATAACGTAATGATTGGCCCGAACACCCAGCTTTACTGTGCTAGCCATGATCTAAACTATCTCAATCGCCGTAACTGGGAAACCATTTGTGATCCTATTACGATTGAGGACGATGTATGGATTGGGGGCAATGTCGTGATCAATAAAGGTGTGACCATTGGTGCGCGTTCTGTAATTGCCGCTAACTCAGTGGTTAATACCGATGTACCACCTGACTCACTATATGGTGGAACACCTGCAAAGTTAATCAGAATTATTCATGAGAACCAATAGGCGATCAGGGTTTAGCAATAATCTTATGCATGATGCATAACAATATAATGTACTTTTATCGCTCTAATACTTTGTGTCTCACGAACACCTATCTAGTAAATAATTGAATGTTACATTCTAAGACATTTATTAACTTGCCTGTCTTAATATAAGACTTAATATAAATGAAAAGCAGACTGTGCGAGAGTTTCAGTAGCTAAGAAATTTAAAATATGGGTACTTTCTTGATGAAGTTTTGCAAGTTATAACGATGAGTATGGGCAGGTTTATTCTTCCATATTATCGATAAGGTATTCCCTAAAGATCACCACCCCTAAATACATCAAGCTTTCAAAATATTTTGAATTTCTATGATATGTCTCGAATTACCATCTAATCGAAAGGAGGATGCAAGTGGAAACACTTGCCGTATCGTATGACAGATAAAATAGCAATGATTACTTTAGACAGTATGCTTAATGATTGCGAAAAATATGAGCGTATTCACGCTAAGTTGGATGAACTAACAAAGTTAGCTAAAGCGCATATCAAACATCTTATGTTGTTTAGTTGTGACGAATTGAATATCGATAGCCCATGCCTCTTGCTTGCTGACGATCCTAACTACGTCCCACCAACGAAACATCAAGTGCAATTAGTCGTTGATTTTTTAATGCAGGAAAAAGGGTTAACAAAAACTGATATCGCATTAAAATTAAATATTTCGCCTAAGTACAATCGTACGATTAACTACTGGTTAGCAGAAAACCGAAAAGAATGTATTCCTTATGGCCCGTGGCGATTGATGCTAACAATGGCAGGTTTATCCATCGACCTAATGTACTTTTCTGAATCAGTGAAAAATAAAGTTTTAAGATAATTAGCATCCCGTTGCTAAATCTATATTTAGTTAAAAGCATATAAGATACAAGTAAGAGATCCTTCACTCTCAATTAGTTAAGGATCTCTATTTTTATACATATATAAAAAACAGATACAAACAGAGCAACCAAAGGTAATAGGCTAACCCACTTCTAAGTAACTTTTGGACAGAAGCTTGTTAGGTGACTTGCTCTACCAAAGCAGGTAGATATTAGAAAGAGTATGAATGCCTCCCTTATAAAGTACCTTTTAGGATACAAAAAGACCGCCACGATGGACGGTCATTTAGCAGTAATTTTATTAAAGCGATCTAATAGGTGGTGGCGAAAAGAATACAGTACTTATTTATATAGTACTCACTTTTCATTTTAGTTTTTTGTGTAGGTTTTATATATATTCACATTAGTGTACTTCGTTTTAACAGTATATCCATTATTCATTAAACGATTATCAATATAAAAATACGAGATAGAGCTAATAATCACAGCAACAACACAGCATGAAATTAACATTTTATTATGCATTTTCTTTTGTTTATCATTCCAGCTATTAGATGCTTTTTTATTAGTCTTCATGGCTGTGATAAAAGCCAACCATGTCCAGACGATAACACCAATAGAAGAGAATCCAGCAAATGTCCCCCCAACTGAAAATTTAATTGAGTTTGCCAACATATATGTTTCATAAATAGATACCCCCCACGAATATAAAAACCAAAAGCAAAGGGCACTCAAAAATAATGCAGCAAACAAAAAATTTATTTTTTTTCTTGTAGTAATTTCATGATTGCAATTTTCTGAGCGCATTTGTTAGTTCTCCTGATACGTTTTTAACTTCAAATATATCATCAATTGCTAAAGTTAATAATATTGATATTACGGCTATTGACACAATAGCAACAGCACCTGACAGCCCGATAATTGCACCTACTACTATCTCTGTACCATATAGTGCTATCGCTGTTTTAATGAAGTCAGCCCCTATATTTCCAAACCAATCATAAAAATCATAATCATCGTTAAAAATCAGATCATTGGTGTTTATAGCGGCTGAAATAATCATGGTCATAGCACCAGCTTTTATACCTGTACTTATACGCTGTTTTGGAGCTAATCCTAGTTGAACAACTTTCGGATTATCTATCGCGTAAGTCTTTTTTCCGTTTACCTTAAGACGCATTCCGTTAACAAGAACATGCCGTAACATCTGCTGCCCATTATTACGAGAGGCAATTGATACACGTGTTTTCCCTTTAATCACTGAATATCGCGCTGTCACACCAAAATCGCCAAAGGCTTGGGCTAACTTAACAGCCCCAAAACCAGTTGCTAAGTATTCAGCCCATGTTTTCGTTTTATCAATATCTTTCAGAATCAATGTTGATGGTATTTGACCTTTTTGATGATATCGATCATCAATCAAGTTTTTAATGGTATGGAATGAATCTTCTTCAGTGAGAAGCAACACAGCTTGATGATTCTTTTCTAATTCTTCTTGAAGTGTACATTGCCCAGTAAACACTCCATTCCCAGAGATATCATTCATTAATTGTTCATGCTTGAGTGAGCTTTTAGCATTGATTCGCTCAATTTCTTCAAGTGTTTTTTTCGCCCTAGCTTCTTTGGCTAGTTCTGATTGCTCAGCGCGTTCAGCCTGTTTTACTAAGCTGTCATGACGATTAAATTCTGTTGGCGGAGATAGCCATGTGAGAGAGTTAGCCATGTAAAATTGAGAAGTTTATTGAATTTGAATCATTATAAAGAATAAAGTGACTAGGCAATAATTTGCCCAAATTTTTAATGTTGGAAAGATTTGAGCTAACCAATGCATGTTCTAGTCATGGTAGCTAGCTCATTGTTGGACATAACCTTGTTAGGTGTTTTGCCCTATTAAGCTGGTTGATATTAGGAAAAGTATTGATAACTTCTTCACAAAGTACCTTTAGGGTACAAAAAGACCGCCACTGTGGGCGGTCATTTAACAGTAAATCTATTTATGCGTACTGGGAGTGAAAACTTAACGTCGTTCTATTTTGACATTAATATCAAATGCCAAAAATCCAATGTTCGTTACGGAATCAGGGATGGTTACGCTAGTTAAGTCATTATAAAAAAACGCCCCACCTCCAATTTCTGTCACTGAGTCAGGGATGGTCACGCTGGTTAATTTATTTTCAGAAAACGCCCCTTGTTCAATTTTCGTCACTGAATCAGGGATGGTTACGCTAGTTAATTTATTACCTGAAAACGCCCCGACTCCAATTTCCGTCACTGAGTCAGGGATGGTTACGTTTTTCTCTTTACCGACATAATTAACAATGATCGTTTTATCATAAGAGCCATCAGGATTTTTTGCATACACAAACCCTTCAGTAGCGGCATAAGTCTGAGGACAGATGAATAAAAAAGAAGTTATCAAAAATAGATATTTTAACATTCGTGAACCCTTTAAGTAATGATTATGCACAGATCATATATCATGAAAGACTTTGGCAATAATTTGCCCGAAAGTAGCTCTATTTAACAATAAACATCTTTAACGAACTTCGTGATCGAAGCTCAAGATAATTGTACAGTAAAGCATTAATTTTTATTATAAAAAGCATAGAAAAAGTATTTAAAAAAGCACAAATTTTACGTTGTAATTTTGTTAATGATGTTACTGATTTCAGAGTATTCAATCAGGGCGGTGTTTGCGACTGAGAGGCTCAAAAGTGGCGTTTAACTGATACCTAATAAAACTAATCCAAAATCACGTTAACACGATATGAATGAGTAAAAGATCTAACACATAAAGGGGCAGAAATAAGTTAGGACGCTAAAAATTAAGCCTGTGAAAAATAAAAAAGCAGAGCCATAGGCTCTGCTTTTATATTATCTGTCGAATACGCGGTTATTTTACTTTAACTGCCCAGCCACATTGCTGTGGGTAGATACGATGAATAATTGTCTTATTTCGCTTTTTCAATAGGATGTGGCAGGTTTCAATTAATAAACCAAATGCCATCGCAAAATACACATATCCTTTATTCAAATGAATCGCAAAACCTTCAGCCATTAACATACCACCTAACATTACTAAGAATAGTAGTGCTAATGTTTTTAAGCCCGGATAGCGCAATACATAATAGTTGATCTTCTCAGCACACAGTACCATCACAACTGCTGACGCTAAAATCGCAGCAACCATCAATGGGACTTCACTTGTCATACCAACCGCTGTGATAACAGAGTCCATAGAGAACACCGCATCAACCGCTACGATTTGTAGCAAGACTAAAGCAATACCTGCTCGCACTTTGCTGGCTTCTTGGTGATGAGCACCAGAGAAACACATCCACAATTCTTTTAAGCTTTTCGCTAATAAGAATGCACCACCACCAATCATGATCAAATCACGACCAGAGAACGGAGAGTCAGCAATAGAGAATAACGGTTTAGTTAATGACATTACCCAACTGATTGAGAACACAAGACCAATACGCGCAGCAACAGCTAGTGCAATACCTAGGTTACGGGCTAATTTTCGTTGATGTTCTGGTAATCGCTCACATAGTACTGAAATAAACACAATATTATCGACACCTAATACCACTTCTAAGGCAAATAAGGTCGCAAATATCATCATTGCTTCAGGTTGAAGGAAAAGATCTAGCATTGAATAGACTCCTTAACAAAGGAGTTTAGGAAAAGAGAACAACTCGTGGGGTCGTCCATATGTATTTTATACCTCTTAAAATTAAAGTAGCGCTATTCAACCACAACCGTTGCGAATAACAATTGAGATTTTGTAACAACATGTAAGCGACGCTTACCGTATGACTCATCCATGATTGCTATTAATCGTAGTGGAAAAATACACTGTAAAAATAATATTGAAACCTCCCTCTCAAAATGTAAACTCAACATTTTACTTTTTGTTAACTATAGAAAGATAATGAAACATAAATTCTGTTTATTAATTGCATTTGTAAGCTTTTTTTCAACATCTGTTCAGGCCAAAGATCTAGTCGATACGCTAAATTCAGTAGATAATGGCTTACAAAAGCTGCAAAACAGCATTCAACAGTCGAAACGTCAGATCCGAGAAAGAAAAGAGAAACGAGAGCGCCTCGAAAATGCATGGAACAACATGAAAGATGCTGACTATGTAGAAAATCGTTGGAATAACTATCTCGATCAACAAGCACGTGAACGTAAACAACGTGCAGAACAACGCAAACGTAAATTTGTCGATAATTTAACGTCAGATCTTAATAAAGCGATCCGTGATGCCACCAATACCCATTAATCACGGAAATATGTGGTAAGGATAACCATGAAAAAAGCATTGCTCATTATTACAACCTGTTTACTTGCCGCAGGGTGTTCATCAAACCAAGTTGAATGTCTCTATAACTGCAAGCCCACTTATCCCAACCATAACGGGAATATCAATGGTGGAAATATAAACACAGGTAATGTGAATAATGAGCAAGCCATGCAGGCATTATTGGCTTATCTTGGTGTGCAAGTGAAAAAGCAATGGGGCGATGACGAATTCCTTCAGGCAGGAAAACACCGTTATGTGAAATACTTTGATGGTTATCGTACGCGTGCACACATTGATTTTGATAACGGTAAAATTTACGTTTCAACTGTTGCTCAATACGCACCTGAAGCCACATTGAGAAAAGCGATTGAAGAAACCTTGCTAATGCCAGCCGATCCATCCCAAGTGGATTTGTTCAGTGATAAATCGATCCCATTAAACGGTAAGCCTTTCTTACTTGGGCAAGTTAAAGATCAAGATAACCAAGATATTCAATGGCCGTGGCGTGCTGGACGTTTCGCAGATTATTTAATTGAAAATAAGCTACAAACCAAACCACTTAAACGAGGCACAGCTTACTACGTTGAAATCGATATGGTTAGCGATCACCTTGAACAACGCGAATACCAATATGCTGATATTATAAAACGCGCATCAAAACAATACGGTATTTCAGAAGATCTGATCTATGCGGTGGTAAAAACAGAAAGCAGTTTTAACCCGTTTGCTGTCAGCCACGCAGGGGCTTATGGCTTGATGCAAGTTATTCCGAAAACAGCAGGTGCTGATGTATTTAAACTGGTGAAGAACAAGCCAGGGATACCAACCAAAGACTACCTGTTTGATCCGGCTAACAACATTGATACGGGTACCGCTTATTTGCACATTTTACAAACCCGCTATTTAAGGGATGTGCGAAATCCTACCACTAAGCATTACAGTATGATTTCCGCTTATAACAGTGGTACAGGTGGCGTATTATCAACCTTTGATCCAGATAGGCAGCGAGCTATGGATAAGCTCAATCAGTTACAACCCAATCAAGCTTATTGGGCATTAACCAATAAACATCCGAAACTTGAAGCGCGCCGATACTTAGAAAAAGTGCTGAACTTCCAAAAAGAATTTCAGTCACTATGATCTATATATACCCAGACACTTGGTTATAAAACAAAGCCCTATCATCGACCATCGTGATAGGGCTTTGTGTTTTGTATCATCAGGCTTGGATCGCTTGGCGAGTAAATCCTTTATTTTTCGCTAATAAGTCTGCGGCTGTTTGAGCATCAACACCAGCTAAAATCATCACAATCGCGGTTTTACAATGACCATCACAGGCAGTTAATGCGTGTTCAGCTTCATCACGGCTACATTCAGTTGCTTGCATCACAATGTTTTTCTGGCGTTCAACCAATTTGGCATTGGTCGCTTCAACATCCACCATTAAATTGCCATACACTTTACCAACACGGATCATCGCCCCTGTTGTCAGCATATTTAGCACTAACTTTTGCGCAGTACCTGCTTTCATACGCGATGAGCCCGTTACAACTTCAGCCCCAACCACTGGCGTGATAGCTACATCTGCCAGTTCAGCCATTGGGCTTTGTGGATTACAACTAATGGACGCGACCATCGCATTTTGTGATTTGGCATATTCCATCGCACCTATCACATAAGGGGTACGTCCGCTGGCAGCAATGCCAACTAAAACGTCTTTTGAATTAAAGTTAAGATCAATCAGATCTTGTGCGCCCATTTCACGATTATCTTCTGCGTTTTCTACCGCTTTTAAAATTGCTTGATGGCCACCAGCAATTAAGCCGACAACTTGTTCTGGCTTACTACCATAAGTAGGTGGACACTCACTTGCATCTAAAATACCTAATCGACCAGAGGTGCCTGCACCAACGTAAATTAAACGTCCACCTTGTTGAAAAGCCGCTGCAATAGCATCAACGACAACCGCAATTTCAGGTAATACTTGTTCAACCGCTAACGCGACTTTTTTATCTTCATTGTTGATCACCTTCAGCATATCAACTGTGGATAACATATCGATGTTTTGGCTTGCCGTATTGCGACTTTCTGTGACGAGTTGGGTCAGATCAATCTTCAAGGTTTTCATCCTAGTTTTATTCATTCTTTATTAATCATAACCAACAAGCGTATCAGGCTCTAGATTCTTGTTCGCGATTAATATAACGCTGTAAATATCACGGTAACTTAGTGTTTTTCAGGCTATTATCAAGACAAATGCTCGAACTGTTATTACTATGACTGCACTTGATAAAATCGCCAACCTACAATCACAATTCTCCCCTAATGGTCAAAAGATTGCGACCTTGGTTTTAGCACAACCTGAATTAGTGGTTTCGCTGTCATCACAAGAACTTGCGAAAGCTGCCAATGTTAGTCAATCGAGTATTGTAAAATTTACTCAGCGTATTGGTTTTAAGGGATTTCCTGCCTTTAAAATGGCGATCAGTGAAGAATTAGCAAGGCACAATACCATCGGTGGTAATGTGCTGAATCAATTATCGACTCAACCAGAGCCCAATAACACGCTTGCGAGCAGCTTAAGTAAAATGGCACAACAAAAAGCCAATGCCATTATTGATACAACCAAAGCTATTGATACACAATTACTGACCGATATTGCAGCACGGTTAAGCCAAGCCCAACGGATTCAACTCGTCGGGCTGGGAGCAAATGCCATTATCACCCGTGATTTTAATGATAAGTTGCTAGCCTTAGGTTTACCTGTTATTCACAGTAAAGATCATGCGCTGCAAAGTACCATCGCCAACACACTAACAGAGCAAGACGTGCTTTTTGTGATCAGTAATAACAGTGAACAACCCATTTTACAGCTTACAGTCCATGCCGCTAAGCTTCGTGGCGCTGGTATTATTGTCATAAGCACACCCGATGATTTACTGCTTAATTCCCTTGCTGATATGAAGCTCGATGTAATTTGTGAACCGCCACTGCATAGCATTGCGAATCAGCATTTCAATTTACACCTTGCAGCACAACAAACGCTGACCGACATCATTTGTATAGCCTTACAACAATAACTAAAACTGCTTAATTTACTTTTTGTTACCTTTAAAGACGCAATAAAGGGAACCCTGTTTTTGGTATACTGTCTGACTATATTATTTTGGCAGTATATCTTCGCCAGCAATCTGCAGTACCGATTAAAAATCGCTTTTTCGCACGATGCCAGCATGCTGCACGCCTTCATTAGAGAAAATCTGACCAATTATGACGCAATCACGCATTCCAGCTGAGACGGCTTCATCCTCTGAAAAACAGGATAATGCGGTTCAGCCACCGAAAAAAAACAAACTAAAACAAGTGGCGAAGTGGACTTCTATTGCCATACTAACCCCTATCATTGCCGCAACTGGGGTACTCGCTTATGGGGTTAAGATCGATTTAGCTGACCATCGACATGATATCAACCAATGGTTAAGTTCTACTTTAGATCGTGAAACAACCATTGGTGGTGACATGTCACTGACCCTATCATTCAGCCCTGAAATTGAGTTAAGCGATGTCACCGTTGCCAATACTGAAGCAATGAAATGGGAACCGATGCTTAAATCAGGCTACATCGGTGCAAAAATATCTGTTTTGCCTCTTCTATCTCATACCCTAAAGATTGACTATCTGGATCTCAAAGATATTTCATTACATCTGTCAAAAGATAATCAAGGGAAAGCGAACTGGGTGTTTGCCGAGCAAGCTAATGAAAAACCGAAAGAGACCACTCAATCAACGCCGTTTAAACTGGCATTGAGCAACAATATTCGAGCGGAAAAAGTATCGGTTGATTATTTAGATCAACATACCGAGCAGTATGCCAACGTATATTTAGATCAATTAGCGTTAACCAAACCTGATAAATGGCTATTACAAGCGAAAGGTAATGCCATGGGGAATGAATATGATGTTTCACTGGCCGGTGATTTAGAATCACTGATTAATGAACAACAAGGCAAATTAGACGCAAGAGGCAGCTTTGCTGGGGCGAAACTCAATATTGATGCAGATATTCATCCATTCCACAGTAGTACGCCGTCAAAAGCCAACGTAAAACTTGATTGGGTTGATACCGCGCAGCTTGAATCCCTGCTTGATATTGATTTGCGTCATGCCGCGCCAATGTCACTAACAACCCAAATTACTGCGTCAAGCAAAGGCATTTCACTGGCTGATATCGCGCTAACGAGCCCCATCACGTCTGCTAAAGGTTTCCTTGATATTTCATTGGCTCAAAACGCAAAAGATCTTAATCATATTAACGGTAAGCTAAATATTCCGTTAATCGATCTGCGCCCATGGTTACAACCCCAACCTCCGGTTATGTACGGTGTCGGTTATGCAGCAGCAGCACCTCAAAAATCGCCTCTGCAAAAAGCGCTGGATCAATGGCTTGTTAAAACAGAAACCCATCTTGATCTATCTGTCGATGAGATTAAAGGCTTAGGTACACCTGTTAATAATATCTCGCTTAAAGTGGAAGGCGATAAAGGTAAACTTCACGCTCCAATGACTGCCAATATTGCAGATGTGCCATTTCGTGGCACGGCTGATATTGATGCCACCCAATGGACATCAACCGTTGATGTGAAATTAGGCGCTCAAGACTCACAATTAGGTGAAATGGCTGGTTGGATCTCAGGGATCCCAGATGCAAAAGGACATCTTGATAAGGCTCAGCTACAGCTGACGACCCAAGGTACAAAACTTCAAGAGTGGATTGATAATAGCCAGCTCTCGCTCAATATTGATAAAGCGCATATTGACTGGGGAGCCAAAGCATCTTTTGCCATTGATAAAGCAGCACTAACATCTGGTATGGAGCAGCCATTTAGTTCTGACATCCAAGGTCAGATCATGGATATTCCCGTTAAGATCACAGCGAAAGCAGGCACACTATCCGATATTATTAACCATCGTAATTGGATGCCATCACTACACTTTTCCAGCCCTGTTGTTGACATAAAAGCACAAGGTGAATTTGTAAAAACTAATTGGCAAAAAGGCAGTTGGTTAAACCTAACCGTACACAGTAAAGATGCAGGTAAACTAAGTCCATGGCTGGGTACACGTGCATCTATGCATGGCAAAATCGATTTCAAAGGAAAGCTAACTAATACCGGTGATTGGCTAACATTAAATATCCCCACCATGGCATTAATGCAGAGCCAAGGTAAGGTCGATTTTAAATGGAAACAAAATACTAAAACGCCATTTTTAACGCTTAATGCGCAATTTGATACTCTAAATTTCAATCAGTTAGGGCAATTTGTTGATCGCGAAAAAGTACCAACTGTTGAGCAAACAGTACCAACTCAAGGTGTGAATCTTGATATGCCGTTACTTAGCAATAAAGTCGTGATTGCCGATGCTGATGTAAAACTTGGCATCAATAAAATGCTTTGGGCTAATCAACAAATTGATGACACCCAATTTAGTGGCCAGTTACGTGACGGTAAATTAAAACCCGCTCCTTTTAGTGCTCGCTATGCGGGAAGTTTGTACCAAGGTGATATTTCACTGGATATCAATAATAACGCTATCCAATCTCAACTCCATCTAGGGGTAGATAAGCCGAATATCGGTCAAATCTTAAAACAGTTCAATGTGACCAATGATCTTGGTATGACACTCGATAGCGCTAAATTATCTTTGTCGTTATCAGGTCGTACTGTGCTTGAGTTAATGGAACAGGCTAAAGTCGAAGCACAACTAAACGGTGGTAAACTGCGTGTTGCAGATACTTACACAGGCAAAGCCTTTGATGTCGCACTTCGTCAGGGTAAGTTTATTACAGGTCCCGATACCGCAACTCACTTGATTATCTCAGGCCAAGCTGCAAATAAGCCCGTTAACATTGAGATTGATTCTGTATCACTGAAACAAGCCAATGATGGGCGTAAATCGGTGCCTGTTACCTTAACGGCTAATGTCGGTGATATTGCACTCAATGCCGAATCTGATGTATCGCTACCCATTAATCCACAAAAGTTGAATTTAAACTTTAAGGCAACAACGCCTAACTTAGATCGCTTTAATGCGTTTACCGGTCTTGAGCTGCCACCGTATGGTCCAGTGACGGTTGCCGCATCCGTTTCAACCGATAAAGTCGGCTACCATTTGCGTAATATGCTGGTTCAAGTAGGGAGCAGTAAATTACAAGGTAAAGGTGATTTCTTACCACCGATGAAAGGCCAAGATCGCCCAACCGTATCATTAGATCTTCGCGCACCGTTCATTCAAATTAACGATTTTAAAGTTAAAAATTGGCAAGCATGGCTACCTAAAGACAGCAAAGAAAAAACTACACCAGCAAAAACAGTCGATAAACCTGTACCTGTTCTTAGCCCTGAAGGTTTAAATAAGCTGAATGCTAATTTCAAACTCAATGTCGGTGAAGTACGCTCAGGTAAAGACTGGTTAGGCGCAGGAAAACTAGACTGGACATTACATAACGGTTTACTGAGTTTAAACCTGCTGCACATTAAATTACCGGGCGGAAATATTGATATTAAAGGTTCGGTCAAAGCACAAAAAGAGCTATTTGATATCCATCTTAATGGATTCGTGAAGAACTTTGACTACGGCATTATTGCTCGTCGAATCGATCCAAAAACCGATATGAAGGGTAAGATCAGCTTTGAATTTAATCTTAATAGTTTGGCAAATACACCAGATAGCCTAATGAATAACGCTAACGGTTTTATCGGTTTTGCCGCTTGGCCTAAAGCTTTCCAAGCAAACTTAATTGACTTATGGGCGGTAAGTTTAGCCGATGCTGTATTACCTAAATTTGTTACTAAAGATCATTCCGTATTAAATTGTGTAGCAGGTGGCTTTAATGTAAAAAATGGCAACATGACGCAACGTGATTTATTGCTTGATACTTCCCGTATTCAAGTACATGGTGCTTTTAATGCAAGTTATAAAAATCGTGACTTTAATCTGTATTTATCTCCAAAATCGAAAAAAGCCCAGATTTTCAGCTTACAAACACCGGTTGATGTTCATGGTACCTTTGATAAATTCAACTTTAATGTACCACTGTCCGCTATTTTAAAAACATCAGTACGCTTTACTACCAGCCCTGTCGTCGCACCATTGCAGTGGCTATTTGAAAAGCCCATCGCAGCGAATGGCTCGGCTGAATGTGAACGCATTTGGCAACAAAAATAAGTATCTGTTGTTACAACCTAAAAGACCCAGTGCATACTGGGTCTTTTTCTTTACTTACTATAGAAAACTACTATCTATCACTTAAATACTTGCTTTTATAGGTAGAAGCTTTAGCAAAAATAAAGAGAAAAAATAAGATCGGTACAAATCCGAACGAATATCTAATCTTACTATTTTCAAGTAGTTGATAAGTACATAAAATGAACACTGAAAAAACAATTAAAATGTTAAACTTATGTATCAATGGATGCTTTTTAGAAAAGTAAGCATAAGCGCGGATCATAACAAACTCTATATAATATTTATAATTAGTAAAACTTTTATATTATAAGAAATATTTTTTAAAAAAATAAGCACAACGAAGCTATTAATCCTACTAACAATCCAAACTATGATTTCGATTCAAAATCTACGGCAACAACGCAGGATAGCGATACGCAGCAAGAGCTAACACTCAGTGTTCCGAGTTTTAACAAAGCTATCGTCGTGCCAAAAGGGAGTAATGTTGCCGCAACGTTAGAAGCACATGGGTTACCTTTGATTGTGGCTTGTCGAAGTGGGATTTGTGGTTCTTGCAAATGTAAAACGACGCCAAATATTACTACATCAACAAGTGCTGAGACACTAAAAAAGAAGAAATCGAACAAGGCTATATTCTTGCTTGTTCTTCTACAATTATTGCAAATGCAGAAGTTAGCTTTACATAAGAAAATGTCTGTGGAAATAAACCACAGGCATATCTTTAAATTAGCTGAATAAATTCAATATATATTAAAATAATCGTTTGTTATTTAACAGCCAAATAGCGCCACTAATAAACTCAACTTTATTCGTTTATTTATAATAAACTCAACAGCTAAAATTTTTTTTAATTACTATAGGTTAATTGCAACTATTACCTACTCACCTTAAATCTATACAAATTTATATAAAATCTTTCACAATATCGCTCATTTTGTGATCAAAACACCGTTATTTATTTGTATAACGGATTCTTTACCCGTATTTTATTTTCCAGAGCAATCTTAAAGTTTTATTTAGAATGAAGCGCTTTATTACAGTGCCTATACGGGTTAGTCAGATTCTAAAACTATGAAATAATTATTTCTGAGCTATCTAAATAAAACAAAAAATAAATGTACTTGTACTCCTAACACCCAAACCAATTAATTGGCTGGCTTTACAGGTAAAGCAATACAGGAAATTCAATGTTTACTTATTATGTCGTTCTCGCGATCTATTTTTGCATTATTTTTGCGATAGGTATTTTCGCAGCAAGAAAGACGGGAGGTAATTCAGATTATGTTCTTGGTGGTCGTAATTTAAGCCCTGGTGTGACTGCACTCGGTGCTGGTGCATCAGATATGAGTGGTTGGTTATTACTCGGCCTTCCCGGTGCAGTTTTTGTTTCAGGTTTAGATCAAATTTGGTTACCTATTGGTTTAATTATTGGCGCATGGTTAAACTGGCGCTTTGTCGCGCGAAAGTTACGTATTTATACCGAAAACGTCGGCGATGCGATAACTATTCCCTCTTATTTCGATACGCGATTTGGTAGTGGTAACCGTACTCTACGCTTTATGACTGCTGTCGTCATACTCACATTCTTTACTCTTTATGCTGCTGCAGGTTTTGTTAGTGGCGCTTTCTTAATTCAAACTCTATTTAATATTCCTTACACTACCGCAGTTTGGGCTGGAGCCATATTCTTAATGGCTTATACCGCGATAGGTGGATTCTTAGCCGTTAACTGGGTTGATTTTTTCCAAGGTTCATTGATGTTCTTTGCACTCATCATTACGCCAATAGTAACTTGGTATAACCTAGATCCAGCCATTGCATCTGATGTATTACCGACCCATTATTTTTCAGTTATTAGTGAAAATACGAGCGCGATTGGCGTGTTCTCATTACTAGCATGGGGATTAGGTTACTTTGGTCAGCCGCACATTCTCGTTCGCTTTATGGCGATTGGGGATGTCAAAGGAATGAGCATTGCTCGTAAAATTTGTATGGGATGGATGATCGTCTCTTTAGTTGGCGCATTTGCGGTAGGAATTACTGGCGCAATGTACTACTCAGGAGCCGCTCATCACTTTGATAATGAAATGGTATTCTTAGAGCTTGCTAAAGGCTTATTCCCAACATGGATCGCTGCAATCCTTATTGCCGCTGTATTGTCTGCCGTAATGAGTTCTGTTGCAGCTCAGTTATTAGCCTCATCAAGTGCGATAACCGAAGATATCACTCACTTTTTCAACATCAAACTGAGCGAGAAATCACAAGTTGTCCTTGGACGATTATCTGTTGTTGCCGTTTCGTTAGTGGCTATGATTTTTGCTAGTAACCCACAAAGCACGATTTTATCGATTGTTGGACACGCTTGGGCTGGCATGGGTGCTGCGTTTGGACCTGTTGTATTATTCTCGCTATTTTGGCGTCGTTGTAGCGCCCACGGTGCTATCGCGTGTATGGTTGTTGGTGCAGGAGTCGTTATTGCTTGGATAGCAGCACATGCTGCTTGGCCGAACTCAACCTTATTTAGCGTCTATGAAATCATACCAGCCTTTATTTTGTCATCCGCAGCACTGGTTATTGTCAGCCTTAAAGGTGAACAACCGAGTGAAAAGACACTACGT
The DNA here is from genome assembly GCF_003026365.1 of Photobacterium angustum. Lineage (GTDB taxonomy): Bacteria > Pseudomonadota > Gammaproteobacteria > Enterobacterales > Vibrionaceae > Photobacterium > Photobacterium angustum. The sequence continues at coordinate 8,475 of NZ_PYOM01000007.1, read as the reverse complement.
CATTTCGATGAAGTAAATGAACATTGTGAAAAACTCAAATTGGAACCACTGAAATAATCAAAAGGAATTTTTCGCGATAAAAAAGCCGCATATATTCAACTCAACAGAGTCAATATATGCGGCTTTATATTTAACATTTATAAGCAGCAATAAAAGATAAAATAATTATCGCCTTAATGCATTTAGCTTAGTTTGCGCAATACCAAAGACAGTATCATTTGGATATATGCCTTGCTCTGCATCAGTCCCCGTTTGTTTACCCGTGAAGATCTCAATGGCTTGAGAAACATGGTCAATCGCCCAAATATGGAACTCACCTTTTTCTACTGATTCTACAATATCTTTGCGTAACATTAAGTTATGTACGTTAGATTGTGGAATGATCACCCCTTGATTAGCGGTTCTTCCTTTGATCGCACACACATCAAAGAAACCTTCAATCTTCTCATTCACCCCGCCAATCGGCTGCGCTTCACCAAATTGGTTCATCGAACCAGTGATGGCGATATCCTGACGTAGCGGTAAACCAGAGAAAGCCGAAACAATCGCACACACTTCAGCCATTGAAGCACTGTCCCCATCCACGCCACCGTAAGATTGCTCAAAGGTGAGATGTGTTGTTAATGGGATCTTAGCTGTTTTACCAAATACTGATGCTAGATATGCAGATAGAATCATCACCCCTTTCGAGTGAATACTTCCACCTAGCTCTGCACTACGTTCAATATCAAACACTTCACCGCTACCGTACGCTGTCGTTGCGGTTATTCGGCTTGGTGCACCAAATCGATAATCAGACGTTGCTATCACAGATAATGCATTGACCTGTCCGATGGCTTGATGATCAACATCAATGAGAGTAGTCCCTGTAACAAAGCTTTGCATCACATGATCTTTTAAGCGACTCACACGCTGCTCTTGATTTTGTAATGCTTGCTCAACATGACTACTGCGGATCATGGTTGCGTTAGATGATTTCGCTACGTAATTAGTCTCACGCAGTAAATTCGCAATATCAGCAGAATGTAATGACAACTTATGCTGATCATCCGCTTGGCGAGAGCTGTATTCAATGATCCTTGCAATCGCTTTTCGATCACAATGAAGCATATCGCCATCATGAACGATGCTGGCAATAAAGCGAGCATATTGCTCTTCAGAGGTATCTGTACGTGGCATATCATCTTCAAAATCTGCCGTGACACGAAATAGCTCTTTAAACTCTGGATCGTAATGTTGTAGTAACTGATAGGTTTGATAATCACCAAACAAAATCAGTTTTACATTCAATGGGATCGGCTCTGGCTCTAATGAAATGGTGCCAGACAACGTCACTTCACGTTCAAGCGAACTTAAATTCAACTTTTGCGCACGCAGTGCACGTTTTAAACCATCCCAAACATAAGGACGTTCTAAAACTTTTACCGCATCCATCATTAACACGCCACCATTAGCACGGTGTAAACTACCGGCACGGATCAATGAGAAATCAGTAAAGACGGTTCCTTTGAAGGTCGCATTTTCAACGTAACCAAAAATAGAGTGGTAGTTTGGACTCTCTTCAACCTCAACAGGAAACTTACGCTCAACATCTTGATGAACAAGTACATTGATTTGGTAGCGACGTGGCATTTTCTTGTCTAACGATGCATAAGCTAATGCGACTTGCTCTTCACTTTCTTCTAAGAAAATATCAATATTTTCTAGAATGTCGTTATACATTGCTGATAAGTAAGCTTTAATCTCAGGCAGCTTACTGTATTTCGCTTTCAGATCTTTAATGCAATGCGCAGTCACATCTTTGGCAATATCCTCATCAAGCTTTTGCTGCTTGTCCGAGTACTTTTCTTCCCATTCTGTTAACTGACGAACAATACCACGCAGCTCAACTTCAAGATCATTGATCGTCTCTTCAAACGTTTGTTGTTCTTTATCACTTAATTCGGCAAATGAATCTTCGGTATGCGGCTCTTCACCATTCATCGCCACCAGCTGATAATCACCTTGGGTAGTAATAGTTAAGCCAACACCTCGCTCTTCTGCGCCTTTTTTCATTGTCATTAACGCATTTTCTTGTTTCTGCGCTAATTGTGTTTTTAACTTTTCAGCTCGGCTAATATAAAGCTCATTATCAAATGCCATTGGAAATGCTTTTACTAAGCGTTTCATGAGCTGTTCAATATCTTTTTTAAATGCACTACCTTGACCGGCTGGTAGCTTTAGTACCTTAGGGCAACGGGTATCATCAAAATTCGAGACATAACACCAGTCATACAATGTATTGGCATTGCCATTAGGATCGTGACGATTCAAGTAACGCATCACCATGGTACGTTTACCTAATCCATTACGACCTATTGCATAGATATTGTAGCCTTTTTCCTTAATCGACATCGCAAACTCAACCGCTTGTTGTGCTCGCTCTTGTCCTACTATTTCATCTAATGGTGTAAGGTGTTTAGTTGACTTACACTCATCACTCAATCCGTTTAGCGCTGATACGCGATACAGCTTGTCACTGGTTAGAGGTTTAACTGACATAATCGATCCCTCTCGTTACGACGTCTACCTTCAGTCTACTAATAAAATATTGATTTTTTAGAGACTTAAGCTATAAAAAGTGGCGTTAGTCTCATTTTTTAATGTTTAGCGCTGAAAAATTAGGCACAAAAAAGCCTAACATTGCTAGTATCACTTTTAATATAGTAATACTCAGTAAGTTAGGCTTTTTTATTGCGTAATGTAACGCGATTACAAGGTTGCCATTGCTCCTTTACCTACCCCTTCGTAGGCAACAACATCAAGGCAATCAGCAGCAGATAAACTTGGTTTTACCGTTTCAGCAATATAGCTGGCAAGTAATTCAACAGTAGTATCGGTGGCTAACATTTCTGTTTCTGAACGAGCAATCGCCAGTTCAAACTCACCTTGTGGTGCGGTGTAGCGGAAACCATAATGGGTTTCATCCGATACCGATTTAGCACACTCACTTAAATTCAGTTCGCTAACACTGCATACATCTTCTTCTGAACCTAAGTAAATATCTTGCCAACGCTTCGCCCATTGCTTCTCTAGTTCAGCATTGCGCTCGCCATTAACAATAAGCTCAATCGGAGAACGGTGACCGTGTGCAATACGTTGACAATTACCATCATGTTTTTTCAAACCGTGGCTGTAATGATAAAAAGCACCTTGAATGACTTCATGGCGAAGTGCTACTTCCAGACCTTGCACATTCTCAGGTAGATTATCTTTAAGCACATGGTAAACATGCTCAGTCACACTTTCAATAGTCACTGTCTCTGCATCAATAAAGCAAAATGCTTGCTCTGGACAATGTAAGTGAATATTTTTGTCTTCTCGCAGAAGATCGACTGTCGCATAGCCCGTTTTAGTCGCGGCAGTATGAATTGCTGGAGATTTAGCAGGCACAATTAAACGGTGATCGACATATTGATCAACTAATTGTTTGATCTGTTTCTTAACACGACTGAAATCAAGCACCATGCTCATTTCATTTAACTCGCCCGACATCACCACATCAAGAATCCAACTTTCGCCAACCATACCGCGATCGGTACATAGGTATGACGCATCAATTACAGTGAGATCTCTGACAAATAGCTTCAAAGTGAAGTCCTTATTGATAATGGTTGTCGTTTCTAGGGGAATGCATTATACGCTGCTGGCGCAATGAGTAAACAAGCAAAATCAGTAAACACTAGATATAAAAAAGCAGCGATGATTATCATCACTGCTCTCATTAATATTAGTCATTAAAAAGATCTAGAAACGATAGTTCGCTGACATGTAGAACGTCGTAATACTCTTTAGATCAGACTGAGTATTTGGATATACGATATCCTCACCTTTTGAGCCAGCCCAATCAGTTTGCTTTTTACGTTGGCTAGATGTTTGACGGGCACCAATTTCTGTCGTTAAATGGTCGGAAATTCGCCAAGCAACACCTGCTTGAATACCAAGCACAGGGTTTGATTGCTTATAAGAACCATATTGTTCGCTGGTTGTTTCAGCAATCATGTAACCAACATGCGCACCCACAAATGGGTTAATCGCTTTATCTGCTAAGAAGATATAATCAGCACTTAATAAATGAAGAGTGACGTCAGTATCGGCTATCTTTTTATTCTCAAACTCAGATTCACCACTCATTTTCTGGTAACTATAGTAAACTCGTCCATTACCACCAGCGGTATAAAAACCGATATCAGCGCCAGCAAAACCGCTTGCGTCAGGTGAAGAAGGTGAAATTGCATTTTTATCTTTATCAGTATGAACAAGAGAAAAGCTCATATCAGCCATTCCACCTGTTAACCCTACGAAATAGTGCATTGTGTCATCAAATTTTGGCACTTCATCTTCAATTGGTGATAAGCCATTTTCAGGTGTCGCAACCACAGGCTCTAAAACTAGCGGCTCACTCGGGATATAAGCTGAATTTTCTGTTGATAATTCTTCTGCGGCAAAAGTTGTTGAAGAAAAAAGAGCACTAAGTAATACGCTCGCAAGCAATGTCTTATTCATAAACCGATCTGTTTCATCCTGTTTCATTGTATTTAAGCGTTAAGCCTACGAAGGGCTAAAACTTATAATCATTCCAATAGTGGTATGATTATATACTGAAACGCAAACAAAACTCGATCTTGTTATGAAATTTACACAGTAATAAGTGGTGGTAATATTCTACGCACCACTTACAATATTTTGTTGCAATTATTCTTCTTTTAACCAATTTAATGCATCGATTGAGTTATCAAAATAACGCACTTCACCGGATAGGAACCAATTCCCTACTTTTGCGCCTACTTCTTGCCAATGTTTATTGCCATACAACGCTACTTTACGAAATTGCTTACCGTGCTTTAAGCCTAGCTTTAGATCATCCCAGGCTGCATGTATATCCCAACCATCACACTCAGTACCGTCAAAATACACATCAACAATGGGTTTATCGACATCGGCTAACGCATCATCAATTTCAGGCGTAATAAGCTGGTAATCTTGATGGGTTAATTTACCTGTTGCTTTTAATTCAACGAAAAACTCATCACCGTTGTTATCAATTTCGATTTTAATGCCATGAGACTTTGTCATTTCATTATCTCCTCGATCTGTATTTAACGTTATTGTTATTTTGATAAGACTGTATAACAGAAACAATTTTACGATAGTGACAATGGTGCAAGATTACTCTGCATGCTTACAGGTTGACATAATTTGAGAGATTTTCATCCCAATACGGCGTTTCACCAATATATTGCTTAAAAAAGCTAATTGCAGCGACGATCTTTTTAGGTAAATGCTTACGGCTTGGGTACACCGCATAAAAGTGCATCCCCTGATTAGCTTCCCAATCATGAAGTAATTGAATCAGTTTTCCGGTTTTGAACTCATCCGTTAAAAGATAAGTTGCAAGATATGCAATCCCCCAACCAGACACGCATGCATCACGAACCGCTTCTGCCAAATCAACCCGATAGTTTCCTGATACTGTGACGCATAAACCTTCTTGATCGCGTAAAAATGACCAAGTGCCGTGATTTATCTGTCTATTTTGATAAACCAGACAGTTGTGATCCTGCAAATCACTAGGGTGAGTAGGTACAGAGTGATGAATAAGATATTCAGGAGATGCCGCAACAATAAAACGGGTATCCGCTAATCGTTGCGCGACATAACCTTCAGGAATATTTTCGATATTGGTGATCCATAAATCCAGCCCTTCATCGACCATATTTGCACGATGATCAAATAAGCTGACTTCAACATGAAGCTCAGGAAATTGTCGGCGAAGATGCTCTATAGCAGGAATAATATGCATAGTGCCAAAAGATTGAGATAAGCCTAAGCGTAAAGTACCGGATACCTCATCACGAATATTTGCCATCATCGCATCAGCATCTAACACCGCTGAGACTAACTGCTCACAATATTTCGCGTATTCAATACCTTCATCAGTCAAAGTAAAGCTGCGTGTCGTTCGCTGCACTAACTTCACCTGCAACTCTGCTTCTAATAAACCCAGCTGTTTACTCACATGCGATGTTGATACCCCGAGTTTATGCGCAGCAATAGTGAAATTGCCACTTTTTACGAGAGTGTGAAATATTGTCATTCGTCCGGCGCGATCTTGAAGCACTACAATTACCTATCTATTTTAAGTCCTTAATAGTTTACTTCAGAACCTACCTATACTGTCATAATTCCTGTTCAGAATAATTATTGTTACCTAATAGTAAAAGTAATTTCCATTAAGGTGTGATTATCATTGCAGTTGAAATAATTATAATACAGCCTCATTTACGAATTAGATTGGAGTGTGGTTGTGAGTTGGTTATTTCTTTTATTAGGTGTTTTGGCTGAAGCTACATCACATGTCGCATTAAAAGCGACAGACAGTTTTACCAATCCACTACCAAGTGCCGTTGTTATTCTCGGCCATATCACAGCTTTTCTCTTTCTAGCTCAAGCAATGAAAAATATTCCAGTAGGTGTTGTCCATGCATCGTGGACAGGTCTTGCTATTGCACTTGTTACAGTACTTTCAAGTGTTATTTATAAACAACATATCGATATTAAAGTATGGATTGGGATGGCGATTATTGCAGTAGGTGTTGCTGTAATTAATTTAGCAGGTGTTTCGCACCACCACTAAATATCCCTTATGTAGCCATTATGAGAGGTTATGATGAACCAACAACGTGCTGAAAACTTATATTACTACTTACGTAATCAAAATAGTTCTCAAAAAGAGATCAATGTTGTTATCAAACAGTTAAGCCAAAACTACGGTATTAATTTATCAGAGCTTGACCGCCGTTATCGTTCACGTATTGGTTATTCACCAAACCGATATGACATTAATACCTATGGTACCGCAGGTTCTCGTACAATGAACCAAACTCGTGGCATGCAAAATAATAAATGAGATATAATAACTCAGAATTAATAATTAAACAGACAAGCTTATATAACAAGCTTGTTTGTTTTTTATAAAGTTAAGATTATCTATAAATTATTTTTATCTTTATTATTTATTTTACCTTTCACTACTACGTTACGTTATTTTTCAAAATACGCTATATCACAATATTTCATTCCATAAACCAATATATAAATGTCAATTTTTTGGCGCTAAATTTATCCACATAGATTTCTGAGGATAAAAACATGCAAAGAAAAATTACACCTTTAGCACTGATTATTTCTTTTCTATTTGCAGCAACAGCACATGCGGCGAGCAGTGACACTTACTATAAAAACATTAAAATAGGTCAAGATATTAGTCGTGCACCCATTGTTTCAAATACAACAAAAACAAATTCAAACACTTTAATTGGTAATAAGATTAGTTATGAAGGTAATGACAATATTATTTTAGGTAACAACTCTAAATTACTTAATAATAACGGTGGCAATGTTGCTTTGGGTAATAATGCTGATATTCAAGGTAGCAACGGCGTCGCTATTGGCAACAATGCTAAGACTAATGGCAGTAGTGTAAATGGTGTTGCGATTGGTAGCTCATCCAATGCAGCTAACGGCAGCTCTATCGCTATTGGTGATAATGCAACAGGTGCCTATAACGGACTAGCCATAGGTAATGATGCAACTGCAAATGGTAATGCCGCTGTTTCTTTAGGCATAAATAGTACTGCATATCAACAAGGTGTTTCTATTGGTAGTAATGCAATGAGTGCCAGTACTGGTGTTGCTCTTGGTGAAAACTCTCAGTCTTGGGATGGACAGATATCAGTTGGCCGCGCAGGTTCAGCAACACAATCTGCTATTACACGAAGAATTGAGAACGTGCATGCAGGCGTGGCTCTAACTGATGCCGTCAATGTTAGCCAGTTAACAAACGTTAAAAATACATTAGGTGGCGAGATTAGTAATAATGCTAAAAACATTACTAGTAATACAACTCATATCAATACTAATACTGCAAATATAACCAGCAACACTAGCGATATTGCCGGAAACAGTACTCGTATTAATAGCAATATCAAAAATATTGCTATTAATAACAGTCATATAAATACTAATACTTCAGGTATTGCCAGCAACACTAGAAACATTACCAGTAATACAACGCATATCAATACCAATACTTCAGGTATAACCAATAACACTAAAAACATTGCCGGAAACAGTACTCGTATTGATAGTAATACCTCTAGCATTACCAACAATACTTCAAATATAACCAACAACACTAACGACATTGCTGGAAACAGCACTCGTATTGATAGTAATACCTCTGGTATCGACAACAACGCTAAAAACATTACCAGCAATACAACGCATATCAATACCAATACTTCAGGTATAACCAGCAACACTAACGACATTGCTGGAAACAGCACTCGTATTGATAGTAATACCTCTGGTATCGACAACAACACTAAAAACATTACCAGCAATACAACGCATATCAATACCAATACTTCAGGT
>NZ_PYOM01000066.1 GCF_003026365.1 Photobacterium angustum | reverse complement strand
AAAGAGTTCTTAAGTAAACATACGGTGAGAGTACTTCGCTAATCTTGTATAGCCCTTACATTCATTGCCTTAAACGCTCCCTCTAATGGGAGCGTTTTTTATCGGTGAAAACAAATATGTAAACGGTTACTTGAATATGTATCTACGATTTATCCAGAAAATTTAAGCCTTCAGGCCAATTATTGCCCAGTAATGATTAGGTGTACCCTTAACTATCACGACTTATCAATAGCTTATACATTTACGCTTTGTAACAGTAAAGGCCCCATAACAGCTTTGTAGGTAGGCAGTAATAAGGATTAATAAATAATGCAAAAAGTAAAAATAGGTTACCGGTGGCTGTTATGTTTATGCCTGTTGTGCGCCTCACAAACACATGCACAAACAACATACCCTGCGCCAAGCTCCATGTCTGTTGAAGATGCCTATCAATTAGGCGATTTACTCGTCGACCAATATAAAATAAAACAAGGGCAACCTTATTTGAAATACGCGGCAGATAAGG
>NZ_PYOM01000065.1 GCF_003026365.1 Photobacterium angustum | reverse complement strand
GCCGGACTCGATACAAGACACTTGAATGTGTATTGTTTGAGAACTCGTTTTTATCTAAAGATAAAAACATTTTTTAAAATCAATCTATCGATTGAATTTACTAGTCAGCTTTCCAGATTGTTAAAGAGCATTGTGTTTCTTTCGAACCACTGTCTAAAAACACTTACTCTATTAAAAGAGAAATGTACTTAAAGAGTGGCGTCCCGTAGGGGAGTCGAACCCCTGTTACCGCCGTGAAAGGGCGGTGTCCTAGGCCTCTAGACGAACGGGACATTGGTGGAGCTATGCGGGATCGAACCGCAGACCTCCTGCGTGCAAGGCAGGCGCTCTCCCAGCTGAGCTATAACCCCAATGTTTTACTTCTTTTAAGAAGTTCTCTAAAGAGAAAATGGTGGGCGATACCGGGCTCGAACCAGTGACCCCCTCCTTGTAAGGGAGGTGCTCTCCCAACTGAGCTAATCGCCCACGATAGTTTTAATTCCTTCGTGAGAAAGAATGGTGGGTCGTGCAGGATTC
>NZ_PYOM01000064.1 GCF_003026365.1 Photobacterium angustum | reverse complement strand
AGTACTCTCACCGTATGTTTACTTAAGAACTCTTTAGCAAAGTCGTTGACTTGTTTTTTCTGGGCATCAGATAAATGACTCATTGTTTCAAGGTATTGTTCTTTATAAATATCATAAAGGTCATGTTCTTTATCTGTACCCATTGAGTCTAGATATATTTTTGAGTAAGCAGCACCAAGCACTTCGTCTTTTTCTGGGTAACTTATTTCTGGAATTGTATGTAGGTACTGTCCAGCAAGGTAAATTGTAGAAAAAGCATCTCCAGTATTCGCCATTTTTGTCCAAATATCAAACGCTTCCTTTTTATTTCCTTCTTTAAAAAGTATAGATGCGTAGCCTTCCATCCCCCTAAAGTTACCCTGTTCAGCAGAGGCCTTGTATAGACGTTTTACTTCTTTTTCTCGATTGCCAGGTATGAAAAACCAGCCATCTCCGCCAGCATACATACTTGCTAGGCTTGCCTGTGCCTTTGAGTTTCCATGGTCAGCAGCTTTCTTCAACCAGTCATTAGACTCATCAGGGTATAAGAAGG
>NZ_PYOM01000063.1 GCF_003026365.1 Photobacterium angustum | reverse complement strand
TAGGCATCTTCAACAGACATGGAGCTTGGCGCAGGGTATGTTGTTTGTGCCTGTGTTTGTGAGGCGCACAACAGGCATAAACATAACAGCCACCGGTAACCTATTTTTACTTTTTGCATTATTTATTGATCCTTAAATTCACATGAGTTGAAACCATTAATTTGTTAGCCTAAAAATAATTACTACTGGTGATTTTCACTCAATGACGGCCATTATTTAAAAGACTTAAACCTTCATCAAAGGCGGCGCTGTCGTACTTATCTTTGTTTGGTAAATAAGTGTTGAATAACTTGAATGTTAACGCCTTAAATTCTGATTTAAACCTATTGTTTTTAAAATGTTTTTTTAAGTCATTCGCGTTTTTATAGTTATAATCTTTGCTCATATCAACAAAAAACTCTTTCTGCATGAAATTTAAAATGGTTTGTCTGTTGATAAGGAAATCATGCTTTTTCACATCATCTGATTTTGATACTTTGCTGTTAGGGTTCATTCTCTCAAGCGCTTTTTGCATTTGTCTGGTTGCGGCTTTTT
>NZ_PYOM01000062.1 GCF_003026365.1 Photobacterium angustum | reverse complement strand
GTATGTTGTTTGTGCCTGTGTTTGTGAGGCGCACAACAGGCATAAACATAACAGCCACCGGTAACCTATTTTTACTTTTTGCATTATTTATTAATCCTTATTACTGCCTATAAAGCTGTTATGGGGGCTACTGATAAGTTGAGATAGGTAAGGGTACACCTAATCAATACTGGGCAATAATTGGCCTGAAGGCTTAAATTTTCTAGATAAATCTTCGATACATATTCAAGTAACCGTTTACATATTTGTTTTCACCGATAAAAAACGCTCCCATTAGAGGGAGCGTTTAAAGCAACTAATGATAGGGTAGGCTTAGTAAAGCGCCCTTACTGTATGTTTACTTAAGAACTCTTTAGCAAAGTCGTTGACTTGTTTTTTCTGGGTATCAGATAAATGTCTCATTGTTTCAAGGTATTGTTCTTTATAAATATCATAAAGGTCATGTTTTTTATCTGTGCCCATTGAATCAAGATATATTTTTGAGTAAGCAGCACCAAGCACTTCGTCTTTTTCAGGGTAAGTGATTTGTGGTAATGAATG
>NZ_PYOM01000061.1 GCF_003026365.1 Photobacterium angustum | reverse complement strand
GCCCTTTCACGGCGGTAACAGGGGTTCGACTCCCCTACGGGACGCCAATGGGTCGTTAGCTCAGTTGGTAGAGCAGTTGACTTTTAATCAATTGGTCGCAGGTTCGAATCCTGCACGACCCACCATTCTTTCTCACGAAGGAATTAAAACTATCGTGGGCGATTAGCTCAGTTGGGAGAGCACCTCCCTTACAAGGAGGGGGTCACTGGTTCGAGCCCGGTATCGCCCACCACTCTCTAAAAGTTTTCTGCACGGATTTCGCAGATTTAATGAAGAATACCTTTGTTAAGTCCGCATTTTTGTCGCTGAAAATCGTTAGAAAGTGGTTATCGTTAGATAATTGCATGCTCTTTAACAATCTGGAAAGCTGACTAGTAAATTCAATCGATAGATTGATTTTAAAAAATGTTTTTATCTGTAGATAAAAACGAGTTCTCAAACAATACACATTCAAGTGTCTTGTATCGAGTCCGGCGAAAAACCAACGTTTAATACTTTCTTGATCGAAGTATTAAGCACAAACCTTGGTTGTTTGAACATACGAA
>NZ_PYOM01000060.1 GCF_003026365.1 Photobacterium angustum | reverse complement strand
CTCAAGTTTATCCTCGGTATTTTTTATTTCTTTAGATAGATATTTTTCACAATAATCGGCCGCTTGTTTAACATGATAACCGATAGCCAATTTATCAGATCCAGAGTGGAGTCTGTTTAGCGATGCTAATCGTTCCTTTAATGTTTCAAGTTGTGTTTGCGGTGTTAACTCTGCTTCTTTCAGGAATATTTCTCTAGCTTCAAGGTATTTCTTAATGGCTTTTTGTATTTTTGGCTCACGGTAACTATAGAGTTGGCCATCTTCAAAGGTATACCCTTGTGATTCAGCTAATTTTTGTGCTTTATCTAGAATAACTTGTCGTTTTTCCTTTTGTACCTTTACCCACTCTGCTGCAGCATAAGCATTGGTCATTTCTCTGAGGTAAGGCTGCGGATTATCAAGACATTTTTCAAGTTCTTGATAATCTTTTTTATCTTCTTCAGTTATGAATGAGGTAATATCTGCACTCAGTAATCCATTAAGGGTATTTGATTGTGCTAAGGTATCCATAAGGTCTTTTGAGTTTTTTTTGCCTTGGAATACCTTTTCAGCTTCTGCAAAATAATCACAAGCGGTATC
>NZ_PYOM01000006.1 GCF_003026365.1 Photobacterium angustum | reverse complement strand
CGATTAAATATTATACTAAAGTCTAATGTTATTTCATTATTAATCATAAGTTTAGCCACGCAAATTCATTTAATTTAACTTCATCATAATCGAAGTTTTTTAAATTTAAACATTAAAACAATTTTTATTTCATCGAATACTAATGGTATGAACTAAAGTCACATTTTTGCTCTTAAATGTTTTTAATTTATATCTTCATAGTTATAAACACGATAAACATATTTATATATTACGAATAAACATCAACTACACTTTATTTTTACCCACTTAATTATGATAGCTATGGAATATATAAAATCAGATTTTGACAAAAGATATCCCATATTGAATGTGGAATTGCTAGGAAAACCTATTCATATAATCAAAGATGAATTAGCTAATATTTTAAATAATTCATTACTAGGGTTGACTGACCAAATCCAAAAATGGGTGAAAACCCATGAACTGACTATATCGGTTACTAGTATTGATTTTCAATCCCCAAAACAGGGACAACATGCGGCATTTACGGTAGCCCATAATGACGGTGGTATGATGAATTTTCGTTGTTCTGCACCGCTGCTCATTGCACTCGCCGATCGCTTTTATCACTCGCCTGTAAATCGGCTAAATAGTCATAAAAGTCAAACTATTACTTCGAGTGATTTGCGTTTACAAGAACGGATAGGACGACTTTTTTCAGCTCAGATAGCACCTGAAGATATGTGGCAACCCTGTGATAATTCACTATCAGATGATATCGGCTTAGTCATTCAACTTTCAGTTACCTGTGAAGAGACAATTGGCGACATCATCATCTGTATTGATTCCGCACTAATTCAAACATTAACCAGCGTTATTGGCTTACAACCCACTTCTGAACTCAATGCACTCTTTAGTCAGCAACTTGAATCGACCAAGGTCAAACTCAACACTGTTTTATGTGAAAAACAGATGCCTTTAGACCAAGTATTGCAGCTAAAGCCCGGTGATATCTTCGATATTGATTTATTGCAGTCCTCTCCGATCAGTATCGGTCAAGAGCACTTATTTAACGGCCATGTCGCAGAGCAAAACGGTCAACTTGTTTTAATCATCAACACCAGTAAGGACACATAAGCATGAGCGATATTAACGAATCCGACCTATTCAATGGTGATGACCTCAATTTTGACGATCTTCAGCTAGAACAGTTTGAAGAAACACCTCAACTCGATAGCAGCATGTCGCAACGTAGCTTAAGTTTTTTCAAAAAGATCCCCGTGACTGTCACGCTTGAGGTCTCAAGCACAGAAATCTCATTAGGTGAGTTAATGAAAGCCGGTGAAGGCAGTGTTATTGAGCTAGATAAACTCAACGGTGAACCGCTTGATGTGAAAGTGAATGGGTCACTGATGGGGCATGCCGAAGTGGTTGTGATCAATGAGAAATATGGCCTACGGCTGATTGATGTCGTCGAATCACCTCTTAACACCATGGATGGTTAACCAATGATCGCTCAGGGATACCACTTGCTGACAAGAACATGTCAACAGCGCCATTGTTTGTATTTGCTAACATTGTTGCTTATTACTCTCGGCGTACTGTTTTCTTCGGCAGCAGAAGCCAATAGTGGGCTGAACTTCTTGACCGTTACAGATGATCAAGGCGAGCAAGAATACAGTGTGAAATTACAGATCTTGTTGTTAATGACAGCACTGAGTTTTATCCCTGCCTTTCTACTCATGGCGACCAGTTTTACCCGCATCATCATCGTACTTTCTATTTTGCGCCAAGCACTGGGTTTACAACAAAGCCCGCCAAATAGAATACTGGTGGGTATCGCTTTGTCACTGACGATTTTGATCATGCGTCCGGTCTGGACGGATGTGTACGATAATGCCTTTGTCCCTTATGACAACGGTGATATTACCCTTTTACAAGCCTTTGATACTGCCGAAAAACCTGTTCGTGATTTCATGTTAAAGCAAACCCATCAAAGTGCTTTAGAGCAGATGATGCGTATTGCCAACGAACCATTAGACCAGGATGTGGAGGATATTTCGTTTGCTATCGTGTTACCTGCTTTTGTGATCAGTGAGCTTAAAACAGCATTTCAAATTGGTTTTATGTTGTTCATTCCTTTTTTGATCATCGATCTCGTAGTTGCCAGTGTTTTGATGGCAATGGGTATGATGATGCTGTCACCGCTGATTATTTCTCTACCTTTCAAATTGATCGTGTTTGTACTCGCTGATGGCTGGACCATGACGGTCGGATCGCTATCTGCCAGCTTTGGATAAAAAAGAAAGGAGTAAATGATGACCCCAGAGCTTGCTGTCGATCTATTTTCCAATGCGGTTTGGCTAATTATCAATATGGTAATGGTACTTGTTATCCCGGGGTTATTAGTCGGGTTAGTGATTGCCGTCTTTCAAGCCGCGACCCAAATCAACGAGCAAACCTTAAGTTTTCTACCCCGTTTAATCATGACGTTACTGATGGTGATTTTTGCCGGACATTGGATGCTAAGGCGCTTAATGGAATTATTTGATTACCTCTTTCATAACATTCCGGGAATGATTGGCTAATGGCTATCTCGTTTGCAGAGCTAAACGCCCTTCTCGCTCAGTTTTGGTGGCCGTTTTTTCGCATTGGGGCTGCCATGTTAGCCATGCCATTTTTTGGTGATGCGTTAATTCCTATCTGGGTACGCGCTTTGTTAGCACTTGCTATCAGCTTTATTGCCGCGCCACTTATGCCAGCTATGCCCACGACAGATTTACTTTCTCTCTCGGCACTTATGCTGGCTTTTGAGCAAGCAATATGGGGACTGTTATTCGGCTTAATTATCCATTTCCTATTCTCCATCATGACATTGTTAGGTCAGATCATTTCATTACAAATGGGCTTAGGTATGGCAATGATGAACGATCCCGTTAATGGTGTTTCAGTCGCGATTCTAGGTCGAATGTTTTTACTGTTTTCCACTCTGTTGTTTCTGGCTTTAGATGGGCATTTATTGGTCATTGATATTCTGGTGCAAAGCTTTACCTCTTGGCCTGTAGGTAGTGGGTTGGCTGTATCATCAGTAAAACAAATACTCGCACTTTTTGGTTGGATGTTCAGTTCAGCCCTAGCCATCGCTCTGCCCGCTATTGTTTCGATGCTTCTAGCTAATATCAGTTTCGGGGTGATGAACCGCGCCGCACCTAGTTTAAACGTTTACGCATTAGGCTTTCCTATGACCATGTTGTTAGGACTCTTTAGTGTCTTAATTTCTGTCAGTGGTGTACCTGCACGTTATGTCGAGTTAGTCCATTACAGCCTAGATCAGCTTCAACTTTATATTTCGGGGGGCGCATGAGTCAGTCATCGGCACAAGATAAAACTGAAAAAGCCACTCCGCAGAAAATCCGCAAAGCACGAGAGCAAGGTCAGATCCCACGCGCCAAAGACTTCACTGCCGCCACGATTTTTATTGCGGTTGTGGTTTTCTTTTATTTCCAAATTGATGCAATTTGGCAGGCGCTGAATGGCGTCTTTAAATTGAACATGACAATATCTCATGATGGTTTACGCTCACCTTGGCTAGCGATTGAAGCATTAGGTACAAGCTTAGCCATTATCATTCAATTACTGCTGCCATTATTTGGTTTGATTCTGATCACTGCTATCGCCAGCAGTTTACTGATTGGTGGTTGGCTATTCTACCCTGCTGGTATATTGCCAAAATTATCAAAAATCGATCCCATTGCGGGGATAAAACGGATGTTTTCAACGCGATCTTTGGTCGAACTTTTGAAATCGACACTCAAAGTATGTGTGATTTTTCTTCTTCTATATCTCTATCTTGATGCCAATTTAAGCCGCTTACTTGGAATGCAAAACTTGCCACTGAAACAAGGTGTGTCATTGATCCTGACGATTCTCTTTCATGGCATTTTGCTGATGGGCGTGGCGCTATTGTTATTTGGTTTAATTGATATTCCTTATCAAAAATGGGAGCACGCCAAAGAGCTGAAAATGACCAAACAAGAGCTCAAAGAAGAATTTAAAAGTAATGAAGGTAATCCAGAAATCAAACAACGCATTCGTCAAATTCAACAGCAATTCGCCCGTAGAAAAATTGATACAGCAGTGCCTAAAGCTGATGTAGTTATCGTCAACCCAACCCATTATGCCGTTGCGATTAAATACGATACCACACTCTCTGAAGCACCTTTTGTGGTAGCAAAAGGCATAGACGAAGCGGCAATGCATATTCAAACCATCGCCAAACAACACGATGTTGAGATCTTACATTCACCACCATTAACTCGTGCGATTTATCACAGCACCCAGATAGAGCAAGCGATCCCAAGCCAACTCTATGTCGCCGTGGCTCATATATTAACTTATGTTTTACAGCTTAAAGCCTTTCGACAAGGTAAAGGAAATCAACCACAAACGTTACCCAATTTTGTTATCCCAAAACATTTACAGCATTAATTTCAGCGCATTTTTACCGGATTGGATGAAGGACTTCACATGTTAAATTGGCTCACAACACTCAAACAGTCGAGTAAAGGTTATATCGGTATTCCTATCGCCTTACTGATGATTCTGGCAATGGTAATTTTGCCATTACCTCCTATGCTGCTCGATGCCTTATTCACCTTTAATATTGTCTTGGCAATCTTGGTATTGTTAGTCAGTACCACAGCCAAAAGGCCGTTAGACTTTTCTGTTTTCCCCACCATTTTGTTAGTCGCGACATTAATGCGACTCACTTTGAATGTGGCCTCAACGCGTATCGTATTATTGGAAGGTCATAATGGTGGCGATGCCGCAGGTAAAGTGATCCAAGCTTTTGGTGAAGTCGTTATTGGCGGTAACTACGTTGTGGGTATGGTGATTTTCGTGATTTTAATGATCATCAACTTTGTGGTGATCACTAAAGGTGGCGAACGTATATCTGAGGTAGCAGCCCGTTTCACCCTTGATGCCCTACCCGGAAAACAAATGGCAATAGATGCCGATTTAAACGCTGGCATTATTGACCAAAATCAAGCTAAACAGCGCCGTCGTGATGTTGCTAATGAAGCGGATTTTTACGGTTCAATGGATGGTGCTTCAAAGTTCGTTCGTGGTGATGCCATTGCGGGTTTATTAATCCTATTTATCAATATCATCGGTGGTATCAGTATCGGTGTTTTTGAGTACGGACTCAGCGCCTCTGATGCTTTTAAAACATACGCCTTACTGACTATTGGTGATGGTCTTGTCGCGCAAATTCCTTCACTGCTATTAGCAACTTCTGCCGCTATTATTGTCACTCGTATTAACGACAGTGATGATGACATGACGCAAGCTATGCAGAACCAACTGCTTGCCTCACCTGCAACCTTATTCACTGTTGCTTCTGTGATGGCAATCATAGGTATTGTGCCAGGCATGCCGCACTTGGCATTTTTCAGCTTTGCCGCAGTATTAGCCTTTGCGGGCTGGCGACAATATAAAAAACCTCAACACCACCAGCAACTTGACGAGGTTGAAGCCGTTTCTCAAGCCATGCAACTCGACCACGAAACGCCATTAACATGGGATGACATTCCTCATGTTCAAAGTATGTCGTTATCGCTCGGTTTTCGTTTAGTCCATCTGGTTAATAAAGAGCAAGGCGCGCCACTTACCCAACGTATTCGCGGTGTTCGTAAAAATCTCTCTGAACAAGTCGGCTATTTGCTGCCTGAAGTGAATATTCGCGACAACCTAAGCTTAAAACCGAATCACTATACTATTGCCGTTCATGGCGAGATCATTGAACAAGGCAGCATTGAGCCTGAGCGTTTAATGGCTATTGCCGTGGGTGATACCTATGGCGAAATAGATGGCATCCTTGGTCATGATCCTGCTTATCAACTCCCTGCGGTGTGGATTGAAAATAGCAATAAGGCAAAGGCCCTGAACATGGGTTACCAAGTCGTTGATGATGCTACAGTAATTGCCACTCACTTAAGCAAAGTGATGAAAGTACATTTAGCCGATTTGTTTACCCATGATGATGTAGATTTCATTAACCAACGTTTAGCGCAGCAGGCGCCGAAATTAGCAGAAAGTTTAAGTGCAGCATTAACGCCCGCTCAGCAACTGAAGGTGTATCGCCAATTACTCATTGATCAAGTGCCACTTAAAGATATCCGTACCATTGCCAATACCATGTTAGAAGCATCTGAAAACACAAAAGATCCAATCTTAATTGCTGCAGATGTACGTTGCAGCTTACGCCGTACCTTGGTGAATCTACTCAATGGTGATAAGAAAGATCTTAACGTCTATGCCCTATCCGATGAACTTGAACAGATGTTATTAACATCGCTCCAACAAGCACAAGCGAGTGGCAATGTGATGCTAGATAGTTTTCCAATTGAGCCAAATATTTTAAGCCAATTTCAACAAAATATGCCGCTTGCGAAGCAACAATTAAAACAGCAAGGCGCAGCCCCTGTTTTACTAGTAATGCCACAATTACGACCACTGCTATCTCGCTATGCGCGTACTTTCGCCCAAGGCTTAGCAGTATTGTCTTATAACGAAGTTCCTGAAAATAAGAATATCAATATCATTGGCAACTTAGGTTAATTCATTCCCGTGAAATTGAACGAGGACGAGCTATGACAACTCAACACACATTACACACCATGGACGAACTTTACAGTTACATTCAAGGTATTATCCCATCGTTAACCCGTAATAACGACGATGCAATCCTACTTGACGCATTTGATCAAAACGATATTAGTCATGTGTGTCAGGCAATTCGAGAAACCACCACTAATCAAGTAACCTACCAACACCTAACATTACGTTTTGGTAGCAATAACGAACAAAGTGTTTACCAATTTGATGTCTCTAAACCTGTACAGTTTCTATTTGATCTCTACAGCTTATATTTAGCCATCCGCCATATCGAGTTTCAGCTATCGACTTTCCATAAAGATATTATTAACCCCTTGGTGGTTCCGATAAATTCAGAAACGCTATCATGGCCTATTGGACAAGGCTTTATTAATCAGGTCTTTCAACATCATTCCGTTGCAATGCAGTACATTATTCCCTGTGTTCAACTTCATGACATGGATAATAGTGAATGCCATAACATGATGACGTTAAATGCAAATTTAGAATCATTAAAAAAGAAAGCGGTAAAACTCTGGGTAGATATTATCCCACCCACCCGCTATTTAGAGACAATAAATAACATTAAACCTGACGCAATTAAAACGTCTCATATTCTTAATGATGATCATAAGCGCTCAGGTCTAATTCCCGTTATTCGCTTTATACGTAAAAACAACACATTATTTATTGCGGGACGGGTGGGTAGCCAGCATGAATTAAAGCAATATCGACTACTTGGTGCGCAATATTATTTCGGTTACGTTAGTGATATACCGATATCAGTATCAATGAAAAAACAAGTAGCGAATAATAATTAAATAAAAAATCATGACTTTTATATCTCTACAGCCCCATATAAATTAATGAGGTTTTCTTATCTAATAGTATGAATAGTTAATAAGAAAACCTCATTTATTTGGCTCAATATCAAATTTATTTCCCTATTCTGTTATTTTTTGAAAATATTAAAAATAAAAATTAATGATCTTTTCCAACTGACCGCATAGATACATTGAGCAGGAAATACCTCGATAGATTGATTACAAGGAGAACTATCATGGCTCTATCTATGCACACCAATTACGCATCACTGGTTACACAAAATACACTGAGCAATACTAGCAATTTGTTAAACACAGCAATGGAACGTTTAAGTACTGGTTACCGTGTAAATTCAGCCGCAGATGATGCTGCTGGTCTTCAAATCGCAACTCGTCTTGATGCGCAAACTCGTGGCATGTCAGTAGCTATGCGTAACTCGCAAGACGGTATTTCAATGATGCAAACCGCTGAAGGTGCATTTGATGAAATGACTAACATCGTCTACCGCATGAATGACCTTGCAACACAGGCATCAAACGGCACAGTATCAGCAAACGACCGAACAGCGCTTGATGCAGAATTCCAACAGCTTGGTGAAGAGCTTGCCAACGTAATGGCCTCAACCAGCTTCGGTGGACAAGATATACTAACCGATGCCGGCTCATTTGGTGCTGCTGCGGTTAATTTCCAAATTGGTACTCAAGCAGGTGATCAACTTGCGGTTGATGTATCTACTGAAGTACAAGCAGTGAATGCAACCATTGGTACTTCAGGCTCATTAGCTTTAGGTGATTTGACTTCTGCAGGTAACGCACAAACAGCACTAGATACCCTGACTGGCGCAAACGGTGAAGCAGGTTTACTGAAAGAAATTGGTGATGCACGTTCTGCACTGGGTGCCAACATTAACCGTCTTGACCACACTATCACTAACCTAGGCAACATGGTTGAAAATGTATCTGCAGCCAAAGGTCGTATTGTTGATGCTGACTTTGCAGTGGAATCTTCAAGCATGACTAAAAACCAAATGTTAATGCAAGCGGGCACAACGGTACTTTCCCAAACTAACCAGTTACCGGGTATGGCAATGTCATTACTTCGCTAAACAATGTGGTTTCTTTTTCCTAAGCCTCCTTCGTGGAGGCTTTTTTGTAACCAGTAGATGTCAATAAATCGGAATTTAGTAAATCAAACTGTTGGTTGACGGAACATAGGAATAAAGCAGGAAATAACAAACGGAAGTCACTTTTCCGCCATCTAACCTAACAACCATAACCAACTGTTTTTAAATGATTTATACAGAAGATTTTTTGGCATGGCTCTTGCGAATATAGCTAGTCACTTAAGGAGCATTAGATGAATACAATTGATCCAGCGCAAATGGCACGTAACCTTGCAACGGCAGATACACAAAAATTCCAACAACGCGCCCAATTTCAAGCAGATAAATACCAAAGCCAATTAACTGCACTGGGAAAAGTAGAATCTGCCCTACGTGATTTTCGCTCAACAATTCAAAGCATCAACAGTTCAACAACCAGTATTATTCAGAATAAAGCCACGTTGAGTGACGACAATCATTTTACGGTTAATGCGAATGCTCAAGCGTTAAGTGGCAGTTATCAGATCTTTGTTGAACAAATTGCCAGTGCACACCAGGTTAAAACAGGGATGCCAGCGAATTTAGATTCAACAACGTCAGTACCTAACACAGGAACACTTTCATTCACTATTGATGGTCAAACCCTTGATCTCGATCTGTCGACAATAGATAGCGATGGTGATGGGCAATCCACGATATCAGAGCTCACAACGGCGATTAATAATCACCCCGATAACCCCGGAGTCAATGCCACGCTAGTTCGTACCAGTGGGCAAACTCACTTTATGCTATCGAGCACCGAAACGGGCCTAGCAAATACTTTAAGTGTTAACGCAAGCACAGGTACAGCATGGTTTGATGATGCTTTTACTAACTTAACTGAAATAAGTACGCCACAAGACGCAGTGATTTGGCTCGGTGCTGAAACTACCGGCTTAAAACTGACCAACAGCAGTAATACCTTTTCAAATGTCATTGATGGTATTGATATCACTGCAACCAAAGCACAAACCTCTGGTGATCCCGCTCTTTCTATGGCTATCGATACCGATCAAGATGCTACTTTAGAGCAAGTTAACGCTTTTATTGAAAGCTATAACAAGGTGATGAGTACCCTTGATAGTTATACTCAAACAGGATCAGCAGACACTCAACGCGGCGCACTAGCCAATGACCCCACCCTTCGATCTATTGAATCGCAATTAAACAATTTATTACGCGATCAATTTGAAGGAAAAAGATTGTCAGAAATTGGGATTAGCCTTAATCGCGAAGGCAAACTTGAAGTCGATAAAGATAGCTTTAAAAACGCACAACAAACCATGGGGGCAACTATTGAGTCCATGTTTAACGGCGACGGAAATTTACTCGATTCATTAGAAGATTCACTTAAACCTTTTCTTCAGTTCTCTTCAGGGATATTCACTTCTCGCAAAGAAGCATTACGGAGCAACATCGACCGTATCGACGATAAACAAGTCGCCCTCGATCGTAAATACGAAATGGCTTATACCCGCTACCTCAAACAATTCACCCAGATGAATCAAATCATGACACAAATGCAGCAAACCCAAGGATTATTTGGTTAAAAGGAGTACAACAATGTTAATGCAAGATGCAGGTTTTAATTCATATAAACAAGTCGACTTGGATGCACAAGCCGCTTCAGCCTCCCCTCATCAATTAGTCTTGATGCTCATTGATGGCTTTCAAAATGAACTGATCCGTGCACAAGGACATATCGAAGCAAAACGACTCGATGCCAAGGGGATCAGCATTAATAAATGCATGAATATCTTAATAGGGCTAGATAGTGCGTTAGATTTAGAGCTTGGAGGTGAAGTTGCAGCTAATTTGCATGATCTTTATGAATTTTGTCAGCTTGAACTTTACCAAGCAAGTGTCAAAAACGATATCTCCCACCTCGATAATGTCACATTAGTGATGAACAACATTCGAGAAGGCTGGCAAGGGTTTGGGCAGCATGCAGCCAAATAATTCCATATCGCTAAAAGTACTCACAGCAAAAATTCAGCAAGCTGCTGAGACTGAAAACTGGTCTCGCTTACAGCAGCTTGATGATGTGTTACGTACGCTGTTACTACCGCTTAAATCGAAACCTAAAACAGCGCAACAGCAAGTACAAATAACGGCGTTAATGGCTGCACATCGCCAAGCATATCTTGCGTTACAACAAGCACAACAAATACTGCAACAAAAAATAGCAACTGCTGACAAGGAAAAAGAACGCCTTGATGCTTATCAGTCAGCCAACAGTATGGAGTGAACAATGTTAATTAATACTGCGCTCACCAAAATTGACAATGTATCGTCATCATCTGATATCAAACAAGCTGGGATGCTTGTTGAAAGCTCAGACGCTACAGTAGGACAAGAAGGTTTCTCGAAAACATTACAAACATTTTCCCAGCAAAGCGAAAGTACCTTACCAGAGCTGCTATTAGGAAATGCTAATGCAACAGATCTTGAAAAGATAGACTCTGCAACAGTATCGCAACACCAAACATTGCTGCCGGTAGCGCCAAGTGAAATTGAAACAACCGTAACTACACCAATCATAGGTGATTTTTCACTTAATCACTTAGCTACACCGTCAACCACAAGCACACTGTCCTCTGCTTCATTTACGCAGCAACCAGATCTTAAGAGTGCATTATCAAGTTCTCATCAGATTCTAGACGGTGTTAATACATCAGCGATCAACCATGCAAACAATCCTACTAAGGGAGTAATAGCACCACTAACCATAACTTCACAACCAAGTTCAGCCTTAGAGCAAATGTCATCGTTGAACGTGGTAAAAACACCGGTTTTCAATAGTGAAATGCCCGTTGCACAATCGGTTCAAAATCTTACAGCAGTCGAACAAGTTTTATCTGCTCAAACACAAACACAAACTAACATAACGGTTAATCGTGTGAATTGGGCTCCTATAAGTGTTGATCCTCAATCTCCACAATGGGGTGAGAAAATGCTGAATATTCTACAAGATCGCGTTTCTCTTCAAGCGACACAAAACATGCAAGAAGCACGTATTCGTTTAGATCCACCGGATCTTGGCAAACTTGATCTGATCGTCAAAATGGATGGCGATAAGTTGAATGTTCAAATCAATGCTAATAACACTGCTGTACGTGATGCACTTAACCAAGTATCTGAACGTTTACGTCATGATCTCCAGCAGCAGTTTGTCAGTGTCGATGTCAACATCAGTCAAGGTAAGCAACATTCCCATTCAGATCAAAACGCACAACATTCAACCCAAGATGATAACGATCATAGGGTAATCACTTCCTCGTCATCAGCAGACGTTGAAACATCGACAACTAATGAGCATTGGCTATCCACGCTCGCATAATTTTTCTTATTTAGGATCAGGATGATGACTAATAAAAAAACGATTTCTAACCTCTTTATCATATTGCTGATCAGCATTATTGTTGCTGTTGCCACTTTTAGCGCTACCCTATGGTATAGCCAACAGAATACGTCCACTCCAAACATAAATTCATGGATCACAAAAGTCTTTCAATCAGAGCCAGAAGCCACGGCACAGCCTGCTTTTCATCCTCTCGATAAGGTCGTTGTCAGTGTAAAAGGCGAACGCCAAACTCATTATGTGATGATTGAGCTAGCAGTCCAAACCCACTATCCCGAACGAATAAAACAAATCGATAGCTATATGCCGCTCGTTCGCAATGCATTACTCAAAATGTTCAGTAAGAAAAAGTATGAAGAGTTACAAAACCAGCAATCTATCGATCAATTACAGCAAGAAGTAAAACAAACCCTGACCGCAGCCTTTGCCAATACCACGATCGCTCGTGATATCGATGATGTGCTTTTTACCAAATACGTCATTCAATAATGAGGTGAGTATGCTTGATCACAACCCAACCACTCACTATGAACCCGACACAGCTCCATCGTCGCAACAGAATCATATTGATGAAGATTTATTAATCCGTAATCACCTTGTTTTAGTTAAACGCGTGGTTAATCAACTTCGTCACCATACTAGCTCATATTGCAGTTATGAAGACATGCAACAAATTGGACTAATTGGGCTGTTAGAAGCAGCGCGACGTTATGGCGATGTCGAGGATCCTCAATTTCCAGCGTTTGCTATATGTCGTATTCGTGGTGCGATTTTAGACGAGCTGCGACGACTAGATTGGCGTTCTCGTCATACACGCCAGCAAGCCCATGAGCTTAACGACATTACCCGTGACTTAATGAAGCAACTTGGCCGACAACCCACAGAAGCTGAGATCACATCTGCGCTTGGGATTGATAGTGAAAATTATCAACTGCGTTTACAAGCCAGTATGGCAAGTGAAATGCAAAGCCTTGACCAATTGCTAGAGGCTGGAAAAGAACTAGATTCACCGTTGGAATATAACGGTGTTGAACATGAACATATGCGTCGGACATTGGAATACGCTTTAACGCAATTATCAAAACGAGAGCAGTTGTTGCTGACCCTGTTTTATCAACATGAGCTCAATCTGCATGAGATCGCGTTAGTGCTTAACCTTACTCCACCGCGTATTTGTCAGCTGCATAAACAAGCACTGAAATCCCTCAATCACTATTTATCGGCTTAGGAGCTGTATATGCAAAAGTTTATCGGTGCCATCATCATTATTATTTGTGTTTTTGGTGGCTACGTTTGGGCTGGCGGAAATTTACGTGCGATTTGGCAACCTGCTGAATTTTTAATTATTGCCGGAGCTACATTAGGCTCGTTGATCATTGGTAATCCACCGCATGTATTAAAAGAAATGCGCCAACAATTTCGTCAAGTACTCTCGCCTCGTAATAATGAGGCTCAGTACTACATGGAATTGATGGCATTACTGCAAACCTTGCTTGATACCGTTCGTAATAAAGGCTTTAAAGCACTCGATGAGCATATTGAGTCGCCTCAAAGCAGCACAATTTTTAATCGTTATCCTCTCATTAAGCATGATCATCATGTTATTTCTTTCATTACAGACAATTTACGTTTAATGGCAATGGGACAAATGTCGCCTTATGAACTTGAAGGGTTATTAGAACAAGAAATCAGTGCAATAGAAGAAGACTTACTCTTGCCTTCACGTTCTATGCAACGTACCGCAGAAGCCTTACCTGGATTTGGTATTTTGGCAGCGGTCATGGGGATTATCATTACCATGCAAGCCATTGATGGCTCTATCGCCATGATCGGCTATCACGTTGCTGCCGCATTAGTCGGTACTTTTCTTGGGATTTTTGGCTGTTATTGCATTCTAGATCCTGCCAGTAATGCCATGGCACAGCGCGTTAAACGCAATATGTCAGCATTTGAATGTATAAGAGCAACACTTGTCGCCTATGTCGCTAAAAAGCCAACCTTATTAGCTATTGACGCAGGAAGAAAACATATTCAGCTAGACATTAAACCTACATTTAACGAAATGGAGAGGTGGCTAACTGAACAGGAGGGATAATGCAGAACACAGAGCAGATCGTCTTTAAACGTGCAGCAAAACGACATTCACATCAACAACACGGTGGCGCATGGAAAGTCGCTTTTGCTGATTTTATGATTGCTCTTATGGCACTATTTTTAGTGCTTTGGCTGATGCAAGTAGTTGATCAAAAAGAACGTAAAGCCATTGTCGCTTACGTAAATAGTGCCAGCGTTTTTGACGAAGGGGCTGGCAATCCTTTTGATACCGCCAACAGCTTATCCCCTATTGATTTCGGCGGCGAAGCTGCCGATCTAAGCTCTCACAATGCAGCGATGACAATAAAATCGTTTTTTGATGGTAACGGTGATGGCCCAGAGCGTGATGCGTTAATTCCAGGTAGTTTTGAAACCCAAGAGCAATTAGCGATCCTTGCTTCGGTCGTTGAAGAAACCGCTAAGCAAGTATCAGCTCAAGGTAATATTTCGGTTGATGTTACACCGCAAGGGTTGAGGATCATTTTACAAGATGACTTCAAACAAAATATGTTTCATCGTGGCAGTGCTAATTTAACGCCCTTTTTTGAAGATGTATTATTAAGTATTGCCCCTATTTTTAAACAAATCAGCAATTCACTGATCATCAGTGGCCATACTGATGCGACTCCGTTTAAACGCCAGTTTAGTAATAGATCAAACTGGGAACTCTCCTCTTCCCGTGCCAATGTCGCAAGACAGACGCTGATTGCTGGCGGCATGCCAAGCAATCGAGTACTTCAAGTTGCAGCAATGGCAGAACGCGCCCTACTGAACAAACAATCCCCTAACGCCAGTGAAAATCGTCGGATTGAATTATTTATCTTAACTACCCCAGCAGCAAGCGTTGTAGATGCTCTTTTTGGTACCGGAAATCCTGATAACATTATTGATAAAGCTTACGAAAAAGCGCGTTTTAATCAACCAGTGCTAAGAAGCGACTATATAAACCATTCAGTCACCCAGCCAAAAGAAATACAGCCCGTCGTGTCTAATTTATAAGCTATATTTTATAAATATTGAATACAATGCTTGGTTTTGGTGAGATTTTAGTGGATGTGTGCCCAATGACTCATACACAAATAAAACAGCGTAAAGCTGATAATTTACAAAAGACTTTTCTATGGCTGATCGTCATAGATTATATTCTGCTGTCTTTTTTTCTATTTCAGCTAGGCTCGCTCGACTTACGTACTGGCACAATGATCAGCCTGTTATTGATCTTTTATAATGGTTTATTAGCGTTTTTTTGTTTTCATCGCGCGAATAGAACAGATGACAGCTACATTATTTACCCTATCATCTCAGCTATATTGCTCGCTTTCGTCTGCTTTTTATATTTCTTCTTTTTAGTAGCTTAACGTTGACGACAAAAAAATCTTACCACTATTTTCCCCAGCCAAAAGCTAACCGCAAACAATGAGATAAAAAAGACACTACTACATACGTACGCCCACGTAGCAGATAAACGAAAAAAATAACCAAAGCTAAATGCAATGCCATTAAATGCTTCAAACGGCATCTGTAACCATGGCGTATTGGTAGAACTTCCTATTGTTGCAACCACACAAACTAAAACAATACAGGCAATACATAAGCCCAGTTTATTTTCGACATGCTTCATTTTATTCATCAGCTCTGTATTCGTTATTGTGCTTTATAAACGAATATGTAAATTACCATAGAATGACTTCATTATTAATTGTGGCAAAACAATTAAATAAATAGAAAAATACAAACGGGTAACATCTAAAACGGATCACCCAACTGTAACCATTAATAACCGTTGGATGACCCTTTTGTTGTTACTTCTTCACACACACTACGATTGCATTACCTGATTCCCCATTCCAAGGAATAAGTTTCTCGTAGTCATGCTCAAACATATGAACATCAAAATATGGTTCAAGTAGCGCTTGAAGTTCAATAAAGCTCACCGCAACCATTGGATGCTCATCATGCCAAATTTCAGTATTGAGTGTATCCGCTTTTTCAATACTCAATTTCAGCGCTTGTTTTTCACCTTCACCTTGATAATACCAACCAGAGCTGAAAGTAAAGCGACAGCTATCATGTTCAACACTGTGGCTGACAAAGTAACTGTTGTTGATTAAGTTCTTTTCAACCGCATTGAAACAAAATATACCATCTTCTTTTAACGCCGCATGTGCACTTTCAATACAACGCGTTAAATTGGCAAGACCGTCGCTGTAATGAATGGAATACAAGAAACAGGTGATCAAATCCAATGGCTGATCAACTTTAAATTCACACATATTCTGCAAAACAAAGTCGGCTTCTGGACAGCGAAGCTTTGCTAGATCCAGCATTGGCTGATTGATATCTAAACCAGCACTTTGAAAGCCATTATCAATAAAATGACGAACATGAGGGCCTGTACCACAGGCTAGATCTAGATGTCGCGTACCTTTATTACCAAAAAGCTGGTGAAGGCGACGAATACACTCGGCTTGAGCTTGATAATTAATATCAGCACACATTAAATCGTAGTAAGAAGATAGATCTGTATACAGCGCTGTAGAAGTGGTTGTTGCCAATATCTTATACCGTGTAGGTTTATTAACTGGCGCGGATAGTATAGTAATTGACGCCCGTTCAAAAACACGGATTTTTATCATTACGATAAATTTTATTTACCAAAATACTTTAAAAGTAATATGAATTGAGCGCATCCCTTTAATAAGAGTGCTAACAACACGCTATGTAGATGATCATCGCTAAGGGATTTACATCCTCTTACAAATAAAACTGAGAAGCTTTCCCTTGTTTGTCTAGTTATTGATCACATAGGATAAAAGCATACTTTTACAGCTAAATTTAATCAGAACGCTATAGCTAAATATTATTTCAATGTATTTGCAGAACCAAAGACGTATTACTCAAACTTTTGTTTTCAATTTTTATACGCTTGGTGAAATATAGGGGAATAATTATGGCGATTAAATTTCAGTTCTTTACGCTTAACAACGACAGAAAACAATACACTTTTATAGATATGTCATCTTCGACATTTCTGAAAGAGAAAGAAGAATTACTGTCTCAAGGCTTTGAAGTGTTAGATGATGTGATTTATGCAGAAACAAGTGAAGAAGCAGTAGAGCACTATAAGTCGAACTTCATCTACGTATTAGAAGAATATAACAAAGCTGATAATCCCTTTTATAGTGTATTACTCATTTTCGAATCTATTCGAGATTACTTTAAGCGTAAGTAATTAAAACAAAACTATTTAGCTAAACTCATCGTATAGATACTTTGTTATTTCAATACGATGAGTTTCTCTTTATGCATATATTGATATTAGGTGGCACAGGTGGCATTGGTTCAGCCTTAATAAAAACATATCTAAGCCAAGGTGCAGTCAATCATATCCATGCGACATACCACAACAGCCATCCAACTATTGAACACCCTCAACTCACTTGGCATCGTACTGATGTCAGCAAAGATTCTGATGTGGCTAAATTATCAGAAACAGTTGGCCAGCTGGATATCGTGATCAATGCGGTTGGCATGTTACACAGTGGCGATATGATGCCAGAAAAAACGATTACTCAATTTGATAGTGATTTTTTTAATCAAAATATCTCAACGAACGTATTACCTACACTGCTAATCGCTAAGCACTTATCTCCTAAATTAAAATCAAAAACATTGAATTACTTTGTTACTGTTTCGGCAAAAATTGGCAGTATTGAAGACAATAATATAGGTGGATGGATAAGTTACCGAAGTTCAAAAGCAGCATTAAATATGGCTTTGAAAACGATTAGTATTGAATGGAAAAATAAAAAATTTAATACCTGTGTATTCGCTTTTCACCCCGGTACTACAGACACAAACTTATCAAAGCCTTTTCAGCGCAACGTGCCAGAAGGTAATTTACAAACGCCAGAAAAAGTCGCTGCAGCATTAATTAACTTGCTACAGCGACTGAGCTTAAAAGATAATGGAAAATTCTTCAGTTACGATGGCACTGAAATTCCATGGTAAGGGCTAAAAAATCCAGCTATATAAGTAACCTGAACTCATAGCCATGGTTAAAACAACCGTAACAAAAGCAATAATCATTGGTGTTTTAAATATCGATTTTAATAAGATGACTTCTGTTAAACTTGCGCCAGCACTACCAATAATTAATGCCATCACCGCCCCTAATCCCATTCCTTTTGCAGCTAATGCGGCACTCAATGGAATGACGGCTTCTGCACGAATATATAATGGAATACCAATGACAGCCGCTACCGGAATCGCAAATGGATTGTTATCACTTGCGATTTTCGCAATGAACTCAGTTGGCATAAAACCATAAATCAATGAGCCAATAGCAATACCACCGATTAAGTATGGCAGTACTTTTTTAAAGTCTTTCCATGTTGTGTTCCAGATTTTTTTCCATTTATTTGTTTCAACTTTCGCTCCGCCACAGCTTTTAGCACCACATGATGATTCAGGTTCGATATAGGCTTCTGGTTTTACAAAGCGTTCAAAGTTGAGCTTTTCTAATAGCACGCCGGCAATAACAGATACACCCATCGCCATCACAAAATAGAATGCAGCAACTTTGATACCAAAGGTTACGACAAATAAACCAATGATAACGGGGTTAAGCAGAGGACTTGCTAAAAGGAACACCATCATGGTTCCAAAGCCCGCTTTAGCTCTAAGTAATCCTTTTAAAAACGGGATTGTTGAACAAGAACAAAACGGAGTAATAGCTGCTAATAATGCAGCAACAACATAACCCTTACCTTTCTTTCCACTTAATATTCTCTGAATTTTTGCCGGTGGAATATAGCTTTGTAATACACCAACCAAAAAACTAATCAACAAAAACAGTAGCGTTAACTCAGTCGCCAAAAAGAGGAACATCTCTAACGTATCTTTTAACATCACAGCACCAATCTATATTTCTAGAATAATAGAAATATAATTGATCTTTATTGGATAGATCAAGACATTTCTAGTAATATCGAAATATAAAATCAGTAAGGGCACTCACAATGAATACAGAAATCATTGCTAAGGCATTGAAAGAATTAGGACATCCGACACGATTGATGATTTACAAAACAGTGATTAGAGCGGGTCATCAAGGTATTGCTGTTGGGGGGTTACAAGAAAAGCTTTCTGTTCCAGGTTCAACCCTCTCTCATCATATTGCCGGGCTGGCCTCTGCGGGGCTCATTTCACAACGCAGAGAAGGACGAACTTTGTTTTGTGTCGCGGAATATCAGAAACTGGATTCAGTGATTGCGTACCTTCAAGATGAATGTTGTGCAGACGAAAGTCAGAAATAAACATGTAGTCAGTGACATTATTTCAATAAAGCGACAACGGTATGACGATGTACATTCGCTTGTGCTGCTAAAGAGCGATACGTTGCACTAAATTGCTGGTTTCCAGCCCCCGAGAGTTGGCTAAGCTTTTCTTCTACTTGCTTAACATCGCCCAGCGACGTGTTTGCTTTCGCATCTGCCATTTGTTTAGCCAATACCGCCTGATAAGCTTTGATATCATCAAGGCTTTGTTGCACTTGCCGTAAATGTTGGTTCACTTTAACTAAAGTATCGCGAATTTGCTCACGGTTATTAAAAGTAAATTGACTATCTTCAATACCTTCAGGCTCAGGCTTAATCGTCAGGGTATTGGCCTGCCCTGCAGGGTATCGATGCCCTTGACCAATTACCTGTACTTTTCCTTCCACCCCTTGAAAGCCTTGCTCATTGGTTCGAAATACAATATCGCCGTTATCTTGTTGCGATGCTCGAAGACCAAAAGGGATCACATGACGATCTATTTGCGAAACTAAGGCTTTATCACTTAGTTTCGCATCCATATTCACAACAACCGTTCCCAACTGTTGAAAGCTTAATTTAATAAGCTCACTGTGCTCTCGCTGACGCTGAACATTCAGACCGGGAACAGAAAATGTACGTGTTATTGGTCTATCAATATTAACTTTTAGCTCTGCATCAATAACACGAAGTCCGTCGCTCTTAGCGTTATTCAATGTGTGTTTTATCGAATCAAGATGATGATTAGCATTGTTTTGAGCTGACGGAGAAACAGCGCGTTGAGCAATAAGCTCAGTACTTAAGATCTTCTTTATTGCTTGTAAGTCCCGCCCTACAACACCTAAAGCTTGTTTTGCTATTTGTACCGATGTTACTTGCTGCTGACCCTTGGCGAGTAAGGTTTTGGAAACCGTGTATCCATCTTGCTGATAGCTTAATTGTTTTAAGTTCGAACCAGCGATTTTCTTGGTATCGATTGTGTCTGCGGCAGACGGAACAATGGCAGCTTTCTTGCTCGCATTAGCAAAATTTATACTCTGAGTTCTAACTTCCGATGTACTTGTAACCATAGTTCTTTGCTACCTTACAATCGATTAAACAATGAAAGGTCGTTAATTTTCATGTAGCTTGCCTGTGTAGCCTGAAGCGCAGCCATATAATTATTTAAACGAACCGATGCTTCACCATAATCCAACGCTTCTAGATCATTGGTTACGGCTTCAACAAATAACTTATTATCACCATGGCTGGTTTCCATTAAATCTAAATTATTATGGCGCCCACCAATATCGGTTACTGCTGCTAAAACATTATCATGCGTTATATCTAGAGTATTTAACGTTGCTTGTAAGGTGTTATTGAGATTTGCTGTCGGGGCTTGTAACTCGGTTATCGCTGCGTCAATCTGATTTAAGATATTATTACCGCCAAGATCGAGCATTTCTTGTGAAGCAAAATTTGCTTCCATCGTAACGCCTTTGGCTACCGTCACTACGCGCTTATCGCTATTACCTTCAAAAATATAGCCACCAGCAGGTTGTGCTGTAATCGCTGGGACATCACTTTGAGTACCGGAAAAAAGGTAATTACCCTCTTCATCTTGAACGTTAAATGAAGACATAAAAGCATCACGTAAGCTGACTAATTTATTCGCATAACTTTCTCTATCAGCATCTGATATGGCACCATTTGACGCTAATAACAACGTATCTCGCATATCCTTTAACGTATCACTTGCGGCCATTAAATGAACTTCTTGCGAAGATAGCGCGGTTTTCACATTACTAATGTTATCTTGGTACTGATTTATCGCGCTATTTTCACGGTCTAAATTCAATAAATTAATAGAATCAATTGGGTTATCAGATAATTTGAGTAAGCGCTGACCTGTTGACATCTGCGCTAACACTTCACCTAAGCCTTGGTTATTTTTTGATAGGCTGGTTAACATTAGCTGGCTAAATTGCGTATCACTGACTCTCATCATTCATCCCTTACAATAATCGTAATACTGAGTCGAACAGTTCATTGGCTGTACTGATCACTTTCATGTTTGCTTGATAAGCATTAGTAAATGTCATTAGGTTTGCCGCTTCTTCATCACTGTTAACCGCACTTAAATTATCTCGTGCTGCGTTAGCTTGACTAAATAAGGTTTCTGCGGCTTTTTGATCAACGGCGGCTTGTCTCGTTTCTATTGCCGTTTTACCCACCATAGAAGCAAATGCATCATTCAAGGTCACACTACCTAACCCAGTGATCGCCATTGGTTTTGTCGACAAATCGATCAAGGCTTGTAACGTATCACTGTTACCCGGTGTCCCATCTGAAGATAATGCCAGCTCAGCAGGTGTGATCGCTGTGATATCAAGACTGCCCGCTGGTGAATTAGGATCGAATGAAAACAATGCTTGGCCTGGATTACCATTTAAATCAAAACCCGTCGCTAATACCTGATTAAATTCGGTTGCTAGGTTTTGTGCCATCTCATCAAGGGCTTGTTGGGTCGGTTTTAAGGTGTCTTTGAGATAGTTATCAAATGATCCTAACTGCCCTCCTAACTCACCTGTAACAGCAAAGGTTTGCCCAGAAAAATTAATTTCGATGTTCTTAATAAACGGCTCATTAACTATCGGAGTCGATTTTAATTGCGCAGCATCACTACCTAAAATCAAAGGCTGACCAGATGCCAGAGTAACTTGTAGGCTACCATCTGGTTGCTGAGTTGAACTGATCTCAACCACTTCAGAAAGTTGTTTAATTAATACATCACGTTCATCAATAAGCTGAGAAGGATTACCGCCTGTCGCTTGTGTCTCTACAACGCGGTGGTTTATATCTGCAATATTGTTCATTAAGCTGTTAACATGCTCAATAGACGCCGTAGCCTTGTCACTAATACGCTTACCCTGGCCATGTAAAGATTCAGACAAGGTATTAAAGCGACGAGATAACGCTTTAGCTTCATTAATAATTTGCTGGCGATTAGGGGTAGATTCCGGTTTAAGTGTCGCGTCATTTAACGCTGAATATAAAGAATCAAGACCTGCACTAATATTAAAGCCCTCTCCACCTAATAGGCTTTCGAGCATCGTCATATTGTCTAAATTCGCATTGCTTGCTGCCTGTTGGCTGGTTGCTGCCCATGTTTGTTTTACAATGAATTGATCTGATATACGTCGAATACTGGCAATTTCAACACCACTTCCCGCACTTAATATATCGTTGCCAGCAAGAGCGCTCATCATCGCCTGCTGTCGACTAAATCCAGGCGTATTAACATTAGCAATATTATGAGCAGTAACATCAAGCGCCGTTTTATTGGCATTTAATCCTGTTAAACCAATATTAATCATATTCATAGCGATTACTGCTCCTTGTAAGATTGCAATGATTGTTGAAAAGCAGTACACGTTCGCATTGCCAATTGATCGGCCGCTTCATTATTAACAGGCTTTGGTGTGACTTGTTTTTCCAGTGCTTGATGAGTTAATGCGGCACTATTTTGAACATCATTAAATCCTTGGTTAGGATTTAACTGTTTCATCAACATTTCTTTAATGCCTGTTTGCTGTTGTTTCGCCATTTCAATTGCCAACTGACCATCATAAAAATCGCGATAGACACTCTGTTGTTTGCTGGAAAATGGATTATCTTCATCAGCCAAGACATCACTACTACTTCGCATTTGACGTAAAACCATTTGTAAAAACATCGCTTCAAATTGCCCAGCAACCACTTCTAAACCTTGCTCATCAGATAGCGAATGTTTGATTTGCTGCAAACCATTATTATCATGGTATAGAACATTATTTTTGTTAATTGTGCTGATATTGTCGTCGATCTTCATCTAACTCTCCTAAATCACTACCAGCTCTGCATTCAATGCGCCTGCTTCATGTAGCGCCTGCAAAATAGACATAAGATCATCAGGTGACGCACCTAAACTGTTCACGGCATTTACGATAGTATTAAGCTCAGTCCCTTCAGGCCAAATATACATTTGTGCCTCATCTTGGTTGATATCAACTTTAGAATTATTAACTCGCTCTGTTGTGCCTTGACTAAAGGCATTGGGCTGGCTGATTTGATCACTTTCTGAAATCGTCACTGTAAGATTACCGTGGCTCACAGCCGCTTCACTAACACGGACATTTTTGCCAACCACAACCGTTCCTGTTCTCGCATTAAATACCACCCGCGCAGCTTTTCTCCCTGTCATCACTTTTAAGTCTTCCAACATCGACATAAAAGTCACCCGCTGTTGTAAGTCTTGTGGCGCGCGCATTTCCACTCGACCTTTACTGATCGCAGTCGCAACTTTTGGGCCGAAAGTCGCGTTTATTGCACGGGAAATATTTTTCGCTGTAGTAAAGCTCGGTTGGCGTAAATTTAACGTGACGATACTGCTGTTATTAAAGTCTGTCGGTATTTCTCGCTCTAACGTTGCACCATTAGGAATGCGTCCTGTTGTAGGTGTATTGACCGTGATTTTTGAGCCACTTTGCCCTTCTGCTTTTACCCCTCCAACAACAACATTTCCCTGTGCAACAGCATAAACTTCACCATCGATACCTCTAAGTGGCGTCAATAATAAAGTACCGCCACGTAGGCTTTTTGCATCACCAATAGATGAAACAACAACATTGAGCTCTTGGCCGGGTCCCGCCATCGCTTCAACGGTAGCCGTCACACTCACTGAAGCGACATTTTTAAGCTTTGGATCGATCCTATCGCCAATTTGTACCCCAAATTGACGCAGCATATTGGTAATAGACTGGCTGGTAAATTTCACTTGATTTCGATCTCCTGAGCCATCAAGACCAACCACCAAACCATAACCCACCAGCTGATTTGAGCGTATGCCTTGCACATCCACTAAATCCATCATAGGTACTGCTGTTTTAGCGCTAACGTTAAGCGGCATCCAACCAAACGTCACACACAAAAAAGACAGGATAAAATAAACCATTTTTTTCATTAGAAAGGCATCCATGGGCTAGTGAAAAATTGTGTTAACCAGCCTGCAGCATTGCTATCAGCCAGTGCGCCTCTGCCAGAATAAGTGATCCTCGCATCACCAATACGTTGAGAAGATACTTGGTTATGACGATTAACATCATCAACCCGAACCACGCCCGTTAAGCGTATGTATTCATCCCCTTGGTTAAGTCGAATCCACTTTTCACCACGGATCATCAGCACGCCATTAGGTAATACTTTATGTACAGTGACAGTGATTGCCCCTTGTAACTTATTGCCTTGAGTGCTTGCAGCAGTACCATCAAAACCACGATCACCGCTGACACTGGCAGAGAGATCATCAAAGGTTTTATTGCCTAATGTCGGCGCTGCAAATTCAATTGAGGAGGATTTACCAAACTTGGTATTGGCTTTTTTGCTTGACTGCGTTTGCTCATCCAACTCTACCGTTAATACATCGCCGACCCTATAGGCACGGCGATCTTGAAACAAAGTCATCGAATAATTATGGCGATACAAGCTGCCATGCTTGGCTTCAGGTAAGCTGTAATCAAGATCCGGTGGCGCAAATGCAGCATCATTAGGTTCAGGCGGAATAAATTCTTCACGCACTGCACAACCTGATACAAAAGAGAGAAAACATAGCAGCATTAAAAGCGTCTTCATCCTCACTCCTTACACGGCTTGAGCGACAAATTTCAGCATGTCATCAGCGGCAGACACTACTTTGGCATTCATTTCATAAGCGCGTTGAGTGGTGATCATATCAACCATTTCTTCAACTACTTGCACGTTTGAGCCTTCTAGCGCCCCTTGTTTCAAACTGCCTGCTCCATCAGTGCCTGCAATCATCTCTTGCGGCTGACCACTGGCTTGTGTCTCTTTATAAAGGTTACCGCCAATCGCTTCTAAACCTGCTGGATTAATAAATTTCGCCAAGGTAATTTGCCCCAACTCTTGCGGCTGAGGATCCCCTGCAAGCGTTGCCGTTACAATGCCATCTACGCCAATGGATATCGTATTCGCTTCTTCAGGTATTTGAATTTGCGGTTGAAGTGGTAGACCTTGTCCGTTCACCATTAAACCTTCAGAGTTAACGTGAAACTGTCCATTTCGGCTAAACATCACTTCACCATCGGAATTCTCTATTTGGAAAAAACCCGAGCCCATAACAGCAAGATCCAACTGTTGTTGGGTATTTTGTGAATTCCCTTGCGTAAATACTTTTTGTGTGCCGACTACACGTACACCACTACCAAGCTGTACTCCACTCGGTAATTGATTTAACTGATCGACTTGCGCGCCTGGTTGACGTTGAATGCTGTAAAACAAATCTTCAAAAACAACACGATCACGTTTAAAACCTACCGTATTAACATTGGCAAGGTTGTTTGAAATCGCAGTCATTTTTGTATCTTGTGCTGCCATTCCTGTTTTACTGACCCAAAGTGCTGAATGCATGATGACTCTCCTTGTAATTATTGCTACCTACGTCATTAACGTGGGTTCATTAAGCGGGTTCCTGCTTGTGCTAATGTTTCTGCGGTTTTCATCATTCGCACTTGCATTTCAAAGTTACGAGTCAGCGACATCACACTAACGAGCTCATTGATCGCAGATACGTTACTGCCTTCTAAATGTCCTGCCGTCATCGCCACACTCGGGTCTTGAGCAAAAACTTGATCATTCACTGGGTGAAGCAAGCCATCACTTTGTTTTTGCAATTGATTAAAGTCCGGATTAACCAACTTTAATTGTCCAACTTCAAGTTCAGCACCACCACCTAGCGGCACGATTGACACGACACCCTTATCGCTGATTTCCACATTTTGATATTCTGGTAGCACTAAGGCTTCCCCTTCTGACATCAATGGAAAACCGTTAACGCGCATCATGCCTTGCTCATCAACACGAATGTTACCAGCACGAGTGTAGGCTTCATTACCAGCGACAGTTTGTACGGTAAAAAAGCCATCACCATTAATCGCAATATCCAGTGCACGCCCCGTTTTAATTACATCCCCTGCATCAAAGCGTGTCGCTGCTGAGTTAGTCACAACCATGGTGCGACCATCAAAACCCGCGCCCTGTAAAGGGATGCTTTTCACTCGCTCCATATCCGCACGAAAGCCAGCGGTATCTGCATTTGATAAGTTATTTGATCGCACATGTTGCGCTTTCATCACTCGGCTTGCACCACTGGTTGCGGTATATAAAAAACTATCCATAACAGCCTCTCACTACACCGCGTTAAAGAGTGATTGAGTTAATTTATCTGACGTCGAAATAGTTTTGGCATTGGCCTGATAGTTGCGCTGAGCGGTCATTAGGCTTACCAGTTCGCTGGTAAGGTCAACATTTGACCCTTCTAATGCGCCAGCAACTAATCCACCTAAAGTACCCGTACTTGGCGCACCATTAACAGGAGCCCCCGAACTGAAGCTTTGAATCCAAGAAGTACCATTGGTTTTTACCAATCCTTGAGGGTTGGCAAAATCAGCCAGCATCACCTGACCTTGTAACTGAGATTGCCCATTCGTGTAAGTGGCGAATACCATCCCGTTGTCTTCAACACGCACACCAGCAAGCTCACCAGAAGTATACCCATTGGGTGCATTAGTGCTCACGCCAAAATCCGCACCAAACTGAGTCGTCCCAGCTATATCAATATTGATATTCGCCGCATCCGCGCCTGCAGGGTTAAAATTCACTGCAAAAGGAGCCGTTGGTGATTGCAATGTTCCGTCGGTATTAAAAACAACATTTTGGGTTTGCGTCGGGGTAGCCGCGCCATCAACGACCACATTCACTTGCCATTCATTAGCATTAGTTTTAGTGAAGTACTGTGTAACGGTGTGAGGATTACCTAAAGAATCATAAACTTTAGAGGTATAAGACGAGTTAAAGCTGTCAGTCGCATTAGGATCGAAAGGATTAATAGCAGGATCAATCACACTAGAACGGGCATCTAAGTTAGCCACAAAAGCAAGCTCATCTGTCGCTTTTGCCGGCAGTGAAGCGGTAGTGATTTTTAAATTCCCTACCGCGCCTGCTTGTAAATTGTTATTCGCATCAACGGTATAGCCTTGAAGTTTGGCACCATTATTACTAACAATGTTGTTATCTTTATCAGAACCAAACACACCGGATCGGGTATATAAGGTTTGCCCAGTATGATCTTTAGTAACAAAAAATCCGCTTCCCGAAATCGCCAAATCTAACGGTCGACCGGTCCCGGTAATTGAACCTGTTTTATCAAAATTCTGCGAAATAGCTGCTACTTCAACCCCTCCTGCTTGCATACCATTGTATACCGCTGAAAATTCAGTACGTGACTCCTTAAAGCCCGAGGTAGAAACATTGGCAATATTATTACTAATAGTATTTAACTGAACATTGGTTGCGTCTAATCCACTTAATGCGATATCAAAACTCATAACTTCCTCTTTTCTTCATTCCTTGATTGCTTTCGTTCATGGTTAAAACCAAGCGAAAGCTTAAATAGATTTACTCGCCAAACTGGCTAATTTGATAAAACGGTACTCGACCAATACCTTCAACATTTACCAACGCGGCTCCGCCATTAGAAGGCACGCGAACCTGTGACACTTCTCCTGCGAGCAAAACACTGGGTTGTGGTAAATCTTTCGCCACCTCAACACTGATTTGATATTGCCCTTTAGCTAAACCCAGTGCGTTAGGATCAATCGTAAATTCCACTTCACCTTTATTTTTAGGGCCTAACGGCATGGTTTTCTTGTTACCAAGTTGATCTGTTAAAACAATCGAGACGGTGCTTGATGCATGTTCTAATTCAATTCGCCCTTGCTGCTTAGCATCCGTTAATTCAACCTCACTGCCTTCAACATAAACGGTTTGCCCTACTAACCCAGCCGTTGACAGAACTTGCATGTTATCGAGTAAAACCATGCTGTTTTGCATCAACTTCGCCATGTTCTCGGTACTTTCAACCTGAGAAAATTGCGCTAATTGCCCGACGTATTCAGTACCATCAAGCGGATTTAATGGATCTTGGTTTTGGATTTGAGCCACCATTAAATTAATGAATTCATTTTTTAATGAGTTAGCATCGTTAGCATTATTCGGGTTACCCGCGACAGCCATATTGGTCGACTCAATCGCAGGCACATCGGTACTCAGTGTGTTAAATTGTGCAATGGTCATCAGTTACCCTCACCTAAACGAAGCAACCCTTGCTGCATGCTTTTCACATTACTCAGCACTTCAACATTGGTTTCAAAACTGCGGGTTGCTGACATCATGTCTGCCATTTCTGCGACTACATCTATATCAGGGTAATAAACATACCCCTCTTCATTGGCCAGTGGGTTACTTGGCTCAAAGCGTTTTTCAGCCTCTCCAGCATGTTGAACCACATCCATAATGCGTACTTCTGCACTCGGATAGTCTGCTTGATCTCCAGTTAATTGAGTTTTGTTATAAACTGTGGCGAATACAGGTTTTAACGCCTTGTAAGCATCATTGGGATTGGCAGCAACTGCATCGGCATTCGCTAAATTACTTGCGACAGTATTTAAACGTATGGTTTGCGCATTCATTGCGGAACCCGCAATGGAATAAATATCAGTAAATGCCATTATTAACGTCCTTTAATCACGGCAGCTAAACCCTTAAATTTCATATTCATAAACGTTAAGCTGCTCTGAAAATCCATGTTATTTTTCGTAAACTTTGCCTGTTCAACACTGAGCTCCACCGTGTTGCCATCTTTCGAATTTTGGTAAGGCACAGCGTAACCATCAGACACCACCAATTGAGTCGGGGATTTTTGTACTTTTCCAACCTCTATTTGACTTACAATGGCATCAAAGCGAATATCTTTTGCTAGGTATCCAGGGGTATCGACATTTGCTAAATTACTGGCAAGCACCTTGGCTCTTTGCACCCGAAAGTCGAGCGTTTGAGGATGAACACCGAGTGCATTTTCAAAACTTATTGCCATTAACCACTCCTTAGACAGTACAACCAAGATTGTAATAGAATGGATTAATCCAAAATGCGTGCCATAAAGATAAGCATTAACATTCAATAAGTTAAAACCATAACGGAACAGGAACTTCCCCCTTAGGGAAGCAGTACGGAAAGGGAAATCTGTGACTTTTTTACGCCTTACTTTATTAATTTGTTTACTACTTTCTTGCTGGGCTAACGCTGAGCAACAAAATCTGACGTCTCAAGCACAAAAACTCGATACCAACGCATTAACACAAGAGCTAAAAGAAACTGTCAATAAAGATATCCAGCAATATAGTGAGCGCCATCATTGGTCGAACGTCGTCAGTAAAATTAAAGTACAACTACCAGCCGCAGCAGCCTCATTACCTGTTTGTCCAACTACCTTCATCATTGCTAGCCAAGATAATCAATCGCAGCCCGTAGGCAGATTAAAAAGACAAGTTAAGTGTGAAAGCCCAACAGTGAACTGGCGACTCAATGCAACCGTTTATGTCCAATTAACACTTCCAGTAATGGTAGCTCGCACGTTAATTCATCGCGATGAGCTTATTACGAGGGGCATGCTCGATAGCCAAATGCTGCAACTTAAAGCACCTAAAAATATCATCATTGATGCAGAGCAAGTGATAGGCTTACATGCCATCCGTCGAATTCGCCAAGGACAACTAATCACTGAAAACTTGTTAAAAAAGCCGTTTCTAATTAATAAAGGGGATCAAGTACTGATTGTCGCTAAAAAAGGTAAGTTTGAAGCATCAACCAAAGGAGTAGCGTTAGAACATGGAAAAATGCATGAACAAATAAGAGTGGAAAATAAGGCAACTCAAAAAGTCATTCATGCTCGAGTTTCTGCTCAAGGTAAAGTTGAAACAATATTTTAAAATACGCCAAAAAGATGCCGTTTACCTTAAGAATAAGCAATAATATTTTGACAGCTTTTTAGGTATTTATATCGTTACAATTTATACCTTTTATCAATATGAGAATTTTATCTCAATATCGTTTCTAAATGTTAATGAGAGATAAATAACATTGTTAAGCCTTTATTTTTACAATATACAACAGCAATAAATTACCATTTTAGGTCATGCTTTCATGAAAAAAAAACTTATTGCAGTTGCTATTAGCTCCTCAATTTTATTGATGGGTTGTCAAGGTGACGATACATCTAACACAACCATTATTCCTCCTACCGAAATTCTGCCGAGTGAACCAGATCTTGACGACCCTGAGATCACGCCGCCACCCGTTGAACCACCAACGGAGCCTGAAATCACGCCACCAGTTGTAGATCCTGAAACAGGAGATCCAGAAGTACCCCCTCCAGTAGAGCCAGATCCAACCGCCACTGCACTTTTTGCTTTAGATAGCGATCTCAGTTTTGGCAACAGCGTTTTATGTGATGGTGAAACTGCAAACAGCTTGATTATTAACAATGGCGATACTGTCAGTTGTTATTACGGTGCTGTTGAGCTTGCAACATTTAGCAATATCGAGCTTAAAATCACCAAAAACACAGCACTGGAAAAAGTTAAGCGCTTAAACTTAGCCGATTCAGATCGCTTTGTTGCGATCACAGATGCTATTGAACTGCAAAATGCGTTAGATAACACTCGAAGCCTATTACTTAAAAGTGGTACTGCTATCGGTGGCGTAGTTGAGCTGTCATTATCTTCTGCTGAGCAAGTACGTTTTAACAGCTTGTATCATTCCACAGAATTGCAGACCTTAAGTAAAGATGAGTTTAACAATTTATTAGTCGATAAAGTCGAAGAAAATACCGAAGCGGATAGCAAGCCTTCAACTCATGAACCGGATGTAAAACCAGAAGTCACTCCTGGTACAAGTGACGATCTAAATTCTAATTTTGTTTCTGCCAATGCGGAAGCAAACTTGGTTTATCAACCGACAGAGGTGATCCTATCTCAAGGTACGCTGGTTGATAGTCACAACAATCCAGTAC
Source organism: Photobacterium angustum (assembly GCF_003026365.1). Lineage (GTDB taxonomy): Bacteria > Pseudomonadota > Gammaproteobacteria > Enterobacterales > Vibrionaceae > Photobacterium > Photobacterium angustum. The sequence continues at coordinate 205,643 of NZ_PYOM01000006.1, read as the reverse complement.
AAGGTATTGAGTACTACAGCCATTCATCTCGTGGCATTACCGATGAGCAAGGCAAATTCTCATTCAACTGGGGTGAAACTGTCTCTTTTGGTATCGATACCTTTGAATTAGGTGAAGTCAAAGCCAACAAAACGGAGTTTTCCATTACAGATTTAGGCGCTGAGCACCTAGGCCGTAATGCTGAACGTTTATTACAACGTTACTCTCATGATGATTCAAAGCTTGTGATCAACGATCGTGTTCGCCAAGTATTTGCCATGTACCCGAACGTCATTAATGAAGCGATTAACCTATCACTGTCAGAGCCTGTGATGCTTGATAACGGCACAGGTACTCAAAACCCTATTGATGGTGAGTTTGATAAACAATTTAACCAAGGTTTAGCACTAGATATCGACACCGCGATTTGTGAAGGTAAATGTAGTGCCACACGCAGTATCTCAAGCTTATCGTTTCCTCGCGTGATGGATGCTGGCGGTAACATTCAAGCGGATATTTTAAAGCTATGGGGTGCCGGTGTTGATGCGCAGTCAGAAGGCTGGAAACCTGTCACAAAATTCCACGTATTTAGTGACGAAACATGGTACTACGGCAGTCCAGGTTATCCTCGTGGACAAGGTGCAATCAACATTTCAAATGCAGCATTTCCTGTATTGATGCCGCGTAACGATAATAACTTTTGGCTACGTTTTGGTGAGAAGAAAGCATGGGACGAACATTCTCTTGCATACATTACTGAATCACCATCAACAGTGAAGCCAGATTTAGTAGGTGGTAACACTGCAACCTTTAATCTGCCATTTATCAGTATTGGTGAAGTAGGCGCAGGTAAAGTTATGTTGTTAGGTAACAGTAAATACAACACGATTCTGGTGTGTCCTGAAAGCTATAGTTGGGATAACGGCGTAAGTGACAAAGGGGCATGTTGGAATAACACCCAAGACTCCGAAGATATGGAGAATTTCTTCTCCAATACCTTCCGTTATTTAATTGGTGATAAATACACTACATCAGCAGAACCAATCAACATTGGTACCAATATTCCTGATGTTTATTTCCGCCGTTCAGGACATCTAGTCATTGGTAATAAAGCACCATTTGTAATTGATCCTCGCTTTAATATGACAGCTCAACAGCTTTCAAGCTTTAGTGGTATCGATCCTGCTGATATGCCGTTGTTAATTCTAAATGGCTACGAAAATAGTGTATCAATCAGTGGTGAGATCCCTTCTTTAGCCAACACCGAACAACCTAAACTAACTCAACAAGATGTTTCTGATCTACTCAATTATGTAGAGCGTGGCGGTAATATCTTGATCATGGAAAGTATTACTAAACGTGTGAACGATGACTTTACTCGTCTACTGGATGGTGCAGGATTAGCAATTAATGGTCAATCAATCGCAGGTGGTAATGGCCCAAGTTATGGCTACCCTGATCGCGTACGTTCTCAACGTCAACACGGTTACTGGGTCTTAGAGCGCTATGCTGGTAGCAAAGACGAAACAACAGGTAATATTAAACTGCCTTATACCATTAACTCTGATGGTTCTGTTAGTTGGGACTTTATTACTAACGAAAAGCCTGACGATAAACCAAACTTAGAAGTCGCACATAAGCTAATTAAAAACGAGCACGGTGAAAACGTTAAGCTGTTAGCTTTCGTTGATACCTTCCAAGAAGGTAAGGAACGAGCGCCAGAAGCTATTGAAGTAGACAAACAACGTATTCTTAAAGAGTTCAATGTTAAAGAATGTACGCTAACGGATTATCACTATGAGATTAACTGCCTAGAGTATCGTCCGGGGAATGATATACGTCTATCTGGTGGTATGCATCGCGCGCTTTATAAAGAATTACCACTTGATGAAGCGACAGCAAAGGCCATGATTAAAGCGGCAGATCTTGGTACTAATATCGAGCGTTTATATCAACACGAGCTATATTTTAGAACTAGAGGCAGCCAAGGTGAACGCTTAAGCAGTGTTGATCTTAACCGGATCTACCAAAACATGACAGTATGGTTATGGAACGATCTCGATTATCGCTTTGAATCTGGTAAAGAAGACGAACTTGGCTTTGAACGCTTTACTGAATTCCTAAACTGTTATGGTGATACCGCTGCAGGGCAAACCACCTGTAGTGATGCGCTAAAGCAAAGTCTTGAAGCCAATAACATGGTTTATGGCGTGGATTCAGAAAACGTAGGTAAATACGCTGGCTGGATGAACCCAAGCTACCCATTAAATTACATGGAAAAACCGCTAACACGTTTGATGTTGGGTCGAACTTACTTCGATCTTGATATTAAAGCAGATGTTCGCCAATACCCAGGTGAAGTGACAACAAGTGGTGGTAGCACTAGCATCACTGTTGATTTAAGCAATAACACTGCCGCTTGGTTTGCAGGAAGCCGTCAAGCTACGGGTCAATGGGCAATTGCACATGAACCAATGACAATCACAGCATCAGGTAATAGTAATCCGATCACAGTAACCGTTGCACTGGCAGATGATTTAACGGGTCGTGAAAAACATGAGTTAGGTTTAAAACGTCCGCCTCGTATGACCAAGACTTTTACTCTACAACCCAATGCAACAGCTAATTTTACAGCGCCTTATGGTGGCCTCATATATGTGCAAGGTAATGAAACCAATCCTGTGACATTAAACTTCTCAGGTACAGTGAACGCCCCTTGGTTTAAGGTCGATAAATGGATTAACGCTCAAAGCTCACCAGCACCTATTGGTGAAATTGAATCGAATACCTTTATTTACACCGCTGCCGCTGAGAATTTAACAGCAAGCAATTACGGTGGGGATAGAACCAAATTTGCAGCAGAACTTGATATGTTCTCCGCAGATGTCAATGATTTCTACGCTCGTGATGAAGCGGTCGGAGAAGGAAATGGTCGTAATGGCAAAGCGACAGATAGCACGCGATCGAATAACAAGCACCACTTTGTAAACGATATCGCTATTTCTATTGGCGCAGCCCACTCCGGCTACCCAGTGATGAACGGCAGCTTTAATAAAACATCAACATCACTATCAACTACGCCACTAAATGACTGGTTGTTATGGCACGAGGTTGGTCACAATGCCGCTGAAGCACCATTTAATGTGGAAGGTGCTACAGAAGTGGTGAACAACATGCTGGCACTTTACATGCAGGATAAATACCTCGGTAAAATGACCCGTGTCGAAGCTGATATAAAAATGGCACCTAACTTTGTCCGCCTAGAGCAAGGACATGCATGGGCTGCTGGCGGTAACGGTGAACGTTTACTGATGTTTGCTCAATTAAAAGAATGGGCAGAGCAAGAGTTTGATATCAATAACGCTATCAAAGCACCTTTGCCATCTTACTACGCGAATACTGTAACCGGGCTAAAAGGCTGGGATTTGATCAAGCTAATGCATCGTTTAACGCGTAACAATGAAGAAGACAACACGCTATTACCAACCAATAACGTTTGTCGTGATCAAAGTGGATTAAGCAAAGGTGATCAACTGATGTTATGTGCCTCTTACGCTGCACAAAAAGATCTGTCGGATTTCTTTGCTGCATGGAACCCAGGTTCAAAAGCCTACCTTGTTCCAGGTGAGTCTAAGCCTCAATATGAAGGTGGGATCACTTCAACAGGCTTAAGCGCAGTACAAGCACTAAAGCTACCAAAGCCAACATTAGATCCACTATCGATTAATGCAATCACTATTACAAATCGATAAGCTTAAATATTAATCATAACAAAGCCGCTATAAGTCATACTCTATAGCGGCCTCTATTTTCAAATAATTATAACGGCCTGTACTTTTTCACTTCTTTATCGAACCACTGAAAAATCTTTTTTAAGGTTTCTTCGGAGGCAATGCTCTTACTATATCCACGAATTTGATCTATCGCATACGGTCTAGCACTATTTTTGTTAATGCTAATACCAATAGTCTCCCGTTTAGGATAAGACTTAGTAAAACCGAAAGCCAATATTGCTACGCTCGCAACATTTTGATATTAAATAATCAATTTTTGATAAAAACGATAAAATCCTTATTTTTTATTTAATCTTCCTATGTGACTGGTCGCCCAAGTAAATTAAGCGTCTTGTGTAGGAATAAAAATGATGAAAATAGATAAAGTTGCAACTTCGCAGTTTCCCCATGCCCAGTTAAAATCAGCAGAGCAACAGCCAAGCTCTCACAGCGTTAAAAACAACGCTATCAATTCACCCAGCACCATCGATAGTCAACGCTTAGCACAAGCACAGCAACCGCTAAGTGCCTTACCTGATGTTGATATGGCAAAAGTTGAACAGATCAAAAGCGCCCTAAATCGTGGAGAGATAAACTTAGATATCGAAGCGCTTTCAAGCGCGATTTTGCAATTTCATACTGGTCATGAATAAGCACATTGCTAATGTTATATGGAGTAAAATATGCCTAACAAACCCAATAAACAGCAAATGATCACTGTGCTTATAAAAGACATTCAGTGCGATATCGTTGATTACCGCCAGCTTTATCAACTGATGCTAAAACAGCACCAATGCTATTTGAAATTTGATGGCGTATTACTTTCGCAACTAACGGCACAACAACTGCCACTGATAAGTCAACTTACACAACGAAGCCAACAACGCGCACAACAACTACACAATCTCGGCTTACCGATTAATAATCAAAGCATGAATAAACTGATCCACGCTTTACCAAATACAATACAAAGCAAACTTCAGCAACAATGGCAGACCTTAGAAACGCTAGTAAAACAGTGTCATGACTTAAATCAGCGTAACGGGATCTTATCAGCTAACTTCAGCGAATTACTCAATCAAGTGTATGCTCAAATCCCCCAACAAAATGACAATAACGCTTATAGCACACCGCATTTAATGCAGTATTAAAAGCTAATGAGGTATCATCTGGGCAATAAAAAATGCACTATCCTCTCTCTACCTCTCAGTATGTTAATCATGCTGATTTTGTTATTGTTTGCTAATCCTAACCAAGCAGCCACGCCAATACCGACCAAGTACAAAGCGAAGTTTGAACAACAGGTCAGCAAACACTACCAACGGTTATCACCCCATAAAAAAGTGATCGATAAACAGTTCACCCGCCATAAAACCACCGTTCAACATATCATCAAACAGCTTGATGCTAAAAAGCTGCCGCGCAGTCTGGTATTAATACCAATGATTGAATCGACATTCGATCGCCATGCAGTCTCTCATGCAAAGGCGGCTGGCCTTTGGCAGCTTATGCCCGCAACAGCAAAGCGTTTTGGTTTAACGGTATCAAAGACTAAAGATGAAAGATTCAATATTGCCCGTAGTACCGAGGCTGCAATGCAATATCTGATCTTTCTCTATAACAAATTTGATCAAGATTTAAAGCTAACTTTAGCCGCTTATAACTCAGGGGAAGGACGTGTACAACGGGCATTAAAACGGGTCGTGGATAAACATTTTTCAGCTCTACGCTTACCGAATGAAACCGTTGATTACGTGCATAAGTTTTATGCTTTAGAAAAATTAGTCGATCTTAATGCTTTAGCAAGCTCAATACCGAGTACTCACTCTCCCTTCGCAATCAGTGCAGTATCTATTAATAATGATGTTGTGTTTCTAAAACAATTATTTGAAACCAAAACAGTGATTAATATGAAACCCATAAAGCCAATCATTACGCTTAAATCTTTATCCAACTAATCTAAAGATAAAACATACTTAATCAGTAATTTGTCTAGTTGCAATCAAATGTTATGAGAAAGTAAAAAAATAATAAAATTACGGTAATAATAGAGGAAGTTTGCGGCGCCCAAAAATCTGAGCGCATAACGTTATTTGTTTCTCAGATACTTGGTCAAAATTTATGAGGCTTTGATATAAGTTGCTAAGGTAATCTCGTTCCCGATTACTTAATTTTTCAGAGTAGAGTAATAATGCATCATTAATCTTCTGAGCAATTAATGAGCTATTAATCATAGCTCCCACTCTTTATCCCACTCGCGCTGCATTTTTAAGTTTTCAATTCGCTCACGAACACTCACTTTTCTTTCTGTTGTCTTTGGTGCTACTTTTTTCTTTGCTTTAGCCGCTGTAGTTGTACGTTTGTCGTCAGTTTGCTTTGTCATGAATATCTCTCTGTTAATACATAATCGTAAATAGCTATATCGGTAGATAATTAAAATGTTTCAGTTATCAAGCAATAAAAGTGCATGATATGGAAAGGTATAGATAAACTGCGAGGTCAATATATGGATTGATAGTAAAATTGTTTAATTTATTAAAAGTAATATAAAGACTTGTTTACATATTACCAAAATTATTGCATAACTTCCACACAAACATTTTCATTCGGATTTGTAAACTGATTTTTCTAACAAAATATCATATGGTTCGTTTCTTGTAGTTCTCTTATGTGAATAATAAAAATCAAATAAAGAAGAGTAGGTAATAAATGGATATCGAGATCTATCAAGTAGATGCTTTTACCAATGAAACGTTTAAAGGCAACCCAGCGGGGGTTTGCATTACAAAAGAAACATTATCAGAAGATTTAATGCTATCTATTGCAGCGGAAATGGCAGTATCCGAAACCGCTTTTTTATCATTAAATAACATGAACTTAAAATGGTTTACACCACAAGCGGAAGTAAAGTTATGCGGTCATGGTACTCTTTCTGCTACGCACATTTTAAAAGAAAAAAACCTTTTTAATGTGAATGATACCGTGACATTTAATACTCTATCAGGACCATTAACCGCCTTAATAAGGCCATCAACCATAGAACTCGATTTTCCGGCGCCAATACTTGATTTTAATATCACACCATCCACAGAACTATTAACATCTTTAGGCATTGAAGCTACACATGTTATTGCTTATGGTATTTTTGATTCAAAAATATTCATTGAAGTAGATGACGAAGAGATTGTATTAAATCTTGCTCCAAACTTTGATCGCCTAACAAAAATTGATGGTCGTGGCGTGTTAATTACCGCACCAACCCAGCATGATGATCTTGATTTTATCTCTCGCTTTTTTGCCCCTTGGGTTGGCGTTAATGAAGATCCTGTCACAGGTTCAGCGCACTGTGCCCTAACACTTTACTGGTCAGAAAAGCTCAATAAAGTAAAACTTAATGGCTATCAAGCATCAGCGCGTGGTGGATATGTCAGCACCGAGTTATTACCAAATGGACGTATAAAACTCATCGGCTCTGCTATTACTACCATAAAAGGCACAATGCAATTACCTAAGATATAACGATATCTGATATGTACGGTATTTAGTAGGCGGCACACGATTGGAAAACATAAGATAGCAATGCCGTTTTGAGGTATGATGCGGTATTGAGTTACTTAAAGATAACTGTGTTTTTCAAGCTATGAACATCCCGATTAAAAATGAAACCACGCCTGAAGTCTCTTGCTCTAACTGTAAAGCATGTTGCTGCCGTTTAGAGGTGATGATAATCTCAGATACAGGAGTACCAGAAAGACATATCAAACGAGATATGTGGGGAAGTGAAACTATGCTTCGACTTGCTGATGGTTGGTGCTCTGCTCTTGATAGAGAGACCTTCATGTGTACGATTTATGAAAACCGTCCTTGGATTTGCCGTGAATTTGAAATGGGCTCTTACGAATGTGTTGATGAGCGTACTGAATTTCTATAGCCCTAAATATTTATCACTAACGAGTTAGCCCTTACCTTTTATAAATGCTAACTCGTCTATCTTACTCAATTAAATACGGATTCCTTCAACATTGAGCTCTAACTCTACTTCTGTAGAAGCGGGACCTAAGTTTGTTTTAATATCATAATCTTTTAATGTAATCATTGTGGTACCAACAAACCCTCGACGATAACCGCCCCACGGATCATTACCGGCTCCAACATGTTTAACATCAATCGTAACCGGCTTTGTAACGCCGTTTAACGTTAAATCCCCTGTCATAATAGCGTTGCCATCACCCAACTCTTTAAAAGAGCTGCTAACAAACGTTGCTTGTGGAAACTTATCAACATTTAAAAAATCACTGCTGCGTAAATGTTTATCACGTTCAGCATGGTTTGAATCTACACTTGCCGTTGCTATATTCACTTTAACTTTTGATGCTTCAGGCTGCTTTTCATCATAACTAAACTCACCATCAAAGGTGTTAAAACGCCCTACCAACCAACTGTAACCAAGATGCTGGATCCGAAATTGAATCGATGCATGTGAGCCATTAGTATCGATTTTATAATCGTCTGCTAGCGCTACTGATGACATACTAGCCGCAGCTAAAAGTGTGCAAGGAATAAAAGATCTTAATAGGCGTTTTTTCATCATAATCTCCGTTTATGTCGTAATACGTCTTATCAAATTTGTCATTATGCTTTGCCTAGCATGCGTTTTAGCGTGTTATCTTTATCTATAAAGTGATGTTTTAACGCGCCAATGGCATGTAAAAGACTAAAGCCAATCAACACACAAGCGCCATACAAGTGGATAGTACCGGCAATATCTTCTTGATTTGGAATACTTGTAAGCGTTGCTGGAATATCAAATACACCAAAAATACTGATCGCTCTTCCATCTGCAGTTGAGATCAAGTAACCACTGAACATCACCACAAATAACAACAGATACAATAGCCAATGTGTTTTTTGTGCGAGCCATTTCTCCCATTTAGCATGACTAGAAAGGGGAGATGGTGCAGCAGTTAATGTTTTTAATATCAACCTTACGATCAATACAAAGAATAAGATCAAACCGATGCTTTTATGGGTATCAGGTGCCGTTTTATACCAAGCATGATAATAATTTAAATCAACCATCCACCAGCCAAGCGCAAATAATCCAACCACAACCAGCGCAACCAACCAGTGAAGTAAAATAATCATGGGATTCCAATTTTTATTTGGTGTTTTTTTCATGGTGATACACTCGATAACAAAATCTGCTATCAGCATAATAAACATATCGACAACAATTTATTAACTTAGTTTGTAAGGGATTGTGTATGACACCTCTATATTTATTCTCATAGAAGATAAAAACAAACACTTCCCCACACAGTGATAATGCTATTTCGCATAGCTAACACTCACGAAACCAGTATTCATGATTGCTAAATATGAGTGATAACGGATAATAACGCGCTTGTTTCCTTACTCGTATTCAGTGTTATGCGCCTTGATAAATTTATTTGTAAAAGTACCCAACTCACTAAAGCAGAGGCCATTGAGCGAATACACGATGGTGATATTAGCGTCAACGATGCAGTAATTTTCAAAGAAGCAACACAAGTGCATGAGAGTAATACCGTTATCATGGATGGCAAAAGGCTTATTGCGCGTGAGTTTCGCTATATCCTAATGCATAAACCAGCGGGAACTATCTGCTCAAATATTGATGAAGTTTACCCTTCTTTATTTAACTATCTTGATATTGAAAATATCGCTGAATTACATATTGTAGGACGTCTAGATGCGGATACCACAGGAATGGTACTGATCACTGATAATGGACGTTGGTCATTTAACATCACATCACCGAATCAAAAATGCAGTAAAGTTTATCGAGTTAGTTTATCTCGAGAGATTGCGGCAGACGTGGCCGAAAAATTTAAAGCGGGAATAAAATTACAAGGCGAACAAAAGCTAACCGCACCAGCCTTATTAACAGTTATTTCAGCGAAAGAAGTATTACTAACGATTACTGAAGGCAAGTTTCATCAGGTTAAGCGCATGTTTGCCGCCGTTGGTAATCGTGTAGTGTCTCTTCACCGCGAAGCGATTGGCGAGGTGAGGCTTGATCTTGAAGTCGGGCAATGGCGTTACCTAACCAAAGACGAAGTCGCCTCTTTTATAAAAGCTAATTAATCAAAAAATACAGAGTAAATAAATGAATAAAGTAATTGATAAGCTTGCTTGGGTTTTAATTAAAGACGGCAAATTTTTAGTAGTAAGATCTCAAGGCAAAGCACTGTTTTACCTTCCTGGCGGTAAACGTGAAGCTGGTGAAAGTGACATTGAAGCACTAACTCGTGAAATCAAAGAAGAGGTATCCGTTGATCTTATACCAAGTAGTATTAAGTACATGAAAACATTTACGGCTCAGGCCGATGGTAAGGCGGAAGGTATCTCAGTAAAACTAACGTGTTACTTTTCTGATTACTCAGGGGATCTCATCCCTGCCGCTGAAATCGAAGAGCAGAAATTCATTGATAGTAATGATGAAAGCCTGTGCTCTACCGCAGCATTATCCGTATTAAAGTGGCTAGAAAAAACGTCACTGATTACAGGCAAACTTGTCTAACAAAAAAATAGATGTCGCTCAGTCGGCATCTTTCTAAAATGTTGAAATAAACAATCACTGTTATATTAACTAATCGCCATCATTGAAGAGTAAATCACTATGCTATTATTTTAAATCTATATTCAAAATTGTTATCTCCCCTCCTTTATTCATGGCTGCTAATATAAAAGGTTTGTATATTTACTCATTTCGTTAGCTTTTTAATCAATATGCAACAAATCATACGTTATAAAATTAATATTTCTTGCTATTTTCTCTCCTGAAATTTTGTAGTCACTTGATATTTAAAACTCTTTTTTCTTATTGTTTTTTAACGACACAAAAAGTGTCAAAGTAAAGTATTGTTTTAACAAGAAAAACAAAAATCAAATAATTGCAACTAGACAAAATTAAAAACTTACATTTACCTAATTGATGATAACCATTCAAAATAGTAGTTTCGTTAAGAATACAAACCTATCACAGCAAAAATACAAAAATCATAAATAATTCAAACATTGGGAGTGTTATGTCTGAAGTAAATATATTTAAACAACCGAAACCCTTCTATTTAGTATTATCCATCGAATTTTGGGAGCGCTTTGGCTTTTATGGAATGAATGCAATTTTGACTGTTTATATGGTCAAAATTCTTAATATGCCAGAGTCTGCTTCATTTACATTATATGGTGCCTTTACAGCATTAATGTATGCTTCTGTGTCGATTGGCGGTTGGGTTGGCGATAAAATTCTAGGGACTAAACGCACAATTACACTTGGTGCAATCGTCCTGACGATAGGTTATGTGTTACTTGGTCTTTCAGCTAGCCATGGTAACGGTAGTCCATCTATGATTTATATCGCGATGGGGTTCATTGCTATGGGTAATGGCTTATTTAAAGCCAACCCTTCAAGCTTACTGTCGAAAGTATACGGTGATAATGACCCTCGCTTAGATGGTGCTTTCACCATGTATTACATGGCAATGAACCTAGGTGCGGTCTTTTCAATGATTTTAACACCATGGATTGCTAACAAATTCGGTTATGGCTTTGCGTTTTCAGTAAGTGCTATCGGCTTAATCATTACCGTTGCTAATTTTATTGTGAGTAAGAAAATAGTTAAGAATGTTGGTTCTCCAGCAGATATGAAGCCTGTTAATCGCTTTTACCTTTTATCTGTTGTTATTGGTACGCTCGCTTTGAGTTTTGTGAGTTCATTCTTACTACAGCATCTGTTTTACGCACATGCCATTCTAGTCGTTACTGGTATTGCTATTGTTTCGTTGTATTTTAAAGAAGCTTTGTCAACATCAGGTAACGAACGAGCAAAAATGCTAGTGGCATTTGTACTTATGCTGCAGGGTGTTGTGTTCTATGTACTTTACTTCCAGATGCCGACATCACTGAACTTTTTCGCACTTCACAATGTTGAAGATAACATATTCGGAGTATCCGTTGCTCCAGAGCAATTCCAAGCACTAGACCCAATGTGGATCATGCTTACAAGCCCACTCCTTGCTATTCTTTACAACAAGTTAGGCGAACGCTTTTCAATGCCCTTCAAATTTGCAGTCGGTATGGTGCTATGTAGTTTCGCTTTCTTAATTCTTCCAATAGGTGCTAAGTTTGCCAATACCCAAAGTATTATTAATTCTGGTTGGTTAGTACTCTCTTATCTATTCCAGTCTCTTGGTGAATTATTGATATCAGGTCTTGGTTTAGCCATGGTGGCGAAGCTTGTACCACAACGTATGATGGGCTTTACTATGGGGATGTGGTTTTTAACGTCAGCAACAGCGGCTGTTATTGCTGGCTGGGTAGCGTCATTAACAGCAGTACCGAGTAATATTGTCGATCCACATCAAACACTCATCATTTACAGTAAAGTGTTTAATGAAATTGGTGTAGGTACCGCCGCAATAGCATTGATTACACTACTTATTGCGCCGGCATTAACTCGTATTATTTATGCGAAAAACACAACAGAAAAAGTAACAGAGACAGCTTTGGCTTAAAGTAAAAATTTAATAGCGGCGTGTTAATGATTAACACGTCGCTATTGTATTTTTAACTTTTAACGCACATTAACAATAAACACTTGGTCCCGCTATGATTCTAAAAAGCCATGTTAACTGGTGCGTCCATTAGCTCTTCAATGCGAGGAATATATTCTTGTACACCTACTAGTCGCTCACCAAGCTTTGTTAAAAAACAAGTAACTTTATATTCGAAAATATAAGTAAATACCCTAGGTGATTCTTATCCACTATTAGCTAATCGCTATCACCATGCTATTATTTTTCACAATTTATTTTCTTATATCTATCAATCATTAAATATTTATAACTTTTTTATTTATTGTATTTTCACAATAAATAAAGAACCAATAAAACATAAGACATTGATTAGATTAAATATAAACCCATAAAGCAATTAATGGTAACTAGTCAAAATTAATTACTTATATTTAAGCAATTGCTGATACCAAATAATGCTAGTAGTTTTTCCAAAAAGGTGTCTTTTTCTAACACTAAATAGCTAAAAATACAGAAAATACAGAAAATACAGAAAATACAGAAAATACAGAAAATACAGAAAATAAAATAATTATAATATTTAAGGGAACGCAATGTCCGAAGTGAATATATTTAAACAACCAAAACCTTTCTATTTAATATTTTCAATTGAATTTTGGGAACGCTTTGGCTTTTATGGCATGCAATCAATTTTAACTGTGTATATGGTTAAAATTCTTGGTATGTCGGAATCTGCATCATTTACTTTATTTGGTGCCTTTTCTGCACTAGTGTATGGATCTGTCGCAATTGGCGGTTGGGTAGGTGATAAAATATTAGGAACTAAGCGCACAATTACGCTTGGTGCCATAATCCTTACTGCAGGTTATGTTTTACTTGGACTTTCTGCAAGCCATGATAATAGCAGTCCGATGCTGATTTACATGGCAATGGGCTTTATTACTATGGGTAATGGTTTATTTAAAGCAAACCCATCGAGCTTATTAGCTAAAGTGTATGGAGAGAATGATCCCCGATTAGACGGTGCGTTCACCCTGTATTACATGGCGATTAACTTAGGCTCTTTTTTCTCAATGTTATTAACACCTTGGATTGCAGAAAAATTTGGTTATGACTTTGCATTCTCCGTTAGTGCTATTGGTTTGGTGATCACGATTGTGAACTTTATAATCAGTCACTCTACCGTGAAACATGTTGGTTCAAAACCAGATATGAAACCTGTTAATGTTATGCATTATATCAGTGTAGTAGTAGGTGCTATTATTCTGAGCTTCGTTAGCGCTATTTTGCTACAACATTTATTCTATGCACACGCTATTTTAGTGGTAGTTGGGGTCACTATTGTCGTGTTGTATTTTAAAGAAGCATTACAAACATCTGATATTGAACGCGCTAAAATGTTGGTGGCATTTTTATTAATGTTACAGGGCATTGTTTTCTTCGTACTATATTTCCAAATGCCAACCTCGCTTAATTTCTTTGCTATCCATAATATCTCTCATGATCTGTTTGGTATTAGTGTTGCGCCAGAACAATTTCAAGCGTTGAATCCACTGTGGATCATGATTGCTAGCCCTATCCTTGCCATTATTTATAATAAGTTTGGTGATCGTTTCTCTATGCCGTTTAAGTTTGCACTCGGCATGGTGCTCTGTAGCCTTTCTTTCTTGATACTGACTTTTGGTGCGCATTTTGCCAATAGTCAAAGTGTTATCAGCTCTAACTGGTTGGTGTTGTCTTACTTCTTCCAATCTATTGGTGAACTACTGGTATCTGGTCTTGGATTAGCGATGGTAGCTCAGCTTGTTCCTCAACGTATGATGGGATTTGCAATGGGTATGTGGTTCTTAACATCAGCAACGGCAGCAGTTCTTGCTGGCTGGGTAGCAACACTAACAACAGATTCAAGCAATATTGTGGATCCACAACAAACATTGGCCATTTATAGCCATGTATTTGGGGTAATTGGCTATGTTACTGCCGCTATTGCTCTACTTACTCTGATTATTGCGCCTAAACTAACACGCGTGATCTACGCTAAAGAGACAACAAAAGAAACCGTTACAGCATAATATTTTCTAACGTTTTCTTTTAACTAAAGTTAAAACAATATACCCAAGAAACTTTAAACAACAGGTTTTAATAATACGACAGCCCTGTAGTTTTAAGTGACTTGGGTATATTTTTATATGCTATTCCAACTTTTAAATATGTTATTCATCAAAATATTCGTTGTTTTGGAGTTGAATTCATATGTCGCTATTGGAGAGTCTAGGGAAGAAACTTGAGCCGCTCATGTTGTTTATGGGGTTAGTAATCCCAATCGCAACAATGCCTCAGTTATATAAGCTTTTTATATCCCATCCCAATCACGCCCATGGCCTATTGTTAACCACGTGGTCTATGTATGCACTTATTTCTTTGCTCTGGTTTATTTATGGTCTCTACCATAAATAAACCCGACAATTTGGATAGGTAATTTTTTAGGGTTTCTTGCTTACTTTGTCATGATAGTAGGCATAGTGATGAAGGCTGGTATCACCTTTTAGCTATTCATAAAAATGAAAGAAATATATTACCTTCTTTTCATTGGTATAACGAAAAACGCTTGTTTAACTAATTAACACGCCCATTGGCTCTTCAATGCGAAGAATATATTCTTGTACCATTACTGCTAACGATTCAAACTTTGTTGCAATAAACAAATATCTTTATATTAGCTAATCGCAATCATTAATTAGTAAATCAGCCCACCATTATTTTAACCTATAATTAACCTATATTTAACTTATCACTTATCCTTCTTTTCCTCTCGCTCCCAATATAAAACAAAGTTTTATATTTATTCATTTTGGCTGAATTTTTAAGTAATACGCAATCGATTAAATATCGTAAAATTAATATTTTTCAGTCAATAGATATTTATAATTTTTTTTCGTGATTGTATTTCAAAATAAAAAAGCCACCCAAAATAAAGATAACCTATTGTTTTTATAACCCAAAACAAAAGTAGGTGGCGATTAACTGCAACCAACCAAAAATAATAACTTATATTTACCTAATTGATGATAACTATTCAAAATAGTAGTTTCGTTAAGAATGCAACCTTATCACAACAAATAAACAATAAAATAACAATACAAACTAAGGGAATGTAATGTCTGACGTTAATATATTTAAACAACCGAAACCCTTCTATTTGATATTTTCCATCGAATTTTGGGAGCGCTTTGGCTTTTATGGAATGAATGCAATTTTGACTGTTTATATGGTCAAAATTCTTAATATGCCTGAGTCTGCTTCATTTACATTATTTGGTGCTTTTACAGCATTGATATATGGTTCAGTAGCACTTGGCGGCTGGGTTGGTGATAAAGTTTTAGGGACCAAACGTACAATTACGCTTGGTGCAATCGTCCTGACAATAGGTTATGTATTGCTTGGCCTTTCAGCGAGTCATGGTAACGGCAGTCCATCAATGATTTATATCGCGATGGGGTTCATTGCTATGGGTAATGGCTTATTTAAAGCTAACCCTTCAAGTTTATTGGCGAAAGTATACGGTGAAAATGACCCTCGCTTAGATGGTGCTTTCACCATGTATTACATGGCGGTAAATTTAGGCTCATTTTTCTCAATGCTTTTAACACCATGGATTGCTGACAAATTTGGTTATGACTTTGCGTTTTCAGTAAGTGCTATCGGGTTAATCATTACCATTGCAAACTTTATTGTAAGCAAAAAAACCGTTCAGGATGTTGGTTCTCCAGCAGATATGAAGCCTATTAATAGCTTTTACCTTTTATGTGTTGTTATTGGTACGCTCGCTTTAAGCTTTGTGAGTTCATTCTTACTACAGCACCTGTTTTACGCACATGCCATTCTAGTCGTTGCAGGTATTGCTATTGTTTCGTTGTATTTTAAAGAAGCTTTTTCAACATCAGGCAACGAACGAGCAAAAATGCTTGTCGCTTTTATACTTATGCTACAAGGTGTTGTGTTCTTCGTACTTTACTTCCAGATGCCGACATCATTGAACTTCTTTGCCATTCATAATGTTGAACATAGCATATTCGGAGTATCCGTTGCTCCAGAGCAATTCCAAGCACTTAACCCAATGTGGATCATGCTTGCAAGCCCACTCCTTGCTATTCTTTACAACAAGTTAGGCGAACGCTTTTCAATGCCTTTCAAATTCGCATTCGGTATGGTGTTATGTAGTCTTGCTTTCTTAATCCTTCCTGTAGGTGCTAAGTTTGCCAACAGCCAAAGCATTATTAATTCAGGTTGGTTAGTCGCCTCTTACCTATTCCAGTCTCTAGGTGAATTGCTGGTATCAGGTCTTGGTTTAGCTATGGTGGCACAGCTTGTGCCACAACGTATGATGGGCTTTGCTATGGGTATGTGGTTCTTAACCTCAGCAACAGCGGCTGTTATCGGTGGCTGGGTAGCATCATTAACAGCAGTACCGAGTAATATTGATGACCCACACCAAACACTCATTATTTACAGCAAAGTGTTTAATGAAATTGGTTTTGGTACCGCCGCAATAGCATTGATCACATTACTTATTGCGCCTAAATTAACGCGTATTATTTATGCGAAAGATACAACAGAAAAAGTAACAGCAACAGCTACGGCTTAAAATAACAAATACAACAGCGGGCGTGTTAATGATTAACACGCCCGCTGTTTTTATTTTTTACTTTTAAAGCATATTAGCGAAGGATCATTTGATCACGCTCAGGACCAACAGAAACCATTTTAACTGGCACGCCCATTAGCTCTTCAATGCGAAGTACGTACTCTTGTGCACCTTTAGGTAGCGATTCAAATGTACGACAACCAGTAATGTCTTCTTCCCAACCAGTCATTTGCTCATATACAGCCGTTAGTGATGCCGTTTGAGGCCAAATTGGGTTTTCAGTATGCTCACCGTTGTAAGCAACACAGATTTTCAGATCTTTCATACCCGTTAGGCAGTCGATCTTAGTTAGTGCAATTTCAGTTGCTGCTTGTAGTTCAACACCGTTACGAGTCGCTACTGCATCGAAGTAACCCATATCACGTGGGCGACCGGTTGTTGCACCGAATTCTTTTGCATCTTCACGGAATTGGTCTTGATCTTCCATTGCAGTGATCAACGTACCGGTACCTACTGAAGAGCTGAATGCTTTTGCTACTGCAATAACACGCTCAGGATGAAGAGCAGGTAAACCACTACCGATACCAGCATAAGCTGCTGTTACGTTAGAAGATGTTGTCCATGGGTATTCACCGTAAACTAAGTCACGACCCGCACCTAGTTGTGCTTCAAACAACAACGTTTTATCTTCTTTTTGTAGTGCTTTAAGTGGCTCTGTTACGTTACAAATGCTATCACGCCAAGGCTGAGAAACCTCTAATAGCCACTCTGTCATTTCTTCCGCTGTTTGCGTGAATTCAAATGATGGGTATAGCGCTTTAAGTTGAGGAAGTTTCCAATCCATCATGAATTGAATGCGCTCACGTAACACTGCAGGTTGTTTTAACCAACCAACAAGAATACCTTTTTTCATTACACGGTCGCCGTATGCAGGTGCGATACCTTGACGTGTTGAACCGTAAGCACCATCACCTAGACGTTGTTCTTCTAAGGTATCTTCCAGTGCGTGAAGCGGTAGGCATAGTGTTGCGCGATCTGAGATACAAAGTTTAACTTCAACCCCTGATGTTGCCACTTCTTCGATTTCTAAAGATAGTTTTTCAGGGCTGATCACCATGCCAGGGCCTAACACAGCAATACAATCAGGATTAAATACGCCGCTAGGTAATTGGTGCAATTTGAACGTACCAAAATCGTTAACAACAGTGTGACCTGCGTTATTACCACCTTGGAAACGGATACTTGCTGAAGCTTGGTCTGCTAAATAATCAACAATACGACCTTTACCTTCATCACCCCAGTTAGCACCAACAACAACAATAGACGACATAATTTGAATCTCCTCAAAAGCAATGACGACTATCCTATGCTCATCCAATTAATAAGAATAATTAATAATCGTTATTAACTTGATAAGAATATCATATCTGGAGTATGGTTAATCTTATCTACTCAATATGTTATGTATGATGATTAGTATCATCTACTGCTTAGGGAATCATTGCGAATATGATTGATATCCACTGGCTCAATACCTTTGTCGCTTTGGCAAAGCACCAACACTTTGGTAAAACTGCAGCTGCGCTACATATGACGCAACCTAATGTAAGCCTTCATCTCAAGCAATTAGAACAAACCACACGGGTTAAGTTAATTGAGCGTAACCCTTTTCGTTTGACTCAAGCCGGTGAACGTCTGTTACAAAGTGCAGAAAATACTTTAATGGAACTGCAAATCTGTCAGGCCGATCTGAATGCTATTAATGAGCTTAATCGCGGTACTTTAACCATAGCAGCCAGTGATATTATTTCTCGTTTGTTATTAATTAGCCCTTTTCAGTCTTTCAAGAAAGAATATCCGGGGATTGATCTGTCTCTTTTTAATACCACTTCATCTCAAGCAACCGAGTTAGTCAAAAGCGCGAAAGCGGATCTGGGATTCGTTATTGCACAGAAAGAGAGTCAACCACTGCATTTTACTGAATTAAGACAAGTGAAGTGGTGCGCATTAGGTAATGGCTTATCACGCTGGCAAGCACTGTCGGCTAACCCTTCGCAGATCATTCCAGTCGAACCTCTCGCAGCAGAAGAACCCACCTTGATTTTGCTCGGTCACGATACCCGAACCCGTGAATTAATTGATATGGCATTACCTTTATTAAATTTAAAGAAGTACCATGTGATGGAAGTAGGCAGTGTAGATGCGCAGATTGATTGGGCAGAAGCAGGATTTGGTGTCGCGATAGTACCGAGTTTTTCTTTACATTCAAAACCACACTTACAAACACAAATAACACCACTGCCTGATTTCCCGACAACCAGCTTGGGCTATATCGTGCGTCAAAACCAAGTGCTTTCACGAGCCATTAAGCAACTCTTACGCTGGGTAGATGATGAAATCCAACGCTCTCAGTAATGCTAGCTATCTGCATCGCCTATCCTAGTAATAGATATAATTAAGCCCTGTGATCAGGGCTTAATATATATGCTAACAGCAAAGTGTTCCCAGCATAATGGGTTATTTGTGATCTTGTTTTTTTAATGTATACGCATCAGCAAGATCACCTTGGACACGTTTACCATCTTTATCTAGATGGAAGATACGTTGTTCACCCACGAAATACTGCGCTGTTTGACCACCACCTAAATTCAAGGTGATCGTATCGCCTTTATCATTCCAGTCAAACTTACCTTCTGTGGTTAAAGGTTTGGTTTCTTTACCTTGATAGGTTTGATCTAAAATGTAAGAGCCATCGTCTTTTAGCGTTAAGCTTGTTTCAATCCCAGAACAATCAGCACAAGGCTCAATACCTGTATACTCACCCATCCAATCAAGTGAGTTCTTCGCATTATCAGCAGCCTGTGATAATTCTGTAACTTGATCATTCGCCGCAGATGATGTTGATGAGGTTTTATCTGAAGCTTGATCACAACCCACAAGCACTAAACCAAGAAGGGCTGTAGCTAAAAGCGTTTTTTTCATCTTAATCTCCTTGAAATAACACAAAATATTATGGATATGTACACGTCATAAAACAGAACACCATAATAAACTATGTTATCAATTACTCAGCAGTTGCATCCTTAACTGCGTCTTTCATATTGTCCGCAGCTTTACCTGCATCATCAGCCATCTCTTTTGTGGCATCAACTGCTTTATCTGCAACATCATTCGCCGCTTTTGCTGTATCGTCAGCCGCTTGCTTTGTGGCATCAACAGCGTCATTGGCAGCTGCTTTAGTTGAATCAACAGCATCATTGGCAACTGCTTTGGTTGAATCAACAGCATCAGTGGCAGCTTCTTTGGTTGAATCAATTACTTGTGTTGCGGTATCTGATGCCTTGTTTTGCATATCTGTCGCAGTTTTATCTGTGCTTTGGTCACAGCCAACAAGTGCTAAACCAAGAATTGCAGCAACTAATAGTGTTTTTTTCATCTTAATCTCCTTAGAAGAAACAAGATACCTTGAAACTCACAACTAAGAGTTTCACGGTATCTTGCTATAAAATTCGAAATTTTAGCGCGTTTAATTTAATAAATCGGATGCTTTATTCTCTATATCACCAGCAGCATTTTCTGTTTTATCAACGGCAGAATCGGTCATTTCAGCGGCTTTGTCTTGCGCAGCTTCAGCTGAGTCATCGACAGATTTCATTGCATCATTTGCGGCACTTTTTACGTTATCTTCTGCCTCTGCTGTTTTATCCATAGCAGCATCTTTCATTTCCGTTGCTGAATGTTTCATTTCATCCATTGAATGATCTGCGGCACCTTTAGCGCTATTGACTGCATCAGACGCTTCAGTTGCTTTTTCTTTTGTCGCATCCATTAACGCTTTTGAATCATCAGCAACAGTATCTTTTACTTCTGATACTGAACTATTCATTTCTGCAACTGCCGCAGAAGTCTTTTCATCAGCTGATGAATTTGTTAAAGAATCTTTCAATTCATTTGCTTTCTCTTTCATAGAATCAACTGAATTATCAACAGCTTGCTTTGACTTATCAACCACATCAGCAGTCTTCTCTTTTACAGAGTCTGTCATCTCCGACGCTTTTTGAACCGCTGAATCACTTAATTCAGACGCTTTATCAACCATTTTATTGGTTTTATCTTTGACTACATCAGCAGCATCGGACACCGTATCTTTAGTTGCATCTAACGCCGTACTAGATTGTTCCGTCACTTTGTCTTTCATTTCAACGGTTGAATGTTGGGCAGCAGATGTACTATCTGTAGCTGTATCTTGTTTTGCCTGATCACAACCAACTAAAAATAAACCTGCGATAGCCATCGCGATAATTGTTTTTTTCATACAAACCCCTGTAACGAATACTGTTTTAATATGACCCTGACAGTATCTATCTACCAGATAAACCTATGTCTTAACGACGTCATTTCCAAGTCAATAATAGGTCAATTTATTACTTTTAGGTATTAAATCTCTTTAAATTCAAGATGGAAAATATAAAAAATGGAAAATAACGTAACATTATTACAGATCAAATAAAAAACACATAAATACAATAACTTAAAAAAGCAACCATTAAAAATGGCGACAAAAAACATGCGGCAACATCATTTTTCAGTGTTATTGCTGATTCAGCATAAAAATATTATTCATAATAATTATTACAATTAATACTAAATTTTATATTTCAAACCCAAAACAAATAATAATTTCTCTTTTAGCGCACATGAGGTATTTATGATAATTATCACTAATGACCTATGATTCTTCCAGTTCATCCCTCATTAAACCTTGAATTTTCTTTATTAAAATTAAATGTGGTATTTTATATCTTTCCATAAATAAAATTGCTGCTTTTTCTTTTTCTTCCTCACAAGTTATTGAGGCTATTTCAACTGTTTCTTCATAAATTTTAAAAAATTCATCCAAATCTGAATCAAATTCATTGTCATGATTAAAATATAACTCAATTATTACTTTTATATCAGTAACCAACCTATGAAAAAGAAATGCATTTTCCTGTTCTCTTTCAAATATATAGACTCCTCTATGAAAATATAATTCTTCTAACTTTGAATATAAAAGCTCTATTTTTTCTCTTCGTAATATTCTATTTTCTTTACTTATCCAATTTTTTATATCCACATCAGATTTTATTTTTTCTGTAACGATTGTTAGTGATTTTTGCTGACTTACAACTTTTTCTAACTTCTCATCTATTGCATCAATTTTTCCAGCCTCTTTATTTCTTGACGTTATATATGAGATAAAACCTGCACTTGCGGCTCCCAATAGGAAAGTTCCAAAACTGGTTATCAAAGTAATACTGTCCATAAAGCCCCAAATTTGGTTAATAAAAGTAAAAATCTATCACTTTATATCGTTACTACCAACACCTCGCAACTACTTGTTTCGTTTCAGTTTATTCTTTTAACCAAATACCGCTGCAAGCCTTGCCGTTACTGGTTTTGTCTTGCCGTGGTTATTCATTAACGAGATCATTAAATTGATAAAAAACGCCACGAAAAACACACAGCAACCAACAAAATCACGTGGTTAGCAATAACGACAGATCATTAAACTGAAATATTTTTTAAAATGCAGCGCGCGGGAGGGAAGGAATAGTGGTGTTTACCTCACAGTAACAGATTCCTTGGGAGGCTGTGCGCTTCGTGGTTAGATAATTTATTACTGTTCCATGTTTTATCGACAGGCATAAAAAACGCCCATGTGTGGCGTGGATAAGGGTATTCAGCGCTATATTTTAAATATTTTGCTAACGACTTTTTATCGTCCTTGCTAGAAAATCAGAATAAAAAACATCTAATAGAGACTTATAACAAAAGGCTAATAGATAAACTTAAAACTATCTAACTATAAACCCTGAATAAGTGAAGGACCACTAAGGAAAACTAAATTGTATTATTGATAGGAAAATAGAGGTTAATTTTTTAATGTAAATAAATATTTATTACTTTATTTTATATTAATAAGTATTAATATCACAGCCACATGAAATAAGTTCATATTCTGTAGGTCCAAATAACTTACATTCTTTTTTAAACAGTATAACATCAGAACCTACCGGACAAAAAACACTCGACTTGATAGGAACACTCACTGCTTTTTCACTGTCTTCTGGTATAACTTTTAAAACTAATTCTCGCTCTCCTGTTTCAAACTTTGAGAACGTTTCTGTTACTTCGCCTGCAACAGAATCAATGTCATAAGTCTTTTCACCAACGAAAAAAAGAGCCCCAGCCAAACCTGTAAAAGATAAAAATAAAAAGGCAACAAATACCTTTTCATTGTATAACTGACTCATCAATCGTTTTCTCAAAATACCTAATCCTATAGCAAACTCACTTTGAGCAATGCCCTATAATTTAGCACTTTAGAGCCCTCAAATTAAGCTATTTTATGTATAGGATCTTATAAAAAATGAAAATAAATGAAAAAAACACTCAAAAGCTATCAGCATCATTACTTTAACCCATTGTTATAACTAGGATAAAAAATAATTACACCAAGTTAACACAGTTTGACATAACCCTTACTTTTTTACTGGGAAATGGATAGTTTCACCTTCAGCAGTTAAGATTTCTATCACTTTCGGCGTGCCATCTGATGCAAGATATAACTCTCCTATTGCACTTCGATTCACCAATCGATGTGCACCTACAATGTCAGGATCACGCTTTTCAATCAGCAATTTCTTACGCTTGGTAAACCAGTTTAACGGAGAATGAGGACTATATAGTGCTCTATCCATTGCATCACAAAAGCGTAATAAGCGATTTGGGAATTCATTTTTTAAACCACTACAAGTGATCTGATAAATATGGAATTTACCTTTATGGTTACGAAGTGTGATGTCATAAGCAAAAGAATAATGGACATCGCCAGATAAAATAATAAATTGGGTCGGTGTTTTGGTATGGGTAAAAATACTCAGTAATGTATTGGCAGAGCCCGGATGCGCCATCCAGTTTTCTGCATCAACGAGTAATGGTTGCCCTATCCATGTCATCATTCGTTGCAATGTTTCAATAAACTTTACACCGAACATTGGTGCAGCAGAAACAATAATCACCGCTGGTTCATGGAGTAATTCCTGCTGAAACTCAATCATGGCTTCCCAATCCATTAACCCTGATGGACGGTTATCATTCGATTCTGAACGCCAACGTCGAGTACGCGTATCTAATACTACCATTTTAGGTGTGGTTGAAATGGTATAGTGCCATTGCTCAAACTGATTTAACCGCGCGATAAATGCATCTTGTGTTTGATTACAGGGCTCAGCAAAGTATCGCTTGGCGTCATCAAGGAAAGGCTGTTCAAATTTCTCGGGAGCATTGCCCCAAGCCTGACATAGCCAGTAGCTTATAAGTGCATTACCAATAATTCGACGCGAAAATAAGTTATTAAACGCTGCGGTTTCCCAGCGACGATTAAGCATATAGTCATCCGTCACATCATGATCATCGAAAATCATATACGTCGGAATATGTGCAAACAAACGTTGAACTTGCGGCAGGCCTTGAACGAAATCATCCATAATATGGCTTTCTTCGTGCCACTGTTGCTGCCATTTAGGCGCAATTTGTACCCCACCACAGGTGAATTTCTGTTTCTCGAAACGCTCACGATCAACCCATTCCCATAATGTTGGTGACCATACCAGTAAATACATCGCAAAAAATTCACTAAAACTGATCAGATGATTTTCACATTCTCGCGAGCTAAAAATAGGCACAACACGATCAGGCAATAATTTACCTAACCACGTTTGAGTATCAATATACGTCGGTAATAATTTATCTCGTCCATATAAATGATAAGGACTATGATACAAGGCATCTGTATCTGCAATGCTAGACTGTTCGAACGTTTCAGTAGGTAGGCCTAGCAGTTGGATTACTTGCTCAATAGCATCAAGTGTTGGGCCTGCAACATGATCAGCGTAAATTTGATCACCACTCATCATTAATAGACTTGGGCGTTCAAGAATAGGTTGCTCAGCTACTTTTCTATCTGCAATCACTAAGCTGTCTTTACTTGGATAATGAGGGTTACGACAAGAGCCATGTAACACATAATCGGCTTTAGTGTTGATCACAATGCTAATCATGGATTCATTATCGTAGGTCAGTGACGGTATTAAATCGGTTAAAAGCCCTTGCTGGGTGTCAAGTTGATAAGCAAGTGGAGTATTAACTGCAAATTCACCCTCAAACTGTGCGAGTACAACCCAAGCATTTTTACCGATTTGAATTTGATGTTCATCTGCAATAGTGGCTTGATAGCACGGGATATCATCACCTTGTTGATATAAGTAAAAAGTAGCATTCAATCGTTCCGTGGTCACAAACCATAGTACTAATTGCGTTGCTGTCGCTTTACGTAAAATAGGACCGGCAATAATAAGTGGTAAGGATGATGCTGGTGCTTCTTTAGACATTTACTTCTCAACTCGCGCGTAATAATTCAGTGTCACTCACTGCGATACCATCAAAACAACAATAGATAATCAGACTTAACCTATTGAGTAAACATTTTCTTTAGTTCTTGCTGAATCCATTTTATAACGGGTCCTGTCGCTCGATCACGGCGTTTAACAACGCCCATTTCAATCCATTGCGAAGCGGGAATATTTTCCATCGACAGTTTTACAACACCTTCGGAGAAAAAGTCATACGTAAAAACATGATCAGGCACAAATGCCCATCCCATATTTCTCAACACAAAGGAGGTGATTGAATAGTAGCTGTCAATTTGCCAATAATTAGCTGATAACGCTTCACTGTGGTGGCGTCCACTTCGATCGCAAATTAATAGCTGACGGTGCTGGCTTAACTGCTGCACTGTGGGCGCTGAAATTTGCGCTAATGGATGATTTTTACCCACAATCAGTGATGAGTTAAATTCACAAATAGGTGTAAATTCTAAACTACTAGGCAAGGTTTTACTGAAAAATAAAATACCGATATCTGCCATTTTTTCATCTACGCGGGTCGCTATATCATCTTTCGAGCCATTAATAATGGTTAATTTCAATAATGGAAATGTCTCAGAGACGCGTTGAAAGAAATCTTCAAAAGCGGTTAATGGTGATGCTTCATCCATTGCTATGGTCAGGGTTACTTCTTCACCTTGCGTTAACGTCAATGCCCGAGATTGTAACCGTTCACATTGAGCTAATACGACCTTTGCTTCTTCATACATTTGCTGACCTTCGGGGGTCAGGATCGGTAACCTTGCACTTCGATCGAATAATTCAAACCCTAAATCTGCTTCTAGGTTACTAATTGCAGTACTGATCCGTGACTGTGCTTTTCCTAACCGCCGAGCGGCTGCCGAAAAAGAGCCTTGTTGTACTGAAATAACAAAAGCATTGAGTTGATCTAATGTCCAATCCATAAATCAATCCATCCGATAATCAGATATATAATATCTTTGAGCAATCTAATATTCGGAGATAATACAGCGATTCCCACCAACTGAATAGTCGTGGGTCGACCATTTTATGAGAATATTTATGCACAGTAATGAACCTATGCCGTCGTCGAGCAATATATCTAAAAATTTTTGGCGTTATACCATCCCTTCTATTGCGGCAATGATGGTTAATGGACTCTATCAAATTGTAGATGGGATCTTTGTTGGCCACTACGTTGGCTACCAAGGCTTAGCCGCAATTAATATGGCATGGCCGATAACATTCGTATTATCAGGTTTAGGCTTGATGATTGGTATTGGTAGCGGGACGCTAATTTCAATCGCCCGCGGTGAGCAAAATCAGATTAATGCTCAGCGCGCTTTTAATACAGGTTTGATCCTAACTTTTATTATTAGCTGCCTTTCATTTACTGCGTTTACATTTTTTGGCGACTATTTTTTACAACTTCAAGGTGCCCAACAAAACATTAAGCACCTTGCTTTAGACTATGTTTCTACTTTTGGTAATGCTGCCTTTATTACTGTCTTAGCAGGCGCAATGCCAATGTTGATCCGAAATGATGACAGCCCGAAAATCGCAACAACGTTATTAGTAATAGGCGCACTGACCAATATTCTTCTTGATTATGTGTTTTTGGGGTTAATGGGTTGGGAATTAAAAGGTGCCGCAATTGCAACGTTGATCGCACAAGGTATTAGCTGTGTTGGTGGCTTAATCTATTTTTGCTCTCAATACTCAACTTTAAAGCTAAAAATTTCACTGCCTGATTTTTCATTGTCAGAAAGTAAAAAGATCATGGTGCTAGGCTCATCAGCACTGATCATGTACCTCTATGGTAGTTTTGTTGTCGCATTACACAATTATCAATTCATTATATATGGCACAGAATTAACCGTTGGCGCTTTTGCTATTGTCGGCTACATGATGACAATGTACTACTTGGTAGCAGAAGGTATTGGTGAAGGTTTACAACCACCAGTGAGTTACTATTACGGGGCGAAACAACCTCAACATATACGACAAACATTAATTTTAGCAATGAAAACGACGGTGATTGCTGGTATCGCTTGGTTCTTGTTACTGACGAGCTTCCCATCAACCTTGATCAGTTTGTTTAATAGCAGCAACAGCGCACTGACGTTAGAGGCAACCCAAGGTATTCGTTTACACCTATTTGCAATGTTTTTAGATGGCTTTATTGTCTTGGCTACAATGTACTTTATGTCGGTGAATCAAGCGTCAAAAGCATTGGTAATTTCAATTAGTAACATGCTAATACAACTGCCGTTTTTGTATTTCTTACCGAAATTACTTGGCGTTGTCGGTGTATGGCTAACCATGCCAGTATCTACTATGGTATTGAGCTGTATTGTTGCGGTTATTGTTTGGCGTGATATCAATAAGCGTTGTAAGCCACTCAATTCACTTGATAATCAAGATCCCTTAATCGATTAATTAGTAAGTAATCGCCAATAAAAAACGCATCAGATCGATAACCGCTCTGATGCGTTTTATTTTTAACTACAAATTTTTAAACCCATTTAAGGTTAGATTTAAGATAGTGTTTGTTTTATCCATGCTGAAATATCTTCAATTTGAGGCATGCAAACCTGATGCTCCATTGGGTATGTACGCCAGTGCGGTTTAAATCCCGCTTTAATGACATCATCTCGTGCCATTTCACCTAATTTAGGAATAACAACGGGATCATAAGAGCCATGCATAATTTCTATCGGCATATTACGATTCACATCGCTATATTGGATAATCTCTGCGGTTGGGAAATAGGTTGATAGTGCTAATATTCCCGCTAATGGCTTGGAGTAGCTTAATCCTGCTTGATAAACTACCGCACCACCTTGTGAAAATCCCGCAAGAACAATACGTTCAGAAGGAATGCCACGACTAATTTCACGCTCGACAAGATCTATTACCTTTTGAGCAGATTCCATCAGTTGTGCTTCATTAATTTTACGAGATGTATCTAATGAAATGATGTCATACCATGCAGGCATTAAGGCATTACCATTAATGGTGACATTCAACGTCGGTGAATGAGGAAATATAAAACGTATTGGCGATGTTTCTTCTAACTGTAAATGCGGTAACAATGCCTCAAAATCATGGCCATTTGAGCCTAAACCATGTAACCAAATAACACTGGCTGTCGCGGGGACATTGGGTTCTATTTCAACACTCGCTAAATAATCCATTTTCCTATCCTTATTCTTTTCCAAATACATACGTCTTATTACATTGCTGATTTTACTGCGCGAGATAAGCGAACAGCTGCCATTTTTGGATCCGCGCTTGGATCATCAAAGAAACGACTTACAACATCAATGATTGCACTTTGAACATCACTGGATGTAGCTAAATTATGTGAAAAACTGGGGACAAGCGCATTGTTTTTTGCTGCAAACTTAAATGCTTTCATTGAGGCTAATGAACAAGAGTCAAATCCCTTTAACGATACATCCTTACGGATCGGAATCGAGCCTTTATCTAAACTAAATTCTCGTTGAAATGGCTTAGTTAAGAGTATTTGCGCTAAATCTTGTTGCGCTCTTTTATCTTCTTCATTACTTTTTAATTTGAAAAAAGTAATAGTATCAAGATTATAAGAGAACATACCTTGGGTTCCCGGTACAGGCACACATAAATAATCTTTACCTGCGACTTTGTGCTCGCTAGTAAACTCACCTTTTGCCCAATCTCCCATTATTTGCATTGCGGCCTGATCATGCATCAGCATTTCGGTTGCTTGGTTCCAACGACGCCCTTTGGCATTTGGATCTATATACTGCCGCATCTTTTTGAACTGACGAAAAACCTCAACCATTTTATCGCTACTAAGCTCGGTTAAATCTAAATCAACAAACGCTTTCGCGTAATCTTTTGCACCCAGTACGCTTAGCGCCACCGCTTCGAACAAAGTCGCATCTTGCCAAGACTCCCCACCGTGAGCTAATGGGATATAACCTGCCGCTTTGATTTTGTCAGCCGCCACATAAAATTCAGCTAAGGTTGTGGGTACTTTTGCGCCTGCAAGTTTAAAGATATGTGGATTGATCCATAACCAATTGACCCGATGTAATGTTACAGGTACCGCCACATAATGACCGTCATATTTTATCAATTGAAGATCATTAACGATTTGTTCCACTTCAGGCAACAGTACGTTATCCCAGTGCTCTTGTTCTGCAACCTTATTAAGTGATGTCAGAAAACCTAAGCGTCCCCACTCTTGAATGTCTTGTCCTTTTAACTGTGCCGCTGTAGGTGGATTCCCCGATATTGCGCGCATTTTTAACACTGTCATCGCACTTTGACCACCACCACCAGCAATGGCGAAATCTTTCCAGTGATGCCCTTTCGCTTCCATTTTATCTTTTAAAACTTGAACCGCTTTAGATTCGCCTTTTGATGTCCACCAATGCAGCACTTCAACAGTCCCTACAGCAAAAGTTGGCTGACAAACAAGCAGTAATAAGGCGTAGAGACTCCATAGCTTGATATTCATTTTCACCTTAGATCCGACAATAACATTAAGCATTTTTTAATAACCTAGGGAGTACAACAATCACTAACAATCCACCTTTAATGCTGTTTTTGATCGTTAACTGACCACCGTGAGCTCGTACTATATTACGCGAAATCCCCATCCCAAGCCCATGTCCCGTATTATCCGTTGCTAAGCGAACATAGGGTTCAAATACCGTTTTTAGCTTCGCATCAGGGATCCCTTGCCCCTTATCACTAATAGTGATGATCAGCTTATCTGGGCTATCAATGACATTTAGCGTCACGCTATGTCCATATTTCACCCCATTATCAATTAAGTTACTTAAACAGCGTTTTAAGGCTAACGGTTTTGCCATAATCGGCAAAATAGGATGCTGAGGTAAACGAACTTTTGTATCTTTGTGGTTATGATGTTCAGCAATACTATTTAGTAACTGTTCAACATCAATGGTCACTAAATTCTCATGTAAATCGGTATCCTTTACACACTGTAACGCCCCTTTCACCATGATTTCGAGTTCATCTAGATCGTGATTAAATTTATCTATTTTTTCATCATCATCGATTAATTCTGCACGTAAGCGTAAGCGAGTAATTGGCGTTTTTAAATCATGTGATATAGCGGAAAATAGTTGTTCACGATCTTCAATATATTTTCTTAAACGCAACTGCATTCGATTAAATGCTTGTGTTGCCATCACTAGTTCACTCGCACCTTGCTCTTTTAATGGCGGCTGGTAAATATCAAGACTTAACGCGTTAGCAGCATCCGCCAATTGTTTTAATGGTCGTGTTTGTCGTCTAACCATGATGTAAGTAAACAGCAGTAATAAAACGGTACTAAAGGTGAGAAATATAATTTGCTGACGCGTAATAATCTCATCTTTTAACATCATATAAGGGGCAGGCAATAGCGCTGCAATATATAACCACTGATCTTTATCAAGCTCTATTTGCACCACTAAAATGGGGGGATTAAGCGGCTCTAAACTTAACGTATTATGTACCCAAGAACGCGGTAGATCTGACAGCAAAATATCATTTTTTAATACATGCAGCGTTTCTGGACGTGAAAACTCAACATGAATATTACTAAGGGTAGGTAATTTTTCATGTAACACCGTTTTAAAAACTGACACTGCCATTTCTTTTTGTTCAGTATTTTTTATTGGCTTAATATTGATTTCTTGATCATTAAACGACACAAAAAAACGTGTCCCACCCATATTGCGCAACTGCTCTAATACAATATGGCGATATTCTAGCGGCAATGATTGGAAGAAATTCACTGTCGATGCAAACATGGTTGCCATGCTCGCAGATGTTGATTGCAACCCCTCTAAATCTCGTTTTTTTGATTGGGTGTACCAAATGCCAGTTGCGATCACTTGAGCAAGAAAGACGGCCAACAAAGTTAACCATAAAGTACGTGAAACCAATGACTTAGGCCACAATGATTTCCATTTCATAATTCAATATCTACCTATCTCAAGATAATAAAAAAGTGTGGCTGTCACCACACTTCATCTTGTTTATCTATAATGTTGCTAACTTTACACATGGTCGTCATAACGAACATCGGCAGTAAATATATAACCGTTACCACGACTGGTTTTAATTAAACGCTGAGTACGACCTTTGTCGCCTAAACGGTTACGTAAACGACTTAAAGCGACATCAATACCACGCTCTGACGGTTGCGCATCTCTTCCACGAGTCGCACATGAAATAGTATCGCGATCTAAAATTTGATTTGGTCTCGATAGAAACAGCATCAACAATGAATAATCACCACTTGTTAGCTCGAACGCTTCATTATTCAGTACATTCACTAAACGATGTGCTGTGGTATCTAAACGCCAATTAGAAAAACTAATAAATTTTGCACTAGGGTTAGAGTGCTGGTTATCTGACACTTTGCTACGACGTAATATCGCTTTAATACGAGCTAACAGCTGTCTAGGACTAAAGGGTTTTGCGATATAATCGTCGGCCCCAATCTCAAGTCCTATGATTTGATCCATCTCTTCAGAAACAGCCGTCAGCATAATAATAGGGACATCTGACGTTTTGCGAATATGCTGACATAAGGTAAACCCATCATCTCCCGGCATCATGATATCGAGTAGAATCAAATCTGGATATCCACCAGCAAGGCAACGTTTCATTTCCTCGCCTTCCGCGGCAGTTTGGACTTCAAAACCGTTCTTGGTTAAGTACTCTTCCAGTAGTTCACGGATTTCTTTATCATCATCAACGACGAGGATTTGTTTAGAGATACTCATGTATTTGCTCACCATACGACATTAGACTATTTCTCGCTCTTAATCAGCGAATACATTAAGAAATAGAGCGAATATAGGCTATTTACTATTTCGTGTATTTGACCACTATTTAAAAAAAATGTCAGCAATTTGCGCTATCCATGACGCATTATCGGTACCTTGTTAACATATTTAATACCTTACAACGAAAAAACCAGTGGTAATTACTAATAAAAGCAATAACACACTGGTTATATTTTTATCGCCAAGCAATGGTAAGAAAACCTTACTTAAGCGACTTTAGATTCTACTTTTTTAATGACTTCAACATTTTTCTCTGACGCCGCGTCATTTGCATGATCACTCAATACTTCAGCCAATGTTGAACGAGACAATCGCCCTGTTACCTGTCCATCAGCATCCACTACTGGCAGTGGATGATCACTATCTAAAGTCTCAGGGATCACGGTTTCAAGTAGCGCATCAGTTGAAACTGCTGGGACATCTTCAAGCATTGAAGCATCTATTGCATTAGCATAATCAGATTCTTTTACGCTCTCTAATTTCTCTTGCGTGATCACTCCTTGATAACCTTGATTATCAACGTAATACGCGAAATCATCTTTTACTTTACGCATTTCAGCAACAGCTTCGCCAATCGTTTCAGAAGAGATACGAACAACTTGTGGCTTCATGACCGTTTCAACCGTCAGTGCACGTGCACGGTTAACGTCCTTAACAAAAGCTTCGACATAGTCGTCGGCTGGGTTTAATAAAATATCAACAGGTTTACCCTGCTGCACTAATACCCCATCTCGTAAAATAGCAATGCGATCGCCTAAACGTAATGCTTCATCTAAATCATGGGTAATAAAGACTATTGTTTTATGTAACTTTTCTTGTAACTCAATAAGCTGATCTTGCATTTCACTACGGATCAGAGGATCAAGTGCAGAGAATGCTTCATCCATTAATAGAATTTCAGCATCAGTACACAAGGCTCGAGCTAAACCAACACGTTGTTGCTGACCACCAGAAAGGTTGACAGGATAGCTATTTTCATAACCATTTAAGCCAACTGTCGCTAACCACTCTTTCGCTTTGGCTTGCCATGCACTTTTACTCAGTCCCTGTACTTGCAAACCGTAACCAACATTTTGTAAAACCGTGCGATGCGGCATTAAACCAAAGCGTTGAAAAACCATCGACATTTTATGACGGCGAAAATCCTGAAGCTGCTTTTCATTGAGTGACATAACATCTGTCCCTTCAATTTCAATTACCCCTTCAGTTGGATCAATCAAGCGATTAAAGTGGCGGATCAGGGTTGATTTACCAGAGCCCGATAGGCCCATAATCACAAAGATTTCACCAGGGTAAATATCTAAGTTGATATCGCTTAAACCAACGGTATGACCAGTTTTCGCTAAAATGTCATCTTTAGATGCACCATATTTCACTTGTTGAACAACTTTGTTCGCTTTGGGACCAAACACTTTATAGAGGTTTTTAACCCTAATGAGGGGATCCTGCTTTGATAATGAACTCATGATCGACCTCCTAAGTGTTGCTGTGTACGTTTAGCATAGCTTTGCGATATACGATCAAAAATAATTGCGAGTGCGACAATCGCTAAGCCGTTTAATAAACCCAAGGTGAAATACTGGTTGGTAATTGATTTTAATACAGGTTGACCTAACCCTTTCACACCTATCATTGAAGCGATAACAACCATAGCAAGTGCCATCATGATGGTTTGGTTTATTCCTGCCATAATATTAGGCATTGCCAGTGGGATCTGCACTCCAAATAAGCGCTGCATTGGGCTTGCGCCATAGGCTGTGGCTGCCTCCAGCACTTCTTCATCAACCAAACGAATACCAAGGTTGGTTAAGCGAATAACAGGTGGGACAGAATAAATAACAACAGCGATTAAGCCTGGAATTTTACCTAGACCGAGTAACATAACAACGGGGATCAAATAAACAAAGGCAGGCATCGTCTGCATCACATCAAGTAATGGTGTGACAACCCGTTGAACCTTCTCTGAACGTGCCATGGCAATACCTATCGGTATCCCGATCCCTATCGCAACCATCGTAGATACTAAAATAATACTCATGGTTCGCATGGTATTATCCCACATACCAAACACACCGATGAAACCAAAAGACAACACGACACCGAGTGATAATTTCCACGATCGACTTGCAACAAAGGCAATGGCTGCCAATACGGCAATGACTATCCACCAAGGTGTAGCGAGTAAGAGTTTTTCGAACCAGATAAGAAAAGAAAGAAGAGGATCGAAGAAACCTTCGATTGTATCGCCATATTCACGAGAAAAAGAACGGTAAGCACCATCCAACGTTTTGCGAATTTCAACTAACTGAGCACGCTCAAGCTGTGGAAATTCAGTTAACCATGATTTATCTGACATAAATGTTATCCATACATACTACTTTTATTTCCCACATACGCTATATCCTTAGCGAAGTGGCTACAGTGGTAGTTAGCTACCACTGTAGACGTACAGCTTACAAATCAGCTAAAGCACCACGTACTTTATCTGCAACTTCAGGAGAAACCCACTTCACCCAAATATCTTCGTGATTAGTTAAAATCTCTTCCATTACCGTTTCACCATCAGCTTGGTTGTCTTCCATCCACGCTAAAAAGCTATTCATTTGTGCATTAGTAAAAGAGCGTTGACCTAAGTATTTCACCGCTTCAGGTGCACGCTTAGCAAAAGAGGTAGTAATAACGGTATCTACTTCTGACGGTGGGTACATAGAAGCTTTCGGATCAACACACTCAGGTTTGGTTAAACACTCTTTAAAGTATTTCGCATCAACGCCTGAGCCAAAGTCTACTTTTACCATTTTGTACTTACCTAACACCGCTGTCGGTGCCCAGTAATAACCAAACCACGCTTCACCACGCTCATAAGCTTTAGCAATTGAACCCGAAAGACCTGCACCTGAACCTGGATCAATAAGGTCAAATCCTGCATCTTCAAGTTTTAGTGCTTCGAAAAGGTTACCGGCAGAAATCTGACAGTTCCAACCTGCTGGACAATTATAAAATGCTGATTTTTCAGGGTCTTCTGGATGAGTGAAAAGTTTGGCATTATTCTTAATGCCCTCAATAGTCGCTAGGCTTGGATCTTTTTTCACCATGTATTCTGGAACCCAAAAGCCTTCTTCACCACCATCAGAAAAGCTCGTACCTGCATATTGGATACGCCCTTCTTCAACACCACGATCTAACGCGGCTTTCATCGAATTACTCCAAAATTCAGGTGCAATATCCGGTTCGCCCTTCTCTACCATTGATGTACCTGTCGGCATCGTATCGCCAGGAACAAGATCTGTTTCACAACCGTACCCATGTTGTAAAATAAAACTGTCTACGTTGGCTAATAATGTTGCTGAGTTCCAATTCATATCAGCAATAGTGACTTTTCCACATTCACTTGCATGAACTTGAGTTGCTGACATTGCTGATAGCAATACCGTCGCAGCCAGAAGCTTTCGCATAAATATTATCCTTATCATTTATATCGAATCGGTCAGCGCAAACGAGTAAAAACAATTTTTCTGTGCGCTAATAACTACTCAAAAGGCAATTTATTGTGCCAATTTATTTAGTAGTCTAAACAAATTAAACCAAAAACACCAAGTTTATTAACAATAAATAATTATTTGGTAACAATTTTTAATATCAACTGAATGACTATTACATTCATAAACTTGTTAGCGATTAATCAGAAAAAGTACGCTTATTAAACATAATTCTTATCGTTTTCGGCGCTCAATTTGCTTATGATGAAACCAGTTTTAATTCTGTAATGGATATAATGATGTATAAATTAGTTGCACTTGATATGGACGGTACTCTTCTGAGTTCTGACGGTACTATTTCCCAAGAAAATAAGGCTGCAATTTCAGCGGCTCGTGAACAAGGGGTATCGATCGTATTAGCATCAGGGCGCCCTTTAGAAGGAATGACATGGGCGCTAAACGAATTAGACATGACAGGCAGCAACGACTTTGTTTTAAGTTACAACGCTTCACTCGTTCAACGTGTTTCTAATAAAGAAGTTATTCGCAGTGAAACACTAACGGGATTAGACGCTAAAAATATAGCCTCACTGGCTCATGATCTTGGTGTTCATGTTCATGCATTTACTCGTCGCCAAGGTCTAATTACGCCAGAAAATAACTATTACACTGATCATGAAGCAAAAATTAATGGTCTGGCAATTACTATTGAAGACTTTGCAACACTAGA
Source organism: Photobacterium angustum (assembly GCF_003026365.1). Classification (GTDB taxonomy): domain Bacteria; phylum Pseudomonadota; class Gammaproteobacteria; order Enterobacterales; family Vibrionaceae; genus Photobacterium; species Photobacterium angustum. The sequence goes on along the minus strand of NZ_PYOM01000006.1, from coordinate 169,151 downwards.
AAATGACGAAGAAGTAATGAAAGTGATGATAATCGATGAACCTGATCGCTTATCAGCAGCTATTGCTCAATTACCAAAAGCGCTTTATCAATCCTACACGATTGTACAAAGTGCTCCCTTCTTTCTTGAATTTATGAATCCAAATAGTAATAAAGGCGTGGGCGTTGAAGCACTAGCAGAATACTTAGACATCAAACAAAGTGAAGTTATTTGTATGGGGGATGCCGGCAATGATCACCATATGATTGAGTATGCTGGTCTTGGTGTTGCAATGGGAAATGCAACAGATGAAACGAAAGCCATCGCTAATTTTATTACTGACACTAACAACAATGCTGGTGTTGCAAAAGTTATTAATGAATTTATTTTAGACATGAAATAAATAAAAACCGCAACTTTTAACAATAAAAGTTGCGGTTCACAAACCTATTCAAAGTTGCGAGATTAGCCAACTAAAATAACGTTTTTCACATCAATTGCACGCTCAGACCAGTCTTTATCAACGTCACCGCGGATCTTCAACTTAGTTGACGGTGTTGCATTCACACCATTCCAATCATTATTATCAATTTCTACTTTGATCTCACCAGTACCATCTTTAAAGATATATTCTTCGTCGCCCAAAGATGAGGTAATGTAACCCGTTAATTCCACAACCGCGTCATCTTGTGCGTCTTTCGCTTTAATAACTGTAGTGATCACAGGAGTTACTGAAGGACCAGTAAACCCCCCTTGTGCAGGCTGCGCTGGTGCAGCAGTAGTTGCAGCAAACGCTGATGTTGATGCAAGTAAAAAAGCAGAAACAACTAATAATTTTTTCATCACGTTAACCTAAGGTTATGAATATTATATTACGGCTGACAATAAATATTATTGCCACACCAAATTCACATTAATATCTAACAACTACAAATAGGCATTTAATTAGCCCAACTATTTCTTTATAGAATTATATCATGCCAAACATCAAAAGAACGTGAAATAATATTGTAAATATCGAGAAATCTTTTTTATCGATAAGATTACTTGGTAATAGCAAACGAATTCAAAAATACATCAACAACAGTATTAATATTTTCATCTACTTGCATACCTTCACAAGGTGGTGCTAATTCCATTACTTGAGGCCAGAAAAATAAACCTTGGAATAAACTCATGTAGATATTTGTTAACAAAGCGACATCTTTATCAACAATTGCTTTTTCTTTAATCGCCAATTTAAACCAATCAGCAATTGCATTGGTACTATACAAATCTTTCACTAAGCTTTTGGCTAAGTCTGGCTGGCGAATAAATTCCATCACAATAATACGAGAAAGAGAGATACCATATGTATAGTACAAAATATCAACTTCACGACGTGTAATTTCAATTAACTGTGTTTTTAATGGCGTTTGTGGATCGAAATGGTATTGCACATTTTCATTCACTGAGTCTTGAATAATCTTAAGAACTGAAATAAATAGCGCTTCCTTACTATCAAAATGACGATATAAGGTTCGTTTTGATACTTCAGCAACCTGTGAAATTCTATCCATATTCGCAGCAATAAATCCATGTTCGATAAATTCTGCCTTTGCTGCCGCAATAATTGCTAAATGCTTACGTTCCGTTTGCTTCATTGATTCACTGCCTATTTTCACCGCCTGTGAGCCTAATCTAACATTTTGTCACAAAAAAGTATACTTAACAGTTTACAAAATGCCATTCCCTCATAAAATACACCCAAAAGTTTACTTGTTATATTTCCATACGAATAAACATGTTTTCTAATTTTATCCCGTCCCATACTGATAGCGGAGAATCCGGTGAAAACTCAATCAGCAATGTCCAAAATGGCATCATTCTCATTTAGTAAACTCGCAGTGAGTTTATCGATCGCGCTTGTCCTACTGTCAGGTTGTGGCGATAAAGAACAACAAGAGCAAGTTAAAGAGCCCATCGTTAGCCCTGCGCTTACTGAAATTGTAAAGCCCAAAGCAAATACTAATTTAAGCTTTAATGGTGTCATTCGCTCTGCGCAACGTGCCGATTTATCATTTCAAGTAACAGGTCGAGTAAACCATATTTTTGTTAACGAAGGTGACCGTGTGACTAAAGGTCAACTATTAGCAAAACTTGATCCTAAAGATGCCCAAACTATTTTTGCTGCCGCGCAACTTGAATTAAACGATGCAGGTAAAGCCTATCAACGTGGTAAAGCCATTTATGAAAGCAGCCAAGCAATTTCTAAAAGTGATTTAGATAAGTTGATTGTGCGTTATAACTTGGCACAAAACCGCGTTAAAGAAGCAAAGAACAAACTAAATTACACCCAGTTAGTTGCACCGTTTAGCGGTATTATTGGACGTAAGTTAATTGATAATCACGTCCAAATTCAGGCTAATAATCCTGTATTAACATTACATAATATCGATGACTTAGAAGTGGTTATTAATATTACAGACAGTGTCATGCTTTCTGGAATGACATGTAGCGAAGCCGTTGCAGAGTTAAATAATAATACAGAGCAATTATTGCCTTTGAGTTTGCGTACCTATTCAACCCAAGCCGATCCGATCACACAAACCTTCTCTGTTGTCCTCAGTATTAACGACGACAAAGGGTTAAATCTCTTACCGGGTATGCCCGTTAAGGTTTCTCCAAACCTAGCATTGTGCCCACAAGAAAACCGAAACCCAATTATTGTTCCATTGACATCTGTCGTTCCAGATAACAAGAGCAAACAATTCGTGTGGGTAGTGAATAAAGACAATTTTGTATCAAAACGCTACATCACAGTGGGTAGTGTCAACAAAAACTGTATTACCGTACTTAATGGCCTGACAGTTGGTGAACGTATTGTTATCGCTGGTGTGTCTAAGTTGAAGCCAGGTATGGAAGTACGTCCTTACACTGACAGCACAAAAAATGGAGCGTAAATAGATGGATATCGCGCGCTATACCATCGCCAAACGAACGAGTGTTTGGGTGATCATTGCACTGATCTTGATTGGCGGTTACATCAGTTACTTAAAGCTAGGTCGTTTTGAAGATCCTGAATTTGTGATCCGCCAAGCCATCATTGTTACCCCTTACTCGGGTGCAACAGCACAAGAAGTCTCTGACGAAGTAACAGATGTCATTGAAGGTGCGGTGCAGTCTTTACAGGAACTAAAAGAAGTTAAGTCTGTTTCCAAACAAGGGATGTCAGAAGTTACTGTTGAGATAAAACTTGAATTTTCAAAAGATCAGGCGGCACTTCAACAAGTTTGGGATAAGCTACGTCGTAAAGTTGTTGATGCCCAACGACGGCTCCCTCCGGGGGCTGGACCATCAATCGTAAACGATGATTTTTCTGATGTTTATGCCTTATTTTTCGCTGTTACAGGCGAAGGCTTTACCGATAAGCAAATACAAGACTACGTCGATTCACTGCGTCGTGAACTTGTATTAGTACCTGGAGTTGCTAAAACGGCAACGTTGGCAGAGCAACAAGAAGGTATTTTTGTTGAAATCACCAGTGAGCGCTTAGCTAATTACGGTTTGTCAGTTGATAACGTTTTATCGGTATTACAAAAACAAAATATTGTTAATGTTGCAGGTAGTATGACATCTAATGGCATGCGTCTACCGGTTATTCCCACACCTAACGTTAATTCATTTGAAGATTTACGTAACCTTCAAATTGGTATTGGTGATAACCATACTGTTTTACGTTTAAAAGATATTGCCGATGTTAGCCGTGGCTATCAAGAACCAACTAGTATGCTAATGCGCTTTAATGGCGAACGTGCAATTGGCTTTGGTATTTCCAATGTCACTGGTGGTAACGTGGTTGATATGGGTGATGCGGTTAAAGCACGTATTGCTGAACTTGAAAACCAACGTCCACTGGGTATGGATCTTCATGTTATCTCAATGCAATCAGATTCTGTTCGTGATTCTGTAACGAATTTTATCGATAACTTGATTGCAGCGGTGGTGATTGTTTTCATCGTTTTACTGCTATTTATGGGTATTCGATCTGGCGTGATTATTGGCTTTGTATTGTTACTAACAGTAGCCGGTACTCTATGCATCATGTTAATTGATGACATCGCAATGCAACGGATATCGTTAGGTGCGCTGATCATCGCATTAGGCATGTTGGTAGATAATGCCATTGTGGTAACTGACAGTATTCTTGTACGCCTCCAAAACAATGAAGATCGTAATGTCGTTATTCCTGAAGTCGTCAATGCAACTAAATGGCCGCTCTTAGGTGGTACTGTTGTGGGTATTTGTGCCTTCAGTGCGATTGGCTTATCACCGTCAGATATGGGTGAATATGCTGGTTCGCTATTTTGGGTGATCTTATACTCTATGCTACTTAGCTGGGTCTTTGCTGTTACCGTAACACCGCTACTGTGCCATCAGTTCTTAAAAGTTAAGATCAAGCAACAAGATACTAAGCCAAGTAAAATTGTAGAAAGTTACAAAGCTTTATTAACTTGGGTTTTATCACACCGTAAAATAACTGGACTATTGCTACTGGCAACACTGGTTGGCGCTATTTGGGGTATGAAATTTGTACCACCTGGCTTTATGCCAGAATCACAGCGTGCGCAATTTGTTGTTGATGTTTACCTTCCGCAGGGAACAGACATCACCAATACAGAAAAAACGATCGCTAGAATTGAACAAGATATTACCAATAAAGAAGGTATCGGGAATATCTCAAGCTTCATTGGTGGTGGTGGCTTACGCTTTATGCTGACTTATGCACCAGAAGCACGAAATCCAAGTTATGGTCAATTACTGATTGATATTGATGATTACCGTAACATAGCTCCATTACTTGTTGAGCTACAAACTGAACTTGATAACAAATACCCAGAAGCCTCGATCAAAGTATGGAAGTTCATGCTAGGTCGTGGGGGCGGTAAAAAGATTGAAGCCGGTTTCCAAGGTCCTGACAGTAGAGTCCTACGTGATCTTGCTGAACAAGCGAAAGCAATCATGCTATCTGATCCAAACTTGATTGCTGTTCAGGATGATTGGCGTCAACAAGTGCCTGTTATTAAGCCTGTTTATTCAACTGAAAAGGCGCAGCGTTATGGATTAACCAATCAGGAAATTAGCCAAGCAATTGCACAAACGTTATCAGGCCGCACGGTTGGGGTTTATCGTGAAGAAAATGACTTAATTCCGATTGTCGTTCGTGCACCAGAAAGTGAACGTACCCATGAACGTGCTATTGAAAACACAGAAGTACATAGTCGTATGGTCAATGGACCTATCCCTGTAAGCCAATTAATCGAGTCTGTTAATGTCACGTGGGAAGATGCCATATTACGTCGAATTAACCGTATACCAACGATTTTGGTTCAGGCAGATCCTGCACCAGGTGTACTAACAGCCGATGCCTTTAATGAACTACGTGGAAAAATCGAAGCTATCGAGTTACCACCAGGTTATAAATTGACATGGTACGGTGAATATAAAGCATCCAAAGACGCAAATGAAGGACTTGCGATTTCTGCACCTTATGGTTTTGCTGCGATGATTTTATCCGTGATCTTTATGTTTAACGCATTAAAGCAACCATTGATTATTTGGCTAACAGCACCACTGGCTATTATTGGTGTTACCATTGGTCTGGTTATTTTCCAAACGCCTTTCGAGTTTATGGCAATTCTTGGTTTCCTAAGCTTAATTGGTATGATGGTTAAAAATGCAATTGTTCTGGTTGACCAAACAGATGTGGAGATAAAAGAAGGGAAAACACCTTACCAAGCAATTATTGACTCAGCCTTAAGTCGTGCACGCCCTGTTTTACTTGGCGCATTGACCACAATTTTAGGCGTTGCTCCTTTACTTGTTGATCCTTTCTTCAAGAGTATGGCAGTAACAATCATGTTTGGTTTATTGTTTGCAACCATTTTAACTTTAGTGATTATTCCACTACTTTATGCAGTACTGTTTAAAGTAGAAATCGAACCACAACAGTAACCACCTAGTCAGATAACCTCTCCAAGGGACGTATAGTAATACGTCCCTTTTTCATGCTCATATTAATAAATAACCCCAGCCAATTTATGATTTCATTTATATCGGTATACATAATATAAAAATCCTGTCTATGATCATAAGAAATTACTCTTAAATGACCGTGACGATAAAAAATTATGACGCAGTTTGCATGGCAACCAATTAGATACCCTTTACTTCTTTCTACTTTACTAATTGGCTGTACTTTTTTCTCCAGTAATGTTTTAGCTGAAGACGTTATTAATAACTCATTAGATTACTCAAGCTCAAATAACCTATTGCTTCAGCAGTATAAAGACAATTACGTTCTACCCTTTTACTACACTCAAAAACCTAACTATCCAGAATACCAATCGGTTATTCCTGAAGACGGTAAATTAAGTAAGTACAACGTTAACTTTCAGATAAGCCTAAAGTACCGTTTAGCTTCTGGTATTTTAAATCAAAACGACAAGCTCTATGTGGCTTATACACAGCGTTCAAATTGGCAAGCGTATGCTTCTTCAGCCTATTTTAGAGACACAGAATATGAGCCATCTATTTTTTGGACTCTGCCTGAAAAAGCCGAAAATAATACTTTGGGGTATGCTGGAACAACTGTTGGTCTCGTCCATGAATCCAATGGTAGAGGTGGTGAACAAGAAAGAAGTTGGAATCGTGCATTTGCTGACTTCGCATTCGAACATAACAACTACACATTAAGTATCAAGCCATGGCTACGTCTCGACTTTGGTGCAAAAGATTACAATAAAGATATTACCAACTACATGGGATACGGACGCGTCAGCTTGAACTGGTCTGTTGATAATAAAAATCTTATTTCACTGACTGTACGTAACGCTTTGGAAAGTGGGTTTTCACGTGGTTATGAGCGCATTACATGGAGCTTCCCAATCTATAAGCGCCTACGTGGATATATGATGTTAGAAAGTGGTTACGGTATTTCGATATCTGACTACAACCATTACGATAATGCAGGTGGTATTGGTTTTTCTTTCTAATCAATAAAGAGGTTCTATCTGTATACTTAAGATAGAACCTTTTATTCACTTCAGGCGTAAAACTATCAGCAAAAAATACTTAATAGTACATTTCAAACTATTCACTCCTAGATTTTCGATCTAAAATCCCGCTTTCGATTATCCCTACCACTTTTAAGAGACACCTTTGTGATGGAAAAAATATTTGAACGAATGATGTATGGGTCACGTTGGTTAATGGCACCTATCTACTTCGGTCTCAGCTTTGTGTTATTGGCACTTTCAGTCAAATTTTTTCAAGAAATCTTTGATGTGATCCCTGTCATTATCACAATGAAAAGTATGGACTTAGTCCTGATTATTCTTTCGCTTGTTGATATTGCTCTTGTTGGCGGACTCGTTGTTATGGTGATGTTTTCTGGCTATGAAAACTTCGTTTCACGCCTAGATCTCGATGATCATGACGACAAGTTAGGTTGGTTAGGTAAACTTGATGCAAGCTCATTAAAAAACAAAGTATCAGCCTCTATTGTTGCAATATCTTCAATTCATTTATTAAAAATATTTATGAATATAGAAAATATTGATAACTCAAAATTACTCTGGTACTTGCTCATTCATATTACCTTTGTATTATCTGCTTTTGCGATGGGATATCTTGATAAGATCACCAAACACTGAGTGAACAATAACGCAAGGATGCGTTCACACGTTATCTAAAAACGCCCTATTGTTCCCTATTTCACGAATAATGAATAATTAGCAATAAACATCATATTGGAACACTATATGCATTTTCTTGTTATATCCCAATAACGAGAAAGACCAATGAAATTATACTTATTGTTTTTTTTACTGCTTTCGTCACCATCAGCGTATAGTTTCAATAACCACTCTCCTATTACCAACATCGAAACAAGAGCGGTATTAATGTATGATTCTACAAACTGTAAAACACTACTCCAGCTATCATTTTTCCATGCTGGCTTATGTGTAAACAGAGCGTTAAATAATTTCCAGCCCCTCACGCCGACATCAATATCATCTACCTATCAAGAAGCAAATATCGCGATAAATTTTGATTCTGATACACGTTTGTATATCACGTCTTATAGTGAGAATGATGCTTACGGTGTCCATTTACATATCCCTATTAATACATTTAGTCGCTAGGAATACAACGATAAATATTTCGCAATTTTGTAACGTGTTTTAATATCCCGTTCCCCTAACGACATCAACATACGGTATGATGCTATCAATTAAGACAATTGAGTATTAAGCATGTATCATCAAACACTTAAAAAATATTTTGGTTTTGACTCTCTTAGAACGGGTCAGGAAGAAGTCATTACTCGTGTTCTTGATGGCCATTCTGCTGCCGCTATTTTCCCAACGGGCTCAGGTAAATCACTGTGTTACCAACTCCCTGCAATTGAATTACCGCACCTAACACTGGTGATCTCACCACTTTTAGCATTAATGAAAGATCAGCTTGATTTCCTTGCATCAAAAGGTATTCCCGCAGCATCTATCGACTCAAGCCAAACTTGGCAACAGACTCAGCAAGTTATGCAGAATATTCGCCAAGGCGAAATTAAAGTATTAATGATCTCTGTTGAGCGTTTGAAAAACGAGCGTTTTAGACATTTTATCAGTCAAGTTCCTATCTCATTACTCGTCGTTGATGAAGCTCACTGTATTTCAGAGTGGGGACACAACTTCAGACCCGATTACCTGAAATTACCTTATTACCAACAGTCTTTAAATATTCCGCAAGTACTACTATTAACAGCCACGGCGACACCAGCTGTTATTAATGATATGCAAGATAAATTCAATATTGCAAAAGATGATATAGTCGTAACAGGTTTCTATCGCAAAAATCTTGATCTCTCTATTTTAGCAGCCCAAGATGATGAAAAATTGGATGTATTACAACAACAATTGATAGCACAACCTAATACACCATCTATTGTTTACGTCACTTTACAGCATACTGCAGAAGAGATTGCGGCAACTCTCACAAGTAATCATATTCCCGCTCAGGCTTACCATGCAGGTATGGATGCCGATCGTCGTCAGCATATACAACAGCAGTTTATGGCTGGAGAAATTAATTGCATTGTTGCTACCATCGCCTTTGGCATGGGGATCGACAAATCTGATATTCGCCAAGTGATCCACTTTGATCTACCAAAATCGATTGAAAACTATAGTCAGGAAATAGGCCGAGCTGGTCGTGATGGTGAAAACTCAACCTGCACAGTCATTGCAAATAAATCAGGTCTAAATGTGCTACAAAATTTCATTTATGGAGATACGCCTGATCGCAGTTCGATAGCGACCGTATTAAATGAAATCAAAACTCAATCACAACAGTGGGAAGTAATGAATAATCGGCTATCAAAAGACGCCAATATTCGATTATTGCCTTTAAAAACACTATTGGTCTATTTAGAGATTCGCCAGATCATTGAACCTCAATATACTTATTTTGCTGATTACCGTTACAAGCTCAACATTAGCCAGCATGAAATTTTATCCCATTTTAATAATGAGCGTCGCCAGTTCGTCGAAGCCATTTTTGCTTGTTCAACAAAAGCAAGAGTATGGAATACACTGGATATGGACGCATTATGGCAAGGCTATAATGCAGATAGAAAACGTGTTGTTGCAGCGATTGACTATTTTAATGAAAAAGGGTGGATCACTCTAGAAAGCAAACAAATGACGGATGTGTATGCTATAAAAAATCATCACTTTGATATCGATGTTGAGAGTGAGGCACTGTATCAACTGTTCCAACAAAAAGAGCATAGTGAAATAAAACGTATCAATAGTATGATTGATTTTTTTGAAAGCAAAACCTGTTTAAGCTATCAATTAGCGCGCTATTTTGCTGACCATCATGCTCCAGAACATTGTAACCATTGCTCTGTTTGTCGAGGAAAAAGCATCACATTGCCACCATTACCGATACTACCTGAGGTTTCCGATCAGGTTTTAACCCAATGGTGCGATCAATTCATCAATGCTTGTGATATTCCACCATCTGTTGCTGCTATTACACGATTTTTAAATGGCATGACAACACCATTGACCACCAAGTTAAAAGCCAAGCAATTTGATGGTTTTGGTCAACTTGAAGCGTACCCCTTTGAGCAAACTTTTGCTCACATTACACGCTTATATGGCTAGTCTATGTTAATTCTTTATCAATTTAGATATATGAAACTCACTTTTCATTATTAATGAATAGCGATCTAAATCACAACGTTCTAGAATAGCCTCTTAACCTATGGGGATTAAAGTTATGACTATTGAAAAAGAAGAATACCAAGTTTGTGAAGCATGTGGCGTATCAGGCGAACTAGGTTTTGTCATCAAAGAAAACGATGATACTGCTGACGTTCAAATCTTTGCTCAAGGTAAAGATGCACTAGAAGTAGAATTAGCAAACTACCTTGCACTAGCAAAAGAAGTAAATGCTAACTACAAAGTTGAAACAACCCCAGTAGATGAAAATAGCACAGAATTAACAGCGCGCATTCAATTCGAATGCAGTGCTGAGAAGCTAATTTTCGAACTTCGTAGCCGCTCTCTAGCTAAGTAATTATCGTTCTTTAGCTTTAGCCAGCAATGATTATCAATATTGATAATCATTTCTGGCTTTATTTTACCAATACTAAGCTTTTCCACATTAAGCGGCCGTTCAATTCCACTTCATTTTCAACAGCACACTGAAGCTTATAACCATCGATATCAATAATAGCGCCCAATGAATAAGCTTTATCCTCATAGAAGCATAAACGCTGATTGGTTACTTGCCCATCAAGATTAAACTCAATGCTTGGCTCTATTTTTGACGTATCAGCAACACTGTAGGTTTTCGCCTGTGTCGGTAAGCTCAAGAGTATCATCACTAAGCCACTTATAACGAAACACTTAATAGAACGCCCCTTCATCATCCCAAACTCCATTTAAATCCTTTATTTTTATAGGCGACTATATTTTTCAAATAATAAAAAAGCAGCCAAAGTGGCTGCTTTCTCATTAGATCAAATACTAATATTCAATCGCACGTGGAAGTTCTTTCGCTTGTGCAATCCAATCTTGAACGCTTTTCAATGCCGGCAATTGACGAACTAACGCCTTTTCTTCATTCACTTCTAGCATTTTTGCATGTAAATTATCTGCATTACGCTGCGCAAGTTCTGGAACAGTATCAACACCAGAGAGCTCTAATAAATCAGCGTATTGAGTGCTAATACCTTTAACACGCGATAAATCAGCTCGGTTAATCCACTTTAATACTAATTTACTACTAATGCCCGTTGCTTCAACAATAGCTTTTCGGCCTGCAGGTTTCTGACCTTTATCCAATAATTGCTCCATCGTATGGACATCTGCCGCTTCTAATTTAGCCGCATATACTTCACCGATACCTTCAATAGTTGCTAGTTTAGTCATTATCTGCTCCAAAAATTAAATAAAGTCCATCATTACAACATAATAGACAACAGAAAATTAAAAAACTCGAAAAAGTGCAAAAATAATTTCAATCCAGTAAATAGACAAATTAATATGCTGTTTCGCTCACAAAACCTTTAAAAATGGTTAAGAAAGTAATCTTTAAATCTTAGCCTAAGCTCCAATTTTGCATATAACGAAAAAAAAAGCTCAGCATTTATAATGCTGAGCTTTTTTCATTCAGGGAAGTTATTTAAGTGGCAGTGTTTCTTTCACATAATCTCCAGGCGCTGTATAAAGTGATTTATAATTATCACTTCCAATTTCACGCGCTGGCACTTTTTCTTTCTTATTAAAATCCCCTAACCAAGTATCCCAATGCGTCCACCAAGAGCCATCCTGACGTTTAGCATTATCTAACCAAGATTCTGGGTTTTCATCTTGCTTATCACTTAGCCAAAAACCATATTTATTCTTTTTAGGATGATTTACTATCCCTGCAATATGACCAGACTCTCCGAGTACAAATGTCGACTTCCCACCTAGCTTCTGAGCGCCTCTATATGTACCTTGCCATAAAGCGATATGGTCTTCTTGAGTAGAAATAAAGTATGTTGGTACTTTGATTTTAGATAAATCAATAAAAACACCACCAATTTTTATTCCTTTATTATCGACTAACTTATTATTTAAATAGAACTCGCGTAAAATAGTACTATGACATGCAGCTGTAACATTCGTACTATCACCGTTCCAATAAAGTAAATCGAAGTCTATTGGGCTATTTCCTTTTAAGTAATTATTTACATAATAATTCCAATAAAGGCTATTTTCACGCAATAAACTAAACGTCACACTCAAAGAGCGGCCGTCCATATAACCATTTACATCGTTCTGTGCTTCAATTGCAGATACTAATGGATCATTAATATAAGCACCAATTTCACCCGGTTGTGAAAAGTCGAGTAATGTTGTAAAAAATGTTGCTGATTTAATACGATTACGCATACGTTTTGCTGCGTAATACGCCAGAGTAGTCGCTAATAATGTACCACCAATACAGTAACCTGCTGCATTGATTTGTTTTTCGCCAGTGATATCTTCAATAGCGTCAACGGCAGGGATAACACCGTCTAGTACATAGTTTTCAAAATCCACATCTCTTTGTGGTGTACCTGGATTTCTCCAAGACATCATAAAGACAGTATGACCCTGCTCTACAAGCCAACGAACCATTGAGTTATTTTCACGTAAATCAAGGATATAATATTTATTGATAAACGGAGGAACAATTAACAATGGTGTACTATTAACATTTTCAGTTAATGGCTTATATTGAATAAGTTCAAATAACTCATTCTTAAATACAACTTCACCATCAGTATTTGCAATATTGACACCCAGTTGGAATGCGTCGCTATTAGTCATGCGAATTTTCAGGACATCCGCACTGCTCTGCATGTCTTCTTGCAGTAACTCCATCCCTTTAATTAAGTTTTCACCATTAGTTTCAACGGTCAACTTAGCCAGTTCTGGGTTTGTAGTAACAAAGTTTGTTGGCGACATCGCATTGATTGCTTGGCGTGAAAAAAAGCCTAAACGCTCTTTTGCCTTCTCATCAACACCTTCAATAGAATCAATCGCTTCACGCATTGAGTCGCTAAAAAGCAAATAAGATTGCTTAATATAATTGTAAAACGCTTCATTTTCCCATGCAGGATCGCTAAAACGTTTATCATCTTTTGCTGGCTTAATTAGAGATTGTCCACCCTCAGTTGATGGCATAGCAATATTCTGCCAGATCTTAACTTGTTTTTCCCACCAATCCATTTGGACTTGAGCAAGTGCTGCTGGCTGTGATGCTGCTTTTTCAAAAAACTCTGCAGTATCTTCCAAATTAATATCATTCAGCGCTTTATTTAATGGGGTGTTCATGGCTGCCTTGCCGGAGTCTAACTCCTTCCACCATAGCTGGTTCATATCTTGGAGCTTGGCAAAGTAGTCCGAAAAGAAGTGATTGTTCATAACAAAAACCCTGTACTTGGACTAATTCAATTACACTTGGGAACAGTTGACTCAGCATAATTGAGATAAGCTGTAACAAAAAGTCGCCCTCATATAAATGAGAGCGACTAGAAATAAACCTTAAGCTACTGGCGTTGCTTTTTTAACATTGTCAGCAACAAGCTCTTCTACTTCTGTTTTGAATGATTGAGCAACAGCGTTGAACTTGTTGCTATCATCAATAAGCTGCTTAGAAAGCTTAGTCAACGTTTCAAGTTGTTGGCTATTGAACGCAGTTAGAGATTGGATATCTTTTACTTCGCTAACAGCTTTAAGCTGAGACAGACCTAAATCACTGTATGCACGAACTGCTGCAAGTTGTAGCTCAGTTAGCTCTTCAACATTCTTAGTGAATAGTTTGTTGAACTTAACGTATGGTGCTAGTGATTTTTCAGTTTGCTCAGAGAACGACTTAAACATTTCCGTATACATAGATCTTTCCTCATTGATAGTAATAAAGCACTGCATGTATCCTCATACAGCGCCGATATTTAGATAAAAATTAAACGCGTTTTAGAATAACGGCTGTACCCATACCACCACCTACACATAAGGTCGCAATACCGTACTGATCTTCCCGGCGGCGCATTTCATGTAATAAGCTCACTAAAATTCGATTACCTGATGCACCTAGTGGATGACCTAGAGCAATAGCTCCGCCATTGACGTTTGCACGTTCAACGAGATCTTCAACTTTTGAATTCGTTTCTTTTGCTACTTCATAAAGCACACCTAGAGCTTGACCAGCAAAGGCCTCGTTAAACTCTAAACGCTCAATTTTATCAATTGATAGTTGTGCTTTATCTAATGCTTTTAGTACTGCTGGTACAGGCCCTAAGCCCATAATTTCAGGAGCAATACCTGCTTGCGCGTAACTTTCAATTTCAGCAAGTGGCGTAAGGTTGTATTTATTTACTGCCGCTTCTGAAACAACAATAATTGCACTACCGCCGTCATTAATACCTGATGCGTTACCAGCAGTAACAGAACCATCACGTTTAAATGCAGGTCGTAGTTTTGCCAGACCTTCGATTGAAGCGTCTTGTTTCGGGTACTCATCGGTATCAACAACAACAGTTGCACGACGACCTACCACTTCTACAGGTGTAATTTCATCAACAAATTTGCCTTGCTCAATAGCAGCAACCGCTTTTTGTTGGCTCGCTAGTGCGAAGTTATCTTGCTGTTCACGTGTTAAGCCTACTTTCTCAACAACATTCTCAGCGGTTACACCCATGTGGTAATTATTAAAGGCATCCGTTAAACCGTCAGCAATTAATAAATCGCTAAGTTCAAGGTTGCCCATTTTTTGCCCATCACGAATTTTCGATGATGCACAAAAAGGAATTTGAGACATGTTTTCTGCGCCAGCAGCAACCACGATATCAGCATCGCCAGCTTTGATGTGCGCGGCAGCATCCATTACCGCTTTCATACCACTACCACACACCATATTTAATGTGTATGCAGGTACTTCATTTGGAATGCCTGCTTTTAGAGCAGCTTGTCGACCCGGTCCCATACCTTGACCAGCACCAACGACATTACCGAAAATCACTTCATCAATCGCTTCTACTGGCACTGATGTTTCTGCTAACGCGCCTTTAATTGCGGCTGCGCCAAGTTCTGCTGCTGTTACTGATTTTAGTGCGCCGTTAAAACTACCAATTGGTGTACGTTTTGCAGCAACAATAAATACCCTAGCCATATTAATTCGCGTCCTTACTTAAAAAATTCAATAATCAGTCAATCATGCTTATTGCATGTATAAGCCGCCATTTACTGATAATGTTTCACCAGTAATATAGGCTGCTGCATCACTTGCTAAAAATGTCACTGCTGCTGCTACTTCTTGTGGTAGCGCTAAACGGCGCATTGGAATTTCAGCTTTAATTGAATCAAGTACTTCAGGTTTAATCGCTTCAACCATTGGCGTACCTGTATAACCAGGAGCAACGGCATTTACAGTTACACCAGCACGAGCGCCTTCTGCTGCTAGTGCTTTTGTAAAGCCAATCATACCGGCTTTAGCTGCTGAATAGTTTGCTTGACCAAACTGACCTTTAAGTCCATTCACTGATGTAATATTAATAATGCGAGCATTACCTTTTTTACACATTGAATCGAATAAAGGCTGAGTAACATTAAACAGACTGTTTAAATTTGTATCTATTACTGCATTCCATTGATCAGCAGTCATACGCTTGAATGTAGTATCTTTAGTGATACCAGCGTTATTGACTAAAACATCAATTTGGCCTTCTTCTTGAAGCAATGTTGCTAGTGCTTCTTGACAGTAATTCGTATCAGTTACGTCGAGTGGAAATAATCGAACAGACTCAGATGAATAATTATTAGCCGCGAACCACTCTTGAGCCGCTTTTTCACCTGTTGGGTAATATGTTGCAACTACTCGAAAACCTGCATCGACTAATGCTTGAGTGATCGATGAACCAATACCACCCTTAGCACCTGTAACTAATGCTACTTTACTCATTTAAGGCTCCTTCCTTTTTTTATCTAATTATTAATACACTTGATAAACTCAAGGTTTGTCTCATAATTTAACAATTTAGCCTATGAGCTATATGTGAACTACCTATACGACATGGTTCACATATTAAGCATCATATAATACAGCTATATTACAAACCCGTTGCATACTTAATATAACAACACAGATGCATATTGATAGCAAGAAAGTAATTAACAATTTTAATGCTATGTGACACTAGTATTAACAAATCACTCAATATGATTAAAGCGACACATTTTAATTTAACAATTGGGATGTTGATTTATATCATGGCATTCTTGTAAATATTTATTATTTCGATAAAAAAACAGATGGTTAAAAATAACATCCAAACCTGAAATAAAATAAATGTAACTAAATTGTTAAGTTTAAGTTTCTTGTTAATTGGTTGTGAGTAAAGTTATGCGCCGCCTTTGAAATACCACTCGCGTTTATTTTTTAAGCAGCTCTATCTCAACCTTTGTTTGCAATAATTCAAAACAGAAGACGACATAAGTGACTTGATAACTTTCTTGCTGCCCTGATATATATGAAACGTATCGAATGAATGGCTAACAGCTATTCTGATAATCTAAAAAACGTGAACTAAAGCCATATTAGATAGTCTCAGCTTTTTTACTTAACGTATTAAGTAAGCTCTAAAGGAAAATGAATTTATGTTAGCGAGTACTTTTCAACGATTAAATCACTACTTACAAAGCCAAGTCATTGGTCAACCCGATTTAGTGAAACAGTTATTAATTGCTTTACTGGCTGATGGGCACATCCTTGTAGAGGGTCCTCCAGGACTGGCAAAAACACGCGCTGTTAAAGTGCTTTCTGATTGTATTGAAGGTGAATTTCACCGTATTCAGTTTACGCCCGATCTATTACCTGCTGATTTAACAGGTACTGATATTTTTCGTCCTGAAACAGCTGAATTTATTTTCCAACCAGGCCCTATCTTCAACTCATTAATCCTTGCAGATGAGATCAACCGTGCGCCAGCAAAAGTACAGGCTGCAATGCTTGAAGCGATGGCTGAAAAGCAGATCACCGCAGGTCGAAAAACATACCCATTACCTGAATTATTCCTAGTAATGGCAACGCAAAACCCAATTGAGCAAGAAGGTACTTACCCACTGCCTGAAGCACAACTAGACCGTTTCCTATTACAACTTAATGTCGATTATCCAAGTGCTGAAAGTGAATTAGAGATCTTACGTCTAAATCGTGGTGAAGCATTAGGTATTGAGAAAGCAGAGCCTGTTCATATTAGCCAACATGATATTTTTGCTGCCCGAAAAGAAGTGCTTAACATTCATATGGCAGAAGATGTAGAGCATTACATTATTCGTCTCGTCATGGCGACACGCCAATCTGAAAAGTTCAGCTCTCAGCTTAAAGATTGGCTTCAAATGGGTGTTAGCCCACGTGCAACATTAGCCCTCGATCGTTGTGCTCGAGCTCACGCTTGGCTAAGTGGTCGTGATTTTGTTACACCAGAAGATATCCAAATAATGGCATACCCTGTTTTACGTCATCGCTTATTACTTAGCTATGAAGCACAAGCTGAAGGTATTGCAGCAGATCGCGTAGTTGAAGAATTGATTTCACAGGTCGCTAGTATATGAGCAAATCACACTTAACCGTAGCGCTGCCACCCCATAGCGATGGGGTTAATGTGTGTTTGGCTGAGCTACTGCAATATAAGAATCAGGCCGTGCGTTGGTTGCCACCAGCGCACAGTATCTGGTCACAATTAAATGGCCTACATCAAAGTCGCCACAAAGGACGTGGAATGAACTTCTCAGAAGTACGTCCCTACCAAGCTGGTGATGATATTAGAGCTATTGATTGGCGTGTAACCGCACGTACTGGCAAAACACATACCAAACTATTTACCGAAGAACGCGAGCAACCCGTTATGTTGCTGATTGATTTAAGCCGAAGCATGCAATTCGGTTCACAATTAATGCTGAAATCTGTTCAAGCGGCTCACTTTGCTAGCTTATTAAGCTGGCTCGCTATAAGTGAACAAGATCGTATAGGGGCAGTAATTTATAACGGTTTGAATGTTAATGAATGTAAGCCAACAGCACGCCAGCAAGGTCCACTTCATATAATCAATAAGCTTATTGAATCACAACAGTTAGCATTAAATGCATTAGAAGAGCCTCAACAATTTAACTTTTCTGATGCATTAAAACGATTACACCACCTTTGTTCAAAAGGCAGTGAAATCATTATTATCAGTGATTTTAACCAATTATCACTCAATGATAAGCGACGATTAACACAGTTACGTCAGCATAACCGAATTCAATTTGTCCAAATCCATGATCCACTGGAACAAGGACAAACACAATTTAGAGGCTATGAACACGTTGCCGATAAACAACAATCGGCATGGCTCAATTTTTCATCAAAGAAAACACGTGATTCATTAAGTCAGCAGTATCTAACGCATCAAAACTTTGTGGCTGATATCGCGAAATCACTGGCGATCCCTCTACATTATTTATCTGCAGCGGAACCTTTGTTGCAGCAATTAACAACGCGTCAAAGGAGTTAAGTAATGGCAACACCAAGCGTTCAACAACTCCCTTTAGCGGATATACATCTACCTCAAGCTCCTAACTTTTGGCCTTTAGCGTGGGGATGGTGGGTATTATTTGCTGTTGTGATTTTCTCTATTGCAGTAGTAGTCACTCTTATTAGGCGTAAAAAGCATGCTGATGCTGCACAAAAAGAAGCATTACAGAAACTTTTGCTAATAACAGAGGAACAAGGGTTACCCGCTCTCAATACATTACTAAAACAAGCTGCATTAAGTTATTACTCGCGTACTGTCGTTGCGCCATTAACAGGTGAGGTATGGTTAGCATTTTTAGATAATCAACTCCCCGCAAAATATAGTGGCTTTTCAGAGCTTAAATCGGTGTGGCTATCAGGTTCATTTTCAAACACACCATTGAGTAGTGATGACTTTCAGCAATGTAAAATAATGGCAAATACATGGCTTAAACATGCTTTGCCGCCACGAAAACTACCCAGCATGACGCAAAAGGAGTCTTCAAATGTTTGAATTTGTATGGCTTTGGGCTTGGGCATTGTTGCCTTTAGCATGGCTAGTTTACCGTTTTAGTAAACCTGTTGTGCAACCTGCGGCAATTCAATTACCTAAATTACCCAGCGGTGTTGGTCAAAAACAGCCTCGCTCTATCATACGTAAAGTATTAATGGCTTTACTGTGGACTTGTCTTGTCTGTGCTGCTGCAAGACCGGTTTGGTACGGGAACCCTATCGAAATAAAACCAGAACACCGTGACATGTTATTAGCTGTCGATTTATCGGGCTCAATGTCAATTCCAGATATGGTGACTAAAAATGGGCAAAGTGTTGATCGCTTAACAGCAGTAAAACATGTGTTATCGGATTTTATTGAAAAACGAAAAGGTGATCGCTTAGGTTTAGTCCTTTTCGCTGATCATGCTTATTTACAAACACCTCTTACATTTGACCGTAAGACGGTTGAACAACAACTAGATCGTACTGTTTTAGGCTTAATTGGACAAAGCACTGCAATTGGTGAAGGCCTAGGTATTGCGACTAAAACCTTTATTAACAGTAAAGCGCCACAACGGGTAATTATTTTATTAAGTGATGGTGCAAATACCTCTGGTGTTATTGATCCACTCCAAGCAGCTAAATTAGCCAAAGAAAGCGGTGTGAAAATCTATACCGTAGGTGTTGGTGCCGATCAAATGGTGCAACAAGGTTTCTTCGGTGATCGCATCGTCAATCCATCACAAGATCTTGATGAAAAGACTTTAACTGAAATCGCCAAGATGACGGGCGGTGAATATTTCCGAGCACGTAATCCACAACAGCTTGAGAAAATTTACGACATCATCAATAAACTTCAACCTGTCAATAACGCCCAGCAAACATGGCGTCCACGTGATGAGTTGTTCCGATATCCTTTAGCCATAGCATTACTACTTTCTGTCGTCATTGCTGTTATGAGGAGACGTCATGGCTAATTTTACTTTTATGCACCCAATGTGGTTCTTGGCACTTGTGCCATTAATCTTTCTTTTACCTTGGCTTAAAACCAAGAAACAAACCACAGGGTTAATTGCGCCACACCTAGCAAAAAAGTTAGGTATGGCTCAGCCTAAATCGGCATCATGGCCCATTGCCATACTCACTTTGGGCTGGCTAATCGCTGTGATTGCGATGGCTGGCCCTAGTTGGCAAAAAGTAAAACTACCTGCTTATAACCTAAGTGGCGCACGCGTATTGGTAATGGATATGTCCCGTTCTATGTATGCGACCGATATAAAGCCGAACCGTTTGACACAAGCGCGTTTCAAAGCACTTGATATGTTACCGGGGTGGAAAGAAGGCAGTACAGGACTTGTCACCTATGCAGGGGATGGTTATGAAGTGAGCCCGTTAACGGCAGATAGCCATACTTTAGCAAACTTGATCCCTAGCCTATCACCAAAGATTATGCCTATTCCTGGTAGTAATGCCGCGGCAGGTATTGCTGAAGCGATAAAGTTACTTAAACAGGCTGGTAATAGTACGGGTGATATTATCTTAGTGACCGACGGTATGTCTAAGCAGGAATCAGCGAAAAGTTTAGCCGAATTAAAAGGTACTAAATATCGTGTCTCTATCTTAGCAATGGGCACAGTTGATGGAGCACCTGTTCCACTGCCTGATGGTCGATTATTAATGGATAATGGCTCACCTGTTATTTCAAAAATTAATCTGAAAACACTAGAACCTATTGTTAAGCAAACGGGTGGTATTTTACAGATGGTTCAACCGACAGACCAAGATGTTAATGCAATTGTCCACTTCACTGCAAAACCACAAGATAGCGGTAAAAAAGATCAACAAAAAGAACTACAAGAACGTTTAAATGGCGGATTTTGGTTAGTTTTACCTTTGTTATTACTGGCATTGCTTGGTTTCCGTCGTGGCGTTGTCATTGCCACTATGTTCTTCTTTTTACCCATAGATCATGCACAAGCGAGTCCATGGGTAAATGCTGAGCAGCAAGCTTACCAAACTTATACCGATGGTAAATATAAGCAAGCGGCACAAGATTTTGAATCTCCGCAATGGAAAGGTATCGCTGAATATAAAGCAAAGAATTATGCTCAAGCCATTGAAACCTTAAAGCCATTACATGATTCAATGTCGCAGTACAACCTAGGTAATGCTTATGCAAAAAGTGGTAAATTACAGCAAGCGGTAGATACCTATGAAAAGCTACAGAAAGCCGATCCTAACTACCCAGATGTTAAGAAAAACCTCGATATCGTAAAGAAAGCACTGGAGCAACAAAAGAAACAACAGCAACAGAATCAGCAGAATCAGCAGAATCAGCAGAATCAGCAGAATCAGCAGAATCAGCAGAATCAGCAGAATCAGCAGAATCAGCAGAAGAGTGACAAGCAACAGCAGCAATCACAAGGCTCTAATGATAAAAAACAGAGCCAAGATAATAGCCAGCAGTCACAACAAAACCAAGATCAGCAAAAATCATCGGATAACAAACAATCTAATGATAAGCAGTCTTCAAAATCTAAACAAAATAACCAAAAGCAGGATCAGAACAACACAAGTAAACAGCAACAAGGTCAGCCTGATAAACAACAAGGAAAAGATCAGCAGCAATCTCAACAGGCAAATAGTGATAAACAATCACAGCCAGAAAAAGAGAAAACAGCCAAGCAAAAAGCGGCTGAACAACATCGTGCTGATGAAAGTGCAAAACAAGCAGCAAAGCAACAGCAACAGCAACAGCAACAGCAACAGCAAGTAGAGGAAAAATCAGCCACTAAGTCTGAGCAAGATAAACGCAGAGAAACAAATAACAACAATCAAGTACAAATGAGTGACCAAGCAGCAAAAGACGGAGAAGTGCTTTCAGCCAGTAACCCTATTTTGAAGAAATTGGAACAAGTACCTGATGACACCAGTGGTTTGATCCGAGCTCAATTAATTTTGCAAGCGCAACAGAAAGAAGCGCAGCAAAAAACTGAGAACTCATGGTAATAGGACAATGAATAGATTTATGAATAAATTATTTTTTGGCAAAAAAGTAACTACACCATTGTTGTACATTGCTTTGTTTTTCAGTGCGCTACTATCAACCCAAGCGATGGCGGCACAAGCGGAAGCAACAGTGTCTAAAAATATTGTTGGTGTTAATGAGGTTTTCCAATTAACGGTTGCTGTCGATGATAGTGTAAATACAAATTCACTTGATCTTGCACCATTAAGTCCTGATTTTGCTTATGGCCGCCCTAGCGTAAGTAGCGGTACTTCGATGATTAATGGGGTTATCTCACGTAACACTAGCTGGACAGTAGCAGTAGCTGCAACCAAGGTTGGCACTCTTACGATCCCTGCGTTTCAAATTGGTAGCTCAAAAACCGAACCAATTACGATTACTGTTTTGAAAAGCAGTAAACAAACACAAGCAGCCAACGCGAACCAATCATCTATTTCCATTGAAGGTATTAACGATAAATCAACCATCTATGTAGGTGAGTCAATTAATTATCGGGTGCGTATCTTAATTGGCGAGCAAATGGATCAAGCGACTTTAGCACCACCTTATGGTGATGGACTAACAGCAACGCAAGTTGGGCAAGATGCTCAAAACGAGGTTGTTCAAAATGGACGTCGCTATATTGTGATCACCCGCAATTATCAAATCACAGCAGATAAGCCCGGAAATATCACCTTACATGGTGCGAAATTCAGCGGTAGCGTGATTAAAGGGAGTCGTGGCTTCGGTTCAACGTTAACAATGCCTGTGGATAAAACAGCAAAAAATATTGAACTTACAATTAAAGCAAAACCAAGTAACTATAAAGGTTTATGGCTACCAACCTCTGATTTGCAACTCAACCAAGTATGGCAACCATCAGTCAATGGTAAAACAACCGTGGATGCAAAAGTAGGCGAGCCTATTACGCGTATTTTAACCTTGCGTATTAAAAATATTGCACAAAGTAATATGCCGAATATCAGCTTAACGTATCCAACATCGGTAAGAAGTTATGATGAGAAACCTGAATATTCAGAAGGGAATGGCTATACAACAATGACGTTAAAGCAAGTCATCATACCTCGTGAAACAGGCAAGATTGAATTACCTGCTGTTAGCATTAATTGGTGGAATACCCAACAAGAAAAACAGCAAACAACAAAAGTTGATGGGCTAACATTAAATGTAACGGTCGATCCCAATGCAAGAAGTACAATTACGCCACCAGCATTAACAGCACCATCCGTTGTTACGCCTCCAAATAATGCCAATGTTAACAATGCGCATAGCAATGTAGCACAACATGACTACTGGCAATGGGCGACAGCAGTGTTTGCTTTACTTTGGTTAATAACGCTTGGGCTATTAATCAAAGCACGTAAAACGCAACCTGCATCAAATACCGAAATCGTTCTTCAATCGGGTACTACAAATGTAGAGCAAGCGTTGAAACAAGCCATTACCAAACGCGAAACAGTAAAAATTCAGACTTACTACCAACAATGGAAACAGCAGCAGCATGAGAAACTAGCTGCGAATCCAGATCTAGCAGAACAATTAGATAATGCTATAGCTGAAATTATGGCATCAACTTATAGCCAAGATCGCCAGCAATGGAACGATAAACGTATTATGCAATTGCTTAATCAAGCACAGCAACTGAAAGCAACAGCATCACGTAAATCATCTCTCTCAGACTTAGATCCTAAATAAATATATTCATTAAATAGCGACCTCAAAAACCTCTGTTGCAGATATAAATGCTGTAGCAGAGGTTTTATTTTCTTACATATTAAAGCATTTAATTCTTTTTGTTTTTTTGCATTTCCATCAAGATTTGCATGACTAGATAACATCTATTAACACACATTATACATTCATTGCTATTTATCGTTATCAAACAAGCTGATTGTATGCCAATTCATCATATCTTGATAATAAAATGTTAAATATAACGTTATATTAATGTTGGTTAAAACCTTATAAAAAGATAACTAGCTATTTCAAACAGATCCTGTTAAAAAATGTTTCAGACGCAAAATAAAAAGCTATTCACAGAACATAAAATGCAGGATGTTATATGAGTCAATCACAACCTTTTTTAGCCAGAGTGGCCAATGGTAGTTTAGTTATACAAATTATGGTCGGTATTGTTGCTGGCGTATTACTTGCGACACTATCACCATCATCAGCGATGAGTGTTGGTTTTCTTGGGGGATTATTTGTTGCAGCGCTAAAAGCCGTTGCTCCTATTCTTGTTTTCATTTTGGTTGCTTCATCTATTGCCAACCAAAAGAAAGGCACACATACCAACATGAAGCCAATTATCGTGTTGTATTTATTTGGCACTTTAATGGCGGCATTTACTGCTGTAGCGATGAGCTTTCTTTTCCCGACCACTTTAACGCTTGTTGCTAGTTCCAATTCAATTGCACCACCGGAAGGTATTGCAGAAGTCATTAGCTCCTTGCTATTTAAGATTGTTGATAACCCAGTTCATGCGCTTATGAACGGTAATTTTATTGGTATTTTAGCATGGGCTATAGCACTTGGTTTTGCTCTTCACCAAGCAAGCGATGCGACTAAACAAGTTTTCCATGATATGTCGAATGGCGTAACACTCATTGTTCGCTTTATTATTCGTTTAGCGCCTATTGGTATTTTTGGCTTAGTCTCTGAAACCTTTGCTAAAACAGGCTTTGCTGCATTAGCAGGATATGCTCACTTACTGGGCGTACTATTAGGTTCAATGGCGATTCTTGCTTTTGTTATTAACCCAATCATCGTTTACGTAAAAACAGGCGAAAACCCTTATCCACTTGTTTTTCGCTGTGTACGTGAAAGTGGTATTACCGCGTTCTTCACTCGTAGTTCTGCTGCCAACATCCCAGTAAATATGAAACTTTGTAAAGATCTTAACCTGCATGAAGATACTTACTCTGTGTCTATCCCACTGGGCGCCACCATCAATATGGGGGGAGCTGCAATCACTATTACTGTATTGACCCTTGCTGCCGTTCATACCTTAGGTATTGAAGTCGATTTAGCAACAGCCGTTTTACTGAGTGTTGTTGCTGCGGTATCAGCTTGTGGTGCATCAGGTGTCGCCGGTGGTTCACTACTGTTGATCCCTTTAGCTTCAAGCTTATTTGGTATCCCGAGTGAAGTAGCAATGCAAGTTGTTGCTGTTGGCTTTATTATTGGCGTGATTCAAGATTCAGCAGAAACAGCGTTAAACAGTTCAACTGATGTGGTATTTACCGCTGCGGCATGTCGAGCTGCAGAAAGAAAAGAAGCGAAGGCGAAATTACAAAACTCATAATTACGACTTATATGCTTAACCCAAATTATGGGTAAAAAATGCGGCGATATCATTCTATTTATAGAGATAATGATATCGCCGCTTTTTTATCACTATACTTAACTTAGTTATGCTTAACTTAATAAACGTAAGTTGCTTTACGAATCGCATTCGTTGACTTATTAATGACCCCATTCACGGCTTTACGCTTTTGATTGCTCACTTTTTTTTCAACACGCTTTTCTACATAAGTACCATCTTGAATTTCACTGATAGCACGTTGTGTATTATCGACTTTATTCTGGCCATTACGTATCGAGTTCTGCGTTCCATGAATTGTATTTTGTACTTTATCTATAGAATTATCGACGCGATTTAATCCTTGAATAAGCGAATCGGCATGGGCCGTTGAAAGAGTCAATAAAGCAACTACGGGGATTAAAGTAAGGTAACGCTTATACATTCATGTATTCCTTTTAACATATTGAATTTATTGCACCTCTCAATAGTAGCAACAGAGATTAAAATTTCTGACTAAAATGAAATAATAAAAAAAATCAACTATTGATTATTCCTGAAATGGATATTCCCTCCTTTCATATAGCTTTAAAATCAGTAAGTTAAACATTAACAATTAGTTACATTTTAATAAGTAGAACTGATGATAATGATTGATTTTTTTAGTTGGTAACACCTTGTCTTTGCCCGATAAAATCTTCTGACAGCGACAGACGTTTACCAACGTCCTAGCATATTTTAGAACAGAGGGAGACAATACATGGCACAGTACTCTTCCCATGCCGATATCTATACAATCGCAAGATCAGCCTTAACCAAAGCCAGTAAAAAACTGGCCGATGACGGCTTTGATACAGATCTTTATTGTATCGATGGTCGTATTCGTTTGGTGATTGATAACAATCGACATCAACCTTATGAATACGCATTACAGCTCCATAAAAATACTGATAATGAACAAATTCACCTTGAGGTAATGATTAAAAACAATCAGCAATCGTATTTAGTTGATGGGCTGTCTGAGCCTGAATTAATTGCCGATGTCTTATCGCAATACAAACGGTATCGCGCTTAATAGCATCAATAAACATAGATAACTCAGCGTTATCTATGTTTATTTCTATCTATCTCTTCGCTATTTATCACTTTACGCCCCCGCTTTTACCTATTCCTAATTTCTTGTCGCAAAAACATTCAACCCATTTTTTTTACAACCACTATGCTTTTATCATTGCCTTCTGAAATCAACTACGCATGCTGCGTTTCATAGCTAGGTAGGTAGGTGACGATGGTTGATAGTATCAATACCATGATTTTCGAGCTTTGCGCGATTGTGATTAGTGCTGCGGGCTTAGGGAGCTTGTTCCTCTTTGCCAAACAACCCATCATCATCGCGTACATCGTTGCGGGCATTATTATTGGTCCTTATGGGCTGGGCATGATCAATAATGCGGAAGCGATTACCCAAATGGGACATATTGGTGTCATTTTATTGCTTTTTTTACTTGGCCTAAACTTACAACCTCAACGCTTGCTACGTCTGTTTAGAGAAAGTGCTCTTATCACGCTTTGTTGCAGCCTATTTTTCTTTATTTGCACACTGCTTTTTGCATTAATGATCCAACTTCCTCTCAAAGATGCCATTATCACAGCAGCCGCAATGATGTTTTCCAGTACCGTTATTGGCCTTAAATTAATTCCTACCACAACGCTTCACCATCAGAAAATGGGAGAAATAATGACCAGTATCTTGTTAATTCAAGATATTTTAGCAATTACTGTTTTATTACTGCTCAATATCGATACTGAGCAGCGTATCGACCTTGCTATCTTTTTAATATTCGCCAAGCTTCTGATTGTTATTGTTAGTGCGTACTTCGCCGTTAAGTTTATTCTGTTGCCACTAATGAAAAAGTTTGATGTTATTCAAGAATACAGCTTCGTCGCTACCCTAGCATGGTGTTTCTGTTGGGCTGAAATCAGCCATCGTATTGGCCTATCTTACGAAACAGGAGCGTTTATCGCGGGTACATTGTTAGCCGTTAGCCCCATTTCCAATGTTATTTCTATTCATTTGAAGCCATTACGAGAGTTTTTTTTAATCCTGTTCTTTTTTGCTATTGGTGCAAACATTAATGTACTGGCCAGCGATATTTATACTTTATGGGGGATTTTATTTGGTGTAGTACTGATTCGTCTCAAGGCATGGGGATTTTATCGCGCTCTTATAATTTCAAACACAGAAGCTCCTATAAACAAAGAGTTGAGTGCAAGATTAAGCCAAGCCAGCGAGTTTTCTTTATTGCTCGCTTACACAGCCGTCGCTAATGGATTAATTTCTGAACAAGGAAAGACATTTATTCAGATCGTAACATTAACAACTTTCATTCTATCAACCTATTGGATAGTGAGTCGTTACCCAACCCCTATATCGAATGTTAATACGTTACGCCAAGACTGAAGAAGCCAGCCTCTTTATAATAAGAGGGCTGGCTTATTGTATATTGTAAGTAATTACTTACATTGACCATACATAGAAGAGCTGAGACTTCATTCGAATTATGATCCCACGTACCACATCTAAGAAACCTAAGAAGCTAATCGGCTTTTCTGCGCTGATCCAACCGATACCGACCGAGCCAACTGGAATATCATAACCTTCCGTTTCAAGTACTTTCAGGCGGACGAAGTGATGTTTATTAGCCATATTCGCCCCCGTTGTTTGGCGCACATTGGTTTCTCGACCAATCAAGTTACCTTGTGATTCACCCGTTGCTTCAACAATACCTTCCACTTCTGCGTTGAACACCTTTCCAGGGTAAACCGCCGTTGCAAATTCAGCCAGTTGTCCCACTTTTACATTACGGATAGCTTGATGGTTAACTCGCATTAATACGTATTTTTCATCGGTATACATTTGCATGCGAGGTACAGAGCCTACAAACTGCCCTTCACGCATAATAAAGTTTGTTACATAACCATCTGCAGGTGCATACACTTTAGTATGATCTAAATCCCATTGTGCTTTTGCTACATTTTCATGCTGTGTATCAACATCAACTTCACGGCTATTAACGGCTAAACGTGACTTTTCTAATGCCAACTTCGCTTTCCTAACTGATATTTTTGCTTTTTCAATTTGTGAAGCAAGCATCACCTTTTGTGACTTAGCAACTTCTACAGCTGTCCGCTGCTCGTCTAATTTACTTTGCGTAATCGTATGTTGTACTACTTTATTTTGCTTAATATAGCGATTTAGCATTGCTTGCTTTAATTTATAATCTTCATTCGCTGCAACAAGCTGATTTTGCGCGATCTCAATATCTTTATCTGCAGCGTGATAACTCGCTTGTGCCATATCAACATCTTCTTTAGCAATATCTAAAGCCACTTCTGCTGATGCTAAACTTGCTTGGGCTTTATTAAGCGCAATACGATAGGGTTCCGTATCAAGCTCATACACTAAATCTCCTTCTTTCACCTGACTATTCGGTGTAACGTGAATAGCCTTAACATGGCCATTAATTGTTGTTGCGGCAGGCCTTAACTGAATATGGGGTGACTGTACTAATGAGCCCCCAGATAAATCCATCGGTGCGAATGTAATTAACCCGTACCATACAAACACTAGCCAACTACCACCGCCAATATACGCAAAAGCCTTAGTAAACTTATTCCATGGCATGCCAACTAAACGGAGCAGATAAATAAATAATGCCCATACAGCTAAACCTTCAAGCATTTGTCTGCTCCTCTTTCGTTTGTACCGTTAAAGATGAATCATTATCTACACCATTCGATTTTGTATTAGGACTATCGCCATGCCAGATATCACGTAATCGCTTCAGTGCTTGCTCTCCATCAACGAACGCAATAATCACTGCAAGTACCCATACCCAATGCCAGATGAAACCTATCCAGGTTAACGCTGTAATTAATCCTATTTGGTGATGTTGACTACTTGATGCTTTATGAATAGGTAATTCATGAAGTTTCCAAAAACCAATGCCAATCGCTGCAATCGTGCCAATCATGACAACGCCTGCAACAATATGTAATACCGTATCTATATTCGTGCCAGTGAAAGGCATGCTAAATAAACTCATTAAATTCTCCGATTAATTTAGTCTTTATTCTTATTTAACGGATTAGCGTTATTAATTGAGTTCATTGTGAGTAATTTTCTGTATTGAGAAACAAAAGCAGATTGAAAACATCATTTATAGCTATTGTTTGATATATTCTATCCATTACATGCTTTTTATCGGCCTGCTAACATGTTAGATATTGCTTTTATAAGAACCTTATTTATCAAGCCTCTCAATAGTGCACTCCTAAAGCACTACGACCTTTCATTCAGCCAGCTTGAAGTGCCAGATCTGTTACTTAAAGAAAACATGTCGCTGATTCCTTTTAATGATTATTTAGCTTGGTTAGAACGTATAGAGCAACTTACCGGTGACTCCGCTTATATGGTAAAGCTGGCTAAAGAGATAACATTTGAACAAATGGGAGGATTAGGTGAATGGTATTTAAGTTGCCCCGATTTGCCATTAGCACTGCGGCGAATCAACTATGGTTTATCATGCTTGCAAAGCGGTGCGTCTTACCACAGCGAACTTTCGGGCAATATCTTAAAATGGACTTATCACAACCCTTACTCTAAAGGACGAGGAGGGCTGCATGATAATTTACGGGTAGCGATATTATTTGTTCAAACAATTCGTGAGTATTTGGGGAACGACTTTACTCCATTAAAAATCAGACTAAATACTACTGAAACACACAACTCAGCTATCAATGATTATTTTCAATGCCCTATTCGTTGGAACGCATCTTCAACCCAAGTTTGGCTCCCTATGTCAGTTTTGGAGCACGTCGATAATCGTATTCTTAAATTCAAGAAACCCATGCTAATGTCAAATTTACAACTTGATGATTTTTTGAACATGCCACAACCGACTGATACCGCAAAATTGATGTTTGAGTTGATCAATTATTCACGCTATTACCAGTATCCTAATCTCGATTTTATTGCCCAACGTTTAGATTTATCAAAACAACAGCTGCAACGACGATTGTACCGCTTTGGCTGGACATTCACCGATACCACTAACTATGTATTATGTAATGTTGCAATAAAGTACATGCAACGCGGGCTGCCAATAGCAGAGATCGCTGCGAATTTAAGTTATAAAAATGTCCAAAGCTTTAACAAAGCCTTTCAGAGAAACCGAGGGGTAACGCCAATACAATATCAGCAGCGTTTACTAGAAAAACAATAATCGCAAATAGCAGAAACAAAAAAACGTTAAACAACTCAGTTGGTTAACGTTTTTTCGGTTTTAATCATTAATTTTAAGCGACAGCTTGTGCGGTTATATCTGTGTCATCTGCTGTAGCGTTAATTACTTTATCTCGAATTGTCGACATCAACACGATAGGTCCCATCATATTGACACGCAATGGTGTTCCGCCTAAACCATAGTGTATTTCAGAAGAATCAGATGATGAGTAGTTATATTTGTAGTTAAATTTATCGCACGCCATATGCAACAAATCAAAATCTTTACGATGACAAGAAATATAAGCACGCCAATACATTGCATCAATGATCTCTTCAGGCTGCTCAGCCCGAATGATGAAACGCCAACTACCATCTTCCCCATAAAAATCGAGAGGAAAAACTTTCCTTACCTTTCTTTTCTTCAACAAATTAAACCTTCCCACAACCCTTCGTAGAAAAAGATAGCTTTACAAACTGGCCACCTTTTAAGAATAGCTTCTCATTTTAAAGATACGAATTATTTTAAATTTTATTTTTATCAGTACAAACTACGCAGGAAATTATGCAAGGATTTACCAAGAATGGAAGCGAAAAGTTTATAAAAAGTATTACTTTGATAGAAAATCAGACTATTTTTATCTTAATTTATCTTCATAAATACACATTTATTTACATTTATAGGGTTGTTTTTAAAAATTTGCTTCCTATAATGTTGAAAACCGGAGCGTCTGCCAACGCTCCGGTTTTTTTGTGCGCGCTCATAAAGCGAAAATGTTTACCTGCCAGTAAAAATTTCGTTGAGCAGCATTCGACAAGATAAGTTTAAGGAATAACCATGCGTATCGAACAAGACTTGAAATTGGGCTTTAAAGATGTACTGTTTCGTCCAAAACGTTCAACCTTAAAAAGTCGCTCTCAA
The DNA here is from genome assembly GCF_003026365.1 of Photobacterium angustum. Lineage (GTDB taxonomy): Bacteria > Pseudomonadota > Gammaproteobacteria > Enterobacterales > Vibrionaceae > Photobacterium > Photobacterium angustum. Next base: position 137,503 of record NZ_PYOM01000006.1, on the reverse strand, counting down.
GTTGAATTAACCCGCGATTTTACATTCAAACATAGTGGTCGTCAATGGTCTGGTGTACCCATTATTGCTGCAAACATGGACTCTGTTGGTAGCTTTGAAATGGTTAAGTCCTTATCAAAACACAATGTGATGACAGCAGTTCATAAACACTACACTGTTGAACAATGGGCTGACTTTATTAACAACAACGACGCCTCTGTTCTGAATAATGCCATGGTTTCTACTGGCACTTCTGACGCTGATTTCCAAAAAACCAAAGACATCATGGCAATGACAGATGATTTGATCTTCATTTGTATTGATATTGCCAATGGTTACTCTGAACACCTTGTTGAGTATGTTGAAAAAGTACGTGCTGAATTTCCAGATAAAGTGATCAGTGCTGGTAACGTTGTTACAGGTGATATGGTTGAAGAACTGATTCTTGCAGGTGCTGATATTGTTAAAGTGGGTATTGGCCCGGGCTCTGTATGTACAACACGTGTAAAAACGGGTGTTGGCTATCCTCAACTATCCGCCATCATTGAGTGTGCAGATGCTGCGCATGGTCTTGGTGGTCGTATCATCGGTGATGGTGGCTGTTCATGTGCTGGCGACGTAGCAAAAGCCTTCGGTGGCGGTGCTGATTTCGTTATGCTTGGTGGTATGTTAGCGGCGCACGATGAAAGCGGCGGCGAGCTTATCGAGCAAGATGGCAAAACATTCATGAAGTTCTACGGTATGTCGAGCCAAAGTGCAATGGACAAGCACTCAGGTGGCGTGGCGAAGTATCGTGCAGCAGAAGGTAAAACTGTATTGCTTCCTTACCGTGGTCCTGTTGAAAATACAATCCAAGATATTATGGGTGGTGTTCGTTCAACATGTACTTATGTTGGCGCTGCACAGCTTAAAGAGCTAACTAAGCGTACAACATTTATTCGTGTGCAAGAGCAAGAAAACAACGTATTTGGTAAAGAGTAAGTTATTGATTAAATATTGATGTTGTTACTAGCATAAATTGATATTGCCTTTTTCTTCGCGGCTTCCGTGTTTGAAGAAGGCTTTATTCTTTACCATAGTTCTTCATTAACACCCTAACGTTAGTATAGAAAACACCTCTCTAAATAACACCAACCACCGCCCCACTGATTATCAGCTCAGAATAACCTTCCTGAATCAACACTGAATAAACTATTTGCCTAACTTATCTTAGTGCAAATCTAATGTTGCAATAGCGCAAGTTGCTGACTTGGGTTGTCAGGCGTAATATCCGCTCACCATTATTTAAGAGGACACCGTTTTGAACATACCCAGTCGATACTGGATTGAGATTTTTTCCTGTTAAGCTGTCCTCCCTTTTTATGACATGTGAGTTGACAGTACTTAGCTGCCAACATGCACCACCTCTTATTTTCGTGCCTCTGTTTAAAATCTTATTACGCCAGTTTTCTATTGGTAGAAGTTGTATTCATTGAACTTCAAATCATGCTTTAAAGTGTTGTCTATTATTTGAGATATAAAACATGCTGAACGCCTTTAAATTAAACGATTTCCGTTTACAACGTTTAGATTTGGAAGCACAAGATCCCATTTCATCTGCATTATGGGTTGATCTTATCGAACCCAATGAAGAAGAACGAGATCGCGTTCAACTAGAGTTAGGTCAAGAGTTAGCAACTCGCCCTGAACTTGAAGATATTGAGGCTAGCGCGCGTTTTTTTGAAGATGAAGACGGTCTTCATATTCACTCATTCTTCTATTATGAAGATGCTGAAGATTATGCCAATAACTCAACAGTGGCTTTTACCATCCGTGATGGTCGCTTATTTACCTTACGTGAGCGTGAATTACCTGCATTTCGTCTTTACCGAATGCGAGCACGTACTCAACATTTACAACAAGGTAACGCTTATGAATTGCTGTTAGATCTATTTGAAACAAAAATTGAGCAACTGGCTGATGTTATTGAAGACATTTACAGCGCATTAGAGTCAATTGGTAAAGTCATTTTAGGTGGTAAACCGGGCGAACACTTCGACAAGGCCTTATCTAATCTTGCAGAGCAAGAAGACGCTGGATGGAAAATCCGCTTATGTTTAATGGACACCCAACGTGCACTAAGCTTTTTAGTTCGAAAAGCCCGTTTACCTGCTAGTGAACTTGAACAGGCACGTGAAGTATTACGCGATATTGAATCATTATTGCCACACAATGAGTCTCTGTTCCAAAAGGTTAACTTCCTAATGGATGCAGCTATGGGTTTTATTAATATCGAGCAAAACCGTATCATTAAAATTTTCTCTGTTGTGTCTGTCGTATTCCTCCCACCAACACTGGTTGCATCAAGCTATGGAATGAACTTTGAGTTTATGCCGGAACTTCATTGGAAATTAGGTTACCCCTATGCTCTATTGCTGATGGTGTTAGCAGCTCTTGCGCCTTATCTTTACTTCAAACGTAAAGGTTGGTTATAGCAAGTTAACCTGAATATAACTATAACGAAAACACTAGCCCTCAGTGCCTCTTTCATTGTGGGCTTTTTTATATCTTTTAAAATATAACAATTATGAGTTATTAAAAACTAAATTTCACTTACCAATAAACCTTACTTATTATATTTAATTAATAATCAAATATTGCTGTTATAAGCCGTAATCAACTTAATTTATTCATATATCTTTCACTTTTATATCTGAATATAACTTGAATGAAATTATGTAACTTTAATTTAGTTGATAAAAAAGGTTTACATTATTCTTATCCATACTATTATGACCAGCGTAAACAGCAAGACACATTAATTACTATTAACTAAAGATATTTTAGGAGAAAAAGATGAAAACACTTTCAACTCCTCTACAGCCTCCTTGTAGATACTAAAATAACTTCCCCCTTTTATAACTGCTTTACAGCATTGTATTAATCCATTGAAAAAATGGAGTTTCATCATGGTTCGTTACCTTTCATTACAACCACCACCCATAAAAAAAGACTAGCTTTATGCGATGTCATATTTTCTAATTGATATTCAATACCTTAAATAAAATTTAAGCATCTGTTGTCGACTGTAATAAATATGACTCATTACTAAGCAGTTTTCATCTTTAAAATATATTTTCGTTTTCAACCTAAATATTCATTATATTGTAATATTCTTTTTATAATTGATATTACTCATACTATATCCATGATATTTATGGAGGACTTTTCATGTCCTTAGCATTACAAAAGCAGCTTAAAAACAATAAGCCTTTTATTTTCTCACTCAATAGTAAAGATATTATTACTTTTACTATTTTTATTATCGCTATTACTCTTTATAAGCATGGTTGGCATGATATGCACCATTCTTTAGATCAATTTCAACCAGAAGTTAAAGGGTCTTTATCTCAGTTACCTTACGATATGTTACGTACCACAATGCGGCTTGTAATTGGTATGTTCTTTTCTTTTATATTTGCTATCACAGCAGGTGTTGCTGCCGCTAAAAATAAACATTTAGAACGAATAATTCTACCTTTTATCAATATTATGGAATCAGTACCTTTACTTGGATTTATTACTTTTTCCACGATTATATTTATCAACTTATTTCCAAACAGTGTGATGGGATTAGAGGCCGCTGCTATTTTTGGTGTTTTCACAGGACAAGCTTGGAATATGGCGTTAGTGGTCTATCAAACACTTAGGATCGTTCCTAAAGAGATCCAAGAAGCAGCGCAACTATTTAACCTCTCACCTTGGCAAAAGTTTTGGCGAGTCGAATTTCCATATACTATTCCTGGATTAATTTGGAATGCGATGGTCTCTCAATCAGCAGCATGGTTTGCTATTGTCGCTGCTGAAATTATTCCACTATCAGGTAAAGATATGCCTTTACATGGCGTAGGAACGTTTATTCAAATTGCTCTAAATAATGCTGATGTGAAAATGATTATTTGGGCTGTGCTCGCCATAATCATAAACATTATGGTTTTCGATCAACTATTTTTCCGTCCGTTAGTTCGTTGGTCTGAAAAGTTTAAATATGAATCGGTAAAAACTCATAAACACAATACTTCATGGTTTTACAACGTATTAAGCGACACTTTATTGCTAAAGCGCATTATTCGCCCTATCAAAAATACAGCAGAAATATTTGTAAATGGTGGTCGCCGCTATTTACCAACTAGGAGCAGCTACGCTTTACCAAAAACATTAAAACTATTTTCGGTGATATCGTGGTATGCAATTGTGCTGTATTTTTGTACAACATGGTCTTATGAATTATGGCATTACGTACCTAAAAATGAAATTTTGTCCATGGTTCCACTAATGACAAAAACAACATTACGCGTATTAGCGGCAATGTTATTAAGCTTAGTTATTGGCGTACCTGTCGGTGTTTGGATTGGTTTGAGCCCTAAAGCAACTCGTATCGCGCAGCCTATTATTCAAATAGGCTCAGCATTACCACCAAATATCTTTTTTCCATTGGTTACTATTGCATTAATGGCAACCAATACATCATTAAACTTATGGACCATCCCATTGATTATGATGGGGACAACTTGGTATGTACTTTTTAATGTTATTGCTGGCGTTACAACTTTACCGCAAGAAATGATTGAACTAGCAAAACTCTTTAAGTTAACAGGCCGAACATGGTGGTTACGTTTTATGCTGCCAGCAATATTTCCTTATATTCTAACCGGAGTGATCAGCGCCGCAGGTGGGGCTTGGAACTCAGCAATCTGTGCTGAACTATTGCAATGGGGAGTATCGACCGTCCATACCTCAGGGCTTGGCTTCTATATCTCTAAAGCCACAATAGATAATGCATTACCACAGGCAGCACTAGGCTGTGTGGCCATGTCTGTATTAGTTGGCTTGTGTATCGTATTTATATGGAATCCACTTTATAAGTTAACAGAGCGCAAATACAAAATATCCTAACGCCATGCTAACCAGAACTTATAACTCAAAAAATTAAAGGCTTACTATGACTCAATCAACACTTTCACTTAACAAGCACAACTTCTCAAATGATACAGAGATGATGACCTTAAACGGGATCACGCACACTTTTACACAAGGTACAGAGCAAAAAACAGTGCTCAGCAACATTAACTTAAATTTGTATGAAGATCAGATCGTTGCAATTATTGGTCGCTCAGGTACAGGTAAATCAACACTACTTCGAATCATAGCTGGACTAATTACCCCTTCGTTAGGGAGTGTCCATTATTGTAATGTGCCAATGATAGGCCCTGTTGGTGATATTTCTATGGTTTTTCAGAGTTATGCTTTATTACCTTGGCTTACGGTTAAAGAAAATGTGGCATTTGGGCTTGAAGCTCAAGGAATGTCACCTGCACTTCGCCATAAAAAAGCCATTGAAGCCATCAAAATGATTGGGTTAGAAGCTGAGGTTGAAAACTTACCAAGTGCTTTATCTGGCGGAATGAAACAACGTGTAGGCATCGCAAGAGCACTTGTTGTAGAGCCAGAAATTCTGTTAATGGATGAACCTTTTTCATCTCTTGATATGTTCACAGCAACACGTCTTAGAGATGATATTATTTCATTGTGGGACTCAAATAACCTTAAAACTAAAAGCATTGTAATGGTAACCCATAATATTGATGAAGCAATCACAATGGCTGATCGTATCATTGTTATGAGTAGTAACCCTGGGCGCATTCAGAGCGATATTAGTATTGATCAGTCACGACCAAGAAACCTAAATGATAAAGCTTTAAGCGCCTTAAAAGCAGAAATCGTCGAACAATTAATGCACAACGAATGAACAATTTGTAACGAAAGACAAAAGCTCGTAAAGACAAGGATCTTACGAGCTTTTTAACCTATTTTTCTACCTTAAACAGCACTTGTCGAGCAGGGGTTTTCAATAAAATTGCTTGCTGTTGCAATCTTGATTGAATGAGTTCGCACATTTGTTTTTTGACATCATCAGAAGGCATTACATCATAAACACAAGTAACCGTTAAACTGCCTGGAAAATCTTGGTAATTCACTTTATGCGTTAACCATTGAAAACCTTGATCTTGTTCTTGAGCAAGGTGACATACCTGAGTTAATACCGAGACAATAGTATTATCTCGTTTTTTATCAGTTTTTCGCATTACTACATCCGTAAATTAAAAATGCCCTAGTTATTTTCCGATATAACTAAGGCACAGTGTCAGATTTTGAAAATAATATTATAAACAGCTATACATCAAAACACGGCGCATCATAATCATAACCTTCATCACTGTAAGCGGTGACAATGGCATCTTCGACTAATCCAGCTGGATCTTTAACTTGGCTATTAAAGAAATGTTGAATTTGTTTACGTCGACCATGAGCGGCCCAAGATTCAGCATCTTGCCAGATTTCATTAAAAACAATCGGATAATCATTTCGAGTTGCACTTGGATGATCAATCTGACGCGTCAACATATATTGAATACAACCTTCTTCACGGTATGAATCCGGCTCTAATGATTTTAACACATTAAATAATTCAGCTTCTTTCCCTGCTTTTGGTTTAAATTGAGCAAGTACATATACTCGGCTTGTCATTATTATTCTCCTTCTTGTGCCATATTGATGATGCATATCGATAAGTTGCAAATTTTAACGTATCAATGTTTACAAAGATACTTGTTAAATCTTTGTTATTTTTATTTTATTATCTCAATACCAGTAATATAAAAAAAGCGACCCCGAGGGATCGCTTTATTACTGCATTAACTCTTTAACGTTAGCTATTAAGCTGTTGCTTCAGTTATTGCGGCTTGTTCTTTTTCTTTCATCAGGTCATTGAAAGCAACACGTGCTTCCTGTGCTTGTGCTGATGCTTCAAGCTTGGTTTCTTTCGCTGCCATCGCTTCTGTGGTTAGGCGGTGTAACTCTTCTGCTAATTCAGCAGGAACTTCACCCATATCCGCGCCACTATCACCACGGGCTAATGCTTCAGCTCGAATAGTTTTCTTAATTTTCCAGATTGCATTCAGTGCATCACGCTCAGCATCTGCCGCTTCAATCGCAACATCTTTTAATTGCTCAAACTTCGCTAGCGCCATACCTTCTTTTGACCATGGGTCAACATCCGGTAAATCTTCGATGTTAATAACAGGATCTTCGTAGCCTTCTTGGTGACTCAAGTCTAATGTTGCAGCTTTAACGGCTGAAATCATTAGCATTACAGTAATGAACAGTAATGGTAAACCACCTACAATCGCCGCAGTCTGAAGCGTTGCTAGCCCCCCCATGAACATCAATACCGATGGCATGAACGACATTGCAAAAGCCCAGAATAAACGGTTCCAACGCATTGGTTCTTCAGTTACATCATTCTGTACTACAGATGCCAGAATATACGAGATTGAGTCAAACGTTGTTGCTGTAAAGATCAAACACAGCAATGTAAACACGGTAATAACAAGCGTACTAAATGGTAGCTGCTCAAGAATAGAGAAGATTGCTTTAGTCGCGCCCTCTGCATTCAAGATTGAAACCACATCTAACTGGCCTGATAACTGTAGCGATAAACCAAAGTTACCAAGTACCATGAAGAATAGGAAACAGCCCATAGAACCGAAGAAGATAGAGCCTGCAACCATTTGTTTAATTGTACGACCACGAGAGATACGCGCAATAAACAGACCCATACTTGGTGCAAATACTAACCACCATGCCCAGTAGAAGATTGTCCAATCTTGTGGGAAGTGAGTATCTTCAAACGAACCGTAACCACCAAAAGGTTCTGCCCATGTTGCCATAACAAAGAAGTTAGACAGCATGCGACCTAGAGAATCTAAGCCCGTTTCAAGCATGAAAATGGTAGGGCCAACAGCAAGGATAAACGCAAGTAAACCTAACGCACCCCAGAAGTTGATATTACTTAGGATCTTAATCCCTTTTTCCATACCCGCATAAGCAGAGTAACCAAAAATTACAGTACAGATTAGTAGTACGAAAATTTGTGTTTCTGTATTTTTTGGCGTGCCGAATAAATAGTTAGCACCTTCAGTAATAAGAGGAGCGGCTAAACCTAATGTCGTTGCACCACCACCCAATAGACCAAAAATGAAAAGAACATCGATAACTTTACCAGTCCAACCGTAGCTACGCGCTTCACCAATAACAGGCATTAGTGCTGCAGAAACTTTTAATACAGGCTGCTTACGAACATAGAAGAAATAAGCAATTGGCACAGCCGGTACAAGGTAAATAGCCCACGCAACAGGTCCCCAGTGGAATACACCATAAGTAGCAGCCCAGCGAACCGCTTCTTCACTTCCTGGTGTTAATTGGAAAGGCGGACTTTGATAGTAGTAAGCCCACTCAATAGCACCCCAATAAAGGATACTTGCACCAATACCACCACAAAATAGCATTGCAGCCCATGAAGCGGTTTTAAATTCAGGCTCTTCGTCTGCATCACCCAATTTAATTTGGCCAATATCAGAGAAGATAATGTAAACCATAAAAAATACAGCAGCCAAACCTAACGCTAGATATAAGAAACCTAGTTTATCTGTCATGAATGTTTTTGCTGTCGCAATCCAGATTGCCCCTTCTTTAGGAAAAAGGATCAGTGGAACAACCACCGAGATCAACATTGCTAGTGCGCCAAAGAATGTTGGCTTATCGATCAACTTAAAGTTTTTTTGTATTGTGTTCACTATGTTTCCTTACTGCTACACATAGTCCGTAAAAGTAAAACTAATGTTCATCTTTTAACAACAACAACACAAACAGAAAACTTAATTGAGGCTATAAGTTTTTTTTATCAATTCTGTTTTTATTCATTTTCTGAGCACTAACCTGCATATATATTAAAAAACAGGCAATAACACGTTACTGAATTAACATTTTGATACAATTGAGGGGTATTACTTCCCTCCTCACATCTCCTTTCTCTTCCAAAAAAACGTACTCTTATAAGTGACTATTAATAATCTATAACTGGTCAGCTCATAAATATCCCTAAAAAAAGCGAAGCCTTTTCGGGCTTCGCTTCATAAATGATGATTAAGCTAAATCAAATAATGAGGTCATTGATAAGTATTTACTTTCACCTTCTTTTTTGGGCTGCTTAACTTTATATCGAGCCAGATCAACCCCTTTTATGCTTTGATCTTTAAAGACGGAATACTGCACTGTTTTATCTGTGTTTTTGCGCAATACCATTGGGTAACTTTGCTTACTTTTATATTGGCTTTCAATAATAGAGCATAATGATAGATAGCCTTTTTTAGATAAAGCGCGATCAAAACTTTTTTCTATTCTTGCCGACAAAATATCTGACGAACTCATATATTTCTAACTTATCAAATGAAACAAAGCCTATATCATGTAGATATAGGCTTCTCTTTTAGTTGAGGTTACAGCTTACGCCAAACACCCCATTCACCCGTTGTTCCAGGCTCTTCGCCTTTAGTGTACCAACCGGCTTTCCAACTTGAACCGTTGTGGGTTGCAACATCGTTCTCATTATAAACTTGAGTTGCTGACCAAGCGCCAACTTCAGGTGTTTCACCCTCACCTAGTACAACTTTCCATACTTCTGATTTACCTGGTTCATCACCTGTTGTCCACCAGCCGGCTTTCCATGTTTTACCGGCATGTGTTACTTCATCACCAGCTAAGTAAGTTGCAGATTTATTCCAACTACCTTCTGGTAATTCAGGATCAACAGGTGGAACTGGTGGTAATGGTTCAAGTTCAGCAAAGATACTTACTGCAAATGCGTAATCTTTCTCTGATACCCAAACTTTATTGGCATGCACATTCGAAGTATCAAACTCGTATTTACCTGAAGTTTGATTCCATACTCCAACAAATAGTTTTTCTGAATTTAAAGCATTAATTTCAGTCGCTAGTGTTTCAATCCATGTAGATTGGTTAGCTGCAGTGATCACTAAACGGTGATCAAACACTTCAGCGCCTGTTACTGGTGCCATTAGACGGAAACGTACTGTTTCACCAACAGCTGGAGTTTGGTAACCAACAGGAACAAAGTAACCAGGAATTGCATTCATGTCACCACCAACAACTGGTGGAGGCGTTACTTCACCTTCATTGTCAGATTGCTTAATAATAACATCACTACAGTTGTAAAAACCTTCACCCACAGGATCAATACGCTGCCAACGAGAATAAAGTACAGCATCACCTGAACGATCAGTTGGAAGCTTCACTTTAAAGTTATACGTTTTATATGGTGAACCAGCATTTGGCATCACATTACCAACCGTATCAACGAGCTCTAGATCATCCCAGTTTAAAGGTTTTGAAAAATCGTGACCGGGTTTGGTTAAGTAAAATTCCCAATAAGATGGGTTATGTGCCGCGGTTGCAGTCCACACAAAATCGAACTCACCATTTTCATCAAGGATCAGTTCTGTTTTTTGCCAGTGCTGAGAAGGAATATCTAAACCATCCTTTTTAGTATCACCACCGGCACATAACAAACCATTCGGAACAGAAACTTTTACAGCTTCAATATTCTTATAATCTGTAGTGTTTGCAGCGTTTTCATTCTTCTGTGTAAATGGCCAACCACCATTTTCAGCAAATAACTTACGACACGCTAAGTTTGGTGCTTGACCGCCCCAGTAGTTACCGTCAGCATCACAAATAACAGTTCGAGCAGGTGGAAACTCTGCCCAACCGTGAGCATTTGCAGTACCAATTGCAGCAACGTTAGCTAGAGCAAATGCTACAGATAAAGATAGTTGTTTTAATTTAGATGACATTATTTTCTCTCAATAAATGTGTCGTGATCTAAGTTTTTTAAAATCTACATCACTATTCTTTGACCACTGTGTTAATCCATTTTTATGGTTCTTTTTATACAGTGAAAGCGAAAGAACTCATTCCTTCCGCTGCTGCATTTTATAAATCATAGAACAAGAAACGTATAATAAACAAAATTAATCAATACGATAAAATTACAAACAAGAACAACTCAAACAATTGTTTTTAAACAATTAACCTCATCACAAATACGTTGAAAGTATACTTTTTGTTACATTTAAAAATGTTGATTTGACATATATTTCAAAAATAAACGTCACACATCACCATTATTAAAATAAAAAAGATTAAAATTAAGAATATATTATTCCAGCGTCAAAAAACCAACTCTAAATATGTCAATATAACGACAACCGATAATTAAAAAATGTTTTAAGATTACAAGCAACCTATTATTTAATCGTCAGTTTTATTTTAAACATTAATTTATTAAGGGTTTTACTACACTACAGATGAAAAATCATTTACAACGAATATATGAGAGGTCAATGCTCAAATCACACAATAGATGATAATGATTTTCATTAAAGATTGGTTGTCAGTTTTAGCATATCTTTTCGTGGCGAATTTCACCTTCTAACTAAGCAACAACGAATAAGATATAACTAATGACTTAATGACAGTTGAAGTGAGTGAATGCTCGTATTGGCTCTCCTGAACTTTGTTCACAAAACAAACGTTATTTTATGCTTACACTTCGTCATCTTCGCATTCTAGATAAAATAGCGTTCAATATTTAGCGTGTTTCATTTCTATATTTACAATTACTGTTTTTGTATTTTATTAATTTTAAAAAATGAGATTTAGTTTCAAATATAACGCTTTATTTTTCGTGCCTTATTTAAAAACTTAAGTACAATAGGTTCTAATATTTCTTTTATTTCAGAATCAAATTACATGATTGATATTCTTTTAAACCTACGTTCACTGCGTGCACAAGCACGTGAAATGTCAGTTGCAGATCTTCAAGAAGGCCTACAGAAATTCACTCAAGTTGTTGAAGAACGACGTGAGGAAGAAGAAGCGGCAAATGCTATAAACAAAGAGCAAGAAGCCAAGCTTCAAAAATACCGTGACATGCTTGAAGCTGAAGGTATTACTGCAGAAGAGCTTGTAGCACTTTTAGGTGATGCACCAAAAGCAAAGAAAAAACGCGCTGCTCGACCTGCTAAATATAAGTTTACTGATGAAAACGGCGAAGAAAAAACATGGACAGGCCAAGGCCGTACCCCAAAAGTACTGCAACAACTGCTAGATAATGGCGCACAACTTTCTGAGTTCGAAATTTAATTTCGTGACATTAAGTGAAAAGTCGCTAATAAATAGCGACTTTTACTTCTTCCTAATATTCACTGTTAATACCTCCCCCTCTACTTATCTTTTTATATTGTCTGTTTTTTTATTGTTCTCTAGCACCCATATAATAATAGTAATAGATATTGACAATAATATAAAAAAACAAATGATCTCAAAATGTTACGTTATAATAATATAGAGACACATAGATACAGTTATACCTAAGCGAGCTTAAGTTGCAAACTCTTGTTACGGATTTGCATCAAAGAAATCAACCCATGTAATCGTAGGTTATTTTCAAGTTGCTTGGGTCTAGACGTTTTACTTAATCTATTTATTACTCCAAAAAGATAATCGTTGCTGCTTTTCTAAACATAGAAGGAGGTAAGACTATGATTCTTGGCGTACCTAAAGAGATCAAGCCCCACGAGTATCGTGTTGGTATGACACCAACCGCAGTAAAAGAGCTCACAGCCTACGGGCATCATGTCTATATAGAAACCCTAGCAGGTACTGGTATTGGCTTTAACGACCAAGACTATGTTGACGCTGGCGGCTTTATTTCACCAACAGCTGAACATGTTTTTTCTACTGCTGAAATGATCATTAAAGTAAAAGAGCCTCAAATCAGTGAGCGTAAACTATTACATGAGGGACAAGTTCTTTTTACTTACCTTCACTTAGCCCCTGATCTCGAACAAGCTAAAGACTTAATCAAATCTAAAGCTATTTGTATTGCTTATGAAACAGTCACTGATCATAACAATAAACTTCCCCTGCTTGCTCCAATGTCTGAAGTCGCTGGGAGAATGTCTATTCAAGCAGGAGCATTTGCATTAGAAAAATCACGCGGTGGACAAGGTATTTTATTAGGTGGTGTTCCCGGTGTTAATGCGGCAAATGTTGTAATCATTGGTGGAGGCGTCGTCGGCAGTAACGCAGCTCAAATGGCAATTGGCTTAAAAGCTAATGTCACTATTATAGACCGCGATATCAATGTATTACGCCAATTGGATATACAATTTGGAGGTAAAATTAATACAATCTATGCGACGAATACTGCAATAGAAGATCATGTAATTAGGGCAGATCTTGTTATTGGAAGCGTACTTATTGCAGGCGCTGCGGCACCTAAACTGATCACAAAAGCAATGATAGAAAAAATGAAGCCTGGATCTGCCATTGTTGATGTTGCTATTGACCAAGGTGGCTGTGTAGAAACATCGCATCCAACAACACATGATGATCCTACTTATATTATTGATGACGTTGTACATTATTGTGTCGCTAATATGCCAGGCGCCGTTGCCCGTACCTCAACCGTTGCTTTAAATAACGCAACACTGCCTTATATTGTTGCGTTAGCAAATAAAGGCTATAAACAAGCTCTTCTCGATGATAAACATCTACGTGATGGACTCAATATCTATCAGGGCGATATAACCTGTAAAAACGTTGCACTATCACTTCACCTCCCTTACATAGAAGCAGAGAAAAAGCTGAATGAATAAAGTTCGTCGATATAAAAAGCCACTTATAAAAACTATTATCAGTTTAGATAAGTGGCTTTTCATTTAATCTCAATTAACGTGCATTTGTTGGTGCAACAAGTTCTGCTTTACCAATAACATGAGCAAGAATGTTGTAACCCGCTAATGCAGGTGATGCGTTCTCAGGTAATTTAATCTTCGCCGTATTTAATGCATATACTGTAATTTCATAATTGTGTGGTTTTGCATTAGGTGGAGGGCATGCACCACCAAAACCTTTGAAGCCAAAATCATTGGTTACCATACTTGCGCCTTTCGGCAACGCTTTTCCGCCAACAGCACCCGCACCCGCCGCTAAACTATGCACATCTGCAGGAATGTTAATAACACTCCAATGCCACCAGCCACTTCCTGTTGGCGCATCGGGATCATACATAGTAACAGCGAAGCTTTTTGTTCCAGCAGGAACATCTTTCCATGTTAAATGTGGCGATACATTCTTACCTGTACAGCCCCATTGATTAAACAATTGCTGATTTTGTAATGTTTTATCATTGGTAATATCGTGGCTAGTTAGTACCATCGCTTGTGACATAAATGCAGGAACTGCTAGAAGTACGGCTGCGACTACTTGTTTGATCTTCATCATTTTTTCTCATCAATATAGAATAAATAACGTTCTAGCAGTATAAAAGCACTCTAAATTGGTATACTGCCAAACGTATTTTGTTTTTTAAAATTATGTTCTTAAACAATTAATTCTACAAACTCATAAAAATACGTTGTAAATTGAGAAAAAATAACCTGAAGGTATCTCTATGCGGGTCATCCCACCAATAAAAGCCATTATCTATTTTGAAGCCGCAGCAAGACTACAAAGCTTTAAATTAGCCGCAGAGGAATTATGTGTAACACCTAGTGCTGTAAGTCATCAGATCAACACACTTGAAGATTTTATCGAACAAAAATTATTTCAACGACACAACCGCAGTATTACTCTGACTAATGCAGGACTTCGCTACTTTAGCCGCACGACTATTATTTTAAATGAGTTAGAACAGGCGACGACCGATCTCGGTATCTCTAAAAATCAAAAGTTAACCATCGCGATACCACCAACATTATTAAATAAATGGCTTTTACCACTTATTAATATACGACAGTTATCTCAGCAAGGGATCTCGCTCAACTTTATTGATACATTAGAAACGCTCGATTTCGGTAAAGAGAATATAGATATTGCGATTCGATATGGATTAGAACCACCAGAGCACCATGAATATGATGTCTTATTTAAAGAAAAGATGGTTGCAGTTTGTACCCCTGATTATATTCCTTCATCTAAAGTAAAACTCACCGAGCAACTACTAAGTGAAATCACATTGATAGAAACGACTAATCGTCTAATTCAATGGGATCTTGTTTTACACAACATGAAGATCAAACCGAACAAAAATCAGAGCAAAGTTTTTTTCCAGAATTCAATTCAAGCCATAGAGGCGGCTTGTAACGGTTTAGGCATTGCTTTTGTTAATAGAATCTTAGTCCAAAAGCAACTCAATGATGGTACCTTGGTTGAGCGACTCAATATCGTTTACATTAACGATAAAATGCCAACGTATTATCTCGTATGCCCTCAAGAAAATAAAAATAATTCATCTACAACTTTGTTATACAATTCCATTTTACAACTATCTAAAATCAAATAAAAACGGATGAGCATTGTATCTTCATCCGTTTATTCCTAAAGCAAACTTAATCCTGTTTTAATTGACTATCTGTTAATGCCGTATCATCAGCGATAGCATCTAGTAATCGCTGTAAAGACTCTAGTGATTGCTCAAGACTTCCTGAATGCTCTTGAACAATTACGTCTATTTGTTGTTGATAGTCAGATAAATGGCGCATAATCCCTCACATTTAGATTAGTATTTTTCATTTAACACTTCATCACGAGCACGAGACCAGCCATTAGCATAACAAACCGCTATTTTGGCTTCTTTGTCAGATTTAATCATTGATGCATCTGCATTAAGTTTTACTTGTAACTTTTGACATTGGGTATCGATAGCATTTTTATAATGCTCACCTTGACCTGATAAATTGTAAACTTGATCTTTTGCTGTTGCTTCAGCTTGTTGATAGCAGTGAATCAAACCTTGCTCATCAAAATTTTGGTTTTCAATACATGATTGAACCACAATCGAGTTACCAGATATCTCAGCTGCATTAGCATAAGAAAAACATAAAGAAGATAACAGCGCGACTGATAGAGACACTTTTTTAATTAATGATGACATGTTTATAAACTCAATATTTATTTTTTTTATAATACGACGATATATACTGCAATAACATATAATCAGAAAAAAAAAAGTAATATAAAAATAATATTACGTTTTTCGATTACTCAGTTTAGATATAAAGCCAATCACTTTAAAGATATAACACTCGACATTTAAATATTACAGAAATGTTACAATTAATCCTTTGCATTTTATTAACCTTTATATTTATATGCTTAACAATGCATTCACGGATTGATTGCAACCCTGCATTTCTTTTATTAAGGACAATAAAATGGAAACGACAAGTTTTGAAGTGGATGTAGTACGCCTATACCTTAATGATATTTCAAATAAACCTTTACTTAATAAAGATGATGAGATTCAATATAGCCGTAAGTCTTTAACTGGTGATCTTACTTCAAAAAAAGTTCTTATTGAATCTAATTTAAGGCTTGTTGTTAGCATTGCAAAAAAATATCGGGCTTCTAATCTCTCATTAAATGATCTTATCGATGAAGGTAACATTGGTTTAATGACTGCCGTTGAAAAATTCGATCCTGAAAAAGGGTTTCGTTTCTCCACTTATGCTTCATGGTGGATTAAACAAACCATTGAAAGAGCTATTCACAATCAAAATAGAACGATACGTTTACCAGTCCATATCTCCAAAGAAATCAATACATTACTTCGTACTCATCGTGAGCTAATGAAGCTAAATAATAATGAACCTACTCACGAAGATATTGCGCAAGCACTCAACAAAGAAAGTAAAGAAATATCAGCCTTATTCTCTAATGAAGTTAATGTCGTTTCACTCGATCAAACTATTGGTGATACTGAAAAATCACACACCATTGCTTATTTAGTGGCGGATGAACAAATAACATCGCCGAGTGCGGAAGTAGATAATGATGACATGGTAAAAATCACGAACTTGATACTAAATAGTATTAATGGAAGAGATAGAGAGATCATCTGTCGTCGTTTTGGTTTGATGGGCTACGAGCCTCATACATTACAAGAAGTTGCCGATGCTGTTGGACTAACAAGAGAACGTATACGTCAACTTCAAATAAAATCCTTAAGTAGTTTAAAACGTTCACTGGCACGAGAAAATTATGATTTAGAAATCTTATTCTCAAATATGGCTTAAAAAATAAATCAAGGTTATCTACTGTGAAAATTTTCTAAGGGTGACAAATATAAACTTTCAACAAACAATTAAATTCAGAGATAAATAAGCTTTTAGCCCAAATAGCTTACAACTATTAACGCTTTTTTTAACACTCTTCGGGTCGGGGTTATTGATGGTCATCAATAATATTTTGACATAAAAAACCTCGTCATTTCTGACGAGGTTTAAAATGTGGCGGAGAGATAGGGATTTGAACCCTAGATACGCTATAAACGTATGCCGGTTTTCAAGACCGGTGCTTTCAACCACTCAGCCATCTCTCCATTCTGCGAATACTACTCACTATTTTTAGTTATGTAAATAAATAGCCGTTTAACTGCTTAAGAAAGAAACAAAAACGTCTATTTCACTAAATCACTTACCTATCACAACGTTACTCATCAACAATTCTGATCATTTCTACACAGTAATGCTGCATAACTGACAATTGCGTCGCTGAATGAAGGGAATATCATTAAAAGCAATCGTGCAGTTATCTCGCACATTTTCTTAGCGTAAAGGAAGCATTGCTATGCCAACTGACACTACTTTTGATAATTCAGAGTTACTTCATTCACTCATTTCTCGGCAATCGTTGCTTGCGAATAACCGAATTCAATATATTGCTTATGCGGCAGCACTCGCTACACAAAATAGTACTGTGCTACAACGTATCAAACAGCAAGTTGGTGATATTAATAGCTTACAATTCGCCGATATTAAACATGCCGTCATGCGTATGGCAATGACGAATAATTACTATATGGCAATTCAAAACTTACATTTATCCAATATAAAACAAAGTAATGCGTTAGAGCTCAAACCATTACATAGTTTGGATATCGATGATGAAACAGCTTACTACTATGCTTGTATTGCAGCCTGTATGGTAAACCAAGGCTACAGTTGTTTAGATGGACATGTTGAGTTATTACGGTCACTAAATGAGTCTGATGATGCTATAAATGCAGCTCTACGTTTAACCGCATCAATTATGGCAATGGCTCAAGCGGATTTTATTAGCCAATATGCTCAATGCTAAAAAGATTAAGCATTAAAAATAATAACTATTTTTAATGCTTTTCTTTTCAAGAAGCTTCCACGATGATATTTCATAGTCTAACGATCTTTATCGTAGACTCATAATAAAGTTAGCGCTACGGTTACAAACATCCACCTATCCGCTAAATTTCCATTATCTTCTAACCTTATTTATTGGTTAAGCAACTTTAGCCTCATTCCATTCATAATTTTTCACATAACGTCTTAAAATAAAAAAACTGTCCACATTATGATGTTTATTGTCCCCATATTATTATTCGTTAATATTTCAAAGCTATAAAATACACTGTTCTAAATGTTCAATCGGAAGCTATTTAACTTATGTTATTACAAAAAATAAAGAACAAAATTAAAATCCCAATTTCAATAACATTTATTTTTATAATAGTAACGTCGACATTAACCGCATGTGGCGGTGGTAATGACAGCAATACAGATCCAGTTAAAAAGCAGCTAAAAAAAATCACAATCGAGCGTACCTTTACAGAGCTCGATGGCTTAAACGCGAATGAAGCTTAATCTAATATAACGTTTGAATTAAAAGCTATTGGTCATTATAGCGACGGTAGTTCAGATAATATTACCGCATCAACCCAATGGATTAGTAGTGATCCTACTATTGCTAGCTTTAAAAATTCTTCACTATTACATACAAATAAAATAGGTAAAATCAATGTTACAGCAAAAGCAAATAACATAACTGCGGTTTGGCCTCTTTCTATTTTAGAACCTGTCGCTGTTACCATTACACCAAGCTTAAAATCTGCGGATTTTGATAACACCCAAATGACTTTCGTTCCCAGAGGGACATCGATAACATTAGATACAATTGTTGAATGGAGTGATAACTCAAAACGTAATGGTAATAATTATGTTTCATGGATGCTAAATGATACAAGCTTTGCTCAAGATTTGTCTGAAGACAATCGTTTTAGAGCTGTAGGTAACTTTGGCGAAATCACTTCTTTAACAGCATCTATTCATGGCGTCAGTAGCAATGTTATTTCATTAGAAGTCAGCGATGCTACATTAAAAAACATCACCATAAAATCAACAAACACATCACAATCTAGTGATGTATTATATGGTACAAGTCGTGGATTTACGGCTATTGGTACTTATCAGATTGATAGCGTAACTACTAAAGATATTAACATTACAAATGATGTCGAGTGGATTTCAGATGCGCCTAACATCTTCTATAATATCAATAATAGTAATATTTTCACGGCTTACAGCACTACTGCAAATAGTAAAGCGACTATCTCTGCAAAAATGATTAATATTAAAAGTAATCAACAGGAACTAACGATTGCTGATGCTTTATTAGATTCTATTGAGATTGTGGGGCCGGATAAATCAGACACCTTGATTAATGGTGTAGAAGCGTCATTTTCAGCTATAGGCCATTATACATCAGCAATTTCAGACAGCATTACAGGCTTACACATTACTGCAGATTTAACATCATTTGTTTCATGGTCAAGCTCAGATCAAACCATTCTAAAACAAACTGGATACAATACTTTTCTCCCTCAGAGGAATTTTAAGACAGCCCTAATTACAGCAGAAGTTACTGATAATAATTCTTCAACTGCAAAAAGATTTAATATTAAGCCAGGAACATTAACTAACATTACAATTTCTGAAATACATCAGTATCCATTATCTGTACCTTTAAAGCGAACTCGCATTTTCAAAGCTATGGGGGATTATATTACGGAAGAATCAAGTGACGTGATCTCTTTAGATATAACGAATAATGTTAATTGGCATTTAGATCAAGAACAGGCTCCAAATTCTTTTGTTCAAGCAGGAAACATTGTTATTGCACAGTTACTAACTAATACTCCTGTAACCATATATGCTACCAGTACAAATAAAAGTAAAATAACCAGTAACAAAGAAGCCCTGACCAGCATCTATGTACAAAAAGAATTTTCGGTAATGGGTATTACTTTTAGCTTATCTGAACTCATGCTTGACGTGAATAACCCCCAATTCGTTAATGAAAAGGAAACAAACTGGGGCGTTGGTACGTGGCAACAATCTAATATTAGTTGCCAAGGTTTAGAAAAAAGGCTAGCAACTGAACATGAATTAAATATACTTCAAACCACTATAGATGATCTTAAAGAAGCTTATGGTTGGCCTATATATGCCGCTAATTATTGGACAAGTACGGTTCCCAGTACAAAGACAAATACACACATAAGTAAAGATTTAACTCATACTGGTGAAAGCTATACCGAAGAAGATGCAACCTTTAATTTTAGTGTTTGCGTACCTGAAACGAATTAAAATATCTCTTCATCTGTGATCACTACAGGTAACCAGTTGGAATAAACTAACTGGTTTTTTTATCATTTATTCATCTAATCACTACTCTAAAAACAAAAAAGCCCCGTCATTTCTGACGAGGCTTAAAATATGGCGGAGAGATAGGGATTTGAACCCTAGATACGCTATAAACGTATGCCGGTTTTCAAGACCGGTGCTTTCAACCACTCAGCCATCTCTCCATGTCGCGAATAGTACGGAGATAATACGCGGTTGTAAATAACCAACTTAATTAAGTGGTTACTATTACAACGTTATCTAACTATTTAATCTTTCAGCAATGCCAAACACAGCATAAATGTTTATTCTTTATACTATCTCACCCTATCTCTGACTCTAACTGTAGGAGATAATTTTTCATGAACTCAATCCGTTTAAGCGCTTCAATCTTCGCTGCGTCTGTTTGCATGGTGTCAGCTAAACCGAGTAACTTAATATAAAAGTGATCTAGGGTATATGTCGTATCGTCAGGTTGCCGTTTTTGACAGAAAGGATCGTCAAGGGCATACAATGGTCGACCTAAAGATGTGCCAACCTGAATACACCGTGTTAAACCTATCGCGCCAAGTGCATCTAATCTATCAGCATCTTGAACAATTTTTGCTTCCAATGTTAACGGCTTAATATCAGCACTAAAGCTATGCGCCACAATCGCATGATGAATCTCATCATGATGTTCACTAGTAACTGTTTTCCTGATAAAAATTCAATCGCTTCATTAGCGGCAAGTGTGGAAGCTTGTTTTCTTCGAGGATCATCTTTAGCAACGGCAACACAGTCATGTAAATAGGCCGCAGCCAGAATAATGTTTAATTGAGCTTGCTCTTGCTTAGCAAGCTGTTTTGCTACTTTTACCACACGTAAAACATGCGCTTTATCATGCGCCGCATCTGCACTATTTAACAGCTCAAGCTTTGTCATTAATATTGATTCTAATGTCTTGAGATGCATATCATCGCCTCTGATAATCAAAAGCCGACATCATGTCGGCTTCAATTGGTATATTTCTTTATACGACGAATTACTCTTCGTCAAACTCTTCATCATCGAATTCGACAACAAAGTTATCTTCTAAGTAATCAACAACACAACCAACAGCGGCTGATGATACAGAGAATGTATTTGGCTCTACACCTGCTTGCTTAGACATTTCAAGTACAGCCAATGCGGTATGCTCGTCATTAAAGCCAACATCAAACTTTTTAGCGATATCGCAGCTTGTTTGATAAAGCTCATCCGTTAAGATGACCTCGCCATAGTATTCGCCATCGTCTAAATCAAAATTATCAACCAGTACTTCTATAATGATCTCGTAGTAATTTTGAAAATCCATCACTTAACCTTTTTAACTAATAAATTAAGCAGAAAAGCGTTCTGCTTGAAGATCGTTATAGTTTCATAATCTTGTTTTACACACAATAAAACAAATACCCCACAGTAAATGGGTGACCAGTCTTAGCAGAGCATGCTTAAAAATAGAGCATCAAACATCAAATCATTACTCTTAAGCTCATTTATAGTAAAATCATTCAAACCTAAGCACTAGACGACTGGTCTAATTTATTCTATAGTAACTTCATGAACGAAAAAACAATTGATACACGGCAGCACATTCTTAATGTTGGTTACCAGCTAGTGGTCACGAAAGGATTTACGAGTGTTGGCTTATCACAATTATTAAGTGCGGCAGAAGTACCTAAAGGCTCTTTTTATCATTATTTCAAATCTAAAGAGCAATTTGGTGAAGCATTGATCCACTCTTATTTTCATCATTATTTACAACGTGTCGCTCAGGTATTAAAAAACGAGCAAGGCACAGGCTTTGAACAACTCAATGAGTATTTCAAGCTATGGATCAAAGTTGAAAACGGCATCTGTAATGCCAATAAATGTTTGGTGGTAAAGCTCAGTGCAGAAGTATCCGATCTCTCCGAGCCTATGCGAGAAGCATTAAAGCAAGGAGCAGATAGTGTTGTCGCTTTAATCGCCAATACGATAGAAAGAGGAAAAAAAGATGGCTCAATCGCGATCTGCGACAGCCATATAACCGCCCAAACTCTTTATAATTTATGGCTTGGAGCAAGTTTACTCAACAAACTGAGTCACGATTTATCAGGATTACAGCAAGCATTAACAACAACACAAACACTACTGCTCCCAAAATAATTATCGACAAGACACGTAATATCGATAAACCGCAGTATTGATAAGACTACGCCCGCCTATCAGCACATTAGCGATGCGATAAGGCGGGATTTTTTGAAATAACAACTAGACGACTGGTCTAATTGAAAAGGAAAATCAGCAATGACAGCCACTAATCGCCAACTACTATTAGCCTCTCGTCCTGTAGGCGCACCAAAACCTGAAAACTTCCATTTAATAGAAACATCGATCCCAACCCCGCAACAAGGCGAGTTACTACTTAAAGCCGTTTATCTCTCACTCGACCCTTATATGCGTGGACGTATGAGTGATAAAAAATCCTATGCTGAGCCTGTAGGTATTAATGAAGTGATGGTCGGTGGCACGGTATGCCAAGTAACGGCTTCTCACCACCCAGAGTATCAAGTGGGTGAATGGGTATTAGCGTATTCTGGTTGGCAAGATTATGCCGTTTCAAATGGTGAAGGATTAATAAAGTTAGGAATGCACCCCACTCACCCATCCTATGCATTAGGAGTAATGGGTATGCCTGGCTTTACCGCATACATGGGGCTACTCGATATCGGCCAACCGAAACAAGGTGAGACTATCGTTGTTGCTGCAGCAACTGGCGCAGTAGGATCTATGGTTGGTCAAATTGGTAAGATAAAAGGCTGTCGTGTTGTTGGTATCGCAGGTGGTGACGAAAAATGCCAATACGCAAAAGAGACATTAGGATTTGATGAATGTATTGATCACCGTGCTGCTGACTTTGCGCAACAATTAGCGGATGCATGTACCGATGGCATTGATATTTATTATGAAAATGTTGGCGGTAAAGTCTTTGATGCAGTGCTTCCTCTACTTAATACAGGTGCACGAATTCCGCTTTGTGGCTTGATTTCTCAATACAATGCAACATCGCTTCCAGACGGTCCAGATCGTATGAATATGCTAATGGGACAACTACTGGTTAAGCGTATCAAGATGCAAGGTTTCATTATCTTTGACGATTATGCTCACCGTTATGACGAATTTGCACAACAAATGTCGCAATGGCTTGCTGCAGGCAAAATTCATTACCGTGAAGATAGAGTCGAAGGCCTAGAGCAAGCTCCACAAGCTTTTATTGGCTTACTTGAAGGTAAAAACTTCGGCAAAGTTGTAGTTAAAGTTAGCTAACTAAACCTAAAAAGGACTTATCATGATCATATTGCACCATCTTAATCAATCTCGTTCAAAGCGTATTATCTGGCTACTTGAAGAGCTAGGTGTTGAATATAAAATTCAACCTTACTGCCGAGACAAAGTCACATTTCTTGCGCCACCAGAGCTTAAGAGTGTTCATCCACTTGGTAAATCACCGGTATTGGAAGATAACGGAATGATCATTACCGAATCAGGCGCTATCACAGAATATTTAATTGTGACTTATGGTAAAGGTAAATTTATGCCTGAACGTGGCACTCAAGCCTATATTGATTATATCCAATGGCTACATTTTGCCGAAAGTTCAGCTATTTTACCGTTACTTTTAAAGATGTTTGTCACCAAAGATGGTGCCAAAATGAATTTTCTTGGCGATTATGCTGACATGGAAACTCAGAAAGTAATGCAATATTTTGATCAACGGTTAGCTGATAAAACTTACCTTATAGAAGAGCGTTTAACGGGTGCCGATTTCATGATGTCATTTATTGCTGAAATCCTTGGTAACTATGGCGTATTAGCTGCGTTTCCAAATATTCAACGTTACGCAGAGCAGTTACAAACACATCAAGGCTATCAAACAGCTCAAGCGTTAGAATTACAATATAACGGCGAATAAACCAACCTCTAAAGCCAAACAGGTCGTTGTTTGGCTTTTACTGTACTATTGATTTACAGTGTGAATGGCAGGTTTTCTGCATTAAGAAGCCCTAACATTCCAGCGGGACTCTCGACCTCGGCTAGGTGCATCAAGACATACCAACAACAGTTTAAATTTTAGATACAAAAAAGCCCCGTCATTACTGACGAGGCTTCGTTGTGTTGGCGGAACGGCTGAGCTGGCATTCCAGCGGGGCTCTCGACCTCGGCTAGGTGCATCAAGACATACCAACAACAATCAAATTTTAGATACAAAAAAGCCCCGTCATTGCTGACGGGGCTTCGTTGTATTGGCGGAACGGCTGGGCTGGCATTCCAGCGGGGCTCTCGACCTCGGCTAGGTGCATCAAGACATACCAACAACAATCAAATTTTAGATACAAAAAAGCCCCGTCATTGCTGACGGGGCTTCGTTGTATTGGCGGAGCGGACGGGACTCGAACCCGCGACCCCCGGCGTGACAGGCCGGTATTCTAACCAACTGAACTACCGCTCCAATTCTTTATGAAACCCGATAATATCGAATCTCTAGAATATGGCGGAGAGATAGGGATTTGAACCCTAGATACGCTATAAACGTATGCCGGTTTTCAAGACCGGTGCTTTCAACCACTCAGCCATCTCTCCAATGCCGCGAATAATACGTAGTTAAGCTGAGCTTGTAAACATCTTTATTCATTATTTTTATCAGGTGCTTATTATCTGTACGACCATTTCAAATAACGCTCAAGAGTACATTAGCAATACTATTCAATAAGCCCTTTTTCTAATGCATATTTCGCTAACTCGGCTGTTGAATGCAATTCAAGCTTATGTTTAATATTCTGACGATGCGTCTCAACGGTCCGATAACTAATCTCTAATGTTTTAGCTATTTGCTTACTACTTAATCCTTGTGCGACATGTTTAAGTACCCTTTCTTCTCGGCGACTCAAAGGATTAATATCAAGGCTTTTCACTGGTGAAGATGTCTGAGTAAAAATGGTTTGGCTCGTCGTTTCACAAAAATATGTCGCTCCTTGATTCACCGTTTTAATCGCTTGAACCATTTTTTCTGCCGAAATTTCTTTCAACATATAGCCCATTGCACCAACCTGCATCACCTTCATGATATATTCACGGTTATCATGCATCGTCAGCATCAATACTTTTGCATTAGGCAGTGTTTTTTTAATTTGCTCTGTTGCATCAATACCGTTCATGATGGGCATACTGATATCCATTAAAATAACGTCAGGTTGAAGATAACTGACGGTATCTAGTGCCTCTAAACCATTACTTGCAGTACCAATGACCTCGATATCAGGCTCTAATTGTAACCTTGCCATAAAACCATCAATCACCACTTGATGATCATCGACTATCACAATTTTAATCGTTTGTTCTGTCATACACTAAACCATCCAAGTTTAATAATACGGTAAGTTCAGTACCAAATCCGGGCTCACTATTAAGATCAAATTCGCCACCAATAAACTCCACTCGCTCGCGCATATTTCGCAAACCAATCCCTTTTAAATGATAACGATTTTGGCTATCAAATCCTTTTCCATTATCTCGAATGATCAATTGCAATAACTTTCCAAGTTGTTTCAAATGCACTTCAACATGCGTCGCATCTGCATGCTTAACAATATTATTCAGTGATTCTTGTACAACCCGATAAAGTGTTGTTGCAACATCAGAATCTAGCTTTCCAGCCTTTGTATCAAATAACATATCAACTGATGTACCGGCGTGAGATTGATAGTCTTGCAATAATGTTGTGAGTGCCGCTTCTAAACCAATATCATCCAGAGAGCTGGGGCGTAATTTATGAGAAATATGTCTTACTTCATTAATCGCTAATGTTAATGAATGCATCGATTTATTCAGGTAATCGACAAACTTTACATCAATGGACTGAAGACTAAGTAACTCTAAGTGACATTTACTTGAGACTAATAGCTGGTTTATCCCATCATGTAATTCTCGTGCGACATGTTTTTTTTCAGCTTCCTGAAATAGCACCGTTTTATGCGCTAACTCTTTAAGATTTCTATCAGCCAATCGATGTTCATGTAAGTTAATTGCCAGTGTAATCACGATAATTACTGCGACAGTTACTGTTAATATCACCACAATGGAAAAGAAGATCGTATCAATATTATGGTTAATCGCTTGCTGCATAGTCGCAACATCTTGGCTAACATCTTCAATATAGAGTCCAGTGCCAATCATCCAATCCCACTTATCTAACCATGCGGAATAACTTAACTTAGTAACCGTTTCTCCCGTTGATGGTTTCTGCCATAAATACTGATGATAGCCGCCCCCACTTCGTGCTTGTGATAACAAAGACGCAATTAAATAATCGCCTTGTTCATCTTGTATATTAATAAGATTTTTACCAATCAACTCAGGCATGATCGGATGGACTAAACTGACTCCATTTTTATCATAAACAAAAAAGTAACCGTCTTTTCCATAACGTAAATTAGTCAATATTGCCTTAACACGCTGCTGCGCTAAATCAATATCAATTGTAGAATCGTGGTAAATATGAGAGATGGCATTTAAGGCAAGATCTACGCTATCTTTCAATGCGGCTTCTTTAGCATCAATTAAACTATCACGAAAAACAGTAACTTCTTTCTGGCCTAAAGTTTTTGCCTGATAAATCGATATCCAACTGATACTGGCGGTCACAATCAGTAACGGTAATAAGGTTAATAAGATCAGTTTTGCTTTTAATGGCATAGAGACCTCCAAACAGCAAAAAGCTGATGTTTTACCACCAGCTTATATTAACAACTTATTATCATTTTTTACTTTTATAGATCACATTATCAATATTAACCCATGCCATAGAAATTCGGGAAGATCAAAATAGAAGCCAGTACCGCAATTTGAATAGCGATAAATGGCATAACTCCACGGTAAATATCACGTGTCGTGACACCTGCAGGTGCAACACCTTTCAAGTAAAACAAACTAAAGCCAAATGGCGGTGTTAAAAATGAAGTTTGTAAGTTCATCGCGACAAGTATGGCAAACCAAGTCATATTTAATCCCATAGCTTCAGCAACAGGCGCTAAAATCGGTACGATAATGAAACAGATCTCAACAAAATCGATAAAGAAACCAAGAATTAAAATAACCAGCATAGTGATGATCAAAAATCCCCACTTTTCACCGGGTAGCGCCATCATCCATTCTTCAACTAAGTAATCACCACCCGTGTAGGTAAATGCCATCGAAAATGCGGTCGCACCTAACAAAATAGCAAAGACCATTGCCGTGACTTTTACCGTTTCTTTTGCTGCCTCATAGATCATTTTCCAACTAAACATGCGATATAAAATGGCTAACACAATCGCGCCAAATCCACCTAATGCAGCAGACTCTGTAGGCGTTGCAATACCTGCAAAGATAGAACCTAGCACTACGATAATTAACGCTAATGGCGGAATAACCGCTTTTAAAGCAGTAAAAACCTCTTGCGATCGACTAATACTGTCATCACGCTCAATTGGCTGCGCCGCTTCAGGGTTAAGCTTGGCATAAATTAAAATATAAGCGACGTACGCACCTACCAATACAAAGCCCGGTAAAATAGCGGCCTGAAATAAATCACCAACAGGGACACCTAGCACATCACCCAATAATATTAATACAATCGATGGTGGAATAATTTGTCCTAATGTCCCCGAAGCACAGATGGTTCCACACGCAAGGCCTTTATCGTAATTATATTTGAGCATGACGGGTAATGAGATAAGCCCCATCGCAACAACAGATGCCCCTACCACACCCGTTGATGCCGCTAATAATGCACCGACTAATACAGTCGAAATAGCAATACCACCACGAACGCCACCAAACAGACGCCCCATCGATTCTAATAATTGCTCCGCTAAACGGGTTTTCTGTAGTACTAAGCCCATAAAAACAAACAGTGGCACCGCCATAAGTACCGTATTTTCCATGATTGACTGAATGCGATAAGGCATAAATGCAAACATGTCGAAACCTTCAGCCCAAACACCAAAAATTAAGGCTATTCCGCCGAAAGTAAATGCCACAGGAAAGCCCAGTAATAAGGCAAATAATGCGACAAAAAACATCACGATTCCGATCATTGACGTATTCCTTTACTGATCTTGTTTTAATGCCGCATGCTGCGGATTAAATAAGGTATTTAATGAGTGAACAACCAGCCCTAAGCCACTGATCGCCATTAAGCCAAATGAAAGAGGGATCATTGCTTTAATTATCCATCGATAAGCAAGACCACCAGGATCGCCAGATGTTTCGCCTAATGCATAACTCTCTTTGGCGAAATCAATGCCATACCATGTCACCAGTAAACAAAAAGGTAGTAGAAAGAAAAGTGTACCTAAAATATCAATGATCGCTTGGCTTTTACGGGATAGACGCTCATAAAAAACATCAACACGAACATGTCCCGCAGAACGGATCGCGTAAGGAACACCAAGTAAAAATACAGCAGAAAACAGGTGCCATTCCATTTCTTGAAGGGCAATGGAAACATCATTAAAAACGTAGCGCATAACAACGTCATAAACGACATTAACTAATAATAATAAAAATAGGATACTGGCGAACCAACCAAGTACATCACCAATACGATTAAAAAAACGCTCTAGCGTAATCAGACTTTTCATTCCTTACTCCATGGAATCCCACCAAATACGCATAACAGCGATCTTATATGCATAAATGGCAGGATAATAACGTCCTTATTTAAACAGACTTATTGCGCTTGGCTATTAAGGTAGGCACGATGAGATATATTAGTCCATGAACGTACCTGATTTAGATAATCCGCTTGTGATTTTTGAATCGCTTTTGCTTGTTCATCTTTTTCTGCATGTTGTGCAAGGAGGCGATCATTCGCGTCACGTAATGCTTTCATTACTGCTGGCGGGAAATCTTTCACTTTTATATCAGGGTAGGTTTGTTGAATTGTTGACCAGTTTTTACCGCTTGCATGAGTAGCTTGGGTATACATGTCATAAGCGGCTGTACGCATTGCAACACGTAAGATCTCTTGCAGATCAGCAGGTAAACGCTCCCATGTACGCTTATTGACTAAGAACTGTAATTCTGACCCTGGCTCATGCCAGCCTGTGTAGTAATAAGGCGCTATTTTATGAAACCCCATACGCAAATCTAATGATGGGCCTACCCACTCAAGCGCATCAATGGTATTTCGCTCAAGTGAAGTATATAGCTCTCCTGGTGCAATATTGGTTGGCTTAGCACCGACTTCAGCAAGAATTTCACCAGCAAAACCAGGGATTCGCATTTTCAAACCTTTCAGATCATCAACGGTATTGATCTCTTTTTGAAACCATCCCCCCATTTGAATATCTGAATTACCGCCAGGAAATGAAAGCAAGTTATGAGGTGAATAGACTTGCTCCATCAACTCCATACCACCACCATGGTAAAACCACGCATATTGCTCAGCAGGGGTCATACCAAAAGGCATAGAGGTAAAGTATAAAGTGTTTGGAACCTTCCCCTTCCAGTAATACGAGCCTGAATGTCCCATGTCGTATTGACCAGATTTCACCATATCGAAGATACCGAGTGGTGCTTTGTGCTTATTGGCAGAGTCAATACGAATTTTCAAACGACCGTTAGACATTTTTTCTGCCATCGCCACCATGTTCTTGGTCGCATCACCAAAAATCGGAAAATTTGGTCCCCATGTTTCAGCTAATTTTAAACGGTATACTTTTTCTGATGCCTGTGCGCTTGTTGCCAACATAGCAACACACCCAAGTGTAACGATTAGGCTTTTTTTCACCACACGTTTCACTACGCTACCAATAATAGTCATTCACTCATCCTTGCTTTATATGATTAGGCTACAAAATGATGTTCAAACATACTTTGGCTTAACGCTATACAAGATAAAATGAGAAGGACTACGGATTAAAAGTTAAAAATCGTTAATAAAAACAAAAAACAAACCACGTATAAAATCGTACCGATGAAATTTAAACTGTTATTTATCAATAACTTAAACGATAACTAACGCTGCGTATTTATACGTACCAATCAAAAATAACGATTCGCCGCACAAGATATAATTTCTGTGAACTCAGCACATTTAATTCATTCTTTATAAGAAGAAATTAGTTGAAATATGAAGCTTCATCTAATGTCATGGAAATGACAACTGTGGTAGGATCCCTCGAAATTAGCGTAAAAACAAGTAATTAATGTTGCTTAAACGTTAAAAAACAGAATCAAGCACTATTAAATGTCATTACTATCAATGACATCACTGAGAGATATTTACATTGGTTGATCTATTAAAAGAAGTATTAGGCTGGACTTCCGTCGTCTTATATATCCTGCTTACTATATTTAACAGCATGAAATTCACTCGCTATGCTGCTTTTGCATCTGCAACAAATGATACTGTTTGGTCAATTCTAATGGGATGGTGGCCGAAAGTAATTTTAAACCTTTCCGTTAATGCGATTAATGCTTACCGCTATGTAAAAGACTTCACCAAAACGGGGAAGGCAATAGTTCACACACTCGCTGCAATTATGGCATCAGCTATTATCTATATAACTTATGTTGCTATTAGTGCCTTCATTGCAGAGCCAACGATTACTGTCGCATTACAATATTTAGATTTAGCCGTTATTGTTGCTGCACTTTATATGACATCACTGAAAAATTATCGCATGTTAATGCTGACATCAGGTTTTGTTGGTATGGCGGGATATTATGGCAATCCACAAATGATGATCATTAAAGCGCTAGTGATTGTTATCATGAGCTATAAACTATATTCGACACGTCATCAGGCACAAGAACAACAGCTAGCTGAAAATCATTAAGATCTTACTGGCTTATTTATAAGCTGTAGAGCGCACCGTTCTGCAGCTTTTTTATAACGCTAACCACTTTACCCCTGCCTTGCTTATCAATTCAGTGCCAAAATCAACCTAGCTCTTTACAACACATAATGAATGACGCTCATCAAGTAAGTAGCCTACATATAATTTTTAATGGGAGATATAAATAGATACGTCAGGATCATCGACAAGATAAGTATGTTGAACATCAAGCCGTTCATAGAAGGAGCATCATTGAGAGAGTCAATACGATGAGAGAACTGCTTTTCATCATAATGATGTGTAATGACATCATTGGATGCACCTTATCGTATCAGTATGGTGTTAAATATTTTTATTAACAAAGGGGGGAAGGTACAGAATAAATAAGGGCAAGAAGTGATTGTTGTTGGCAAGAGTGGGAAAGAAAAGGAAATCGATGTTAGCCAAATTAGTCAGGCGCTCATTTTTACTTACTACCGAAACTATTCGATAGTTAAGTTTAAGGCAGACACCCCGTTCTGCCTCTCTCTTTTAAATAAACCATGACTCACAAGCATGTTATTCTAAACCTTAATCAATAATTGAAAAATGCCCAATCTCTTTATTATTGTGATTAGTAATAATGCCTTTTTCTGATTCTTCACAGTACGTAAAGTTGACATCTAATGTATCTAGCTTACCGTTAATTAAAACATGTCGGCGCAATACATCACTATTTAACTGATGCACAGATGCATTCCAGCTAAGATCATTAACATTGAAGTTGATAATCATAATATACCTCTTTAAATTATAGCGTTGATGAATTCTAGCTATCACGATAGTAAAGCTAAATATCAACAGTTTTATAGCGTAATGAATTTTTAATGAAGATTATGAGTATAGCGATCAGCAAAACTGCTAAAGAGTAAAACGAAGAATAGTAGAGTATTTCGAAGAGTGAAGCGCAGAAGGTATTTTAGATTAAGTGGTGTAACAAGTTACACCACTTAGAAATCTTATAGAGACTATAAAATTAAAGAGCTACAACGTTTGCAGCTTGAAGACCTTTTTGGCCTTGCTCTACTTCAAAAGACACTTTTTGGCCTTCAGCAAGAGTTTTGAAACCTTCAGAAGCGATAGCACGGAAGTGAACGAATACGTCAGCACCGCCGTTGTCTTGAGTAATGAAACCAAAACCTTTCTCTTCGTTGAACCACTTAACGATACCAGTTGACTTAGACATAATGTGTCCCTTATATAAAATTCATAGAAAATATCGCAAAATTGCGATGCACTGAAAGCTTGAATTATTAAATATGATGAAGCGAAGGAAACACAAAGGTACAACTAAACGAAGATACTTCTGGAGATTTTCTTTAACTTAACTCTTTATTAATAACTCTGAACAACAGAGCGAGAACATAATCACATTAAACGTATTGACTGTAAACTGTTTTTTATAAAAAAAACCAAAATAAATTATAAATATTTGATTTTAAATAACTTAATACACATATCATCTATAAAAAAGCAGATCAATTATTGATCTGCTTTTTTCCTATCACTCGATTAATGTATATTTACATTCTTAGGCACTGATTGTGTTTTCTTAAACTTGAACAGTGTTAAGAGCGGTAACAGCACAATGTAAGATACAAAAATAAATCCAAAGGTATAAACAAAAGCAAGCAATGTTGATTGCTGATGTAATAGCTCACTGATTTGGGCAATAAAATGAGGATCCGTGACTGTTGTATGCTGCATCATTGCCTGCTGCTGCAATTGCGGATTAGTTAATGTTAAATCCGCCCCTAAAGCATGCCACTCTCGTTGCTCTGTACGAGTAAAATACGTATTAACAATAGATATAC
Organism: Photobacterium angustum; assembly: GCF_003026365.1. GTDB lineage: Bacteria > Pseudomonadota > Gammaproteobacteria > Enterobacterales > Vibrionaceae > Photobacterium > Photobacterium angustum. The sequence goes on along the minus strand of NZ_PYOM01000006.1, from coordinate 104,326 downwards.
CAAATGAACCACCAATGGTTCGGCAAAGGTTGAAAATAACCGCACCACCAACTGTATCTGCATGACTTAATGTTCGATATGCCATTTGGCTTAATGGTGCAAATACAAGCCCCATCCCTAACCCCTGAACAATCGATGGCATTACTACCCAGTAATAATCAATATTCATTGAATACTGCATCATTAAGTATGTACCAAGGATATTAAAACCGAGCCCTATTGCTACTAGCATACGAGGATCTAATCTATCCATAAATCTAGCAATCACTAGTAATACAATAGCTGAGGTTAATCCTCTTGGCGCCATGGCAAACCCTGTTGCTTCTACAGGATAATGCAGTAACTGTTCTAGCATCATAGGTTGTAATTGGGTAATACCAAACATCCCCATAGAGAAGCCAGCCATCATTAAACAAGAAACAGCAAGGTTTCTATCTTTAAGCAGCCACATAGGAGCGACATCGCCTTTCGTGATCCATGATCGCGCGATAAAGAAAATCCATGCGACAACGCTGATCACCGCAGAGAACAGAATAAAGTTAGATTCAAACCACCCTTCTTCATTACCTCTGTCTAATACCATTTGTAACAGCCCAATACCGATAGTCATACCTATCACTAAAGGCCAGTCTAGTTTGCTCTTACCGCGTCCATCTAACTTCACAAAGAAATAAAGCAGAGATAAACAAATCAAACCAATGGGTACATTAACGTAAAAAATCCAGCGCCAATCCATATTCTCGGTAATGACACCGCCAACGGTTGGGCCTAAAATAGGCCCTAATAATATCCCAACACTGAATAACGCCATTGCTTTACCACGTTCTTCAGGCGGATAAATTTGCACCATGATAGATTGTGATAAGGGGATGACTGATGCGCCGAACGCGCCTTGGAATATTCGAAAAGTTACCATTTCAGCAAGGCTGTCAGCCTGTCCACATAAAGCAGACATAGCCACAAAACCGGCAACAGAAAAGAGCAACAATTTACGTACTCCAAACTTAAGCGCCAAATAGCTCGCTAAAGGGATGAAGTTCGCTTCTGCCATCGAATATGAGGTTAACACCCATGTTACTTGCTCTGAAGTTACGCCTAACGCTCCCATCATATGAGGCAAAGCAACATTCGCGATAGTCATGTCTAACAGCACCATAATGGCGGATAACATGACAGCAAAAGTGATCAACAACCGATTGGCTGGCGTTAACGTAGCACCCGTCATTACTTAGTCTCTGCTAACGTATCAATAGTGACTTCCGCGCTCGCTCCAACACGAAGTAAAGGCTTACCTTTTAAATCATCAAATTGAATACGAACAGGAAAACGTTGAGGTACTTTAACCCAGTTACCCGTTGCGTTTTCAGGAGGGAGTAAGGAGAACGATGAACCACTTGCTGGTGATAATGCAATAATGTGGCCTTGATATGTCACATCTGGGTACATGTCTAAAACAATACTAGCTTTCATGCCTGGTTTTAATAAACCAATCGACTTTTCTTTGTAATTAGCTTGAAGCCACGCCGTATTATCTTCAATCAAAGGCATGACAGATAATCCAGGCGATACAATACTGCCAGGACGGACACTCACCTTACCTAAACTACCATCATGTGGAGCATAGATATTAGTATAGGATAAATTCAACGTCGCTTGGCTTAATGCTGCCGCCGCTTGTTTAACCTGAGGCGCTTCATCACCTTTAGCGCCTTGCTGGTTAATTAACTGGCTCATGTTAGCGCGCGCAGCTTCTAATGCTGTTTGAGCAGAGGCTAATTTAGCTTTTGCATCATCACCTTGCTGTAAAGGTAATAATTTGCGATTCACTAAATCCATCACTCGACGATAACTTTTTTGCACATCAACAAGCGTAGCGTCTGCTGATCGCACATTAGCACTTGCCGCTAAAATTGCATCATCTGTCGCTTTATTTTCTTGTGTCGCAACTTCATACGCAGCTTTTGCTTTTTCTAACTCTATTTCAAATGGAGCTGGATCAATCGATAATAATAAATCGCCTTCCGCTACATGCTGGTAATCATTCACATTGACCGTAAGAACTTTGCCACTAATTTGTGGTGCAACATATAAAGTATTGGCATGGACATAGGCATCATCAGTCGCTGGATATAACTTTTGATGGCGAATATAAAAATACCCAGCCGTCCCTAACAGTGCAGCTAAAAGTACAAAAATAAATAGATTACGGAACAGATGTGAATCATTTTCTGGCGTCTGAAGTTGTTCAGACGGCGAGTTATCAGTCGTTGCCATTAAAATATCCTATTTAGCTGAAATATCGCTAAATTTGAGTCTAGATGATAAATATATTGTTGTGATAAACCACGTATTTACAAATCACTACCCCAAAATGCAGGTTGGGATTTTGTAAATTCTAATTGCGAAGACATTAGCCACTCTCTTAATGCTAATGGGTATAAATTACTCGTTACCAGATCTTCTCTTTTTAACCAAAAATAATCGATATGAGCTTCACAACTCTTAATAGTGTCAAGATCATTATCTGTTTCTGACGACAATAAAAATAATAAGCATAGTTCAGTATTTAATTCTTGCCCTATATGCCAATTGTTTTCTACGGCCCCCAAAAAACAAGCAATGTTAACCTTTAAATTCGCTTCTTCATTCAATTCTCGAATCACCGTTGTCGCTGCTGATTCTTTTGCATCAATATGTCCACCAGGTAAAAATGTTTTATCATCACCTTTAACTCGGGTAACAAGCACTGCATCATCGTTAATTAAAATACCGCGAGCAGTTGAGTGAAAATGCATATTAAACCCTTTATATTATGTGGATTTTATAATCCATAGCTGAATATTTACTCATCGTTAGATGAGTAATAACGTATAAATTACAAACCCGAAAAGAACCTACCGGCTAATCTATTCTATATATCTAAATAGAGTAAGAGATCTAATAGTATACGAAAAAACAACATGTTCTCTTAACTTTCAGCTAATCATTTATGCAATGTAATATATCAAAATAAATCATTTGAAATTGTATTCTAGGTAAACAGCATTATTTTATAAATAACTCTCATTAAACATAAAAAAACGCTGATACTTTCATATCAGCGTTTTTATTTAAAAATTCATCACTTACATACTGACTTTATCAACTAAATATAGAATTGAGCGATATTCTATCCCGCTATGTTCAGATAGCCCTAACTCACAAGTACGACTATTTGAATAACCTTCAGTACAACCAACTGGTACTTGACGTTTTAAAGGCGCTAATGAACTTGCGTTAAGTTCTGGTTTGGTAAAACCTTTATCGCCAGCAAAACCGCAACAGGTAATGTCATCTGGAATAATCACTGTCTTCGCACAAACTTTTGTGACTTTTTCCATCACCCCAGCTAACCCTTTACGGCGTGATGTACAGGTAATGTGTAACATCACAGGATCTTCTTGCGGTGTTATGGTTAATTTTGGCAACACATAATTTGCGACAAATTCGAAAGGCTCATAGATTTTAATTTCACTGCGTAGTGTTTCTTTTCCTGTACTTGCACAAGGACTGGTATCCATTAATACAGGATAGGCTCCTTGGCTAGACGCTTCCCATAGCGCATTTTCTAATTGTTGTGCCTTTTTCGCTGCCGTTTCAGGAAAACCTTTACTGGTATACGGCATACCACAACATTGATTGTTCAAATCCTTGGGCATAACAACCTCATAGCCCGCTTTTTCAAGCAGAGAAATCGTCACGTCAACTAAAGGTCGAGGATCTTTTGCATTCGCTTCAGTACCCATTGTACGTGCAGAACAACTCGGGAAATAAACTATCTTTTCACGACCCACTTTTTTAACTTTCAATATTTCAGTGGATTTTACCGCTACAGGCATATGTGAAGACCACATCGGAATACGATGACCTGACAATTCATAAGCAGCCTTCGTCAACTTACGCATCTTATTAGTGCCAAGTACCTTATGCATTCCATTTGCGACGGTTAAACCTGTTTTAGCCACTGACGTAACAGTTGAAAAATGATCCGCAGTCCAATTCGCAATTTGTTTTGCTTTATCTGTATGGTTTTGACGTAATTTACGAACAAGATCGCCGGTATTGATCCCAACAGGGCAACGATCGGCACATAATCCTGTTGCGGCACAGGTATCTAGGCCGTAGTAACGATAGGTTTTTTCCATCTGAGCAAGACGGCTAGGATCTTCGTTAGTTTTCCTTAAGCGAGAAATTTCACGAAATACTGTATTACGTTGGCGTGGTGTTAACGATAAATTACGAGAAGGACAAACAGGCTCACAGAAACCGCATTCAACACACTTATCAATCAACTCATCCGCTTCTGGCATCCCTTTTAAGTTTTTGATATGTGATTCTTTATCTTCATTGATGATCACACCAGGATTTAAAATGCCACGCTTATCAAAAATACGTTTAATATTTTGCATTAATTGATAGCCATCAGCGCCCCACTCAAGCTCGATAAACGGAGCCATATTACGCCCAGTGCCATGCTCTGCTTTTAAAGATCCTTTATAATCAACGGCCACTAACTGAGCCACTGCATCCATAAAATCACTATAACGCGTTATTTCTTCTTGGCTATCAAATGACTGAGTGAATACAAAGTGTAGATTTCCCGCCAATGCGTGACCAAAAATGATCGCTTCGTGGTAATTGAACTGAGTAAATAACTCCTGTAGTTCACGTACCGCAGGGGCTAATTGTTCAATCGGAAAGGCAACATCTTCAATGATAACTGTGGTTCCAGTCTCTCGCACAGCCCCCACAGATGGGAATAGCTCTTTACGGATCCCCCATAACTGCTCACAGATTTTGGTATCACGGCTAAAATCAACCTGAGCAATCGGTGAGAAACCATTAATAATAGCTAGCAACTGTTCAATTTGTTGCTGTAATGCAGCCTCATTCTCAGCATGAATTTCAATCAATAATGCCGCGGCTTCAGTATCTCCTTTTTCACCAAGCTCTGCGATAAAACTTGGCATTCCCGGCTTGTCGGCAACAGAAGCTAAAGAACGGCTATCCATTAATTCAACCGCAGCGACTGAAGTTTTACTCAACTCACTTACCGCAAGGCAAGTAATTTCAATATCGCTAAAAACAAACAACCCAGATGCTTTGTGTGCATGATTCACAACTGTGTTGTAAGTTACGTCAGCAATAAAACCTAATGTGCCTTCTGAACCAATGAAAAGGTGCTGCAAAACGTCAATTGGATCATCAAAGTCAATCAGCGAATTAAGACTATAACCTGTGGTGTTTTTTAAACGGTATTTATGGCGGATCTTGTCTGCCAGCTCACTGTCTTCCTGACACTGGGTAACAAGTGTCATTAATTCATCAATCATTTCTGCATGACTGAGTTTAAAAGCTTCAACACTGGCACTATCTAACGTATTTAGTACCGTGCCGTCTGCTAATACAACCGTCATTCCAGCAACTGTACGGTAACTATTTTCTGAAGTACCACAGCACATACCTGATGCATTGTTAGCAACAATACCGCCAATTTTACAGGTATTGATTGAACCAGGATCTGGGCCAATTTTACGACCAAATGGCGCTAAATACGCATTGACTTCAGCACCAATAATTCCCGGCTGGAGCCAAATCTGTTCACCATCATTTAGTATTTCATAATCTCGCCAATTTCGAGTCAGCGTGATTAACACAGAATCGGACTGGGCTTGGCCAGATAAACTAGTACCAGCGGCTCTAAATGTCACTGGAATTTGGCGCTCATAGCACGTTTTAACGGCAAAGATCACCTCTTGCAAATTATCCAGTTGAAGGACTACTTGAGGCGTTAAACGGTAAAAGCTGGCATCGGTACCATAGGCCAGTGCGAGTGTTGGATCGGTGATAATGCGACTTTTATCTATTTGTTGTTCTAGTTGCGCAATCAGTTCAAGGTAGGGCTGCTGCATCATGGCTCCATGTATGTATACGAGTTAATCGTTTTATTTTTTATAGGTATATTCTACTTTGCTCTGTATAGTTGATATATATTGCCTAATTCACATATTTGTTGAAAAAAGTACACCAATAGATGAAAACAACGAATAATCTACTCCTTTTTTATCATCTAATTGATAAAGGCTCCTTTAGCAAGGCTGCCGAGCATATTGGCTTAACAAAATCGGTGGTAAGCAAACGTATCACAGCACTTGAACAAGCGTTAGGCGTTCAGCTTATTTATCGGACTACGCGCAAATTGACACTGACAGAAGCCGGTGATGTTTTTTATCATCATGCGAGAGAAGTCTACAATGCGGTTCAAAATGCAGAAGATGCAATGAGTGGATTAGGTGAAAGTCTAACAGGTAAGATCCGTATTACAGTCCCTACCATTTCTGGCGAGCTTATTTTACCCGAAGCAATTGCAGCGTTTAGCCGTCAATATCCTGATATTCATATTGAAATGGATCTCGACAATCGCTTTGTTGATTTAGTACAGGAAGGGTTTGATATTGCGATAAGAACAGGTGCAATGCCAGATTCAAGCTTTATTGCCCGTCAATTAGTTCAAGCTCGCTGGGTGATATGTGCATCCCCCTGTTATATCAAGCAATACGGGAAACCAACACAACCTTATGATTTAGAAAAACATAACTGTCTGGGTTATAGCTTTCAAGAAACAGGGGCGAACGAATGGCTAATTGAAGATAGATTAGGCATTCATACCCTTAGAGTAAAAGGCAACTTTACCACTAATAACGCTTCTGCTTTACGAGGCGCGGCGCTACACGGACAAGGCTTGGTCTACATTCCCAAAGTATTAGTCGCTGAAGATCTGAAAAAAGGTGACTTGGTTGAAGTACTAACTGATTATGTTGCGAAATCATTAGGCATTTATGCGGTATATCCGTATACCAAGCAGCAACCAATGAAAGTGAAACTCTTTATTGAGCATATTTATCAGTATTATCAAAAATACCGAGATACTTTTAAATAAAATGATTTAATTGATCGCCATGACTTCATACCAAGTGACTTTATCACCAATATGAACATCGACTTCTTCACCGATCTCACGACCAATCAATGCATCACCAAATGGCGAAGTTGGTGTCACTATCGTGACAGAATACTGATCAAACGTTACGACTAGTCCACCAGAGCTGGGGCCCAGAAAAACAAAACGCACGTTATCATCTTCATCAGCTAACGTTACAATATGCCCAAGTAGTACAGTATCAAAGGCTTTAGGTAAGTTAGCTTGTAATACTTGATAAGCTGTTATATCGGCTTTGCACTCTTCTACTCTTTGTGCCTGACCATGCGCTAAATAAGACGCTTCAAGCGCCAATGTGTCATATTGATTTTCCGCAACATTTTCATCATCAGTCGCCGTATTATAGGCACGTAAAGCCGCTTCAGTCGCCGCTTCTAATATTTGTTGTAGCCTAATTTGTATCTGATTTAATAACTTTTGCTTATTCACTATTACTGCCTATGATCTCAAACGCGCCATATCATAATACGACTTTGTCTGAATTCATATTTTCGTCATTGTGTATCTTCCTAAAAAGCGACTTATCTAGAACAAGATCCCCCTAAAAGAGCATTTAACGATCAATTAAAAGTAACATTGACAGATATAATGACTAAAGATGTCGCTTAATCTTTGGCGAAAAATCACTAGCAATTGTCGTGTACTATCAAAACAAAATAAAACAGTCTGTTAAAGTAACCACAGCTTTAATAAAACAACAAAAGGTACACTCAATGACAGAATCAAGAGCTCCTGACTGGGATAATATAAAAACTTACGAGAAGTTATATCAGGAAATATTAATCAATCCTGACACATCAAAGTTTCATCATTATTTTACGGAAGATTGCTATATCAATATTAATGATAAAGAATATGATGCTGATGCTTTTAAGCAACGTATGGTCTGGTTGAAAAAGAATGCAAAGGTTAAAGTTGAAGTAGTTAACTTTTTTACCTCAAAAGACGGCACTAAGATAACAGACACGCATTTATCTCACTCCATAGATGCAGAAGGAATCAAGAGAACTTTTCGTGTTATGCAACAATCCGAACTTGAAAATGGCAGGATAAAAAGATTTATCGACAATACATTTATGCTTAGTGGTAGTGATTCAGATTATAGTATCACAACAAATAAATAATTTTATTGCTTACCTTTTAGCTTCTACATCGTATAGCACCCCACTTTAGGTGAGGTGCTAAGTTTTATAAAAGATTAAATTTATTAGAATTTATAATCAACACTCCAAACGACTTGCTCTGTTCCTTTTAAACGAACACCATCTGCTTTGTAATTTTGATCAAGATAACGGTAGGTAAGATCTGATGAAATATTATCAGTTAACTGCATCATTGCACCTAACTGTCCGCCCCAAACAAAATCAGTAGAGCTCTTCTTACCATCTTCCTTATGTGTCACTATATTGTGAGCAGCACCCATTGACGCACCAGCAAAAAGGTTAATATTAGAAGTGACTGGTACTAGGTAATCATAAGAGGCTAAATACAGATCTTGCTTATGCTTTGCTTTCACACTGTCTGCACCAGCTTCAGATAAATTAAATTTGTCTTTTTTATAACCATAAGTCGCCATTAAACGATGGTGGTTATCGACAATTACACCACCACGGATTTGGTAGCTAGCATCTTCACTATGCATTTTAGCAGCGTCTTTAAAGTTATCTAATTGATAACCCACACCACCACCCATAAATTTTTCCACATTTGTTGCCATCGCTGGTGCTGATACAATGCCTGCTAATACCAATGTAGATAAAATAGACTTTTTCATGATTTTATTCCTAACTTATTGTTATAAATGAAAGTCATTAACCTAAGGGGAAGGTTAATTGGCTTTCAAAATGCCTTTGCCTTTTCGTTAGCAACAAAACTAAAGTATTTCTCCTGTATGAAAACTTAACGAATAAAACACTATTTTATTAGGTAAATGCAAACTGAATGAGGCTGAATTTAAGCGCCTAAAAAGCACTTCAAGTGTAAGTATTTATTTCAAAATATATGACAATCCATATAAACAATAAAATATAAAGTCGATCTCTAGTTCATCACTATGCTTTTTATTTATCGCTAGACTGTCAGCTAAGACTTTTGGGAATAAATGTTTCATTTATGTTGAGCTTGGTTCCAAAATAGTCTTTCGCTATTTACTCTAATCACAAAAATTCATTACTTATAAAGTAATAACTAAAGTTAAGCCCTTTAAACACGATAGCAATAGTATGGACATAACTCGTGAGCAACCAAACTCAAACATTACGAATGACGAAATAATGGAAAAACGATTAAAAACACGATTAACTCTGCATACGATCGCCACTGTTTTATTGCTAGGAAGTTCTGCGCCACTATATGCTTATGTTCTTTCACCTATTCACTTACTGAACTATGTCGATTCATATGGCAATCTCTCATTAAGAAATAGTGGAGATATACAATTGCCCGATCCTCTCGTGATCAGTGGTAATTTGAACCTTGAAAAAAGCAAAATTTCACAACTTCCACGTAGCCTGACTGTCAATGGTAATCTTAATCTTGCTTACACTGAAATTGAGTATCTCCCCTTGGTATTTAACGTCGATGGATTCGTTAACCTTGCTCATTCAAAAATTAAAGAGCTTAACTATGGTATGAGAGTAAAGGGAGATCTCAGTTTAATGGGAACTGAAATCCAAAAACTTCCAGATAACCTCTATGTCAAAGGGGATCTTTACTTAAACAACAGCAAAATAACTAAACTTCCTAATCAAATCATCGTTGATGGCGATATCCACATTAACGGTACTCAAATAACAAGCATTCCAGATAATGCAAAAATAAAAGGGCGTATTATCAATTAACAAGCCATTGGATTATTTAATTTTTTAAAATAGCAAACGTTTGCCTTTTGATTTCAATATTTATTTAAATATTATTAAATGAGAATTTAAAATATAAGAAAGCCAGAAATATTCATTTATTTCTGGCCACTGATACTCAATAAGTATTTAAATTTACATTATTAAGATTTTGAACATTTAGCTGGGAATTTTCTAAATGTATAAGACTTTCTGAATCACCTAAAAGAAAGCCGTTCTGTTAGCATTGATTATGCTTTTTCAACTTTAGTAGTTTGATTTTTATAGTAAAACCACTGTCTACGGTTACGTGTTTTCATTTAAAACCTCTCATTAATCTTATATGAGTAAGGTTGATATCACTAAAATTAATACCGTTCTTACTCTTTACTTATCTGTTCTACTTAAACAACTTGATGTGACATAAAAATGACATCGCAATAGTTTTTTGTGAACATCTTTTTTATTAATATATCTTAGGCTGCGAACTATCAGAAAAGTTCACAGTAGATTATTAAAATGATTTTTATAGATATGGGTTCGATAGGAAGTATTGAAATGCAACCATAGCTAAATATCATCAGCTACGTTTTCTTACTTAAAAAACCTCGAACAATTTATATCGATGACTCAATATATGTATCTTTCGCTCATTTGACAACCACTAAAATAGATTATTTTTGTGATTCAACTCTTTATTTTATTATACAAGTGATCACATCCTATTAATGACAACCTTAACTCATTGCAAAATAAGTATATTTCATAGAAATAGACAGTTTATATCAACGTGCTTTCCTCTAAAAAAATTTAATCAAAACTGCCATTTTTCACTTTTTATTATTGAGATTATGAGATTCCATTCCTTTTAATGCCATGAGAGAGTAAAAAAATCCCCTTAAGGCTTACACTTTAACTTCCAAGAATCACTTGTTAATGATATGTTAAATGCAATCAAGTACTATGGAGACGATAATGACGATTCATACCGTTACTTTAGAGCTAACCGCTAATGTGCCTAAAACCGTTCTCTTTGCATTACTTTCTGATCACGCTAAATTAGGGCGTTTTTTTAATGCTAAATACTCGTTGATTCGCTCAGGAAAGCCAGAGATTAATGGGATTGGTGCTATACGAGAGGTAATTCAAGGACCATTTACGTATCAAGAACAAGTTATTGATTTTAAAGAAAATGAACACATTCACTACCAAATAATTCAGGGGGCTCCAGTGAATGAACATGGTGGGTGGATAAAGTTTAAAAGTATCAATGCAACCCAAAGTAAAATTCATTATCACATTACTTTTTCCCCTAAAATTAAAGGCACTGGCTGGTTAATTAAGCTTCAAATACAAAACTTCTTAAAACAAGCACTAGCAAATGTGATTCAACACAGCGAAGATATGTGGAGCTCCACAACGACAGTCAACGCTTATTCACGTAATACCACTTTGAAAAAAGACATTCCAACCAAAGTCCGCATCAAATAACCGCATCAGCATAATCGCGATCAATTCTACATTTTTGATTTTCTCTACTCATAAACACGCCTCTTATTGCGCAATCTTTGATCAAATCGAGGACGTACATATCAAAATTCGTTTTAATAGCTCAACAATATGCCTTTAATTGCATTTACGACTACGTTGAGAGAACTTCAAGACTATGTACCAATCACAACCGCAACTAACAACTGACAGATTAATTCTTCGTCCGCTACAATTATCAGATGCGACAAAAATTCAACATTTAGCAGGCAATATCGATATTGCCAATAGTACTATCAGTGTTCCTCACCCCTACTCTGACGGTATGGCGGGTAAATGGATTGGTAAACATTTAGCTGGTTGGCTCAGCCAGAGCTCAGCGATCTTTGCGATAACGTTAAAAACAAATCACCAGCTGATTGGCTGTGCTGGACTTGAAAATATACAAAACGGTAGTGGTCAATTAGGCTATTGGATTGGTGTTCCTTACTGGGGGAACGGGTATTGTACCGAAGCAGTTGAACGTCTAAAAGAATTTGGTTTTAACCGATTACAGCTCAAACATATTTATGGACGCCACAGTAAAAGCATCACAGGTCCTGCAAAGGTTATGCTTAAAGTGGGTATGTGTCCTGTTGATAAACTTTCTATTGCTTCAATTGATAATATCTGTGATGACCTTTCATTGTATGAGATCACAACCTCATCATGATACCTACTTAATAACAACACCGTATAGTAAATAGCATTATGATACTCTCATTAGGTATCACCATATCAATGGGAGGTTTTAGTGTTAGATTGTGACTTTCTAGTTATTGGGGCTGGAATAATTGGATTAAGTACAGCATGGGAACTGCAACAACGTTTTCCCCAAAAAAAGATATGGGTTATCGAAAAAGAAGCTCATGAAGCTTTCCATCAAACAGGCCACAATAGCGGTGTCATACATGCTGGTATTTATTACACTCCAGGCAGCTTAAAAAGTGATTTTTGTCTTCGTGGTAATCAAGCTATTAAAGCCTTTTGTAATGAATTTGATATTCCTTTCGAACAATGCGGAAAATTAGTCGTTGCCACAAATCCAACCGAGCAACAACGTTTACAACAATTAGTATTACGAGCTGCTCATCTTGATATTAATATCACCCTTCTCGATCAAGATGCACTGAAACAAAAAGAGCCTAATATTACAGGTATTAGTGCTATTTTTGTCCCAGATTCTGCTATCGTTAATTATCATTTGATTTGTCAAAAACTTGTTGAGTTGATCCGACAACACAACGGACATGTTATTTTTAATCAAACCGTTGAAGCAATAGAAGAAAAAACTGATAGCATTGCTATTAAATGTAAAACTAAAACATTCTTAGCGGGTAAATTAATTGCGTGTGCCGGACTACAATCCGATAGAATTGTTTCTATGCTTGGTACTCAACCCTCATTTTCTATTATTCCTTTTAGAGGCGATTACTATCAACTCCCAAACAAGCACAACGATCAAATTAACCATTTAATCTATCCTGTTCCAGATCCCTCCTTGCCTTTCCTTGGGATCCACTTAACAAAAATGATCGATGGCAGCATTACTGTTGGACCTAATGCCGTCCTCAATTTTGCGCGTGAAGCTTATGATTCACCAATGTTTAATCTTAAAGATAGTTTGGACTTACTTAGCTTTAAAGGGCTATATCCTCTGCTATATAAACACTTATCATCAGCATTAACAGAGTTTACTCAAGCAGTATGGAAACCCTCTTATTTAGCTAAAGTGCAGACCTATTACCCTCAATTAACACTTTCTGATTTACAACCTTATCCTTGTGGGATACGAGCTCAAGCGGTGAGTAAAAAAGGTCAACTGATTGATGATTTTATGTTTCATCAAACAGCATTAAGTCTTGTTGTATGCAACGCACCCTCACCAGCTGCTACGTCATGTTTTCCTATCGCTCAGTATATTGTTGATAAGCTACGCTATGAGTAAGTGATGTTTTTGTTATACTCGCCAGCATCAAAAATTAACGTAAATAAGGGATCTTGTAGTGAAAAGCCCATGTGTTGCCAAGTGTAAGAATAGTGATGGTATCTGTAGTGGTTGCTTACGCACCATGAAAGAAGTTATCGAATGGCAAAACTTTGATGATGCCAAGCGAGAATCAGTTATGGCTGAAATTAAAGGGGAACCTGATACTCATTCTTGCCCTGAATGTCATGAACCCGCACATTGCGATATTAGTGCAGGAAAGGCAACGTGTTGGTGTTTCGAATTAGATAAACGCGATACTGAAGATTGCCCTTCAGGGCGCTGCTTATGTCGTCAGTGTTTATCAAAGCAACCTCTCGCTTAATAATAAATGGCGTTCTAACTTATTTAGATCGCTTTGCACGCCTTTTGTTACTAGGACAGTGAAATGACACTTAAGCTTAATAAAAGAAAAGCACAAATCCTCGATGAAGCCATTACGCACTGGGAACAAGAAAAACTTGTAAGTATGGAACAAAGTGAGCACTTACGACAAAGTTATCAAGTCGCAAATTTTGACTGGAAACTGCTTGCTGTTTATTCATTCTGGATAGCTATTGCTTGTTTTATCCTCTCCGTCATTTTATTAGTTGCTGATAACTATTTAATGTCGTTATTGGCCAAATTGATTAATACTCCAGCCAGTGTTTTAACTATTTTTACCGCGTTTTTATCCGCCGCTTTATACTATCTCGGCGTTAGAAGGCGTACTAAATTCCCTGAAAAAAGTATTAGCAATGAAGCAATTTTCTTTTTTGGTGTTTTACTCACGGCTGTTTCTGTCGGCTTTTTAAGTAAAACATCATTCGCTGAACATTGGCGAGAAAGTCTATATATTGCTATTCCTGCCATCATCTATTGTGGGTTAGGTATCAAGTTAAGATCGGTTCTAATTTGGTTGTTTTTCTTACTAAGTGCAGGGCTTTATTTACTCTCAGAAACGTCCTATTTAAGTGATAGCCATTACCTCTTTTTAGGAATGAATATTCCGCTGCAATTTACTTGTTTTGGCGCCATCATCATCTTAATTAGTCTATTTTTTCCAAAAATAAAAATAGTAAAGCCACTAACAGAAGCAACGCGTTTTGCTGGACTGTTCTATTTTTTCACTTTTTTATGGCTACTGACTATATTCGGTAACTATGACAGTTTTCATGAGTGGTCACAGATAAAACAAGTGGAATTATGGGCATGGAGCCTTTTAGCTTTAACTTGTTGTACTATCGCAATTGTTATTGGCATAAAAGCTAATGATGTTATGACGCGTACATTCGGTATTACTTTTATGTTAGTTGTGCTGTATACCGAGTATTTCACGTATTTTTGGGGCGAGATCCATAAAGCACTTTTCTTTGCGATACTTGCACTTAGCTTTTGGTTTATCGGAACACGAGCTGAAAAGTTATGGCAACCTAATCAGTAAATAACAGGCATTCTTCCGCACCATGAAAATGGGATAGCTTGATAGTAAAGCTATCCCATTATGAAAATAATCGATTTAATCACTATCGATGATAGGCAATATATTGCTTGGTCTTTTTTAGCCCCATATACTTAGCAAGCGTCTTTTCTGCTACCTGACGTAAATCAACCACAATTAAACCATCCAACGCATCATTAAAAGCAGGATCAACATTAAAGCAAAGTAGCTTGCCATTTAATCCTAGATATTGCCTTAATAAGACAGGAACACCTTTGTTGTCGTTATCTAATCGACTCACAACTTTTGAGAGCAGTTGAATATCAGTAAGCGCTGCCAATATGTCGGGGTGATGATAACAACGCTCCCCTTTCGGTAAAGGATAGCTAGGCTTTACCAACGTTGCTACCTGCTGATCGTAATGGTGTACCTCTAGACTAGCGGCTAATAACTGGCGGGCTTCTAAACTATAGTCATTACTTATACTCACAGGGCCAAATAAGTGAGTATATTGAGGATGACGGTATACAAACTCGCATATTCCTTTCCACAGTAACAATAATGCGCTAAGACTACGCTGATAAGGCTGAGCAACAAAAGATCGCCCTAACTCTAATGATTTACCTAACTGCTTCACTAACGCCTGATCATAATTAAACAAGGTTCTTGAGTATAAACCTTCTATCCCTTGCTGTTGTATGATTTGATCAGATGCTCCTAGGCGATATGCACCAACCAACTGCTGTTGCTCTTTATCCCATACGAATAAATGATAATAAAAGTCATCAAACCGATCTAAGTCCAATGCTTTTCCAGTGCCTTCCCCAACAGCCCTAAAATTAATTTCTCGCACTCGACCAATTTCTTTCAATAAATGTGGTGCGTCTGCTGCTGTGGTGCAATAGACATCAAAACGAGAGTTTTCAATAAGCTTCTGATCATGAGGCAAATGTGCAATTTCTGCGGCTAATAATTGAGCTGGGATAGGAGGATGGATCGTCGCCATTTCAGGGTTCGATACTGTTTCTTGCTTTGTTGACTGAGATAAATAGCTTGAACCTAAAAGATAAGTATTAAGCCGTAAGTAATTAACTAGTTGATAGTCATCTTTAATATTCTTCACTTCCGAATAATGTATAGCTTCACCGATCGCTAGCCCTATACATTGTTGGCGTTTATTTAGCATCTCTCGCCCAAGCATCGCAGTACGTAATAATGGATGAATTTTCCCTGCTAAATAAAACTTTTTACTGTTTTCACCATTAATAAAAATTGGAACAACAACCGCTTCATGACGGCGAATAAAGCGACTTACGGAGCGATTCCAACTTTTATCGACTAACCGTTTTTTTTGATCTTTAGTCGATACTTCTCCTGCAGGAAATACCAGTAATAAGCCCCCCTCTGCAAGATGATGATGTGCTTCTCTTACTGCTTTTGCATTCGCTTTTACTGTGGATTGATTTTCAAAAACATCGACGCCAATAAATAAGGAATCTAATTCAGGCACCGTTTTTAAATATTCATTAGCCAAAATTTTTATATCAGCACGCACTGAGAGAAGAAGCTCAGCTAGAATAATACCTTCCACACCACCAAGAGGATGATTCGCAACAATCAACGTTGATCCTTGCTGTGGGATTGTTTGTACCGAGCCTTGTTGGAGCTGATAATCAATCCCTAATGATTCCAACGCATAGCGCACAAAAGTTGTTCTATCTGAATCAATGGGGCGTTTTAAATAATACTGATTAAGCTGCTTTAGTCCTGTAATCCATTCAGCTACATTCTCAGCAATACCTAATGGCGTTTTTCTTGGAAGCAAAAAAGGCGTGTTCGTTTCCATACTTTCACCGCAAATCACAGAATTTGGTGTCAGTATAAAAAGGATAAATGACGAAAGGGTTTCAATCTATTGCCGTTTTAATGACAAAAATAAAGCCACTGTTTAAAGTGGCTTTATGACGGTAGATTATTTATAAACGCTATCTGTAACAAAGTAGATACTCAAAAAATGGATATATTATCTTACTGCTTGCATTTCAAGATTATAAAGACGGATCTCATGTAATACACGTTCTGTCAGAATTTCATTCATGTTGTCACGAACTGACGCTTGCATTTCCGATATAGCAGGAAATACGTTCTCGTGCATTTCATCTAAACATTCCTTTGATACCTTCATTTTTAAATCAAACTCAAAAGATGCTAGAGCCAAAAATTTCTCCATTCGCTCTAAAACGACATCAATCATGTATTGATCAGCATTTAAATCAAGCAGTTCCTGCTCAACAATGGTTTCTAAAGGTGTCCGTTCTCTCGGTTGTTCTTTTACTGGAAAAGTAAGAATATTCGACATAATATCCTCCCATAGACAGTAACTGTGAAGTCCCTAACAAATTTCCCTGTAACAATACCGTTACATTTATCCTATGTGTATTTATTCATTCTGAAAAGCACAATTTTGAAAAAACGTTATAAGTATAACATTTTTTAAATCTAACAAGCCCTCCCCTAACCCTACAAAACACTTAATAAACAAACAGATAATCAAATAAAAATAAATTTAAACTTTTCTTATTTTTTTTTCGTACAACTATCAACAATGACTAACATTGTTCGATTTTCATGCATTCCCTCTAACAAATGTTTTTAATTTGGAGCCTTGTAGCGCCACTTATCCGAGTTACTCAAGCCGTATCTCGGTTTTTTTTGCCCTAAAAATAGCAAAACCTTAAGATGTGGTCTCAATATCAAACGTTTAGTGAAAATAAGACATTTTTCACGTATAAACCTATGTATTCGATCTGTCGTAAATAAAAACATATCGATTACAGCGAATAGACCAAGGAGAGAATAATGAGAAAAGCCATAATGGCTGCAGGACTGGTAGCATCAGCGCTATTAACAAGTGGTTGTTCGGATAATGAAGTTGGCGATGTATCACTAGGGGTATTTACCACCAAAGATATTAAATTAAATACTTTAGTCGACCCCTTAGTGCCAGGTGTTACCTGTCATATAGCAAGTATTGAGGCAGATTTAAGCTTAGCGGATCCATCCGATTCATCGATTTCATGTCGTCAAACAGGTGAAATCACACCTGATATGATTGCAAAAATAGATAAATCAAAATCGGGTGAAGTGGTATTTAAAAAGTCGAAAAGTATTTTCTTCAAAACTATGAAGATTCGTCGTATTTATGATCCTGCTTCTGAAACTTTGATGTATTTATCATACTCAACAAAAGAAACATCAGGCAGCTACAAGCATAGCTTATCAACTGTGCCTCTTTGGGGAACAAAAGCTTACGTACCCAAAGACGTAACACCACAATCTGCACAGTAATATCGGTTTATATACCGCAACAATGTACTTTTAACATGCATAGTTGCGGTATATCTCTTAAGAAAAAGTAATTTAAAACTTGTTAAATCGTCCTTTAACCATGATCGAGCCGATCAATGCCATAACAAGACCTGTTAATAACACCACAAAGTTTTTATGACGTTCAGCGGCTAAAACTTTTTCTGCATAATTTGAATTTGGAAAATTAGTGCTGCTCGCATGAATATATGATCCCATTTCCATCAGTACATGCTCTTGTCCGACCATACCACTTAAAGAAATACTTGCCCATAATAGCGATACAACGCCAATTGAAATTGAAATAAAACCCCAGCTTTGTTTAACATCCATATTCGAGCCTGCTTTAAAAACCATAAAACATGGTTTTTTATTTATATAATGGATAAATACACAGTATGTGTAATAAATATCAGAGATGTTTCTCTTTGGTTGCATAGAATATTATAATAGCAATTGAAAAACAAATGATTAATATAAACTCAAATACTGTTCAAAAAGGCATCAAATATAAGTTTAAGAATATATTCAAAAACAAAAAAATTACTAACCATATGTTTTTAAATGATTTTAAATTTGATGTGTTTTTTTTGAATTTCAGTTTTGAAAATATGAATAAATAATTTTGGAATTGATATTTATATTATGCTTAATTTCGTGAGCAAGTACTAATTTCATTTACACAAAAATAACAATAGAAAGATATGAAAACAAATACAACTGTATATATATACATTGCTATTTTGAGTATTACTAAATAAAAAAGTAACCATAAGGTTACTTTTCTATTTATAGCACTGTATTACTTCTGCTTTGGTCTAAAAGGCTTTATCACGGCTTCATCACATTCTAAGAATGGGCCATCCATTAAATCAATACAGTATGGAATCGCAGGAAAAACAGCATCTAAGCATTCACGAATCGATTTAGGCTTACCTGGTAAATTAACAATTAAGCTATCGCCACGTAAACCCGCAGTTTGGCGAGACAATATCGCAGTTGGTACAAACTTAAGTGATTCAGCACGCATCAATTCACCAAAACCAGGCATCATACGATCGCAAACCGCTTCAGTCGCTTCAGGCGTTACGTCACGCTTAGCTGGGCCTGTGCCACCTGTTGTAACAATAAGGCTACAGTTTTCCACATCTGCCATTGCAATAAGTGTAGCTTCAATCACATCTTGCTCATCAGGGATCACCTTATAAACAGGCTCCCACTCTGAGGTTAAATAATCATTTAGCGTATCGATAATCGCTTGGCCTGAAATGTCTTCATAAATGCCTGCACTTGCGCGATCACTTACCGTAACAATACCAATTTTCGCTTTGCTCATTTGTTTCCCCTCAGTTTTCTTTTGTCTCTTTATTACTAAGTAATAAACTAACGTGATCGCAAGTGTAAGGAAAATAACGTCGAGGTAAACCGTTATTTTTCTTACACTCTCTATTCTCAATTAATATAATCTAACGCATTAACACCAACGACGAACATTTCTGCAATATTGCAAATATTCATCACCAAACATAGCGAGTAATACCTCTTCTTCTGGCTCTATTTGAAAATTATTCATCACCCATATAAAAATAGGCACGATCACAAAGCAACTCAGCGCGGAAAAATAAAAAGCAGCGGCTAATAGGAAAAAAACTAAACCTATATACATTGGGTTACGGGTAAAACGATAAATACCGGTCGTCACCAACCGTGATGTTTTTTGTGGATAGCGGGGATCAATCGTTGTATTGGCCTTTGCAAACGCAATTATTGCTGTAAATCCCGGAATAACACCAATAAAACACAACACCGAAACCAGTAAACTCTTACCACTAAAGTCAATGGTTAGAATCGGATAAAAGCGAGAAAGTAAGTACATAGCTAACACGGATAATAACAATAATATTGGAGGTGGGACACGCAATGACATACAGAGAGCCTTCTAAAACGATTAAGATATCACTTTGATATTATAGATATAATTACATCTAGTAGATATTTTATTTGCCTCAAATGCGATCAACTTATAGCATGACCGTTTTATCTATTTTGTCACGTTATGCAGCCACTAAAATATCTACAGGGTTACCCAACTCATCTTACTGAGCAAGTACAACAGCTTATCGATAATGATACGCTCAAGACACTGCTCTTAAAGCGCTACCCGACGCCACATAACATCAAAACAGAAAAAGCACTGTATGATTATGTCGTTGAGCTTAAAAATGCCTATCTGAAAAAATCAGCTCCGATCAGTAAAGTGGCTTACGATAATAAGATCAACGTTATTAATCACGCACTAGGTCTACATACCTTCATCTCGCGCGTCCATGGAAGTAAACTAAAAGCCAAGCATGAAATCCGTATTGCCTCCGTCTTTAAATCAGCGCCACTTGAATTCCTGCGTATGATAGTAGTTCATGAATTGGCACACTTACGAGAGAAGGAACACAATAAAGCATTCTATGCATTATGTTGTCACATGGAACCTTGCTATCATCAATTAGAATTCGATATGCGTATGTACCTGACCCAACTCGAACTATTAGGCCCAATTTATACTCAACCGAAAAACAATTAAGGCCATAATCCCTCTTTCTATGGAAAAATTAGGTCGTCGATTTAATTACGATTACAATAGCGGAAAACGTCACAGAGATATTAAGCATGCAACAAGAAGAATTTGAGATTTTAGTAAAAGAATTGGCAGCACTCGATAGCGTTTCAGCGATCCTAAATGCGTTAAAAGACAACGATGAGCCTGAAATTGCAGAAACAGCAGCAGCAATGATTGGTCACTTTAGTCTTGCTGAAATCGACGGACAACAGCGTATTTACCACGTTTTCACCCAAGAAAACGACCAAGGCGAAGAAGAAGAATTTGCCGAGTGGGTAATGAATGCTAATGATGAGCTGATGCGCTTCATTGCATGGTTCTTCTACACGACCTTTGAAATTAACGATAAAGAAACGTATCAAGCCGCAGGTCGTTCGTACACACCTGCAAAACGTAGCTAATACGAATTGAATTTAAACCGCCAATATCGTTCTTTTTATTGGCGGTTTCTAACTACATACTTATTCTTCTTCATCTTGAACACGTGGTACCCAGTTACATAACGTAAGCATTTTGGTTATCGCATCATATTCTTCTTTATTTTCAGTATCATTAAGACGTTGAAGGTAAAACTGCGACATCACATTCGTTATAGTCATAACGATTCTCCTCTCTAGAAACTATACTCAGTTTGCTAAAAAGAACCGTAACTAAAAACAGAATAAATGCGATTTTTCCCTTCCCTATTTCACCATTATCGGTGCAATTACACTGATTAAAACGTCATAAATATAGAAATATGGAACAGTTTTCTGGTTTTATTATCCTTATTTAATTTATCGATATTTTATTAACCTTCGTCTGGATAGAAAGGCATAAGAAAAATGCAATCGGTACTAACAGCGAATCACTTTTTCGCCTACAATAACCGCCAAAATATTCAGATTCAGGTGTTAACATGAAAATTTGTGCTGTTGAACTACGTAGTAACGAAGCGGTTATTTGCCTTCTTTCACTTCAAAATGGCATGTTCGATATTCCACAATGTCGTACACAAAAGTTCATCATGGAAGATTCTCTAGATAACCAACAAATGCGTGATTTCCAATTCGCATTTAAAAAACTACTGGATGATTACCAAGTAGATAAGGTTGTGATCCGTAACCGTGAAACGCGTGGCAAGTTTGCAGGTAGCGCAGTAGGCTTTAAATTAGAATCGGCTATCCAGCTTATTCCAGATGTTGATGTTAACTTCATGACCAATGCTGACATTAAGCAAAAGCTAAAACGTAATCCAATGGCGATTGATTTCCGTGATACCGGTTTACGTCAATTCCAAGAAGCAGCATTTACAACTGGCTACGCATTCCTTAGCCGTTAATACATTATCTAACATAATGTAATCAATACTTTAATGGCGCTTTGCTTAATGCTTAGCGCCTTTTTTATCCGCTCAATAAAAAAATCCCCTGAGACTGATTACGTCTCAAGGGATGATTACTAAAGCATGTTGTAATGGCTGATGAATAGGTTACTGCACTATTACCAGCTCATTAATTTTACGCTTATTGACAGTTAGCTACGCCAACTTCTTTCCATACACCCCATTGACCAGATTTCGCAGGGTCTTCGCCACGTGTCCACCACTTAGCTTCCCAAACCTTACCATCTTTAGTCGCTTGGTCGCCGCCAGTGTAAACTGTTGCTGCATCCCATGCGTTATCACATGTATCAACAGGTGGCTCTACCGTTGTATGTTTAGCAACAACAACTGTCGCTGAAGCGCTTGAGCTTGCTTCACCATCAGATACCGTTACAGTAAAGACTAAGTTAGTGTCTTGCGTGTACTCAGCCGCAGTAAATAGTACTTGTGAACCATTAACTGTTGCATTAACGCCAGCTGGTAATGTCCAATCAAACGTTAGCGTATCACCCGCATCTGCATCAGAAGAAGCTGATGCATCAACAACAACTACATCGCCAGCGTTCGCTGATTGTGGTGCAGTTACACTTGCTACTGGAGCCGTGTTTGTTGGTGGTACGACAACATCTTTAGGGTTTACAGTGACAACAACAGTATCTGATGCCGATGCACCTTTGTTATCTGTCACTGTTAGTTTGAACGTTAATTGCTCAGCTTCTACTACCTCTGCAGCTGCAAAACTTGCTGTAGCAGAATCAGCACCAGTTAATGCTACCGCAGTACCTGATACTTGCTCCCAAGCATAGCTAACAATGCTACCATCTGAATCTTTCGAGCTTGAACCATCAAGCGCTACAGATGCAGGACCTGAAACAGTTTGATCTGCGCCAGCTGCTGCTGTTGGAGCTTTGTTTGGTTTATCAATCACTGCGCCCGATACACCTTCA
The DNA here is from genome assembly GCF_003026365.1 of Photobacterium angustum. Lineage (GTDB taxonomy): Bacteria > Pseudomonadota > Gammaproteobacteria > Enterobacterales > Vibrionaceae > Photobacterium > Photobacterium angustum. Next base: position 81,226 of record NZ_PYOM01000006.1, on the reverse strand, counting down.
TGCATTGCATTTAGGATATCACCGTTATCCGCATCAATTTCCCATGAGAATAAACCAGCAAGACCAAGTGATTTAACGTAGTTACCTTTAGCTTTAACAGAACGCTCATCATCAAATGTGATCAAGTCACCTGTTGAACGATTCCACACATACGGTGCTTCTGCTTGCTCGTCGTAACCATATTCAAAGCCATTGATACCTTGGCTGTTAGCACCAAGCATGTATGATTTAATGCCTTTGTAATCAATAACACCGTCTTCCCAAACACCTTGAGCTTTGCTGCCCGTCAGTTTGCCAGTACCTGTACCTGTCATTGGATCTGTTGGGTCTGTTAGTGTATCAGGTGTTACACCCGTCCAACCACGACCATACATTGCAGCACCAAGAACCAGTTTGTTAGCAGGAACGCCCTGATCTAGCAGTAACTGAATACCAATATCAGACGTGTATGCTGGCCCTTTGTATGGTTCGCCATTTTCATCTAGACCAGTACCGTCACACTGACCAGGACGCATGAAGTTACCACAGTAAAGTGCTGTTTGGTGACCAGGAACGTTGTTCCAACCGCCGTAGAAGTCGTATGTCATTGCGAAGATGTAATCCATGTATTGGATAGCTTCGCCATAATCAACGTCTTCAATCTTATCGTAACCAACACCGATTGCTGATGTTAGCTCATAAGTACGACCTGTATCAGCTTCTAGCTTATCAAGCATCGCACGTAGTTCACGCATTAAAGCAATGTAAGCAGGGCCATCTTTAACCGCATCACCGCGATCTGCTGCAGCACCGCCGCCACCAGGGAATTCCCAGTCAATATCAACACCGTCGTAGAATTTCCACGTTTTTAGGAATTTCTCAACAGATGCAACAAATGTGTCACGGTTTGCTTTATCTACAAAATCAAAGAATGGGTCAGACAATGTCCAACCACCGATTGACGGGATAATTTTCAGATCAGGGTTACGCTGTTTCAATGCCATTAGCATTGCATAGTTACCCTTGATAGGTGTGCTATATTCATGACCTGCTTGCTTAAAGCTCTTTTGGAATGCAGCCCATGGGTCATGGATAACAACTTCGTAATCATCAACACCTTTACACGCAGTTTGTAATGCGTTGAAGCTATTACCACCTACCGATTTCACAGACTCGTTTGGACCACAAATTGGGATGAAGCCATAAAGAATATGGGTCAAGTTGTCTGCAGGAATGTTATCTACTGTATATTCACGACCATAGATACCCCACTCAACGAAATACGTACCCATCACTACACTTGGGTCGGTATCATATGATTTGTTGTTTGGGTCAACATTCATTGCTAGAGGAGGTAAGTGTGAACCATCTGTATCTGCAATAGTGATTTGTGCTGGCGCGCTTTTCGCACATCCTGTTTCGTCACACGCTTCGATTTCCATTTGATACAAGCCGCCTTGCTCATACTCAAAAGAAGCTGTGGTTTGACTACCTTTGATTGGACCAGATGCTACCTTTTCACCATCAAAATAGATGTTGTAAGTATCGCCTGATTTACCACTCCATTGGTTAAATTTCACATTAATCTTAGCTTTGTCATGGTATTTAACCATGTCGTTATAGCCAGATGTTGTTTCCATTGCTAGCTCAATTTTAGAGAACTGAAGGTTGTTAGAACCATACAGATCAATGCTTGGTGCCGTAGGTGCCGCGAAAGCAGCGCCAGACAGTGCAAGGGATATTCCTGCTGCACAAAGGTTAAATCGAATCATAATCTATCTCTCAATCCTTGAATTTATACTCAACATTAAGCATATAATGCTTCTACGTCTGGTACAGGGTATGACTTTTTTTATAAGTAGAAACATGTATTCAGCATTTCAGAGACTGGCTATTTTTCAAAAAAAATAAGTCAGGTATCAATTCTTTTGCACAAATATTCGTACAATAATTTGTATATTTCATGGATTTTGCAACAAGAGGCAAACAATCAACAACATTTTGATAACATTTGGAGCGTAATAAAAATGCTCATCGAAAAGCTGTTTTTATGTGAAAAAAAAGTTTTTTTAGAAGGAGAGAAACAAAGCCATCGATAACTTTTATAAAAAATAATATCAATAAATATTATTTATCAATGACTTTGGTTTATATAAAACGGTTACATATGGCGTTTAATTGCAGAGAGACCGCCATCAATTTGAATAAAATGGCATTGTCGTAGTAATTTCAGCAATGAGATAGCAATCAAAGAACGGTATCCGCCAGCACAATGGACAACAAAGTTATCTTTCTCTGAAGGCAGTTTGCCTTGCAAAATATCGGATAACGGTAATGCCTCAGCATTAGGTAGCGCACCTTTTGCTATTTCATCTTGTTCACGCACATCTAAAATATTTAGCTCTGATGCCTTCGTTACTAGCGTTTCAGCAGATATGTGTTCAACTTGAGACAATGTTCCTTCAAGTGCTTGAAAACGGATATGGGTATAACCTAGTGCTTGCAATGTTTCTTTTACTTGATCTTGATAATTAGGCGAGGCGATAACATCTAATTGAATGTCTTTATCCGGTAGCATTAATTCAAGCCACCATTTAAATTGTTTCCCGCCAAATCCAATAAATACACTACCTTCAACATGACCCGCTAAGAACTCATCAGAACTTCGCGTATCAATCAGGATTTTTTTTCTATCTGTAAAAATATGCACGTCTACTATTGTCCTTTAAAAATAGAAGCTTAAGACCTTACGCTTTTCTTATAAAAAAGCCATGGTCGCAGTAACATATTTATCGACAACAATATAAGATTTACACCCTCCCTTTTGTCGATAACACAGAAGAGATTGAGTCATAAAATTAACGCCGCTTGAATAACGCTCTTACGATTGCATTCGCAAGTTGCCTTAATAAGGTTTTAATAAACGATTCAGTGTATATTTGACGCTGAGAGCGACGAGGTTTTCGAATACTTGCACGTTCCTGTTTCTCATGTTCAGCTTGTTGCTTTTTCTGCTCTGTGCGTTTGTTTAATATTTCATGGGCTGACTCACGATTCACTGCTACTTTATATTGCTGAAAATACTGGCTGGTGTTTATCATTTCAATGCGCTTATCAGCATTAATAGGACCAATTTGCGACTCCGGAGGGCGAATTGTGACATGTTCAACTACCGATGGCACACCGCCCTCTCCTAATACTGATACTAATGCTTCACCTACGCCTAATTCACCCAGCAAGCTAACAACATCTAAATTTGGGTTATCCCTAAATGATTCAGCTGCAACTTTTACGGCTTTTCTCTCTTTTGGGGTATAGGCACGTAGCGCATGTTGAATACGATTACCCAATTGTCCTAATACTGAGTCTGGAATATCGGTTGGATTTTGACTTACAAAATAGATGCCTACCGCTTTAGAACGAATCAAACGTACCACTTGCTCAATCTGATCTAAGAAGACTTTCGGTACATCATCAAACAGTAGATGAGCCTCATCGAAAAAGAACACAAATTTAGGTTTATCAAGATCACCGACTTCCGGTAGGTTCTCATAAAGCTCAGACAACAACCATAATAAGAAGGTTGAGTACAACTTTGGTGATTGGATCAAAGTACTGGCATCCAGAATATTTATAATGCCTCGACCATCTACGGCTGTTTTCATGAAATCATGGTAATCCAATGCTGGCTCACCAAAAAACTCGCTACCACCTTGACGTTTAAAGCCCAATAAACGCCGCTCAATAGCAGCAATAGAGGACTTACTGATACGTCCGTACATCCCACCTAGTTGTTTTGAGTTATCGCCTAAGTAATTTAGTGCGGTAGAAAAATCATCCAAATCCAGCATCGGCATTTGGTTTTCTTCTGCATATTCAAACGCTAAATTAATTAATCCTTCTTGGACATCATTACAATCTAACAAACGACTTAATAATAGCGGTCCCATGTCTTCTAATGTGGCGCGGATTTTTGCCCCTTCTTTCCCAAACAAATCCCAGAACTCAACGGGAAAAGAAGTAAATTGAAAATCATCAATTCCAATTTCACGACAACGTTTTTGAACAACTGCGTTATCAGTACCAGCCTTCGCCATACCTGATAAGTCGCCTTTTACATCAGCAAGAAAAACGGGCACACCAAGGGATGAAAAACCCTCAGTTAAACACTGAAGGGTTACCGTTTTACCTGTACCTGTTGCTCCAGCAATAAAACCATGACGATTGGCATATTTAGGGTGGATCCCTATTTTGTTTTCGCCCTTACCGATAAGAATTATGTCACTTTTCATACTCAGAGGTTCTCTACATTTTATGATTCTATCCTAATCAAACTTAGACTGAAGTTCTTAAAATTACGATAAATAATCATAAACATAGCGTTACTTTTGAAGTTAAAACGAAACAATTAATTTAGGTTTAAACATAAATAACATGGCAATAATGACGAACATGAATGGAATGACGATAAGGTTAAGCTGATACCAACCAACCGTGTTATTAAGCCAGCCAGCAAATAAAGAGGCAACCGTTACTGAGCTAAACACCACAAACTCATTACATGCTTGTGCTATGGCTTCAGAGCTGTGTCCATACTTTTTTGTTCACCATCACCTCCGTATAAAAAACACCCAATGAAAACACTAACATGGATATAAAGCTCTAAATCTAACCAATTAACATGCTCTTTTGAACACTTCACTTACTATTTCCTTTAACATGGCTACTTTCATCAAAAAACTCATATTAAGTTAACAATTAAAACTCAATTAAAATTATCAATAAAGTATTAACTCCCTATGGAAATATATAACTTACACACTAATAAAACGGTAAACGATAAAAATAAGATATTGATTTTTAATTAAATAAACTTAACCAAGCAGATAATAAACAATACATTAGTAAAACTAATCTCAATCTCTATTTTTTTTCATTCCCCCGAATTTATGACATACGTATAATGCGCGTCAACAAGAGAGTCAAACGCCTCTAAATCTACTTTTTTAATTACTTTTATCTCGTTTTATACAGTATCAGGTTGTAACTATGACTAAGAACATCATCAAAAAAATTGCCGTCGCTTACCAACGTTCTTTTACTGAATTATACAAACGCGATAATAAATAAGATCTCATCATCTTTTTAAAGGAGCTTATCGCTCTTTTTTTTATCTCTCTTTCTCTATACACCATTTTCAAATACCTATTTATCTTATACCCACTTCTGTAAAGTTTTGATTTCTCTAACACATTCATCTGTTTTTTTTGATATAACTCTTTATTGATGTATTGAGATAAAAAGGAATAACGATGGATAAGGTTATGGAAGTTATTAATTTCCTCATCGCACACAAATTACTACTAAGTGCTCTGATCATTGTGATTATTTCACTGATCCGTCGTCTGGTTTTGACCAAAATTCGGGGGGAAGAACTCTTTCTTTCAGAAGAACAACGAAAATGGATGTCTCGAACCAAAAATGGCACCTTTTCTATTCTTATCCTTTTACTCTTCATCCTTTGGCGCTCAGAAATTAATGAGTTTGCATTATCTGTCACAGCGATCGCGGTTGCCATTGTTGTCGCATCGAAAGAAATTATTCTTTGTATTACAGGGGCAATTCAACGCGCAAGCTCACGTTCGTTTCGAATCGGTGACTGGATTGAAGTGGGCAAGTTATGTGGCGAAGTCATCGAACACAATATGATGGCAACGGTAATCCAAGAGATCGATCTTCATCATGGTCAGTATCATTACACCGGAAAAACAGCAACCTTACCCAATAGCATGTTTTTCACTTACCCAGTAAAAAACCTTAATTTTATGAAGCGTTATGTTTACCATAACTTTTCTATCGTAGTACCCAATTTTCTCAACCTCTATCCTTTACTGCCAACTATGGTCAAAAAAATAGAGCACCATTGTGAAGATTTTATTGACGTTGCTCGTCGCTATAACAGCATGATAGAAAAACATGCAGGTGTTGATTTACCCGGCTCAGAACCACACATCCATATCAGTAGTGGTGCGACAGGAGAACAAATTGTTCACTTCATGTTATTTTGTCCAACTGAGCAAGCAACGCATTTAGAGCAAGAAATTCGACAAGATTTTATGGAAGAATACGAAAAGTATTTTCCCCAAAAAGATGATTATTAAAAAAGAGCGAGTATCAATCTCGCTCTTTTTTATTTTAAGTAATGGCAAAGACTGCTAATTTTTAACGGCTTGTTTAACATTACTTAATTGTTGATGTAATAGAGAGAATTGCTCGGTTAACTTATGTTTTGGTAAGAAATGAATAAGCGGAATTTGTTGAAAATGTGATTCTTTCATTTTGATCGATTGAGGTAGGTAAGGCTCTAGGACTGGAAAGCCTAACTCTTTAACACTTTCAATAATCTGACGAGGAAAGTTTGCCTGAGCATTAAACATATTGACCACAATACCTTCTAATGATAACTCACGATTATGATCGTCTCGAAGCTCTGCTAAGTTATCCATTAAATTGATCAATGCCTGTTGTGAAAAACTATCACAATCAAATGGGATCAATAAGTTATGCGCCGCAATTAATCCCGACTTAGTATAAAAATTTAGGTTTGGCGGGGTATCAATATAAATATGTTCATATTCTTTTTCTAATTCATCTAAAGTTTCGCGTAACTTATAGATCTTATAGCGGCGTTCTAATTCTGGCTCTAATTTATCTAATTTGGGACTCGATGGAATGAGGAATAAATTGTCATAATCGGTCGGTTGGGGGTAATCCAGTGTTGGTGATGCCATTGAAAACCAAGAGGCAGTTTGATTGAGTAAATCAGCAATGGTTTTATCGCCCTTTTGGTTAATATCATACCCTAAATAGTGGCTTGAATTACCTTGGACATCGAGATCTATCACTAATGTCTTATGCCCTTTCGCCGCACTAATAGCTGCTAAATTTACGGTAATACTTGATTTACCCACCCCACCTTTCTGATTAAATATAATTCTGCGCATCACATCCCTTCCAATGTTTAATTATTAACCAACACAATATACCTTTATATGCATATATTTGTTAGTTAAAAACCCACACTTCTCAAAGTTAAGACTGATACAACTCAAGTGGTAATCCATCAGGATCGCTAAAAAAAGTAAATTTCTTTCCCGTTAACTCATCAACGCGGATAGCTTCTACTTCAATATCATGATCAACTAGATATGCCACAACAGATTCCACATCATCAACTGAAAACGCTAGGTGGCGTAGCCCTTGAGCCTCTGGATAACTGGGCCTTTGGGGAGCATCGGGAAAAGAAAACAGTTCAACTTGGCTATTATCTGGTAAACGTAGATCTAGTTTGTACGACTGGCGTTGCGCTCTATAAGTTTCATTGATGATCTCTAGTTTTAATATTTGACTGTAGAAGTACTTAGATCGCTGATAATCAGAGCATATGATCGCAACATGATGTATCCCGTTAAACATAAAATGACTTCCTTACTGATTTTGAAAAAATTAATTAGATGGGCCATTAGTGACATAGATTTTATCATAAGGTGCTAATAAGTTTGGATTATTTTTAATATCAACATCTTTAATATGATTTCCCGAATAATTTAAATACGTGAGTTCTTTATTTTTTCTCACGTCAAGAGATGTTAAGTTATTAAAGCTTACATTTAGCACTTTTAATTGTTTATTATATTTAGTTTTCAATTTGCTAAGCTGATTATGTTCAACACTAAGCAGCTCTAATTTAGGGTTATGACTAATATCAAGCTGAGTTAAGTGATTATTCGCTAAATCTAACTGCTGTAAGTTCGGAAAATTACTCAATTCTTTAATTTTTGATATATGTAAACCGTCACATTTCAACTCAGTAATTTGTTCACTATATGCTTTACCTTGCAAAATGACGCAACGTTTAAAGTTAGCATCAGCAAACGGAATATCACTGATTACCGCATAATGCTGGGCACAACCTGACAGTGTCAATCCACCAAAAAACAGTAATATAGATGAGAGTACTTTTTTCATTTAAAAATCTTTTCTATTATCTGTATTGAAACGACGCTTAGTCTTTGCGCAATGGTCGAATCACGCTTTCTAGACCTTCAATTTTAAAATCAAGCGCCAAAGCCATCAGCATACCTAACTCACCTTCAGGAAAGCCTTGTTTCTGAAACCACAATAAATACTCTTCAGGTAAATCGATAAGGATTCGACCGGCGTACTTACCAAACGGCATTTTCATATTTGCTAATTTAATCACATGCTCTTGCTGAAACATTACTTTCTTCACATAGAAAAACAGCTAAGTATTGTAACAATGCTTAGCTGTAAATATGCGAAATTTTTGTAAATTAAAAATCAGATTATTATAACGCTATGCCGCATCCCATGACTGGGCGACCACTCTCTGCCCATCAATATAAAGGCTTGCAGTGTAATGCCCACCAGCATTTACTTCGCCGACACCTTTTGGTGTCCCCGTCATAACAATATCACCATCTTCTAATGTCATGAATGATTGGATCTCCTGCAAAATAGCCGCAGGTTTTGTGATCATTTGAGAGCTAACGCCACGCTGTAAAATGTCTTGTTGTTGTTCAAACACCACTTCAAATTCCGTATCAGCAATATTAGGAAGTGGCACGAAATCACTAAAAAGCACGGACCCATCAAACGCTTTTGCTCGTTCCCACGGTAAGCCCTTCTGTTTTAAGGTCGCTTGCAATTCACGTTTTGTTAAATCAATTCCCACTCCCGCAGCCATAAACTGACCTTGTTGGTACATAAAACAAATTTCAACTTCATAATGTACCGAATCGTTACTATGCTTAGCTTTGAGTTGTTGAGAAATAGCAGAATTGGGTTTCGTAAACAAAACAAGTTGCGTAGGAATTTCATTATTTAACTCGTGGATATGCTCAACGTAATTTCGACCAACACATACCACTTTTGATGGTGTTATATACTTATCTCCAGTGGGTGAACTTAGCGTAACCTTCTGCATTAAATAATTATCCTTAATAATCATGATTACACCTATTATTCATATATTTATGAATTAATAAAAACATATAAATAAAAAAAGATGCCGTTTACATTTTTACGGTTATTTGTCACACTTCATGGCTTGTTTAGTTTTAATGTTCATCTGACTTTTGTAAGCAAGACACAGAACAACATTGCGTTATTATTGACACATCTGACTATTGACCGTTGTCTTTTTATCATCGTCAACATCTGTATCTAACGCACCTTCTTGCTGTACGACATGAGAAATATAATGAAAAAGATTTTATTAAGTACACTTTTACTGACATCACTATTAACTGGTTGTAGCTCTTCTCCTAAAGATGCTGCTGCGCTTCCAAGCACATGGGCAGTAATGGCGATTGATGGGCATTCAGAGCCTGTAGATGTATTACCTAAGCAGCCAGAATTAGTGATTGATAATAATTTAACCGTCACTTACCACGGTTGTAATACATTGAAAGGCAAGCTAACACTAACTGGTCAGAATTTACTGACTAAAAATTTAGCATCGACCCGTAAAATGTGTATTCAAAACGAACAAGCTATTGTTGATGGATTCGTAAAAAGAATGCTAACAGGTCCATCAGATTACCTAGTGAACCAGAACACATTGATCATCAGCTCTGAACGTCACACCGTGACATTTAAGAAAGTGAAATAATTCACCGATTAATCTCAATACAACGGAGGCTCAATGCCTCCGTTTTTTATGCGTTAACGGTTATTAGCTCTTCTGCTATCAGTTTCAATAAAAAGGTTTCACGCTCAATCGACATCCCCTTTTTCTCAGAATGTTTAATCGTCTCTTCATTATGCGCTATCGCATCAAAAATATTGATCCATACCGGCTTCATGCCATTTTTAATTTCGTAATCTTCAAAGCGAGTTGCGCCTAACTCTTTATCAATAGTACAAACGTAACAGTATGATTTCATATAAACCACATCATGATCTGACTTGTACCAAGGGCGATATTCGTCATATTGACCAAACGCTTTAATGTCTCGAATATTTCTTGCGCCGGTTTCTTCTTGTAATTCTCGAATCAATCCTTCGACTTTATCTTCTCCAGCGTCAATGCCACCACCAGGTAAGGTGTAATCATGATAACGCTCTGTGTATAACATCAAAATATCTTCACCATGTAATACAATGGCTCTTGCAGCATCGCGTTGAAATATAGCTAAGTCCGTTGTATTAAAGTCAATATTGGAAAGATCAGGGTGAACAGATAGTTTTAAAAATCGCATATAACGCAGAACTCATCACTGTCGATAACTAGGCTGCGTATTTTAGCTAACTCTGCCTATGATTACTAATGAGGGGATTTCAGGACTTGATTCATACGCTTAACAACATTCAAAGTCGATTCGCCACGGTATAAACCTAATGCTGTTAGAATACAATTAGCCCCTAAATAATGACGATTATAAAACTCACCTTTCTCATCAAATAAGGTGCTGACACCTATTTTCAGCAGATCCAGTTTATTTCTAACATTAGACGCTAACTGCCACTGGCTTAACGGCGGTAATAGATTATTTTTTAACGGACAAGGTAAATGTCCCGGATAGGTTTGCCATGGCGTAAGTAACGCTTCTGAATACGACTGATTCAGCCATTTCATATAGAGTTGATGTTTTACTGCAGAGGAAACGGGTAACGCAAACATCACCTTCAGCATCGCTTTACTGTAGAACGGTAAATGAAAATCTAATCGAAATTTATCCATATCTTCTAGTGCAGGAGCGATATGTTGATGTTGATCGTTTTCCCATAAAAAGAGTTGAAAAGCTTTATCTAGAGGTAAGTGTGAGTACTGACATAAGCATTCAACAATATTTTGCTCTAATTGCCGCTGCAATTTCGCACCTTGTTTTACCATTCTTTTAGGAATATAAGCATGCTGATGTTTTAAATATGCTTTTGCTACAGCAAAAGGATCACCACTGGCACATGCGGCGAGAATATTGTCATCACAAAACACCATACCAATGCATACACTGCCACCATTACCCGACCATACTAGCCTAGGCCTCTCCACTTGCTGATAAAATGGATATTGTGTTGCTCGCCAATAATGCCCTAAACGTTGCTCAATACTCTGCTCTTGGGTATCACTGACATTCACAATATGCAGTGGAAAATCATGACATTGAGCAAAAACTTCGGCATAAACCTCATCTTGAGAACGTTGATAGGAAAAGTTCATACACTCTAATTTTATTTCACGCCTTAACAACTCAGCAACAATTACACGAGAATCTAACCCACCCGACAGTGTACTGATCGCATGAAGATCATTACCTATTGCTAGATCGACCGCTTGTTTAAAAGCATGATCTAACTGAAGTGTTCCCTCATTATCATTAATACTATTAAACGGCATATCTGACCAACGGAAGTACCGCTCTTTAATAAGTGAAGTACTTGTTAAGGTTAATTTTTCTCCCGGTTGTATAGAGTACACTTCATTATATTGGGTTTTATTGCCAAGTGGATAACCGATTACGGCGTATTCAGTCGCCCCAGCTAGGTTGGTTGTTAACGTCACACTTAATTCATCGAATAAACGTAAACATGAACTAAAAATCACGCTCCCTTTATACTTCATATAATAAAGCGGACGTATTGCTAAACTATCGGCGAAAATGGTTAATTCACGGCGTTGCTTGTTATAATCTAACACGCAATAGGTACCTTGAGCCTTAGCCAATAATTGTGGAAAATTTGAGAGGCTCTGCTGCAAAAGAGTATTAACATCTTGAGTTAATGAAGTAGACATTAAGGTATGTCCAAGTACCATTGAAAAACGCAAATGATTTTCAGCCCAGCTCGATTCTCGATGACAATCAATGGCGACTCGGCAAAAATACAAATGATTATCGAAATACTCATGCCTTATATCGGTTGGATTACGCGATAAATGTTGAGCGATCTCTTTTTTTATGAGCAATAAATCTGAAGTCCAAGATTCTGAAATCACACCTGCAACAATACTCATTCATCTCTCCCACTGTGAATAATGAATATCTGCAAAAAATAAACCAACTTTTTTCAAACATAACGCTTTGTTTCATCGTTATTATTTGATGCTTTTCTTTTTATTCTTTATTAATCAATGCAACTTGCTACAAATATAATAAAAAAGCTTCTCTATTATATTTTATAGAGAAGCTTCATTTTCTATCGTAACAGACAGATGTTCTTATCAATGACGATATGATTCATAAAGGAACCAAACACGACGTTCGGTTTGATCGATCCAATCATCAATCATACTCACTGATGAATAATCACCACAATCATCACATAAAGTGTGTGCGGCACGAAGTTCAGCTGCTAATTGTTTGTTATCACTACAAAGTTCAGCAAGCATATCCGCAGGTTCAACGTAATCAGCATCATTATCTAAAATACGCTGCATACGTGAGATTTCACCAATAGAACGTAGGGTTTTACCACCAATTTTACGGACACGTTCGGCAATATCATCGGTCATTGCAAACAATTGAACACTTTGCTCATCAAGCATTAAGTGATAATCACGGAAATGTGCACCACTCATATGCCAATGGAAGTTTTTGGTCTTCATATAAATTGCATAAACATCAGCAAGGATCGCTGTTAGTGCACCACTGATCTCTTTAGTCGCGTCTACACTTAAATCTGTAGGTGTGGCTAGAGGACGAGTAAGGTGTTGTTTTGCATCTTCAATTTGTGATTCATTCAAGATAGTACTCATCGTCTTTTCCTAATATGTTATTTGTGACAACGAATTCAATATAACCCCTTTAATTTGTATGACAATACTTTTTTATCTGTTGTTATTGCAACTTAATATTGACTCTTTCATTGCTTGTATCAAAAAGCAAAAACCTTTAATTCACCGCAACTTACTGATTGAGTTTAATAAATAATATTCGTCTATTATTTTTCGATATAAACTTACCTTATATCTACAGCAACACTATTAATTATGAATAAAACCATATTTGCCAAAAACTTAAGCATAATGTAAAAAGTTATTTAATTTAAAAATAAAAATAGGAAGGTAATAATGCAGTCATCTACCTACCACATTGGTGAAGCAGGTAAAGCTTGGGGAAGCGACGAAAAAGCACAATGGTTAGCACAGACAACCATTAAACGTTCTTACCTTGAGCAAGTTGTGACAAAAATTGATGCATTGAAAAATGATTTTGATGTCACTCAGTATGGTGCTCTGTCTTATGCCCCTGATAAATATCCTCTTTTTTCGATAAAAACGCGTAATTGGGATAGCAATAAACCAACAATTTTAATCACCGGTGGTATTCACGGTTATGAAACGAGCGGTGTCCACGGCGCACTCGCCTTTGTCGCTTTAGAAGCCAAACACTATAGTGATGATTTTAATATTCTTATTGCACCTTGTGTGAGCCCTTGGGGTTATGAAACCATTAACCGTTGGAATCCTAACACTGTTGATCCTAACCGCTCATTCATCCCAAATAGCCCAGCAGAAGAATCAGCCGCTTTAATGCGCTTAGTCCAAGAACAAAAAACATCATTTTTAGCGCATATTGATCTTCATGAAACGACGGATACCGATGAGTCCGAGTTTCGCCCTGCATTAGCAGCGCGTGACGGTAAAGAATATATTGAAGATAGTGTACCTGATGGCTTCTACGTGGTTGGTGATACTGAAAACCCACAAGATGCTTTCCAAACTGCAATCATTGATGAAGTCCGCCACGTGACCCATATAGCGCCACCTGATGACAACGGGAATATTATTGGTGAAGCCATTACCCAAGAAGGTGTAATTAACTATCCATTAAAAGCATTAGGATTATGTGCAAGCGTAACAGATGCGCTGTATACCTCGACGACTGAAGTCTATCCTGATAGCCCGCGCGTGACAGAAGAAGAATGTAATATGGCGCAAGTTGCTGCAATTAAAGGCGCATTAGATTATTTAAAGCAACACGTTAAATAATAATACTCTGCTAACCTTGTTGTTTTATATGCAAGGTTAGCATTTTCTATCGCTTACTATATTTTTTAACACCTAAACAACAAAGTTTGAATTGAAACTTTATATTCCCCATAATAACTCCATCACCCACCTCTAATTTGGCAAGCCGATATGGATATCTTTTTCAAACACATTGATAGTCCATTAGGGCAAATGACTATCACAGCAAACGACAATGCACTGCTTTCAGTTTGGTTTGAAAGCCATACTATCCCCTCTTTACACAACGCGATATTAAAACCAGATCATGCTATCTTGCTGCAATGTGAAGAGCAATTAGCGGAATACTTTGCTGGCGATAGAAAACAATTCTCTGTACCTTTATCGTTTGAAGGCACCCAATTTCAAGAGCGTGTCTGGCAAACATTAACGACAATTCCCTATGGTCAGACATGGCACTATCAACAATTAGCTAATGCGATTGATAATCCAAAAGCATGTCGTGCTGTCGGTAGCGCTAATGGTAAAAATACCTTATCCGTTATTGTACCTTGCCACCGAGTGATCACTAAAAGTGGTAATTTAGGCGGATATGCGGGGGGAAATCATATCAAGCAACAGTTACTCTCACTAGAAAAACAATTTAAATAATAAAATGTGCTATCTCAGAGTATTTTTCTATTGATAAACTCATATACAACATTAGATAGCTGCCATACTTATTGTTAAGTGTCGCGTTTATGTTTAGCGTATAACTAACAGATAATCGACGTTATCTTGATGTATTTAAAATAAACTAAGGCGAAGATATGAGGAGGCAATTATGGCCACAGCAATCTCTGTCGAACAATATTTATCACACCATAATATTGAGCTTAAACTAATCCACCATCGTCCTACCGACTCATCGTTTAATTCAGCAATATCAGCACATGTTCCCACAATGAAGGTGGCTAAATCTGTCATATTAAAAGATCAACAACACAATTACCTTATGGCTGTGATACCCGCAAATCGTCGTGTCATGCTAGATGAGGTAAGTAAAATTACGGGTAAACAGTACTGTTTAGTTGGTGAACATGAACTGTCTACACTATTCCAAGACTGTCGCCCCGGCGCGATCCCAAATCTGGGGCAGATTTATCATCTTGATATGATCGTCGATGACATGCTGTTTGATATCGACAACATTTACCTTGAAGCTGGTGATCATGAAAATCTTATTCACCTCACCACAGAGCAATTTCAAAAAGTCATGACCAACATCAGTCATCATACGATTAGTGGCTACAGAATGTTATTTACTCAACAGCATGAAAGTAGTTATTGGGATTGGGACTAGCTCTATCATGCAATCTTTAACTAGATACGATAAAGCATCCGCCACATTTAATTTCCGCCATCATTTTGCGAATGCTGTTAGATACAAACAGTGTTCGCGGCCTCCTTCAGTCATCAATCATTTCACACCATGGTGTTCCTGCGGGGATCGGCACTGCTTTACGCTCTGGGGTAGATCTAGCGGGGAGAGCTGGCTGTAATATTATTTCAGCCGCTAACATCATTCGTTCATAGACGAGAGGATCAAACATACGCCCTGTTTGTCCCCATTCCACGGTATAACGATTACACCCCAGAGCTATACCCTCGTTTTGTGAGAGAAATAAAAACCTATCTTGCAGTCCAAAATGCTCATACATCATGTAAGACTGAAATAACATTGCCATATCTTCTTTGCGGTTACTGTAGCCATATAAATCACTCGCACCTTCAACCTCAAAGTGTGCTCCAACTTGTGAAGCGGTGAGTGTACTAATCTCATAGCTTGGCGTAACGCCGTCATACAATACATTGGCTGCATCAAATAAAATATCATCTTGCAGTGGAAACTGATCATAGAGAGCTTTATTTAATGGGGAGATCGAGCTGATGTTTTGATAAATAGTCCGACGAGGATCAAGCGATATTAAGGATGCAGGTGGAATCGCATCCACAGCATGCGCCAATTCATGTACCAATAGCCTAAATAAAGCTGGTAATAACTGCTCGGTAGTACGCATCGTATTATTTTCGGCATACTCATTGCTCACCCAAGGCGCATAATTTCCCTCACTATCGACACTTTGCCTTACCGCCAGAAACTGTACATTAGCCTGAAATTGATCACGAAAGTCTTGTTTAGCAATAATAGTTAGCCACTCCTCCTCGTTGCGCCATATGTAACGAGGATCAATATAAATGGTTGCGGTATTAGCACTATAAAAAGAAGGACGAATATCATCAGCAATTACGATAGCACTGACGGAGCGAAATAAAGACAAGACTTCGGACGGAAGCAACGCTAATACTGATAAAAATCGTTCGGCCATCCAAGGGTGAGAAACAAAGATTCGTTGCTCAATATCCGTCAATGTCACTGCGGTGTTGAACGTTAACCCTATCGGTGGAAAGTGGCTGACTAAACAACTATTTCGATAATTTTTAGCGCACGCAAGGTAATGATTAGGTGTTGTAGCAGAGTATGCGACAACCCTACTAAGATCAGGATACCCTTTAGCATTTAGCGCTATCTCTTGGCGGCTATCATCATCACAAGCGGTAAGTAATAGCGAAAAAGTCACAATAATAAGTAAAGAAGACAGATATCTACAGTTCGAACTCAACCACATCTAGCACCTCCTTATCCCACTACTTTCCTAAGTGTAGCGGAAGGAAAATACTGATAAGTATTACCACTAATGCAAAGTTTCAAATATCGTGATCAAGCTTCATTATCGGAGATATTCCCGCTGACAAATATTGACTAAAAAACGAATAAATCTATTCTGGAATAGAGCAACAGAGATGCATGTCTCACAGATTGCTGTTGCTAATTTTTGACAATGGAAGGTGTTAAATGGATCTACTTCGTGGCTTATATTCACTACTTGAATCGTTCTTTGAATAACGCAAGCAATACAATCATCTCGAGTATCAAGCCGTAATTCAGTATTACGGCTTTTCTTTTTCAGATGTATTCATAATTATTTATTAAGAAATACACCTATAGTTTTATAAGCCTGCTCACACTCTTTCTTCACTATGTTTTCCATATTTAAGAAAGCATGGATCATTTGTTCAAAATGGATATGCTCTGTTTCTACACCTTGCTTTTTTAGCGCTTCGACATACGCGATACCTTCATCTTTTAGTGGACAAAACTCGGCCGTGATCACTAAGCTTTCTGGCAGCGCCATACTGTAAGGTCCCCAAACGGGTGATGCCTTACGTCTATCTTCATTATGTTGAAAATAATTTGAGAAATACCATTCAATACGAGACTGTTGTAACAAATATCCCATACCGTTTTGATTAACAGATGGAAAGCTTAAAGTGTAATCAAGGCTTGGATAAATCAGAATCTGTTTTGCAATTTCAACATCATCATCAAATTGTGCCATTCGTGCTAACGAGGCACAAATAGCACCACCGGCAGAATCTCCAGCAATAGAAAGCTGTGGTATAAAATTTAATTCAGCGCGGATCAAAGTTTGAAATAGCGATTGTAGAACCAAATAGCCATCATCAATCGCGGCAGGATAAGGATGTTCTGGAGCCAGAGGATATTCAACCGATACAACAATAAACTGACTATGTTGTGCTAGTTTCCGACAAATAGGATCGTAAACCTCAACACTACCCGACATATGCCCACCACCATGAAAAAAAACTAATACGGGGAGTGCCGTCTCTGGTTGAGGGTGATAAATGCGAATAGGCACTTTATCTTTAATCGTTAGGTTTTCAATTAACGCAATATCGGGAATCTCGGTGACTAGCTCACGAGTAATAGCAGCGAGACCTTCTCTCACCGTTGGTACGGTCAATGGAATGCCACTGGTAATAGTTTCATCCATCACTTTATTAAAGCTATTAAGCCATTGATCTAATAAAGTCGTTAATTGGCGCATATTAATCCTTGAATATAGGCATTAACCGTTACCCTACAATAATTAGGGCGCTAATTTTGATAACTCTTCAATATCAACAGGCTGAGTATAATCCACAGATGATAAACCAAAGCCATTAAGGGCTAAAAAAGCTGACTTGTATCCAGCATAGTCGCCAACCTGTCTAAAGTTGTCAGCATTCATTTCTGCCATTAATTTATTTACTTGTAACTGTACTTCAGGTTTTAGTTCCCAATCATCCATTCTGATCAGAGCCAGATCTGATTGTTCGTCTGAATTATTACTCTGTTTCTTTTCAGTACCAGCCGCTGAATAAATTTTTTGTACAAAAAGGCGCTGCATTTGTTCAATACACCCTTCGTGATTTCCCATTTGCTTCATCACTTTAAATAACGCCAATATATAGGGCGAAAATGTCGGTATAAAGACACTGGCTTTTGTTACCAAAGCTTTGCAAACCACTACGTTAGCTTGACCATTGATCATCTGAGCTAATTGTTGATTAATTGCGATCGCGGTTTGATGTAAATGCTGCTTGGCAATACCAAGCGTCCCGTGATGATAAATAGGATATGTCGACTCAGGACCAATATATGAGTAAGCCAAGGTTTTAGCTTTTGGGGCTAACAGATTTTCAGATAACAGAAAGTTTATCCATTGTTGCCAATCTTCACCGCCCATCACTTTTGTTGTAGCGAAAATTTCCTCGTCATTGGCCGCTGTTAATTCTGCTGGGACTAATTCATCGTTTTCTAAATCAACACTATAGCCAGAAAAGTTTTCACCCACTGTTTTTAAACATGAACGCCACACCTCACCCGTTTCAGGATCGGGACGAATACCGGTTGCTAGGCTATAAATCACTAAATCAACATGCCCGCCAAACTCATCACGTATTGTTTGCGCTACGTGCTGACGTACTTCATCTGAAAATGCATCACCCACAATATTTTTAGCAATATAGCCTTGTTGCTCAGCCGCTTGTTTAAAGAAAATATTGTTATACCAACCCGCAGAGCCTATTCCCTTATCACTTGGACCTCGCTCATAAGAGACACCCAAGGTTTCCGCTTGTGCACCACCAAAGGTTAACGCAATACGTGACGCCAACCCAAATCCAGATGACGCACCTAAAATTAATACTCGAAGAGGACCTTGAGTGATCGGCGCAACAGACTGTACATAATCAATTTGCTGTTGAACTGCTTGCTGGCAACCATAAGGGTGCGCTGTTCGTGCCACAACGCCTTGAATTTCTGGTTGAATCACCATTGAACTATTCCTCTTATCGATTTACACATCATCGTTTACTGTTCAGCATGCCATACACGCTAATAATAAAACCCGATGATTCACTGATAACGTCATATTTACATCACCAATAAGTCAGAATTTAAACAACTTAGCCATTTCATCATCAAAAATGATTCATTTTTGTATCAAAAATTAGTAACAAAAGTATTTTTTTGCCTTATTGAGCCAAAAATCAATAGTCACAGCTTTATTTAAAATCTAATCAAATACCAAACTATTGCCCGCACTTTAAATTTTTGCAGGAAGCAACGATGAAGGTATGGACGAGTGTTTTTATAATTTTACTGTTAAGTTTTAGTTCTAGCGGATATGCAAAGACCTCATTACAACAGCAAGCCAAGGCCATTTATAAAGAAACAAAACTTAAGAAGCACTTAGACTTCAATATATTTATGACTGCTTATAAAGAACATGTTCGTGTTGCAGATAAACCGATCATGTCGATTATTGATTACAGCAAGCCCTCAAATAATCGCCGTTTTTTTATTATTGATACCGATAAGAAAAAACTGCTCTACCATACTTTTGTTTCACACGGCATCAATAGCGGTAATCTCTACGCTACGCAATTTTCTAATATTGTTGATAGTAAACAAACCAGCTTAGGCACTTATCGGGTTGCTGAGGCGTATCATGGTAAATATGGACTTTCTTTACGTCTTGATGGGATGAGTCCATCAAATTCTAATGCAAGAAAACGCGCTATTGTGCTGCATGGGGCAAAATACGCAGAGCCGAGTACCATAAAGAAATTAGGCATGCTTGGACGTAGCTGGGGGTGCCCAGCCATTCCAATGAAGTTAACCAAAAAAGTCGTCAACTTGTTAAAAGAAGGCGGTTCAATCTACGCTCATGCGCGATCATAATTCGCTTTATTGTTTGCAAAATGCCATTTAGAAAACTCGTTTTAGCGCGAGTTTTCTTTTTTCACTTCTAAGACATCTCTTATTTTCAACCATCGTATACTGCAACCAAGCCCACGCTGAATAGCGCAAACAATGCCTTGTCTTTTATATAATTGGCACAGAATATTCATACATCTCTTCTATATACCATCACAGAGCCAATAAGCACGTTCAATATGGGAGGGGGTTATGATGTTTTCACTTTTTTTTCGTCTAAAACTCAAATATCTCATTATCGCATCTTTACTTTTTAGCAGTCATTACGCTAACGCAATGAGAGCAACACACGCTTGGAAGGTTTACGACCATGCTCAGCTCCAAAATTACGTTGAGTTTGATATATTTCTCAATGCTTATCGTGAGCATTTACGTGTTGCCAACAAACCTATAATGTCGATCATTGATTACTCTCAGCCTTCTGACTCTAAAAGATTTTTAATCATAGATATCGAGAAAAAAGCCCTACTCCATCGAACTTTTGTCACTCATGGTATAAACAGCGGCAAACTGTATGCAACCCAATTTTCCAACACGGTGAACAGCAGGCAAACCAGCTTAGGTACTTACCGTGTTGGTGAAGCTTATTATGGTAAATACGGTATTTCTTTACGATTAGATGGAATGAGCCCTAGTAATTCAAATGCGCGAAAACGAGCGATTGTATTACACGGCGCAAGCTACGCTGAGCCAAATGTTATTCATGCTATTGGGATGCTAGGCCGAAGTTGGGGATGTCCGGCGATATCACGAGAGATCACGCCAGAAATCGTAGACCTACTTAAAGAAGGGGGCTCTATTTATGCTCACGCCCATAATAACAGGGATAATAAATAAACGACGCTATCGTACTAATTACTGAAAAACGCAACCACCAGCAGCAATAAAAAAATAACACCAATAAATTTCAGTAATAAACCTAAGGACGCACCACCTTTAGGGGCTTTGTTACAACAGCTCATACAGTGTCTATTCATTAAATAATAAGAGTAATGAGCATAAAGGTTCCAGTAGAGGGAAGGTCAATACCTCGTCTAATAAAACTAAGTCCATACATATAAAATATGTGTATGGACTTAATCTCATAAATCATCACATTCGTTTATAAATATAGCTGAATCTTACTTAGCATCAGAGAATAACACGATTGCATCATGAACCCCTTGGATCCCCATCTGCATACCAATCACGGTTAAAATTAAGCCCATTAAGCGCGTAATAATACTGATCCCACTTTGACCAATTTTTTCTATCAGTTTAGGGCCATAAATAAAGCAAAAGAACGTGATCACACACAGTAAAGCAAAGGCAGAAACCGTCACAAGAATATGAAACATCCCGCCAGCTGCAGAGTAGTTCATCGCCGTTGCAATCGTGCCAGGGCCTGCAAGTAACGGTAGAGCCAATGGAGAAATCGCAATGTCAGCACCACTATCGGATGTTTCTTCTTCCTTTGCAGCATGCATGCTTGATGTATTACCTTGTAGCATATGATAACCAACAAGAAAGACTAAAATCCCCCCCGCTAATCGTAACGCAGGTAGTGTAATACCAAATACACTAAAGATCCCTTTACCTAAAAAACAGAACGTTGTGATGATACAAAAAGCCGTAACCAGAGCCTTAAATGCAATCGCTCTTGTTTGTTTTGCTGGCATTCCACCTGTCATTCCCACAAATACTGCCGTATTCGCAAAGGGATTCATCATCGCGAAAAAACCCATGAACACAGTAATAGCGACTGTTATTAAGTCGTGCATACAACCTCTCTATTAATACTATTTTTAATTAAAACAACACATTCATGAATGAATCATATTTAATATAAATGAAATAGCAAAAACAAAGCAGCAACAAAAATAAACAATTCCTCAACCTTTGAGCTGTCTGCGCTCACATTATCAACAATAATGCTTAAAACCCATCATTTAAAACACAACTGACTACCGATAGAATAGATTGCAACATAAATGTAACTATATAATTTAAATCACATTTTTATATTTATACATGTTGAACAAAATAAAAATCAGACAGAAACAACTCATTGCATATAAAGCCGTGATAAAGATATTGTGCACACTCAAAATTTTGCTTCCAATCTGCTGTAATATCACTCGCAGTTGATATTATATTTACACGGTTGAAGACAACGGAATTCCCCACGGAGGGGACAACCTCAGCAGACTGATATAGGGATGGTAGCAACATATCTATGGATGGCACAGCTTCAGTAGGTTGTTGAAAGGATTTGTTCAGGAAGAACCAACCGTACAATTCCCCCAGCAAAAATTGCTCCCAGGAATTGGAGTGATGACATAATCTTTTTTATAGATTTGTTTGAAATTGCAGATATAAAAAAAGCCCGCAATCAATTGCGGGCTTTTCTATTTGGCTCCTCCTGCTGGACTTGAACCAGCGACATACGGATTAACAGTCCGCCGTTCTACCGACTGAACTAAGGAGGAATTGTAATGGTGGTGGGGGAAGGATTCGAACCTTCGAAGGCAGTGCCGGCAGATTTACAATCTGCTCCCTTTGGCCACTCGGGAACCCCACCGAAATAATGGTGCCGACTACCGGAGTCGAACTGGTGACCTACTGATTACAAGTCAGTTGCTCTACCTACTGAGCTAAGTCGGCACATTAATTCGTTATTGCCAAGCTATCCAGCTAAACAATGAAATATGGCGGAGAGATAGGGATTTGAACCCTAGATACGCTATAAACGTATGCCGGTTTTCAAGACCGGTGCTTTCAACCACTCAGCCATCTCTCCGTAAGTGCGGCGTATGATAGCGATCACACTTTAAATTGTAAAGTGCCTCATAAACCGTATGCGTAACTTTTACACATTCAAACGATAGCGCGAAGAATTACACCTCAGCTCATAAGAATTAGTGCAATTTACTGTTTAAAACGCATACAAAAACTCATCGCTATTTTCTATAACTCACTATTCAAATACGCCTGAATCTCAGTTTGAACACGCTCAAAATCAGCTTCTACGAGGTAATAAGCTTGTTCTGATGAAAAATGTAGCTCATCTTGCTTTAGACAAATATTAATGACCGTTTGATCTGCAAAAAACAACATAATAAATGTTATGAATCCCTAAAAGTGTAACGTTAGTTATGGTGATTGATATCTACGGTTGTGTAGCTAAACGAAACCAAAACTTAGTTCTTGTAGGGTTCGCATCTTACTCATAGGTTGAGGTTTAGTTGAAGTGGTATTGGTAAACTCATTTATGCCCCAAAACGTGTTAGATCAAATACTCATTCATATCGTGTTAATGTGATTTGGGAGTAGTTTTATTTACTGTGTATATCAACAGTTATAATGAAAAGTGGTGATTTTATCGATTTAGTTCCGTTTTTAATAAGAAATATTTCTTGTTAAAAACAGAAGTGAAATCATAACTAATTGAAAATTATATCATTTAATGTTTCAGTTTGTATTTAATAAGACTTATTAATTACATTTCTTACTTTTCATACCCTCTTTTAAATCGGTAAATGTAAAAAATGCTAGTAAGTTCATAATATGTAACGATTATATCGAGTATGGTAAAGGTATTTTATGAGTATATTTTGTGCGAAAGTAAGAATGCTTATTAATATACTGTTATGTTTTTACAGGAGTATTGAGCATCGACATAGATAGCATTTTAGATAAAGGTTTAAGTCAAGAAGAGAACCTTACAGATGTTGAATGGCCTGTTTTTGTGTTGGCATACTTTGAGTCTATAGCAGATATGGAAGGGTGGGATCATTTCTTTACCTACTCAATGAACTGGTACTCTGCAATGTATGACCTCTTGCGTCGGGCCAGTGATTTCAATTCCTTAAGAATATTGCAGGACTACAAAAATCATTTATTGCAGCTAGGAGTTGAGTTTACAGCTCAAGCAATTGACAACTATCTTACAGAGGTATCAGATGATTATTTCACTAACTGCCCTGATTGGAGAGACAAGTTTAATGATTACTCAGAACAAAGGTGGGAGTTGGTCTCTGAGTACTACAAAAGTATCGGCGTCGAACTCAAAACATAACAAGCAATTTAAGAGGGATTCACAACGCTTGGCATTTTTGGTTCTACTCCAATTTAGTGTTTATGGCACAATGTCTTAGGTCAGGTAGCGGCGTTGTTCACCCCTTAATTGAGCGTTAGCTGTTTTTATGAGGAAAATCTTTTGCGATTAGAGTCAGACCTTGAAAAGGTAATGAGTAAAATTGAATCTTTCGAATGGAATCTATGTACTTATATATTCTGTGGGCAGTCTATTTGCATGTCATCACGGATTCTCATCATTGATGATGAACTAGAAGAAAAGCGTGATGACGATGATGAGCCAATTTATCCGATCGAGAAAGGCTATAAAAATTTCCTTAGCGTAGCTGACCTTCAAAGTGTAAAAAGTAATCTACATGAACAGAAAACAGATTTTAGTTCTAGAGAGCTCCTAAGTGCAGTTAAGTATTACTATGAAAACGATGCATTTATACAAATCAACAGCTAACAAACTGTTTAAGAGTGATTCGCAACACTCGGTATTTTTGGTTTGCTGCAACACTGGCGTTTACGTCACAATACCTTAAGTTCGGTGGTCTGCGTTGCTCACCACTTTATGCGGCGTTACCCTTACCTTTCTTAATACTACCAGCCTAAATAAGCAATTTGCCTAACACGTTTCTGTCCAGAATCTTCACAGATGGTAGATATGAGTTATGTGTAGATATGAGTTAGCTACTTGGCTAACTCATATCTGCCCCATTATGTATAGAGCTTTTACTTATTCATCGTATGAACATGGATTGGTTTTTGTAGGTAATCAGGGGTATTAATTACATTTCTTACTTATCACCCCCTTTCCGTGACCGTCAGGCGTGAAAAATTGTTATCAACCTCATGATATATATAGACTATTTCTAATATGATAAAGGTTTTTTATGCGTGTATTTTTGCGTGAAAATAAGAATGCTTATTAATATACTTTTATGCGTCAGGAGGAAGAGTTGGATAATCAGTGTAAAGATTTAGAGAAGGAACGTCCGGAAGCTGGTAGCAAACTGGGAATTGCACTCTCTACCTTAAGTCAGGTTCCTATTAATGGTATGAGAGTCGCTCCCGGAAATGGTACTAATGGTTGGTATATCTGGTGTGGTGAAGAGTTATCTTCAAACGCAGACTTCTTTGACCCGCTACATGTTGAGCATATAGTTAAATACTTACCTCAAGTGCAAGCTTATCTTGGTTTGCCTCCTGGCTACCGCTTCCTAATAGATAACAATGGTTACGAAGATATATGGTATGACAGCAGCTTGTTGGAAGGAAACGCATAACAAACTGTTTAAGAGTGATTCGCAACGCGTGGCATTTTATTCCATTTTTGGTTGTGCCTTTAAGATGGTATGCAGTGTTTTTGTATTTCGGTATATAACACTAACCTTACTTTTCCTAATATCAACCAGTCTTAATAGAGCTGCCTATCTAACAAAGTTTTGTCCAACTTCGAGCTAGCTTTCATAGCTGGCTCATTTTTGCCCCAAAGTTTGTTAGATTTAAACGCTTGGAATTAAAAAGCTCAACATTTAGCTGAGCTTTTTAGTTTGCTTTATCTAACCTATTATGCGCTTGAACCTAGTTCTAAAGGCTTTTTCACCACCTTCCATTTGGTTACATATAAACCCTTTCACCGCCTCTTCCTGCAGCCCTCCAGAAATGTAAGGCTCCAACCTTTGAGCTTGCTGTTGCATCCCTACCACTAACTCCGCATCGCCATTCACCACAATAGGCGCAGAGTGTGTGACGACAACTAACTGTCTACGTTTCTTATTATTTGAAATCGCAGGGATCACAGAGCTCGCAAGCATAGCGCAATCTAGGTCATCTTCAGGCTGATCGAGGATAAGCGGATCTTCGCCATATGACATTAAAAAGGACAACATCGAGGCAGACTTCTGGCCAGGTGAAGCCCTTTCTAATTGACGAAATTGTTTCATTGAGTCTTGGAACTCAATCTGTAGCCCATCGTCAGGAAACCAACAATGTAACTCATCCAACCTTTCATCCTGCAGTTGCCCCAGTCGAGCTCTTAGTGCGCCATGGATCGAGGCATAGTCATCACTCTGTTCCTTTTTGACACATGCAATATGGAAACGCTTTAGTTTGGCCAACTCAGTGTATCGCTTCTCCGCGCTTTGAGGATTGAATTTGTTCAAGTTTTCCATCGCGAACAATAAGCTATTCGGAGTGCCTCCATCAAAAATGTGGCTTTCGAATCTTTCAATTCCTGAGGCCGCCTGATACCCCTTAACTAACCGTTCACTCGAACACGCTAGAGGAAGCACTTTGATCCTAAGTTCCGTTAGACCAAGCTCCTCAATGAACTGGTTACGGACTTTGGTTAGATTCTCCCTGTGCGTGACCAGTTTCCCGTACAATTCAGCTTTGTTTGCTTGAACCAACGCAAGGGCATCTTTCAACCCTTGTTCGTTACTTAGAGCAACCTGCAATTCCGCTTGCGAGTCCATAAGAGCACTCAGCTCTTCGTGATTAATTTCCGCATCCTTTAATTGCGAAACCCTAGAGCTTAAATCAGCAGAATTAGCCTCAATTCGCCCCTTGATCGTCTGATAATAGGCTTGCTCAGTGGACTTGACCAACTTGGCCTTCGACTCTTCAATCAGCGCGAGAACTGCAGCACTCAGGGTGTCATGAATTTCATTAACCTCGAGCTGCCACTTACCTAAGTCGGACTCTGGATTGTCAATCGCTCCCGATGCGCTCTCGGTACAAATGCCCTCAAGCCCCTCGATTAAATCATCTACTTTCTGCTTACTGTCTCCCGCCTTACCTAATTCCTCTTTATCGCTTGCAAGTGCCTGTTGAAGCGACTCTAATCCCGCTTCTTTTAAGGTTTTAAGTTTACGATCAACGTCTTGTAAATCGCCTTTAGTGGTGATGAGGTTACCGATAGCTCGCTGGGCTTCACGCTCTTCAAAACAGAGCTGTTTATACTTCGTTTCAAGGTCCAGCTTTTCTTGTTCCCACTTGGCATAATTTACGGTATCACTCTCATCGATCACGCTTAGAAATGAATTCGGCTTAGTCGCCATTTCATAGAGCATTTTTTGTGAGAAAATCGACACTGGAAAGCGTGATGTATTGAAGGTGTCTTCGTCCTCCCATTGCTCACTTTCCTTTTTGAAGTGCTGAAAGGATGTCTTTGTCGGTGACCAAGCTAGCCTGTATTGGTCTTGACCTTTATGGTATTCAAGCTCGACGAATGAGTCAGGTGTCATCGCACCGTTCTGGCCCACCTCTTTGAATGCATCAATATTGCTCTGCTGTATCTGAGGAAGGTGTTCATCACGACGGAGACTTAAACGCATCGCTTCGATTAACGTTGACTTACCCGAACCCCGACTACCCACAATGGAGGTATACCAGGGGCTTAGTTCGATATTGATGGGACCACCACTGATGTCTTGGCACATCTTGGTTTTTAAGGTTAGTTTAGTGATTCGCTTCGATGGGATCGCTGGTGGCTGTTTAGGTCCACGCTTTACACAGTGCTTTGGATCAGACAGTGCTATCTTTAACCCTTCAAAGGAAGGTTCTATCATTTTAACCCAGGTGTAGCCCTGTCCCATTTCACCAATAGAATGCGCGTCAGACCCTTTTAACCAAGCAAGATCCTCAATGAGTTTCTTCTGATAGTTGTCAAGATCATCCACATCGCCGATTAGCTCTATTGCGTCTGGTTTTGCATCAAATACGGCACTGACTGAGCCTTGATTATCATTCTGAAATACGCCTTTATCCTTGTCGACATGTGCAAGAATCGCCAAAGTCGGTGAATGAAATGCATGGATAGCCTCAACAATCCCGCGCGCACCTCGTGACAGTTCTATTGAATGATTTTTACCTTGAACGGAAGGAAGTCCGCAGCTGCCTACCAGCTCGCTAATGGTTGTGGAAGTAGCGTCATCATGCAAGATAGCAAGAACATGCACATTCCCCGCAGCGGTAAGCTCCACTGCCGGCATAATGACAATGTCCCGATACCCGTTATCCTCGCCCACCTCGTGCTCTACTTTAAGCGCTTCCAGTTCAGTCCGTATTGCATCTAGGCCGTCACCCGTATTGTGATCACTCAGTACGACACAATCCACCTCATTGGACATTTGACCAAGGAGCCATTCACGGTTAGTACAACTAGGTGTCCTATCAGACCTAGGAAAGTCATCCGAGGCAGGTGAATGACAATGAAAATCTACCTTAAACCACTTACTACCAACAACTTGCAACTCGTGCTCCCAATGCAATAAGCAACTCTATTATTATGTGAGCCGTATGATATGCGAGGTAAGTTTTGCGTTCAATGTGCTAGAACAAACTTATGCCTGCATATTATTGGATATGTCGTAGTTCTATCGTTACTTCATCCAATCCAAATAAGGTCACTCAGTTTAACGGCTTTCCATGCTTTTGCTGTTTCTAATAGTTACGTTACCGAAGCTCACTTTTGTCCAGAAAAATGTTACACGCCCACCTACGCATAAAAAATCGTTTGTTAAGTAGCCAAGCATAAATTGCACGCTTATACTGTATTCATATACAGTTAAATTGAGTGCGTATGATTATTCTAAAATCCACATCTGACTTTGAGATAGAAAGCGTCAAATACCCTAACTTCCCCCTACTAACTTGGGAAACTGATAACTCAGGTCTAGGGATTGAATCTGGAAACCTGTGTGTTGAGGCGATGCAGTTCTTGATCTAT
This sequence comes from Photobacterium angustum, assembly GCF_003026365.1. Taxonomy (GTDB): domain Bacteria; phylum Pseudomonadota; class Gammaproteobacteria; order Enterobacterales; family Vibrionaceae; genus Photobacterium; species Photobacterium angustum. The sequence continues at coordinate 52,294 of NZ_PYOM01000006.1, read as the reverse complement.
GAGTGCTTAAAACGAGGTCGAGTGAATAGTGAAAACACTTGGTGGACGTATGGTAATCATTTAAGCCAATTCCTGACTTTCTGTGAACAGAATAATTTAGATTGGCGAGATATTTCTGAAAGCAGTGAAGATGAAATGCTGGTCAGTGGTTATCGTGACCTTTGTGTTCGTGATTTTAACATGTCGGTAAATACAACCAATCAGCATTTAAGGACGATAGTGCGTTTTTACTCTTATGGTGTCGGTAAGTGGTTTAAATCATTGCCTTACTCGCTAGAATCCGTTTCAGCGAACCAAGGGCAGCAGTTTTTGGCTCATACCGAAAGAAACGGTGGCAAGAAGTACAGCCCTGATTTGATGATGAAAACCTCTGAAGAGAAAGCTAAATTTTTGTCAGCTATTGAAGTGCAAGAGCTTTTATCTGCGATTGAAAATCCAACCTTGAAACTGATGGTTCGTTTATGCCTACAGACAGGCATTAGACGTAAAGAGCTGTTGCTTTTCCCATTGCATGTAATACGAAAACCTACAGGAAACCGAGCTTACTACGAAGTTAATATCTCACGAACTAAAGGTAAAAAAGAGCGCAAAATACACATTCCATCAAGACTGATGGAAGACTTGTGGCGTTATGTCAATGAGGCTCGATTTCAGAAACAGCAAGAGTCAGGAGTGGTGTCAGATTGCTTGTTTTTAACGTCTGATGGTCAAGAGTGGACTTCTCAAGGCTCAGCCTTTGGCAAGGCTCTCAAGTCGCTCAATTTACCCTTTCATGTATCACCGCACATGCTAAGACACACGTATGCAACACACATGCTCAAAGGGTTGTTGGAGCGCAAAACCAGCAAGTTTGAGCCGTTGCTGTACCTACAAGCTCGGCTTGGACATTCAAGTATCACAACCACGATGAAGTATTTGCACTTGGTGAATGACTTGGTTGATGACTTATCGATTGAATATCAACAACAAATTGATGCGATTGTGTAGGTGAAGTATGGCGAGACAACGAAAAAACCTGACCATAAACAAAGACAAGCTCAAGAAAACCTCTGTCGTTGAACCAACAATTGACGCGACTCAAAATCAAGCGATTGTTCGCCCACTTAACCCTGTGGTGAACTATCCCAATCTCGGCTCAAGTGGTGGTAATGGCCATAATTTCGATTTCAGTCCGTACTATGGCAAGGGCTATGACGACATTACCAACCGAGCGTTCTATACCGCAAAAGCATTGCTAAAAAATACCGATGCTTTTACAGAGCAAACGCAAATTTGTTATCTAACGAGAGGCTTTGCCTGTTTTGCTGAATACCTTGCGCTATTTCGCTGTGCAACTGGTGAGGACTTAACGCAAGCGGATCTCACGCCAGAGTTAATCGAACAGTATTTACTGCACCTTAAAGGCAGCGAATTAACGTTTGTCAGTCAAAAAGAAATTTATTCAAAACTCAAATCATTGCTGACACGCATGAAAGAAAAGGGTTACTGGTCTGCTGTTGGTAACATCAATCTAAACAGTGATTTCTTCCCTAGAAACCCCTTTCCCAATTCAAACAAGCGTGGTGGCGGAGGGCAAAAGCCACTCACTGAACATGATAAAAGAAAGGTGGTGGTTGCACTCAAACAAGCGATTAAGCCGATTTATAATAAGACTGAACCACTGTCAGCTTATGAATTAACGGTGTGCTTATTGGCTGTGGCAATTCAAACGGGTATCAACACCTCACCGCTTCTTAACATGACAACGGAAGCATTGAGCGACCACCCACTTAAAGAGAGCCGCAAACTGTTGACTGTGTTTAAAAAGCGAGGCAACGCCACGCAGTTGCACAATCTGCGTAAATCAGAAGAACTTGAGGTAGTGCAAGGAATTAAACTCGATGTGGCGTATCTGATTGAGGCGATTATTGAGCGCAATGCCCTAATAAGAGAGGCGACCAATAGCGACTTAGTGTTTGTCTATGAGACTACAAGTGGGAGTAGAGGCACAAAGCGAGGCACTGCCACTTCCTTATCTATTCAACGGCTTGACCAATACATCAACAAATTCATCAAACAGTTCGACCTAAAAGATGAAGATGGACGGACGATGAAGCTTAATGTAAGCCGCTTTCGCAAGACGTTCATTAATGGCATCTACGAGCTAAGTGGAAAGAGCTTACTGATTGCCGCACGGCAAGCTAAGCACAGTGGTACAGGAACGCTTGATCACTATTTACAAGCCCCTGAGCAATCAAAGCGAAATTTAGGCTTAATGGGCGAGATACGAGTCAAAGAGTTAACGAGCACAGAGCCGAGTGTTCCTGTTGGGCATTGTAAAGACCCTAAGCATGGTGATAAAGCCCCTAAAGATGGCACGTTCTGTAATGACTTTCTAGGGTGTTTCCGTTGTAAGAGCTTCGTTATCACAGGTGATGATTTATATAAGCTCTTTAGCTTTTATTGGGCGATTATTCGCAACCGTGATGAATTTGGACGTAAAGATTGGAAACGCCATTTAAAGAATGTCCTCAGAATTGTGGATAAAGAAGTTGTCCCTGAGTTTGCAAAACTTGGTCAATTGCAGCGTGTAGCGGCTGAAAAAGAACGAGCAAGAACCAATCCACACCCATACTGGCAAAATCTCGATATGTTAAAGGTGACACAATGAGTTCAGTTGAGTTAATACTTACGCAAGCTGAGTTCGCTACTCAGCAATGTCCAAAGCCAAGCGATAGCACACTAGAGCGAGCCATTGATGGTAGTCTAACGGGTATCGTGACCTACATTAAAGTTGCCAACGGTGAGTATCAAACGCTCTCTCGATATGAGCACGACATATGGGTATTTCCAGCCAGTAAAGGCACGAAAGCAACCAGTGCAAATGGATTGAACCTTAACTTTACCACCATTGCCGATCCCCAAATGAAGCGCATGGCAAAATGGGTGGTATGGAACAAAATGAAAGAGAATTTGGCGGTTAGCTCTCTGAAATGTGTTTTGATTAACTTGAACACTTATTTTCAGTGGGTTTTGAGTTCAGATACCACAGTGACACATGGACTCACCGCTTTTACGTCCAATGCCTATGTTAAGTATGTAAATACCCTTACCTCAACGCGAAAGGGGGAAATCAAGCCATTGGTAGCAGGCACTAAAGCGCAGAAATTGCTCGCTTTAGAAGACCTGTATCGCTATTGCAAAACGTTTGATTTTGTCAAAGAGCACCCTTGGTCTGAATCAAGTGCTAGTGAGCAAGCGGGGTATGTGGGTGAGGCTTTACAAGAGGCAAGAAAAAAACCGAAAACCTTGATTATCCCTGATGAGGTGTTAATCCCGCTTTGTCAGTTTACCAAGTCCTACCTAGACCGAGCAGATGAAATATTAGCATCAGCGGAAAAGACAGAATCCTTGCTACTGCGTGATAGTTGTATTTTCTGGCTGCTATTCACAACAGGAATGCGTATTCATGAAATCTTAGGCATTAAGCGTGGGGCGTACCGCTCTGAAACAAAAGATGACACCACCTATTACTACATCGAAACGGTATCTGAAAAAACGCATACAGGGTTAGCTGAATGGATTGCCCCAGAGATTGCTACTCAAGCGATTGATATTCTTGGTCGTCTAAGTGCGCCACTTCAAGCGCAGCTTGAGCGTGATTTAGTAAAAGCGAAAGCAAGCAATGACCATTCAGAAGTGCATCGCCTTGAACAGATTTCAGACCACATTTGTCTATCGAAATCCCTGCGCAAAAACAATGCCCTCAACATCCTATCTGGAAATACCATTACAGAGTTGAGGTTGCCAAATTTATGCAAACAAATAGAAAGTGATTGGAATCTAGCAGCGCACCAATTCAGACGCACCTTTGCTAATTATGTCGTGCATTCAGAATTGGGTGATTTGAGGGCATTAAAAGACCACTTTAAGCACTGGTCTATTACCATGACCGCCTTATATGCCTTTAACGATAATCTGGATGCGGAACTATTTGAAGAATTGCTCCGAGAGAAATATCTGGTTGAAGAAGAAATTAAGCAAGATTGGTTTGAGTTAGATAGCCCCATTGCAGGGGGCGGGATGGCTCAAAAGATCAAAAAAGTGCGTCAAGATGGCGAACATATTAAAGTCTTTGGTTCTCTACAAAATATGGCTAAAGCCTATTCTAGCTCTATCCCTATTCGTTCAACAGGCATTGCATGGTGTACGAATGATGACGAATGCCGTTGTGATAAATCTGAGGATTGCGAACATGGCATTGTCGATAAACGACACTTGCCATATTGGGAGGGAATGCTCGTTCAACAAATGAAGCTGATGCAACTAGATGATATTGGAGAGGCTGGTAGAGCCGCAGCCCAAAAAGGTATGGAACGTTGTGAAAAGGTATTAACCGCTTTGGGAGTTGATGTTGAAGTCATGAAGCAAGAGATTAATCAGAGAGAGCATATTGAGGTAAAAAATGTCTAACCCAAAAGAAAAAGCGACACATAAAGCGGTTCGGCTTGCCATTATTCGGATAGAAAAAGGTCGCCCTACTATTGTCACTGAGCAACGTAAAATGAGTGTGGCTGCTGTTGCCGAAGAAGCGGGTGTCAGTCGAGCGTTGATTCATCGAGATTGTCCTGACCTATTAGAGCGCATCAAAGGTGGTGTGAATAAAGGTATTCGTCAACAGCGTGATGCCAAGCAACATGAACTCAAAGAATATAAAGAGCGTAATCGAGAATTGCGCTCTGAGGTGGCAAAGCTAAAAGCAATGTTAGCTAAAGTTCAATCACAAAATGCTACGTTAATACGGAAAAATATGGCATTAAGTAGCGGAAGTGAAACAAACAGCAATATTACTCAGATAGTTTACAGTAACTAGCTGTATTAAAAGGTAATAGTATTTAAAACATGGCGATTTATTGATAGTTAAACATCAATAAATCGTAACAACAAACAAGATCATGTAAAACAGCTAGTTAACTGTAGTTACATGTAACAAGGTATTTATAATAAATGAACTATCAAATTCAACACGCAAGATCGCTGCTTTATTCACTGTAAGATTATTATCAATCCACGTTTCATGATAAATACCTATTCAAAAATTCTGCAGTTACCATAACGGATTAATAGAATTTAAACAGAGAGACAAAATAATATTGAATTTTTCAAACAATTGGCACTATGCACTTACATCGTAAAAAGTACTAACGAGTCGTTTCATCAACCACGCTTTTCTCGACAGTTTTCTCTTTAGCGGGCTCATCTTTAACCGCATTTTGAAAACCTTTTAATGCATAGCCTAAATCACTGCCTAAGTTTTTTAATTTTTTGTTCCAAATAACAATACGAAAATAACAGCAACAATAAGTAGTTAGCCAATACTGATTTCACCCATGATGTTAGTTCCTGTTATTTTGCCGCAGCGCTGGGTTGATGACTAAGGTAAACATCTGATTCATAGCGATCTTTTAACCCTGCAAGGATAAATACCATAGAAAAGCACACACTAATCACATTTTTCGCAAACAAAAATTCAGGATAAACATGGGTTAAAAATAGATGAACCAAGCACCACACAGAAATAACTTGTAGCGCAACAGTCATCAGTTGCTGCCACGTTGATTTTAAAAAACAAGAACGCGTTAGCATAGCTATAAAAAAGACCACAGCTGCTGTCATTTCAATATAAAAAAACATATATCCACCTTATCTTCAAAGCTTTAATTCATGGTATAAAGTTTGATCTAAGGTTTATGTAATAAATACATTAAGTCATATAAAGTTTTTATAAAGAACGATATTAAACAAAAATCGCCCCCTTTTAATTGTCGGCTATCTCTCCATTGATCAAGCGATACCCCACCCCGTTTTCAGTAATGATATATTGAGGCTGAGCGGGTGACTTTTCTATTTTATGACGCAATTGAGCGATATGAATACGGACATAATGGGCATGTTCAGTATAATTACCGCCCCACACCTCTTTTAAAATTTGCTTATGAGTCAGCACCTTACCCATATTTTTTGCCAGTAAGGTGAGTATTTTATATTCTTTAGGCGTGAGTTTAATACTCTCACCGTTATACATTACCGTTTGCATTGCCATATCAAGTAAAACATCACCAAAACGGTATTGACTCACTTCTGTCGCAGTGTTGTGGGAATGTAAGCGAAGAGCAACTCGAATACGCGCTAATAGCTCTTCACTACCGAATGGCTTGGTTAAATAATCATTCGCGCCAGCATCTAATGCCTGCACTTTATCAGCTTCTTTATCACGAGCAGATATCACTATAATCGGCGTCTCAGTCCAGGTACGTAGCTCTTTGGTAAACTCTAGGCCATCAGCATCCGGTAATCCTAAATCTAGTAACACTAAGTGAGGATTCCAAGTCGCTATTTGCTTAAGCCCTTCTTGTGCGGTTTCTACCGTTTTAACGCTATAGCCGTGTCCTGTTGTTAAAATATCTAAAAAGCGACGAATTGGCGCTTCATCTTCAATGACTAATATTTTAGTATCGCTATTCATAAATGCCTGTTAAATCATATTTATCACAAGGAATGGTTACCGTAAAAATGCTGCCGCCGCCAATCCTTGGCGAGACACTAATGGTACCGTTGTGGGCTGAAACAATAAGCTTACAAATAGCTAAGCCTAATCCAGTTCCTTTGACTTTAGTGTGCTCTGAGCGATAGAAACGCTCAAAAATTCGTTGAGTTTCATCGGGTGCAACACCGCAACCTCTATCGGCGATCTCAATAGAAAAGCACCCTTTTTGATAATCTGTTGTAATATCTATTGCTTCGCCAACAGGGCTATACTTGGCTGCGTTTTCAATAAGATTCGCGATAATTTGCTCAATTAACGCATAATCGAGTGAAACTAACATAGTTTCACCCGTTAAGTTTATTGGATGTAACTTAACAACTTGCTCTATGCGCTTAGTTGCACTCCCAATCACTTCTTCTGGCTCTACCCAATCTCGATTAGGGATCAAGGTTTTCGTACTATAACGACTAATATCTAATAGTTTAGTTAAACTGCGATTTAAGCTATAGCCTTCCTCTGCTATAGATTGTAATAGCTCTTTTTGAGTTTCCATCGGCAATTTTATTGTTGAGTCACTTAAAGTGGTTGCTGTGCCAATAATCGATCCTAGTGGCGTTTTTAAATCATGAGAAACTGCCGCTAATAGCGTATTACGCATCTGCTCTAATTGGTTTGCTTCTTTCGCAATCGTTAGTGCACTGTTGGCTTCTGAGCGTGACAAGGATAAGCTGATAAGTGTGGTTAAAATAGGGTTAAACAGTTGCCCTTGCTCTGCTTGAATCACTAATACCCCGAACAATCCTGACTGCCCACAGAGTGGATATAATGCCAAAGCTGCTGATAGCACTTCACTCGATTGCTCTCCTCGCAACATAAAGCGTTCAACCACAGAATAGTACTCACTTTGCTGTAACTTATCGTGAGAGGCCAAACAAAAAAGCGTGGGAGAAAATAGCCAGATCTGTGCTTTGAACTGCCCATTTCGCTCTAAATGTTCAATCGCTGAGCTTGCGATCGCTTGGCTTTCATTAAGCGAAGCCAACTCTGATGCTAGATGATAATTACTCTTTAACTCAGATTTTAATTGTTTATTTTTATTAATTTCACGCTGCTGAGATTGCGTTATTTTAACCGCAAAAACACCACTAAAAGCCATGACGGTAAAGGTAATAATGTGCTGATAGTTTTGAAATTTAAACGAATTATGTTCAGGTAAAACAAAGAAGTGAAAAGCAACAATACTGAGAGCCGTGATCACATAAGCAAACTTTCGCCTTAACCAAAAACCACTCACAATGTTAAGTAGCAACAATAGCATCGCGGTATCAGTTTCAATGATCACATCACGAAATTTTACGCCAATGTATGTCACCAAAACATAGAACACCAACAAAATAGCGGTCTTGCTCAGATCATTCCAATTTGTTCGATTCGTCATAAATCAAGCTATTTGTCTTATAGTTAGCATTTAATAATACCTTCAGGGGAATTATCGATAAAGTAAAAAGAGCTTCTACAATTACCACCAAACTTATGGGATAACCGTGAAGCTCTTTATATGGCAAAAATAAGCAATTAAATTTCTAGGTGTACCCCAATTTCAATTAATCTATCTTGCGGTACATGTAGCCGCTCTGAAGTTCTCAACGCATTTCGGCTTAATAATATAAATAGCCTCGCTTTTAGATCATGCCATAACGTCGTATGCTTCAACTTTATTCGCTCGGATGACATAAAGAAAACCGTATCAAGTTCATGCAATGAAAAGCCTTTGCCGTTACAGGCTGTGAATATTTGATCCATATCTAACGATTCTTGATAACCTACATACGCAATCATCTGCCAAAATGAAGGCGATATTTGTCTTACTTCAATCCGTTTAAGTGGATGCACTCTAGGTTGATCAGGGTATTTAAATGTCATGAGTACATTACGTTCATGTAAGGTTTCATTATATTTTAAATTATTGACCAATGAGGCAGGCACATACTCTTCATTACGAGTGAAATAGACGGCAGTCCCCGAAGCGCGAGGCCAATCTTTTTGCTCTAACTCATTAACCATAGCTTCGGATGACAACGGTTGTTTAATTAATTGGCTGATCCTTTCTCGCTCTAAATACCATGTGATCATCAAAAGAAATACAATTGAGCCTATTGTTAATGGAAGCCAACCACCATCGGAGAATTTTAATGATGTCGCGATAAACAATAGTACATCATATAACAGCATGAATGACGCATACTGAATAACAACGACCAGCTTCCATCCCCACATATAACGTGCAACCACAAGGATAAATAAGGAAGAAATTAACATGGTTGCCGTTACTGCAATCCCATACGCCGCCGCTAAACGCTCTGAGCTACCAAACGTCAGTACCACAGTGAGCACAAGTAAAAACAATAAAAAGTTAGCTAAGGGAACATAGATCTGACCTTGCTCTTGATGTGAAGTATGGTGGATTTGCACTGGAGGTAGAAATCCTAAATTCACAGCTTGACGAGTTAATGAAAAAATCCCTGAAATCACAGCCTGCGAGGCAATCACAGTCGCACACGTAGCAAGAATGACTAAAGGTAAACGCAGCATATCTGGCGCTAACATAAAGAACGGGTTATCAATATCCACCTGTTGTGATAACACTAGCGCACCTTGTCCGTAGTAATTTAAAACTAAGCATGGCATGACAATGAAAAACCACGCTAAACGAATAGGCTTAATACCAAAATGCCCCATATCTGCATACAACGCCTCAACACCAGTAACGGCTAAAACAACGACCCCTAAAGTAAACAAGGTTGCCGCACCGTGGTTAAAAGCGAAATGTATGGCATAAATAGGATTAAGTGCATCTAATACTGTTGGGTTTTTAATAATACTTAGTAAACCTAAAACACCAATAGTGCCAAACCATAACAGCATGACAGGTGCAAACAGCCGCCCAATTTTTCCAGAACCGTATTTTTGAATGGCAAATAAAACACAAATAATCGTGATAGCTATCGGTAAGATCATAGGTGTAAAACTGCGATTAATCACAGTGATCCCTTCGACCGCAGACAGCACTGACATCGCCGGAGTAATAATGGCTTCACCAAAAAAGAAACCAGCCGCCAACATACCTAAAAATAAAATACCTTTTTTAAAATGCGGTGGCGCCACACTATGCGCTAAAGAGGTTAATGTTAAAACGCCACCTTCACCTTTATTCGAAGCCCGTGTTACCAACGCTAAATATTTTATACATACCGTTATCACGAAGGTCCAAAAAACTAATGAGAGAATACCAAAAACATTTGCTTGGTTAATGGCTATTGAATGTTCACCTTCAAACATCGCTTTAAAGGCATACAATGGGCTGGTACCAATATCACCATACACAATCCCAATAGATAGGCACGTCAGTACCCATAAAGACTGTTTTTGATTTTGCATCGTTGATTTTCATGTACATCCCATATTGGGGAAACACTGTACCTTATGACTAAATAGAGGCAGGCAGGTTAACAAGGCAAAGATAAATAAAGGGTAATATTTACGAATAAAAATATAAAGAAAATATAAACTTTGTTTGTTTTTAAAGCTAAAAGTTCAGTTATGAAGCGTAATAAAAAAAGATAACTTTAATATTAAATATATTATACGGCGTTCAAATACAGTATTAATAAATAAAAAAGAGCGTAAGAAATATTCTTACGCTCTTTTTCAATATCTATTTTTACTAATTATCAAGTTTTAGTAATCAATCTAAATATTTTCGATATTCTTTCCTGATGTTTCAAATCTATATTTATATGTTACCCACGCACCAAATAGTGATGTAGCAACAAGACAAAGTAATAAATTAAACACCCCTATTTCATGCATTAAGATAGGAAATAAAAACGCAGTTAAGATCGCACCCAACTTTGCAATCGATGCCGCAAAACCAGCGCCTTTAGCTCGAATTTTAACTGGAAACACTTCGCCTGAGATTAAATAAGTCTGTGCATTTGGACCAAGATTATTCATAAAATTGAACAACATAAAGCCTAAAAACAGCAGATAAATTTGATAGTCATTATTTAGCTTTATCGACAACGCAGCTAAAGCCAAACCGACCGCACAACCAATAAAGCCGTAAATTTGCAACTTCATACGACCAATCGATTCAGAATAAATAATTGCGCAGATCACTCCAATAATAAGCAAGGAGTCAATCAATGCCGTACCTTTCGCTGAATATACAATGCTTGCTATCGTACTATGAAGTGCATCTCCTGCAACAACGACATGTGGATCAAGCACCGATGCTAAAATAACAGGTGTAAAAATACCAATACCATATGTACCTAAATCTTGGATAAACCAAGGAGCAGAAGCCAGAATCGTTTTTGCCCGGTACTTTTGCTTAAATAGTTTCTTGTAGCCGCCTAACCATGAATGGTTCTCTTCACCTTCAGGACACGGTACAACCGTCAATGTCATATCAGATTGAGGATCACGATTTAATAATCGTTTTAGTGACTTTTCAGCCTCTTTCTCACGTTTTTTCGACATTAGCCAGTGTGCGCTTTCAGGAATAAAGAAACGTGCAACCGTTATTGCCAATGACGGAACTAATGCCAATATGTACATTAAGCGCCATGCATTAATATCATCAGCATAAGTCAGTACGATAATGCCCGTGAGGATACCCAACAAAACACCAACCGACTGAAAAGCAAAAGCGCCAAGTACCAACTTACCGCGATTTTTAGTCGGAATGCTTTCCGAAATCATTAAATGCGCTGTTGGGTAATCACACCCTAATGCTAATCCGATACCAAAGTTAAACAGTAAGATAGTAAGATAAGATTGGCTACATGCCATACCGACTAAGCAAACAGAAAGTAATGCCATCTCAATGATAAACATTTTCTTTCGTCCGTAGAGATCAGATAATCCCCCTAACGCACTTGCGCCAATTAATATACCGAATAGTATTGAAGAGCTCAGGGTACCTTTTTGGAATTCTGTTAAATGAAATTGTAGCGTGATCAAGGGCAAAGTTAGCCCCATCATAAACACGATCATTCCTTCGAAAAACTTTCCAAATGTCGCCAACAACCAAATTCGCCACTGTACCTTTGTCATTGACAGGCAAAAGCGGTTTGACCCTTTTTCCCATATTGATGTGTCATCAATATAGTTTTGAATAGTTTTTTGACATTGAATATCTAAATTTTGATTCATGTTAAAAATCAGCAATGCTTATAGTCTTACGACCAATATAAGTATTAAAGGTGCGCGTATATAAACACAGACGAGAGTAAAAATATAAGATATATTTTTCTCTTGACTTAATGGATAAAACAACAACATAAAAAGAAATATATCGATATATTTCAGTTAAATAATAAACATGACCAGTATTGACAGAGTAATCATACAGTTAAAGTTATTAATATTATTTATAACACTAAGTTCACACTGTTTTTTATTTTAAAGCTGCCATTACGTACCAAATATAAAATCTAACTTTTAAGTTATGGAATTCTGCGTGTTTTTTAATTGCATTACATCAGCCAAAAAATAGACACCTCTGTTTAATGAGAATAAAAAGCAAAAATAAAGCCCACCGGATGATGTGGGCTAATATTTAAAAAAACATCAAAAAAATGTTACGCAAAATAACTAACTAGAAAGATACTTCTCTATATCGACTTTATCAATTTGCTTCGAAGGTAAAAACTTTTCAGCATATTGCATATAAACACCGCTTGATAAAAACAATTTAAATAGTTCCATATCAATATGTTCATCTAATGCCATTTTGTGCAAGATATCTATCGCAACACTTAATGGTTTAGCCTTCTTATATGGGCGATCAGCCGCTGTTAACGCTTCAAAAATATCAGATATCACTAAAATACGTTCAGGGGTACTGAGATCTTTTGCTGATAGCTTACGAGGGTATCCTGTGCCTTTCATTGTTTCGTGGTGCGTTGAGGCATAACGCGGTACACGCGCAAGATCATCTGGGAACGGTAGACTTTCTAACATCTTAATTGTACTGATCATATGTTCATTGATCTTAAAGCGATCTTCTGCTGTTAACGTACCACGTTTAATCGTCAGGTTATAAATCTCTCCCAGATTGTATTGAAGCTCGGGCACCTGCATTTTTATTCCAAACGCAGGATCAAAACTTAGCTCATTAATACGCTTGATACAGTGCTCTGGCTTATCGACCAATAAATGTTCTTCAACAGGTAATGTTTCCGATTTTGCTGATACACTCAGCTCTTCTAATGGCGACAACCCCAAGTGATCATCAAAGTGGCGTAACCATGTTTTATTGGCAATTTCATGTATACGAGCAATATGCTCATCACTCATAAACTCCCCTCCAACATTGGCATTAGCCACAAATTTATAGTCATCTTGTAACTGTTTTTGCGCCTGCTTTAATGTCGCCAATGCAATTTCTTGTTCATGCGGATTATCGATAATATGTTGTAAGTAATTAAGTTCCGCATCACGCCATAACACTTCAAAACGCATTCTAATCTCATGAATACGATTATAGTTTGCTTCTAATTTCGTCCCTTTATCAACAATATGCTCAGGCGTTGTGATCTTGCCACAATCATGAAGCCATGCTGCGATTCTAAACTCTCGACGCTCTGCATCATTATTAAAGCGGAATTCTGCAAATTGTCCTTGTTGTGATTTCTCCACTTCATCAGCAAACATTAACGCAATCTCAGGGACGCGATTACAATGCCCAGCGGTGTAAGGCGACTTATCATCGATTGCTTGAGCGATAAGTTGAATGAATGACTCTACAAATTCTTCTTGTCGCTTTTCATGCTCTTGAAGAGATTCAGCAGCAGTGTAAATTGACATCGAGAGATCATGAAATTCTTTGATTCGAGTCGGGATCACAGTGACATCATTATAATGTCGCAACTTCACTTTTTTATTTTCTTCACGAAGCCGTAAAATTGGCTTAACTATGGGTTTTGCACAAAATCCTGCTAACGGAAGTAACACAAGTAATAACAGAGCTGACGTATAAATAGATGTACGAATTTTTTCTTCGCTGGCAGCATAAACCGATTCTTTGGGTACAATCGAAGCAAAAAATATTTGGTCATGTCTACCACGTCTTACATCGCGTACATAATAAAAATAGTCATCATCATTACTATTCTTTTCTATTAGTTGATTCTGGTAGGACTCATCTGCAGCAAAATCGATTAACTCTACATAAGGAACGATCCCCCTACGATTCACTTCCGCATGAGAGCTTAACCATTTCTGCTGTAAATAATTTTGCTGCTGAGGCGTCAATGATTCAATCGCACGATTGATAATATCTAAAAGAGGCTTTTTCTCAGGAGCCAGAACCAATGATAACGGAAAGCTGTTTTCAATATCTAATGTATGATATGTCAGATTATTAATCATAAATTGCTCAGATACATAACTAAGCACGGCTTCTACATCAATGAAAGCATCAACTTTACCCTCACTTACAGCTCTTAAAGCTTGATCAACATGTGAATAAGTCACAATATTAATTAAAGGATATTTTTCTTTAATCAGTGGGATAATTGGCCAATTGCTTAATACTGCTAAGCTTTTACCATTAAGATCTTGCAACCTTTCGTAATGCTTGTTATCTGATACCGCAATTGCAAAGGGAGATTTAAACAAAGGTTTACTAAAAATACCTAACCCCTGATTATTTGGAATATCAGGTACAGACGTAAGAATATCTAGCACCCCGTTGGAATATGCCTGCTGTAAGCCTTGCGATCCCGCACCATTAAAAAAATCAAACTCAAGTCCTGTAGATTGACCCACCATGTAAAGTAAATCAGGGATCAACCCAGCAGGACGCCCCGATATTGTAAAATCTATTGGAGCCCAGTTTTCCTGATTTGATACACGTAATATAGGGGTCTTTTTAATTAATTTTTTCTCTTTGGGCGTTAGTACTAAAGGTTTAGATTTTGGCAATGGCAGTTGTCTAAAAGAAGGCTCACTACTCGCCACTAACTCTCCTGATGGTAAATAAAGGAAATTATGACTAACGTCGCTAACGCTATTTTCTTGTAATAATTTATTAAAATGTGACAGTGTAAAATCGATACCAACAACAACCTTGCCTTTAGTACTAGGCACTTCTGTTGAATAAGTAATACCTGTAACCTCTTCAGGTAAAAATAGATAAGGCTCAGTACGGAAAACTGATCCACGTGTAGCATTTATATACCAAGAGCGTAATGTTGGTGAAAAAACATTTTTACGTTTTATTTTTTTCCGTAAATTAAAATTAGCATCATAAAAAGAATCATATTGTGTCATACCATTTGAATCAGCACTGCGCTCGATAATCAGCCAGCGATCTTGCTTTAATGCATTATTTTTGCGTCTGACATTAGACATAGAATCTAAGTTAATAATAATATAGGCGTAGTTTTTATCTGTTCCAATAAAGGCACTATAAAAACTAGGATTGTCTTTTAAAACACTGGTGAAAATACTTCGAATAACGTCTTTAGATGGCGAATCAAGAATAGTGCCTAAGTGCGAGAGATACTTTACAGTTGCAATTGCATCGTCACTAACATCGGTTACAGCATCAGAGACAGACTCAGCTAGCATTTGATACTTAACCTTAGCCTGCTCTCGCGCCATTTGTTTACTATGGTAATACTGTAAACTAATCGCAATCGATGAAGTAATAACTGCAACTAATATAAAAAGAAAAATAACAATTGATTTAATGCTTATTCTTCTATTTTTGAAAAACGTCCATCTCTGCATACTTACACTATCCCATACGTTTTCTTGCGGTTACATAAATCATACAAACAACTAAATATATCAATAACAATTATTCGGCATATTTAAGAAGAAGATAACAAATATATGTAAAAACCGTTAGGAATGGCAAAAAATAGTAGAGATATTTGTATAAATTAGCAGCACAAAAGTTAAGACAGCTAAAAAAGTGCTTAATATATGAATGGCGTAAAATTCTGCTTAAGTAAAAAATTAAGCAAAGAAATAAATATAACGTTGCTCTAAAATTACGAGCAACGACATCTTATCTTCAATAGTGATTTCGACTCAGCTGTTTTCACAATCTCAATTTTATTGTCTTTAATGTAAGCCCATTGAGATAGTAGTCTCGATAGCTCATCTTTCATCATTTGAACATTGTATGGAATACGGTTCGTACGCAGTTCACCAAGTAAACGCTGCTTAGCGATAGATGCAGTACCTGATACAGGCCTATCAACTTGTTTCTTTTTCCATAGATTAAACATAACTACTATCCCTATCAGCTAGTGCTTTTATTCGATTATAGTGTAAATTTGAATTTAGTTACATTTTTTCGATAATTTCAAGACATTTATCAATCAAGTTCTATTAAAGATGTTTATTAACCGAATACCTATACTAAGTCAGCTAATTATTAAAAATCTTAATGGATAAATAAGCCGTAAATCATAATTACGGCTTATTTTATATTGATACTTTCAACATTCATTACGCTATCGCTGGCGCATCAAATGCTGCCAATGGCAATACAGGTCCTGTGTATTTTTCAATTTTCACAACAAAGAGTTACCAGCACAGCCATTTGCTAAGCGTGAAGTCGGAATATCTCCCGTCAATACATTACAACCACCATTTTTACATATCTTACAATTACGTAGCTGTTCATGAAAAGAGTAAAGAACAGAACAGAATATAAAATCGACAGCTCGAAGAGTATTAGAGATCTTATCACTCACCCGTAAAGCTATACGTATAAAACTCCACCTTCGTAAATCATTGACAATAGGAAGAGTTTTTTTCGCGCTAGATCAAATAGAAACCGTAGATAAAACTATCACTTACAAATGCTTTAACTGTGATACTCCGACTCGGCTAATACTAATTATTCACTAATTGATAAACCACTTTTTCTAATTTTTCGGCTGATATTTGTTCTGCCGGTATCGGTGTAGAAGCAACAACTTCAAGCTCAGAGCGAAAACGTTTTATCGCGCGCATAATGGTAAATTGTCCACTACGACTAAAAATAGAACCCCATACTCCTTTTAATCCCATCGGAATAACGGGAACAGGGTTACGTTTTACAATATGCTCTATGCCTCGTTTAAACTCATTAAGTTCGCCTGTGCGTGTAATTTTACCCTCGGGAAAGATACAAATAATTTCGCCAGATGAAAGCTCTTTATCAATTTGATCAAATGCTTGATTATAAATTTCAGTTGATACTTTTGGGGAGCAAATAGGGATTGTTTTCGCCCATTTAAAGAAATATTTCATCACAGGTAAATTCGCGATATTTTTATCCATAACAAAACGAACAGGTCGACGACTGGCTGCCCCCACTAAAATTGCATCAACAAAGCTAACATGATTACACACTAAAACTGCAGGTCCCGTTTCAGGAATATTTTCAAGTCCCGTTGATTTCACTCGGTAGAGAACACGGGAAAGAATCCACACGATAAAGCGTATTAAGAATTCTTGAACTTGGCTAAATACGTAAATTGATACAATCACATTAAGTAACGCGATAGAAAGAAACAGCTCAAGAACTGATAAATGAACGACTGTTAACATCACAATAGAGAATAACGCACTACCAACCATAAACAATGCATTAAGAACATTATTACCAGCAATCACTTGAGCACGGTGCTCTTTTTCACTTCGCTGCTGAATTAACGCATTTAACGGCACAACAAAGATACTTCCTGATGCACTAAGTAACATTAAATCAAGCAGTAAACGATAATTGTTAAGCGTAAAATCAACCACAGTCATTGAATTTGAGATGATAATATTCTGGCTTGAGAAATACAGATCAAAGCCAAATACACTCATGCCTAAAGCCCCAAGCGGAAGAATACCTAATTCAATCTTATCGCCAGATAACTTCTCACAAATGATCGCCCCTAGCGCAATACCAACTGAAAAAATGGTCAGTAGCATTGTGACATATTGAGGATCATCACTAATAAATGTTTTAGCAAAATGTGGAAGTTGAGTTAAATAAGTCGCCCCCACAAACCAGAACCAACTAATGGCTAAAATAGATAAAAAGACAGTGCGGTTTTGTTTAGTAATACGTATTGTTTTTACAACCTGCTTAATTGGATTCCAATTAATGGTTAATTCAGCGTTGTTCGGCAATGCTTTGGGAATAAAAAGACTACTGAGAAAACCAAAAAGAGATAATACAACAACGCAAACAGAGGCTGTAAATGCACTGTCTTCAGTATGAAAAATAAAACCTGCGCATAAAGTCCCCCCCAAGATCGCAAGAAATGTCCCCATCTCAACCAATGCATTACCAGCAAGTAACTCTTTTTGTTTTAAGTGTTGCGGCATCAATGCAAACTTTACGGGGCCGAAAAAGGCAGATTGTGCCCCCATCAAAAATAATAAACCCAAAAGTAAAGGGATCGAGTGCATTTGTATCGCCCATGCACCTAATGCCATTACGCCTACTTCGATCAGTTTTAGCGTCTTAATTAACCGTGATTTTTCATACTTATCCGCTAACTGCCCACCTAATGGTGCAAAAAGAAAGAAAGGTAAAATGAACAAACCAGCGGCAAGATTCACCAGCATTGCACTTTCAGCTTGGTTGTACAGTGATGAAAATACGATCACGAGTAATAGAAAATTTTTGAAGAGGTTATCATTGAAAGCACCCAGTGCCTGCGTAATAAAGTAAGGCAGAAAGGATTGCTTTTTTAATAAAGATAATTGACTCATACACACCTCGTGTCATTGCATAGCTCTCTTTTGATGTACTATACGATACAATCGAACAGTGTGCAATTATTTATTTAAGATATAACCAGAGACTCTTATTGCATAGGTAAAATTTAGTTGCTTTGAATTTAGTCTCACTTACAAAAAAATATAAACTGATTAGATAAATATAATATTTTATATATGAAATGTTCTAATTTTTGTTTTTAATATGTTAATCACATTTGTCATATACGCCTGAGTTTTTTATGTGATATTAATTACACCCTAACCAATAAAGAAAAAATATAATTAAAAAAGCATTAATAATATTGGGGAATAATCCATAAAATTAATAACAGGATATTGCAATGATAATTAATACCTTTCCCCTACCGAGTGATATAAATATTCCATTACACCAAAAAGCGAACATGACGAAAGAGGAATGGAAGGAAGCAATCAAATTCGATAACGTAGATATTGGATGGATTGTAATGAGTATTGGAATGGCAATTGGCGCGGGAATTGTCTTTCTTCCAGTACAAGTAGGAGTCATGGGGTTGTGGGTATTTTTACTATCGTCTGTTATTGGTTACCCAGCAATGTATTTATTTCAAAAGTTATTTATTAATACGTTAGCTGAATCAAAGGAGTGTACAGATTATCCTGGTGTTATTTCTGGATATTTAGGAAAAAACTGGGGAATATGTCTTGGTGCACTTTATTTCATTATGCTTGTTATTTGGGTATTAGTTTATGCATTATCAGTGACGAATGACAGTGCCTCATATTTACACTCTTTTGGTATAACAGAACATCATTTAAATCATAATGTCTTTTATGGGTTAGGACTTATTTGCTTGTTATGTTTTATTGGTTCAAAAAGTGAAAAAATTCTTTTTAAAATATCTGGTGTAATGGCAGTCACAGTGATCAGCCTCGTCGCTTTAATGGGTGTTCTAATGATTCCTGAATGGGATATAAGTAACATACCTGAAGTTGGTAATTGGCAACCTTTAATTAAAAATGCGATTATTACACTGCCTTTTACATTAACCTCTATTCTATTTATCCAATCATTGAGTCCAATGGTTATCTCATACCGTTCGCATGAAAAATCTATTGAAGTAGCACGCTATAAAGCTTCAAGAGCAATGAAAATTGCATTTACCATACTCTTCATTTCTGTTTTTTTCTTTGCTCTTTCGTTTACTTTTGCCATAAGCCAAGATGAAGCTATGCATGCAAAGCAAGAGAACATCTCTGCGTTAGCTATGATTGCACACTTTTTCCCTGGTAGCTGGGCGACGGCTGTAGGTGTAATCATTAATATTTTTGCTGTTGTGACATCTTTCTTTGGTGTCTTCCTCGCATTCAAAGAAGCGTGCAGTGGTATGGCAATGAATGTTCTTGAGCGGAAATATAAACGAGAAAATATAAACAAGAAATTAGTAAGTAAATTGACGGTAGTATTTACTATTTTAATCTCATGGGGAGCCGTTGCGTTAAACTTGCCGATTTTATCTTTTACTTCAATTTGCTCGCCGGTCTTTGGTATTGTTGGGTGTCTAATTCCTGCTTATCTTGTATATAAAGTCCCTCATCTTCACAAGTACAAAGGATTATCAACAAATTTGATTATCATTACAGGTATTTTACTTTGTATTTCTCCACTCCTAGCATTTATTTGATGAAATAAAAATAGCTGTATTCAATTAATCACTTAATTTGAATACAGCTATCACTTTTACATGGTACAACAGGTACATATTATGTTGATGATAAACATCCCTTCTAAAATACTTACTGAAATAGAAGATATTTTTTATCAATTAGAACTTTCTAAAAAAAAAGCATACTCAGAAGAAAAAGAATTGGTATATAAGCTTCAACTCTTAATTGATAAAGCAAATAATAATTATATAGCTATAAATTTTGCCATAGAAGTAACAGATGAAGTTGAAAAGCAATCTTTAAGGCATATTGATAACCAACAACTATGCATTGCACTAACAAGAATATATCAATTATTATCTACAACCATTGACGAAGAATTAATTTGCCATAAATTTCGTAATGATAACTCATATAAAATATTAAGTACCTATAAAGATATTTCTCTTATTGCTATTGGGTTTCTTTCTGCTTTTTATTTATATCAAAATATTTTTAATATTAAATCTTTATATTCAGTAAACTTAACATCTTTGATAGTACTGTTGCTATGGTTTGTCATATTAAAGACAACAATGTATTTTTTAGACCGAGATCAAAAAATAATTATACAGCATCACCTACACCTTGATCATATAGAAAAAATTAAAGTTACCTAATACAAATCATCAAAATAATTTTTTATAACAAGAGTTTATTTAATTTCATACACTATCTTTACAAGATTAGTGATGATCATTCCATTTTTCATAATGCATAGTAATAGATATGACATTAATTATTCACGATCAATATTTATTCCATTCAGGCATCAATAATATTCCTTTTTATCATCGGACAATGAGATTAAAATGGAATATATATTTACGATTGCAATTGTTGGGCTTGTTGCCTATTCAATGCTAAAAAAGTTTAACCCTCAAGCAACATTAATCACCGCAGGTTTATTCCTTCTAGCTTATGCTTCCCTTTCAGGCATCAACCCTGTTCTTCCTGACGGTCAAACACAAGGTGCTCTATTCTTCGATTTATGGCAAAAGTTTACTGAAATAACCAACACTCGACTAGGTAAAGTCGGATTAACCTTGGTTTCTATAGCGGGTGTTTCAACCTATTTAAACCATATTGGCGCATCTCAAGCTCTAGTAAAAGCGACATCTCGCCCAGTGATGGCAGTAAAAAACCCATACATCTTATTGATCCTTGTGTTGCTATTTGTCTCTATTATGTATGTCTTTATTACAGGTGCAACATCGCTATCTTTACTACTAATGGGCACTTTATATCCTGTATTACGAAACGCAGGTGTCAGTGCTAAAACAGCAGTTGCGACCATCGTTATTCCAACTGCATGGGAGTACGGTCCAGGACAAATTAATGCCGTCATTGGTGCAAACACCATTAATGTAGAAATTATGGATTTTGTCGTACACCACCAAACAATTTTCCAAGCGTTATTATTACTTATTATCCCTGTTGTAAATATTGTTTGGCAGCGATACTGTGATCGAAAGGATGGCTATAACCCCGCAGATGATCGCGGTAAATACCTCGAGAAACTAGAACAAGAACACGATAATACCGATGTGGTACCGGGCTTTTACGCATTACTACCCGTATTACCTTTCGTATTTTTATTCGGCTTTTCAAGTATGGTGATGGAATCAATAACGATGACGATTCCAATCGCAATGATGTCGACAATTACAATTTGTGTTCTCATTGAAGCGATTCGTTTCCGTTCGGTTCAACGTGCTTTCAATAACTTTGAAGCTTGGTTGAAAGGAACAGGTATGATCTTTGCGAGCGTTCTAACGTTAATGATCGCCGCTGAATATTTCTCTGCAGGTTTAACCAACATTGGCGCAATTAACGCCCTGATTAGCAATGCTAAGTCTTTCGATCTTGGTCCTGCAGGTATTGTGATTGTCTTCTCTGGTTTTATTTTATTAACCGCTTTTATTACAGGTTCAGGAAATGCTCCAGTAATGGCATTTATTCCAATCGTTCCGCAAATTGCGACAAACTTTGGTGTAAATCCTCTATTACCCTTGCTTCCTATTTTATTTGCAGCTGGTATCGGTCGAACAATGTCACCTGTTGCTGGCGTTATTATTACCGTTGCAGGTATGTCTGACTTAACGCCAATCGATGTCGTTAAACGAACATGTGTGCCTATGTTAAGCAGTATGGTTGTCGTACTTGTAATGGCTGTTATCCAATATTCGTAAATAAAAAAACACCCAGCATTAATCTAATGCTGGGTGTGATATTTCATTCTTTTTCAAAGCTGCAAACAATCAACCAACTAAACCTAACTTCCTCACACTCTTGCGCTCAACTAAGGTTGGCTCTAGTTCAATTACTTGCGGGAAAGTATCAGGGGCATCTAAACGTTTAAGTAACGCCTCAACAGCCGCTTGACCTAAACGATATTTAGGCTGGTGAATGGTTGTAAGGGACGGAGAAATAAACTTCGCAATATGAATATCGTCGTAACCAATAATAGAAAGCTGCTCAGGGATCTGAATGCCTAATTCATTCGCGGCATTAATCACGCCCATTGCCATCATGTCATTAGCTACAACTAAGGCACTAGGTAACTTTCCTTTTTCATGCAATTGAATAAAGGCGTTATAGCCACCTTCACATTCAAAATCCGCTTCTACTACCCATGATGTATTAACAATAAAGCCAGCTTCATCCATCGCCTTTAAATAGCCGTTATAACGCATTTTAGCTTGGTTTCGCTCCAGTGGACCTGTGATACAACCAATATCGCTGTGTCCCGAATCAATCAAATGTTTCGCTGCCATATAGCCACCACGCAGCGAGTTATCCTGAATTTTATCGCTGGTGAACAGCATCGGTCCCCAGTCCATTACCACGACAGGAATATCAGCATAGTGCTCAAAAATATCGAAACGCTCACCCTCTAGCGACGCACATACTAAAATTAATCCATCAACACGCTTTTGCAGCAAAGTATTGATTGATTCATGCATACGTTGGTGATCACCTTCAGTATTACACAAAATCAAACTGTAGCCTTTATGGTAACAATGACGCTCAACCCCTTTAACCACTTCGCCAAAGAAAGGGTTGGTTGAGGTTGTTACCAGCATACCAATAGTTTTAGTACGGTTAACTTTGAAACTACGTGCCAAGGCTGAAGGTGCATAGTAATTGAGCTCTTTCGCAGCTTTATTTACCCGCTCTGCAATTTCATCACTGACAAAGCGGGTTTTATTAATAACATGGCTCACTGTCGAGGTAGATACACCTGCCAGTTTCGCGACATCTTTCATCGTTGCCAAGTTATTTCTCCTTAATTAGGCGTGTTGCGCTAAAAAAAAATCCACTTCTTCACGAGTAGGGATAGACGTTTGCGCACCAAAGCGAGTGACAGAGATCGCCGCGGCAGCATGAGCAAACTTAATCGCTGATTCTAAAGCCAAATCTTCTAATAAACCAGTCACTAACGCGCCATTAAAGGTATCGCCAGCCGCCGTCGTATCTGTTGCTTCAACACGGAACCCTGAGATGATATCGCCGGAACCGTTTTGGCTTAACCATACCCCTTTCGCCCCCAAAGTGATCATTACGGTTTTTATTCCTTTACCATGCAGAATATCCGCCGCCTGCTGTGCTGATTGGTTATCCGTTACTGTTACGCCAGTTAACACTTCAGCTTCAGTTTCATTAGGCGTGATCACATCAACACACGCTAACAACTTATCTGATAATTCGCGAGCAGGCGCTGGATTTAAAATCACTGTCGTATTGGCTAATTTAGCGACTTTTGCTGCTTTTTCGATACCACACATCGGTGTTTCTAATTGCATCAACAGATATTCAGCCTGACGAATTGTGTCTAAATCAGATTCAATCGCTTGCTCTGTTAACTTGTTATTCGCTTCAGCTGAGAGACAAATACTATTTTCACCGCAGTCAGAAACTTGGATCATCGCAATACCTGTCGGCGTTCCAACTTCGGTTTTCACACCACGTACATCTATTCCATCTTTGACGAAATTATCATGCATTAACATGCCAAACGCATCATCACCTACGCACGCAATAAACCCAATATCAGCATTTAAGCGGGCAGCGGCAACCGCTTGGTTAGCCCCTTTACCACCTGGGATAACTTGGTAATTACGACCATGCAAAGTTTCCCCTGGGCGAGGAAATGAAGGCACTTGAAGAACATGATCAGCATTGACGCTACCTAGTACTACTAACTTACTCATTATTTAATCCTTAGTTCTGTTAACCCTTTAACGTCAAAGGAGTAATGGGTTTAAGATCTATCAAAAACTTAAACCCATTAGTGCTTAGTCATTGAGTGTGCAACATTGTTAGCTGTATGAAAGAGCAACCCAAACAAGAGAATGGGTTACTCTGTATCGTGATGAAGAAATAACGATAAAAGGAATTAAATCTTATTCTGTAACTACTTTAAGTGGTACAGGGATGTTCTTTTCAACTTTTTCACCTTTCAGTACTTTATCAGCCGTTTCCACACCAAGCGCACCAATTAAATCAGGTTGTTGTGCAATCGTCGCTGCTAATTTACCGCGCTTAACAGCAGCAATACCATCTTCAGTTCCATCAAAGCCCACAATTAGGACGTTTTTACCTGATGCTTGAACCGCACGAAGTGCCCCCAGTGCCATCTCATCATTCTGTGCAAAAACAGCTTGTACGTCAGGGTTTGCAGCCAGCAAGTTTTCCATTACGTTCAAACCTTTGGTACGATCAAAGTCCGCAGGCTGGCTCGCTAAAAGATCCATGTCGTTGGCTTTCACCGCTTTCATGAAGCCTTCACCACGTTCGCGCGCGGCAGATGTCCCTGCAATACCTTCAAGCTGAATAACTTTAGCTTTCTCCCCCACTTTTTCCATAATGAAACGGCCTGCCATTTCACCACCAGCAACGTTATCAGAAGCAATATGACTAACAACATCACCACGGCGTGCACCGCGATCAAGAGTCAATACCGGAATATTAGCGCGGTTTGCAATACGAATGGCATTTGATACCGCGTCTGAATCTGTCGGATTAATCAGAATAGCTTTCACTCCACGCACTGTTAAATCTTCGATATTTGATAGCTCCTTGCTCGGATCATTTTGTGAATCCAGTACAATTAACTTATATCCAAGCTCTTTTGCTTTAGCTTCCGCGCCATCTTTCATCGATACAAAAAACGGGTTATTCAACGTCGATACAACAATAGCCATTGTATCTTGCGCTTGCGCCGCGAAAGACACCGTGGAAGAAATAAGTGCTGCTGAAATAAGCGTTGCGATTTTTTTCATCGTTCTAGTCCTTTTGTAGGGGGCGAGCCAGTACACGTCATCTGGCTCATTTGTTTTATGTAATAATTCGTAGCGTATTATTTGTTTTTGTTATCGACTAAAACCGCTAGCAAGATAACAACAGCTTTAGCAATCATTTGATAATAAGAAGAAACATCGAGTAGGTTCAGTGCGTTATTCAAGAAACCAATAATAAGAGCACCAATTAACGTACCCATAATACGTCCCTTGCCCCCCATCAAACTCGTACCACCTAATACAACAGCTGCAATGGCATCTAATTCGTACCCCATACCAGCCGTAGGCTGAGCAGAAGATAAGCGAGAAGTCACGATAATGCCTGCTAGTGCTGCTAACATACCGCAAATGGCATACACACCAATTTTCACACGATCAACATTGATACCTGAAAGACGAGCCGCAGATTCATTGCCCCCAAGAGCATAAATATAGCGACCAAAACGAGTGTGGTTTAAAAGGTACCAAACACCTGCAAAAACAAATACCATCAGCCATACAGGAACTGGAATACCTAGCGCATAACCTGTACCGAACCATGCAAACACATCAGCAGTATCAGTAAAACCTGTAGAGATAGGACGTCCATCGGTATACACCATGGTGACACCACGCAGTAATGTCATCGTCACTAAGGTTGCGATAAAGGCTTGAACCTTACCTTTAGCAATAATTACACCACTAATCCCTCCCAATAACGCGCCAGCAAGTAAAGCCGTTGGCACTGCGATTAAAACGGGTACCTCTAAAGCAATCATACTGGCAGCCAATGCGCCACATAACGCGAGCACTGAACCGACACTTAAATCGATACCTGCGGTTAAAATAACCAAGGTCATACCGACGGCAATAATCGCGTTAACAGAGGTTTGACGAAGAATATTGAGAATATTGTCGACAGTAAAAAAGTTAGGGTTTAAAAAGGACACAACAACAATCAAGAAAAGTAATGCAATTAATGATTTTTGTTCAATTAACCACTCTTTACTAAACCACTTTTGACGATTTTGTTCAGCGGGTTTATTCATCGTATTCGTGCTCATGCTGCTTCCTCATTCATATTTTTGCCAACGGCACACGCGAGTAGTTGTTCTTGATCTGCCTCTTTAGCATCGAATTCGCCAGTAATTCGTCCTTCATGCATAACGAGGATGCGATCACTCATACCGAGCACTTCAGGCATCTCAGAAGAGACTAAAATGATACTCATACCTTCACTTTTAAATTTGTTGATGAGTTGATAGATTTCTTTCTTAGCACCAACATCGACACCACGTGTTGGCTCATCAAGAATAAGAACTTTAGGCTGGGTCATTAACCCTTTTGCGATAGCAACTTTCTGCTGGTTACCACCGGATAAGTTACCAATAATTTGATTGTGTGTTGGCGTCTTGATATTGAATATTTTAATGAAGTCATCAACGGCAACCACTTCTTCTTTATGCTGAATTTGCACACCTTTTGTTAGGTTATCCAAAGCACAAAGAGACATATTTTCTTTTACAGATAAGCCCAGAACAAGGCCATCGCCTTTTCGATCTTCAGAGATATAGGCAATACCGTTATTTAAACCGTCTTGAGGTGTGGCAGGCTTAATAACTTGGCTATTAAGCTTAATTACACCAGCTTCAGCAGGTAGCGCACCGTAAATCAATTTCATCAATTCAGTACGCCCCGCGCCCATCAGCCCTGATACACCAAGAATTTCACCGCGCTTTAGAGAAAAACTAACATCATCGACACCCGAGCCCGTTAATCCCGATACTTCAAGGCAAGTTTCCCCATGTTTTACGGCAATACGTGGGTACTGCTCTTCCAACTTACGACCCACCATCATCTCGATCAGTCCATCTTCATTGGTATCTTTAACTTGGCATTCACCAATGAACTTTCCATCACGCAATACAGTAATATCGTCACAAATTTCAAAAATTTCTTTTAAACGGTGAGAGATGTAAACAATGCCGCAACCTTGCTCACGAAGTTCATTAATGACGTTGAATAACGATTCTGTTTCTTTGTCAGTAAGGGCGTCTGTTGGCTCATCCATAATGATGACCTTAGACTCAAACGATAGCGCTTTGGCAATCTCAACCATTTGTTGTTCGCCAAGGCTTAAGTCACCCAGTAAGGTTTTTGAGGAATGCTTAACGTTAAGGCGTTTTAACAGTTTATCAGCCTCATCATACATTTTTCCCCATTGAATTCGTCCCATCATGCCCGTGAATTCACGCCCAAGATAAATGTTTTCGGCAATGGTTAATTCAGGGATTAGGTTTAACTCTTGGTGAATAATACTAATGCCTGCTTCTTGTGAATCACGTGGGCCGTTAAATGCAGCAGGCTGACCTTGATAATGAATACTTCCTGCATCCATTTGGTAAATTCCAGTAAGCACCTTCATTAAAGTCGACTTACCCGCTCCGTTTTCGCCCATAAGAGCCATTACACGACCTGCATACACAGAAAGGCTAGCTCTATCTAACGCTTTCACACCGGGAAACGCTTTCTCGATATCATTCAATTGTAGAATGGCCTGAGTCATAATTTATCCTCAACGTCGCTCTTGACTAAAACATCACACCGGATTGAAAAATCACATTGGCATACGGGGTACATTCACCCGTTCTTACTATTGCTCGGCTTTGTTCCGTGCGATGTTTAAACTGTTCGTGGGTAACGTATTGAATATGAATTTTTTTATCCGTTTTCGCTTGTTCAAGCTCAAGTTCAACCAGCAAGGCTTGGTGATGTTCAGGGCTCACTTGGGCAAACTCTTCTGCCATGATCACCCCTTCAATGCATGTTTCAGAGAGCATCACACGCACAGTCTCTAAAAAGCAGGGAACACCATGCGTTAATGCTAAATCAATACGCTGCACATGATCTGGTATTGGCAAGCCCGCATCACAAATAGTGATTTCATCGGTATGCCCTAAGGTCGCGACTAGATAAGACAATTCTGAGTTAATGAGGGTGCTTTTTTTCATGTTATCGACCATTCAGTTATACGTTTTCTCACTAACGGTATCTGTTTTTATGTCATAATTGCTTTTACAGAAAACCCATCGAAACGTTTCGATAGCATGATAATCCTACTATTTTTTTTGACTATCCCCGGTTCAATAAGATGTGAGAATGATCGGTCTTTATCACCAATATTAAGGAAAAAAAGTATACTAGATCACACTTTACTCAGCGAAACGTTTCGATGGTAATATAGAAAGACTAGAAATACTTATTCAACCTCTTTTATATTAATTAAAACGCAATTAAAGCATTGATATCTAAAGCATGCTTTCATCCAGTCTATAACAAAGAGTAAACCTTAGGTTTATAAAAATAAAAACGGTACTTATTACTTATAAGGTGCTGACATAACTAGAAGGCATTATAGTCCCTAATGAATAACGGAATAACGTTTCCCCTTTTTCAAATAAAGAAAAGGGCTTTGAATATTAAACTCAAAGCCCTTGGCATTTATTTATCTTGGTCTGTGATTTACAGTTCATAAATAGAATTAGATTCAGATCCTAATAACTGTTTTAAGTGCTTCCCAGCCACGCCAAGCGTAATTTCCGGTATACCGGGTGTATAAAGTAACTCTTCACACGCATACAAGGATGAATCGATAATAATAGCGACATGTTCAGGTAGCCCAACAGGACAAACAGCACCGGGTAAACACCCTAACTGCGCAGTCATTTCTTCGCCAGTACATATAGAAGGCCGCTTACCGATTAACGTCTTTATTTTTTTCGAGTCCATTCGCGAATCTTTATCCGTCAAATACAACGCATAGCCATGACCTTTAAATTTCATAAAGATGCTCTTCGTATGCACTCCCGTCCAACCAAGTCTCGCAGCCACTTTTTGATCGGTTTCAAAATCCAGAATACTTTCGTGCTCCCACTCTCGATAAGGGATAGCCAATGACTTTAAACGTTGGGTATTAAACGCATAAATTTCCTGTAACGATTGCATATATCACTATCTCTTTTACTTTTACCAATACTTACCCATCAACTCTTTGGCAAGAATGATCGCAATAGTAAACATCATTGCCGCCACTAAAAGATCAATGCCTTTTTTGACTTTTGGCTGTGATAAAACAGGTCCAAGCTTTGCCGCGCCTAAAGAAAGACTATAGAACCAAACAAACGATGCCATGATGGTACCAACAGCAAAAGCAATACGATCATTCCCTTCAAACTGACCACCTAGTGAACCAAGAATCACCACAGTATCAAGGTATAAATGCGGATTTAACACTGTCACCGCCAATGCCCCTAAGATAACAGCGCGACGACCGCGAGCAACCACTTCACCACTTTTTTCATTAGCATTGTTTTTTTTGAACGCACTTTTTAATGACAGCAAACCATAGCAGGTTAAAAAAGCAATGCCGCCTAATGTTACAGAGGTAAGTAACATGTCATGTTGCGCGAGAATAGCACCACCACCAAAAATACCTAAGGAAATAAACAGCGTATCTAGCAAACTGCAAATCGTTGCTGTCGTTAAATGGTGATTACGCTTTATGCCTTGATTGAGGACATAAGCATTCTGGGCACCAATAGGAATGATCATTGACGCCCCTAAGCCAAAACCTTGTAATAAAACCCAAAAATTCATCATTCACCTCAGCAACATCAAATCAATATTCGTAAAGAGCCGAGAAGATAAAAGGTTTAAAGAGATAAGTATAATTAATGATTTTAATGTAACATTAGAGTTACTTATAACCGTGGTATTACCTATGTAAGTGATGAGACTCAAAAGCAAGGAGAGTGAAATGCGAGGATTAGATTACAAATGGATTGAAGCCTTAGATGCGATTATTCATCAAGGCAGTTTTGAACGTGCCGCTGAATACCTCTTCATTTCACAGTCAGCAATTTCACAACGCGTAAAACAATTAGAAAAGTTTCTAGCTCAACCTGTACTGATAAGAGAACAACCACCAAAGCCCACAGCAATAGGCAAAAAACTACTGGGGTTATATCGTCGTGTTAGATTACTCGAACATGAAATATTGCCAGAGTTAGAAAACGATACGAGCGCACGCCCTATTCAACTTTCACTCGCTACCAATGCCGATAGCCTAGCGACATGGTTATTACCGTCACTTCAAGACGTGATGAAACAAAAACAAGTTGAAATTACATTAAGTATTT
The DNA here is from genome assembly GCF_003026365.1 of Photobacterium angustum. Taxonomy (GTDB): domain Bacteria; phylum Pseudomonadota; class Gammaproteobacteria; order Enterobacterales; family Vibrionaceae; genus Photobacterium; species Photobacterium angustum. Next base: position 21,812 of record NZ_PYOM01000006.1, on the reverse strand, counting down.
ATGGTGAAAACCTCTCCATTGAAAAATTAAAAAGTGGAGAAGTGGCAGGTGCAATTAGCCTCGAATCGCAACCGATCCCGTCCTGTCGAGCCGACTATTTAGGTTGTATTGACTACGTTTGTGTCGCTAGCCCTGAATTTACTCAGCGATACTTCAAAAACGGCGTGAATAACCAAACGATAGCCAAAGCACCAGCCGTGTCTTACGATCAATTTGACGACCTACACCAGAAATTTCTTACCCAGCACTTTAATGTAAATCTTGATAATACCGTCCACCATAAAATCAGTAGTTCAGAAGCTTTTATCAAAATGGCCATTGCTGGTATTGCCTACTGTTTAATCCCCAAATTACAGATTATCGAGGAATTAGAAAAAGGTACACTCGTGAACATAACGCCGAATTTTACCTTATCTAACCAAATTTATTGGCATCACTGGCAATTGGAAACTGGCGTACTAAAAGAAATATCGCAAGCGATCATTCATTATGCACAAAGCCATTTGCCACAATAAGCTGAACAAAAAAAAGCCCTCCCAAATCGAGAGGGCCAATCCCTTATGTAGCTCTATTTATTATTATTAAGAAACGCCACTGCTTTATCAGGAAAATCAGTAAATACACCATCGACTTTTACCTGATTGTAGAAAACATCAAGCATGCCATTGAAATTTTCTGCATATGACGGAATACGGCCTTCATCAGCACGGAAAGTATAAGGATGTACTTTTAACCCCGCCGCTTTTGCCTGCGCCATTAACGGTTTAATAATGATGTTCGATTGAGTTGATTTATCATCCACTAACATCGGTTTCCAAGGGCCAATCCCGTCCGCATATTGCGCCACTTTTGCCATACCATCCGGTTTGAACATCCAATCGTAGCTATACGGCGTCGCTTTATCACCGTTATAAACCATGGTTTCGTTCCAATCGGTGTAAGCCATTAATTGGATAAGTTTTAAATCCATCCCCATCTCAGGCATTAAGGTATCATTAATACGCTTTAGCTCATTGGCATCAAAACATTGCAGGTATACTTTGTCGCTTTGTGAGGTATAACCGTATTTCTTTAATTCTTTAAGTACCGCTTTAGAGATGTCTTTCCCTTCATGGCGGTGGAACCAAGGCGCTTTGATCTCAGGATAAATACCAATGTGATAACCTAAGGTCTTATTTAAGCCTTGAATTAATTCAATTTCTTCCGCAAAAGTAGGTACCGTAAAGTGTGATTTCCACATTGGGAATCGTTGTGGGAAGCCCGCGACTTTCTCGCCTTTAGCATTGATATTAAACCCTTCAGTCACCCTTAATGATTTAATTTCAGCGAGCGTAAAGTCAATTGCGTAATAACGTCCATCTTTTCGAGCGCGATCAGGAAAACGTTCAGCAACATCAGTCACGCGATCTAAATAGTGATCATGCAGTACCACTAATTGATCATCTTTCGTCATCACCACATCCTGCTCGATATAATCAGGTTTCATGGCATAAGCGAGCGCTTTCGCTTCAAGTGTATGTTCAGGTAAATAGCCTGAAGCGCCACGGTGAGCAATAACAAGCGGATTTGCAATAGCCCCTGCTGATAAGCTAAGCGCTAAAAAAGTTAAGCCAACTGAGATTGTTTTCATTATAATATCCTTGCTAAATAATGAGGGACAATCCGCCCCTCAATAAAGTTATTGTGCTAATGCTGCTTTTTCTTTTGCTTTACGTTCATGAATTGCACGTTCACCTAGCAGTGCATAAACAAAGCACACAATAGATGTCACACAAGAACCAACTAGAATAATAAAGCCGCCATCCCAGCCATAAAGATCAACGGTGTAGCCAAGCACAGCATTTGCCGCAACCGCACCACCAAGATAACCAAATAGACCTGTTAAACCTGCCGCAGTACCTGCTGCTTTCTTCGGTGCAAGCTCAAGCGCATACAAACCAATTAACATAACAGGACCATAAATTAAGAAGCCGATAGCAATAAGCGCTAGCATATCAATGGTTGGGTTGCCTGCTGGGTTAAACCAGTAAACCAATACAGCCAGCGTTACCAACACCATAAATAAAATACCGGCAGGTGCACGACGCCCTTTAAAGAGCTTATCGGAAATCCAACCACACAATAAGGTGCCAGGAATACCAGCCCACTCATACAAAAAGTAAGCCCATGATGTTTTATCGACAGAAAAACCTTTCGCTTCTTTTAGATATACTGGTGCCCAATCTAGCACCCCGTAGCGGATCAGATAAACAAAGGCATTAGCAATCGCAATTGACCAAAGTAACTTGTTATTAAAGATATATTTAAAGAAGATTTCTTTCGCCGTCATTTCCGTTTCAAACGACTTATCGTAACCTTCAGGGTAATCATCTTTATATTCTTCGATTGGTGGTAAACCACATGACTGAGGCGTATCACGCACGGTTAACCAAACAAAAAATGCGACTAGCAAAGCAAAAAGAGCGGGCACATAAAAAGCTGTACGCCAGTCGTCATTAAATGCCCAAAGGCCAAGGATAAACATTGGACCGATTAAGCCACCACCCACGTTGTGAGCAACGTTCCATACCGATACTATTTCGCCGCGTTCTTTACGAGACCACCAATGCACCATGGTCCGTCCACACGCAGGCCAGCCCATTCCTTGGAACCAACCATTTAGAAATAATAAGATGAACATGGCAGCCACACTACCCGTCGCCCATGGCATAAAGCCAAAGCAGAGCATGACCAACGAGGACATAACCAGTCCAGCCGTTAAAAAGTATCTTGGGTTAGAACGGTCTGACACATTCCCCATTAAGAACTTCGATAAGCCATAAGCAATAGACACCGCAGCCAAAGCAACACCAAGCTCTCCACGGCTGAATCCTTCATCAATTAAATATGGCATTGCCAAACTAAAGTTCTTACGGACGAGGTAGTAACCTGCATAGCCGAAGAAAATACCGAAAAATAACTGCCATCGCAGACGAGAATAGGTGCTATCGACCTTACCATTTTCTAAAGGTGCGATATGCGCCTTCGGTTTGAATATCCCAAACATCAGAGCCTCATTGTTATCCATACATCACTAAAACGAACATTTTCGCTCACAAGCGAAACTCGGTGAATTGTATGGATATAAAATTAAATTTCTGTGACTAAGGTTTAATTAGTGTTAATAAATGGAATATATGACCAGCTAAATATACCCATTAGGGACAAAATCACGCTTTCAACAGATAAAGTAATCATAGACACTCTATTGATAACGAAAATAATCGCTCATAAAACAATCAAAAACTTTGACTCGAAGTAGTATTACTGGAAATAGACGCACGAAATAAAGTTAGTGTTCACGTAGCAGAATAAAACAGTAAATGAATTGATAGGCTTTGATATCAAATTTGATTAACAATCTTGACAGTACATAACAATTCAACTCCACCGACATATCATCAAAAAACAACCAAAAGCCAGATAACTTAGCACTCATCAATTGTTTTGCTTAAATTTGTCTCATTTTTGATACAAATTTAAAACTTAAACATATATTTTATATGCCACTTATATATTATATCTATTGCGTATCTTTGAAACATGTCGCCCATTCTCTAATCTTGATTAAGGATGCTACGTGATGAAAAAACTTCTTTTTGTTGCACTCTCTTTTTTACTATTTTCAGCTCCATCATTCGCTGCATATACAAACTATACAGTGCTAAACAGTACGCCAGGTACGGTTGACCTTGTTTTAGAAGGACCATTTTGTGAGCAGCACTTTCTCGGCGAGATACAACCTTCTGAATTGAGGCAGGATAACGTAACCAGAGGAGTTTGCATGCTTGCAAGGATCGATGGAGCGATCCATATGGATGATGGTGTTGTCGTCCCCTTAAAATACAGATCACCTGGCACAACGTATGGTCAGTTCATTGTTGTCGCAAAACAAGAAGAAGGTAAGTGGAGTGGGAAAATAATGCCGTTCGATGATTTGGATGGATTTCCAGCCCCAAAATAGATCAAATATTAATAACTAAATAACGCTTCATAGAACATCAAAAAATACAATTAAAGGGTCCACACAAAAGCCAGCATATATCATGCTGGCTTTTTGTTTATTTCGCTATTGGTGGATTAATCGTTACCTTACTCTTATCGAGTAAAATACTGTAATAACAAAAACACATACCCCATTTTTAAAATTAAGGATTAATTAAGTCGCTCTGAGCTTTCAATCTTCTCTTTCATAAAATCAATAAAGCATCGGATCTTTAATGAAACATAACGATTGTTAGTATAAATAGCATGAAAAGGTAATGGTTGAGTTTTATAAGACGGCATTAACTGTTTTAATCGACCAGCTTTTATTTCATTATCGACCATCCAAACAGGTAATAACGCAATGCCAACACCATCAAGTACAGAGCGTAAAATAGCATCACAACTATCGCTCTTAAAATTGCCACTTACCGAGACCGATTTTTTGATCTTTTTATTATAAAAATTCCAATTATTCATGGTCGAAGAAAGCGAATAAATAATGCAATTATGTTGATTAAGATCTTCTGGTGTTACTGGCTCTCCGTATTTCGTAATATAAGCAGAAGAGGCAACGAGAATATTAGGGTTATCAAATAATCGCCTTGCTATTAATGAAGAGTCTTCTAATTCTCTGGCTCGAATTGCAACATCAACACCTTCACTAATAATATCGACATGTTTATCACTTAACGTTAAATCTACACTTATATCAGGATAACGCGCTAAAAATTCAGAAATAATAGGCGCAATAAAAATATTGCCGAAGGTAATAGGTGCTGCGATTTTAATTAACCCTTGAGGTAATGCTCGATGTGCTCGCACATTAGATTCCGCCTCATCTAATTCACTAATAATAGCAACACATCGTTCATAATATTCAGCGCCAACCTCAGTTAAAGCAAGGTCTCGACTGCTTCTTGTCAGCAGTTTACCTTCTAGCTTATGCTCCAACGCAGCTATTTTTTTACTTATTGTTGCTTGAGTTGTATTTTGCTCACGCGCAGTAGCCGAAAAGCTCCCGGTTTGTACAACACGAATAAAGGCTCGCATTGCGCCTAATTGATCCATTACCTACCCCATGCATTACACCCTTATTCAAGATAAAGACATAATGGCACATTTTCTGGCTCTTTTGGATTCCAAAATGGAATAGATGGTATTCATTTTATCAGTCTGACATTCCTTTCTGTGTCGGTATATAGTCACCCCCTCACGCAGTAACCACACGCAATCATCATCCAACATAAAACCGATGTGCCTACTGTGAACGATATAAAAGCGAGAAAGGTAACCTGTAATGACACAAGATATTTTATTTAGCCCCTATCAACTTAGTCAGGATCTGATCTTAAAAAATCGTATTGTTATGGCGCCAATGAGCCGATGCATGGCGACAGACGATTTCATCCCAACACCTGAGATGGCTGACTATTATGCTCGTCGAGCTAGTACGGGATTGATCATTACTGAATGTACAATGATATCGCCAACCGCGCAGGGTTACCCTAATTCGCCCGCTATTTTTAACCAAGAACATGTTGCAGGCTGGAAGCAAGTTACACAAAAAGTGCATGAAAATGGCGGTAAAATATTTGCCCAATTGTGGCATACAGGCCGAGTATCACACCCTATTTACCTTAATGGAAACAAGCCATTAGCCCCTTCAGCGGTTGCTCTTACAGGGCGTGTAAAGCGTACGGACAATTTGCAGTATGAAGAGCCAAAAGAAATGACGCCTGCTGATATTCAGACTGTGATTAACGATTTTGCGAAAGCCGCAATATATGCCAAAGAAGCAGGGTTTGATGGCGTTGAAATACATGCTGCTAATGGCTATTTATTAGATCAATTTCTCCATTGGGATACGAATCGTCGTAGCGATCATTGGGGGCAAAACCCCGAGAATATGAGCCGTATTTTATTTGATGTCATCAATGCCGTTAAACAGCAAATTCAATTCGTAGGGGTACGCTTATCACCTGTTGCTTATTTGAATATTGAACATGACGATCGCGATAAACCCGTTTTTGATTATGTATTAGAGCAATTAAATCAATATGACTTGGCATACGTACATACCGGTATGTTCGATGACAGCTATCAAGATCATTTACAAAGCACTGTTACACAATATATTCGTCAACATTATCATGGCAGCGTTATTGCCTGCGGCGGTTATAACTCAGAGAGTGCGAGAGAGGCACTACTTAATAATGATGCTGATTTAGTGGCTATAGGTCGCCCGTTAATTGCTAACCCTGATTACGTTGAAAAAACACGTCAAAACAAAAACCTAACACAGTACGATGTAAGTATGTTAAACACACTCGTCTGAACAATATCGCCAGCATAAGCTATGCTGGCTTTTTGTTTATTTCGCTATTGGTAACTTAACCGTTACCTTGCTCTTCTAGCGTGAAATGATGCTTTTCAGATAAGGGCTTTATCTCTATTTTAATTGCCCTGCCACGCTCTCCTTTCCAACAATCCAAACAAGCAATAACAGTAATTTATAAGCCTAAACCACTTGTAGTACATAAGATAGCCAACTGTTTTATAAAACCTGACGGATATCTAATTTTCTAGACAACGCACTGTGAAAGCTCTGAATTATCGGATAAAAACATCGGCAATTATCAGAGGGTGGGTTGTTGATAGTAGCAACACGAAAACAACGCCTTGAAAGGGTAATTTCTACGTCATCTTACTTATCATAATAAGGCTCAGCGTATTTTTAGTAGGAACCGTAGTGATAAATTGCATAGTAAATTGGAGAGTTCAAACATATGAGTGATAAAAAGTTAGTCGATTGGTATATAAAATCTCAACCAATTTTTAAAAGGTTAGCAGGTAAGGTCGAGTCTTTTTTGATCGAATATTTTGAAATGAACTCTATTGGTTATCATATAGTCACATCTAGAGTTAAGACTATTGAGAGCGTAAGGGATAAAGGAAAATCTGCAAAATACAGTGACCCAATCAATCAAATTCAGGATTTTGCTGGTATCAGAATTATTACCTATGTAGAAGATGAAATTACGACTATCCAAAGAATAATTGAAGAAAACTTCGATATTGATGAAAAAAATAGTTCCAATAAGTCTAAAGCTTTAGGTTTAGATAGAGTCGGTTATCAATCTGTTCACTACGTTGCTAAATTGAAAGAAGATAGGTTAAAGCTACCAGAATATAAGCAGTATGAAGGCAAGTGTTTTGAAATTCAAATCAGAACGATCCTTCAGCATGCGTGGGCTGAAATAGAGCATGATCGTAACTATAAATTTAGTGGAAAGCTACCTGATGAACTTAGTCGTAGATTCAAAATTCTAGCTGGAGTGCTTGAACTAGCAGATAAAGAGTTTAATGCAATTTCTAAACAAATTGATGATATATCAGCTAGTGTAGATGAAGGAACAAGAACCGGAAACTTAGAAATACCAATATCTTCAACAACATTAAGTCAGTATTTACACACTAGATTTGCATCGTTAATTGAAGAGTTAGGTACACCGACACATGACACAGGTGGTATCCTTGTTAAAGAATTAAATACCTTTGGAGTGAACACATTAAGTCAACTAGAATCAATAATCCCTGAAGACATAGAGAAATACTATAAGGCATCATCGGATGGTGGGCTACACGAGTGGGGAATGGTTAGGAGTTTGATGCTTTTCCATGATTATAAAAAGTATGGTGAGATGATGTTGGCACAAGGTGATAGCAGCGACTGGTGCAATTCAAGTAGACATATAGATCATGAATTTGAGATGGAATATTTTAAAAAATATGGTGTTGACTGGGAAGAAATAGAAAGAAAATACAACTTTTCCTATGATAGTGAGCATAATGTAGTAAATAGCTAACAAAAAAGTCAAAAGTGATTCACTATACTTAAAATTAGGTCTTAACACTGTTTAATTTATTCTGCGTTCGCTATAGCTCCTAATATTTACCAGACTAAATACAACACGATGAGAAAGACATTTAAAATCAGTTTGTTAATCAATGCATATAAATAAACTCACGATTAAATAGCAATTCCCCAACAAAAAAGCCAGCACTAACATGCTGGCTTTTCGTTTATTTAGCTATTGGTAAGCTTATAGCTTATCCCATGCGTCAGCCCAGTATTGGCTTGAACCCGGTGCGTATGAAGCATTTGCACACCAGCCTGTGTAAGGCCATGGTTTACATTGGTATACGTTACCGTCTGTACCTAATACTTGGTCGCCCGCTTGGTACGCTTTACCCGCTTCATAAGCAGGAACGTCGGTTACTGGTGGCTCAACTGTTTCTTGCTCTTCTAATACAAACTGGTGACGTGATTCCACTTGCTCATCTTTTGATTTGGCGATCATGCGTAGTGAGTGTTTACCTTCTGAAACGTTATCAAGTACCAGTTTAATTGCGCTGTTAGCTGTAAAATCTGCCGTGAAGTTACCGCCGTTTACTGGGTAGCCCATTGCGTCAATCACATCAATCTGTACAGAGCTGGCTTTGTTCGCGGTGTAATTCAGGTTCAGTGTCGCTGTGCCGTTAGTGATCTTGTAGCTGCTGTTTACGCCAGATAGAGATGCGGTGAAATCTGCTTCTGGTTGTGGTGGTACAACGCCGCCACAGTCGCTATCGCCTGCTTCACGCCAAACGCCCCACTCACCCGTTGTGCCTGGTTCGTCACCTTGTGTCCACCAGCCAGCTTGCCAATCTTTACCGTTATGGCTAACTACATCACCTTCAACGTAAGTTGCATCCGCTTTCCATGGGTTAGTACATACGATAGATCCATCGTTAACAACCACAGTACGCTTCACGGTTACTGTTTGGTTTGCGCTGTCTGTGATTGAGTAAACAAGTTCGTATTGACCCGCAACCGCAGTGTTTACTGTGCCAGATACTTTGATGTTTACCGTTAGATCGCCATCTTCTGCATCCGATGCTGATACACCAGCCATTACATCAAAGTTTTCACCGATTTTCACAACTGCATTTGCCACACCAGCGAAGGTTGGTAATGCGCTAAATACGGTTACTTTACGTGGTGATACGGTTTCATTGTTGTCTGAATCTGATACTGAGTAAGTTAGTACATACTCGCCTACACGTTGCGTATCTACCGAGCCTGATACGTTAATTGCAGATGTTAGTGTGCCGTCTTCTTTGTCTGTTGCTGTTACGCCAGCCATTGCATCAAAACTTGTGCGGTGCTGAACGCGAGCATCCGTTACACCCATGATCACAGGTTTACCCGGTTGAACAACTGGTGGTACTTGGCTGTGAATGAACGGGCCGTAAGTGTTAATAAAGCTGCTGTTGTACGCTTGACCTGCTTTGTTAGTACCAATATCCCAGTTGATAGACCATGTCATTACACCACGTAGTGGCTGAGATTGTGCTTCAAGGCGTTTGAATGCATTAAACAAATCTTGTGGATCTTGCACGTAACCTGTTGCTGCGGCATCAATGTTAGTTGGAATACCAAAAACAAGTTTGTCGTGTGGGATCTTAGTGAAACCACGAGTACCGTTGATCAAGGAATCAGACATGTAATAGATGAACTCTTCTTTTAGCTCATCTTTACTTTGTGCAATCCAGCCAATGCCTTCAACGTAAACGCCGTCACCACCTTGGTTATAAAACTGTGGGTTGATCCAGTCGTAGTAACCTTCAAGACCTGTGATGTAAGGAATGTATTTGCCAGATTCTGTTAGGTACGGGAATTCTGGTGCCATGGTAATAAGGAAGTTTTTACCTTGTGCACGGTAGTGATCTTTAACCATACGTAGTGCTGCTGGAATAACTGTTTGGTTATCAGCCGCATCAATCGCTGCTTGCTCAAGGTCGATATCTAGACCATCGAAACCGTATAAATCGGTTAAACGAATGATTTCATCAGCGAATGCTTGCTCGTCGCCTGTTTTCATTTCAACGTGCGCATCAGCGCCACCTAGTGCGATAAGCACAGAGCGACCTTGATCGTTAAGCTCTTTAATTTGGTCGATGAATTGCTGCTCTGTTAACCCCGTTTCCGCATCTAAATGAAACGTAGGAATACGGCCTTCAGCCACGTCGTAAACTTTCATGAAAGAAACATCAACCACGTTATACATTGGGTTAATGTCTTTTAGTGACATCGCAGGTGCGTTACCCATTTTATAACCTTGGCCGTCAGCCCAGTTATGCCAGTAACCCACAACAACCCCGCCTTCTGGGTTAACCATTTTGTCACCAGCGTGAGCGGTAAAGCTAATTGCGCAAGACAGTGCCACTGCACTCAATGCAAATAGAGATGTTTTTTTCATTTTATTACTCATAAATCGACATTGGATAGGCGTGTACTTTAATAAGAGCGCCTAAGATGCGTGGAGCATAACGGAGCTTGTATAATTTCAACTTTTCGAGATGTAACAGAAAGTTATTACGGCACGCGGAAGCGGTCTTTGATTGGTTCAAATTTGTGACATAGCTATCGTTATTTTTTTGGCGACACCAATATAGAACAGCGTTCAAAATTTAGATCTGCTTTCAGAAAAATATTGCTTTTTGATAACCAACGATACTTTTTTGACGCGAAGAAGATCAAATCAGCAGATGACTAATAACTTGAAGAAATTAAAAACAATAACGTAATACTAATTGCGAATATTTACTCGTTACACTTTGTAACATTTACAGTGCAATTACGCAGAAAATCTGCCTACCAACGGATGTAAAAAGTGTTGGTCGCGTGGGAATAACAAGAAGAGAGTCGTCACTAGATAGAATAGGCAGCAAGTAGAAGGAGTGCTTCTACTTGCTGGACCATTAAGCGGCTTGAACTGCGCCTTTTTTGAAGAATTTCAGGGTTTCTCTAAGCCCCAGTTGCAACGCTAAACAAATAGACGCGGTAACAACAATGGTTGCCCCTGACGGTAAATTCATCTGGTAAGAGAAAATCAACCCCGTTAACGTAAAGCCAAGACACCATAAAATACTGTGACAAATCATGGATAACATGGATTTTGTATATTGAGCCGCCATATACGCTGGCATAGTTAACAGCGCCATCACCAGTACAATACCCACCACTTTCACTAAGATCACGCTAGCAATTGCCACCAGCACTAATAATGATAAGTACATGCGTTTTACTTTTACGCCTTTACTCTGCGCAAAATCAGCATCAAACGACATCAAGACTAGCGAACGATAGTTATAAATCGTGTAGGCACCAATGATCAGGACACTGCCCCCCATTAGGTATAACGTCGAGACTGGAACGGTGAGAATGCTACCAAACAGGTAACTGCTTAAATCTGCCCCATACCCCGGTGTTAACGCCATTAAAATGATGCCGATTGCCATGCCTAACGACCAAATCAGACCGATAAAAATATCTAACTGCTCTAGTTTACGCTGACTTAGCGCCCCTAATAACAAAGCATTAATCGAAGTAAATACCAAGGTTGTTGGCATTACCGCTGTACCTGCATAGAAAGCTAATCCCACACCACCGTATGCCGTGTGAACAATACCACCTGAGAGAAATACTAATCGATTGGTTACGACTAATACGCCAATAATGCCGGCAACAATGCTAACAAGCACTGCTGCAATTAATGCATGTTGAATAAAGTTATATTGTAAGAGCTCGATCATACTAAAGCAGGACTTGGTTCGTTATTGGATGTGGTTGACTGAACAAGATCTTTAATAAAATGGCTGTTCACGCCGTATAAGTGTTGCAACATATCAGACGTTAATGCCTTACTCTGCTGCACTTTCATAGTTTGGTTTAGCCCTAAAATCACATCAATCTGATACTCTAAAATACTCATGTCATGACTTACCACCAATACCGCAACATCTTTGGGCAGCGCTGATAACAAGGCAAAAAACTGTGCTGTCATGCTTGGATCAACATTACTGGTTGGCTCATCAAGTATTAATAACTTAGGTTGAGCAATTAACGCTCTAGCTACTAACACACGTTGACGCTGTCCGCCTGAAAGATCTTTAAACAGCGTATTCTCTATATGCTCGATATGCATTTGTTGTAATGCTTGGGTTAATAAGGCTGACAGCAATTTCTTATCTTTTAGCTGCGCAGCATTTGCCCCCATTAATACAACGTCTTTTACGGTGACAGGTAATATTGGATTCAATTTATATTGTTGAGGAACATACCCAATAAGCGCTGGATGGCGACCGGGATGGTCGCCAAACAGTGCTAGATTGCCCTGATAACCCGATAATATACCCAGTAGTAGTTTGACTAATGTCGTTTTACCACCGCCATTGGGTCCAAGTAATGCACAACGTTGACCTTCGTAAAGCTCGAAGTTTATGTCAATTAATGCTTGATGGTTCTTATAAGCAAAACTGACATTCTGTACATCTACAATCTTTTTCATTTATTAACTCTTAGTGATTCACGTTAGATTCAAACGCGTTCGCAACAGTTAGCAAGTTATTACCCCAATCTTCTGCAAGTGGGTTAATTGCTACCACTTTGCCGCCAATTGCATTCGCAATAACTTTTGCTTGCTCTTTCGAGAATTGCGGCTCAATAAAGATAACTTTAATGTGCTGTTTCTTTGCTGTATCAATCAGTGATTTTAGACGTTGAGCACTGGCTTCTTTACCTTCATCTTGGATAGGAAGCTGACGTAAGCCGTAATCTGTCGCGAAGTAACCCCACGCTGGGTGGTAAGTCATAAATTGATTGTGTGCTGCTGGGATCTTCGCCGTAATAGCAATTAGAGCATCATCAATTTGATTGATCTTTTTAGAGAACTTCAGGTAATTTTCGCGATATTCTTGCTGATGCTGAGGATCAACCTTAATTAATGCATCACGAATGTTCATTGCTTGAATGCGCACAAGTGCTGGCGATAACCAAATGTGTGGGTCTTTAATGCCTGATGTTGCAGGAATACGCTCACCATCGTCGTTATAAGCCATTGGCATACGCTCAATGCCTTGCTGGGTATCAACAATCGTTAGATCTTTTGCTGAGCTTTTGAATTTGTTTAACCAGCTTTTTTCAAATGGCACACCGATAGAAAAGTAAAGTTTACTCTTGTTAAGTAACACAACTTGGTTTGGTGTTGGCTCGTAATCATCTGGCTCAGCACCCGCTGGCACCATTACATTGACATCAACATTTTGACCGCCAATTTCTTTCACAAAATACTTTTGTGGGGCAATACTTACTGTTACATCAATAGGCGCTTCTGCAGCCATTGCTTTTGATACTGAAAACAAGACGCACAGCGTTGTCATCAATGCTACAAATGAAGACTTCTTTTTCATCGATCTATTCCTAATCATGACATTATTAATCCCGAGTGAATAACTCAGGATTGTTATGTTATAACATTTCTTTATTTTTAATAGTTCGAATATATCTGAAAGAAGCAGTATTAATTAATTAATGACAATTTATTATTACTAAATGTATGAGCATTAAATAACATATAAATTTTCTCTATTTTATTTTTTAATTGAATATCAAAAAGATATTAAATTTATAGAAAACAAACTCACTTTTTTAAAATGATTAATTTAATTGATAATGAAATCTTAATTATCAATATTGATGATTGTTAATTAATGCTTATATTTAATTTGTCGTGAAATTAATACACCGTAATCTATATTATTTAGCATTATATATAATTTGATTGTTTAACTTGTCTTCCAACGCCGGATTGCACGGCGATAATTGCTACATAACGTATTTTTTAAAACAAAAAAGACCGCCACAGTGGGCGGTCATTTAGCTGTTAAGCTATATACACAACTGAGAGTCATGTAGAAATCTTATACGCATTAACTTAAAGGCTATGAATAAGTAACTTAGGGCTCCACACAAGTGACTGAGTACTTAACATCATTGCCATGTCCTCCGTCATATCCTGCGCCTTTAGCTCCGGTCGCAATGTTCACAGCTGTATAAAGAGGGATATCTTGAGACTTATCCACTTCACTACTCCAATACATACCCCCCTCATCTTTCCCATTATAACCATTAGCATCTTTGTTATAAGGCCAACCATAATTGGGACCGACATGCAAAGTCGAGAGAGTCTCCAACTCATCCACTGTTGGAAGCCTTCCACCGGCTTTTTTACAATAATCCTTAGCCTCAGACCAAGTCTTTAATTGACCAGGTGGTGCAATATATAACAGATTGTTATATGGAATTTGGCTGGCCTCCGCCTCTTTAATTGTTAATGTGAGGTTGTTGGAAGAACCTATACCGAGATAACTAGCACTAACCGATGTTTTGCTTCCGATAGCACCAACAGCTACAACTTTGTGCCCCTCCCACCAACTCCAATTATAATCATCTGGTATCGCAGTTATCGCTGCATTATTAGTGACATCTTCCGTCTGAAGTTTATCACTATCATCATGATATTTCGCAAGAACCTTAAAAGATCGCTCCTGACCTTTAGGTACATCTAGCAAATAATCAGCCTTAACCTCCACATTAGTAACATCTTCAGGACCAACAGTTAACTCAATGCTACCTTTCATTTCAGACGACGGTAGATGGCATGTAATAATACTAAACTGATTGGGATCACCGACAGCTCGAAAACGGGTTGGTGTATCTTCATCAATGTTCGTAAAGACGTCGCCATAACTACTTGCGCACTTTACCGAACCGGATATATCTTCCTCAAAACTTTGTGCATTACCATCAGTATCATCCCCTTTAAATGTACCCGTGACCTTTAACGTACGGCTTATATATCGCGGAACATCTTCGCTATCACCTTGTTTTAAATCGACTTTTATCTTCGTTAACTGAGCGTTTGTTATTTTAAGATTATAAGAATTAGATTTAATTTCTGGGTATCTATCGAGGTGAGCCGTGATGTCCGTTTGTTTAGTTGGATTACCAACCGCATGGAAAGCATTTTTGTTTTCCACAAAATCCTTAGAATTAGTAGATTCCCATTTCACTTGATCTGTAACATCTCTGTCAGACCAATCACCATCAAAAAAAGCCCTCGCACTAAATGACACAGTTAGTCCACGAGGTACCGAGGTGGATAAGTCAGTGCGAGTGGGTAAATCAACGTCTCTTCCAATATTGGGACTACTAGCAGCAATAACAATTTTCTTTAAAGTAGGGCTAGCGACTCTCAACGTTAAGGAGTCACTAGTCACACCTCGAAAACTCGCTGTCAATTCCGATGTATCTCCTATTTGGGTATTGTCTGAGTCTTGGGGTTCATAAGTAAAACCATGCTCGCTTTTTGTGTTATCAGCTTTTTTAAACGCCGATCCCGTCAACACCCATTCCACTTTAGTTTTGTCTGTTGTGTAAACGCCATTATTCCATTGGATCCTAGCCATAACAGAACTCTTAAAGCCCTCTGGTACATCATCTTCAGAATCTACAGAAGTATCATTCATTTTGATAATATCAATATTAAAAGGTTCGAGCTCTATAACGTTTAGAATTACATGGGTTTCAACCGTCGTACCATCCGGATTTGTCACGGTCGCTGTCAATGTGACTTTTCCACCATTTTTTGCCGTTGTAGATGCCGTAAAACTACCGAACACTACCCTCCCATCTTTTTTTGTAGGAGCTAGAAGCGAAGGGTCTGAGATAGACCAAACAACATTATCGACCACATGACGGGAGTTACCATCGCTGACTTGAGCCCATAGTGCAAAAGTAATTTGTTCACCATAAACTATGTCTCCATCACCTAAAACCACAGGCGTCGATGTCCGTTCTAAATCTAAATGAGTGATTTTAGAAGGCGCTGGTTCTGGGGAAGGAGGTATAGGGGTACTTGAGCCTCCGCCACCTCCTCCTCCGCAGCCCTGAAGGCTTATTGCGCATAGGAAAACTATAATTAGAGGGTAGATCTTCATACTGTTTGAATTCCTGACATTTATTAAAGGTTCTAAAGTGTGGCTCCCTCTTTGTCACTATTGAACCAAGTTTTATCGAGTAGCGGTAAATCCATCTCTACTTTGACTAAAAAAAGCTCATCGTAAATACTCATACAGAAAAGCTTTTGGTGCTATTTACATCGAAAGATTAAAAGTACGCTCGCACTTTTTACCATAAAGTTAAATTAAATAATGACACACTTTTATTGTGTCATCTGAATATTTAATAAGAGCTTAATCAATTACGTTAAGCCGATAGAATCCTGAAAAATACAGACTTATCATCTGTAATATTCATTGAACTTGAGAGACCCACCGCCAATTCTAGGCAAATGTGAAGCAGGCTCAACTGACAGAGAATTCATTATTGAAATAGATGGCAAACAGATTGTTGCAGACGCAGAAGGGCTAACAATTTACAACGACGGTACGGTGAATGAACTGATTATATCAAGCCAAGGTAACCACACTTATGCTGTTTACGATCTTGATAATAACTACCAATACAAAGGCAGCTTTGCACTCACCGCCGATGATGATAATGGCTTAGATGGTGCAAGTGAAACCGATGGTATTCATGCTGTTTCTACCACTATTAGTGATCGTTTCCCGAAAGGATTATTCCTTGTTCAAGATGGCTATAACGTTGATGCCTCGTATGACGATCAAAATCAAAACTTCAAAATTGCAGACTGGCGTGACATCGCCAACGCATTGAATAAATAATTAATATAAAAAGGGCTTTGAATTCATCTTCAAAGCCCTTTAAGTATTGTTATTTACTAATAGTCCTATCAAATTATTTCACCATGTTGTTGCTTTTGTACATTGGTGAGAAAACAGGTACGTATAGTTTGATAATTTTATTCATGATTGTAGACATGGTTAATTCCTCAGAAAATTAAGTATTAAGAAAGTTAAAACAGCACACAAAGTCAGGTTTTATAAGCTTCGACCTTGTTGCTATGTGGGGAATTATAATCAGGCAGACTTAATTTAAAAACGAGAAAAATACCAAATTAGCATTAGATTAACTAATGCGAATAAGTTTTCATTTTAACCTTATATTTATTTAAAAAAGAGTGACAAGAGTCACACTTAACCTATTGAAAACTAGGATTGGAAAGTAAAAAATCGCTGCTTACTGCCATTATAAGAGCGAATATAAGCGCCAATTTTTCTTTAAAAAAAAACGAACTCAACTTAAAAATGAGTTCGTTTAAAATTAAAATTTAGCTACTTAACCTGTTTTTTAATAGTGTTATTTGTCGAATATTTATCTCCATTAGTCAACAATATTAATGTCAGGGAAATGCTCCTTGACACACAAGGTGTAGTCACCTTGTTTTAGTGCTGAATAAGGTGTTTGGTAACCGACCAGCTTACAAGCATACGATTTTCCATCTGGCGTTTCTGATGACCAGCCCCAGTCTTGCTCCCAGTACGTCAGTGTCGCCCCTGCCCCTGCTTCAGAGAATTGCTTCATATTTTTACAACCCAGTACTTCATCAGGTGCAATCGGTACATGTAGGAACTGCGTAAAGTTTTCGTAATAATCAATACGATTTAAAGATTGCTGAATTTCCGTTGCACCACCACATTCCACACCACCATTGATGATCTGCGTTGTCACTCCGAATCCCGGCACTAAACCATCTTTTTTGTCCTGCTCATTGGGCTGCCAAGTGCCATCAATGACATGCAACATTGAAGGTTTTGGTGGTTGAGGGTAAACAAAGAAAAATAGTGCAGAAGCTAAGTTCAACCATGTATCCGCCACCATTTCGGGCTTATCAAGCAAGGTTCTCACCGTGCCAAACATGGCTTCAGAAAACGGACCATAGTTGTAGTTATAACTTAACTGTTTCGCACCACGGCCAAAGTATGATTTGAATTCTCCATTTTCAAACGTACCACAAGGCCAACGCTTACCTTGCCAGATCTCTGGATTACACTCACCGTTATATCCCCCTCGCATGGTTTCATCCCAGCCCATTTCACGCACATGAACTAAGGCTTGGCGCCATTCAGGTACATCCCAATGCGCTGTATGCCCTCCCGTTTCTTGGGCAAAGTGAGCGAAAATGGTTGCCAATGATTTGCGACAGATCGCATCAGAATCTCGACCATCATTATACTCACCACAAAATGCAGGGAATTTACCCACCGCTTGCAGAAAATGACGATAAGTGTATTCAGGTGCACGCTTAGGGAATAAGTATTCCCAAGTATGAGCATCGATGAGGTGTTCTACACGCTTAACGTTTTCTGGGTTGTTACTAGCACCCGGCATAATAGCTTCAACAATCGTATTATCACGGGTACGAATTGACTGCTTAACTTGTTCTAATAGCGGATCACTGGTTAGCTCTGCTTCTTTCGCATCAAGCTGTGCTTGCGTCACCGTGTAGCCATCAGGGTTTGGAGTGGGATCGGGATTCGGTGTCGGATCAGGATCTGGGGTTGGTTCTGGTGTCGGATTTGGGTTCGGTTCGACTTCATCTTCCGAAATCGCTTTCCAAGCATCAAACCATGCCGTTCCTTTACCCGGCTCATACGCCCATGCCGCACCTGAACACCACGGTGCGGTTGGCCCTTCTTTACAGCGATACAACTGGTTATCGTTTATAACAACGTCACCAGCTTTATAGGCTTTACCCGCAACATACGGTTCATAATCTCCAGAAATATCAGGCCCCGGTTCAGGGGTTGGATCTGGTTCCGGAGTCGGTGGTGGCGTCACACCATCACCTTCAGCAATCAGTTTCCATGGACTTTCCCATTCATGGTCAACTTTCTTGTTCGGTGCATCTCCTGCTGCAACCCACCACTTGGCTTCATAAAGGTGACCATTAAATGTCACTTGTTCGCCCGCCTGATAGGTAGATGTATGATCGTAAATCTCAGCACTAAATGCCGAAGCACTTAATGCGAATAAGGTGGAAATGGTAAGTAGTTTTAATTTCATAAGATCCCTCTTATATTCCTTAAATTAATAACTAGATGTGTTTGTCCTTATCACAGCTACATGCGCACTGTAATAATATGAAAAGGTGTTTATTGAGAAAGGGCTCACCCTAGCGCAGAGTGAGCCCTTGAAGGTTACTTACAATCCGATGAGCCGATGTTCACCCATACTGGATCCTGACCCGGTACAAGCCCTTTGCTCCAGTATTGAGATTGCCACATTGCGCCATCGTAGCTCGCTTTCGCACCACCACTGTAGGCAACGTCTTGGTTCCATGGCATAACAATATCAGACACTAACTTCCATTGATCCGCAGTTTGACTTGGCGCATTATTTTGCGTCCAGTACTTCGCTTCCCAAACAAGGTTATTGTGGCTAACTTTGTCACCTGTGTTGTAGATAATTGCCGCGCTCCATGCTGAATGATTCGCCGCATCCGGATCGGTTATTACATCGCAACTGCCATTGCCATTGTCGTCACCGCCGTTATTATCATCGCCACCATTATTGTTGTCATTGTCAGTATATTTTTTCACTGTCACTTCAGTAGCCGCATGCGCATCAAGTGAACCATCAGAGACTAAGACAGAAATCGTTTCTGTTGTTTTCTTATCCATGATAGGTGCTTTGAGTGTCAGTTCAGACGAACCTAAACCTGATACCACATCAAAGTTATAAGGAATGCTCCACGAATACGTCAGGGCATCATTATCTTGATCATTGGCGTTTGCGGTTAACGTAAACTGCTCACCACTGTCTACTTTCAGCTTTTTCACCATAGTTACAGTTGGTGCATGGTTTTGATGCTGAACCTTGTTTTCAACCGTAACCGTATCGGTTGCACTCAGACCTTCTGGATCTGTAACTGTTAGCTGGAATTGATAGCTGGTATCAACGTCAGTAACAGGAACATCAATGGTTGGCGCTACTGTTTTGTTATTTAAAATGCTTACTGTTGGGCCACTAATTTGTGTCCATGTATAGGTAATATCTTCACGTTCAGGATCGTAAGATTTACCAGCATCTAGCTCAACATAAACAGGGCCAACGACTTTTTGATCTGCACCTGCGTTGGCAATCGGTGGACGGTTTACTGGTGGTGTATCGCCACCATGTCCTAAACCTTCATGCACAGCATTCAACAAGTCACCATTATCAGAGTCAATCTCCCATGAGAATAAGCCGCCCAAGTTATGTTGTAAGACATACTGTGCTTTGGCCTTCACTGCGCGAGGCGTGTCGTAGGTGATCAACTCACCGGTAGTTGGATTCCACTGGTAAGAGGCTTCAGCTTGAGCATCGTAATGGCTTTCCCAACCATTGGTAGAACGGTTATTGACGATATCACGGTAATCAACCACACCGTCTTCCCACGTCCCTTTAACAGGCCCAGTTCCTTTTCCTGTCATTGGGTTATTGCCTTGAACGTCATGAACACCTTTCCAACCACGACCATAAAATGGTGTGCCCACGATGATCTTCTTGGGTTCAACGCCTTGGTTTAGCAGCGTTTTCACCGCTAAATCAACTGTGTGTTTAATTTCTGGTTGGTGGCTGCCGTTATACAGACCAGACTGGTGACCTAGGTTGTCATTGTTCCAAGCACCAAACATGTCATAACTCATCAAGAAGATATGATCCATGTATTGCTGAGCTTGGTTATAGTCAACACGATTAATACCTTTTTCTGACGCACCAATCGCTGACGATAGTTCATATTGACGACCAGTTTCCGCCGATAGCTCATCAAGCATTGCGCGTAACTCTTTCATCAAGGTTACATAGGTTTGTCCGTCTTTTTCTGGATTACCTAATGCTGGGTTTGCACCATCACCGCCAGGGAATTCCCAATCAATATCAACACCATCGAAGAACTTCCAAGTTTGAAGAAACTCTTTTACTGAATCGACAAACACTTTACGTTTTGCAGGATCGTCTAAGAAGAAGAAAGGATCGGAAAGCGTCCAGCCCCCAACAGAAGGAAGGATCTTCAAATCCGGATGCGCTTTTTTCAACGCCATCAATTGACCAAAGTTACCACGGTAAGGATCTGAGTGTTCACTCACTCCTTGCTGTGGTTTTGATATTGCAGCCCATGGGTCATGAATAGATACCTCAAAATCTTTTTGACCAACACACGCTTTTTGTAACGCGTTAAAGCTGCCAGCAATAGATTTTAAACTGTCATTAATGCCATCCCCACCACAAATAGGAGTAAAGCCATAAAGGATATGGGTAAGGTTTTGCGCTGGAATATCATCAACGGTGAATTTACGGCCATACACGCCCCACTCAACAAAATAACTTCCCACTACTTTTCCAGTGGTATTCGTATGCGGTTTGTTATTTTCTTTAAGCGGCGCATTTAATGGCTTTAAGTGACTACCGTCAGTATCCGCTACCATCAACTGTTTAGGTGCACTGGTACTACAGCCGTCATCGTTACATGCTTGGACTGTCATTTCATACGTGCCACCTTTTGATAGTTCAAAGGTTGCTGTATTACCCTGACCTTCCCAAACGACACGACCATCTAGTAATAGTTTAGAGTGCGTAACTTCGCCACTCCATACATCCCAGTTAACCGTTGCATTTATATGATCATGACGCGCTTTAACGATATTTTTATAGCTTGTCGCTTCGCTATCAATTTCGGTAAGCATATATTTATACTCACCCCACTCGATAGTTGGCACACCTGGTTTTGCTGCATGGGCAACATTGCTAGAAATTAAACTTCCAATGACTAATGCGATATATGAATTCTTCAATATAAACTCCGTTTTATTTATTATTGAATTAACTTTTATTTTATAAATGTTATTTCCCAAAAACAGCGCAACTTTATATTTTCCATATAAATAAAGCCACAAAGCAAAAATATAAAACCATATATTTAAAAAGTGTATAAATG
>NZ_PYOM01000059.1 GCF_003026365.1 Photobacterium angustum | reverse complement strand
GATAGCTTAACCTTCGGGAGGGCGTTTACCACGGTGTGGTTCATGACTGGGGTGAAGTCGTAACAAGGTAGCCCTAGGGGAACCTGGGGCTGGATCACCTCCTTACCTAAAGACTTGCTGTTTAATGTAGTGTCCACACAGATTGCTTGGTTAAAATGTAGAGAACATCTAAGTTACCCATAACTTAGAAAAACTTAGTCCCGTTCGTCTAGAGGCCTAGGACACCGCCCTTTCACGGCGGTAACAGGGGTTCGACTCCCCTACGGGACGCCACTTTTTTTCATCGGAAGTAAAGCGATGGGCGATTAGCTCAGTTGGGAGAGCACCTCCCTTACAAGGAGGGGGTCACTGGTTCGAGCCCGGTATCGCCCACCATCGATGGGGTTATAGCTCAGCTGGGAGAGCGCCTGCCTTGCACGCAGGAGGTCTGCGGTTCGATCCCGCATAGCTCCACCACTCTTTAAATACATTTTTATGAGTGTTTTTAAAAAGTGGTTATCTAACGATGATTACATGTTCTTTAACAATCTGGAAAGCTGACTAGTAAATTCAATCAATAGATTGATTTTAAAAAATGTTTTTATCTTTAGATAAAAACGAGTTCTCAAACAATACACATTCAAGTGTCTTGTATC
>NZ_PYOM01000058.1 GCF_003026365.1 Photobacterium angustum | reverse complement strand
CAGCACTTACACACCCGACCTATCAACGTTGTAGTCTTCAACAACCCTTTAGAGACCTTAAAGGTCTAGGGATGACTCATCTTGAGGCTCGCTTCCCGCTTAGATGCTTTCAGCGGTTATCGATTCCGAACTTAGCTACCGGGCAATGCGTCTGGCGACACAACCCGAACACCAGCGGTTCGTCCACTCCGGTCCTCTCGTACTAGGAGCAGCCCCTCTCAATCATCCAACGCCCACGGCAGATAGGGACCGAACTGTCTCACGACGTTCTAAACCCAGCTCGCGTACCACTTTAAATGGCGAACAGCCATACCCTTGGGACCGACTTCAGCCCCAGGATGTGATGAGCCGACATCGAGGTGCCAAACACCGCCGTCGATATGAACTCTTGGGCGGTATCAGCCTGTTATCCCCGGAGTACCTTTTATCCGTTGAGCGATGGCCCTTCCATTCAGAACCACCGGATCACTATGACCTGCTTTCGCACCTGCTCGAATTGTCATTCTCGCAGTCAAGCGGGCTTATGCCATTGCACTAACCTCACGATGTCCGACCGTGATTAGCCCACCTTCGTGCTCCTCCGTTACTCTTTGGGAGGAGACCGCCCCAGTCAAACTACCCACCAGGCACTGTCCGTAA
>NZ_PYOM01000056.1 GCF_003026365.1 Photobacterium angustum | reverse complement strand
ATGAAATTTAAAATGGTTTGTCTGTTGATAAGGAAATCATGCTTTTTCACATCATCTGATTTTGATACTTTGCTGTTAGGGTTCATTCTCTCAAGCGCTTTTTGCATTTGTCTGGTTGCGGCTTTTTGCTCTGCACTCATGATATGCTCATTACCAAGCCAATGAATCACTTTACACAGCGCCAATTGTTGCATCAGTAATGCTTCATCTTTTTCGATTTTTATTCGATCGTCATTTGTCTCAACTATATTAAAAGTTTTAGGTTCAGATACTAATGTAGACAATAGCGGACCTAAAGCTTCGGGGATCAACAATCGCGTCCATTCAGCTAATATATTGTCATCTCCGTTAATCAAGGTATAGGCGACCAAGCCAGCGGAGCTTCGTTCAAAAATGTCTAAAATTTGGTCGAAAGTGTCTTTTTGTTCAGCCAAAAATAGACCAATGTTTAATTGACTGTAAAGAATACCTTTACTCAATAGGGAAAGTTGTTTGAATGTTTCATCATCTTCAACAATATCAATTCGGTGATAATTTGCCTGTCGCAACAATCGCTGAAATTGCCAAACACATGCCCCGACCATGCTCGGGTTGATTTCTCCCTCAAAAGACAGTTTGGTAGAGGGCGGGCCAATACTAAGACCAATCGAT
>NZ_PYOM01000055.1 GCF_003026365.1 Photobacterium angustum | reverse complement strand
GAAGATGGTTATTCGTTAGATTCTGAAGGGCTAGTTGTTCAGAGCCCGGATGACAATAATATTGGTCAGGTAAATGCTGATGGTAATACTATTGAGTATACTTTACCTTCAGCTACTGGGTGGAATCGCATTAACTATAAACTGATTAATAATGAAGACAAAACCAGAGTAAAGGTTGGTGATATTTATATAACAATATCAGATACCGTTCGACCTTCGATAACTATTAAAAATAAAAAACACGATTACAACATCGCAAATAATAATGCAATTGTGAATACTCGAGATAGTATTGATATTGATTTGTCTCAACTTGTCGACGCTGATGATGATAATTGGCAGTTAGTGGATGTGCAAAGTTACAATGCTAGCGTGACTCCAAAAGAACCAGATAACATTACTAACAAAGTTCTTGAGTTTACTGCCGCCATGCCAGGTGAACACATTATCTCTTATGTGATTGCCGACCATTATAATAATTTTAGTTACGGACTTGTAAAGGTATCCGTTACCGCCAAGGAGTCAGAAATAGATTGGGGTGACTTAAACGTTCTGAATAAAAAATTCATTTCTCCAGTGACATACAGCGATGGAATTGAGAGTGGCTTTCATGTGTTTCCCTTATGGGACTCAGTAAAAAGCAATACTATTTCTGGA
>NZ_PYOM01000054.1 GCF_003026365.1 Photobacterium angustum | reverse complement strand
AGAAATTATGATGATTAATCGTTGGGGAGCATGGTTGAGTTTACTACCCGCATGGCAACATAAGACCAACAAAGACATTTTAAAAGGTGCGGAGGCAATAAATGGCTTAGTAAAAAGGCAATTGAAAAGCCAAATGTTATTAGAAAAATGGCGAAATTTACTTGCAGATAATATCGACATTATTGATAACGCAAAGTTTCAAGAATTACTGGAACAAACTCAAGATGAACGTACTCGCTACGAAGCAGCGACTCAATTAATTATGTCTTTAAAGGTTTAATAATGCTAAATAATCATTTTTTTATGGATGACGTTAACAATAATGATATATCCATTTGCAGTATCACCTTTAAAACTGTAAATCAGAAAAACACTGATAGATTGCGGTAATAGTTGCCTAAATGGTGCCTTAAAAATTTATAGCTTAATAATCAGCCCTATTGATAAATAGCAAAACTAAGTTATCAATTATTAACTTAAGAAATGAAGATATGAATAATTCAGAATCAAGCTCTTCAACAGTCCCTCAGACAGTGACTTTATTACCGCCACCAGACAAACAGCCATTTGGTGCTGAACAGGTTTTATTTCGCGATATCAAAACATGCGCAAAAGATGAAAGTGAAATAGAATACAAGGATATTGCTTACTTTATTGAAGGCAATGCGTTTTATCTATTAGA
>NZ_PYOM01000053.1 GCF_003026365.1 Photobacterium angustum | reverse complement strand
CCGTCACTTGAAGGTATTATTTCTAATAACCAAACAACCCGTTATGTGGTTGATGGTAATGAAATTAAAGTTGTTATCGACGGTGGTGCGAATGATGGCGCTGCGGTCATGACGATTGAAATTAATATTGATGGCAGTTACACGGTTCATCAATACCTGCCAATAGAGCAAGATAACAGCAAAGGCGATACCGTTGATATTAATCTGGCTGTTACTGCAACCGATAAAGACGGTGATGTGAGTAACACCGGCCAATTAGAAATTCATATTAAAGATGGTTTAAACCCAACCGGTGAAGGTGTTGTCGCCAATATCAGCATTACAGAAGGTGATCTTGAAGATCCTAAAGCTGGCAAGGGTTACCCTGTTTCAGCTGATACGCACTTTACGGTTAATGCCATAGATGATGCATTAGTTGCAAATAGCTTGAAGGTTGCTGATAGCGCACAAGCAGATTTAGTAAAAGAGCTTAATGGCTTAACGTCCAATGGTGAAGCACTGACTTTCACTGTTCACACTGATGCTAATGGCGTAATTACTATTACAGGTGTGACAGCAGGTGGTCAGGAAGCGGTGAGCATTACCATGACACCATCGTCATTGGCAAATGGCGATGTCACGGTTGATTTGGCTATTAAGCAGTCTCTACCGCTTGATCACCTCAATGCCGACGGTAAATTTGTTGATGTGACTGACGGTAAGATCACCATTGATGTCCCTGTTCAAATGCAAG
>NZ_PYOM01000052.1 GCF_003026365.1 Photobacterium angustum | reverse complement strand
GTGTTTTGCACGTGTGATGGCAACATACGCTAAGCGACGCTCCTCTTCGGTATCAGCAGAGATCCCAACAGACGAACGATTAACATAAGGAAAGGCGTCTTTATCCCAATAAGGCAAATAGACTTGGCTATACTCACAGCCTTTCGCCCTAAAGATTGTGGTTAATTGCACTTGTGACATTGAGGGTTCAGTTTGGGGCAATGAATCTGAACGTTGGGTATAATACTCAAAGTAATTCAATGCCTTTTCACACTCTTGATCCATAGACGCTAGCACAGTCTCGACACTATCTAACCTTTCAACGGCTTCTTCAATCTCAGATGCTGTCGCTTCGGTTTTCCAAATCCAGTTATCCAACTCACTATCACGACGATACTGTCGATAAACATCCAGCGCTTTAAAACTACCTTTACGGCGTAGTGTCATCAATAATTCTACTCGTGCTGTAAAGTTATCAAGATTTAAATTGGGTTGTACCTTCTCTGTTTTACTTAACACGTTTAGCCACTGATCTATAGGTGTGTTAGCGAGCTCATCACACAATGGGCGTAAATTTGCATTCGGCACATAACAGTGAGGAAACGACATTAAGTTAAACACTAATGTCGCTTTTTCAAACGGCTGTAATTGGTTATAACGCCCGGTAGCAAAACGCATTACATCCATTAACAGCTTTACTTCTCGGCTATTAGAAAGC
>NZ_PYOM01000051.1 GCF_003026365.1 Photobacterium angustum | reverse complement strand
GAAAGGCCAATCAAACTCGGAGATAGCTGGTTCTCCCCGAAAGCTATTTAGGTAGCGCCTCGGACGAATACTACTGGGGGTAGAGCACTGTTAAGGCTAGGGGGTCATCCCGACTTACCAACCCTTTGCAAACTCCGAATACCAGTAAGTACTATCCGGGAGACACACGGCGGGTGCTAACGTCCGTCGTGAAGAGGGAAACAACCCAGACCGCCAGCTAAGGTCCCAAAGTTATAGCTAAGTGGGAAACGATGTGGGAAGGCTCAGACAGCCAGGATGTTGGCTTAGAAGCAGCCATCATTTAAAGAAAGCGTAATAGCTCACTGGTCGAGTCGGCCTGCGCGGAAGATTTAACGGGGCTAAGCTATACACCGAAGCTGCGGCAATGAAGTTTTACTTCATTGGGTAGGGGAGCGTTCTGTAAGCCGTTGAAGGTGAATCGTAAGGTTTGCTGGAGGTATCAGAAGTGCGAATGCTGACATGAGTAACGATAAAGGGAGTGAAAAACTCCCTCGCCGGAAGATCAAGGGTTCCTGTCCAACGTTAATCGGGGCAGGGTAAGTCGACCCCTAAGGCGAGGCCGAAAGGCGTAGTCGATGGGAAACGGGTTAATATTCCCGTACTTCTTATAATTGCGATGGAGGGACGGAGAAGGCTAGGTGAGCCTGGCGACGGTTGTCCAGGTCCAAGTATGTAGGCTGATGGTTTAGGCAAATCCGGACCATCTTAAGGCTGAGATACGATGTCGAGTTACTACGGTAACGAAGTCATTGATGCCAT
>NZ_PYOM01000050.1 GCF_003026365.1 Photobacterium angustum | reverse complement strand
CCAAGCTCCATGTCTGTTGAAGATGCCTATCAATTAGGCGATTTACTCGTCGACCAATATAAAATAAAACAAGGGCAACCTTATTTGAAATACGCGGCAGATAAGGGTAATGCAAAAGCTGCTTTAGCTTATTCTCGTAGCCTATCAACCAATGTAATGGTTCTTGGCCCCCAAGAACATGAATATGCAGTTAAAGCCGCTAAACTTGGAAATGAAGATGCAATGCTAACCCTCTCTTTGAATAGAAATATTTTTGGAGATAGAGAGGAATTTAGAACAGAATTACTCAAAATATCAAAAGAAAAAGCAGAGCAAGGTGATGCTGATGCGATGCGAAAACTATCTCTTTTATACTTAGATACTTCAGATGAGCTTGATTGGTTAAGCAAATCTGCAGAGTATGGCAATGCAAAAGCGCAGTATGAATTAGGTAGAACTTATGAAGTCGGTGAAGGCTGGTTTTTCATACCTGGCAATCGAGAAAAAGAAGTAAAACGACTATACAAGGCCTCTGCTGAACAGGGTAACTTTAGGGGGATGGTAGGTTATGCTTCTATTATTTACGATGAAGGCAATAAAAAAGAAGCGTTAGATATTTGGATAAAGATGGCAAATACTGGAGATGCTACTTCTATAAGATTTCTTGCATCACGGTACCTTCATTCATTACCACAAATCACTTACCCTGAAAAAGACGAAGTGCTTGGTGCTGCTTACTCAAAAATATATCTTGATTCAATGGGCACAGATAAAAAACATGACCTTTATGATATTTATAAAGAACAAT
>NZ_PYOM01000005.1 GCF_003026365.1 Photobacterium angustum | reverse complement strand
GAATAAAAAAAACACTATTTATTAAAATTAAATAATAAATAGTGTTATTAAAGTGTAAGGTTGATGTTTTTTACTAAAAAAGTAATCTTTGATTGAATAGTGAAAAATTAAAACAACCCGTGATTTTTATTTGTAAACACAAGAATGATCTTCACTAAATTGTGGTTAAGCATGTGTATCAATAACGTTTGGTTGTTTCCCTTTATCTATCTCAGATGTTTTATTTAAGCCTAAAATACGAGAAGTAATAGTTCCTGCCGTCATTGACCCACTAACATTTACTGCTGTTCTTCCCATATCAATTAAAGGCTCAATAGAAATTAACAAGCCTGCAAGTGCAACTGGCATACCTAATGTTGAAAGAACGATAAGAGCGGCAAATGTTGCACCACCACCAATACCTGCAATACCAAATGAACTGACAGTTACAATGGCAATAAGAGAAATCATAAAGCTCGGATCTAATGGGTTAATGCCTACTGTCGGCGCAATCATTACCGCAAGCATCGCTGGATATAATCCTGCACAGCCATTTTGTCCCATCGTAGCGCCAAATGAAGCAGAGAAGTTAGAAACCGCATCGCCATTGCCGAGTGATTTAACCTGAGCATCAATGTTTAACGGAATTGTGCCAGCGCTAGAACGCGAGGTAAAAGCAAACGTTAGTACTGGTAATATCTTCTGGAAAAAGCGCAGAGGATTGACCCCAACAAAGCTAACGAGTACGAGATGCAATACTAGAATTAACCCAAGCCCAACATAAGATGCGATAACAAAATTTAATAAGCTTAGAATATCGTTGTAATTCGAGCCAGCAACCACTTTCGCCATTAATGCCATCACACCATAAGGCGTTAAGCTCAGCACCATACGTACTAGTGTACGAACAATTTCCTGGGCAACATTAACAAACTTTTCAAAGCTAGCGCCTAACTCTGGGTTTGTTTTAATTACCGTTAAGCCAGCCATACCAACAAATGCAGAGAAAATCACAACTGCAATAGTAGAAGTAGGACGAGTACCCGCTAAATCAGCAAAAGGATTAGAAGGGAAAAATGAAATTATCATGTCTGCAAACGAAACATTCGCAATACTACCCAAGCGTGTTTGTAATGCTTCACCACGAGCAATTTCACGCGCACCTTCCACAATACCATCAGCAGTTAAACCAAATAGGTTAGTGATCATTATGCCGATTAAAGCAGAGACAGCGGTTGTTGCTAATAAAACACCTATGGTTAGAAATGATATTTTGCCTAGTGAACTTGAATCTTTAACCTTAATAATTGCGCCAATGATAGAAACCATAATGAGGGGCATAACAATCATTTTTAAAAGGCTGATATAACCTGCACCAACAATATTAATGTACTCAAGAGTGTCGCTAACGACAGGAGTTTGTGGGTGATATAACCATTGTAGAGAGGCGCCAAATAAGACACCGAGAATTAACCCAGTAAAAACGCGTTTCGACAAGGTGCTATCTGTACGCTGCTGCTTAATCAACAAGGCGATCAGTAGCGTAAACACGGCTAAATTTATAATTTGATACATACTGCTAACCTTTAATTTATCAATATAATAAAAATAAGAAAGCAATAATTCGCAGTTAAATAAACTGATGCTTGTAAGATTTAGGAATTAAAATGTTAAGCAATCATTGTTTCTCATTGGAGAAGAATCATAGTGGTTAAAGCGTTTTTCATATACATTTTTTATGACGTTTCTTAGCATAATTGTTTTATACATATAGCTTTTGGTTATATGTATGGTAGTCATACGTCGAAGACTAATTAGAAAAGTAAAAGAAAGGTAAGTGACGTTGGCATAAAAAAGCCCAGTAATGATTTACTGGGCGATAAGGGCATTTTATATGGTTTTAGCCTGCAACTGTTAACGCATCCGCACTATCATGATTGTTTTCATCTGTGCTTGGCTCTTTATGGTTAGCAAGAAATGTACGCAATTGTTGCCATAAACTCCCTAGTTTTTCATGCCAATAACGTTCAGTTTGGTATAAAAACTGCGAACTTGGCGCGTAGCGTACCCAAG
Organism: Photobacterium angustum; assembly: GCF_003026365.1. GTDB lineage: Bacteria > Pseudomonadota > Gammaproteobacteria > Enterobacterales > Vibrionaceae > Photobacterium > Photobacterium angustum. The sequence goes on along the minus strand of NZ_PYOM01000005.1, from coordinate 264,199 downwards.
GTTGTTTAATTTTGTTGCTCGCTAAAAAGTTAGTCGGTGCTGGAATTGGATTTAGTCCTGCTTGATGAAATTCATACAAGGCACGCGACATATGGCTGGCTGAAGTAATAAGTACTAAGTTTTTATCACCAACAACAGAAGCGGCTTGATGAGCTTCTTCCCATGTATCTTTCGCTGTTTCTAATAACAGAATATCCGACTTACTCACCCCCAATGCTAGGGCAACTTTAGCCATCATACGAGCATGACTGATATCGGTTCCACCACCGTAACCTGAGAGGATCATTTTAGATCCCGGATACATTCGCGCAATACGAATACCTTCAACTAAACGCATTAACGCAGTACGTGAAAGTTCAGAGGTGATGGGAAACGTTTTATCGATCACATGACCACTACCAAGCACCATCACAAAATTGATAGGTTTAGATGAGCCGACAAAAGCGGGATATTGTTGCTCTAATGGTCGCAGTAAACTCGTAGAAACAGGCTGAAAAGAGACGGCAAAAATACCTAAAAAAGAGAATGCAATAATTCCCGAAGCCAGTTTTTTCTTACGTGTAAACCATAAAACCAATAATCCAATAAACCCAATGATCAGCAGTGCTGGGAGGGGCATAAGGAGTGTTGCGATTAATTTTTTTAATTCAAACATGAAATGTAGTCCGAAATTTCAGCAGTTGAGCTTGAAAAAGCATCACAAGCCTTTATTCCTTTACTGCTTGTGAGAAAATGAGTCACTTTTTAGATTCGCTATCATAACGTAAAGCAGCCGTGATCAAAGACCGAAATTTTGATGATTTAGCGCAAAAGTTCGCTGAAAACATATATGGCACAGCAAAAGGGCAAATTCGACAAACTGTCGTTTGGCAAGATATTGAACAAATTCTTACCTCGCTTAGCAGTGTATCACCTCTTACTGTATTAGATGCAGGGGGAGGTATTGGACAATTATCACAAAAAATTGCATCACTTGGACATCAAGTAACGTTATGTGATCTTTCTAGCGAAATGTTGACATTAGCTCAACAAGAAATTGCTAAAAACGGTTTGCTTGAGCAATATCGTTTAGTGCATTGTCCTGTACAGGAAATTGGTGAGTTCATACCTGAACCTGTCGATTTAATTTTATTTCATGCAGTAATGGAATGGTTAGCTGAACCAATCGAGGTACTTACTGGTCTATTAGACAATGTGAAACCTGGCGGTGCAATTTCCGTGATGTTTTATAACTACAACGGTCTACTGTTTAAAAACTTAATTTGTGGCAACTTGACTCATATTGAGCAAGGAATGCCGCATCGCAAGCGCTTTAAATTGCAGCCGCAGCAAGGGATAAAACCTGAAGATGTTTATCAGTGCCTAACCGATGCTGGGTTTGAAATCATGGGTAAAACAGGGGTTCGCACCTTCCATGATTATATTCAAACTCATATGGTAGGTGACTACAGTTTTGAACAGGTTCTTGAGATGGAGCAGAAGCTTTGTCGCCAAGAGCCGTTTTTGTCGTTGGGGCGTTATATTCATGTGTATGCCCGTAAGCCTTTTGCTGAAGAAACGCACATAACAACGACAAACTCTAATAACAGCAATAAGGACAAGGGATGAGTGAAGTTACCCAGACGGTTCCTGAGTTGGTTAACTGGGTAAAGCAAAATGATTTTGCTTTAAACCTACCAACGGAACGGCTGGCGTTCTTGTTAGCCATTGCCGTTTTAAGCGGTGATCGCTTTGATGAAGAATTAGGGGAAGGAGAACTGGTTGACGCATTTCGCATAGTAAGTGATATGTTCGGCCAATCCAAAGAAACCCTGGCATTTCGCGCCAACAACGCCATTAATGAATTGGTAAGACAGCGATTAATTTCACGCTTTACTAGTGAAGTAACTGATGGCGCTAGTATTTATCGTTTAAGCCCATTAGCGTTAGGCATTACTGATTATTACGTTCGCCAACGAGAGTTTTCAACGCTCAAGCTATCTATCCAGTTAGCAATGGTGGCAGACGAAATCAATAAAGCAGCAACAGCGGCACAAGAAGACGGTGATGAAAAACACTGGCGTCAAAATGTCCATGCCGTATTGAAATACTCAGTAGCTGAAATATTCGATCGCATCGATTTAAACCAGCGCACCATGGATGAACAACAGCAGCAAGTAAAAGTCGATATTGCTGAGTTGCTAAACCAAGACTGGCGCGCAGCAATCAGTAGTTGTGAGCAGTTACTTGATGAAACGTCAGCGACGTTAAAAGAGCTTCAAGACACACTACAAGCGGCAGGCGATCAGCTACAAACGCAGTTACTTACGATTCAAGAATCCACACAAGGTCGTGATGATTTAGATTATGTTGATGGGATGGTTTATATCCTTCAAGCAAAACTGGATCGCATTATCAGTTGGGGTCAGCAAGCGATTGATTTATGGATTGGCTACGATCGCCATGTTCATAAGTTTATTCGTACCGCGATAGACATGGACAAGAACCGTGCATTTAGTCAGCGTTTACGCCAGTCGGTTACTGATTATTTTGATGCGCCATGGTTATTGACCTATGCAGACGCTGAACGTTTATTAGACATGCGTGATGAAGCATTAGTGCTTCGTGACGATGAAGTAACAGGTATTGTTCCTGCTGAGATGGAATTTGAAGAGCTCGACTTAGTTAATGATATATTGGCTGAAAAAGTTGCAGCAATGCTAAAAGCGCACAAAGCGACAGGCGCACCCATCAACCTAAGCTCACTGCTCAAAGATTATTTGGCTCAACACCCATTTGCCCAGCATTTTGATTTGGCAAGAATCGTGATTGATCAAGCAGTAAGAATGGGATACTCAGAGGCTGACTTCAATGCAATTCAGCCGGATTGGGAAGCAATTAACGAATACGGAGCCAAGGTACAAGCTCATGTCATTGACAAATATTGAAGAATTCATGCCGGAAAATTTAGCAAAAGCAATTGCTAATCCACTTTTCCCAGCACTGGATAACGCGCTCCGTTCAGGTCGCCATATTTCTAGTGAAGATTTAGATAACCATGCCTTTTTGATCGAATTTGAACAAGAACTCGGCATGTTTTACAAGCGTTATAATGCAGAATTAGTCCGTGCGCCAGAAGGCTTTTTATACCTTCGCCCACGTTCAACCTCATTGATTGGTCGTTCTGTATTGTCAGAAATCGACATGCTGGTGGGTAAAGTATTGTGTTTCCTTTACCTAAGCCCAGAGCGTTTAGCGCACGAAGGTATTTTTACCAACCAAGAGTTGTTTGACGAGTTAGTGACATTAGCTGATGAACAAAAGCTAATGAAATTAGTGACTAACCGCGCAACAGGTTCAGATCTTGATCGTGAAAAACTGTTCGATAAAGTGAAAACATCATTGCGTCGTTTACGTCGTATAGGGATGTTAATTCCAATTGGTGATCACGGTAAATTCCGTATTAGTGAAGCGGTATTCCGTTTTGGTGCCGATGTACGAACCGGTGATGATATACGTGAAGCGCAGCTACGCTTGATCCGTGACGGTGAAGCCGTCGTGCATCATCAAGAACCAAGCCAATCAAGTTTGCTCGACGATATCGAACAAGACAGTCAAGAATCACTTGAAAATGCAGATGCACAACAAGTGGAACAGGAGAGTAGTATTTAATGGAACGCGGTAAGTATCAATCGCTCACCATGGTCAACTGGAACGGCTTCTTTGCGCGTACCTTTGACATTGATAATTTGGTGACAACGCTTTCAGGTGGTAACGGTGCAGGTAAGTCAACAACCATGGCTGCTTTCATTACCACACTCATTCCTGATCAAAGCCTACTTCACTTCCGAAATACAACGGAAGCGGGAAGCTCAAATGCCTCACGCGATAAAGGCCTTCACGGTAAATTGAAGCCGGGTGCCTGTTATGCCGCGCTTGATGTGGTTAACTCGAAGAAACAACGCATTATCTTTGCTGTAAAATTACAGCAAGTCGCGGGTCGTGATAAGAAAGTTGATATTAAACCTTTCGTAATTCAAGGCTTGCCTTCAAACATCAAACCAACTGATGTGTTAATTGAAACACTATCTGAAAATCAAGCGCGTGTTCGCCAGCTTAATGATGTTAAAGACATTGTTTCACAATATGAAGGCGTGCAATTTAAAGCATTTAACTCGGTAACTGATTACCACGTTCAAATGTTTGAAATGGGCGTGTTACCGAAGAAATTACGTAACAGCCAAGATCGTTCTAAGTTCTACCGCTTAATTGAAGCATCGCTATACGGTGGTATTTCTAGTGCGATCACACGTTCATTACGTGATTACCTATTACCGCACAACACCGGTGTTAAAAAAGCCTTCCAAGATATGGAAGCGGCACTGCGTGAAAACCGTTCGACATTAGAAGCGATCAAACTGACTCAGCGTGACCGTGACTTGTTTAAGCATTTGATCTCAGAAGCAACGAACTATGTTGCTGCCGATTATATGCGTCATGCTAACGAGCGTCAGAAGAAACTAGAGCAAACATTAAGCTTACGTGGTGAGCTAATGGGCTCACGCCAAACCTTAATCGATCAGCAGTCTACGTTAAATAACATGACTGCAGAGCTGGATGAGTTGACCGAGCAAGAAGGCGCGTTAGAGCAAGATCATCAAGCCGCATCGGATCACCTACAGCTAGTACAAACAGCAGTACGTCAAGCTGAGAAAATCGAGCGTTATAAAGAAGATCTTGAAGAGCTAACTGAGCGTCTTGAAGAGCAGGTCATGGTGGTTGAAGAAGCGGCAGAGCAACTTGCGATTGCCGAAGAACAATCACAGCTAACGGAAGAAGAAGTTGATAGCTTAAAAACCCAGTTAGCCGATTACCAACAAGCATTAGATATGCAGCAAACCCGTGCATTGCAGTACCAACAAGCGGTACAGGCATTAGAAAAAGCGCGTGATTTGTCTGGCGATCATCAAATGTTACCTGATCAAGCGCCACCGTATCTTGCACAGCTTAAACAGCAGCAAGATACTCAAACAACAGCGTTATTAGCCCTTAAACACAAACTGGATATGTCGTCAGCGGCGGCGCAACAGTTTGATAAAGGCTTAGCGATCATAACCACCATTGCAGGTGCCTTTGATCGCGCTAATGCGAGTAATAAAGCCCGTGAATTGATTGATCATGGTCGTCAACTTCGTGCGATTTCAGATCGTGGTGAGCAGCTAAAATCGCAATACCGTGATTTAGAGCGCAGTGTTCGTAGCCAACGCCAAGCGCTTGAATTAGCAGAAACGTATACCAAGAAATTCGCTACCACATTAGATAGCGAATTAGCGTTAGTTGAAGAGCAAGCGCGCCATGAAGCAACGCTTGAAAGCCTAGAGCAAGATCAAGCAACGCTGGTTGAGCAACGTAACGACATGCGCCATGACGAGCAACGCTTAGTTTCTCGTATCGCGACATTAGAATCGCAAGCACCAACATGGATTGCAGCTTCTGATGCGCTTGAAAAATTAGCAGAGCAAGCCAATGCCGAGCTTTCAAGCAGCCAAGCGGTAATGGATGCAATGCAGCTAACGTTGGATAACGAGCGTGAAGCTTCGCGCCAACGTGATGAATTAGCGGCACGTAAGAAGCAACTTGATGCAGATATTGAACGTTTAGCACAGCCTGGTGGTAGTGATGATTCACGTTTACGTGGGTTAGCCGATACTCTTGGCGGTACGCTGTTATCTGAAGTTTATGACGATATCACTATTGATGATGCACCATATTTCAGTGCGATGTATGGCCCTGCACGACACGCGATTATTGTCCCTGATCTTAACGGCATTAAAGAAAAATTAGTCTCGCTAGATGATTGCCCAGATGATCTTTACATCATCGAAGGTGATGCGGATTCATTCGATGACAGTGGCTTTGATGTTGATGAACTAGAAGATGCGGTTTGTGTTCACTTAAACGATCGCCAACTGCGTTATTCACGTTTCCCAGAAATGCCATTATTTGGTCGCGCAGCACGTGAACAACGTTTAGAGTTCTTACGTGATGAGAAAGATCAAGTTGTAGAAGATCACGCAAAAGCATCGTTTGATTCACAAAAACTTCAGCGTTTGTACCAAAGCTTCAATAGCTTTGTAGCAACGCACATGTCTGTGGCATTTAACCCAGATCCAGAAGTAGAATTAAAGCAAGCACGTGATCAACGTAACCAAATTGCACGTCAGTTATCTGAATCACAAGCGCAAGAGCAACAACAGCGTAGCCAGTTAGCGGCAGCACGTGAAGGTCTTGCATTACTGGGTAAATTAAACCCAGTGGTAACACTGCTTGAAGATGACACGCTAAGTGCACGTTTTGAAGAAGTTGAACAACAACTTTCACAAATGGATGAAGCACGTAACTACCTTGACCGTCATGGAAAAGCGTTAGCCGAGCTTGAAACATTAGTGTCTGCACTGGATGCTGATCCCGAGCAATTCGATGCGCTACAAGCTGATTACGAAGCGGCGGATCAGAAGCTACAAGAGCTGAAGACGCTGATCTTCGCAGTAGCTGATTTAGCCGAACGTCGTCACTACTTTAGTTATGCCGATGCGGTAGAGCTACTGAGTAAGAGTTCAGAGCTAAACGAGCAGCTTAAAGCGAAACTGGCAACCGCAGAACAAGCGCGTGGTCGCAGCCGTGAAAGTCTAAAACAAGCGCGCGCACAAGCGAACCAGTACAACCAGTTAATGGCGTCACTGAAGAGCTCGCACCAAGCGAAGATGGAAACTGTTCAAGAGTTTGAACGTGAACTGCAAGAGCTAGGTGTACGTGCCGATGTTGAAGCAGAAGAGCGTGCACGTATTCGTCGTGATGAACTCAATGAGCGTTTACACAGTTCACGTAGTCGCCGTAGCCAGTTAGAAAAATCAACCACCTCTATCGAACTTGAAATGAAGTCGTTAGTGAAGCGTTTACGTAAAGTGGGTAAAGATTACCAAGACTTCCGTAAGTTAGTGGTTAACGCGAAAGCGGGTTGGTGCGCGGTATTACGTTTAGCACGTGAAAGCGATGTTGAACGTCGTTTACACCGTCGTGAAATGGCGTATATGTCGGCAGATGAACTACGTTCGCTATCGGATAAAGCGCTAGGTTCACTGCGTCTTGCGGTTGCGGATAACGAAGATTTACGTGATGCGTTACGTGCGTCAGAAGATGTGACGCGTCCTGAACGTAAAGTTCTATTCTACATCGCAGTGTACCAGCATCTACGTGAGCGTATTCGTCACGATATTATTCGTACCGACGATCCGGTTGAAGCTATCGAAGAAATGGAAGCAGAACTCGGTCGTTTAACTGAAGAGCTAACGGCTCGTGAACAACGTTTAGCGATCAGTTCAGATTCTGTTGCGAATATTATTCGTAAAACAATCCAGCGTGAGCAAAACCGTATTCGTATGCTAAACCAAGGCTTACAAAGTATTGGTTTTGGTCAGGTAAATGGTGTGCGTCTAAACGTTAAAGTACGTGATACGCATGAATCATTGCTTGCAGGACTTGTTGAGAATAAAGATCAGCATAGCGATCTATTCGGTAATAACCGTTTATCATTCTCTGAAGCGATTGCGAAGCTGTTCCAGCGTTTGAATCCACATATCGATATGGGTCAACGTTCACCGCAGATCTTGGGTGAAGAGCTGTTAGATTACCGTAATTACCTAGAGTTAAGCATTGAAGTTAACCGTGGTACAGACGGTTGGCTACAGGCGGAATCTGGCGCGCTATCAACGGGTGAAGCGATTGGTACTGGTCAGGCAATTCTATTAATGGTTGTTCAAAGCTGGGAAGAAGAATCTCGTCGCTTACGTGGTAAAGATATTATTCCTTGTCGGCTATTGTTCTTGGATGAAGCGGCACGACTTGATGCTAAATCAATCGCAACATTGTTTGAGTTATGTGAACGCTTAGACATGCAGTTACTGATTGCGGCACCTGAAAATATCAGTCCTGAAAAGGGTACAACCTACAAACTGGTACGTAAGATTTTCAAAGATCGTGAACACGTACACGTGGTGGGTTTACGTGGCTTTAGTAATACACCAAAGATTGCAGATCCAATCCAAACGGTACTAGATATCGACACGGTAGAATAATTCTCCGTTAAATTTTGTAAAAAAGGCCAGCAGAGATGCTGGCCTTTTTTTATACCTAAAATAACGGCTTAGAGAAAAAAATCAGGATTCATAAGGTAAGCGAAAATGTGATCCCAGTAGCTTTTTAATAACCTTATAAATGTAAGGTATAACTATTGTCTATAATTCACCTACAGCACTGGAAAGTCTTATTAGGAATAACGAGACTTACTAATAAGTGAGAGAGCAATAATGTTAAGTGAAGAAATGGATGATAAAGAGAAAGGTCGTTATGAATGGCGAACATTTCTATTCATCGTTGTTTTACTGTTTCCTATTTTATCTGTGATGTTTGTTAGCGGATATGGCTTTTTTATTTGGGCGCTGCAAGTGTTTTTCCTCGGTCCTCCGGGTCACGGTTAAGCACTCGTCAACATTAAATAAAAAACGGGTAGGTAAATAATGAAGTCGTCCTTAAAAAAAGTTTGGATAACGCTGTGGCGTCCAGCAACCAAAATAAGCCTTGGCGTCCTCGCGTTAGGTGGTTTTGTTGCTGGGGTTATTTTTTGGGGGGGATTTAATACCGCTCTTGAAATGACCAACACAGAAAAATTTTGTATCAGCTGCCACTCCATGAGTGACACTGTATATCCTGAGTTGCAAGAAACCGTTCACTGGTCAAATCACTCAGGTGTCCGTGCTACTTGTCCTGATTGTCATGTTCCTCATAATTGGACGGATAAAATTGCTCGAAAAATGCAGGCGAGTAAAGAAGTCTTTGGCGCGATTGCTGGCACTATTGATACGCCTGCAAAATTTGAGGCAAAAAGACTGGAATTAGCCCAACACGAGTGGAAACGCTTTGCAGCGAATGGATCGTTGGAATGTAAAAGTTGCCACAATTATGACAGCATGAAATGGGATGAAATGTCACCACGTGCACAGGCACAAATGAAACAAGCAGCAGCGAAAGACCAAAGCTGTCTTGATTGCCATAAAGGTATTGCCCATCATTTACCTGCGGATATGGCCTCGTCGGGTGGTATTGTCTCTGAATTGACCGCAGCATCACATAGTACCGATTACTCTGAAGGTAGTACTTACTACAGTATTCAATTTACTCCAATGTTTGAAGATGTAGCTAAATCCCAAGATGGTGGTCAACTAGAGCCAGCATCAGCAGTGAAAGTCGTCGCGATTAAAGGTGATATGCTGCAAGTTGAACTAAGCGGTTGGCGTAAAGAAAAAGGCTTTGGTCGGGTAATTAATCAAGATTTCGGGATGAACATACCGACAGCCGCCTTAAGTAAAAACGCCGCGCAAAGCGCTGATATTGTAAAAGGTTTCGAGCAAAAAGAAGATGACGTCACAGGGCTGAAATGGCAACAAGTAACCGCAACATTATGGGTTGAGAAAAAGAACTTTGTTAGTGATATCAGTACTGTTTGGACTGCCGCAAAATCGGCATACAACACCAACTGTAGCGTATGTCATACCCAGCCCGCAGAAAACCATTTTGACGCAAATACTTGGCCTGGCATGTTTAACGGTATGCTTGCATTTGTGAATTTTGATACTGATAGTGAAGCTATTGTTTTGAAATATTTACAAAACCATTCGTCAGACTTTTCTAAAGCTGAACATTAATCAAACTAAAGGTTGCTCAACATTCATCATGTTCAGCAACCTTTTTACGTTTTAATCGTGAGGAATTTTTTATGTCACTGAGTAGACGTAAATTTTTGCAAGGTTTAGCAACTACGAGTGCCGCTTCTGTTATTGGTCCCGGATTGCTGATGCAAGCGGCTAAGGCTGCTGAAGAAGTAACAAAATCAACAGAGGCGCCGGGTATTTGGAAAGTGTCTGGTTCACACTGGGGAGCATTTAGAGCGCGTATTTATAACGGCCAAGTCGCAGAAATTAAGCCCTTTGAATTAGATAAGCATCCAACTGATATGCTTAACGGTATTAAAGGGATAATTTATAGTCCTTCAAGAATTCGTTATCCCATGGTGCGGTTAGACTGGCTTAAGAAAAACAAATACAGTGGCGAAACACGAGGTAACAATCGCTTTGTTCGAGTAACGTGGGATGAAGCGTTAGATCTTTTCTACCAAGAATTACAGCGTATCCAAAAAGATTATGGTCCTTGGGCTCTTCATGCGGGGCAAACAGGCTGGCGTGAAACAGGGCAGTTCCAAAGTTGTACCTCACACATGCAACGTGCGGTGGGTATGCATGGTAACTTTATTAAAAAAGTGGGGGATTACTCAACGGGAGCTGGGCAAACTATCTTACCTTATGTACTTGGTTCTACCGAGGTATATGCTCAAGCAACAACATGGACAACAATCTTAAAAGAGACCAAAACCTTAATCTGGTGGTCTAACGATCCGATAAAAAATAGCCAAGTTGGTTGGCAGTGTGAAACGCACGGCTCTTATGGTTATTACGCCCAATTAAAAGACAAAGTCGCAAAGGGCGAGCTCACCATGATATCCGTCGATCCTGTAGTGTCGAAAAGCCAAAAATATTTCGGCTGTGAAAATCAATACGTGAATCCTCAAACCGATGTTCCTTTTATGTTAGGTATTGCCCATACCTTATATAAAGAAAACCTTTACGATAAACAATTTTTAGAAATGTATACCTTAGGCTTTGACGAATTTTTGCCGTATTTACTTGGTACAGGTAAAGATAAAGTCGAGAAAACCCCAGAATGGGCAGAAAAAATTTGTGGTGTTAAAGCCGACGATATTCGTAAATTTGCTCGTCGCTTAGTAAAAGATCGCACCATGATAATGTTTGGCTGGGCAGTACAACGCCAGCAACATGGTGAACAGCCGTATTGGATGGGAGCAGTGTTGGCATCTATGCTCGGACAAATTGGCTTACCCGGAGGTGGGGTTTCATATTCTCATTTCTATAGTGGTGTTGGATTGCCATTTAGTACTGCAGCTGGGCCGGGTGGTTTTCCACGAAATGTCGATGAAGGGCAAGAGCCTGTTTGGAATAATAATGACTTCAAAGGTTATAGCGCAGTTATTCCTGTTGCTCGGTGGATTGATGCGATTATGGAGCCGGGGAAAAAGATCAAATATAACGGCGGTAACGTCGTATTACCCGATATTAAAATGATGGTGTTTAGCGGCTGTAACCCATGGAATCACCATCAACAACGTAATCGAATGAAAGAAGCGTTCAGAAAGCTACAAACCGTCGTCAATATTGATTATACATGGACGCCAACTTGTCGTTTCTCCGATATCGTATTACCAGCATGTACGCAGTTTGAACGTAATGATCTCGACCAATACGGCACGTATTCCACCTCTGGTGTGTTAGCGATGCATAAATTGGTTGACCCTCTATACCAATCAAAAACAGATTTTCAGATCTTCACTGAACTGACCGAACGATTCGGTAAAAGTAAGCAATATACGCGCGGCATGACAGAAATGCAGTGGATACAAGATCTGTATAAAAGTTGTCGTGATGCAAACAAAGATAAAAACCCGATGCCAGAATTTAACGAGTTTTGGAAAAATGGCATCGTCGAATTTAAAACCGACCAAACCTTCGTTAGCCATGAAGCGTTCCGAAATGATCCTGAAATCAACTCACTGGGTACACCATCAGGGTTTATAGAAATTTATAGCCGAAAAATAGCGCGTTATAACTATGAACATTGCCAAGGGCACCCAATGTGGTTTGAAAAAGAAGAACGTTCTCATGGTGGTCCGAAATCGGAGAAGTTTCCATTCTGGCTTCAATCTTGCCATCCCAATCAGCGCTTACACTCACAAATGTGTGATTCGGAAGAGTACCGTAATACCTATGCAGTGAAAGATCATGAGCCCGTTTATATCAACCCCGATGATGCGAAGAAAAAAGGCATTAAAGACGGTGATATTGTTCGAGTCTTTAATGATCGCGGCCAGTTATTAGCAGGGGCGGTATTATCGGAAGATTACCCAACAGGCGTAATAAGAATTTACGAAGGGGCATGGTTTGGGCCGTTGAATAACGACATTGGTGCGATTGATACTTATGGTGATCCTAATACCGTCACCATTGATATTCCAAGCTCACAATTAGCGCAAGCAACCAGTGCCAATACCGTTGTTGTCGATATTGAAAAATTCACTGGCGAAGTACCGCCTGTGACTTCATTCAGTGGGCCTATTTATGTGAGTTAAACCGCGATAACAGCAGCAGTAAATAAGCCATTGCTGTGACATCAAGCAAACAATAAAGAGCCAGTAACATGGCTCTTTATTTTTTTTAGATATAATAAAATAAACAAAAGCAGTAAAAGACAGTGAGTCGAGATTGGATAGTTCAGAATACCCAGAGCAAGATGAGTTTTCAGGTGTAAAGAAAGCCAAAGCGCCCGTATATGGGGTGGGAGACAGCACCTTACAAGCGGCGGGTGGTGAGCAAGGGGTTAAACAATTAGTGGATGCCTTTTATCACTATATGGATACCTTGCCTGTTGCAGCCAAAGTACGTGCTATGCATAACCCTGATTTAACGGAATCTAAAGCTAAACTCACCACATTTTTAGTGGGCTGGATGGGCGGCCCTTCTCGTTACGCAGAAATGTATGGCTCCATCAATATACCGGGCGCGCACCGTCATTTAGATATTGGTTTAGCAGAAAAAGATGCATGGCTATTGTGTATGCAAAAAGCGTTAGACGACCAGCCTTATGAAGAAACCTTCAAACGCTACGTCATGGTACAGCTTTCCTTCCCCGCAGAAATGTGCCGCAACAGAAAGTAATCGCTAAGCAATCATTTTCTATATCGGCAACCTATTCCAACTTGGAATAGGTTGTCGTCTTGTTTTTCGCTATTGCATTTTTATTCATAACGTTAATATCACGATATTTAATAATAACTTACAATGTGAGTCGCAATGGAATTAACGTTAGAGATCTTCGTACTACTGTTTTTTGTCGCAGGATTAGCCGGCTTTATTGATGCCATTGCTGGTGGCGGTGGGTTATTAACAGTTCCTGCTTTATTGTCGGTGGGCATTCCGCCAGCACAGGTACTTGCCACCAATAAATTACAAAGCTCATTTGGTAGTTTTTCAGCATCTCTGTACTTTGTCCGTAATGGATTAGTGAAACTTAAAGACATGCGCTTAGCCATTGCCTGTACCTTTACTGGCTCAGCGATTGGCGCGTTGTTAGTTCAACATATTGATGCAGGTATATTAACCAGTCTTATTCCTCTCTTATTAATATTTGTATCACTGTATTTTCTTTTTAGTCCTAATATCGGCAAACCGCAGGGCGATCCAAAACTATCAGAAGCAATGTTTGCTTTTGCCGTGGGTACATCGATTGGTTTTTATGATGGTTTCTTTGGTCCAGGAACCGGCTCTTTATTTACTATTTGTTTTGTTGCGATTGCTAAGTTTGGCCTAGTTGAGGCAACAGCGAGAACCAAAATATTAAACTTCACTTCTAATATCGCTGCGCTTACCTTCTTTATTATCGCAGGGCTACCTCTTTGGAAACTGGGTTTAATTATGGCAGCAGGTGGCTTTATTGGTGCGCGTTTAGGGGCACACATTGTGATTAATAAAGGGCAAAAGTTTATTCGTCCAATGGTTATTATTATGTCGATGATCATGGCGATTAAACTGCTTTGGGATCAACACCCACAATGGTTTCAATTTCTTAGTTTTTAAATTCAATAAATAAAACGAATGCCACGCTATACATCTATTTAGCGTGGCATACAAAATAAAAAGAAAGAGACAAGAGGAGTGATAGGCGTAACAAATAAAAAAATAGTAAATCATAATAATTAAATATTTTTACTCTTCGATATTCTAAATAAACTCTAGCAGTGTAAGAAAATGCTTCATTTTTTGCACATAAGATATTAATTTTATTCAAAATGAAGTATATTTGCGCAATTAAGCGATTGATATTTTCAACTCTAATGCTGGCAGTGATTTATTTATGGATAACAAATTTAAAGTAAGGATAACGCATTCTGGCTTTGCAATATTACTTGCCTTGTTTTTATTTTTAATTGTTATTGAATTGTTGTTTTTTAATAACAAAAATAAACATAATATATTAATTGATAAAGATACTGCTAATATCAGTCAGACCATCACAACAAAAATTAATGAACAAATTAATAGTATGGTTGTTAGCCTTAAAGCATTAAGTTATTCATTAAATATTCAAAACGGCAAGAATACGAAAGACTTTGATAGAATAGCTAAAAAAGTTATGGCTGATAACGATGTTATTTCAGAACTTCAATATGCGCCTAGGGGGATTATTACAGATATTTACCCTAACCAGACAAAGCATACTGCGATAGGGCACGATCTCACCCATATTGAAGAGCGTAAAAAAGGCGTATTACTTTCCATTGAAAACCGAAATGTTAGCCTAATTGGTCCTGTTAAGCTCATTCAAAACGGTAAACTGGCGTTTATTTTACGTTTACCCTTATTTAATGAAAAAAATGAGTTTACAGGGTTTGTTAATGCGATCAGTTACCTTGATACATTTCGAGAAAAACTAGCGCTAGATAAAAGCTATTATAAAATCCTTGGCTTTAACCCAGATGGTCATCGATTAACTATTTTTAATAACCTAGAAAAGACCTGCGAAAAAACCGATAACTCATTTACAGTAAAAGTGCCGAATGGTGAGTGGTTGTTCGTTATTCAAAACCAACAAAAAAGCCACCAAGACAACAGTCTCTATTTAAGGTGCTTGCTTTACATTTTCTCTTGCTTGATCTGCGTTTATGTCTATAAGCGCGAGATGTACCTTAAACAGAGCCAGAACTCTATTCTTGATATGAATATGATGCTGCAAAAAGCGTCATATACTGATGAGTTAACACATCTACCCAACAGACGTTTGTTAAATGAAAAGCTAGATGCTATTTCAACGGAAACCAACAACCAAACCTACAGTATTGCGATATTCGATATCGATAACTTTAAACAGGTTAATGATACTTATGGGCACGATGTTGGTGATGATGTACTGGTTGCGTTTGCCAACATTTGTTTATCGAGCATACGTTCGACCGATATCATTGCGCGTTGGGGCGGTGAAGAGTTTGTGTTGTTAATGGAAAATACCGACAGTCATCATGGCCAAGAAATTTGTACGCGTATTCTTCACACCTTGTCACAGCATCGTATTACCTCTGGTGATACTCATTTTTCAGTGACATCATCGGTTGGGTTATGTGAATTTACCACCCCAGACTTTACGATAACCAGAGTGATGAAGTGTATTGATGAAGCGCTATATGTATCTAAAAAAACGGGTAAAAACAAAGTTACACTAGGGCATTTAAGCGCGAATAAATAGCGTTTCTACTCGGGGGTAGTGATCAGTTAAATTGTTTTTGGGATCACAACATCAGCAATAGTCTTAACCAGTTTTTTCACCCTAGGTAGCTTGTAACTATTTTGACGATAAATCAGATTAATAGGGCGGGTTAAGCCAGATAACGCTTCAAAATCAAAACAGAACGTATCTTCAATCTTGAGTGTGTTCACAATCGATAAAGGCACAAGTGCTGGTGCCATACCAGCCAAGGCTAACTGTGCTGCGGCAGTGTAAGAATCCATCTCCATTAATGGTGCAATCCCAACTTTTTGCAAAATAGCAGCTTGAGAGTAATTAGATGGGTTTTTTAAATCATTCACCACTAACGCTTTCGGTAATGCCGTCAAAGGTTGGTTAAATACCACCTTAAAAGGCTCATCGATTAAATGCTCGGCAATAAAACTATAGTTTGCAGGTAGATGTCCCGCACAAAAACCAATAGATGCCTTACCAGATTGCACGTTTTCGACAATCACTGGGGTATGGTGAGTGGTAATTGAAATGTATTTATCGTGCTGGAAATATTGCCCCATCGCTTGTGATAAATAACCCGCGACTAAGGTTTCAGAGCAATCAATCGTAATAATGCTTTGATCGTCTAAATTCTGATGTTCAAAAATCAGCCCTCGAATTTCATTAAAACTCGGCCCTACATTGTTAATCAGCGCATGGGCGTCAGGGGTTAGCTTAATTAATCGACCCGCAGGTATGATCAGCTTAGTGCCTAATGTCGCCTCTAGCTTGGCAATCCGTTTGCTCACTGCGGATTGGCTGATATACAAACGGCTACCCGTACGGCTCATGGTGCCTTCTTCTGCTAGCACTAATAAGGTTTCAATACCTTCGAGTAACATAGTTCATTCCATTGATGAAAGAGAGGAATTAATCATAAAGGATGATGTGTTGAAGGGCTAGTGATACTGAATTTACAGATTCATATACAACAAATTAACTAAATAGCATAAATACAATAAGATAAATTTTATATAAGAAACTTAATGCTTAAAAGGGATGTTGTTTATGCTTTTAAGCATTACCTTGTCTTTTTTTATGGTGTTGTTTTGTTAATAGCTCATTATTCTTATTTTCATGAAATCACTCATGTTATCAGTATTATAGCGTGGACATAAAAATAAATTAAATGGCAAAATAACGTTCTTTGTGTATTGATAATTAGACATTACAATACTGGTAATATAATTATAAGTTAGTTGGTGACGTAGTTGAGTAAAAGAGATAATGATTGGGGTTGTAATCACGAATGCTATTTTGATGACAATAAAGTTAAAGCTTGTATTGTGAAAGTTGATGATTTAACAAAAATATCAGAACAACTGTCAAAGTCTGTCCTTGATGAGTCTTGGATGCTTGAGTTAGACAGAGGAACACGACGGTCTTATGAGTATACAGCTCGTGATACAGCTGAAGCTTTAGTATCAATTTTTAAGGATTTCTCTGACGATAATGAACTTGGCGCTGAATTTGGAGAGGTGATGGTATCAATTAGTTCAGCGAGATCATTAGCTATGATTTTTGATCATAAAGTATTACCGATCGCTGAAATTTGGAAACCACAACTTAAACAAAATGAAGGTTTTGATTTTCATACAGAATGCAATGCTCAATTAATTAACTTTGGAGAAGCTAAGTTTTCTGGAAACAAAAATCCACATGGTTTAGCTATACCTCAAGCCGAACGATTTATAAATGAAGAGAAACACTTCAGAGATCGTGTGCACTTAATTAACCTTACATCTGTTCAGTCAATTAGTAATCTTGATGATGATAAGTATGGGGCTATTGCTGCATTCTCAATAAATTCAGAAAACTATAATCTGATAATGCAGAATGCCATAGAGAGCATTAACGCATCAGATTTACTAAGTAAGGTTCAATATGCTTATTTAGTTGGAGTTGTTGTATGTTAAATATTCTGGAAATAAAGTCAGATACAGAGCCTAATTCTAGCGTTAGTTGCTTAATTGAAAGACTTCATAAAGAAGGACCTATCAATAATGAAGTAATCCAAGCTATTACGTATTACAAACTTTTTCATATTGAGGTATTTAAGAACTATGAAGAGAGGTTATTATCTGTATTAGGCTTATTTTATAAGAATGAGAGCCCGTCAGATCTATTTTCATTTTTACTTTCAGGTATTGGACAAGAGAATAAAAAGAGATTTGGTGCGCTATTGACCCCTGTTCAAGCCAGTGTACGACAGGCAGTAGAGGATTATAGGTATACATCAATTTCAGCACCTACTAGTGCAGGAAAATCATTTTCCATCAGAGATTATATATTCGAGCAAGAGAAAGATAGCGTTATTGTTGTACCATCACGAGCGTTAATTGCTGAGTATATGACAACTCTTCGGGATAGGTTTAAAAATGATAAAACAGTGATGATTTCCTCTTTTGTTGATCATGTATTTACAAGCCGATCATTGAGAAGAATTTTTGTTCTTACTCCTGAAAGAGCTAGAGAGTTGTTTTCATATGTAAATAAGTTAGATATATCTCTATTCTTTTTTGATGAAGCGCAGGTTTCAGAAGAGGCAGAAAGAGGTGTTATCTTTGATGTTTTAGTTAGACGTGTACAACGAGCTTATCCAAATGCGAAATTGGTTTTTGCACACCCTTTTGTTGATAATCCCGATGCTCAAATGAAAAAGCATAATTTAAATGAAAATTTGTCTTATGCTAGATCATATCAACATAATACAGTAGGTAAGGCTTTTATATTTGGGCACAATAATAAAAAAGACTATTATTTCTCACCATTCAAAGATAAAGGGCATCTTGTTCGAAATAGTATTCAATTAGAAGAAAAATTTGAAAAAATAGCATTTGATGGCAAGCATACAGTTTTGGTGTACGTCTCGAAAGCGTCTCTTTATCGAGGTGATTTTATAAATGAGTTTCAAAAATATGTAGATAAATTTGATGTTATTTTAGATGCTCAAGCAATCTCTTTGATTGAAGAAGTAGAAGTTCTAATTGGTGCGAATGAACAAGACCATCACTCTAATCTTGTTGCTTTGTTGAAAAAAGGGGTAGTAATTCATCATGGATCTGTTCCTCTTGAAGTTCGCTTTTTGATTGAAGACTTTATTCGATTAGGTTTTGCAAAAATTTGTTTTGCCACTAGTACGTTAGCGCAAGGTATTAATATGCCATTTGATGTAGTGTGGTTAGATAATATGAGAATGTTAGGCGGTGATGAAGCAGATAGAGCACTGGCATTTAAGAACTTAATTGGTAGAAGTGGAAGATTATCTAAAGATGCTATTTTTGATTTTGGTTATGTTTATACCAAAAATCCGATATTATTATCAGAACGTTTAAATACCCCTTTTATATTATCAGAAGAATCTTTACTTGAGCAGGATGTAGAAGGGATGGATGATGAGAGGGAATTAATATCTTCGATAATTGATGGAACATTCAATGAGTCGATGAATTTACCGTCAACCAAAGTAGAGAGATTATCTTCAGATCAAGCCATTAAACTAATGGATGATATTTTATCTTTGATATATGGAACCGAATTTGGTGTTAATCTATTTGGTGAAAAGAATAGAGACAATAGAATTATAGTTAAAGATTGTTTGAGATATATTTATGAGATTTCTTTAGATAGAAAATTATATGCAGGTGAGCGGAATGTATTCAATACAGCAATTGAAATCTTTTTCCATGTAATACAGGGGCGAAGCTTTAAAGAGATTGTTGGAATTAGATATGCTTATCTTGCTAATCGTGGCCAAGATCAAAATTTATATGCAAAGTTCAGTCAACCAGCTAATAAATTACCAGATAGTGGTCTTATTAATGAGTACCCTCTATTTAAAGAAATAAAATCTAAAGATGTAAGCTACGATGCAGTGGTATTCGATACTTATGATTATCTAGATACCGTAATTTCATTTTCATTATCAGATGTATTTATTGGTGCATTTAATATTTTTCATACAATTACAAAGGATCCAAGAGCACTTAAAATGGCTGAATTGTTACGATATGGAACTAACGATACTACTTATACATTGTTATTGCGTTATGGCTTTCCACCTGAAGAAATTAAAGAAATATCTAATTATGTTGAGTTAATTACAGAAGAAAATATTTTATTTAAACCTGAAATTTTTAATTGCCAAAGTAATGTGAGAGATCTTGTTGATTGGTACTTACCATAATTATTATTCAGTCTGAATAAAAAACCGATCGTTCGATCGGTTTTTTTATTAATAAGAGCCTACTAAACGGCGTAGTTATAAGTTTATTAGCTTATTGACTGTATCGCTCGCAGGTGATTTTGATTATCTCTGTTACAACAGAACTGGCTGCTTGTAGCGATTTAACCGGCAGATATTCATAAATAGAATGGAAGTTATGTGCCCCAGTGAAAAGGTTAGGGCAAGGTAAGCCTTTTTGTGACAACACTGCGCCATCATAGCCGCCCTCGCATTGGGATCGCGTTCATCGCTATGTTATTGCGTGTGTAAGCTTCTTTGGCAATATAGATAGGGAATCTCGCTTCACCTTCTAAACTATTTGCGACATTCTCGTAGCGGTTATCCAATTGAATCGAGATGGTAGATTCCCCCCACAATGTGGCACAGCTATCGGCAAGGTTTTGTAAAAATGCCATGCGATCACGATAGCCCTGTTGGCTGAAATCACGAATATCAAGTTTAAGTACTGTTTTAGCACTGTTGCCTGTCATTTCTTTTACCCAGTAATAACCTTCGCGCCCTTCGGTATACTGTGGTGCTTCACCTGCTGGCAACATGCTGATGAATTGATGTGCCATTAATAATGAATTTAGATATTCGTCGAATAACATTGTGTATCTCGTTGCATAGCAAGGTATTACGTTGCGAGTAAAAAAAGACCTATATAGTATTTTCACCATTATTTGATCGGATGATTAGCTGACAACTTTAGGAGTTTTACATGTCAGAGATGCAAGAAGAGGTAGTGGTTAATTCAGCCATGACAGTAAAAGATGAAGCCGCAAAAACAAACGCATTAATTGCCTATGGCTTGATGATTCTTGGTTTGTTTACAGGGGTTTTCTGGTTCGTTGGTGCAATTTGGGCAATGGTGAAAAAGGGTGATGCGCAAGGGACTATCTTTGCTGATCACTACAGCAATATCACAACAACGTTCTGGTGGGGGTTAGGCTTATCGATTATTTGCGGCATACTAACATTAGTTGTTGTTGGCTATTTCTTAGCGATTGCAGTCTGGATTTGGTCTATCTTCCGCGTGGTGAAAGGTTTAGCGAAACTGACTTCAAACAAAGGGTATAACGGCTAACGTTAATACTTCCTTTTGTGAAGAATATAAAAAATGCCCTGTACTTGAATAATCAAGAAACAGGGCATTGATACTGATTGTGGCTATAGTTAGTTACTAATCACTTGTCGTGTCGTTACTAAGCAAAAGTTTGAGAACTGCTCTGTTAGAAACGCTTGCTTACCAATAACCTTTTTGCTTTTAAGCACGTAGGTATGTTCATTCAGTTTCCCTTCGAAGTCCCATTTGCTAAAAGCTTCATGGCGGGCATCAGCACAAGAAGTTTGCAAAATATAGCTTTCAGTAACTGAAGTATCACATCCACCTTCGATATTTTTCACGCCATGAAAAGTCACATGGCTTTGACGATCACGATAAGTGGTTACAGCCAGCGCATTGAAAAGATGCACATCATCAGATTTACTAACGTAGGGCAGCATTCTATGAGGATTCTCTTTCAACGTGACTGTTGCCAAATCCCTCAGTTCAGAAGAGCAGGGGATAGCTTGGCTCTCAAGAATACTGTCCATTGATGTCTTCGCTTGAGCGACATTAAACAAGCTTGGTAACGCGATCAGCGAACCTAGCACACAAGCAAATAACTTCATATTTATACTCCGAATCAATACTTGGTCATCGGCATAACAGTTAATTGCACGTCAAACTTTTCACCGTTGTCAGCAACTAAAGTCACTTTGATTTCTTGACCTGGCTTTAAAGCTTCTTTAACACCCATAAACATGAGGTGGTAATCTTTTGGTTTTAGTTCAACAGAGCCATTTGCAGGGATCTCAAGCGAATCAACTTTACGCATCGCCATCTGACTATCACGCATAAACATACGATGGATCTCAGTGTGTTTTGCGATAGATGATTTTGCTTCTACAAGACGAATAGGCTCATCGGTATCGTTGGTGATCTTCATATAACCAGCGCTAACCTTTACCCCTGGAATAGTTGCTTTAGCACGGGCATTTTCAACCGTAAGTACGTCATTAATAGTTTGTACTTCATGGTATGTTTTCGTGTCAGCGGCAGCAGCATCATGCCCACTGTGATCGTGTGTACTATGGTCATGTGCAGAAGCTTGGAATGCAGCGAGTGCAAATGCGATCGATAATACGGTCTTTTTCATAATATTCCCTATAAATTTTTAGTTATTAGCAAGGGCATTGCTATGAGCACGGTCAATACCTGCCGCGAGTTCGATAGGTGTTGTTGTGTGGCTCATTGCATCAACCAGCTTTCCTTCTGGGTTTATGATATAGAAACGAGATGCGTGGTCAACGGTATAGCTAAGTTCAGAAGACTCCATATCAACTAAGTCAAAGTAAACACCATACTGTTCTGTTAGGGCGTCTATTTCTTCTTTTGTTCCTGTTAGTCCCTTAATGCGGTTATCAAAATGCTTAGCAAACTTGTCAAGAGAATCAAGGTCATCACGACCTGGATCGACACTAATAAAGATACCTTGTACGTTTGCATATTCTTCTGGTGGCAACATGGAAAAAGCTGTTGCCATCACGCCCATTGAAGAAGGGCAGACTTCTGCACAGTTAAGGAATCCAAAGTAAAGAACGACTGTTTGTCCTTTAAATTGGTTAAGATTAACGGTGCCATCAAGGCTATTTAGCTGAAACTCACCGCCAAGATCTTTAAGTGCTTTCTGTTTTTCTCCAATCGGGGTTGTACTGTTACTTACGTAAAGCGCGAAAATGCCAGCGAGGGCAAGTGCTCCAAGAAGGAGCACAATTTTTACAGGGTTTTTCGTCATTAACTTCGCTCCAGCAGAGTAGACACTACTGTATTACTAGCTTGATAATTTTCTGATAGGTCTCCCGCCGAAAAGTCGAGAGAAATAAGTAAACAAAACACCATGATGTTAGCGATTGAGCAAAGTAACATTTGTTTGCCCCATTGCGCATCTGGCACTTTTTGGTAGCCCACTTTGGCAATATATAACCAGTGAAGACTAACTAAACCAACACCCAGTGCATACCAGCTGCCCGCATAACCAAGGTAGTTAAGTGCTAAAGCTGCAACAGCAAACGCAATGATGTAAGCGATGATGTGTAAACGAGCACGTGCGATTCCCACTTCTACAGGTAGAACTGGAATGGATGCTGCTTTATAGTCATCAAATCGGTAAATGGCAATGGCATAGGAATGCGGAAGCTGCCAGATACAGAAAGTAACGAATAAGATCGCAGCGCCTGCATCGAAGTGACCTGTTACAGCGCAATAACCGATAACTGGAGGACATGCACCTGAAAGTCCGCCGATTAGTGTGCCGTAAACAGATTTACGTTTGTAATAAAGGCTATATAAACCGACATAGACAACGAACCCGAGCACACCAAATTGCAATGCAACCGTTGTTGTAAATTGGCTTAGTATATAAAAGCCAGACAAACCTAATACCGTAGCCCAGATAAGCGCGTGAGATACAGGTATAACATTTTTAACGAGCTCTCTTTCACAGGTGCGTTTCATTAAGCGATCGATATCTTTATCGATCACGTTGTTGAAAACACAGCCAGACGCAACGATTAGGCTAGTACCCATACAAACAGCAAGCAGTAATAGCCAATCGATATTGCCTTGAGAAGCGAGAAGCACACCACCGATGGCGGCAACTAAGTTGCCGCCGATAATACCGGGTTTGGTGATTTTTAGATAAGGTCTATACATCCTGTAACCCTATTAGTGACCCATCAGCATGTTGTGATTTAGGTGTTCCATAATCCACAACGAACCGATGAGGATAATTGCGACAATTACCACAACAAAAACAGCGGAAGAGGTATTCCACATTTGCTTTGATGAGGTGTTCATATGTAAAAAGTAAACAAGTTGAACAAAAATTTGCGCGACTGCGAAAACCATGATTACGCCGATAATTAGCGGCTTAGAGCCGATTCCAGCCATCACCATAACAAAAGGTACTACTGTTAGGATGATGGATAGAATCAAGCCATTCAAATACTCTTTTACGCTACCGTGAGCCTGTCCACCTTGGCCGTGCTCAGATGAATTAGCCATTACAATACCCCCATCAAGTAAACAACGCTGAATACACAGATCCAAATAACATCTAGGAAGTGCCAGAATAAGCTTAGGCAAGCTAGACGCGTTTTATTATCTTCAGAAAAACCATCACGTTTGAAGTGGACGAATAGAACAATCATCCAAATCAGGCCAGCAAATACGTGAAGGCCGTGCGTTGCAACAAGTGCATAGAAAGATGACCAGTATGCACTGCTGTGGAAAGTGGCACCTTCATTACTGAAATGCCAGAACTCATAAAGTTCCATTACTAAGAAAGACAGACCGAGCGCAAAGGTAATGCCCAACCATTTGAGCATGCCCTTCATGTCTTCTTTATTCGCCTTAAGCATCGCCATGCCAAAAGTGAAACTACTTAGAAGAAGTAGGGCAGTTTCACCAGCAACGAAAGTTAAGTTGAACAGTTCAGTTGGCTCAATTTGTCCAGCAAAGCTGTTTGAGAAAACGGCAAACACTGCGAAAAGTGTACCGAATAATAAACAGTCACTAAGGATATAAATCCAGAAACCAAAGATCGTATCGCCTGCGTAATCATGATGGTCATGATCATCGTGATCATGACCGCCATGTGACTGAGCAGCAACGTTTGGTTCAAATGTATGTTTAACTTCTGTAGTCATAATTGCTGTCAGTCCCTATGCCGTAACAGGTTTTAGGTCAGACGAATCATCTTCATCCTGATCTTCGTCTTTGTTTTCTTCGCTAGTCGAACCTTGTTCGCCATAAACACGTGCTAGATGTGCACGCTCAATTGCTTCAACTTCTGCAACTTCAACGTAGTAGTCTTTGTTGCGCTCAAAGCTGTATGCAATCCATGACGCCAAAATACCAACACCGCTAGCGATAACCATCCACCAGATGTGCCATACAAAAGCAAAACCAAGAGTTAATGCAAATGCGCTGATTACAACACCTGCCCAAGTATTCTTCGGCATATGAATGCGCTTGTAACGTTCAGGTGCTTGGTACGCTAAACCGTTCTCTTTTGCATAGTGGTGCTCATCACGGTCATGAATTTTAGGTAGCGTCGCGAAGTTGTAGAACGCTGGTGGCGAAGATGTTGCCCACTCAAGCGTACGTCCATCCCAAGGGTCACCGGTAAGATCAAGGTTCTTCTTACGGTCACGAATACTTACGTAAACTTGGTAGAACTGAGTCGCAATACCCGATGCAATGATAAATACGCCAAATGCAGAGATCCAAAGTAGTGGTGCCCACTCAGGGTTATCAGCAACATTCAGACGACGTGTCATACCACTGAAACCTAGAACGTAAATTGGCATGAAGGTTACGAAGAAGCCGACAGTCCAAAGAACACAAGAAAGCTTGCCTAGTTTTTCGTCTAGCTTGAAACCCGTTGCTTTCGGGAACCAGTAAGTGAAACCTGCAAAGTAACCGAATAGCGCACCACCGATAATTACGTTATGGAAGTGAGCGATAACGAATAAGCTGTTGTGAAGTACGAAGTTCGCTGCTGGAACTGCAAGCATTACACCTGTCATACCACCAATTGTGAAGGTAATTAGGAATGCAATTGTCCACCACATGCTCGCAGAAAACTCAACGCGACCTTTGTACATAGTAAATAGCCAGTTGAATATCTTAACCCCGGTTGGAATAGAGATAATCATCGTAGCAATACCGAAGAAAGCGTTAACACTTGCCCCTGCACCCATGGTGAAGAAGTGGTGTAGCCATACAACGAATGACAGAATCATGATAACGGCTGTTGCCCACACAAGTGAAACATAGCCGAATAGACGCTTACGTGAGAATGTCGCTGTGATTTCTGAGAAGATACCAAAAGCAGGTAAAATCAGAATGTATACTTCAGGGTGACCCCATGCCCAGATAAGGTTAACGTACATCATTACGTTACCGCCCATATCTGTAGTGAAGAAATGGGTGCCAATGTAACGGTCAAGTGTTAATAGCGTTAACGTTACTGTCAGAATTGGGAAAGCCAAAACAATCAGTGCGTTTGCACATAGCGATGTCCATGTAAACACAGGCATTTGCATCAGTTTCATACCTGGCGCACGCATGCGAATAATGGTCACAACGAAGTTAACACCGGTCAGTAGGGTACCGATACCAGAGATCTGCAGCGCCCAAAGCCAGTAGTCGACACCTACCCAAGGACTGTATTCCATACCAGATAATGGTGGGTAAGCAAGCCAACCTGTTGCAGCAAATTCACCGATAAACAGTGACATGTTAATCAGGATTGCACCAACAACGAATAGCCAAAAGCTCAAAGAGTTTAAGAATGGGAAGGCTACGTCACGTGCACCAATTTGAAGTGGAACGATGATGTTCATCAGGCCAACCACGAATGGCATGGCAACGAAGAAAATCATAATTACACCATGGGCACTAAAGATTTGGTCGTAGTGCTCAGGAGGTAGATAACCAGTTCCATTAATGGTTGCTGCTGCTTGTTGAGTACGCATCATGAAGGCGTCAGCAAAACCACGGAAAAGCATCACTGCCGCAACAATGATGTACATGATACCGATTTTTTTATGGTCGACGGAAGTAAACCATTGTTCCCACAAATGCTTCCACTTACCGTAGTAAGTGATTGCAGCTACAAGTGCTAGTCCGCCAAAAAGAGCGCCTAGCATAACAGGTAATATAACTGGGTCTGTAAATGGAATTACATCCCAATTTAGTTTGCCGAAGATAGGATCCGGATCGGCGTAGACATCGCCCTTATAAGCCATTTTGGACTCCCGCGTGTTTTTCAATAATATCTTTGAATCGAAGAGGATCGACAGATGCAAAATAAGTCACAGGGTGAGCTGTTTTAATTTGCTCTTTAGCATTTGCTGTCAGTACGTCGTAGCTACTGTCGTTCAATACTTTGTCGGATGCTTTTACTTTTTGAACCCATTGGTCAAAGTCGGCATTGTCAACTGCGTGTGCTTTGAACTTCATGTTGGTAAAACCAAAGCCGCTGTAGTTCGCAGAAATACCACGGTAAACGCCTTTCTCTTCTGCCATGAGGTGAAGTCGATTTTCCATCCCAGCCATTGCGTAAACCTGGCTACCAAGTTGTGGAATGAAGAATGAATTCATCGCAGTGTCAGATGTAACTAGGAATCTAACTGGGCGGTTAACAGGTAATGCAATCTCATTAACTGTTGCTATTTGCTGTTCAGGGTAGATAAACAGCCACTTCCAGTTCATTGCAACAACTTGGATAGTCAACGGTTTTTCTTCAGATGCAATCTCTTTACGCGGGTCGAGAGAATATGAGGTTTGATAAGTGATCCAACCAAGCGCAAGAATGATTAAGCAAGGAACTGCCCACACAACCACTTCGATTTTTGTGGAGTGCTCCCAGTTTGGTTTGTATTCCGCATCTTTATTGCTGTGGCGGTATTTGTAAGGGAAATACACGGACATCAGCAAAACAGGGACTATGATTATTGCCATCAAAAGTACTGATGTAATGATCAGTGAAGACTGGGCTTGACCAATCGAACCTTTTGAATCGAATAGAACCATGTTACTGCTAGTAAATAGGAACGTTAAAAGTGCTACTGATAAAATTGCAAGGATCGTTATCCCAACTTTCCTGCTACGTGTTATCTTCATTTTTCCTCCCTGACTTTGTACTACTTTCAAATATCCAGTAATGAAAATCAGAAGACTGCTTTAAAAGAATTGTCAAATATTTATTGTTTATTTGTAATTATTTAACGTTGAAAACAAAAATTTAGAAATTTGTTATTCATTATTGATATTAACCGTGTCTGATTTCCTTCTTTTGTTCATAAGGTTTATGAGTGCAATTTAATTGCAAAAGTGAGCAATGTAAAACACATGTTTCACTTTGTTGCAAAATGATGATGTACGTTGCAAATATTACTGAATTTGTACGTCACATTGATTTATTTTGCCTATTTTATAACTTATTCCACTTAGCTTTCATCCTTGTTGATCACTAATTTTTACATTGGTTAACGATTTAAGTGACTAATTTAGTCACTTTTGTGTCATTCAAAGATTTATCTCGAATTCTCTTTGACTATGATTTACTTAATAATTTATGTATTAAAGTACGATATGGATCATTTTTGAAAGGCACTTTAGCCCCGATGTTTTATGATTTTTTAACACCAAATTACCATGTGATTTCGATCACGCTTTTCTTTGGCTGTGTTTTTTTTTGTTACCCAATTGCAACATTGCATATGGCATGGGGTCGCCTTGACTCTCTTTTTCTTACTCTAGATTATTAGCTCATTGCGCTATTTTGCTACGGATGGGTTGTTGATGTTAATAACAATAGAATTGTGAATACATGCAGAATCTAGCAAGTCAATTGATTGTTATCGAGAATCAGCAAAAAGCGTGGGATCAATAGTAACAATTTAGGGCGCTGACTCTGATTGAACAGCAACCAACGATCAGAATAAATCGAAGACGTTTTTTGATGTTGGTTCTGGGGGGGAATTACCATTTCAGAAATGGGGGCGGTATGTATCGCTAATAACGATTAATGAACAATTTCATACCAAGTTTGTTAAAACGAGTGCAGGACAGTTTTGGCTAAAAAGAGAAGGTGTAGGTAGTGATGATGCTGGGTTCATTGTGCGGATATATCAACTTAGCCAAGATATTATAGATGGTGCGTAGGTGTTTCCAAAAAACGTAAAGATGCCCAAATAACCAAAAGTAAAAAACCGATCACTTGATCGGTTTTTTATTATCTCAATATTTGCAAACGTGTGTGATGCTTACTCTTCTAATTCGCTTTTGGTTTTTTCTTGTTGAGTAATGCTACCTACTTCAAGTAGGGGAGCTACATCAAGATGTTCGGCATTCATCATGGTTGAAATTCGCTGTACTGATGACAGTAGCAGTGATTGTTCCCAATCGTCCAACTCTTGGTATTGAGATATAAAGCTGTCTTGTAGCGGCAATGGCGCTTTTTCAAGGAGTGCTAAGCCATCTTCGGTAAGGTGAGCATGCACTTTACGCTTATCTAATTGGCTACGCTGACGTACCACTAAACCGCGTTTTTCTAGTCGATCAAGAATGGTAGTAGCCGTTGCTTGGCTCATATTAGTGTTATTAGAAAGCTGACGAATAGTCACTTCTTCACCTGATGCTTTAATCGCTCGCATCAAAACTAATTGAGGGCCTGTCAATCCTGCATTTTTGTTCAATTTTCTTGAATGCAGGTCGATAGCGCGAATAATTTGTCGAAGAGCGATCAGAACTTCTTCGTGCTTGTCCATGTAAATCTCCAAATCTTACAGCGGCATATTACGTGTTGAGATTTATCACTGCGGTAATAAATCTCAGTAGTGCAATATGTATCATTACGCTAGCTATAGCAAAGGTTATACGTGAAATACATCGAGATAATCGTTATATGTGTTCGAGTTATGGTTTTTTTAAAAAATTAAATGCAAATTATTACCATTAAATGCGGCTGATGTGTTTCAAAATGTTACCAATCTGATATATTGTCTTAATAATAACAATTATCACTTAGATTTTCATTCTTGGTTATATTAAGAAATGCTCAACAAGGAAGACGCTTTAATGAACAAAACATTTACTCACACTCTGATTGCGGCAGCGATTTTTACGTTGCCTACCGTGGCACAAGCGGCAACTAAAGAAGAAGTGGTGACGCATTATGCAGATCTTGCACACAGTGTTTATAGTGATGCATTAACGACCGCGCAAGATTTAGATAAAGCGATTGCTGCACTTGTTGCTAATCCTTCTGAAAAAACACTTTCAGCAGCACGTACCGCATGGAAAGCTTCTCGCGTTCCTTATCAACAATCTGAAGTATTCCGTTTTGGTAACGGTATTGTTGATGACTGGGAAGGACAATTAAATGCGTGGCCGTTAGATGAAGGTTTAATTGATTACGTAGCGAAAGATTACCAACACGAGCTTGGTAATGAAGGCGCAAAAGCGAATATCGTAGCAAGTAAAACCCTGAATGTGGGTAATAAAGAGATTGATGTTACTAAGATCACGCCTGAATTAATTGCTGACTTAAATGAATTAGGTGGCTCTGAAGCAAACGTTGCTTCTGGTTATCACGCCATTGAGTTCCTATTGTGGGGACAAGATCTTAACGGTACTAAGAGTGGTGCTGGCGATCGTAAATTTACAGATTTTGTAAAAGGCGAAGCGTGTACTAACGGTAACTGTGAACGTCGTGCTGAGTATTTAACGGCCTCTTCTCAACTGTTGATTAACGATCTGCAATGGATGGAAAAGCAGTGGTCAGCAACCGAAGCGAAGAACTACCGTAGTGAGTTACTAGCAGAATCAGCGGATAATGGTTTGCGTAAAATGCTATTTGGTATGGGCTCTCTTTCATTAGGTGAACTTGCTGGTGAGCGTATGAAAGTGGCATTAGAAGCCAATTCAACGGAAGACGAGCACGATTGTTTTTCAGATAACACCCATAACTCGCATTACTACAATGAGCAAGGTATCTATAACGTTTACACTGGTACTTACACCCGTACTAATGGTGAAGTGTTAACAGGCCCAAGTATTAATGATTTAGTAGCAGCGAAAGATAAGAAAGCCGCTGCTGAAATTAAAGCAGAATTTGATAAAACTCGTGCTCAACTACAAACACTTGTTGATTCAGCTGAAAAAGATAACCAACACTTTGATCAGCTTATTGCTACAGATAACAAAGCCGGCCATGCGTTGGTGAAAAAATCTATTATGGCGTTAGTGCAGCAAACGGCTGAAATTGAAAAAGCGGCAAGTATTATTGGGGTTAGTAATCTAAATCCAGATACAGCAGATCATCAGTTCTAAGTGACTTATCTCTCTACAAAAATATAAAAATAAGTCGCCAGCAGTTAGGGCGACTTTATTCGTATTTTAATAATAAGAATCTATGAGTGTGAGTATGAAGTCTTTAGCAACGATGTTGATGTCGTTAGGATTACTGCCTGTTATCGCGTCGGCAGAATCCACTATTCCTGAAGAAAAAAAAACAAAATATACCCAAGAGCGACTGGCAAAAATTAAATCTGGCGGTGATACGACAACGCCAAAAACAGGTGCCAATGCCTTTTCTTTGCCTTCAAGTAATTTGCCGATGTCTAAGCGATTAGATTTCAGTGTTGGTAACAGTTTTTTTCGTAACCCTTGGGTACAAGCGCCTGCAACAACCGATGCCCGTGATGGTTTAGGGCCGTTATTTAATACTAATGGTTGCCAGAATTGTCATATTAAAGATGGGCGTGGTCATCCACCTGAAAAAGGCGATACAAATTCTGTGTCTATGCTGGTGCGTTTAAGTATTCCTGCGTTAACAGATACCCAGAAAAAACAGTTGATTAAAAGCGGCACAATTCCAGACCCGATGTATGGCGATCAATTACAAGATTTTGCCTTGCCTGAAGCGAAACCTGAAGGGCAAATATCATTAACCTACAGTGATGAACCAGTGACGTTTGCTGACGGTGAAGTGATAACCCTGCGTAAGCCCAATTTAACTATCACGGATCTCAATTATGGCCCAATGGCGGAAGATGTAATGCTGTCTGCACGTATTGCGCCACCAATGATTGGATTAGGTTTGTTAGAGCATATTCCAGAGCAAACGTTAAAAAGTTTTGTTGAAGAGCAAGCCGCAGAAAATAAAGGCGTAAGTGGAAAGTTAAACCAAGTGTGGGATGTACAAGAAAATAAAACTGTCATTGGGCGTTTTGGTTGGAAAGCCGGACAACCAACTTTAATGCAACAAAATGCTGCCGCGTTTAATGGTGATTTAGGCTTAACCAGTGCGTTATTTGAACAAGAAAACTGTAGTGGTGCGCAATCAATTTGCCAAGAGCTGCCTAATGGCGGCAAACATGAAGTGACGGAAAAAGTACTTAATTTTGTTGAATTTTATTCTCAGCATTTAGCGGTTCCTGCACGTCGAAATATTACAGAACCTCAAGTCATGAAAGGTGAAAAGCTGTTTGCTGATATTGGCTGTGAAAGTTGTCACCGCACGAATATTAAGACAGCCAACGTACCTAATCGTCCAGCGTTATCTGAACAAACTATCAACCCTTATACCGATTTGTTATTACACGATATGGGTGAAGGGTTAGCTGATAATCGCCCTGAGTTTTTAGCTAATGGGCAAGAATGGCGAACACCGCCGTTATGGGGTTTAGGCTATACCGAGGAAGTGAACGGACACACTAACTTTTTACATGATGGACGTGCTCGCACAGTTATGGAAGCGGTGTTATGGCATGGCGGCGAAGCACAAATGAGCCGCGATAAAGTGTTGCAACTGCCTTTATCTGATCGCCAAGCATTAGTCGCGTTTTTAAATTCATTGTAAAGGAGCGGTATTGTAATGAAGAAGTATGCAAGCCAATCTCAGATTATTCTTACTGTTTGCACATTGGCGTTAAGTACTATGACCACTGGTTGTAGTGACGATAGTACTGACGTTTCAAAATCAGAGCCGAAACAAACGCTACCGATTGAAAATGTAAAAGCTACTGAGGCGTTAGGTTTTAATCTTACGCCTGTGTACGAATTGTCACTGGATGAAGCCACAGAGTATCAGCAATCGACCCGTTTACTTCATGACAGCGTTAGTCATATTTGTACTCAGTATAGTGATGCGTCTGTAGAAGCGGCGCAAGATGCATGGCTATCAACAATGCAAAGCTGGATGGCATTACAAGGCCGAGAAAAAGGCAGTGAAGAAGCTTTAGCGTTAAGCTGGCAAGTGCAATTTTGGCCTGACAAAAAGAACACCACAGGTAGAAAGCTTAAAGAGTTACTACAGTCTGAGAAGACATTTAGTAGCCAAGACATTGCTGATCAAAGTGTGGTTGTGCAAGGTTTAGGTGCTGCTGAGTGGTTTTTATTTCAAGAGCAAAAGCAGTTATCTCAGGCTAATTATTGTCATTTAGCCGATGCAATAACAGGGCATATGGTACAAACCGCCACAGATTTAGTCGCAGAATGGAAACATAACCCATGGCAAACATTACCGCCGCCATTAGCCTTGGGGGAATATTTAGGCGCGCTCAATAACCAGCTTGATTACACCCTTAAAAAGCTGACTCGTCCGATGGGGAAACCGGGAAAACCAAAACCATATCAATCGGAAGCGTGGCGTTCACAAACATCAATGGTGAGTTTAAAAGCGAGTGTGGAAGCATTACATCAGCTTTATTTAGCGAATGGCAATGGTTTGAATGCTTTATTGATTAAAGAAGGGCATGAGAGCACCGCGAACCGTATTAATCAGCGTTTTGAATTGTTGTTAGCTGATTGGCCACAAGAAAAGAGTATGGGATCGTTACTAAAAACAAAAGCTGGATACCGTGAATTAATTAATGTGTTCAATGGGTTGGAATATATCCAGTTAGCGTTACACGATGATGTAGCTGCAGAGCTAGGTATTGTGATGGGGTTTAATGCAACCGATGGAGATTAATTTAACGAGGCGTAAATTACTAGGTTATGCTCTTTCATCAGCCAGTACGTTACCGTTTATGTCGTTAACGGGCTGTGATGTTAACGCGCGGCATGGTGCTTCAGCACAATCACACCGTCAGCCAAAATTGATAGGTTGTAGTCGAACCGCTGCGGGGAAATTTGCAGCTGTTGTGGCTGATTTATCAGGAAATCCGCTGTTGAAAATTATGTTACCTGCACGGGGGCATGGTATTGCGTTGCAACGTAACGGCTCATTAACGGCGGTCTTTTCTCGCCGTCCTGGGCAATATGTTCAAGTGTTTGATCATCAATCATGTAAAGAATGGGGGTTGCGAGCAGCAGATCCTAATCGTTACTTTTACGGCCACGGTGTTTTTTCTGATGATGGTCAGTATTTGTATACAACGGAAGGAGAATCAGCAACCAGTCGTGGCATTATTGGGGTCTATGAGGTCAAGCAAGGTTTACCCAAAGTAGCTGAGTTTAGCGGTTTTGGTATTGGCCCCCATGAAGTGATTTGGGCTGATAATAATACCTTAGCGGTGGGTGTTGGTGGGGTACATACCCAAGGACGAACACCGTTAAATCTTGATTCAATGCAACCGGCATTAGTGTATTTAGATAAAAGCCGAGGTGAGATTGTTGATCAAGCAGAACTTGCAGATAAGCGACTTAGTATTCGCCACCTTAGCTTAATGGATAATGGCGGTATAGCTTGCGGTCAACAATATCGTGGTGAGCCTGAACATGCCGCACCGCTGGTGGCAACGCATCAACGGGGTCAGGCATTGCACTCTTTATTGGCTGAAGATGAACAATGGTTGAGGTTTAATCATTACATTGCCAGTATTGGTACGATTGATGGCTATTTATTAGCAACCTCACCAAGAGGTAATTGTTACGGTATTTGGGAGCAATCAACGCGAGAGTTAGTTGAGGTAAAGCCTTTAGTTGATGCTTCTGGTGTTGCAATGCTAGATAACCATTGGATTGTCGGCTCGGGAGCAGGGAAAATACTCAGTATTGATACCCATTTTAAAAAGACGTCAAAACAAAGTGCGATTATGTGGGATAACCATTGGGCTTTGTCTGTTGTCTAATTAGGTTATTTCCTACTGCTAAATTATAAATGCTGTTTCTTCTTATTATTAAGAAACAGCCCTATTTTTTGCAATGTGCGAATATTATTGCTAATAATTCCCCGTTTCCTTTCTATTCTTGTAGATATAGTTCACTTTAATCAAGTTGCGTCTACATTTGATGCTCTAAATACTATTATTAGTAATAGCGAAGTAGTGCTTGGGGACTTCTATGACTATTTGTAAGTATTGGTATTTCACCTCTGTATTATGCTTTTTTTCTATTAGTCTTACAGCTTCATCTGATTTACCGTCTCATTCTGCAACTGAAAATAAAGCGATTGTGATAAAAGATAAACAAATTATCACGTCTGAATTAATAAATTCATCAAGTAAAGAAATAATTAGCAATAATCATACCGTTAGTCAGCAGTATCAAATAACGAATCACTGGATAAAAGATATTGCTAATAATGTACAAGGTATTCAGTACCTTGATAAATTGTCAGAGTTTTATTTTTCGGTTGGATATAGTCAAGTTTGGCAAGACCAAATTGCTATGGCTGAATTTGAAGAGCAACTTTACTTATTATCGCTAACTAGAATCTCAGCTGATTTAACCCGTCGCTATCATAATTTAAAACGTTATAAAAAGAGTGATGATTGGCGTGATTACGATGTGTTAGCAACTGATACATTACTAGCATATATGGGATTTATTGAAGGGGTACAGGAAAAAGGAAACCTATGGCTATTTGGCGATATTCCTCCTATTAAACTGCCTGTACCTTCTGATGGATTTATAGAAGAATTATTAATAAGCCATGAACAACAACGTTTACGTAACTTTATTTCTAAGTTAAAACCATTCGATAATGAATATACTGAGCTTGTCACTGCGTTAAATAAACTCAATGAGATAAAAGATACACGATGGCCTGTCTTTTTGTTTAAAGGCAATATTCATCCTGGACAATATGTTAATAATATTGAGGGGGTTGTGACTGTGCTTGAAACACTAGGGGATATGACTGCATTAGAAGCAAAGAATGTACGAACCCAAGAAATACAAGATTTATCAGGATCTGTTCTGATAGCAGTTAAGCGTTTTCAAGAGCGACACGGTTTAAAGAGTGATGGCGTAATAGGGGCTGACACCCAGCAATGGCTAGCACTAAATATCAAAGAGCGTATTCGGCTATTGGCGTTAAATGCACAGCGTATGCGGTTATGGTCGGTGAAACCTGACACTGGCATTGTAGTGAATATTCCCAGTTATTATATGAATTTATGGTTAGAGGGTGAAAGGGTACTGGGGAGTAAAGTGATTGTTGGACGCCCATCAAGACAAACACCTATGATTGATTCCGATATTCAATCGGTTGTCTTTAATCCCTATTGGAATGTCCCAAATTCTATTATGAAAAAAGATATCATGCCGAAGGTGAGAAGAAATCGAAATTACCTGTCTAGTAATAATTATGAAGTGATAAAAGGATGGGATAATGCGCAAAAAATAGCTATTAATTCAATTCCATATTATTTGTTATCACCGAATCGTTTTCCCTATCGTTTAAGACAAAAGCCAGGAAAGCAAAATGCATTAGGAGTTTTTAAATTTAACTTCCCGAATAGCCAAGCTATTTATTTACATGATACCGCTTCGCGATCTTTATTTGAAAAGCATGAACGTGCATTAAGTTCTGGTTGTATTCGAGTTGAACAGGCAAAAAGTTTAGCAAGGATATTATTAGAATATTCAGGAAGTAGTGAAGAGCGTTTTAATAATTTATCTAGAAGTAAAAAAACGCGCACCATAGTGTTGGGTGGTAGTAAAAGTGTGCCTGTAGATCTAATTTATCAGACTGCGTGGGTCGATGATTTAGGCTTGGTGAATTATCGTAGTGACATATATCAGTATGACCGAGATCAAGGAAAAAATAGTTCGTTAATTTCTGCTTACAATTACTGAACTAGATAACTCCATGAAAATAAATAGTAGTTCTTTCGCCATTAAAAATATGTGACATGTGTCTTTGACTACTTTATCAGTGATGGATATCGTGCTGGAAAAAGCGGGTGGTATACGCTTTGCATTATTACAATAAATAGCACGTTTTTTATCATGGGTAGGTATGACAGAAATTAATATTAATCGCCGTAAATTTCTTGCTCTCGGCGGAGCAGTTGTCGGTTCTTGTTTATTACCTAATGTAGCAATTGCTAGCCCATTTAAAGCATCTGATCCTCGTAATTTATTGATCCGTAATCTTCATACAGGTGAAGAGTTAGAAACAAAGTATTTTAATGGCAAAACCTATGTCGGCTCTGCGGTAAGACAAATTGATCATCTGTGCCGTGATTTTAGGCAAAATGAAGTCGCGCGTATTGATCGCCGTTTATATGATGCAATATCACAAATTCAGACATATTTAGGGCATGAAGGTTATGCTCAACTTATTTCTGGTTATCGTTCGCCAAAAACTAATAAAATGTTAGCAAAACGCAGCGGTGGCGTTGCGAAAAAGAGTTATCACATGAAGGCGCAAGCTATCGATTTTAACCTTGAAGGTGTTCCATTAGCAAAAATTCGCCAAGCGGCAATGGATCTGAAAATTGGTGGTGTGGGTTATTACCCAGGGAGCCAGTTTGTGCATATTGACACAGGTCCAGTGCGTAACTGGCGCGGTTAATTAGATGCTATAAATCGTCGCTATATTTTTATTAATAATCGTGGCATCCTTTCGGCTTATGTTTATGGCTAGGATGTTAAGCGAGTATGAGTCTTAAGTATCAAATTGTTCCTGTTACACCATTTCAGCAAAATTGCTCAATTATTTGGTGTGATGAAACAAACCAAGCGGCGATTGTTGATCCTGGTGGTGACATTGAACAATTAACCAAGGTGGTTGACGAGTTAGGGTTAACCGTTACTCAACTTATTTTAACCCATGGTCACCTTGATCATGTTGGAGGTACAGCGCCTTTAGCTCAGTCTTTAAATGTACCGGTTATTGGTCCACATAAAGATGATGAGTTTTGGCTACAAGGCTTACCGCGTCAAAGTGAAATGTTTGGCTTTCCGATGACGGAAGCATTTGAGCCAACGCAATGGTTAAACGATGGCGATGAAATTCATGTCGGCAATCAAACATTGCAAGTCCTCCATACCCCAGGACATACCCCTGGACATGTAATTTTATTTAGCAATGACGCTAATGTTGCATTTGTTGGCGATGTGTTATTTAAAGGGGGAATCGGTCGAACTGATTTTCCTCGTGGTGATCATCCAACGTTGATCAACGCGATTAAAACTAAGCTATGGCCATTAGGTGATGATGTGACTTTTGTACCGGGCCATGGTCCATTATCGACATTTGGTCATGAGCGAGCAACAAACCCATTTGTTGCTGATGAAATGCCATTATATTAATGCGATTTTCTATTCTATAAAGTGGGGTTTTATCCTCACTTTATTCTATTTGCTACATATCTTCAGTTTGCGCTGTGTCACATTTTCACTCCAATTTCACTTAAACTAGGAATTATTCCTAGTCATGTTAGGTCGGCTTCTCATGCCCTAACGGTTGGGTATCGATAAAATCCTCGGCAATGATCATCTATCCATTTTGATTGGTTTATTCCAATTTAATCACATGTTTTGAATGATGGTGATCCCCTGCACTGTGAATGTTAATGGTAATAACAGTACTCCGATTCGGCGTATTGATCATAAAACATCCATAGCATCGATTTTTCAGTGACTATCTGAGGATTTCACATGTTAAAACTGCTTACACAGGTAAGAAAACCAACGCTTGATTTACCTTTAGCTGTACGTAAGAAAATGTGGCTTGCGCCATTCTTACGTTCATACCTCGTAGTATTTGTTAGCTACATGGTAATGTATTTCATCCGTAAGAATTTCAATATTGCGCAAAACGACCTGATCTCTGATTACGGTATGAGTATGACGCAACTAGGTACCATTGGTCTTGGTTTCTCCATTACTTATGGCATCGGTAAAACAGCATTAAACTACTGGTGTGATGGTAAGAACTCGAAAAATATTTTGCCATTGGGTTTACTATTGTCTGGTTTATGTATGCTGGGCTTTGGTTTAGTCATGGGGCCATCAATGGGCTCGTTTTACATGATGATTGGCCTGTATGCATTATCGGGTTTATTCCAAAGTGTGGGTGGCTCTAACTCGTACTCTACTATTTCAAAGTGGACCAGTAAAAAGAACCGCGGTACGTTCCTTGGTATGTGGAATATTTCGCACAACATCGGTGGTGCGGGTGCCGCGGGTGTTGCACTATTTGGTGCAAACTACTTCTTTAATGGTAATGTTGCGGGTATGTTTATCGTGCCTTCTATCATTGCAATTGTTGTCGCGCTAATTGGTTTTAGCATAGGTAACGACAGCCCTGAATCTTATGGTTTAGGTACCGCAGAGGAACTATTTGAAGAGCCAATTTCAGAAGAAGATAAAGCGGTTAACGAAAACCAGATGAGCAAGCTGGAAATCTTCAAAACCTATGTGCTTTACAACAAGGTTATTTGGCTACTATGTTTTGCTAACGTATTTCTTTACGTTGTGCGTATTGGTATCGACCAATGGTCAACGGTATACGGTTACGAAATACTTGGTTTTGATAAAGAAACGGCTATTTCTGGTTTCACCATGTTCGAAACGGGTGCCTTGATCGGTACATGTTTATGGGGTTTCTTCTCTGACTTAATCAATGGTCGTCGTGGCTTAGTTGCGTGTATTGCGCTTATTGGTGTGATTGCAACATTAGGTTTCTATCAACATGCAGATACAATTTTTGCTTACAGAGCATCATTATTTGCACTTGGTTTCTTAGTCTTTGGTCCACAACTTCTAATTGGTGTTGCAGCCGTTGGCTTTGTACCTAAGCAAGGTATCGCGGTTGCCGATGGTATTAAAGGTACGTTTGCTTACCTAATCGGTGATAGCTTTGCGAAACTGGGTTTAGGTATGATTGCTGATGGTACGCCTATTTTCGGTCAAACGGGTTGGGCAGGAACTTTTGTTGCGCTAGATACGGCTGCAGTTATTTGTTGTGTGATCATGGCAATTGTTGCTGTTCTTGAAGAGCGTAAGATTTACCGTGAAAAGAAAGAAAAACAGCAATTAGCAACTAACTAATTAGCAACTAACGTTTTACTAAAGCGCTTTGATCACCAAGGCGCTTTTTTGTATCTATGCAATCAGGTATGTCAATAGGGAATAAAACTCAAGTAAAGCACTTGCTCACAGTAATACGAAGGGGTAGTTTATGGGGTTTTTCTCTATAGGTATTCAGGTAATGATTAAAATTGCTTTGGTTGATGACCACGTTATTGTGCGTTCTGGCTTTGCTCAGCTATTAGCGTTAGAGCCTGATATGGAGGTTGTTGGACAGTTCAGCTCTGCTGAAGATGCTCGAGTCGGTTTACCTGGTTTAGATGTTACGGTATGTATTTTAGATATTTCGATGCCTAACGAAAGTGGCTTAACGTTACTTGAAGATCTTCCATCAGGCATTGCAAGTATTATGCTGAGTGTCCATGACTCTGCAACGGTAGTAGAAAAAGCATTGAGCCTAGGCGCAAAAGGCTTTTTAAGTAAACGTTGTAGTCCTGAGGAATTAGTTCAAGCGGTAAGAACAGCGTCGCAAGGTGGTTGTTATTTGACCCCTGATATCGCGATTAATTTAGTATCACCTAATTGTAATAAGCAAGCGTTAGGAAAATTGACTAAACGTGAGCATCAAATTAGTGAATTACTGGCAACAGGACTTGATGTTAAAGCGGTCGCGGTAAAATTGGGTTTAAGCCATAAAACGGTACATGTTCATCGTGCTAATGCGATGGATAAATTAGACGTAAAAAATAACGTTGAGCTTGCTAAGTTCTTTAGCGGGGATGTTATCTAGTGCGTAGCTTTAGCCTAACATCACTTTGTGTTTGGTTATTTGTTTGCTGTAGTTGGTTTTGTTTATGGGGTATTTCATATTACTTCATTATGGATCCTATTCTCGCAACGGTGTTTTTTCCTTTTGCACTTAGGCTTGGCCTAACTCTTCACAGCTTGAAGAAATATTGGCTTGCGATTTATAGCGCGGAATGGAGTGGGTTACTGTTATTAGCTTTATCTTTACCGCAATATAGTTGGCTGGCTTTATTTATTGCCAGTGTCTTATCTATACCTGTT
The DNA here is from genome assembly GCF_003026365.1 of Photobacterium angustum. Classification (GTDB taxonomy): domain Bacteria; phylum Pseudomonadota; class Gammaproteobacteria; order Enterobacterales; family Vibrionaceae; genus Photobacterium; species Photobacterium angustum. The sequence goes on along the minus strand of NZ_PYOM01000005.1, from coordinate 223,586 downwards.
ACCTTACTTGCGCGGCGTTACTATAAAGGTGTGCAGTGGCGGTTACTTACTGTTATGGCGATTGCGATAACCACTTTAGCACTGTTCAATATGCTGGTATTGAATGGGTTGCACTTCTTTGATCTTCTCAATACTCGCCGACTCGGTTTTATTTTCCTTATTAGTATGACTAGCGGTTTAATGTTGGTTCCTAGCTGTTATTTGATTTGGAATTATTTGTTTCAAAAGGAGTGGATACCATTAACTGTTGATGTGGTTTCTCGTCCTGTTGAATTTCGTAGCCAGCATCTATTTTTTTTCTGCTTATTATTCATTGCCAATATTCTATTGCAGGTGCATTTACCTGAGCAATTGAGTTTGTTTGCACCATTTTGTTTGGCAATTCCTATTATTTTATTGGCGTTTCGTTATGGTTGGGAAGGGGCACTACTTGGCACCTTACTTAACAGTATTGCTTTAATTGCTGTTCGTAGTGAAGTGAGCTCAATTGAAACCGTTGATTTGTTGTTGTCGTTATCAGCACAAAGTATTACGGGGATCTTGTTGGGAATTGGGATCCAACATCAGCGTGATTTAAATAAAAAACTGTCGAAACAATTAAAACGAAATTATTCATTATCACGTCAGTTGGTTACGGCAGAAGAGTCTGTAAGACAAAATATCGCGCGAGAATTACATGATGAAATTGGACAAAATATTACCGCAATACGCACTCAAGCCAGTATTTTAAAACGTGTCGAAATATCACAGGTTGGCGAGTCATGCGCCTCTTCAATTGAACAATTATCGCTAAATATTTATGACACAACAAAAGGCTTATTGTCGCAATTACGGCCAAAGACACTGGATGATTTAGGCTTAAAAGCAGCGATTGAACAAGTGATCAGAGATTTAAACTTTGAAGCACAAGATATTGATGTCGCAATGTCCTATCCGAAAGATATTGATAATGTGATGTCAGATATGCTGCAAATCACGCTGTTTCGTGTCGTACAGGAAGCACTTAATAATATCGCAAAATATGCAAAGGCAACGGAAGTGCTGATTACACTGTCGGTTGATGACAATATCACTATGGAAATAGAAGATAACGGCGTGGGTTTTAAAACCAGTGACACATTGAAAGGCTTTGGTTTACGTGGGATGAAAGAGCGTATCGAAGCATTAGGCGGTCAGTGTGTTATTACCAGTCATACTCAGCCTAAAGCTGAATTACAGATGTACTATGAGCATCCGAAATTAGCTGGAACAAACATTCGTGTTGTACTGCCACAGCTTAGCTCTCTCTCATAGATTTAGAACCTTTAGACGATAATAGAATTATGAATATAGACGCGACTCAAGAAACGGCTCAACGTTATCGTTATTGGCGTATTCACATTATGGTCAGTATGTATATTGGTTATGCTGCCTTTTATTTAACCCGTAAAAACTTTAGTTATGCTATGCCCGCAATTATTACAGATTTGGGGTGGGATAAAGCGGATATTGGTTTAATGGGCACGCTATTTTATCTTACTTATGGCTGCTCGAAATTCATCTCTGGGATTGTTAGTGATCGTTCTAATCCTCGTTACTTTATGGGGATTGGGCTGATTGCGACCGGTATAATTAATATTCTATTTGGCTTATCTAGTTCCATTGTCGCGCTAAGCATATTATGGATATTAAATGCATGGTTTCAGGGCTGGGGATGGCCTGCCTGTTCTAAATTACTAACAACATGGTATTCACGATCTGAGCGCGGCAGATGGTGGTCTATTTGGAATACTGCACACAATGTGGGGGGCGCAATGATCCCCATTATTGTTGGCTTTACTGTGCTCCATTTTGGCTGGCGTTACAGTTTCTATATTCCTGGCATCATTGCAGTGGTTATCGGTTTATTTCTTTGCTGGCGTTTACGCGATAAACCGACTTCAATGGGGTTGCCCAGTATTGGACATTGGCGCAAAGATTACTTAGAAATCGCCCATGAAAATACAGGCAAGGGCTTATCGCAAAAGCAGATCCTGTTTCGTTATGTACTGAATAATAAATATATTTGGTTATTAAGCTTTAGCTATATTCTGGTCTATATCGTTCGGACAGCGATTAACGACTGGGGTAATTTGTATCTTACCGAACAATATGGTTATAGCTTAATCACGGCTAATAGCGCGCTGTCTTTGTTTGAAATCGGCGGCTTTTTAGGTTCGCTGGTGGCTGGGTGGGGATCGGATAAAATATTCTCAGGCAATCGCGGGCCGATGATCTTATTGTTTTCAATCGGTATCTTTTTGTCTGTTGCCGCGCTGTGGTTAATTCCAATCTCGAGCTTTGTTTTACAGGCGGTGTGTTTATTTACTATTGGCTTTTTTGTGTTTGGCCCTCAAATGTTAATCGGTATGGCGGCTGCTGAGTGCTCACATAAAGACTCTGTTGGCGCAGCAACCGGATTTGTGGGGCTATTTGCCTATATGGGCGCAGCACTTGCAGGTTACCCATTGGCGATAATTATGCAGCATTACCATTGGATGGGATTCTTTGTCGTTATTTCTGTAGCGGCAGCTGCGATAGGGTTATTGTTATTACCATTTTTAAAAGCACAACATAGCGACGTTATTGGCGTATAGCGGCTGCTTTATAACGTCTTAATAGGCCAATAAAATCATTAATTGGCCTATCTAACGTATCTTCAGAGATAAAAAAATCAAACCCTAAGAACTCACGATTATATTCCATTCTGTGTGCTAGCATCGCTCTTAAGCCTTTAAAGACATTACCATTTTGGGATTGGTAGGGCTCATCATCAAATAACACATCTTCTATAGTGTGATTATCAACATCACTATTTTTAATTGCCATGACTAATAAAATACGCTGCTCGATAATAATGCGTGCTGCTAATCGGGGGCTGATGTTTTTAATAAAGTCATCATAATCGTTAAGTTTAATACCGATCCAAGGGAGGGGCTGTTGCCAGCCTTGGTGGCTTATTTCAGCTTTACCTAATTGAGATATATTATACCAAGGCGTTGACCAGCCACCGTAACGACTGTGATATTGGCAATGCATGAATGTAAGTGTGAACAGATATTTTGAGTCACAGATATAACGAATAACTATAACGGCACTAACCCCAATGATAATAGTGGTAAAAATGGTTGCTAGAGGTGTCATATTAGGAATAAAAAAGGTAAGGCAGCTAGCACTAATCGACGCTGTAAAACAAAAAACAAATAGCATTACATAAGGGGTAATAGGGGCTGACTTTACATGATAGGTTTCCATTGCTTTACTCCAAATCAAATCAAATCAAATCATCTATTTATCCTACGTTATGGAAATGCGTAGCGATCGTATTGACTACTCAAAATATTGCACATCAACGGCATGTTCATGATAGATACCTACATCTTTTGTACTTATTAAGTATATATTAAGAATATAAAAGGAATTTTTTGCTTAAAATCATATTTATCGGTTGATATATCGCCGTTTGCTGGTATTTCTCTGACATACTTGATATAAAACGCGCTTACTTTTTCCCGCTGGCATAGTGGTGACTGAAAGTAGTGCAACGGAGTAGGAAATTTAATGAGAATCTCTCACAAACGTAAAGTACAGCTAAAACTTCAAAAACAGACGCCTGTTTTTGCTGAGTTAGCGACAAAAGCAGCGCCTAAAAAAGCAGCTGAAAAAGCATCAAATGTTGAAACAGTGAAGGCTGCACCAGCGGCAAAAGCTGTAGAAGCAAAAAAAGAAGTTAAAGTGGCACCCGCTAAGGCTACATCAGCAGTGTCATTAACTCCTAAGCAGCAACAAGTGTTAGATATTGTTGTTAAAAATGCTGAAGGTTTAAACCCTAAAGGCATTGGCTTAGAAGCTGGTCAAGAAGATGCGAAAGCGGCTTCTTGGGCTACAGGTGCGTTAAAAAAACTGACTGAAGAAGGGTTAGTTGAACGCATTCAATTGGCTGGCAACAAAGTTTTATACAAAGCACTTTAAGCAGCCAATCCCGCTTCTTCTTAAGAAGCGGGGGTTTTTATTCTCATTTATATTCCATCTAAATTATTTTCTTCTGCTAATATTAAGTTCTACTTTATTATTTATGCATCGTTACGATTATTTTTAAGAATAACTATTTTAATGCTATAAATATAATAATGAATTAATATCCATGATTTTATTAGATTATATTTTAAAATTTATTAACTTATGTTTTAGATAGCAATTATTTGGATGTTAATTTCAAGAAGCTCGAAGCATTTGGAGTTAATGATCTATGACAATGATAAGTGCGAGAGAATTTTCAGATTGGCTGATTGATCGTTTCGCTGAAGATAATCAAGGCGTTTCTTTAACGAGGGAAGATATAAATATATTAACGGGTAGGCAAAGTTTCTCGTTAGGGTTTGTTCATGATATTCACTATGAAGTGATGCGGCATGATATGGCTTTTGTAACTGATACCGCACGTGAAATGTTCTATCTTGTTCCTATTGCAAACAGACCTTGGAAGGAACAGCTAAACAGAAATTACGAGCGAGATTTATATTGTAATGTATTACCATTGAATAAATCGGGCTGATTTATATTAACTTAATTAGTTAAATTCGCATAAAAAGACATCTCGTCGTTATGGTAGAAAATAAAAGAGGACATTACGTCCTCTTTTATTACTTATTTTTTATATTATAAGACGGCAGCAATACCTTTACATAAAGGCATCATGTTATCTTTTGTCATACCCGCAACACTAATACGGCCAGAACCAACAATATAAATAGCAAAGTCATTTTTAAGTTGTGTAACTTGGTCTTTTGATAAACCAGAGAACGAGAACATGCCGTTTTGGCGTTCAATAAAGCTAAAGTCGTTAGTTACACCTAACTCTTTTAATGTCGTTACAAATAGTGTACGCATTTCTTGGATACGATCACGCATATCAGCAACTTCTTGTTCCCATTCTGCACGAAGCTCAGCGTTATTTAGGATTGTTGTTACAATCGCAGCACCGTGAGCTGGTGGGTTAGAATAAATAACACGTGCGATAGATTTCACTTGGCTAAATGCTGTAGCTGCTTGCTCTGCTGTTTTACCAACAAGTGTAAATGCACCTACTCGTTCATTGTATAAACCAAAGTTCTTAGAGAAGGAACTCGCTACCAGCAATTCTGGCAGTTGATCTGCAAAGATACGTAAACCTTGCGCATCTTCTTCTACACCGCGTGCGAAGCCTTGATAAGCAAAATCAAACATTGGTAGTAGTTTCTTCTCAATGCAGACTTTTGCTAGTGCTTGCCACTGATCTGTTGTTGGGTCAATACCTGTTGGGTTATGACAACAACCATGCAGAAGAACAATATCTCCTTCGCTAGCTTGGCTTAAATCAGCAATAGCTGCGTCAAAGTCAATATCACTTGTTTCTGCGTTGTAGTAAGAGTATTGCTGTGTTTCAAGACCAGCAGCACCAAAGACGCCGTGGTGGTTAGCCCAAGTAGGATTACTGATCCATACTTTTACATCACCCAATTGACGCTTAATAAATTCAGCGGCAACACGTAATGCACCAGTACCACCAGGTGCTTGAGCTGTTTGTGCGCGTTTTTCAGTGATGATTGTTGCATCGTTACCAAAAAGTAGCTCTTGAACCGCTAGGCCGTATTCTGGAGTACCTGGAATGCTTAAGTATGATTTTGTTTTTTCTTTTTCAAGCAAAATTGCTTCTGCTTTTTTTACGGTGGCAAGAACAGGCGTATTCCCTGTTTCATCTTTATAAATACCAACGCCTAGATTAATCTTTGTTGCGCGTGTATCTGCTTTGAATTCTTCTGTTAAACCTAAAATTGGATCAGCAGGAGCTGCCGTAATTTTCTCAAACATAGTTGGTCATCCGTGGCGTTAATAAATGGTTATGCCTATTTATACCCTTTGTCATAGAACCTTTACAAGATAATGCAACAAATTAGTCATAATTTTTATTCATGAATTAAGTATGACTTTTTTTGCCCTTAAATCGAGATAACGCATTGGTTGCTTCTGAACGTTTAATAAGCTTAAAAATAAGGTCATTCTCTTTGTAGATACAATCAATAAGTTGTTGGCGTGTACTGTCAGATAGTAGCTTCTTAGTATGCTGCAATGCTTCTTTAGGTAAAGCGGTAAGTGTATTGGCACAGTGTGCAGCTCGTTGCTCAGGTTGAACGGTTATTTGATTGATAAAACCAAGAGATAACGCTTCCTCTACTGTCATTTCCTCGCCAAGCAGTAACATTGCTTTAGCTTTTCGTTCGCCGATCAATTGCGGTAATAATAAACTTGAACCAAATTCAGGGCATAATCCAAGCTTTACAAAAGGGAGAGTGAAGATTGTATTGGGGGTGGCAAAAATGAAATCACAGTGTTGTAACAGTGTCATCCCTATCCCAATGGCAGCACCAGACACAGCGGCAATAATAGGCACAGGGCAGTCAATCATTGCGAGCATAAAGCGTTCAATAATCTCTCGGTTTGTTTGTGCTTGAGTGTCATCTGCCTGCGCTAACTGAATAAAGTCTTCAATATCATTACCACTGCAAAAAATATCCGAACTACCGGTAATAATAACGACGTATATATCATCATTTTTTGCTCGCTCTAACAGTTGAGCAAGATCTTGGTACATATCAAGGTTAAGTGCATTTTTCGCTGTAGGGCGGTCAATAGTAAGCGTAAGAATATGATTTGATAAAGATGAAGTGATCATGTTGCCATCCTTGAACGATAAGTGATCTATCAAGGATGGCATATAACAGTAATTATTTGCTAATTTAGTATCAAAAGTAAGTTGTCAGTAGTAATAACGTCATCAAACAATTGTCGATTGATTACGACCGTTATGTTTTGATTGATATAACGCATCATCACTGACTTTATATGCTTCAGTAAATGACAATGTCTCCGACACAGTACCCCCTATTGAAATTGTGACATCAATCCCATGAATAGGGTATACCTGAATAATATGTCGGATTTCTTCTGCCTTTAGTTCTAATTGCTCTCTTGTCATTACTGGGAAGCTTAAAATAAACTCTTCTCCTCCCCAACGTATCGCGATATCACTTTGGCGGATACACTGGTTTACTCTTTCTGCGACAGTACGAATTACTTCGTCACCGACTTCATGGCCATAAGTGTCATTGATAGACTTAAAGTTATCAATATCAATGATTAATAAACAAAAACTCTTTTGAGAAAGCAGCTTTTTTTCATAGTAATCACGTCGATAGAAATGCGTCATGAGATCGCGTTGTAACGAAAACTTTCTTCTTTTCAATCTCGAAGTTAATAGCTGAATAAAGAAGGTTAAAAGTAATGCAGGCGTAAGCGATACTTTTAAAATAGTCAATAAGTTTACGCCTACATAAAATGGATCTTGGCTAGCGCAAGGTAATAGTTTTTTTATGTAATATCCATGCTTTGATGGGTTTTCATAAAGCACCGTTTTGAATTCGCGATTGTAACTTTTAAGTGCTTTATGAAGTAAGTTACTTTTGATATCAATAACCAGTAATGCATCTAACTTACGATTATTATAGATAGGATAATATAAAGATCTGATGTGTTGGTTAGAACTTTCTTCTACATATCTTTCTGTCAGTTTTAAATTACAGCCATAAAAATAGCGGTAAGTTTCACCAAGACCCTCACGTTGAATAATTCGCTTTATTATATCTTTGTCATGATTGTTTTTATAAAGTTCTAAATAAAGTGGTCTAGCTGGGTCGAAATGGACATAGTCTGCAGGATTTTCAAAAACAGCAATCGTCCAGATGTTATTATCTGTAATTTCATCGAGTTGAGAACGAAGACGGTTTATTCCTGTTGATAATAATTTTACATCTGAAGGTTTTTTTACCCAAACGTCAACGCCATTGTAATCATGCATACCTTTTGGAATAAAGGTGGTTCCAGTATTGTTGTAATATGAACTAAAACGTCGACTCACAGAGTAAATCGAATTCATTTTTTCAAAAAATTGCTCATGAAATTCGTCTAAATGATAGGCGTTGTAAGCAAAATATCCACCTGATATTCCTATGAATAACAGTGAGAAAAGTTTAAGGCTAGTGATTAAACTTTTGTTTTTACTTATTAACTTACCAAACATTTGCTATATCAATACAAGAGATGAAGGGTGGATTTTATATCTTAAAGATATAAATTCAATAATATTTATCATATCTTTGATGAGAATATTTTATCAATACGACATGTAAAATTCATTGAATTCTTTTTATTCATTTTAAGTATAATTAAAGCACATCTGTGAGTTTTGGGTAAGGTAATAGCGGTATTTTTGAATCCTATTATAAAAATATTAAGACAAATAAATGTTATTGTCGTTCTTATTAGTTAATGATTTGAAAAATTCACAGTATCGTGGCTATCTTATTTATTGTCTATTCTCCAATGATTGAAGAACAACAGCCACCTTATATCCGTTATATATCTTTTATTAGTAAGAAAAAATAAATAGTAGTCTTAATTTAATGTTAATCATAAAACGTTTCTTATTTATATTACTTCAAATGATTTTTTAATTTTTTAATAAGTGTTTATCTTTTTATTATTAATATAATTTAATTATTACTCATTAATCTACTTCTTCTTTTTATGCTTAATCTCCGCTGGTGTTATTTACTATTATCATTCTCGGCAAGACTTAAAAAAGTTATTAGTAGTTAGCTGTAAAAAAATAATAAATTTATTCCATACTATCAACCTATTATACCTCTTGGTGATACACTTCAAGGGGTAGAGGTTCTCGTTCGATGGAAATTAAGTAATGGTAGTTTATTACTGCCAGTATATTTTATTGATGTCGCTGAGAAAATGGAAGTAATTAACCAAATTACATTAACCTTAGTGAAAAAAGTACAAAAAGACTTTTCACAAAACCGTTATCAATATGAACGGAAGGTATTCTGCGCCTTTAACTTAACGGCGCAACAGATAGAGAATAAAGCATTTATTGATCAGCTTATTGATCAGCTTATTGATATGTTGAAATCTGAAACGAATTTTATTGCTTCGTTCGAGATTACCGAGCGCCAGCATTTTAAAAACCTCGCGATGGCAAAAGCGAATATCCGTAGTCTGCAAGAGCAGGGGTATCAAATTAAACTTGATGATGCTGGAACGGGTTATGGTGGTTTTAGTTACTTTATGGACTTTAACTTAGATGGCGTGAAGATCGATAAAATGTTTATTGATGTTATTGGGGGGGACGATGTGAAAGTGGAAGTACTCAACTCAATTATTATGATGGCGAAAAGATTAGGGATTGATATTGTCGCTGAGGGGGTTGAAACCCAGCAGCAAGTTGATTTCTTGCGTGCACATAAAATTGATTATATTCAAGGGTATTATTACTCAAAACCTGTGCCGTTTAATGACCTAGACTTTAATGATTAACGTCGTCTAATTTCATTGTTAATCAAATTTCTTAAAAAATAGATGATAAAAGAAAGGCTGCCAATAGGACAGCCTTTTTGCGTTTTGAAATTCTAAACTAAATATGATTAGAAGTTTGCAGAGCGAGGAGTACGTGGGAATGGGATCACGTCACGTACGTTACCCATACCTGTTACGTAAGAAACTAGACGCTCGAAACCTAGACCGAAACCTGCATGAGGAACGCTACCGTAACGACGTAAATCGCGGTACCAACCCATGTGCTCAGGATCTAGACCCATCTCAATCATACGTGCATCTAGAATGTCTAGGCGCTCTTCACGTTGAGAACCACCGATGATTTCACCGATGCCAGGTGCTAGTACGTCCATCGCTGCAACTGTTTTACCGTCATCGTTCATACGCATGTAGAATGCTTTGATATCTTTCGGGTAGTTTTTAACAATTACAGGTGCTTTAAAGTGCTCTTCTGCAAGGAAGCGCTCGTGCTCAGAAGACATATCAATGCCCCACTCAACATCAAACTCAAACTTACGACCAGAATCTTGGAGGATCTTAATTGCATCAGTGTAATCAACTTGTGCAAAATCAGACGTTACAAATTGCTCTAGACGAGTAATTGCTTCTTTGTCGATGCGAGATGCAAAGAACTCAAGATCGTCACGACGCTCTTCAAGTACAGCTTTGAACACGTACTTAAGCATGTCTTCAGCAAGTTTTGCTACATCATCAAGTTCAGCGAAAGCAACTTCAGGCTCTACCATCCAGAACTCAGCTAGGTGGCGGCTTGTGTTTGAGTTTTCAGCACGGAAGGTTGGGCCGAAAGTGTAAACCTTGCTTAGTGCACACGCATATGCTTCTGCGTTTAGCTGACCAGATACTGTTAGGAATGTCTCTTTACCAAAGAAATCTTTGTCAAAGTCTACATTGCCTTCATCTGTCATTGGTACATTAGCAAGATCTAATGTTGATACACGGAACATTTCACCAGCCCCTTCACAGTCAGATGCTGTGATAAGTGGTGCTGACATCCAAATGAAGCCTTGCTCGTGGTAGAAACGGTGAATAGCTTGAGATAGGCAGTTACGAACACGTGCAACCGCACCAATTACATTAGTACGTGGACGAAGGTGTGCCACTTCACGTAAGTATTCGATTGAGTGACGAGTTTTAGCCATTGGGTAAGAATCAGCATCTTCAACCCAACCAACCACTTTCACGTTGGTTGCAGCTAGTTCGAAATCTTGACCTTTAGCAGGTGAAGCAACAATAGTACCGGTAACCTCAACAGAGCAACCAGTTGTTAGCTTAAGCACTTCTTCCTGGTAATTATTTAACTCATTAGGGACCACGGCCTGAATCGGGTCGAAACAAGAGCCGTCATAAATGGCAAGGAAAGAGATCCCAGCTTTGGAATCACGACGTGAGCGAATCCAACCGCGAACAGTTACTTCACTGTCTACCGCTAGTTTACCGCTTAATACGTCTGTTACAGGCGCGTAAGTCATGTTTAAATCATTCTCCGTTTAGGCACTGACTTTGGAATTAAAGTATCTCGTGCTTAAAGATATTTATGTATTAGCAATATTACCTTTCTTACGACAAGCATCAAGTATTGATATCAATCAAATGATAAATTGATGAAGGAAATAGGCAATTTGAGGTGATAGTTGGTTAATTATCGGTCATTTGCAAGAAACCACTTCGCTTTAGCGTTGTAAAACATTAAAGCGAAGCGGTTTTTTTGATAAGTGTTTTATAAATCAAGCAAAGTATAGAGCGATTAAGCGATGGCTAGGTATTTGTGTGTTTGAATCGATAAACGCCAGTTACGCTGAATACAAGTTTCAATACATAGCTCTGTTGCACGTGTTTTTTGACTGATAGGTTGAAGCGCAATCGTGACATCAGGTTTTAACGTAACACCATCAATGAGCGCATCAAGTTGTTCAATATCTTTGCTAGTGCCGACAGGGTGCTTGATCTCGTTAGCACGCGCTAGGGAAGAAGCTAAAACGGGCAACTTTGCTTTCATGTTAATTTTTGGCGATACCGTCACCCAAGTATTATCACTAGTTTGAATCTCAGATGTGCCACTGGTTTCAATTTGACAGTTAAAACCTGCCTCTTCTAGTGCTTGAGTTAAAGGTCGAAGATCGTAAATACAAGGTTCACCGCCTGTAATAACAACATGCTTAGCAGTATATTTTTGATCTTGTAATAATTGCACTACACCATTAGCGTCAAGATTAGTCCAAAGCGGTGAGTCCCCAGTTTTAGCCATGATCTGGTCTAAGCTAACTAAATCTTGTGGCTCTGCTGTCCAAGTTTGTTTGGTGTCACACCATGAGCAGCCAACAGGGCAGACTTGTAATCGAACAAAAATTGCAGGTACGCCAGTAAATACACCTTCACCCTGAATTGTTTCGAATACTTCGTTAATTTTGTACACGTTGAACCTCTTATTTTCACGATTATCACTATTCTAGTGTTAATGAAACATGGCCATTATTAGAAAAGTTACTGCGTGAAATAAATCCGCTAATTAAAAAAAATAGTAGGCAAAAAAGCCTTTTTTTCATTATCGCAGAAGCGAAACTCAATGTCTTTAGTCATTGATAGTGATACTTGTCACGTACTGACGATAAGAGGCTTCACAATTACTTCGCAAAGTAAAAAAATTAACTTCCGAAGGTTTTTCAGCTGATTTTTCTCAGGAGTATCGACATGTACGTCGCTCAGCCAGGCCATATCGATCATATAAAAAGAAATAATGCCGGCAGCGTATATAAACTAATTGATTTGTATGGGCCGATCTCGCGCATTGAATTGTCTAAACGCAGTCAACTTGCCCCCGCAAGTATTACTAAGATCACCCGTGAATTAATTGATGCGCATTTAATTAAAGAAACGCAATTTCAAGAGCCTAGCAGCCGTGGACGACCTGCGATTGGACTAGTTCCTGCTAATGAAGGATGGCAATTTTTATCTATTCGTTTGGGGCGTGGTTATCTTACTATTGCTTTACATGAACTTGGCGGCGAAATTTTAGTAGAAGAACGTCAAGATATTGAAGAACTTCATCAAGAAGATGTGGTTAAAAAGTTATTAGCTGAAATAAACATTTTCTTTGCCAATCATGTCAGCGAGCTAGATAGAATAACTGCGATTGCTGTGTCATTACCGGGGTTAGTCAATTCTAGTGAAGGTATGGTATTGCAGATGCCACATTATAATGTGTCTAATTTACCCTTGGGTGAAATTATTCATAATGAAACCGGGCTGCCTGTTTTTATCGGCAACGACACGCGTTCATGGGCTTTAGCTGAAAAGTTATTTGGTAATTCTCGTGGTATTTCAAACTCTATTTTGATTTCGATTCATCATGGCGTGGGAGCGGGGATCGTCCTTGACGATAACGTGCTGCAAGGGAAAACCGGTAACGTAGGTGAGCTTGGGCATATTCAAATTAAGCCGTTTGGCAAACGTTGCTTTTGCGGTAATCACGGCTGCTTAGAAACGGTAGCGAGTTTACAGGCTATTTTAGAACAAGTGAAAACGCAGCTTGAAGCAGGGCATGACTCTATGCTTAATCATATGCCTTTAACGATTGAGTCAGTTTGTGATGCGGCAGTGGAAGGTGATAGTTTAGCGCGACAAATTATTGTGGAGTTAGGCCATAATTTAGGCCAAGCCATCGCGATAATGGTTAACTTATTTAACCCTCAGCGCATTTTGATTGGAGGGGAGTTTAATCGTGCTAAATCCGTGCTTTACCCTGCGATTATGGATCGTATTAGCTCGCAAACCTTGCCTGTTTATTTCGATGGCTTAGAAATAGAAGAAAGCTGTTTTTATACTCAAGCGACGATGCCGGGAGCGGCGCTGGTTAAACAAGCGTTGTACGATGGACATCTATTGATGAAACTCGTAGATGGTTAATTGTTCTAGATATAACTGATTGATATTGCATGGGAGTTAGAACTTTTCTTTAATTTCCATGTAGCTTTCTCGAATATGTTCAATCAGTGCTTGAATCCGTTTAGCGGGCTTTCTGGTATAAGGATAGACTGCATAAATTCCCACCACCTTACCTGCATGCGTCGAAAGTAATTCAACCAACTCGCCACGCTCTAATTCATCATGAACTAAGCAATTTGGTAGATAAGCGATACCATTACCTGCGAGTACATTTTTTTTCAACGCGATCGCATTGTCGGATGAAAAGTTTCCGCTGACTTTTTGAGTGTAAATTTTATTTTGTTTAATAAACTGCCAGTCAAAAGGGCCAGTACTTTGAGGGTTATAACCTAGACAGTTATGACAATTGAGATCTTTAGGTTTTTCTGGCTTGCCATAATGTTCAATATAAGCGGGTGAGGCACATATTACCCAGCGCGAATTAAAAATATGACGAGCGATTAGGCTTGAATCTTCGAGATAACCGGTACGGATCACCAGATCGTAGTTGTCAGCAACGAGATCGACAAAGTGATTGTTTAGCGACATATCAACCGAAAGACCGGGGTGTTTCTGACAAAAATCAGACACGGCTTTTGCTAATACTAATTCGCCTGAAATTGTCGGTACTGACATCCGAATTTTACCAGAGAGTGCTTCGCTGTAACCCTTAACAGAGTCAAAAGCAGCTTGAGCAACATGGCTGATACTTTTAGCACGATGGTAAAGCACTTCACCGGGTTCAGTGAGTGTTAGCTTTCGTGTGGTGCGGTAAATGAGTTGTAAGCCTAATTCGGTTTCAAGTTTACTAATACGCTTGCTAACAACGGATTTAGTCACATTATTGAGTTCAGCAGCTTTACTGAATGAGCCATGTTCAATAACTTGAGTGAATAAAACGAGATCATCGATAGCTGGCATTATTTATCCCACTTAAAGCCTAATAGGCGAAGGATTATATACTTAAAATGATTAAATTCTAGTTAAAAAAACGCAGCCCGAAGACTGCGTTATTCATATTCCCGTAATGTGCTTAACCACTAGTATCCTACTAGTTTGCTATCACTATTGGTGATAAGTAAGCTTACATATCATCAATAATGATGTAGGTGGCAAAGACGGGCCCATGCACACCAACAACTTTGATCAGCTCGATATCTGCTGTCGAACTCGGACCTGAAATAAAGTTTACGCATGAAGGTACACGCTCACCGTTCATGGCTTTTTGATGCAGAATCTCAGTTGCTTGTGTTAAACGAGCAACGATTGAGCTTTTAGGTACAACGAATACAGATGCTTCTGGTAATAGACTTACTGCGCGACCCTGTGCTGGGTTGCTGTAAAGTACCATTGTGCCTGATTCTGCTAACGCTTGTTCAGCGAATACAACACCGACTTTTGCACGTTCTGCTACTGTGATGTTTGCTTCGTAACCCGCCGAGTGATCCCAAATGTAAACACCATGCTTATCGGCGCTCAAATCTTTCGGGTCAATAATGTTAAGTAGACGAGTATCTGCGGTAAAAATGGTTTCACCAACAGGATCAATGTTTGTTTCGTCTTCGCTGCAGTATTTGAAACAAACATTACGTAGTGCTTCAGTTAACTGTGCTTTTGTTGTCACAACAGCTTGAGCGCCTAAAGAAGACTGCGTGTATTCAACCAAGATATCTTTTAATTCATCTTGTGATTTATCAGCAAATACTTCTTTGTGACAGTTATATTTAAGGTTTGGACGCTCTACGGGTGTAGTAATGCGGTCACGACCAAGTTGTTTAGCGATGTTGTTAAGGAAACTATCGCGATTATAAATGCGTTGCTCATTTTGAGATGACATACGGAAAGCTCCTTAATTATTTATTTTTGTTTTTAAACCAACTGCGGAATGACTCACCCGATGGGTTTGGTAAATCACGCGTTTGAGTCCATGCGTTTAATAGACCAACTTTAAATGGTAATTGACCATTTTTAATCAGTTTACCTGCAACGATAGCACCAATCTTAACGGTTTTATCCCATAGTGCAGGGTGAGCATTCACAAAGCTAAATCCACTGACTGAAGCTCGCTCCATAGAATCTGTGATTTTTTCTTCACCCATGATTTGACGGTGTTTAAGCAGCAAATCAGACAGTGGGATCTTAACAGGACATACATCATGACAAGCACGACATAAGCTACAAGCGTTTGGTAGATCTTTAAAATCTTCATAGCCGCCAAGTAGTGGTGAAAGTACCGCACCAATAGGGCCTGAGTAGATTGAACCGTAAGATTGACCACCAATATGACGGTATGCAGGACATGTGTTAACACACGCCGCACAACGGATACAACGTAGGATAGAACGGAACTGAGAACCAATAATTTTAGAACGACCGTTATCAACAACCACTAAGTGGAACTCTTCAGGGCCATCACAGTTACCGTCTTCACGAGGACCTGTAAGTGCTGTTACATAACCCGTTAGAGGCAGACCTACTGCACTACGACATAGCAAGCTTGCTAGGATATCGAATTCTTCAAAAGTAGGAACGATACGCTCCATACCCATTACTGCGATATGTGTTTTCGGTAGGCTGGTTGCAAGACGCGCGTTACCTTCATTGGTCACAAGGGTGACTGTGCCTGATTCTGCAATAGCAAAGTTACAGCCCGTGATACCGATCTCTGCTTCAAGGAAGTCATGACGAATATGTTTACGAACAAAACGTGTCATTTCTTCTGGATCAGAAGAGCCTTCGTAACCGAGTTTTTTATTGAAAACTTCACGAATTTGAGTACGGTTTTT
This sequence comes from Photobacterium angustum, assembly GCF_003026365.1. Taxonomy (GTDB): domain Bacteria; phylum Pseudomonadota; class Gammaproteobacteria; order Enterobacterales; family Vibrionaceae; genus Photobacterium; species Photobacterium angustum. Next base: position 207,399 of record NZ_PYOM01000005.1, on the reverse strand, counting down.
ATGTAGTGCAGGTACAACGATGTGCGATGGCGCATCACAATCATCGACTTGAAGAATGTATTCGCCAAGGTCGGTTTCAATCACTTCACAGTTATTACGCTGAATCACTTGGTTCATACCGATTTCTTCGGTCACCATGGATTTAGACTTAACAACTTTTTTCGCATTCTTTTGCTGAATAATCTTTTCGATGTAGTTGGTTGCATCTTCAGCTGTTGCTGCAAAGAATACATGACCACCGTTCTTTTCAACGTTATCGCTAAGTTGTTGTAGGTAGTAGTCTAGGTTTTCAAGCACATGGTTACGGATATCCATACCCATTTCGCGCCACTCTTCCCAGTTACCTAGTTTTTCCGCAGCAACAGCGCGGTTTTTGAACATACGTTCTTGTGCATTAGCAACAGCGGCACGCATAGACTCGTCTTTCATTTTTACATGAATACGATCTTTAAATTTTTGGTTGCTTGTTTTCATTGACATAATAATGACCTCTTAACGACTCATCAGCACATCAACAATGTGCATCACTTTGATTGGTTGACCTTCACGACTAATACGACCACCAATATTTAATAAGCAGCTAATATCAGCGCCGATTAAGAAATCAGGCTCTGCTGCTTTAATGTGACGCACTTTTTCTGTCACCATTTCACCGGAGATTTCAGACATTTTCACAGAGAATGTACCGCCAAAACCACAACATGTTTCTTGGTTTTCGATAGGTAAAAGCTCAAGGCCTTCAACGTTGCTAAGAAGAAGTAGAGGTTCTTCACGTACGCCAAGTTTACGGATCAAGCTACAAGAAGGGTGGTAAACACCTTTACCTTCAAGACGAGCACCGACGTTTTCAACACCTAGTTGACGTACAACAAATTGTGTTAATTCGAACAGACGATCAGCGACTTTTTTCGCACGCTCTGCCCATTCTGGCTCATCTGCTAAATACTCTGGGTACTTTTTAAGCGCAGCCGCACAAGAACCGGCTGGTGTTACGATAGGGAAGTCATTGATCTCAAATGCTTGGATCATACTTTTCATTGCCGGCTTACTTTTTTCAATGTAGCCACTATTTAATGCAGGCTGACCACAACAACCTTGACGTTCTGGGAAGATCACTTCGCAGCCAAGTTGTTCTAGTAAACCTACTGTTTTTTTGGCTACTTCAGCTTTTACTGTATCGCCTAGGCAGGTGACAAAAAAGTTTACCTTCATTTTATTGCTCCAGTGGCGGGTTACCGCCTGATTGTTCATATTCGAGATTGGCTTACCCGAAAGTAAGCCAATCATTTATCTAATGTTATGTAGGGACAATTAGATAAAAATGCTGACACATGCTGCAATCACACCGTACAAAATCATAGGGATCACTGTACGCTTAATGATGTAGCCTTCTTTATTTGCAATACCAAGAATGGTTGATACCGCAATAATATTGTTAATACACACCATATTACCCATCGCACCACCAACAGATTGCATGGCTAATATAGTGGTTTCAGTTAACCCAACATTGTGGGCAATACTTTGCTGAATTGCGCCAAAGGTTAGGTTTGAAACGGTTGCGGAGCCTGAGAAAAAAGCACCAAGCGCACCTAAATAGGCAGCGCAGTATTGCCAGTTTTTACCCATTAGATCAGCAAAGGCATTACCCGTAGTCATAATTGGTGAGTGCTCTCCACCAATCATCATAAACTTGACCATAATTAACGCGCCTACTAGGGCGATAAACGGTGTTTTAATACGTAATGCGGTATCACTAAATACTTGTTTTGTTTGCTGCTTATTCATCTTTAGGAAAGGAATTGAAATAAGCACTACAACAAAAAACGGAATTAATGCAGGAACATAGAGTGTTTTATATGCCCAAGATGTATCTGTACCTAAAATATTACTAAGCTGAATGATTAACGCTTGGCTAAGGTGTAAATCAGCAAAACCTAAATTTAGATGTAGCATCGGCGTCGCGTCATTTAATAGGCCTTTGAGACCAAGTTGTTTAATACGGGTTACAATTAAAATGACAATCAGTAATAGTGTTGGCGCCATTGCTTTAAAAACAGTACCAAATGGTAATTTTGCTAATTTTTTATCGTTTTCAGCATTTGTCTGTCTTTCTAAACCAATATTGTAACGGGCAAAAATAATCGACAACGTTAAGCCAATTGCGCCACCGATCAATGCTGGGAACTCGTAGTTCCACTGGGCTAGGCATACATAAGGTATAGTGCATGACCAAATGCTTAGTTGGATAAACACAAAGTTGCGTTTTATTTGCTGCCAGTTAACAACAAATTTAAGCGTAATTACTGGAATCACCACGGCTGCCGCTGTGTGCATAATTGCTGATAGGCGACCGACATCAAGCAATTCTGCATCGGGTAGTCCTAAGTTACCTAAACCAAACCATGTAGGTGTACCCACTGCACCAAAAGAGACTGGAACAGAATTCATAACCAGTGCTAGCATGGCTACACGTAATGGATTAAAACCAAGACCGACTAATATCGGCGCAGCAATCGCAGCAGGCGTACCAAACCCCGATGCACCTTCAATCATAAAAGCGAACGCCCAGCCAATGATCATTAACTGGCCTACCTGATTCTTACTGATGCCTTCTAACCATTGACGAATCACATCTTCAGCACCAGATACATTCAATGTACGGTTTAATAAAATAGCGCCAGCAATAATAGATATTGGCGTTATCGCGGATAATGCACCAGAAATGACGTTTGCGGCTAAAAGTTGGCTGTCTGTACCAAAATAGACAAGTTGTAAAAAACCAACAATGAGTGCTGTCACTGGTAATGCGATATGTGATGGCAACGCATTCTTTTTTGTCATCATCCAAATTAAAAGCAAAATAGGGATAACCGATATTGCAAGATTTAACATATTTCCCACCTAGATTATTTCGTTGTCCCACGAAATTGTTTTGTTGTTATTTTTAATTATTTACTGAGTGACACGTAAAAACTGAACGCATAACCGCAGTGGGAAGAGTATTTTAGGTTGGAAATAGATGATGACTATCTATTTTTTAATCCAAAAGGTGATGAATAATAAAAGAAATGTGATGTTAGTTGATAATTATGCATTAATACTTATTTTTGTTTTTATTAATAATCAATTGGTTATGTTGTTTTTTTTTGGGTGTGCTTAATAATTGATTAGGTGAGTATTGGAAACAAATATTTTGCGATTCCAACCTAATAAAGATGCCAGTTTTTTGAATAATAGATAACTTTAGTAAAAAATAAAATAAGACTTATTTTCAAATAAAATCATATTTGAAGTAATTAAACTACAAATACGATTTTATGTTTAAATAAGAATTAAAATATAAAACGATGTTGTTTTGTTTATATTATAAATAAGGTTGTTTTTATGTTTTATTTTATAAATGAATGGTAGGGTGAAATATAGATTATCGAAATAAAGTAAAAAATTGTAAATACATTAAATCAATAAATGAATGGGGGTGTAGAGCCTCTCAACTGTTTTCCTAGCCATCAGGCATTTTAGTTAAGAGGCTCTAAATAAGTATTAGTAGATGACTTTACCTATGCTGTTAAATAACTGACTCACACCTTGGGTAAAATGAAGTGGAGCATTTGACACGGTGTAGCAAAGGCATCCTTCGGAGGTTTTTGGGCTGTGTCCTGAATGTGACTCATCAAGTAAGATAAAATCACCAGCGACATAGTGCCCGTTTTCATCTTCAAAATCTCCAGCAAGTAACAGCGTAAGTTCGTAGCCTTTATGAGTATGAGTTGGGATAGTACCGCCTTTGCCTATATGTAATAAGCTAGATCTTACTTCAGCTTCTTCAAAGGGTAATCTAGCACGACTAATTTTCCCTAAATTGCGCCAGTTTAACTGATGAAATTTAGTGAATGCTCTCGGTAAGGTATATGTCATTCCTTTACATTCAATAGAAAGAGGCTCTGACTCATGGTATGACGTATTGCCATCACTACTCTCTGTAATATCACTCAGCATGGCAGAAAAACATGCGTCAACGTTTATGTCTTGCTCTAAATCACGTTGTGCGACTTTTGACTGTGCCCAAGCAGCATTGGCAATTTGAGGCGTTAATTGTAACTCTAATTGTTGGCAATGAGGGCAAAGTTCAATATGTGCCGCTACAGCCAGTGCCATAGAAAGCGGTAATTTACCTTCTATATGTTGCTCAAGTAATTGTTTACTGGGGTGATGTTTAATAAACGATATGTTATTAGTAGGCATCGTCATTCTCCAAATGCAAACGCAGCTTTTGCAAGCCTAAGCGTAACCTCGATTTTACGGTACCCACTGGGAGTCCTAGCTGGTCAGCAAGTTCTTGATGTGAACGCTGATTGAGATAAATTTCATTCACTACAACTTGTTGATTTTTTGGTAATGTTGCTATTAATGTAACGAGCTCACCATTGAGTTGTTCGTTACTTGGGTCATCAGATGTTGTGACGAGTTTCTGCTCAAAAATAGGCCAAATATCATCACTATAATTATCTTCTTTTGTTGCTTGGCGCTTACGTAAAATATCAAAGCATTGGTTACGCATTATTGTGTAAACCCATGTTGATACTGCACCTTTCTCAGGATGAAAAAGATGTGCTTTACGCCAAACAGTAAGCATTGTTTCTTGAACAAGCTCCATCGCATTAGCTTCTTGCTTAAGGTGTTTCAAACCATAAGAGCGGATTTTGGGCGCAAAATGAGAAAATATAGCGGCAAAAGCCGTTTTGTCACGGTCTGTTGCTACACTAACGAGTAATTGTTTTTGTTGCTCAATACTGATCTCATTCATTGTGGGTGTTCTCAACCTATAATGATGACTAGATTGAGAATTAGGGTATGTAATAATAGACATAATCTCAATGTGTATTGATATAAATAGTGAATGGTTACATAGTGATACGTCATTTATTTAGTTATGGATCATTTTTTTGCAAATTATCATCAATTACAGTGTGTAGAAAAGATAAGGCGGCAGTATGGTCGTTTCGGCTCATGAACCACTGCTTTTGGTTGACTTCTAAGGGTAAAATTTCAAGCCAGCGCTGACATACCCATGTCATGTCTTCAAAATTAGGGGTAGGGTAATAACTTGCATGATCTGGATGTTCTTGGAAAAGTACTTTAAGGCTGTTAGCTATCTCAAGATCGGTATAGTTAATATCAGTACTTTGCCAATTAGGAACGGAAGATATCCTGCCCAAATGAAGGCCATCTTCATCACGCCAATGATCGTCAATAAGAAATAACTCAACGGCTTGAATTGTGATACTCAAGACACCGTCTGGTAAAGAATCAAAATCAGTGATAACTACGCGTGTGCCAAAGTGGCAGATCGTATTATCGATTGACATGCACAAACCGAATCCATATTTGTTTGTTGCTGCAATTTTTACCAGTTTGATATAACGAGGTTCAAAGATCCTTAATTTGCTGACCCCGCCTGGTAATAGATAAATATCTAGTGGAAACAGAGGTATTTGCATAATTTTAGCCCTAGCTGACGTACTCTCTTCGATACAGTACTTAAATTATTATTATTTTTTAGTACTGGCATCATGACGTAAAGTATAAGCAGACATAAATAAGATTTTTGTCTGCTTTTTGATAAATCATGCGATATTTTAGCTAAGATTAATGACCGTTATATTGAACTTATAACTTTTTTAATTGCTGTCGTCAGTAGTGTTAGCTGTGAAGAGCTAATAATGAAAGGCGGCATAATATAGACAAGTTTGCCAAAGGGTCGAACCCATACGCCTTGTTGGACAAACTTCTCTTGAATACTTTTTATTTCAACTGGGTGATGTAGTTCAACCACACCAATAGCACCTAACCAACGGACAGATTTTACATTTTCAAGTTCTGCAATTAACGGAAGTTCCAGCGATAATTGCTGCTCTATATTTTTGACTTGTTGTTGCCATTTATTTTCTGCTAATAAATCTAAACTGGCGTTTGCGACGGCACAAGCAAGGGGATTCCCCATAAATGTTGGTCCATGCATAAAGCATTGCGCTTCACCGCTGCAAACGGTATCGGCGACATGCTTGGTGGTCAGAGTGGCTGACAAGGTCATATATCCACCCGTTAACGCTTTACCCAAGCACATAATATCAGGGTTTATTTCTGCGTGTTCGCAGGCGAATAATTTACCTGTTCGACCAAATCCGACAGCAATCTCATCAGCAATAAGTAAAACATTGTATTTATCACAGAGCTCACGAATACGTTTTAAATACGTTGGATGATAGAAACGCATGCCACCTGCACCCTGAACAATGGGTTCAATAATCACCGCAGCTAGATCTTGATGATGAAGACGCATTTTTTCTTCAAAGTCAGCAATGTCTGTTTCATCCCAATCATCCCCAAATCCACATTCTGGCGATTTGGCAAAAATATGCTCAGGTAAAAAACCTTTATAAATGCTGTGCATGGAATTAGTGGGATCAGTTACAGACATTGCTGCAAAAGTATCACCGTGATAACCATGGCTGACAGTTAAGAATTTTGCACGAGATTCATTTTGTGCGTGCCAATATTGCAATGCCATTTTAAGAGCAACTTCAACGGCAACAGAGCCAGAATCGGCAAGAAACACTTTATCTAAAGGATCTGGGGTGATAGCAATGAGCTTTTTACACAGATCAACGGCTGGCTGGTGGGTGATACCACCAAACATCACATGTGACATTTTATCAAGCTGCGCTTTTGCCGCTTCAGTCAAAACCGGATGGTTATAACCATGAATGGTCGACCACCATGATGACATACCATCGATTAACTGAGTGCCATCTTCAAGAGTGAGATAAACCCCTTGGGCTGACGTAACAGGGTAGCAAGGTAGGGGGGTTACTGTTGATGTATAGGGATGCCAAACGTGTTCTTTATCAAAATCAATATCTATATTGTTCGCTTTTTGCACAGATGTAAACCTCTGTTATTATCCATAGTTGACAGTCTACGCACTGTTAGTAGACTAGCCAAGTAGTAATAGTTCATAGAGTTATCATTTAATAACTTTTTACTTAGTAAAAGTGAAACAAGACGTTAACAACTAGAACTGTGAAACATCAGATAAACAGGAAGGATCGAGCAAGTCCTTGTGAGTCGTAAGATAACTATAATTGAGGTCAGACTGTGGAAGTACGTAATAATTGGACAGTAGAGGAAGTCCAAGCTTTATTCGATAAACCATTTATGGATTTAGTCTTTGAAGCACAGCAAGTACATCGTCAATATCATCAGCCGAATCAAGTACAAGTCAGTACTTTGCTTTCAATTAAAACAGGTGCATGTCCTGAAGATTGTAAGTATTGTCCACAGAGTGCTCATTACCGTACAGATGTAAATAAGGAACGCTTATTGGAAGTTGAGCGTGTCCTAGACGCTGCAACTAAAGCAAAGCAATCAGGCGCAACCCGTTTCTGTATGGGAGCGGCTTGGAAGAACCCGAAAGAGCGTGACATGCCGTATCTACTCGATATGGTTAAAGGCGTAAAAGAAATGGGTTTAGAGACGTGTATGACGCTGGGTATGATCACCAGTGATCAAGCCGATACGCTTGCCGACGCTGGTTTAGATTATTACAACCATAACCTTGATACATCCCCTGAATACTACGGCAATATTATCACCACACGTACTTATCAAGATCGACTTGATACGTTATCTCATGTTCGTGATGCTGGGATGAAAATTTGTTCTGGTGGGATCATTGGAATGGGTGAAAGCTCACGTGATCGTGCTGGATTATTAGTTGAATTAGCGAATCTGCCTGTTCACCCTGAAAGTGTACCGATTAATATGTTGGTGAAAGTGAAAGGGACACCGTTAGAAAGTGTTGATGATGTCGATCCTTTTGACTTTATTCGTATTATTGCGGTTGCTCGTATTATTATGCCGATGTCAGCGGTACGTCTATCAGCCGGTCGTGAAGACATGAATGATCAGATGCAAGCGCTTTGTTTCATGGCGGGTGCTAATTCTGTGTTCTATGGTTGTAAATTACTGACAACACCGAATCCAGGTGAAGATAAAGACATGCAGTTGTTTGCTAAGTTAGGAATTAACAGTGAGCAACAAGCAGCAAAACCTGATGAAGTTCAAGAACATGAATTATTAGGCAAAGTGGCACAACGTGTGGCATCGCGCCCGACTAAAGATGACATCTTTTACGATGCCTCTGTTTAGTCAACGTTTTCGCCATGCGTTAGCTGAGCGAGATAAACAAAGGCTTTATCGTAGCCGTACTTGTTTATCTCGTAAGCAGGGTAATGATTCAGGACATATTACTGCGGATCAACAATCATTTGTTAACTTTTCAAGTAATGATTATTTGGGATTAGCACAGTCACCTGAAATTATCGAAGCATGGCAGCAAGGGTTGAGTCTATATGGTGCTGGCAGTGGCGCATCACCATTAGTGACAGGTTACCACTCTCCCCATGCAAATTTAGAAGCACAATTATCGGAATGGCTCGGTTATGACAGGGCGTTACTTTTCAGTAGCGGCTTTAGCGCAAATCAAGCTTTGCTTTTTACGCTATTACAAAAGCACGATAGTGTTTATCAAGATAAGTTGAATCATGCTTCATTGATGGAAGCGGGAATGTTATCACCAGCAATGATGAAGCGTTTTCCACACAATGATATTGATGCTCTAGATAGATTACTTGATAAACAAATCCTCGAACCTAAGCAAGCACGAATGGTGATTACAGAAGGCGTATTTAGCATGGATGGTGATTGTTCACCGCTTAAAGCATTACGTCGTGTTTGTGATAAACAAAAAAGTTGGTTAGTGGTTGATGATGCACATGGGTGTGGTGTTCTTGGTGATGAAGGAAAAGGGAGTTGTGCTGCGAGCGGAATAAAAGCAGATATTTTACTGATCACTTTCGGCAAAGCGTTTGGGCTTCAAGGCGCTGCAATATTATGTGATAACGATACTGCTGAATATTTAATTCAGTTTGCACGACACTTCATCTATTCAACAGCGATGCCGCCAGCTCAAGCTTATGCATTAAGTAAGGCATGTGAAGTAATACAACAACAACCTTGGCGACGAGAAAAATTAACAGCGTTAAGTGATTTGTTCACCCAGCAACTCGATTCTGCTATACCGTTGCAGCACACCATTACCCCTATAAAACCGATAGTTATTGGTAGTAGTGAACAAACTATCGCGATATCTGGGCAGTTAAAACAGCGTGGATTATGGGTGGGTGCTATTCGTCCTCCGACGGTTCCTCAAAATACAGCTCGTCTTCGCGTCACATTAACAGCAACACATAACGATAAGGATATTCGTCTGCTTGCTGCATCATTAAATGAGGTGATTAATGAGCAATATAATGGATAAATTTAATACGGCGTTTAATACCGAGCCTGCGGTGCCAATAGATAAACAAGCGGTTGCATCGGCTTTTGGTAAAGCGGCGAAAAATTACGATAACGCAGCGGCATTTCAACGTAAAGTTGGGCATTTATTATTAGAGGAATTACCTCATCTTCATGCCGTAGGAAGCCATAAAAAAGCGATCGATATAGGTTGTGGAACAGGCTATTTTAGTGCGGAGCTGGTAAAGCTTGGCTTTAATGTGACAGCTGCAGATCTGTCTTCAGAAATGTTGATGCAAGCAAAACAACGCTGTAATAGCGACTGTGATTATCTATTGGCTGATGCTGAAAATTTGCCATTGGCAGACAATAGCTATGATATTGCTTTTAGTAGCTTGGCGTTACAGTGGTGTGATGATTTAGCTTTACCACTTAAAGAATTAAAACGTATTGTTCGACCGGGCGGTATGATCTTTTTCACAACGCTGGTTGATGGCTCGTTATATGAGTTAAAAGATGCATGGGCACAAGTTGATCAACATCAACATGTTAATGATTTTAAAACAGAAAATGAAATAAAAGTTGCGCTGGCGCAAACAGGAATACAGGTAGATAAATTAGTATTCTCACCCATAGTCATTCATTACCCATCAGCATTGGCGTTAATGAAAGATCTAAAAGGCATTGGCGCTACACATTTGCAACAAAAAAGGAAAAATGTGTTATTAGGTCGTCAAACACTGAGTGCGTTAGAGCATGCCTATGATGCCTATCGTGATGAAAGCCATTTATTACCCGCCACTTATCAAGTTTGTTTTGGAGTTTTAATTAATGACTAATGCTTTTTTCCTTACTGGAACGGATACCGAAGTCGGTAAAACAGTCAGTAGCCGCGCTATTTTACAAGCGGCCAGTCAGCGCAATATTCAAATGGCAGGTTATAAGCCTATCGCTTCTGGCAGTGAAGAAACAGCTGAAGGACTTCGCAATTCAGATGCTTTATTTATACAAGAAGCCTCACCGGTTGAGCTTACTTATCAAGAAGTGAACCCTTATACGTTTAAAGAGCCAGTCTCTCCGCACTTGGCTGCAGAAAGAGAAGGTAAAACAATTGATTTTGATGTGCTTTCACAGAGCTTAGCGCATCTTAAAGCTAAATCTGATGTGGTATTAGTGGAAGGGGCGGGTGGTTGGCGTGTGCCCGTTACACGTACCGATTTCTTATCTACATGGGTTAAACGAGAAAAGTTGCCTGTAATTTTAGTGGTAGGCATTAAATTAGGTTGTTTAAGCCACGCGATGCTAACGGCTGAAGCTATTGAAGCTGACGGTTTAGAACTGGTTGGCTGGGTTGCTAATCGTGTTAATCCTGGGGTTGAAAATTACGCAGAAATGATAAAAATGCTAGAGCTTAATTTACCAGGTGTGAAATTAGGTGAAATTCCCTATATGCCAGGTATTAATAAGCGTGATTTATCATCGTATATTCAATTAGAAAAGCTTGTGTTATAGCGTTTAATCATGTTTTTTTATAAAAAGAATAAGAAAAAGGCACTCATTGAGTGCCTTTTTCTGTATAACTGAGCGGTATTACACAATTAATTATCTTGGTTAAGGCCAATGAGTAATTCTTGTGTTTCTGTTGCTGACGATGTTGCTACCTGATCAATACCCAGCTCTTTATGAGCTTCTTCTAAAGACATGCCAAGGTGACAACGTAAAATATCGACGGCAACTTGGTAATTCTCTTTACTAGCCATGAATCCTCCCTGGTTCAAAGTTTTGTATAATATAAACACAATCACAATAGTCGAGAATGTTTTCTGAGGCAATAAGACTAAAGTCTAATAAGTAACATATTGCACATCCATTGAGCGTAACCTGTTGATAAAATTAAGTACTTGCTCATAAAAAATATGAAATTAATTTTATATTAATGGGAGAGTTGAGGATAAAAGAAGGTCATAGATTGACTATATTAAATAAATAAAGCAAAACCTTTGTCTGTGTTCGCTATTGATAAATTGCCTCTTTGAACATATATAAAGAATTAGTAACAATTAAACTCTTTAAATCATACGTATATTCATTGAATATAGTGTTAAGTTACAGACTTTGTTTAGTATAGAGTCAGTATTAAGAGATAGCATCGATTCTACTGATAACGGTAGGAATTGAAATAATTTCTAAGTGGAGAATATTAGAAATATGAAGCGTATTGCATTGTTTTTATTAACAAACTTAGCAGTAATGCTGGTGTTCAGTGTTGTATTGAACATTGTTTATGCTGTAACAGGGATGCAACCCGGTAGCCTTTCTGGTTTGCTAGTTATGGCTGCACTATTTGGTTTTGGTGGTTCATTGGTTTCTTTGATGATGTCAAAGTCAATGGCCCTTCGTTCTGTTGGTGGTGTGGTTATCGAAAGCCCACGTAACGAAACAGAACACTGGTTGATAGAAACAGTATCTCGCCAAGCACAACAGGCGGGTATTGGTATGCCAACAGTCGCGATTTATGATTCACCAGATATTAACGCATTCGCAACAGGTGCGAAGCGTGATGATTCACTTGTAGCCGTTTCTACAGGTTTATTACACAGTATGACACGTGATGAAGCTGAAGCTGTGCTTGCTCACGAAGTGAGTCACGTGGCTAATGGTGACATGGTAACAATGACGTTAATGCAAGGTGTTGTGAATACCTTTGTTATTTTCGTTTCACGTTTAGTTGCTGGCGCAATCAGTGGTGTGAACAATAGCGATGAAGAAGGTGAAAGTGGCGGTAGCTACATGACATACTTTATCGTATCAACCATCATGGAAATTCTATTTGGTTTCTTAGCAAGTATTCTAACAATGTGGTACAGCCGTCATCGTGAATTCTATGCTGATGCTGGTTCTGCAAAGCTTGTTGGTCGTGAGAAAATGATTGCAGCGCTTGAACGTCTAAAAGTGAGCCACGAGCCACAATTAGAAGGTTCAATGATGGCGTTTGGTATTAATGGTAAGAAGTCATTATCTGAATTATTCATGACTCACCCGCCACTAGAAAAACGTATTGAAGCACTTCGTCAAGGCGAGTACTTAAACAAGTAATCGACGAAGATACTTTCAATTAGAAAGAGTTGAATAAAGCCCTATTAATGAAAATTAGTAGGGCTTTTTGTGTGTTTAACTTGCGTGGTGAGCAAGTAAACGAGGAAGAGGCTTATCGTTAATAGGTAAGTGCACTAGCGCAGCAATAAATGCCATAACAACGGTTAGCCACCAGATAGGTGTGTATGAATGGTAATAGTCGTAAATACGCCCACCGACCCAAGCACCTAAAAAACTCCCCACTTGGTGAGTAAAGAAAACCAGACCGTACAAAGTAGATAAGTATCTCGCACCGAATATTTGTCGAACTAAACCAGAAGTTAATGGCACAGTCCCTAACCAGCAAAACCCTATAGCCCCACCAAAAATAACCGCTGTGTTTTCAGTTACAGGCAGTGTAACGAACGCTGCAATAACAACTGTTCTTACAAGGTAGAGTGATGTCATTACATAGCGTTTGTCGAATCGGTCCCCCATAATTCCCCAGAAATAAGATCCGAAGATATTAAAGATACCGACATAGGCCAGCGCCATAGCGGCTGTTTGTGCAGGTAAACCTTTATCTGCTAAATAGCTTGGTAAGTGCGTCGCGATAAACATAACGTGAAAACCGCAGACAAAGAAACCTAAGTGAATTAACCAATAGCTTTTATTTTGAAATGCTTCCTTTAAGGCTTCTGCTAATGTTTGGCTATCGTCAACCTCAGGTGTATTGCTAGAGCTATCTTCATTAGCGGTTTTCATAAAGGCAGCAAAAGCGATCATCATGCAGCAAAGCAGGGCGAATATTTGCATTGCTGTTTGCCAATCAAATTGATTAAGTAACGCTTGAGCACCTGGGATCACGGCAAACATACCAAATGATCCTGCTGATGTGGTTAAACCAAAGGCCTTTGCTGTGTGCTCTGCGGGAACAACACGAGCAATAGACCCTAAAATAATCACGTAGCTTGTTGCACTTAAGCCTAAGCCAATTAATGCACCGATACTCAAATACAGCATGCTTGGCTCGGTTGCGATAGAGGTAAGATATAAACCTAACCCATACGCAATAGCACCACCGATGATGATTTTCTTTGAGCCAAAACGATCAGATGCCATGCCGATAAAAGGTTGGAAAAAGCCAAATAATAGGTTTTGTAAGGCGATAGCAAAACTGAAAAACTCACGTCCTGTGCCAAAAGTGTCAGATATGGGCATCATAAAAATACCGAAAGACTGCCTGATCCCTAGGCTAAAAATTAAAATGCCAATACCTAACCAAACTAGGAGAGGAAAGCGAAAAATACTCATTAAGGGTACTCGTATAAGTGAATCGTATTAATAGGGAAGTGTTGATAACTAATGCATGTGATGGTGAGGCATAGGTTGCTCATCATCCATCATGTTTTGTTGGTGGCAGCCGCCATTTGTCGCATGTTTAGCCAGGGCATCTAATAATGGTTGGCAATGATGAACAGCAACCAAAGTGATAACAAGGAGCGCAAGCATGCGAATAAGTTGTGCAGGTGTTGATTGTGAAAACATGATTGTCTCTAAATTTTAGTGTGCAGCGTGCGTTAAAATGCGAGCGGCGGATAATATAGAGATAAATTTTCTAAACAAATGAATAAAATGCATTTAAGCCATGCGTTTTATGCATAGCTTAATAGGGAGGGGAATAAACCAGAAATAAAGGAAGTCGTGTTTGGGTCTACAATTAATACTATTTTAACTGGTGCCAAGGGCTCAAATTAAAACGTTTAGCACTGTAGTAATAATAAGTAGCCATTGAAATTCCTGCAGTTAGACCTGCAAATAAAGAGGTAAAAATAGCCGAAATGAGAGCAATAGGCGTGTCACTAATTATTTCTGCAAGAATGAAAATGATCGCAAAAATAAGGCTATACCATGCAGAAAAAATGGAAAAGTTGGTTTTGAAATGACCATAATGAGGGAGAGGCGCTTGTAAACCTGACCAGTGCAATAATTGAAAACTTATAGGATGACTATTCGATGCCTGAATACCATAACGAGTTAATTCTTGATGCGCTAAGGCTAATTGCTGTTCGAAATGCATTATTTTATCCCTAAACATAGTATATATGAAAAAGACAGCGTTATTAATTGAGATTATTTTGTAGTAAAAAATGAGTTTAAACAATCAAATTAAAATGAAAATCTAACAATTTAAACAAGAATTTTTTATGGTTATAATTTGTATTTTTTATCGATAAATATCTTTATTGTTTTACATTAATTATTGTTGTAAGGTTGCCGTCTGATATATAAAACATCATTTAATTAATGTTTCTCACTGAATCATTATTTTTTATTGAGTAGCTATAAGTGTATAATTTACTGTATATATTTTTAATTATCTCTTTTCCTTCATTTTCATTAAGTATGAATGGCGCTTCAGAGAAAATGCAGTTGTTAAAAGTTAAGCAAGAATATGAGAACCAAATTCATCAATGTCAATTACTTGAAAATAGAAAATTAAAACCTATTAATGATCCATGGTTAAGCAGTCTACCTTTAGAAAGAAAAAAGATAATACTTAATGAATTGAATAATGCGGCTCTTCAACGGTGTGTTATAAAAAAAGAAAAAGATTTTACATATAAGTTATTGGATTATACAGCCAAAACAGGAGATAAATTATTTCTTAATAGTTGGCTTATATTTCAATCTGCTTTATACGGTGAAAGAGATAATTTAGTATTAACAGAAAAAGAACAAAATAATATTAACAGGCTTTCTGAAATGCCAAAATATTATTATCCATTCAATATGAAATCTGTAAGTTAATTTTTAGTAAGAAGTAAATGGGGAGAAGAAACTCCCCATTTAAATTAAATGTTAATAAATGGAGATAGTATAACAACACCAAGTACAGCCATAAGTAAGCTGATCCCTGTGGGTATAATCCATTTATTTTTTGTGTCTTTATTATTTTCCATTTCGATTGAACCTCCTAATCCTTTTAAGAGCAATGCTTATCTTACATCCTGTTAAGCATTCAATTTGTGACTTTTAAGAATAGCTATTAAAAATATAAAGTATGTAATTAAGTTGTTAACTTGTGATCTTGAGTCAGTTAAATTAGTAGAGAGGTTATATTTATAAAATATATGATCTCGATAACGTTATTATTTATAGAATAAAAGCTCAAACCGCAACACAAAATTCCATTTTTATAGCTATTAATTTATTTATATTAGGAATATTTTGTCGTGTACCTCTTTTATGGAGTTTCACAATGACTAACTTTAAATATTACAGCGAAGATTTACCTTGCTTTATCTGTCATAAACGAATGGCGAAAACTGAACTTGGATGGTTTACACCAAGTATGAAAGATGATGTTCTCGAACAGATAAAAAACGTACTATCTCAATCAGATACAGACTACGAAGAGTATTTTTCAGTCAGTATCATATGTTCAGAAGATGAAGCTCGTGATTATTTGTTACTTAACTATTATGGTTATTCTGAACATGAAATTAACCATGGCCAAGTTAATTCAGAAGATTCAACCGAAGTTAATGATCTCACTTCAGAGCATATGACATCAGAAGGTGTTGCAATGTTTAAACACGAGATTGCTTTACAAAGTTGCGAAGAATGTACTCCCGAGATTGATGAAGACTACTAAATAAGTGGTAAAGGAAAGAATATGCTGTGGGATATCGGTTATGAAAAGTCAAACAAGGGATTAGCGTCTGGTGAGTTACTACCGTTAATAACAAACGATCTTATCATTGAGCAAAATGGGATAGGGTTCATTGTTAATATAGAAACAGAGAATATGAAAGTTAAACACTCTCCATCTGTAGCAACTCATGATCCGTTTGTATCACCTTATAATCCCTCAGCATATATCAACACGATTGGAGAACAACACGTTTGTTTATTAAATAAATTTCCTATTGTTGTTCCGCATCTACTTATCTGTGCGAAAAATTATATTCCTCAAACTTCGCCATTAGTTTTAAAGGATTTTGATGCTTGGGTACAAGGAATAACGGATGATAGCGTTTTAGGTTTTTTTAATTCAGGTGCGATAGCAGGTTCTAGCCAAATGCATCGGCATATGCAGCTAATTAGAACATCACTGCCTTTAGAGAAGACAATTCTTGAGGGTCTATTACCCTTTAAACATGACTTAATAAAATTCGAATATTTGAATACAGCAGAACTTTACCAGCATTACTTGTCGGTTATGGAATCAATGCAATTGTATATGACATCGAGTATCAATGGTTTAACAGAATGTCACCCGTATAATATATTATTAACACAACGCTGGATGTTGCTTATTCCTCGTACAAAGAATCAAGTTGGCGAAATAAAAGGGCATGGGGTGAATTTTATTGGTCGCTTCTTAGTGAGTTCAACTGAACAATTGGAATGGCTAGAAAAATACGGTTTTGAACGTTTTTTAACAGATTGCGGTGTTCCGAAATAATAATCCGTTAAATTCGATTAAAGACTGTCCAGATAACACTTACTACTATTTACACTCGGTATTCACTTCGCTACTATTCGCGCCATGGAGAGATGGCTGAGTGGTTGAAAGCACCGGTCTTGAAAACCGGCATACGTTTATAGCGTATCTAGGGTTCAAATCCCTATCTCTCCGCCATATTTAAAACAAAAAAGCCGCTGATTAATCAGCGGCTTTTTCGTATCTAGCGTATTGAAGCTGCCCATACAAATGGGGTGATACAAAGGGGTCAGGACAAACTACTTTCCTGTATTTATTACATACCTCTATATCTAGAGTAATGCCTGTAATAAGTGTTATCTTTACTTTTCCTAAGACACACTAGTTTTAATTGTGGTAACTGCATAACCGCTTATGTCTAAAATTCATTACTGCCATTTCTAATAAATAAGTATCCCAAGCGAGCTTGTAAGGTCGCAGTACGCTGACTTTGGAAATAAAAAAGGCATGCTAACGTTGGTGTTGGACAAACCCAAGCCACCTTATATAAATATTGGAAATAGCATGAAGGGTGAAGACAAAAAGCAGTCGAGCGTTATCCTTGGTGTGAATCAATAATATTAATGCCCTTGTTGATAATAAAATCCTCTTTAATTATGAAGCGAGAAAGCTATTATCCTTATTATTGAACGTCGGTTATTTGGGTCGAAATATTCCCGTTAATTGCATGACATGTTGGCAGCAGGGGCAAAAGGGTTGGGCTTTTATACGTACCGTTTTATTCGGTGAGGACGCCCGTTATGCTAACGCTATATAAATGGAGTGAAAAATGGAAGTTGTTGAAGTAAAAGGTTTTGAAATCCAAGGTTTAGTTCTAAGAACCCGCAATGAAATTGAGATGAATCCTGAAACGGCGAATATCCCAAAGCATGTTGAATACGTTGACTCGAACTTAGTCATCAATTATCAATCGGGAGCAAGGGCTTATAGTGTCTACTACAACTACGAGTCAGATGTTGATGGCTACTTTGATGTTTTGATGGGGTCGAACGAAATATCCTCTTCAAATGTTGCGCTGTCATCGGTATCTGTTCTTCCTGGCTCTTACCTTAAGTTTGAATCTGAAGGTGAGTTTCCTGCTGCTGTTATCACTGCGTGGCAGTCAGTTTGGTCGTACTTTACTTCTTCTAATTGTGCGCATGAAAGGGCTTATACAACAGATTTTGAGCACTACGAAAGTGCTAGTAAAGTTAGCGTCTACATTGCGCTGAAATAATTTATATAACAAATAACTAAAGCGTGATTCGCACGCGTTGCATTTTTACTATGCGTAACGTTTGGTGGTTACAATTGTTTTATATTGTATCGAGAGTTCAAGACCTATCTCTCCACCAAGTTTTAAAAGAAAAGCCACTGATTAATCAGCGGCTTTTTTATAGTTAATAGATTATCAACCATCGACTGGTTTAAATAATGCTATTAGTGTGTAGGTTTACTATTTTAGGTTCACCTATCACTTTACCATTCCACTCGCTGTTAGATTTTATGAACAACGGTTTCTAATGGCATACGAGATTTAGGTAAGCGTGCGTTAAAATCAGACTCATCATGGTAGCCAATCGCGAGTGCGACAGGGCATGAGAAGCCATCTAACTCTTGGCTGAATTCTTTCTCAACACGCTTTACGTCAATACCTTCAAGTGGTGTTGAATCTATTTTTAATCGTGCAAGAACATGCAGAATATTACCGAAAGCAAGATACAGTTGTGCTTTTGTCCAATTAGCATTGTAGCCACTCGGTTCGGTGTATAAATCCGCAAAACTAAACTTGCTCACAGCATCGTCTTTTTTCTCTGGTTTAATTCGGCCATCAAGAATATTTTTATCGATCACGGCTTCAAAATCTTCAATCGAATAATGAGGGTTGTGAGTAAATAAAATGATATGGCTAGCGTTAGTTGCGTGAGGTTTATTGGCTAAAAACTTAGTCTCAAAGGTATTGCTAAATCGTTGTTTAGCATCATCTGATTCTAAAATAATAAAGCGCCATGGCTGCGAGTTGATTGATGATGCCGATAAGCGTAGTGCTTCTGAAATAATGGCAATATTTTCTGCTGAGATGGTTTTATTAGGATCGTAACTCTTGGTGGTATAACGCCAATTTAAGTCATCTAAAATAGGGCTGTTCATCTTACTTTTGCTCTTATTATTAATTGTCGTATTAATAAAATGGGGTTAGTCAGCGTAATTTCAAGTCTTAAGGCGGCATGGTTGAGGCGAGAGGAGGGAGTATGACTATGGCGCACATAGCGTACACCATAGTAAATAGCATGGAATTATGCGTCAGGGCAGCAAGCAGTACAGCCTTGTAGCGCAATGTCATGTTCAAGCTCAATCATGCCATCAGCATTTTTGTTTGCTTTGATTTCTTTTTCAATTTCAACAAGGTCGTCTGGATCTACGCCTGTTGTTTGCATTTCTTCTTCTGAATAAGCAAATGCATTTAACAATAGGTAATACTTAGCTTCATCAACAGAACAAGTGATAGTGGTAACAAGATCATCAGGGTAATCATTGCTATCTGTAATGATGGTATTAACTTGCGCAAGAACCGCTTCATGCATAGCAGGGGTTAGCCAACCTAAGCTTGCTTCTGCTTTTTGTTGACGGCAATCGAAACAAGGTAAAAGGGCGGTATAAAGATTAAAATTGCTCATGGTGAATCCTAAAAATAGCTCTAGCGATGAAGGTTACATTGGCAACGATCATAAACGTATTTGAACCATGCGTATATTAGGAAATTAACCTATTAACGTCTAATCAATAATGAGGCTTTGAATCAGTATCATGTTTATACTAAAACATAAGTAAGAGATGATGTGATATTGTATGTCAAATCATTGAGATAAAGTTGAAATAAAGGATTTTTGATGAAAAAGCAGGTGTTATTTTCACTGATTGCATTCGGGCTAGTGGGTTGCGCTGGAACGCCATCAAATAGCTATACATTAAAAAATGCAACGGGTGTATCGTCATGGGAGCTATGTAAAAATATTGGCTATCATGAGTTTTTTAATCGCACAGAGAAAGCGGCAGAGCTTAAGCAATATGTGACTGAGCGTGGTGATATTGCACCAGAGTCTTGTGCGGCGGCGGCACAAAAAGGCAAAGAATTTGCTGAGCAAGAATACCACCGCAACACAGGTTTATAAGTTTGAAACAATAAGCCTAAGCAAAGATTGCTCAGGCTTGTTTCTACTGAGCTGTTGTGGTGATTTGTACTTTCACCAACTGGTTTGGCTTACCTGTCAGTTTCAGAGTATAGCTTCCCCATTCGTGGGTGTTTAAGTGGGTAAGGTATTGTGATTGCTCGGCACATTGCAAGTTAACAATATCAGCGCCTTGAATATCAGCCCCCGCCATCGATACGTGGGTTTTTGGTGTAACACCTACGATAAACTTCTCATTCCATTCTTTGATCGCCAGTTGAATATAAGCTTCACCTTGGGAATTTAGCTGGGTGGATAAGCCTAATTCTTTATTTAAAATGAATTCTTGCTGGCTGGCCTCTTCAAGTGTTGAAGCTGTAGCAATGGCCTTTGTTGGCAAGTTACATAGTGGCTGATAACTTTTGGCAAAATAATCATTGCGCCCTTTGTGTTCAGGGTTAATGTCGGTGTTCGCGCTTACGGCCATTGATTGGCTTAGCAAGGTGCTTATTGTTATTAGCTGAATCGTCTTTTTCATGGTCTTGTTTATGGTGTTCATGACTTCACTTTAAAAGGTGGAAGACAGTTCGGGCTGTCTTTTTTATTTTTTAATGGGACTAACTGGCAAAAAGGATCTTGGTGTTGCTGTGCTGGTAGTCGAGTTATGGTTAAGCTATTGAGAAAGGCAACGAGCGCTTTTTTCTCTTTATTCGATAAACTAAAACCTGAGATCTTATTGTCTTTATTGAGATGATAACGACCATCTCCTGTATTTTTTCCTATCGTAAGTATTCGTCCACCGGCGGCATAATGTTCAATATACTGCTCAAGCGATTGTACGCTGCCATCATGTCCCCAAGGTGCTGTTTCGCTCACATTGATCAATGAAGGTATACGGTATTTTCCGTCGTCACTTTCTTTATGGCTAAAACTGGCTTTGCCACGTTCATTTTCAGGGTATAAGTATTTACCATCTTTATTTTTTATACCGTACAACCCTGTGCTGACATAAAGTGGATCGGTGTTGTTTTTAGGGGTATTTAATAGCTCGCCACCATGGCACTGGGAGCATTTAAGGCGATCACTATTGAACAGTGCTAATCCTAGTTGTTGCTCTTTATTCAGTGCATCAGTATCACCTGATAAATAACGGTGATAGGGCGTATCAACACTTTGAATTGTTTCTACATACTTCGCTAATGCGTCAATGACTTTCTGTGTTGTGAAATCTGCTGATTGATAACTGGCTTCAAATAGTGGGGTATAGATATCAGACGCTTGTTGTAAACGTTGTATTAATAACGGCTCTGTCATCCCCATTTCTGTTGGGGTTGTGCCAAATAAAGGCAACAAAATAGCTTGTTCTAATGTCTGTAATCCTTCGCGACTTTGCATGAATTGGCCATAGTGGGCAACATTAAGTAATGCTGGTGTGTTTAGCGTTGTTGGATTGCCATGGATATCTGGCACTTTGCTGAATCGATTTGTCCAACCAAGATCGACAGCATGGCAAAGGGCACAGCTGCGATTGCCGAGCTTTGATAAGCGAACATCATTAAATAAATAGCGACCTAAGGTGATCTGAGCTTGTTGCTCACTTGTTTTTGCCAATGCAGAACAAGGGATAAAGACAAGAACAATAAGGCTAAGAAAGGTGAGTAGTGTTCGCATTGTAGAGAGTGCTCATAACAGAATGAGCAAATGATATAAGATGCGGAAAAAGAATAGGTATAAATATTGTTTCAAAGTGCGACATTGAAAAGATAAAACGAGAAATAACCCTTAATTTTATAACCTTGGGTTATCTCTCGATTATTACTAGTGATTATGTTTTATCAACTTATGCGCCTTCAAAGTGATACAGCATATCGGTGTTATGGGTCATTTTTGTTAATAAGGTATTGGTTAATTCATTGGTTAATGCCAATGCGTTATCAACTGTTTTTTGTTCAAATTGATTGATTAATGCTTGTGCTTGTTTAGGTTGCTTTTTGTATAGCGCAAGGTACTGCTTTTCAAGCTCTTGTTGCTTAACGGCCGTTTGCTGTTCAAATTGTTGATAGGCTTTTTGAACAATTGGCGAGAACTCATTCCAGTTGGTCATGGCAATGGTTTGTAACTTACGGAATTGCCAGTTAGCAGATAGGTTGTCTGCTTTATCTGTGCCAATAGTTAATGCTTTAGGCACTTCTGTCATACCTTGATAATAAGGAATATAAACGCTAAGTGCTGTCATCCCATACGCCATGTATTCGGTTTCACCGATAGCAATAGGCAGATTAGGACGAACTTGCAATATGTGTGATTCTTGAGTTCTAAATACAGATATTGGTCGGTATGCTTCTTTAGGGTTGCTATTCGCGTATGGGTCGTGTGACGTACCTTGATAGTGGTTTCGTAGCCCTTGTTCAACATCTGCAACAGATAATTTATGGCTTGGTTTTAAAAATACCGGGAAACTTTCACCTTGCGTTATCTTGGTATTTAAGCCTTTTGTATACATGTGTTGTAACGTCCAAACGCGTGGATAATTGTACGTTTGATCATTCTTGGTATCTTGCGAGTAAGCTTTGTGGAAGTTGAAAGCCTCTCCTGTAACAGGAGTGTATAAAGCATGTTGTTCGGCAAAGCTAACTAGTGTTGGAGAAGCTAAATAATCGGGGTTATGCGGTTTATAGG
This sequence comes from Photobacterium angustum, assembly GCF_003026365.1. Taxonomy (GTDB): domain Bacteria; phylum Pseudomonadota; class Gammaproteobacteria; order Enterobacterales; family Vibrionaceae; genus Photobacterium; species Photobacterium angustum. The sequence continues at coordinate 184,623 of NZ_PYOM01000005.1, read as the reverse complement.
TAGTTAATCGACCTTGGTTCGCTGAAACGAAATATTTATCGGCTGGGATCTTTTGTGCCATCCATTGGTGACCACTGCCTGTTTCTAAATACCAAATACCGGTTTTATCGACGAAGGCAACGCCAAAGCCTTCAGATGCGCCTTGTTTCTCAATGATCTTGCCTAACAGTTCAACGCCTTCTTTGGCTGTTTTTACTCGCGGCAAAATGACATTTTCAATCGCATCTTCACCGATACCAGTCTTGGTTACATATGGATCAACCGCGAGTGCTTGAGCACCGTTATAAATGGTTTCGGTTGAAGACATACCTACACCAGCAGAGTTAAACCCAGCTTCACCCATACTAGTACCATGGGTGTCAAAATCTGACAATGAAGTGTATTCCAGTGCATTTTCTGCAGCTGGGTAAGTAAAGTCATTGGCGTTAGATTTGAAATCAGCTTTTTGTTTAGCTTCAGCGGGATGGTAAATAAACTGTTTAGCATTATTGGCTTGATAGTCTTCATTACGTGCGACAATAAAAGATCCATCAGTTGTTGCTTGGTTACCTACTAAAATCGTAGTGCAGGCAAAAGCTGGTACAGTAATAGCTGAAGAAATAAGTGCGGAAAGTAATGTTATCTTTTTCATTAATTATCGTTAAGTTATATGTATTGAGCGAATATTCTTGCAGTTGAATGAAATATAAAACGTGATATTCGTCATATAAATTTTTTAGCTTGATGCACACTAATATTGCATGGATTGCGGGAGTAAAAATGCGTAATTATTTTTTATAGCGTGACTATGATTTAATTAAACATGACGAATAAAAATAAAAAGGAGAAAATAACTAAATACTTTCTCCTTTTTATATGAATTGAACAAAGAAAATTACTGTGGGAATTTTTCTTCGTATTCACGATGAATATAACCACCTATTTCTTCATCATAATGAATAATCGACATATTGCTTGCGCGAGTTTGCTGGTTAATTTCATGAATTTGAGAAGTGTTCATCAAATCACGTTGGCTTGTTATGGCCGCTATCGATTCTCTGTCTTTTAAGAAACTGACTAAATCACCTCGGATACTCTCTAGCTCACGATCATTTTTGTGCATTTCTAAAATAAATCGAGGGTGCTCAAGGTTATTTGTCCCAGATGAAGCAAATGAGCTACTAATAATACGGCTAACAATAATCCAGGGTGTAAGACTTGAACGGACTAAAATATTCTCAGAACGAGTCGAGTCGTGAATACTATTACCTGTTGAGATTTTTGATTCAGTAAACGTACCCTCTACTTTTAAATAGATAATATTGCTTTCAAATAGCATTTCAGCAAAAAACAAATGGCTAGCATTAGATAAAATGCTACCTAGTGCTTTTAAAATACAAGAAACAAAGAAAAGTTGTGTCACCTTAGTTGCAGTGTGACTACCTGTAACAATGCCTGTTATTGAGAGTGCGGCAAACAAAACGGTAATAGCGGCTCCAATAAGAAGAAGGTTGCCAGTTATTAAGCTAAATATTCGAGTGTTATCTAATGCTTGATCGACTTCAATCGCTTTATACTTTGGTTGTACTTCTTGGAGTGTTTCTCCTGCAAAACTGCCTTTGGCTTGTACTTGTTCTTCTAATGTTGGCTTGAGCTCTTTATAAATGCGGTTAGGCACCTCTTTATAACGGCGATTTGCCATAACAAGATTATCAAGGTTAATGAATACTTCGTTTGGGTGGACGGACTCTTGCCAGTTCTCACGTAGTTCGGAAACTTCCACGTTTGGGTTGGATAGCGATAAACGCTTATTAAGCATGAGTGCCACAATAATGGTGACAATCGCTGCACCTATGATAATCGCACAGATAAACATCGTATTATGTAGGTTGGTGAAGTAGCTAATAAAATGGCTGACACGAGTTTTCCCAACAACAAGCATCGCCAGTTTCAGTGCTAACCCTATTGCTATGGGTAATACAACAGCAGCAATCAGAGTACGAATAAATTCAATGTTAGATAAACGAGGTACACGTGTTTGCGACATACGGTTAAGTCGTAAACTGGTTAAAATCCACATGCATAATAACCCCAATGTCAGTACCACGGAATAAACAGGAAATACTTGTTTACCAAGTGAGCCAATAAAGCCAGTTAGGGAAATAAAAGCGACAAAGCCATAACACAATAAAGCGACAATCGTATTAGTCCAAGCGGCACATAAACGTTGAGCTAAATTGCGGATAGGGTAGGGCATGTAGATTAGGCTAGGGAAAATACTGTGCAATGCATGTGCAATAAACCCAGTTGGTTCGGCAAAATTCGTATTTTTACGACCAATGAGCATATCGGTAATTGTCCCTTCAGAGTAGGCGACATAAGCATTTTCTTGGTAAGCGTGCTCTGATGTGTTGCTATGATTATGTGCTAAAGATGTTGGATGATTACGGCCAACAAAATACTTAAGTGTTGCTGAAATACCACGGTAGGCAGTTGTTAACCCGCTGATAAGTAAAGCTAAGGCAAATAGGATCATTATCCAACCCGCTACCGTACTATGAGTTACCGTTTTTGCTGCTGAAAATAACCCATAAGCACCAAGGCAAATAACAATAATGCCACGCGCCGCTGTTATTTTTCCTTCAGTTTTAAAAGGGTTTTTAAGCCCTAAATCAATTGACCCATAGTCAAATGCCATCAACAAACTCCCTGATCAGATCATAAATACAACCTGATACATCATTCAAAATTCTGCTTGATAATATGGATATGGCTTGTGTGAATGTCAGCGTTCGTTGAATTTCTAGAGAATTCATTGTCAATAATGATACTTATTGGCATGATTTAATATTATTAAATATAAAATCAGTAAGTTATATTTAAGTTTGTTCAAGGAAAGGAAGTACAAGTTATGGATAATAACGTTGTTCAGGCAATCGGCGTCTTTTTGTTTTGTATTGTCATCAGTATTGTCATTGATAAAACGTTGAAACAACTCTCACAGCGTTTTGATTCTGAGGCATCAGGTTCATTTCGTTTAATGTCTAATTCACAGAGAACAATTTTAATAATCGTAGGTGCGGTTCTGGCGTTCTCAAAATTAGGTTTTGATGTTACAGGTTTAGTCACAGGATTAGGGTTAACGGGATTTGCGCTAGGCTTTGCTTTGAAAGATGCGATTTCTAATCTCGTTGCTGGGGTGATGATTGTTTTGTATAAGCCGATTAAATTAGGTGATCATATTGAAGTAGCGGACTCTAAAGGGCAAGTCGTAGATTTGAACTTACGTTACATTTCAATTAAAGATCAAGACGCGACTCACTTGATCCCAAATTCACTTTTCCTCAGTGACAAAATCACCATTAATGAATGCCCTAACAACGAGTACGATTGATAAGATCTAACGGTTAAAGATGTTAAAATCCTTGCTGAAGCTAAATTATCAGCAAGGAGATTTTTGTATGTACGATATTTATCAATATGGACTCAGCTATTAAGCATAATCACGATCGCGATAATTGAAATGAGAGCAATGACATTGAGTACGCTATATAAGATGGTTTTAGGCATACTAAAAGTCAGGTGGTTAAAGTCATATTTCGTCCCAATAGAGGTGACAGCAAGAGGGAGCATAACCAGTAAGCCGAACAGCCAACGAATATTGTTAGTAATTAAATAACCAACCTGAACTTCTGCAATAATAAAACCAATTACGGCTAAAACTAATGTCGTGATAGATACGGCGAACGTACGATTGTATGAGTCCATTAATTCCGCGAATGCTTTATATTCTTCATCAGTAAAATTAGGTTGATTAGCCATATTGTCGCTACACCTGTAGGTAATTTCTTTAAAAAGTTGTGGTGATTATAACGGATAATGACACCAAGATAAAAAGAGCAATTGCCCGTATTTATAGCTAGCCACGGAGTCATGGCGAAATATATTATTAATTTTATTAGAAAATTTAGAACGTTTTAGAAAACATATAGCGATGTTCGGATGAATAAATCTGCTTTTCTGTATAGAATTACACCGTATGCAGTGCATAGACTTGAGTAATTCTTAAAGGGGACAGTGATGCGAATAATGGGATCAGAACGATCGATAGCGGGATTATATTTAATAGCGTTATTTTTTAGTTTTATGTTGTCTGCTACCGCGTACGCTAATCAAGAGAAAGATCCTATTCGTCAGCCACCGATGGTGGAAGTGATTGGTAATGGCCCTTTAGTTCCTCAATCTCAACACCAATCAATTCCAATTAACTTTATGAATCTTGATAAAGTTGATGTTGAAATTTTACATATTACCGATCCCGACACCTTTTTAAATGACAGTTACCTGTTAGATAACCTAGGCCCTTATAGTTTAGAGCGTTTACAACACGCTTATGAAAGTGTTTATGCTGATCGTTTTACCCTACCGCCAAGTAAATTAAATCAACAAACTGCAGCACGTATCCCTCTTTCACATCATTTGCCTTCAGGTTGGTATGTTGTGGTGTTAAAGGCACCTGGCGCGTTTGATGAGCTAAAAGTTAAACATGTGTTATTGACTGATATTGGTATTCAAGCACGGTTAAATACCCATCAAGCGAGTTTTTCTGTATCACGTTTATCAACGGGTGAAGCTGTAACTTCAGGTAGCGTTGATATTTATCGCGACCATAAACTGTTTAGAACAGCACCCATCGACCATAAAGGTGAAGCTAATTTTGATATTGTGGCGAAAAACACCGATATCGTTATTGCTCGTACCAATAAAACGAAAGCAGAACGCCAACTCGATCCTTCATTACAACAGAAGTCACAACAAGAGATCGGTATTTTACCTCTGCGTGAAGCGCCCTTAGATTTATCGGATAGCAAAGTAGGAGGGCGAGCTTATCAACCTTATGAAGCGTTTATTTATAGTAACCGTGATTTAGTTAAGCCTGGTGAATCATTACCGTTAAATATTTTGCTGCGTGATCAAGACGGTCTGGCGATTAAAGAGCAGCCGATCACATTAACGGTATTAGATCCACGTAATGATGTTGTGTTATCTGAGCAACTCTCTCCGCAAGCGGCGAGTTTTTATTCTAAGCAATTGAACACTACATCTAGTTGGCGCACAGGGCGCTATACCGTTGAAGTAAGGCTCGATCCTGAAGCTCAAAAGCCGATCAGCCAATATTTTTTCGAACTGGAAGAGTTTGTTCCTGAGCGAATGGATTTAACTTTTACCGATCCTGCAAAGCTTGTTGTGGCAGGCAGTCAAACCAAGGTTGGACTGAGTGGACGCTATTTATTTGGTAGCCCAGCAGCGGGAAATAAAGTTACTGCTGAAGTAATGTATAGCCCAACGTCGAGCTTTAGCGGTAAATACAGTGATTATCGAGTTGGTAAGCGATTTTCATTGGTAAGCAGTTATCAGCAATTAGATAAGCAAACATTATCAGCTGAAGGGAAAGCAGAGATTGTCTTGCCGACACCTTCAGCAGCTAAAATTCAATCCCCAGTTAATGCGGTCGTTAATTTCAGTTTATTAGAAACGGGTGGGGCTGCTGTACAACGGGATTTACGTTACACGGTGTGGAAAGATAGCCCAATTGCTGGTGTTAAGCCGCTGCAAAAAAGTGTCGGTTATGATGCTAACCCTCAATTTGATATCGCGCTATTAAGTCATGATGGTCAACACCGTCTTGCTGGTAATTTGACCGTAAAAGTGGATTACGATCAGGGGCCTTATTATTGGTTATATGAGGAAGGTGTTGGTTGGCAGCGTAAGAAACAAGCGCGTTGGAAATCGATCTCTTCGCAAACTATTCATGTTGAAGCAGGAAAAAGTCATCGATTGTCTTTTGCGACTAAATGGGGTCAGTACCGTATTACAGTGACAGATCAAGCGAGTAAAACAGTCACTGAATATCAATTCTATGCAGGCTGGTATGATGGCTATCAGCAAATAAAAGCCAAGCCTGAACATCTTGATATTTCATTTGATCAATCACGTTATCACGCAGGAGAGAATATCCGTTCAGCGATCACCGCACCAATTGCAGGTAGCTTATTAGTGACGCTAGAAACAGATAAAGTGATTTGGTCGCAGCGTACTAAGGTAACGAAAGGCAAACAAGATATTGAGATCCCACTGCCACAGGGGTTAAATCGTCACGATATTTATTTAACCGCTACGTTAATAGGTAATGTTGATAATGCGCCAAAACGTTATTTTGGAATTAAGCCCGTTAAGCTTAATCGTGATTCGAGAAAGCTCTCAATAAAAGCGACAGTACCGCCAATTATTCGTCCGTTAACGACCTTAGATATCCCAATTAGCGTTGCCGGTATTGAGAAGCAACAAAATGATAATACTTGGGTAACGGTTTCGCTTGTGGATAAAGGCATTATTAACCTCAGCCGTTTTAAACCACAAGATCCATTTAATTACTTCTTTGCACAGCGTCGTTATAGCGCGGATGTGGTTGATCTGTATTCACGTTTCTATGATTTGCGTCCAAATCCCTTTGCTCAATCTCGTTTCGGTAGCGATAGCGTTACGCGTACTGATAATAAAAATGACGATTTAGTTGAAAGTAAAACCGTAATTTTAATGTCCAAGCCGATAATGGTTAAAAACGGCAAGACGAATGTGAAATTAGCTATCCCTGATTACAATGGTGAAGGTCAGTTAATCATTACGACATTTAACGATTCACAAGTGGGTCGAAGTGTATCAAGTAATAAAATAGCAGCGCCTGTTGTCGCTGAATTAAGTATTCCTCGTTTTCTCGTAGCGGGAGATAAATCGAGCGTAACGGTAGATATTCACAATATTAGTGGAACAGCGCAGACGTTATCACTGGCATTGAGCGCTAACAAAGGCGTGAACTTAGCGATTGCACTGCTGCCAGCCAAGGTTACATTACAAGATGGCGAGCATATAAGTTACAACGTCCCGTTTACGGTTGACTCACCAATAGTTGTTAACCGTGCAGAGTTCAAACTGCAGGCACACTCGCTTTTACAAAACAGCAACAACAAGATCAATATTGATCGTTCATGGACAACACCGATCAAGTCAGTAATGCCGTGGGTTTATAAGATGCATTCGGATCTGTTAGAGCCGCAACAAAAGCTGACAGTGACATCTTCGTTGTGGCAAGGGCTTGATACGATTCCAGATCAATTAGGCTTTGCTTATATCAGCCAAACACCGATGTTAAGCGTAATAGAGCAAGCAAGAGATCTTTATCAATATCCTTATGGCTGTGTAGAGCAAACGACCAGTAAAGCATTGCCATATTTATATGATTTACCAGAATTAACTCGCTTTAAAAAAGCAGCGTTTGAGCAGCGATTGAAAGCGCAAGGAAAAGCACCTAATGCTGAAGCGATGCCATCTGATAGGGATATGATTTATCAAGCGATAATGAATTTGAAACCTATGCAAACTTCACAAGGTGGTTTTTCGTTGTGGCCAAGTGATGGCTATAGCAGTCGTGTTAACGATCAGCCTTGGTTAACCGTTTATGTGACGGACTTTTTGCTACGTGCTGATAAAAAATTTCCAAATATAGTACCGAAAGCCATGTTGACACGGGCACAAGACGAGATCCTCGAATATGTGAAGAACCCAACTCGAATGAAGCAATGGGCGTATAACCAACAAAATGCGGATAGTGCATTAACCTATGCGGCATATGTGTTGTCTCAACAAGGGCTGATTCAGTGGAGCGATATTGATAATTTAGGGCTTAAACTCTTCCCATCTGGACTAAGTGAACTACAACTTGCGGCAAGTTATGCCAATGTAGGCGATAGCGATAAGGCACTAGCACTGTTAAATAATTACCATACGGTTAAACGTTACAGCAGCTATTTTCAAGATTATGGCTCTAATCTGCGTGATAGCGCCTTGTCTGTATTGATTTTGCAGCAACTAAAAACGAATAGTATTTTGGCTCAAAAAGCTGCGGAAATTCAAAAGCATTTATTAGAACAACTTGTCGCAGAATCAGGCGATAAATTGTGGCTGAGCACCCAAGAGCGTGGTGCATTGTTACAAGCTGCGATATTGACCCAAAGATTGAATAAAGATCAGCAGTTTGATGTGACAATTAATGGTAATGATCAGCAACATACTGGTCCATTTTCAATACCATTAACGGAAGGTTTAACAATTACTAATCATAATACCAAGCCGCTGTACGTTAAATTACAAGGTGAGGGGTATCAGCAACGTAATAAAGCGGTATCAAATAGTGATAATCCGTTGAATACATTAAAAGTGAATACGCTTTCACGCTCTGTCTATCAATTAGACGGCAAGCCATTTACTGGTAATACAGTAAAAGTTGGTCAACGGTTATTGGTTGTATTGAATGTTAATCTCAACCAGCGAGTAAATGAAGGCTTACTGTCTAAGATGATCCCAGCAGGTTTTGTGTTAGAAAACCCTGCACTTAATCAAGGGCTTGATGTAGCAGCATTAGCACCCAAAGGTGTGACATTAAGTTCACCTGAGCATAGTGAATATCGTAATGACCGTTATGTAATTTCTCAGTCATTTGATAAGGATAAAACCTATTCATTTGCGTATTTACTTCGTGCTGAAGTACCGGGAACCTTTACTATTCCGCCAATTTACATGGAGTCGATGTACCAGCCATCACAACATGCGGTGTACTGGCCTAAGCAAGACATGGTAACCATTGAAAAGTAATCATTCTGCTCAACAGCCTGCATCACGTTATAAAACGTGGTTGCAGGCTTGTTGTATAACCATTGTGTTATTAGCTACTGGTGGTGTTGCGCTTAATTATGCATTTCCATTACCGCCACTTTATCCGAATGGCTCTGCGGTTGTAGTTAAAAGCCAAGAGGGAGAAGTGCTGCGCGCTTTTGCAGATAATAAAGGGGTGCGTCGAACACAATTAATTTCACCGGAGCAAGTTGATCCTTTTTATCGACAAGCGTTATTAACCTATGAAGATCGATGGTTTTATTTCCATCCCGGGTTTAACCCTTTTTCGATCTTTCGGGCTGCATGGCAATGGGGCGTTAATGGGCATGTCGTTTCTGGTGGCTCAACATTAACAATGCAAGTTGCGCGCTTAATATCACCTCATTCACGTTCATTATCAGGCAAACTAACCCAGTTATTTCGAGCGCTTCAATTAGAGTGGTTTTTTAGTAAAGATCAGATCTTAACCTTGTATTTAAATCTTGCCCCGTTTGGTGGCAATATCGAAGGTGTTGAGGCTGCAGCGCAACGTTACTTTGGAAAGTCTGCTCAATTGCTAACAAAGTCAGAAGCGGCATTACTGGTGGTATTACCGCAAAAACCATCGTTATATCGCCCAGATCGTTTCCCTGAACGTGCAAAAGCGATGCGTAATAAAGTGCTTGAACGATTAGTGCGTTATAACAAGCTCGATCAATACAGTGCGAACTTTTTGCAACAGGAACCCGTCGTTGTTGCCCCTTATTTTCAACCACTGCAAGCGCCATTATTGAGCCGCATGCTACAGCAAGGCTATCCACACCAAGCGGTGATTCAAACCACTATCCGAGCGGATATTCAAAAACGAATTCACCGTCTGCTCACGACTGTTTCTCAACGCTTACCTGCAAAAAGCTCTGCGGCTATTGTTGTGGTTGATAATGCTTCTGCCAATGTTATTGCCTATCAAGGTTCAGCTGATTTTAATGATGTTAGCCGATTTTCTTATGTTGATATGGTACAAGCGGTTCGATCGCCAGGTTCAACTTTAAAGCCATTCATTTATGGTACAGCCCTTGATCTTGGGATCATTCATTCTCAAAGTTTGCTCAGTGATATTCCGTCATCGTTTTCAGGCTATAAGCCACAAAACTTAAATGGCAAATTTCAAGGCGCAGTGAGTATGAGTGAGGCATTAAAGCAATCACTGAACATTCCTTTAATACAAGTTTTTAATAAAGAAACACCAGAGGTTTTTGATCAAAAACTGCAACAGGTTGGGATTCAATTACAGCATAAAAAACCAAATTTAGCGGTGGGGTTAGGCGGGACAGGAACCAATTTAATCACACTGGCAGCTATGTACCGAACACTGGCAACGAATGGGCAATATCAGCCATTACAACTGCTACAAAACGCCAAATCAGTTGTGAGTAAACCACTATTTTCACCAGCTTCAAGTTGGATTATTTTTAAAACACTGAGTGAAATAAGCGCGCCAGATAGAGTAGTACCATCGATAAGACGTCAAATAGCTTGGAAAACAGGGACTAGCTATGGTTATCGTGATTTTTGGTCGATAGGTGTTAGCCCAGATTTTACCGTTGGCGTGTGGATAGGTCGCCCAGACTCTAGCCCTGTTGTTGGTTATTTAGGGGCGACACAAGCCGCACCTATTATGTTTGACGCCTTTGATCAGTTACCCCGCGATCAACACCAACGAATAAAACCTAAAGACGTTGTGACAAAGACCATTTGTTGGCCGAGTGGGCGTAATAAGCAAATTACGCCTCTTGCACAATGTGTTTCGCAAAGAAAAGCCTATACCGTAAGAGGAATTACACCACCCACGTTGGAAACCGATGGGCGCTTTTTACGTCCAAGTTTGGATTCGGTTCAAACAACGTGGCCGACACTTCTTGCAAACTGGCAACAGCAACGAGAGGGGATTTCAACGCCTAAAGGGAAAGATGATTTACATAAGGATAAAGGAAATGTTGCGCCGTATATCAAGCAAATAGTGACAGGGCAGCATTACTATAAAGATCAATTAGACGTATTACCGCTACAAACGCTAGATGAAAACGTAAAGGTTGATTGGTATGTAAATAACCAACCATTTACTGGTAATGAAATTAAATTAGTGAATTACTCGGGTAAGGTGCGCATCACTGCTTGTATTAACGGAGTATGTGATAAACGTGAAATCGTTGTTCATTAATTATACAAAACACCATTCCTTAATAATATTATTGCAAATCATCATCTTATCTATTTCAAATTATTATTGAATAATGTTTTATATTTCACGAGTTTAATTTGAGTGTAAATTGTTGTTATCAAAGGAATAAATGGCATTTATGTTCTGACATAACGTTAACGAAAGAAAAATTCAGAGTGATATTGTGTGATCTTCCTTCACAAGTGAAACAGAGTATTGCAATGAATAGCAAGAGCCGAGTTTTGTCTAGTATGTTGTTAGTTTCTTTCTTTTTAACAACATTATCTTCTCTGGCTGAAGAGCCTGCCAAGAAAGCACCAACTCCCATTAAAATTCAAGATGTTAAAAATCGACAGTTCAATCAAGACATGCAAGAAGTCGGAAAAATTACGGCTGTTGATTCGACGGCTCTAACGTTTAGTGCTTCAGAAATACTGCAAAAGAAATACTTCAAAGATGGGGCTTACGTTAAGAAAGGGGAGCTTATTGCTGCATTAGATAATACGCAAGCAAAGGACGAACTGAGAAAATCTCAAACGCAGTACAAGATAGAACAATCAAAATTGCAACGAATGCTGGCGCTGGTTAAAAAGCAACCTGACTCTATTTCAAAGCAGGATTTAGAAAATCAGCAATTGCAAACGCATTTAGCAAAAGTGGATGAACAACAAAAACAAGATTCGCTGTCCAACTATGAGTTGATTGCCCCCTTTAATGGACAATTGACCGACTTTAAATACTCGATAGGGAGTCGAGTTAGTGATAGCGATACAATTGTTTCTATCATCCAAAATACACCAGTCGAAGTCGATTACTCTATAAGCCAAGAAGAATTGGCAGATGCCAAAGTTGGTCAGAAGGTCACTATCATTGTTGATGCATACAAAGACAAAAGTTTTACTGGCGATGTGAAATATATTGCGCCACTTGTTGATCAATCATCAGGTCGTATTGATGTTCATGCAGAGGTTGAAAATAGCGATAAGCTGTTAGTCCCTGGTATGTTTGCTAAAGTGACTGAACGTTCACATGATAGCCATACCTTCCCAATTGTGCCGCAAACGGTGATCGTTGTTGATGGTGAACAGCGTTATGTTTGGCTTTACGATGGTAAAGGTGTCACAAAGCAAGCTGTGACATTAGGTGAGAATACCAATGATGGTTTTGTAGCAATTACCAAAGGGCTTAAAGCTGGTGATCATGTTGTTGTATCTGGTCAGCAAAACTTAAACACCAACTCTATTGTTGAAGTTGAAAATCAAGCCAAACCAAAGTTAGCTGCTCAACCTCAACCTCAACCTCAACCTCAACCTCAACCGACTAAAGAGAAAGCGGCTCTGAAATCATCTCCTGCAAAGCAAGTTAAAGGGGATGTAACCAATGAAACTGCCTGAAGTCTGTATAAAACACCCAGTTCTTGCCTGTGTGATGTCAATTGCGATTGTCTTGATTGGTTTAGTGTCACTTCAGAGTTTGCCAATTCAGTATTTTCCAGATCATCGCTCTCCTAATGCGACAGTGAGTGCCAGCATTCCTGGTGCCAGTGCTGATTTTATGTCTAATAATGTGGCAGATAAACTGATCTCTGCAGCTACAGGGTTAGAGTCAGTAAAAACCATGAATACTGACTGTCAGGAGGGAAGCTGTAAGTTGCAAATTTTCTTCAAAGACAACGTATCTGAAGTGAAATATGCAAGTTTAATGAATAACTTGCGTAGTAAAGTGGAAGCCATTGATAACTTCCCTCCGAGTATGATAGATAAGCCAGTTGTCACTGATGACTCATCGGAAAATGCATTACCAAGTAACATTATTACCTTTGAAGCGACAGGTAATATTTCAAAAAGGCAAATGTATAATTTAATCAGTGATCAATTGATCCCTCAGTTTAGACACATATCAGGAGTGGGTGGTGTTTGGGGGCCTTATGGCGGTAGTAGCCAAGCTATTCACGTATGGCTAAACCCTGAAAAAATGATGGCATTAGGGATCACTGCAAATGATGTCGTCAGCACATTAAGTAAATACAATGCAACATTTACGGCTGGTACAATTAAAGGTCAAGCTCGTGATTTTTCTATAAACCCTGTCAACTCTGTTAGCTCTGTTGCAGATGTTCGTAACTTAGTGGTTCGATATGATAACGGTAATATTGTCCGTGTTGGTGACGTTGCCAATGTAGTAATGGACGATGCAACGGATACGCCTTCTATTTTGCATATAAATGGCAAACTTGGCATGTCGATTCAGACCTTACCGTTAAAAAGTGAAAACCCCGTTGTTGTCGCAAAACGTGTAAAGGCTGCCATGGCAAACATGAAATTGCCAGATACCGTTAAAATGAAAATGGTTTATAACCAAGCGGATTTTATTCAAGCCTCGATTGATGAAGGATTTAAAACGCTAGTTGAAGCTATCGTGTTGGTCGGTATTGTCGTTGTTATCTTCCTTGGTTCAGTCCGTTTTGCGCTTATTCCATTAATTACTATTCCGGTGTGTGTTATTGGGGTGTTTGCAGTGATGGCTGCACTTGGATTTACGATCAATGTGCTAACAATATTAGCGATCATACTGGCGATCGGGCTGGTGGTTGATGATGCGATTGTAGTCGTTGAAAACTGTTATCGTCATATTGAACAAGGCAAGCCACCACTTAAAGCCGCCTTAGAGAGTAGTCGAGAAATCATTGCGCCAGTTATTGCAATGACATTAACGTTGGCAGCAGTATTTTTCCCCATTGGTTTAATGTCAGGGCTAACCGCAGATTTATTTCATCAATTTGCATTTACGTTAGCTTCTTCTGTATTGATTTCTGGTTTTGTCGCATTAACACTTTCACCAATGATGAGTGCATTTATCCTAAAACCTGCTTCACACACGTCTAAGTGGTTCAAGTGGGTTGATGATAAGCTCGATAAAACAACGCATTACTACTTAGCGTTATTAAAAAAGGCCTTCACTAAGAAAGCAGCTTTAATGGTGTTGGCAGTTATATTAATAGCAATGGCATCAGCAGCGACATGGTTTATGCCAAAAACATTGTTACCAGTTGAAGATACAGGATTTATCAGTGTCAGTGCTAAAGCATCAAGTAGCGTTGGGCGGAATTATCACTTACAAAATAATGCACAATTAAATAGTATTTTTAAAGGTGATCCGGACATTGCTGCTAATATGTCTTACATAGAAAGTGAACCTGAAAATCACTTACTCCTTACGCCTTGGAATGAACGTAAAGACTCAATTGAAGAGATCATTTCTCGTTTAATGGCGAAAGCAAAACAGCAAGTATTAGCTTACAAAGTGTCTATGTCGGTTCGCGCAGCTGATAACTTGAATTTGCCGACAGGTCTTGTTCTTGAATTGACAACAGTGAATAAAGATATTAAGGCGCTGGGTGTATCCGCAGCAAAAGTCAAAGAGGTACTAGAAAGTTACCCTGGCGTTGCCAATGTGAATAACTCGATGCAACGAGATCAACTTCGTTTTGATTTGAAAATTGATCAAAATGCCGCCGTTTTATCAAACGTGGATTATTCCGACATAACCAGTGCACTCTCAACATTTTTAGGTTCAGTGAAAGCTGCTGACTTAAAAATGAAAGATGGCTATACCTACCCAATACAAGTACAGGTTAACCGTAAGTCATTAAGTGATTTTAAAGTGTTAGATAAACTCTATGTTATGTCTAAAGCGGGGCAGCAACTGCCGTTGTCGCAGTTTGTTTCTATTAAGCAAGTGACTTCTGAATCGCATATCAAAACCTTTATGGGGCTAGATAATGCGGAAATTACCGCAGATATTATGCCGGGCTATAGTGCAAGTGATGTTGAAACGTATGTTAATCAACACGTGCCTGAGTTGTTGCAGTCAGGACAAAGCTATCAATTCAATGGTGTGATAGAAAACTTACATGAATCATCTCATGGAATGACATTATTGTTTGGTATGGCATTGATTTTTATTTTCTTGATCCTCGCGGCGCAATTTGAAAGCTTTATTGAGCCGTTAATCATTTTGCTTACCGTTCCATTATGTTTAGTTGGGGCTTTATTGACGCTTAAAGTCTTCGGCCAAAGCTTAAATATCTACTCAAAAATTGGCTTGCTAACTTTAGTTGGTCTGGTCACAAAACACGGTATTTTGTTAGTTGAGTTCGCTAATAAACAGCAAAAAGAGAAAGGGTTGAGTGCTTATGATGCAGCAATCGAAAGTGCTAAGTCGCGCTTGAGACCGATACTGATGACATCATTAACCATGATTATTGGCTCACTACCCTTAGCATTTGCGGTAGGGCCCGGCTCAGTGGGGCGAATTAACATAGGTTTAGTGTTGGTCGGAGGGCTCATTCTCGGTACTGTTTTCTCTTTATTCTTAGTACCGATTGCTTATGTGGCGATGGCTAAACTAAGAGAGCAAGATATTATAAAACGCTTGAAACAGTTACGAACCTCAAAAGCATAAGCTTAACAAGCATCCAACGTCTCAAAGCGGTGAGGCAAGTCACCGCTTTTTTACATCATATAGCGTGATATTACACTTATTACGCTCTATTTTGGTCATGATTGAAAAAATGATTCACAGGACCATGACCACAACCAATATTGAGCTGATCAGCGGCTGAAATGGCTGAGGTAATATATTCTTTGCCACGCTGTGTTGCTTGTTCGATCGAATAACCTTGAGCAAGGTAAGAAGCAATGGCTGAAGATAGAGTACAGCCTGTACCATGAGTATTGTGGGTATCAATACGTTTTGTTTTTAGCTCCATGATATTGTCATTTAATAGCAATAAATCATTACTTTCTGAATCACTTTCTAGGTGTCCACCTTTAAGCAGTATGGCTTTGGTTTGTATATCACGCAGTTTGCTGACTAATCCCAACATATCTGCATGATTGTGTGGGATCTCGCTGTTTGTCAGCGCAGAGGCTTCAGGTAAATTAGGTGTGATGAGATCAGCAAGTGGAAGTAGTTTTTTCTTTAATGTACTAATGGCTGACTGTTGTAATAATAAGTCACCGCTGGTGGCAACCATTACGGGATCAATCACAAGGTAGCGTGGCTTGTACTCTTTTATTTTATTCGCGACCAGCGTGATGATGTCGCTATCAGCAAGCATGCCTATTTTAACTGCCTGAATATTTAGATCGGTAAAAACAGCATCTAACTGTTGTTCTATCATCGCAAGGGGAATAGGAAGAATACCACTAACACCTTGGGTGTTTTGCGCCGTAATTGCAGTGATCACCGAACAAGCATAGCCACCTGTTGCTGAAATAGCTTTGATATCGGCTTGAATACCCGCGCCACCACTACTGTCTGAGCCAGCAATAGTTAAAACTATCGGTGTTGTAACATGGGATGTATTATTTGTGTTTGATGACATAACAGATTCCTAATTATGCGTTAGGAACTGGTGCCAAGTAATGAAAGGATCGGTTAATGTGAAATGATGAGATCCATTGATAACTTGCCTAAACAATACTGATATTGTTTATTTAGTTCCCTCCGCCAGTGTTAACTGGTTCAGGTTCAACGGGTCCCACTCAATTGTGATCTCAGCGTAATGCCCCCCGACTAACTCTCAAATCCTAATAGATAAACGTTTTGTTGTCACGTACTTATAAAATGAGGTGTTGATCAGCTTATAACCGAAAATGTACGCTATGAAATATTGTGTTTTAAGTAAATTAAATATCGTGTTTTGGATTACTTTTAAGGTTTGAAACTGTGGTAGAAAGACGAAGTCGTTTTAGTCGCAAATAACAGAATGGGGGTTAAATTAAAAAAGAATAACGTTATATTTGAGCACAAAAAAACCTGCTTTTAAGCAGGTTTTTTTGTTTAAATTTGGTGCGTCTGAGTGGACTCGAACCACCGACCCCTACCATGTCAAGGTAGTACTCTAACCAGCTGAGCTACAGACGCAAATTGTGTTAACTAATGATTACTTGTTTAAATCATTAATTGGTACGAACGAGTGGACTCGAACCACCGACCTCTACCATGTCAAGGTAGCGCTCTAACCAGCTGAGCTACGCTCGTATAACATGAACTGATCAAGTTAATCACTTCATAATAAATGGTGCGTCTGAGTGGACTCGAACCACCGACCCCTACCATGTCAAGGTAGTACTCTAACCAGCTGAGCTACAGACGCAAATTGTGTAAATTAATGATTACTGGTTTAAATCATTAATTGGTACGAACGAGTGGACTCGAACCACCGACCTCTACCATGTCAAGGTAGCGCTCTAACCAGCTGAGCTACGCTCGTAAGATGTTCTAGAGAACGACAAGCATATTAGCGAGTCACTTGTTACGAGGCAAGTATTAAAGTTGGATTTTTTAGTAAATTCAGTGCGTTTGCTTGCACAATAGCCAGTTTTAATAAAATTATGGTGATGAAATAGTCTAAGTTTTGTATTAAGGGAAGCGGCACTAGCTGTTCATGTGAAAAGAAAAGTGGTAGCGCAAGAGAACGTGCGCTACGCAGGAAGATAGTTTAGTTTAAAAGTTCGTGATCAGGTGGGAGTAAGCGGCTTATCCATAAAACAAGTTTATGTTTCATATGGACGCCGTCTTCTTGATCTACGGCAAGAGGGGTAATTTGTTTACAATCAACCAGTAAGCGATAAATACACTCAACACGGTCGGTAGAGCCAACACTGCGGTCTAAATCGCCAAATCCTTGCTTTTTCGCGAATGCAAAGCCTATTTCTAATGCTTTTTTAAGAAGTTTTGCTTCATTCTTGGTTTTCTTCATGCGTATCTCCTATATCCTTTAGCGAAAATATATACAAATTTATTGTCTTCGCGACTGTAGAAGCTGAATTTAAATTTTAGTTTAAACCTCAAGTTTTTGAAGCAAAGTTATTCTATCAAATTAGAATAAAGTTATTGTCCAACTTTGAATTTACATTGTTTAAAGAGACGTTGCCAGAATTTAACGTGCGCTAATGTGGCTTCATGAAACTGCTGATACATATCGCCATCAACATACAAAGCTACATAGGTTTGCATCGGTGAGGAGATATGCATATTTGGTTGATTTAATTGTTGGAGTATTTGCTGTAAAACAGGCTGTATTTGTCGATATTGTGAATCAAGTGTTGATAAATAAGGCTGGATAGTTGGAACATAAAACTTATAGAAAACATTACGAAGATACTGTGCTTTTTGCTGATTCATATTCTTTCCACACAAAATTGAATCTTGTGACTGGGTAAGTTGTTCTGTAATCGTGTTCAGCAATGTCGTGGTGCGTTGCATTGAATAGAAAAGATCACCAATATATCGGCTATTATAAATTTGTTGTTGGTACTCAAAAAGATCCTGATATTTATCCTGGTTAGAATAAGGTGCTGTGATGTTATTTGTGCGTTTGATGCTATTTGAAAGTAAATTATTGATATAGCTAAATGCGCTTAGGCTAGCGTTAAATTGAGTGGTTTGATTGCTTTCAAGTAGTTGATGGCCTAGCGTTAATTGTTTACGCCACTCTTCTCCAGTAAAAAGCGTATTCCAAAAAACTAATGGGATCTGCTGTTTCTTTTGCTGGTAAATAGGTGCTAGCTCGGCCAATAAATCAGAGTCTTTAGGCAGTGTTTCTAAACAATATTGTAACCCATCTAATAGTAAAAGCTCATAGCGGAGACCGCGGGTTTTATCTTGAACTTTACCCAAAATCGAATTTCGCTCTGCAATCAATTGGAATAAGCCACACTGCCGTAATTCATAGGCATCAAGGAGACCAATTCTAATATCAGCTAAAGGCTGAGTAAGCTCTCGTTTTGTGGGTAAAACCAGTAAAGGCGTTTCAGGAAAGGGGGCTTTGTCTATATCGAGTACATTAGCTAAACGTTGATGATATGTATTAAAGGCTTCTTCATTGTTATTGTTTTTACAGCTTATCAGTAATATTGAGATGATCAGTAGTAGAGACAGTCTATGAAGGAAAGTAGAGATAGATACAGGCATAGGCGTCTCTTAAAGCATTAAGTGAATATTCATCATACTGATTATTATCAATATTAGATCAAAAAAGGCGATCTGATGATCGCCTTTTTGTCTTATCGGTATGACATTTCAAGTTGCTTTTCAGCATCAAGTTTATGCACATGGTGTATTCGCCAACCAAGCATGATGGCTGCCGCACTCAAACCGAGAATAAAACCAATCCAAAAACCTTGCGGGCCCATTGCTGGCACAATCAAGTTTGTTAGGCCTAAGACATAACCTGATGGCAGTCCTATTAGCCAGTAAGCAATAAATGTACAAACAAAAATGGCACGCATATCTTTATAACCACGTAACGCACCTGCAGCTACAACTTGAACTGCATCACTGCATTGATAGATTGCTGCGAGTAGTAATAATTGCCCAGCAAGTACGATCACTTCTGAGTTATGAGTATAGAGTTCGGCTATATCTTCACGGAAAATAACCGTCATTATTGCAGTACAGATGGCTAAGGAAGTACCAACAATTAAGCCGCAATGGCTCGCAATACGTGCTCCATCGATATCTTTCTCACCCATTTTGTGGCCTACTCGTATACTCACCGCTGCAGCAATACTCATTGGCAGCATATACACCAATGATGAAAAGTTCATAGCAACTTGGTGTGACGCGACCTTGTTAGGTCCTAGTGGCGAAATCAGTAAGGCAATCACGGCAAACAGTGATACTTCGAAGAAAAGTGAAGCCGCAACGGGAAAACCTAGTTTGAATAAGCGTGAAAGGGCACTTAATTGTGGTCGATAATAGCGTGTAAATAGCCCAATACTTTTTAGACGTTTGTTAATTAGTACATAAAGAAGCAGTGCGAAAAACATAAACCAATAAACAATGGCTGTCGCGACACCACAGCCAATACCACCTAACTCTGGGGCGCCAAATTTACCGTAAACGAAAATCCAGTTAAGTGGAATGTTAGCAAGTAAACCTAAAAAGCCAATAACCATGCCGGGAATAGTAAAAGATAAACCTTCAGAAAAACTTTTTAAGGTCTGGAATAGTAAAAATGCAGGCACAGCAAAAAGCACTGCATATAAGTAACCGACCGTTTTTTCCGCTAGTACTGGCTCTACATTCATATAGTGGATCAAGATACCTGCTTTAAAGAGAATCAGCATCGTTGGTATCGATATTAATATAGAAAGGTAAAAACCGTGTTGAACTTCAAAAGGAACTTTCGATTTTTGTCCTGAACCACTAAGTTGTGCCACGATCGGCACAATTGCCATAAGTAAACCAACACCAAATAAGATAGAAGGTAACCAAATACTGGCGGCAACAGCTACAGCAGCCATGTCAGTCGCACTGACGCTACCCGCCATCACTGTATCAACAACGCCCATCGATGTTTGAGCAACTGAAGCAATGAGAACAGGCACCGCAAGTTTTATAAGTTGCGCAGTTTCTTTTTTATAGTTATGCACTATTTTTGGCTCCCAAAAGAGGTAAATAAAGGGGAGGAGTCAAGTATTAAAATGCTTCTGTGGCATTCTATTTTGTACTGCCAATGATTTTTCAGGATTATATAAACAAAAAGCTCATAACCAAAATAGAATATTGGCAAATTGCATAATAATTATTCAAAGGAAGGAATAACAGCAGCCTAGTAAATAGTATTTTACTCATTAAGCTGCTGTTTTATTTAGAAAGTTAAACCGTAAACATCATATGGCTGTAGAAGCCAATTGCGATAAAGGTACTTGCTGCACTAAAGACACATAGCATCGGTGTTTTAATATGTGGATAACGTTCGATAAGTAAAAGTAAGCCAAGGAAGGTTGGATATAACCCAAACGCATAACGAGGCATCGCATTTAAATTTGATGACAGCGGTAATACCAAACAAATGAACATAAATATGGCTTCAGCGTAGTATTTACGCACGACCAAATAGATATTTAGTATAAACGCGAGTATCGCCATGATGGCTAAGTAAAGCTTAGGGCCGCCTGTTTCAAAACCATAGATGATCCAGTGAAATGGATTGGTTAATTGACGTCCCCATGCGATCTGGATGTGTCCAAAAGCCAGCGCATCACCTACATGAAAGTAGAGATAAGCCATATAAGTGAAAAAGCCGAAAGGGATCACCCATATGGCTGAAATTGCTTTTAACGCAGGGGTTTTAAAGCGAACAAAGCTATTTATACCATAGTGCTGAATCGCAATAATGAGCACAGGAAAAACCAAGAAAACGCCAAGGTTACGTGTAATAGCGGCTAATAGACCTAAAATAGCGACCCATCCCCATTGTTGGCGATAACTAAATAGGAATACACCAGTAACAAAAACAATGAAGAGCGGTTCTGTATAGCCTGCGGTTGAATACACAGTATAAGGTGAAAAACACAATAACCAGATAGCAGCAGACTGCGTAGCCTTGCTGAAATTAAGCTGTTTTAACGCCATTAAAATAATCGGCAAGCTGAATAAAAACGCTAAGTTTGACGCTATAACTAAACCTAAACGGGCATTATTAATTGGATTTTCAAAAAAGATAAATTTCGAAAAGATCCAACCAAGAAAGGGCTGTAGAGGCATAAATGCCCAGTTAGCCGCATTTTTCTGACTTAGCCATTGTGGCACTAAATCATAGCCATTTTCGATGATTCGATAAAACCAGACACAGTCAAAGCGACAGATAGTTTGTAATAAAGGTTGTTCAGCATAATGCCCAGAAGCGAACTCAGTTACTCCCCACAAACCTAAGCAGTAGATAACGGTGCGACTAACAATAACGGCAAAAATAATAGTCAGCCATTCTTGTTGACTAATTTTTATTGAAGGTAAGCTTAACGCACTCATTTAAACACCCAAAATTTAGCCAAGATAAAGGTAATTACGGGTACACAAAGGGTTGATATTGTTACCGCCAGCCAACCTGAGAACATTGCAGATTTTAATAATGAAGCAAGGATCAAATTGTTAATAAAAAAGCCCATCAGTGATACGGCCAAGAATTTTAAAAATGAACCTTTCTGTCCAAACGTGAAGTGGCGATGTCCAAAATAAGACACTAAAAAGGCGATACTAAAACCGATCACGTTGGCACTGTATTCTGATGGATCTTGGATTTGGAAAAAATATAGTCTAACAACAGACAAGTGCACTGCAGTTGCAAGTAAGCCAATAATTGCAAATCGATTTAACTGCCAAAAGTGCTTTAAAAATGACTCATTCATTGGTGGTTTCTAACTCTTTTTCTGTTTCTGTAACTAGGGTTTGTGTCTTTTGGTCACTATATTTTCCATAGACACCTTCAACAAGGTAAATAGGGCGTTGTTTTAGTTCGGTATAAATACGGCTGATATAGCCACCAATTACACCTAATGAGATTAATTGAATCCCCCCAAGAAACAGAACAACGGAAATGGTTGATGCGTACCCTGGTGTATGAACACCGAAGAAAACAGTACTGATTAATACATACATTAAAAAGATAAAAGATAAGAACGAGATACCAAAACCAACAAACCCCCATACGCGTAAAGGCCAAGCGGTAAAACTCGTAATACCATCCATTGCGAAGTTCCATAACTTCCAATAGTTGAACTTAGTATCACCGACATTTCGCTCAGGACGCTGGAAATCGACACCGATAGAACGGAATGAAGACCAAGCCAATAAGCCTTTCATAAAGCGGTTACGTTCAGGTAACTGTTTTACTGCTTCAATAACACATCGGTCAATGAGACGAAAATCACCGACATTTTCAGGTAAGATTGTTTCTGCAGATAAAAAGTTGAAGAAACGATAGAAACCACCTGCAGTCACACGTTTTAAAAACGTATCTTGTGAGCGGTCAACACGAACACCATAGACCGTATCGTATTCACCTGTTTGCCATAATTGGACAAATTCAAGGATGAGCTCTGGCGGATCTTGCAAATCAACATCTAAAATAACAGCAGCATCACCTTTTACGTAGTTAAGACCTGCGGTCATGGCCGCTTCTTTGCCAAAATTACGTGCGAAGTTAATTAAGCTAATAGAATCGTCTTTAGCTATTTGAGCTTCAATTACAGACTGTGTTTTATCTTTACTACCGTCATTAATGAAAACAATATCAATATGTGAACGAATGGAGGAAAGCTTATTATTGATTTCATTAATAAATGGCTCAATAGCGACTTCTTCGTTATATACAGGAACGATAAGTGACAGCGTATAGTCTGCTTTTTTAAGGTTATTATTCATATTATTTACCTTAGTTATGGGTCATTGAAGGTGACGCGAGTATCGGTGATGTTGATTGATAACTATCGTTTTTAGATAAAGATAGAAATGAAAAATCCACCAACTTAAATGCTAACGGTGTTAACGTATTTATCTGCAATCTTTGTAATGTATCACCAGACTTAAATGCAGATGCTGGGATGATGGCATCAAACACATTAGTCTGTTTTGTCAATGCAAAAACGCCATGCCATTGGTTTACTGAAAAGTGCAATGGCGAGGATAGTGAAGATGCTAGTGTGATACTGACTTTAACATCTTGTTTTACCTTATTCGGAAGCGTGAAATAAAACCCACCAGTATTTGTTAATAATCGAGCACCATTATCAGCGTCTTTATTCCAGCCTTCACGTGATAAATATGGAACTTTTGTTGAAAGTTCTAACGATGATGGAATATTTAGAGCAAGGTCAGGCTCTTTAGGCTGCCAAAAAAGAGTCTGAGTTTTAATGTAATAAGCCTTGTACGCAATACTTACGTTCGGGGTTACTGCTTTATATAAAACCCAAAGATAATAACACGATAAGATCGTAATTAACGTTAGTAGCGTAATACGTAGTGTTGTAGAAAAATGGGATTTTTTAGTGTTTATTTGCATGGCATCATTAGCGACGTCAACAGTCATAACATACCTATATGATTTTGTATTCGTTATCTTATTGCTGTAAAAACACACTTTATATCTTTATTCCAAAAAGGGATATAAATTTCATTGCCATGTTGTTTTTTTGACAATTAATTGTCATTGTTAAATAACATAAAAAAGGTTAATCAATGCTGTATAAGAAAAGTAAAACTAAGACATTGGGTACTCACTTTTAAGTATTGGCTTATTTGAAAATTTTGCTATAAAAAAGAGCAATAAAATCAATATATTTATTAACAGTTAAGTTAATTATTAACTCAGTTAGGAGCGTTATGTTTACGGGAATCGTACAGGGAACAGCAGAAATTATTTCGATTACTAAGAAACAAGATTTTCAAACTCACGTGATACGTATGCCTGCTAATTTATTAAGTAATGTAGAGATAGGGGCCTCGGTTGCTCACAACGGCTGTTGTCTGACAGTCACGGATATTAATGATGATTTGTGGTCATTTGATTTGATGCAAGAGACACTTAATGTCACTAACCTTGGTTTACTTAAAGAAGGTGATGTCGTCAATGTGGAGCGTGCAGCAAAGTTTGGCGATGAAATTGGTGGTCACTCTATGTCTGGACATATTATGTGTACAGCAGAAGTATCAAATGTTGTTACATCAGAAAATAATCATCAGATCTGGTTTACTTTACCGCAAACACAGATGAAGTATGTATTCACTAAAGGGTATATAGGGATTGATGGTATAAGTCTCACCATAGGTGATGTGGTCGAAAATCGTTTCAATGTGAATTTAATTCCAGAAACATTACAGCGTACAAATTTAAAAAGTCGTGTTATTGGTGATGTAATTAATATTGAAATAGATCCTCAAACTCAAGCGATAGTTGATACAGTTGAGCGTGTAATGGCTGCAAAATCATAAACGAGAGATTAACTAGACCGCTCTACTTAACTGGTCTAGTTAATTGTTTATGGAACTAGCACTAAAAAATTTGTTCATCATCAGCATCTATAAATAAATTAATGGTTTTGTGGAGATCATCAACCTGCATATTAATATGAATCGGATTACAGCATGCAGAGCAATCATCATAAAACTCTTGACTACCAGCGCTTGCATCTAATTCTATGCGTATGATGTGTCCGCAGTGGGGACAGCTAACGTTTTGTTCTGAATAGTTTCTCATTGTTGTACTCCTTCACTCGCAGCCAGTTAATATCAGCAAATTTAATTTAGGTTATGTTGATAACATTCGCTATAACCAAAAACACTATTGTTAGCCTAGTCGCTGGTAATAGTATTTGCAGGTAAACTTATTTTACTGCGGTGATAATAGTCATCAATGAAGGCCAATCTACGACGTAAGATATGCAAAGGCTAATGCATACCTTACGTCGACTCATAAACAGAAGTCGACTTAGACTAATTATTCATCTAAGAGATTAAGCTTGGCAATAATGTATTCAGCTTGACCCATATACTCCCCACCAAAGAGTATGCAGTGGTTAAGAATATGATAAAGGTTATAAAGTTCTTTGCGCTCTTGATACTCGGGGGGGAGGGGATAGACAGAATTGTACCCCTCATAAAAACTGTTGGGGAAACCACCGAACAGCTCTGTCATCGCTATATCACACTCGCGATCACCCCAGTATGTAGCAGGATCAAAAATAATTGGACCCGATACGGT
The DNA here is from genome assembly GCF_003026365.1 of Photobacterium angustum. Taxonomy (GTDB): domain Bacteria; phylum Pseudomonadota; class Gammaproteobacteria; order Enterobacterales; family Vibrionaceae; genus Photobacterium; species Photobacterium angustum. Next base: position 159,160 of record NZ_PYOM01000005.1, on the reverse strand, counting down.
TAGAGCAGTATTACCATGCCATAAATCGCCATGTAATAAGGAAGGTTTAGGCTGGTGGTTAACTAAGCGTTTAATGACATTGCTGGTAATGGTGTCAATATTACCAAATAGAATGCCTTTTTCTTCACAAAGTTGTAATTGCCATGCAATACGTTGCTCTGCAAAAAAACGACACCAGCGACGATGCCAACGGTTAGGTTGTGGTGTTAAACCAACATAATTATCAAAGTCAAAGCCGTATTCAGCCTGTTCACCCCATAGATGCAGTTTTGCTAATTGCTGACCTAATTGATAACCAGCATTATCATCGACTTTTTTTGTTGGTAAATAATTAAGTGTGAGGAAGGATTTATCGCGGCACGTACCAACATGGATATACTGAGGTACTTGAACACAATTTGCTTCATTAAGAATGCGTAAACTTTCTGATTCAGTTTCAAAGACAACTAGCTGTTCTTTATCATTGAGTTTGAGAAAGAAACGTTGTTCACCATCGCTAACGCAATAGCACTCATTGACATCGCCGCCTTCAAGCATTTGTCGTTCAACAATCTTAAATGGTCGACCTAGTACATCTGACAGTTGGTGAGAAATGGCTTGCCACATAATCATCCTCCGCACTGAAACGTATGTATACAACTTGTCTATCAACATCTTAGACTAAATATCGAGTGAAGAAATGTGAACTCAGTGTGATTTTAGTTACTGTTTTTAAAAACTTAGAATTCATGCGATAGAAAGAATAACAAAAACAAAGTATTAAAAAAAAACAATACGTAAAATATATGTTCTTCTTTTTTAAATAAAAAATAATTTCAGCGTAAAAATATACGTAAATGTTAGATAGTGGCTCACTGAAAGGTAATTAGACATTAATTGATAAAGATACTTACAAAACAAAATGTATTCACGATGTAAATGCAGGTAATCTACTAGCACACTATTTTTATGAAAAGAACAAAATATGAACCAGAAAATCACACCAACAGAAATGACGTTTTTTGAACGTTTTGAAACCGATATTCTTTCAGGAAAAAAGACAATCACTATTCGTGATGAATCTGAAAGTCACTATGTTCCAGGTTCACAAGTAAAAGTATCAACATTTGAAGATGGCCGTGAATTTTGTACATTACAAATCGATAAGGTTGAGCCTATCTTATTTTCTGAATTAAATGATTTTCATGCTAAACAAGAAAATATGACACTCGATGTGCTTAAAAGCGTTATTCAAGATATCTATCCTGGTATAGAAAAACTGTACGTGGTTAGTTACACACTCGTTGAATAAATTATTGTTATTAATTTAAGAGGATTCTTTGCAATCCTTTTAATCCGTTTGCTATAGTACAGCCTCGCTTTTCTTTTAGTGTGCCGCTCAGTATTGCGGTATCGAAAGTAAAGCGTTTTTTATTCGTAAAAGCTTCTGAAAGCTTTATAAATTCAACATGTGCTACTTGGTGTGTGGCACCACTGTTAAAGGACATTATTCATGCCTGTAATTACTCTTCCTGACGGTAGTCAACGTCAATTCGACGCGCCTGTATCAACTATGGACGTGGCACTTTCAATCGGTCCTGGTCTTGCTAAAGCAACGATCGCAGGGCGTGTTGATGGTGAACGCGTAGATGCATGTGATCTAATTGAAAACGACGCAAGCCTTGAAATCATCACAGCAAAAGATGAAGAAGATGGTTTAGAGATCGTACGTCACTCATGTGCTCACCTATTAGGCCACGCAATTAAGCAGCTTTACCCAGAAGCGAAAATGGCTATTGGTCCTACAATCGATAACGGTTTCTACTACGACATCGATTTAGAGCAATCACTAACTCAAGAAGATCTTGAAGTGATTGAAAAGCGCATGCTTGAGCTTGCTAAAACCAAATATCAGGTTGTTAAGAAAAAAGTAAGCTGGCAAGAAGCGCGTGATGCTTTTGAAGCTCGCGGCGAAACTTACAAAATTGAAATTCTTGATGAGAACGTAGCACGTGATGACCGTCCAGGTCTTTACCACCACGAAGAATACATTGATATGTGTCGTGGTCCACACGTTCCTCACATGGGTTTCTGTCAAAACTTCAAACTATTAAGCGTTGCTGGTGCATACTGGCGTGGTAATAGTGACAACAAGATGCTTCAACGTATCTACGGTACTGCATTCCACGATAAGAAAGCATTAAAAGCACACCTTACTCGTTTAGAAGAAGCGGCTAAGCGTGATCACCGTAAAATCGGTAAGCAACTTGACTTGTTCCATATGCAGCAAGAAGCACCGGGTATGGTTTTCTGGCATCACAACGGTTGGACTATCTTCCGTGAGCTAGAAGTATTCATTCGTGAAAAACTAAATGAATACGATTACCAAGAAGTAAAAGGTCCTCTAATGATGGATCGTGTGCTTTGGGAACGTTCTGGTCACTGGGATAAGTACGCTGATGCGATGTTCACAACAAGTTCTGAGAACCGTGAATACGCTATCAAGCCAATGAACTGCCCAGGTCACGTACAGATCTTTAATCAAGGTCTGAAATCATACCGTGATCTTCCATTGCGTATGGCTGAGTTTGGCTCATGTCACCGTAACGAACCATCAGGTTCACTTCACGGTATTATGCGTGTACGTGGTTTCACCCAAGACGATGCGCATATTTTCTGTACAGAAGCTCAAGTACAACAAGAAGTTACATCTTGCATCGAAATGGTGTATGATACTTACAAGACATTCGGCTTCGACAACATTGTTGTTAAATTATCTACACGTCCTGAAAAACGTGTTGGTTCTGATGCAATGTGGGATAAAGCAGAATCAGACTTAATTACCGCGCTTGAATCAATGGAAATTCCATTTGAAATTCAAGAAGGTGAGGGTGCGTTCTACGGTCCTAAGATCGAGTTCACTCTTCACGATTGCCTTGATCGCGCATGGCAGTGTGGCACCGTTCAGCTAGACTTTGCTTTACCAGAGCGCTTAGGCGCTACTTACGTAGGTGAAGATAATGAACGTCACACACCGGTTATGATTCACCGTGCAATTCTTGGCTCACTAGAGCGTTTCATCGGTATTCTTATCGAAGATTATGCAGGCTTCTTCCCTACATGGTTAGCGCCTCAACAAGCTGTAGTGATGAACATTACTGACGCTCAGTCAGAATATGTGCAAGAAATTGTAGAAAAATTGAAAAAATGTGGAATTAGAGTCAATGCGGACTTGAGAAATGAGAAGATTGGCTTTAAAATCCGCGAACATACTTTGAAGCGAGTGCCTTTCATGCTCGTTTGTGGCGACAAAGAAGTCGAAGCAGGCGTTGTAGCAGTTCGTACTCGCAAGGGTAAAGATTTGGGTAAATTTAAGATTGATGAACTTGTTGCATTTATGCAAGAAGAAATTAGCAGTCGTAAGCTCAATATTGTGGAGGAATAAGGTATTAAAGGCGGAAAAAGAACCCAAGCACCAGTTAAGCAAAACGCGCATCGTCTAAATGAAGAAATTCGTGGCGTACGTGAAGTTCGCCTGACTGGCCTTGATGGCGAATCAGTTGGTGTTGTTTCACTTGATGAAGCAATGGAAGTTGCTCTAGACGCTGGTGTGGATCTAGTTGAAATTAGCCCTAATGCCGAGCCACCAGTTTGTCGCGTGATGGACTATGGCAAGTACCTGTTCGAGAAGAGCAAGGCTGCTAAAGAGCAAAAGAAAAACCAGAAACAAATCCAGATCAAGGAAGTTAAATTCCGACCTGGTACAGACGAAGGCGACTATCAGGTAAAACTACGCAACCTGACTCGCTTTTTAGAAGAGGGCAACAAAGGCAAAGTAACGCTACGTTTCCGTGGTCGTGAAATGGCTCACCAAGGTATTGGTATTGAACTTCTTAACCGTATTAAGGGTGAACTTGAAGACATCGCTGTCTGCGAGAGCTTCCCTAATCGTGTAGAAGGTCGCCAAATGACCATGATGCTTGCCCCAAAGAAGAAGTAATAAAGGCATTCAAGTAGCTAAAAAGCGCTGCTTTTAAGTAGCGCTTTTTGTTCGCCCTATTACTGTGATTATTAACTATCAACAATGCGGAGTTATCATCTCATGCCAAAGATGAAAACAAATCGTGGCGCAGCTAAGCGCTTCAAAAAAACAGCTGGTGGCTTTAAGTTTAAGCACGCTACTAAGCGTCACATCCTGACTAAACGTACTACTAAGAACAAACGTCAGCTTCGTCCAAATGCAATCCTTCCTAAGTGTGAAGTGGCTGCAGTTGCTCGTATGCTTCCGTTCGCTTAATCGTTTTTAGTTTTATATTTTATTATTTTAGTTAGGAGTCTCCTATGCCTCGCGTAAAACGTGGTGTACAAGCACGTGCACGTCACAAGAAAGTTCTTAAACAAGCTAAAGGCTATTACGGTGCACGTTCACGTGTTTACCGCGTAGCTTTCCAAGCTGTTACTAAAGCTGGTCAATACGCTTACCGTGACCGTCGTCAGAAGAAACGTACTTTCCGTCAACTTTGGATTGCACGTATCAACGCTGCTGCACGTCAAAATGGTATGTCTTACAGCCGTCTAATCAACGGTCTTAAGAAAGCGTCTATCGAAATCGATCGTAAGATCCTTGCAGATATCGCTGTATTTGACAAAGCTACTTTCACTGTTCTTGTGGAAAAGGCAAAAGCTGCACTGTAATTTATCAGTTTAGTTTTTAAGTTAAAAGGAGAGCCTCGGCTCTCCTTTTTTCGTTGTATATCATATCTATTTCTTCTAAATATCCATTTTTCTATTACTTTATAGATGGCTCGCAAGTAATAGCTCTAACTGTAAACTCAATTGTTCTATTTGCAGTCTATGCTCCATATCTAAGTAAGCTTTATTAGATATTGCTTTTTTAAAAAGAATTAAAAGACGTTTAGTTTTCTCCTTATATTTTTGTCGTTTGATGAGATCTTTACTTAATTGTTGTTGCTGTTTACTTAATGCAAATAAAGCGTGGTGAATAGGCTTTGTACATTTAGGTTTTAATTGAGGGCCATCTTTTAATATTCTTGGTTTTGAAGGGTGGGGCTCTGGTAGTGGATTATTTATAAGCATTAAGAAATGTTGATCAGCATCAGTAAGTTGCTGCTTGAGGCATTTTTCATCCTCAAGCAACTGACTCTGTTTTACTTCCAACGTTGTTATGACTTGTTTCAATTGCGAATATTGAAAGTAGAGGTATTTAAACGAAATATTCGTCATGGCTGATATCTATCTTATTCATCGAGCTCATTAAGTAATTTAGCTGTTTTAGCTTCTTCTATTCGATTGATTAAACGGTTTGACTCAGCTTCATCACGAATAGCTTTACTTAAAGTGATAGTTGCACTGACAAGAAACAAGCTACAAATACTGTAATACCCTTTCACTATTAAATCGCCCGGTAATTTTACGATACTAATGATCATTGCGATGGTCGCAATGACAAAAGTAGTCTTAGCATACGTTAACCAATAGTTATCTTGCTTTTTCATGTGATACTCCAATTTAATAAAACAGTGTTAAATTATGGTATTTGATATTGATTAATAATGCAACAGTGTATTTTATTTTCTGCGGATATAAAAAAACCAGCACTCTAGAAATAGGGTGCTGGTTTAAAAATTAAAGAAAATAAAACTTATGCTTTAATCATACGACGCTGCTTGTTTGCGCGGGCACGAGTTTTAAATAGAAATGCAAGGAATGGTACTAAAAGAGCGTTAAGACCAATGAAGAATACAAGGTTAACAATGTTAAATCCTGCAGCTGAGTTAATAGGCATTGAATGCGCTAGGCCGTAGTTACCAAGAGCAAGTAATGCCGTGCAAAGGATCATTGCAAGTGTTGAGATTTTTAATAGTGCAGCTAGATCTTTATTGTTCATCAGAAACTTCCTCACTTTGATTTTGATCATAATTTACACTGAAAAATGTAATTTTAAAACAGTTTTGATGATTTATTTCATTGCTTTTCGTCAGAATTATAAGAAAAGCAACAATAATGATTGCATATCTATATTGTTATTTTGTTGTTGATTTTGACGTGTTGTAATAAATAAAGAATGTTTGTGTTGTTCGGTTTTATTTGGGTTTTAATTTGTTTAAAAATAGTTACTAAGGAGTGAATATTTTCACAAATAAATCAATAGAAACAGATTATTGCAGTGCGTGTATGGTCGATATGAACCTAAGTTTTTAACTTGTTTTTTAGCATAATAGGTATGCTGAAAGCTCTTCATATTGCGCATGAACATTAGTGTAATACAAAGTATTTATCCGGTTATGAAGATATTAAAAGAGTTATGAACTCTTCAATGTGCACTGTTATTTACTGAAAAAAGACGTAATAAAATTACTCTCATTAGATAAGGTTTGGCACGTAAAAAAATGAGAAATAGAAATGCTCATACAATGTGATGATCTTTTTATTGTTAGGCGCTAATTGATTGAAATCCTCAATTTTTGCCGTTCAACTGATAAAGGCGTTTTTTTTTCGTCCAAACTTGCGCTTTTATTACGATTCAATTTGGATTTAGACGCTGCTTTCTTTAGTATGTATCGATACGCGATTTTATATCTCCCTTAAGGACGCCACCTGTGGGTGGATGAGGATACGATGCAACATCTAGACGAGATTATTGCCAACGCAACGGCAGCTATTGAGCAGGCTGATTCATTAGTCGCTCTGGACGAAGTCCGAGTTCAATTCCTAGGTAAGAAGGGTCACTTAACTCTTCAACTTCAAGCCCTAGGCAAATTACCGCCAGAAGAACGTCGTACTGCTGGTCAAGAGATCAATAAAGCAAAGCAAGCAGTGCAAACACTACTTGTAGAGCGTAAAGATGGCCTACAACGTGCAGAGCTTGAAGCTAAGCTTGCGGCTGAGACTATCGATGTTTCTCTGCCTGGTCGTCGTATTGAAAATGGTGGTTTACACCCGGTAACACGTACTATTGAGCGTATTGAAAGTTTCTTTGGTGAACTTGGTTTTACAACTGAAGCTGGCCCTGAAATCGAAGATGCTTTCCACAACTTCGATGCGCTAAATATTGCTGAAGATCACCCAGCACGTACCGACCACGATACGTTCTTCTTTAACCCAGATCTAATGCTACGTACGCACACATCAGGTGTTCAGATCCGTACAATGGAAAATGGCCAACCGCCATTCCGTTTCATTGCACCTGGCCGTGTTTACCGTAATGACTACGATCAAACTCACACACCAATGTTCCACCAAGTGGAAGGTATGTTAGTTGATGAAAACGTAAACTTTGCGCAACTAAAAGGTATTCTTCACGATTTCCTTTGTAATTTCTTTGAAGAAGAAGTTGAAGTACGTTTCCGTCCATCTTTCTTCCCATTTACAGAGCCTTCAGCTGAAGTTGATGTAAAAGGTAAGAATGGTAAGTGGTTAGAAGTACTAGGCTGCGGCATGGTACACCCTAATGTTCTACGTTCAGTTAACATCGATCCTGAGAAATACTCAGGCTTTGCATTTGGTATGGGCGTTGAGCGTCTAACTATGCTTCGTTACGGCGTTAACGATTTACGTGCGTTCTTTGAGAACGACTTACGTTTCCTAAAACAGTTTAAGTAAGCACTAGGGGCTAGAAATCTATGAAATTCTCTGAATCTTGGCTACGCGAGTGGGTTAATCCTGCAGTAAACAGCGAAGAACTAGCTCACCAGATCACAATGGCTGGTCTGGAAGTTGACGGTATTGAAGCAGTAGCTGGTGAATTCACTGGCGTTAAAGTTGGTCAAGTGGTTGAGTGTGCACAACACCCAGACGCTGACAAACTTCGTGTTACAAAAGTGGATGTCGGTGCTGAAGAGCTACTAGACATCGTTTGTGGCGCACCTAACTGTCGTCAAGGTATCAAGGTTGCAGTTGCAACTGTTGGTGCTGTGCTTCCTGGTGATTTTAAAATCAAGAAAGCTAAACTACGTGGTCAGCCTTCTAATGGTATGTTGTGTTCATTCACTGAGCTAGGTATCGATGTTGAGTCTGATGGCATTATGGAGCTTACAGAAGATGCAGTACTGGGTACTGACTTCCGTGAATTCCTAGGTCTTGACGATGTTACTATCGACGTTGATCTAACCGCTAACCGTGCTGACTGTCTAAGTATTGCAGGTCTTGCTCGTGAAGTAGGTGTTCTAAACCGTGCTGAAGTGACTGAGCCTCAATTTGAGATTGTTGCACCAACAGCTGCTGACACTATCGCTATTGATGTTAAAGCGCCTGCGGCATGTCCACGTTACCTTGGTCGTATTGTTCGTAATGTAAACGTTCAAGCTGAAACACCATTATGGATGCAAGAAAAGCTACGTCGTTGTGGTACTCGCTCAATTGATCCAATTGTTGATATCACTAACTACGTGTTGCTTGAAATGGGTCAACCAATGCACGCATTCGATCTTGCTAAGATCGACGGTGGCATCGTTGTTCGTATGGCAGAGCAAGGCGAAAAGCTGACTCTTCTTGATGGTAACGAAGCTGAACTAAACGACAACACCCTAGTAATTGCTGATAACAAGCAAGCACTAGCGATTGCTGGTATCTTCGGTGGTGAGTTCTCTGGTGTTAACACTGAGACGAAAGACGTACTACTTGAGTGTGCGTTCTTCGCACCAGATGCAATCCGTGGTCGTGCTCGTAGCTACGGTCTACACACTGATTCTTCACACCGCTTTGAGCGTGGTGTTGATGCAACACTACAAATGAAGGCGATGGAGCGTGCAACAGCACTTATCGTTGAAATTTGTGGTGGTGAAGTTGCACCAATCGTTGAAGCTGAATCAGAAGCTGATTTACCAAAAGCAGCAACGATTGAACTTCGTCGTACTAAACTAGATCGCCTATTAGGTCACTCAATTGCTTCTGAGGAAGTGGGTGAAATCCTAACACGCCTAGGCTGTGACGTTGAAACAACTGATGCTGGCTGGAAAGCAACAGCACCAGCATGGCGTTTCGACATGGCAATTGAAGAAGATTTAGTGGAAGAAGTGGGTCGTATCTTCGGCTACAACAATATTCCAAATCAATCGCCAGTTGCTGCGCTAAGCATGAATCTACATAAAGAAGCGAACCTTCCGCTTAAGCGTGTACGTGATCTGCTTGTTGATCGTGGATACCAAGAAGCGATTACTTACAGCTTCGTTGAGCCTGAGCAACAAAAACTTATCGTGCCTGAAATTGAGCCATTGATTCTGCCATTCCCAATTTCTGCGGATATGTCAGCAATGCGTTTAAGCTTGTGGACTGGCCTACTAAATACAGTTGTATTTAACCAGAAACGTCAGCAACCACGTGTTCGTGTATTTGAAGCGGGCTTACGTTTTGTTCCTGAGCAATCAGCAGAAAACGGTATGCGTCAAGAAATGATGCTTGCTGGTGTTATTGCCGGTAACCGTAGTGATGAGCACTGGGATATTGCAACTAACACTGTAGATTTCTTCGATCTTAAAGGTGATTTAGAAGCAGTGCTTGAGTTAACAGCTAATGAAGCCGCATTTAGCTTCAAAGCAGCTAAGCACCCAGCACTTCACCCAGGTCAATCAGCAGCAATCGTTGTTGATGGCAAAGAAGTTGGTTTCATTGGTACTGTACACCCAGAGCTAGAACGTAAGTTTGGCTTGAATGGTCGTACTATCATGTTTGAAATCGAGTGGGCTGCAATTAACTCTCGTATGCTTCCTGAAGCAGTTGTTGTATCTAAGTTCCCTGCAAACCGTCGTGATATCGCCGTTGTGGTAAACGAAGATGTATTAGCTGGTGATGTTGTTGCTGCTTGTCGTGAAATCGGTGGTGAGCTACTGACAGATGTTAACCTATTTGACGTTTACACGGGTAAAGGCGTTGAAGAAGGTAACAAGAGTCTTGCAATCGCATTGACGCTGCAATCAGCAGAGCGCACATTAGAAGAAGCAGATATTGCATCAGCAGTCGAAGCTATTGTTGCTGCATTAGCTGAAAAGTTCGGTGCATCACTACGTGACTAAGACGAGTTTATAAAGGTTAATAACGTTAATTACAAAAATATTGACGCATTTAACTCTTTGTTTTTTAAAAGCAGCCAATCATGGCTGCTTTTTTTTTGATCTTTCTCCAAAAAATAATAACACTATGAAAAATAGATGAATTTTTATTTTTGCCACATTTTTAATGCACGTTAAATTTGTAACTCTATGTTTTTATTGGTTATTGTTTTTAATGGAACAGCAATTAAGCACAACTAATTGCACAAGAGTGATATTATTTATCAATAAAAAGAATAGAAATTAACGTGAAGTTTGCTTAAAAAAGTTGGCGGAAATCAGCAAGTTGGCTTAGACTTGACTCTAGTTGATAAGGAACTGGAGATGTTAATCTCTATAAACACCAATGATAGGTGTCTACGAACCGTGTCAACGTAACCTTATTCACAGTAACAAGCCGGAATGATGCTAGCATTGTTACAATCCATTCAACATAGTCTTGAGGGAGTTATCTATGGCGCTCACAAAAGCCGATTTGGCTGAGAACCTGTTTGAGAATGTTGGATTAAGCAAACGGGACGCCAAGGATACGGTGGAAGTCTTCTTTGAAGAAATCAGGAAGGCTTTAGAAAATGGCGAACAAGTAAAACTATCTGGTTTTGGTAATTTTGACTTACGAGACAAAAACGAGAGACCAGGGCGTAACCCGAAAACTGGCGAAGATATTCCAATTTCTGCTCGCCGTGTAGTTACTTTCCGCCCAGGTCAGAAGCTAAAAGCACGAGTAGAAACATTAGAAGTACCTAAATAAGCCCGTTTAACGCTTAGTCAAATCGAAACCCAAGTGAATTTATTCTCTTGGGTTTTTTATTACCTATTGCTCGGGAAATTGGAACTATACGAAGTTGGTAGGTTGTTATTATGTTGCTATTGTGTTTAAAGATTGGTGTTTTATACTGGAGTTTAAAGCTATTGGGCGATTGTATTTCATAACGTTTATGTACATGGAGGTAATATGACGTTTGTTGATGAAGTGAAAAAAGGCCGTTTTTTATCGGCAACTTGTGACTTATCATTACCATTTACGGCAGATGAATGGGTCTTGGAATCCGGTATTCATTGTAAATTGTTGCAGCGTGGTGTTCTGCAAATTACGCCGGTGGAGCAAATGAGTACGGCAAAAGATATTGTTTTATCTTCTGGTGTACATGGCAATGAAACGGCGCCAATTGAATTAATACAGCAATTAGCTGAAGGTATTTTACTTGGGCATATTGAACCTGTTCATCGATTACTGTTAATTATTGCTCACCCTGAAGCTATTAATAACAAAACACGCTTCATTGATGAAAACATGAATCGTTTATTCAAAGTTCGGAATCAAGAAAGGAATATTGACTGTAAGGTTGCAAATCAACTGCAAGAGGCTGTAAACAGTTTTTATGGCTCCTCTACAGCGATTCAGCCAGAAAAGTGGCATCTTGACCTTCACTGTGCAATTCGACGCTCAGAGCACTATACCTTTGCAATTAGCCCATATAGCCATAAGTTATCACGTAGTAATAGTCTGTTTAGTTTTATTCAATATGCAAAAATTGAAGCGGTACTGTTAGCGAATGATCCATCCTCTACCTTTAGTTGGTTTAGTGCTGAATATCATGGCGCGCAATCATTAACGATTGAGTTAGGTAAAGTAGCGGATTTTGGAGAAAATGACTTAACACTATTGTCGTATTTTAGTCATGCTTTAATGAAGTTAATAACGGAAAGTACATTACCCATTAGTTGGAATAATGATGTTGAAGTCTATCGTGTAAATAGGACTTTACTGAAACAATCGGAATCATTCACTTTTTCTTTTCCTAATGACTTGCCAAACTTTACATTTTTCGAAGAAGGTACTTATTTAGGTAGCGATAAAGAACAAGAGTTTATTGCGGATGAAAAAGGAGAGGCTGTTGTTTTTCCTAATGCCAATGTGGCGTTAGGTCAACGAGCAGCATTAATGGTAAAAAAAGCACATATCATATTTGATGAGCAGGTACGGTTATGTGGCTAATTTTTTTTAATTTATGTTTTTCATAATTACAATCTCTTACTTTTGTTCTGTTATGAGAGGTTGTAAGGTAAGGCTCTTTTACTACCTTGACGATGGATCGTATGTCTCTTAATGCATTATTAGCCCGTCAGCAATCACGCTGGCGGTTTAGTTTTTGGCTAATAGTTTTACTGCTCATTATTGTTTGTTTTTTTTCCTTATCCATCGGTGAGTTGTGGATCAAACCATGGGCACCAGAAGGGGGCTTAGAACAACAATTGCTCCTACAGTTACGCTTGCCTCGGTTATTAGCTGCTCTGGCCATAGGGGCAGCTTTAGCCAGTTCTGGTGCTGTGCTGCAAGTTTTACTTGGTAATCCATTAGCTGAGCCGGGCGTATTGGGTATCTCCGGTGGTGCAAGTTTAGCCTTAGTTGCAGTATTATTTTTCTTACCATTTGCACCATCTCCAATGCTTACTATGTTTACAGCGATGGTTGGCGCATTATTATTTACATTAATTCTTGTAGGGCTCTCACGTCGACGTAGTGTTTCAATGACTCGTTTATTACTGATTGGTGTCGCGTTGGGTATTTTGTCTAGTGCTGTTATTACTTGGGCATTTTATTTCAGTGATGATCTTAGTATGCGACAGTTAATGTACTGGCTCATGGGAAGCCTTGGTGGGGTTAATTGGCAGCAACTCTCTTTGCTATTTTTTATTGTTCCAGTGTTAGCTGTTGTATGTTGCCAGGGAAGAAAACTCGATATTTTAATGCTAGGAGAGCTCCATGCGCGGCAACTTGGCTTGAATGTAACCACACTGCGCTGGAAACTGATATTAATGGTATCGTTATTAGTCGGTAGTGCTGTCGCATTAGCTGGTATTATTGGTTTTATTGGGCTTGTTGTTCCGCATTTAATACGTTTGATGTTAGGCACAGAAAATCGTTTTTTATTGCCGTTATCTGCTTTAGCTGGAGGGCTATTATTAGCTTTCGCCGATACGTTATCACGTATTTTACTGCCTTCTGCTGACCTTCCTGTTGGCGTTGTGACTACATCACTCGGTGCACCAGTGTTTATTTGGATGCTTATGCGAGCACAGCTGGATTAATAATATGCCAATGTTAATGATTAATCGTATTGCTGCTGATAATCGACTAGAGCCTTTATCTTTTTCTGTTGATAGTGGTGAAATCGTGCATTTTATTGGTCCTAATGGTAGTGGTAAAAGTACCGCAATAGGGCTTATTTCTGGGTTATTTTCTTCAGGTGGCAATGTTACTTTGGAAGGTATTGAGCTAGCAGATTATGATCTTGCTTCATTAGCTCGTGTGCGGAGTTATATGTCTCAGCAAGATAAGCCAAATTTTGCCATTCCAGTGTACCAGTATCTTTTAATGTCTTTTACGGCGCTAGGAGAAGTAAAAGACGTGAGTAAACAATCTGCTATTGATGAAGTGTGTGGATATTTAGGTATTGTTGATAAATTATCGCGAAGTATTCAAAAGCTCTCTGGTGGTGAGTGGCAGCGAGTGAGATTAGCTTCCGCTTGTTTACAAGTTTGGCCTGCATTAAATCCCGACGCTAAATATCTATTACTCGACGAACCGGCGGCATCTTTAGATATTGGTCAAGAAGCGTCTATGTATAAATTGATACGAAAGATTGCGTCACAAGGGGTCGCTGTGATTATGGCTAACCATGATTTGAATCGAACATTACGTGAAGCCGACAAAGTGATATTGCTTGAAGCGGGCCATTGTATTGCTGTTGGTAGGGCTCAGGAGGTAATGATTGTTTCGCAGTTAGAAAAGGTATTTGATACTGGGATTATGAAAGTGAACTATCAAGGAATCGAAAATTTAGTGTTTGTTGATTAGGTAAATTCTATTGATTTATTGATGGTATAAAAGTAACAAAACGCGATATTAAAATCGGCGATAAAAATTTTTAATCTTGATGATTTATAACCTAAATAGTCATTTTTATTTCGCAGGTTAGACTAACATTTTTTCCTGTTAACGTTTGAACTATGCAGTGTCCATTCTCCCTTCAAGGGGTATGCCAATCGTGCCCTTTAGCTTCGCTTTCATATCCGCAGCAGATTAAACAAAAAGATGATGTGTTACGCAGTTTGTTTTCAGAACATCATCCACATCAATGGTTAGCACCAGTAGAAAGTGCCATTTCTGGCTACCGTAATAAAGCAAAAATGGTGGTATTAGGCGCAGCTCATGAGCCATGTTTAGGTATTCAAAAGCAGACTGAGGATTTATCAACGTCAGGATCTAAACCGATTGGTTTGTGTACTTGTCCTTTATATCCCGCTGATATGCAAGCGTTGTTGATCTATATTGAGCGTTGGATTCGTTGTGCAGGTATTCCACCTTATAACGTAAAGAAAAAGAAAGGTGAGTTGAAATTTGTGTTATTAACACGCAGTAATAGCCGAGGTGAGTTTATGCTTCGATTTGTATTAAGAAGCCATGATGCTATCGCGCGTATCGTTAATAATTTACCTGAACTGATGGCGGCATTTCCTTCGGTAAAAGTCGTTTCGGTGAATATTCAACCTGTACACATGGCACGCTTAGAAGGGGAAGAAGAAATTTTCTTAACCTCTGATCATTATTTATTAGAACAATTTAATCATGTTCCTTTGGTTGTAAGACCTAAAAGCTTCTTTCAAACCAATCCAAAAGTGGCAGAGAGCCTTTATGCAACAGCAAAACGTTGGGTCAGTGAGATAAAGCCAGCTTCTATGTGGGATTTATTCTGTGGTGTTGGTGGTTTTGCGTTACATTGCGCTGAAGAAGTAGAGCATGTTACAGGTATCGAAATAGAGCCAGAAGCTATTGAGAGTGCTAAGCATTCTGCTGAAACTATGGGAGTGACGAATTTACGTTTTGCGGCTTTAGATTCAACCAGTTTTTCACAATCAAATGAAAGTGCGCCAGAGTTAGTATTGGTTAATCCACCGAGGCGGGGGATTGGTGAACAACTGTGTCAACAACTTAATGATTTTGCACCAAAACATATTATTTATTCAAGTTGTAACCCTTATACGCTAGAGCAAGACTTAGCTAGGTTAACAGGATATAAGGTAATAAAGTTGCAGTGGTTTGATATGTTCCCGCACACAGAGCATGTTGAAGTTATGGTGCTACTTCAACATAGTAACGTTTAGAAGGTAAAAGGGCATAAAGTTATGCCCTTATTATTATTTGTTATTCAAGTGAGAGTAGTATTCACTTAATAAATGAGTGAGTTGTGAAAATTGGCGAGCTATCTCACGGTTAAGCCATAAATAACCATAATAACTAATATTACTGGTATCACTTTGCTCATGGTTCTCCGTAGGAGGTAAAAGTGAGAGCATTTTTATTTCTTCTTGTTTAACCGGTAAAATATGTTGGTTTTCTATTTGAATAGCTAGACGTAAGAATCGGTCTGCTAATTGCTCTTTTGCCTCCATTAGACCAGGCATGTCGTTAATTTTATTCTGTCCTAACTGTTTATCCCACCTTGTGTGCAGCATTGATCCCATCATGGTAAATATTTGTTCTTCTGTCAGCATTATCTCAGTTAAGAGTTGTTTACTGGCAATATTCTCATTTTTAGTATGTGGTTGAAGGCTAGTTTGTTTATCCAGTATGTTTGATAGGGGATTGATATCTATAGGTTGAAAATTTTCTACTGCTATTTGCTGGTTATGCTGATGGTAATAATTGCAGCAGAGTTTGATGAACTGATGAGTGTAATTAAGATAATGATCCGTCGCACGAGCAGGGAAAATATAAAGGCTACAACAAATCGCAACGATAGCGGCCCAAAATACATTGATTGTGCGCCACATTGCAGCATGTAAATCCTCAGGACCACCACCAGCTACCACAACGACAGTGATAGCAACAACAAGTGCCGCATAAGAATATTTACCTTGTGTATAGTAAATTGCCGTAACCACTGTGGTGATCAAAATAATGTGGTGGAGCCAATTGTATGAAGTGGGTATTAAATAGAGAGATAAACCTATAATAGCCCCTAGTATAGTTCCAGTTATTCGTTGGTTAGCTTTAGATAAAACACCACCAAGAAAATGGATACTACCCATGATAGTTACTGTAGTAATCAGTGCCCATGAGCCATAAGGTAAGTTAAAGATTTGAATAATAGAGACAATAATACTAAGCGCAACAAACACGCGAAACACAAGTAGTTGGCGGAAATATTTGATTGCAAAGCGAGAATAATTCTTCATACAAAACATTCGTTAAAATTTTCTAAATCATACAAAGAATGTGATTAAAGTCACTATTTAATTGTGTAACAGAGCTAGTCAGTTACTTGAAATATGTGTGACGTTGGTGAATTTTAGATAAAAATAAAGGCACCATAGAGTGCCTTTGTTCGTTTTTATTACTAGCTTGAATGGCAATTATTGTGTTTTAAATTGCCCTACCAGTTGCTGTAATTTATGACCAGCGTCATCTAATTGACTTACGATAAGTTCAGAGTTTTTATTTTCTCGAATCAAGTCGGTCACAATATTTTGGATAGAACCCATATTACCGCTTATCTCACCCGTTACTGCATTTTGCTCGGTAGAGGCAGCCGCAATTTGATTAATCTTGCCATTTATTTCGGTTACAGCTTCTGTGACAGAAATAAGGTTATTAGAGATTTGATTCGTCGAGCTTACCGCATTATTACAAGATGTCTGACTTTTATCCATCGCTTGAACGGCTTGTGTAACCAAGTTATGTAATTGATCTAGCATTTCATTAATTTCTAATGTACTGCTTTGAGTACGACTGGCAAGCCCACGAACTTCATCGGCAACAACGGCAAAACCGCGACCTTGTTCACCAGCACGCGCGGCTTCAATAGCGGCATTTAATGCAAGTAGGTTTGTTTGCTCAGCAATATCGCCAATCACTTTTAGTACATTGTTAATATTATGCGATTGCTGATTTAGTGCATCAATGTAGCCAGAAGCTTGGGTCACTTCATCAACTAACGTATTTATTGAGACTAATGATGTATCCACTTGCTGTTGTGCGATAAGCGCAACATCACTCATCTTTTCAGTGCCAGAAGCAACATCGTTGGTGTTTTCTGCTATTTCATTTGCAGCAAGGCTCATTTGTTCAACGGCAGCAACAACTTGTTCAGTTTCGCAATTATGCTCGTTTAGTTTAGCAGTTAAGGTATTAGTTTGATTATGTACATTATGCGCCGTTGTTGTCAGGCTATCTGTCGTCGCTGAAACTTGGGAAATAATACTTTGTAGTTTATTAGCAAAACGGTTAAATGCTTTTCCAAGTTGTGCAATTTCGTCATTACCTTCAACCACCAGACGTTTGGTTAGGTCACCTTCACCATCTGCAATATCGTTAAGTGTTTTCACCATACGTTCAACCGGCTTAATGATACGGCTTGTGATCAATAAAATAATCATTGCAGAAATTACGGCTAAAATGATCGAAATAAAAGCGACGGTATTGATACGATCTTTCATATCCGCATGAATCTGCGCTGTGTATTGTTCAACACTGTTATCTATGTCATCTAGATATAAGCCTGTACCAATAAACCATTTATTATTATTAAGTGTAATTGCATAACTTTCTTTTGGTTGGGCTGGCTGGTTCGCTTTTTTAGGAAAGCTATATTTAACAAACTGCCCATTATTTTTAGCCGCATTAATTAATACTTTAATGTAGGCAACGCCATTAGCATCCGTTGCGCCAATTTGATCAGTACCTTGAATTGAAGGTTTAAGAGGGTGAGCAACATTTACCCCCTCCATTGTGTAGATAAAAAAGTAACCTGCATCATTAGCTGCAAAGCGAATAGGCGTAATAAGTTGGCGGATTTCTTCAAGCTGTGTTGCTTCATCACTGTTTTTAGAAATAATATTTTCAATGGCGTGCTTGGTAATAACGACCGCATCTTTGAGTTCTTGTTGTCTTTCTGAAATAAGCTCTTGCTTATAATGTGCTACATTTTTTGTTAGAGATTGGTTCTCTAAATAGATGACGATGCACATCGCTATACCGAGGATAGCGATCATAGGCAATAAGCTTAGTAGTAATAATTTGTGCTTAAGTGTGTTGATCATAATTCCATTTGCCTTATCCATTATTAATCACTGATATGCATACGAGAGTGCCTGCTGTTTAGTATGCACATATAAGTTTATGTAATGATAAGAGAAAAATATTACTGATAGATGTATCTTTGATATTTGTTCAATTAATAGTCTAGTTGTTGCAGGTGTTTTCATTGAGGGGGATGAAAGTGAGAATTGCATCGATAAAAAAATACCTACCAATGAGGTAGGTATTTTTTAAGAGTATGAATTTATTTTTTATTTTTTAGGTATGTAATTGTATTTGCCATATCTTGTAAGCTGTCGTGAGCGCTTGTATTCACAAGGTATTTGCCATTGATCAGGAATGCAGGAACAGCTTGTAATGCGGCATTACGAACGATATCTTCAGATTGTTGGAGTAGCTTAAAGATTTCAGCTTGCTGTTCTTTTGTTAATTCATACGGGCTTTTTAAGCCGTTATCATGGAAGGTTTTCGCTAATGCTACTTTGCGTTGAGCATCTGTCATATCTTTTGGTGAATCTTGTACGAATGAAAATAACGCCTCTACTAGTTTATGGCTAGGTTCGTTATTTGTTTGAATCATTGCTGCGTAGAAAATAAATGCCGCTTTTTGCGCGCTTTCATTGAAAATAACGTGTACTTGGTTAATGTCTTTGGTGTCTGTTAATTTTTGTATCTCTGGCAGCATTCCTTCCATATTACGGCAGTGACCACAAGACAGTGAAAAAATCTCTGTGACAGCGGGCATGTTAGGCATAGGAGTTGGAATTACTGAATACTTATCGCCTTCTTGGGGTGTTTTAGAATCAGAACATGCTGTTAATGTCAGTGCTGCTAATAGTACAACGAAGAAAGATTGGTAAATACGTTTCATTGTGATCTTCTTTATAGAATTAAATAAAGAGTATTATGGCGATAATTAAATAACATTGCATCGTAAAGTTACAAAATGACACTATTTTGTCGAATGTTAGCGCTATTTTGCTGATGGATAGACGTAAAGATATAGCGTAAATAACTCAATGAAAAGCCTATGTTGATGGGGTATTATTGCTGGCTTTATTATTGCTTTGAGTGTTTCAAATGTTTATTGGATTTGATTATGGGACTGCGAATTGTTCAGTCGCAAGAATGGTAAATGGTAACCCCGAACTGTTACCGCTAGAACACAATAATCATTTTATTCCATCAACATTGTGTGCCCCAACACGAGAGGCGGTATCAGAGTATCTATATCGTTTTATGGGTATATCCCCAACAGACAGTGTTGGGGAGCAAGTTTTACGTCGTGCAATGACTGTTAACCGTGAAGAAGATATTGAAATTTTCCGTGGTGATTTACAATTCGGTGAAGCCGCACTGAATACGTATTTGTCTGATCCTGAAGAAGTCTATTACGTTAAATCACCTAAATCTTTTCTTGGTGCCAATGGCTTACGTGACGCACAGATCAGTTTTTTTGAAGATCTTGTATGCGCTATGATGGCGAATATTAAACGTAATGCAGAGCAGCATCTTCAATCAGATATTACTCAAACAGTGATTGGTCGTCCGATTAACTTTCAAGGAACAGGGGGGGAAGCAGCAAATATTCAGGCTGAAAAAATTCTCTCTCAAGCTGCAAAACGCGCTGGTTTTAAAGATGTTTCGTTCCAGTTCGAACCTGTTGCTGCTGGATTAGAATTTGAATCAACATTAACTGAGAATAAAACAGTACTTGTGGTTGATATCGGCGGCGGTACTACAGACTGCTCGCTGATAGAAATGGGGCCTAAATGGATTAATGAGCAAGATAGAACACAGTCTCTATTGGCACATAGCGGACAGCGTGTGGGTGGGAATGATTTAGACATTCATCTTGCTTTTAAACAATTGATGCCAGAATTTGGTTTAGGGAGCAAAACTGCACGAGGCATTGATATGCCGTTTAATCAATTTTGGAATCCTATCGCGATTAATAATGTCGCGGCACAAACTGAGTTTTATTCTGAGGCTAATTTACGTGCGTTGGAAAAGTTACGTTATGACGCTGCAGATCCTGCAAAACTAAGCCGTCTTATTCATGTTTATCATGAAACCTTGGGTTACCAAATTGTACGACGTGCTGAAGAAGCTAAAATAGCGTTATCCGATCAAGATAAATATCGTGTTGATATGGCAATAATCAACGACTTATTTGCAGTCGACATTACCGCTAAACAATTTGCAGAAGCCATCGAAACTCCAACAGATAAGATGCGTGATCTTGTCGTGGAAGTGTTAGCGCAGAGTAATAAAAAACCAGATGTGGTGTTTATGACAGGAGGAACCGCGCGTTCTCCAATTTTGAGACATTGTATTGAGCAGCAGTTGCCAGATATTCCTATTGTAAGTGGTAATTTCTTTGGTTCAGTTACAGCAGGATTAGCACGTTGGGCTGAACGTTGTTACCGTTAATTTCATGATAAGAATAAAAAGGCCTTTGATATGGCCTTTTTATTTGAAAAGAGTTAGGCAGGTTTAGGGGCGTAAGCAGAACACCACCCTTTAGCATTAACAAGCTTACCAGGGAATATTTTACATGGGCGCCATGCTGCGCTTGCATCACCTTCAATAAGCATACAGCTATTACAATTACTGTCGCCTTTGGAGGACTCGTTAACATAACTTAGAGCTTTTGCCTGTGGATCATCGATAGACAAATGTGGAAGTTCAGCTGCATGAGCCGGTTTTACTAATAGCTTGCTTCCAATACTCAGACCAATAACTCCACCAACAGTTAATTGTAAAAAGCGCCGACGTGAAGATTGATTTTTCATTGCAATGTCCTTTTTTAAGCATATGAGTTTCAACTCATTTAACTTATTAATTATTAAAGTAGGGGATAATCAATAAGTCACCTACGCAGTATCTACTAATTATAGAGAGCGATGGATAAAGCTGTTTGTTTAATCTACTTATAGATTAAATCAATATTACCTAAGTAATGTCAAAAAAGATGATTTTTGCTGTGTTAAAAGTAAGGAAAGAGAGAAGTATGAGCCTCACAGCCGTGCGGCTCATAGATATTCTATTTAATAGTGCTTTATAGTGCGGAAATAGGTTGGCTATTATCTTGCTTTAATTTTGTGAAAAAAGCCTGTGTTTCAGCAATGACTACGTGGCGTAATACAACTAGACCAATAAGGTTAGGGATCGCCATTAAGCCATTAACGATATCCGCAATTACCCAAATCATATCTAGCTGCATGAAGGCGCCGCCAGCGATAAGTACAAGGAAAAATAACTTGTAAGGTAAAATTGCTTTCACACCAAAAAGGTAAGTAATACAACGTTCACCATAGTAATTCCAACCTAAAATAGTTGTAAAGGCAAAGAACATTAAGCCAACAGAAACCATTAATGGGCCGTAATAGCTCGAATGTAGGCCTTCTGCAAAAGCATGCGTTGTCATTGCTGCACCTGCAAAATCAGAAGACCAAGCGCCAGTAACAATTAATGTTAGACCTGTCATCGTACAGATAATCACGGTATCAAAGAAAGTGCCTGTCATAGAGATAAGACCTTGACGCACACAGGATTCAGTTTGTGCCGCAGCCGCTGCAATAGGTGCACTACCTAAGCCTGATTCATTTGAGAATACCCCGCGTGCAATACCTGACTGAATAGCAAGCATGATCCCAGCACCTACAAAACCACCTGTAGCGGCATGTCCTGTGAATGCAGATTCAATAACTAAGCTAATCGCATTTGGAATGGCGTCAAAATTACTCGCTAATACACTGATACAAGCAATGATGTAAAAACCAGCCATGAGTGGAACAACTGTACTAGCAACACTGGAGATTGATTTAATACCACCAAGGGTCACTGTCGCAACCAATACGGTTAAAATAACAACGGTGATTTCTTTCGGTACATTGAAAGAAAGCTGTGCGGCTTCAACAATGGCGTTCGCTTGTGGGAAAGTACCAATACCAAAACATGCAACACCAACAGCAAAAAGTGCGAATAGTTTCGCGAGCCATTTGCTACCAACACCTTTTTCGATGTAGTACATTGGGCCGCCTAATATTTGGCCATTACTGTCAACTTCGCGGTATTTTACCGCTAATAAACATTCTGCATATTTAGTAGCCATACCTAATACAGCTGCAAGCCACATCCAGAAAAGTGCCCCAGGGCCACCAAGTTTAATTGCAGTGGCTACACCAACAATATTACCTGTACCAATTGTTGCAGAAAGGGCAGTACATAGTGCGGCGAAGCTAGAAACATCGCCTTCACCTTTACTATCAGCATCTTTTTTGCCACCAAATACATAGCGCAATGCCAGTGGTAGATAACGGACTTGGATAAAACCAAGACGGATGGTTAAGTACAAGCCTGTACCAACTAGTAAGATCAGTAATGGCGGTCCCCAAACAAGACTGTCAAAGGTTTTAAGAAAATTAAAAATTGTATCGTGTAGTGGATTCATTATTCCTCCTTTAAACTTCAAAGGAAGAGATATAGAACAACATAAATGTTGGATGCAGATAATATCTGGTTGCTGCTCTTATCTCCTCTGTCCTTTTGCCTGAGAGTTTCACCCATATAGGGCTTGCTCCTTCGGCGCTCGATTTAACGAGTCTCTCCAGAGGCTCCTCCAACAACAGTCCATACCTATCGTAAAATACGACATGGTGCCTGAAAGATTTACGGTTTAATAAGTTGAGGGCTCAACTGCTTAAAACGCTTACTTCTTCGGCGGGCGTAAGAGATACCATCATGGTAATTTCTTTTGCCGCTCTCCTGCTGTCTTCATCGGAACTCATATTTCGGATTGCAATGTTAGGGGAATGAAATGTGATTGTCAGCAAAAAAATTGTGCAAACAGTGAAAAAATGTCTAAAAGTGAAAAAAATAAGCGGATGATGGGAACTGAAAATTTTGGGTGGATAAAAAATAAGCTTACTTATCGGGAAAATAAGCTTATTAGGACGTGGAATTAGTTTATATAAACAATAGTTGTTATTGCTTGAAGCTTTTGCTGAGTAATTTTATTAATTCATGGTTGTGATCTGATGTTGCTTCCCAACCAAAAACACCACCGAGATGATGTTTCTTCACATAATCAACTTTAGCTTGTAATGAACGCTTATCTTCAAAACTGATATATTCATTCTTCTTTTGGCTAAATAAGACGGCAGCTTCCGCCTTTTCGTCGTAATAGTATTGGTAACCCATTTTTTTATTGTTGATTAAATATTTCACAATATCGGAGTAGTTAAAATAACCAGGGTCTGCAATATCTGAACCTTTATCCATTGTCCCTTTACTACTTAGCCCTTCGAGTTTATCAGCAGAAGCGTTGTCGACACCTTTCCAGCCACGACCATAAAAGGGGCTACCAATAATGATCTTTTTTCTATCAACTCCTTGTTTTAATAAGGAGTTTACTTGGCTATCAACCGACATATCATCAGGTGTTAATGGTGTACTGTATAAATTACTATGGTGACCAACCGTAGGGCCCCAGCTGCCTAAAAAATCAAAGCTCATTAAGAATATTTGATCGAGATCTTGTGATACTTTTTTCCAATCAATACCGGGTAATGTTTTAGGTGCACCATTTACTGCTGCTGAAAGTTGGTAGGTACGCTTATTTTTTATACCTAATGTATTTAATTGGGTACGAAGTTCATGAATTAATTTTGTATATGCAAGACGTTCATTATCAACATTGTCAATACCTAAGCCTGATAAGCCATGTCCACCAGGGTATTCCCAATCGATTTGAATGCCATCGAAGAAATCATATTTTTGTATTAATTTTATAGCGCTATCAACAAATGTTTTTCTGTATTTATCGTTTAACGCCACAGTATGGAAAGGCTCTGATAATGTCCAACCACCAAAACTAGGAAGAATAGATAAATTTGGATTTTCGTCTGAAAGTAACCTTAGTTGACCAAAGTTACCATGGTAACCAACTTTACTTGATGTCTTACCTTTCAGTTTCATTTGAAGTGCAGCATAGTCATCTAAGACGATAGCTGTACCTATTGGCTTATTTTTACATTGGGTTTTCATTATTTTTTTGATGTTGTCGGGGGAAGCATCAACAGGTCCGCACACAGCAAGAAAGGCATAAATAATATGCGTTAAATCATTAACAGGAAGCATATTGGCGCTGTAAGGCGTTTTAGGGGTATACACTTTCCAATCTGGATAATAAGAAGCAATAACAGGTGATGAATGCTTTATTGTGTGGGCTGAAGCTTGATTAGAAAAAAAACAACTAACAAGAGTTGCCATAATAACGGAAAGATAATAATTCCGTGAGGAATAACGCATTGATAGATCCCTAATCGCGAAACATAAATTAATATCAAACATGTATACTATCGCTGTTTGTTTTTATTTAGTTATGTGAATTGTTATACATTATGACAAGGATCACAAAGATACACTAGAAAGCAAAATTTACATGTAAAATTTTGTATTAGAAATATGGTATTTGTTTTTTTTTTGCTACAAACTATTTCTGTTTTTTTTATACCGAATTGTCATGTATAAGTATGCTTAGAGATTAATTATGTTATAAAAGAGTTGCTGTTATTGCAAAATATACTAATGAAGCTATCAATTAATTACATCTAGAGAAAAATCATTGTCTCGTTGCTAATAATTAAGATCATGCAATATGACTGGATAAATTAGTGTTTATAACCATTATTAGCCATATTAATAAGTATCTAATAATTAATATCTGAGTAATTTAGGAACAATATTTTTTATAAAGGATGTTCATTAAAGAAATTTATTAAGAGAATAACCAAACAGGTGATGATGTGATTTGGGTAAATTGTTGTCATAAAGAAAAAAATACTAGTACCAAAGATATTCTTCTGCAATATCATAATCTCGTTGATGTATCGCCATTTGAAATACTATCAACAATGACTGGTTTTGAATTGATTTTTATTGAAATACAAGATTCACAATCAAATGGTTTCAAATTATTACGAACCATAAAGCAACGCTTTCCTGATGTGAAAATCGTTATTGTTTATCATGATTTAGATGCCGAATTGGCTGTTTCTGCTTTGCGAGCTGGTGCTGAGGATATTTTGTCGAGTAATACAATTCGTCAAAAAGTTGATGCTTGCTTAACACGTTTACATACCCATGATGATAATATGATAAATGTTGAAGATATTTCTCAGCGAGAACTTTCGATCCTTCCCGCTTTAACAATTATCGACAAAGATATCAGCGCTCCTTTACGGGAAGAAGAGTTAGCGAGTGCTTGTCAATTTTCATCAACATATTTCTCTCGTTTATTTCACAATATAATGGGAGTAACACTCAAGCAGTACATTATTAAAAAGCGGTTAGATTTAGCTTGTGGTCTCTTAAGTTCAGATCAAGAAAAAATATCAGCCGTTGCCTCATCTGCTGGATTTAAAGATGTTTCTTACTTTTCGCGAGTATTTAAAAAGCATATTGGTTGTTCCCCTGGTGAATTTCGTGCCAGTCGTCAAAAAAAATGAAATTTTTTATAGTAAATTTAATTAATAGTTGCCAATCGAAAATCTTCATTGCAGAGTATTTTAACGTCACCGTTACTAATATTCACAATGACAACATACCATGAACTGTTGGGAACAACAGAATACTCAACAACCAGTGATATCAGGAAACGTTATAAATTGTTATCTCATCGATTGCATCCTGATAAATCAGGTTCTGTTATTTTAATGCAATTAATTTATCATGCTTATAATGAAGTATTATGTGGTAATGGTAATAAGCATTGCGAATTAATCCATATTAACCATGACAAAATATTATTAACAAAGAAGTATGCTGAAAAATTAAAGCAAGAGTTAGAACTTCAAAAAATTAATAATATCGAATTAGAAAAACAAATCTTAGAATTAAGAAAAAAATTAGATCATCAATCGTGTGAGAATAAATGATTAACGGAAACGTTAGAAAGGGAAAAAAGAAAAAATATTGTTAATACAGTACTGCCTTATGAAAATAAGGCGAAGGAAAAAAGATACCGAATAATTAAATTTGGATTAGCTATATCTTCTGTTGCATTGAATATCGGATTAGCCGTCGCTGCAATAACACTTTTAAATTCAATGATACTAAAAAGATAACTTCAAAGATAGAAAGTAGGTTGATAGAACCAGTTGTAACTCCACAAAAAGTTGCTGTTGAAGAGCGTATTCCACCTAAGCCAAAATTAACAGCACATCGACCGTTAGAGCTAACACAAGTAGTGGGAGAATGGAGTTTATTCCAACCAATAGATCAGCCACCTTACATTGCAATACGTAATCAAGCAGGTTCTTACATTGTACAGCGCTGTGATCTCCATTTTTATTATTATGCCAATATGACTCAGCAACGAACGTCATTACCCGCAAATTTGCGCTTTATGCATCAGCAGCAGAATTTTTTGGTTTATAGCATAGATTATGGGATAGGGACAGAACGGGATCACTGGTTAATAGTCAAAGTATTAAAATAAATAGAGAGTATTTTTCTAATAAATCTTTTTTGAATTCTAACGAAGTACTACAACAGTATTGTGGTAGAGGGTAGCTTATAGATAAAGCCCAATGTCTCACTTGAAGTGATAAACATTGGGCTTTGTTTTATTAGGCCGTTTGTAATGGCATTACATGTTGCTGCTTACGTTTCATCAATAGCGTAAAAGCTGCAGGCACAAAGTAAAAAGAAAGTAATGTGGTCAATACTGTGCCGCCAGCAATGGTGACGGCAAATGGAGGCCAAAAACCACCACCTTCTAACATCAGAGGAATAAATCCACCAACGGTTGTAATCGTGGTTGATGTTATATGTCGAGTGCAACTCATTACGGCAATATGAATGGCCTGTTTATCACCATTTATTGCGTTAGGATCCGCTTTTAGTTCGGAAAGAATGACAATAGCGGCATTGATCGCCAAACCGATTAAGCCGAGTAAACCAATAATGACTGTAAAGCCAAACGGATAATTAAACAGCCATACTGAGAGCAGCCCTAGCCCTGATGCCATAAAGCCAACGGTGAAAATGATCAAACTTAATCTAAAGGAATTAAATGAAATCACAACCACCATAATCATGAGAGTAAATACCATGGATAGATTGGCGATGAGGTTACCAACAGACTTATCTCGCTCTGCAGATTCACCCCCAATTTCAACGGTATATCCAGCGGGTAATGTCTTCATATATTGATTGAGTTTTACTTTAAATGCATTCAATGCTGTTTGCGGTAAAACACCTGCTTCTAAATACCCTTCAATAACATTAATGCGTTGACCATTTCGATGTGGTATAGCGCCACGTGTTGGGGTCAGTGATAGATCTGCTATGGATGAAATAGCAATACCTGAAAACTGATCACTTGCATGGTTATTAACCACTGGAATATGAAGGTTTGCTAAGTTCGTCATATTTTCGCGAGAGAGGTTATCCACTCGAACACGAATAGGGATTGCTTCTGCCCCTTCGATAATATTGCCGTTAGTGATCCCGATCAGTGATGCTTGCAAGAGATCCGCGATTTGAGTGAGGTTTAAACCGCTTAATTGGCTGGCTTGTTCATTCACATCCACACTGACTTTCGGTAAACCTGATAATAATGTTTCACGGGTATGCGTAACATTTGGCGTACTCGCCATCAATAAACGGATATCTTCACCAATGGTTTTCAATTTATCAAGGTTATTGCCGTATAAACGTACTTCAAGTGGCGCATTAAACGGAGGGCCTTGTTCTAACTTACGAATTAAAATTTGTGCCTCTGGGATCGCTTTATCTAATTGCTTTTGCAGTTTAGGGATCAGCGTATTAGCAACTTTAAAGTTATTGGTTTTGATCATCGCCTGAGCAAAGTTAGGTGTGCCTTGTTGGTTGGCGACCATGTTGTAGTAAAACGAGGGAAAATTAGTCCCAATTAACCAATTAACTTGTTCGATATCCTTATATTTATTAAGTAAGTGATCTATTTTTTTCGTGGTTGCTTCCGTTGCATTAATACTCGCTTGTGGCGGTAAAAACACTTGGATCTCGAACATATCACGATCAGAAGGTGGGAAAAATTGTTCGGTTAACTGAGATGCACTCCAGATACCAACAAAAGGTAATACTGACATTGTAATAAGCGCTAATAACGGACGCTTAATTGCCATTTTTACGGTATTGCCAAATACATTCGCAAGCCAAGGTAGGGTTAATCCTGTTTGGTACCATGCATTATGTTGGGTTTGTTTAGGAAGCCAACGCGCAGCGAAACCTGCAACCAGAGTATGAGCAATAAGATAAGAACCTATCAGAGAAAAAGATACGGTAATAGCAATAGCACCTACAAATTCACCGGCAGGACCTGGCATTAGGAAAATAGGGGCGAAGGCAAGAATGGTTGTTAGTGTTGAACCGAGTAATGGTATCCATAAATGCTGAATAGCTTTTAAGGCTGCATCGATTCGTTCAAGACCTTTCTTACGATAATGTTGAATAGTATCTACCATTACAATTGCATTATCGACCATGATCCCAAGCGCAACAATTAACCCCGTTACCGACATTTGGTTCATCGGTAACCCCGTAAAATGCATTAAAGCGAGGGTGAATAAGCAAGTAAGTGGTAATGAAAGTGCCACAATAAATGCAGAACGGATCCCTAGCGTAATAAATAATACGATTAAAATAAGCGAGAAGCCGAGCAATAAATTTTGGGCTAAACCAGTAAGGCGAACTTGGGTATAACCTTGCTGCTCAAAGATACGATTGAGTTTTATATTACTCGGAAGCTCTTGTTCAAATTGAGTCAGAAAATGATTAACGCTCTTTGTCCATTGATCAACGCGTAGATGAGGCTGCATACGCGCAGCAACAATAACAGCGAGCTTTCCATCGATAACAGCTATCTCAGCTGCTGGGTTTGTTTGCTGACGTTGAATGGTGGCAATATTTTCTAGCCGTACAAGATGACCGTTACTATCAATAGTGATAGGTACTTGTCTTATACGATCAAGTGAATCTAAAGAGTCTGCTATTTCTAGACTAAATCGGCTTTGTCCATTTACCAGTTCACCGGCAGCATTTTTTGCATCTGCACCTTGTATGGCAGAAGAAATCGAAATGGCTGAGCGTCCTAATGCGCTAACGGCAACAGGATCAATTTTTACCACAATTTCTTCTTCTGGTAAGCCATATTCATCAACAAACTCTGTACCATTGAGCGCACGTAGGCGGTTACCTAATTCAATCGCATAACGGCGTAGAGTGAGTAAATCAGTGGGAGAGTGACCTTGCCATGTCAGCGCTGTAATAACGGTAAAGGCATAAGAATGATCGCTGTCTAAATTAGGTACAGAAGCACCGTCTGGTAAATTCGGTGTGATATCAGAGAGTTTATCTCTTGCATCAGACCATACTGGTTCTGAATCTGTAACGCTGTCTTTTAGCTCGATACTAACCAGCGAGATTCCCGGACGAGAAACCGATGTGATGTTATTAATATCATCTATTTGTCTTAGTTTATTTTCAATTTTCTCGGTAACTAAGGCTTCAACACGTTCAGCCGTTGCCCCTGGATAATGAGTTATAATGGAAGCGTTACGATTGTTAATAATTGGGTCTTCAGCTCTTGGCAACGAAGATAAGGCAGAAAGACCACTGACAATCAATAAAGCGACAGCCAAAGCCAGTAGGCGAGTATTAGAAAGAATACGTTTCATATTAAGCCCCATTATCGTCAATTAATGCTGGCTTGGTGGCTGTTTTTTGTTTCGGTGTTACGCTTGGGTTTATTGTTACGATTTGGCCTGGTACTAAACGATGTAACCCCGTTGCGATAATCTGTTCGCCTTCATCAACGGCACCTTGGATATAGGCTTTATCATTTGCCGCATAGAGGAGTTGTACTGAGCGTCGTTCAACTTCCGGTCCCGCACCATTTTCAACAACCGCAAAAATATTCCATGTACCGCGAATACCATCAGTTAATGCTGATAAGGGAATCCAAAACCCTGCTTGCTGTTGTGTATCGTTGTAATTGAGATACGCTAATTCACCATTAATAACATTGGCATTCGTTGGCAATGAAAACCGGAAATTTATTGCACGACTATTAAGGTTCACGGTAGCACCCGGATTGAGCAAAGTGACAGGGTATGTATCTTTACCCACCCGCACTGTCCATGTTTTTTGTTGGGTCACGCCTTGTACCTTGTCGATAGGAATACCGATATGTACTTCTTTGTTTTTATTCGCCAGTAGAGTAACAGTAGGAGATCCTGCGTTTACAACATCGCCATGGGAAACATGACGTGCGCTAATAACCCCACTGTAGGGGGCAATAATGGTGGATTTCACTAACCGTAGTTGGTTTGCTGCAAGGGTCGCTGAGAGTTGACGATAGTTCGCTTGAAGCTCTTTACGTTGGCTTGTCAGGCTATCTATATCCGATGCCGCGCTAAAGCCTTTGGATTTTAGTGATTTTTGGCGTTTTAAATTAGCATTAACTAACTCAAGTTGTGCTGATATTTGAGCTTGTTGGGCTTTTAATTGGTCGGCTTCAGTTGCAAGTAATAAAGTATCGAGCGCTAAAAGAGGATCACCTTGCTGAACTGTGTCACCAACATTGACATAAATACTATCGATTTTACCGCTGAGTTCAAAGCCAAGGTTGGCCTGTTGACCCGCTTGAACAAAGCCGACGTATTCACGCTCAATCGCAAAATCTTGTTGTTGCTTGAGTTGATAGGTGTCTACATTAAGCAATTGTAATGATGCTTTATTTTCCTCTTTTGCTGGCGCATCACACCCAGTTAGCGTAGCTGTGCTCATTATCAAACATAACGCTAAAGAAGATTTGGTTATCCGTTGCATTACTGGCTATCCTAATATTAAACTAGACTGATAAGTCCATATGATTAAAAAGTATACCATTCAAACTGGACTGTCTAGTTTGATTGTGTGTATTTATGTAAATAATTAGCATTTATGTGCTTGTAGGTGGAAAATTGCTAACAGCAAGAAGTAAATTAAAGAAACAACAAATATTAGATGCGGCGACTGAGCTATTTACTCAACATGGCTATGCGATTTCTATGGATAGCATTGCATTGGCTGCGAATGTTTCTAAACAAACGGTTTATGCGCATTTCAAAACTAAAGATGATCTGTTTGAAACTTGTATTCGCGCTAAATGCATGGAAAGCCAGATGGATAAATTGCCATTGGATGATGGAAGAAAGGCACGAGATGTATTGTGTGATTTTGCTAAACGTTTTCAAACGATTTTACGAACAGAAGAAGCTATTCTGACTTATAGAACAGCGATTCGTCAGTTAGAATCGCATCCTGATCTGGCTAAAGTGTTTGTCTCTGCCGGACCTGAAACCACCATCGAAATGTTGGCTCAATATTTATCTGTTCAACAGCAACAAGGTGTGTTGAGTTTTTCAATTTCAGCCTCTGATGCAGCGATGCAGTTATTATTAATGTTGCATGGTCGAATGGTATTTTTAGCGCAACTAGGTCAACCTTGTGATATGACAGAGCAAGAAAATGATGCTTATATCGAAAGCTGTGTTGATTTATTTATGACAGGTTACGCCGCAGAAAAATAACGATAAACGATTAAGAAGGGATTTAATAAATGGATATTAGTAAATACAAAGCTGTTATTTTTGATATGGATGGAACCCTAGTCGATTCTATGCCAGCTCATATATATGCTTGGCAACTCACTTGTGAAGCGCACAACATTCCTTTTAATCGCGATTGGTTTTATACCATGGGCGGTTCACCAACCTTAAATACGGCAAAAGCCCTTATTGAAAAGTATCAGTTAGATGTAGAACCGGTTTATCTTGCTGAATCAAAACTCCATTACTTTGATGATATTACACACAAAGGTGAGGTGATAACGGGAACTTTCGATGTATTGAAACAAGCAAAATCTAAAGGTATTCCAACCGCAATAGGTACGGGATGTCAGCGTCGCCACACTGAAGAAATTTTAACCAGCGCAGGCTTAATGCCGTATCTTGATGCTATTGTCACGGCCAATGATGTTACACAGCATAAACCGTTACCTGAAACGTTCTTATTAGCTGCACAAAAATTAGGTATTGCAGCACAAGATTGTGTGGTGTTTGAAGATACCGAATTAGGTTGCCAAGCGGCTAAAGCGGCAGGCATGGACTGTTATTTAGTAGCTGGTGGAGAAATGAAAGAATTCCGCTCTGCAAATATTTAGTGTTAACTGAAGATCAGTTATGCTTGCGCGCCTACTAGCTTAATACCGACGATTATGACCGATAAAAAATCAACGCATCAACGTGGAACATATAAACCACACCCGAATAAAGGCCAGCCTTACACGATTTCTGAAACACAATTTTGGTGCCAGCGTTTAGCAAAAACAACCATCAGAGCACTGCATATTTTAGGGGTTGCAGTATCTAGTGCTGGTTTTATGTTTGCTGTTGATAAAGCACTTTGGATCAATTGGTGGGTATTAGCCATGATGAGCGGTGTTACTATGATGTCGCTAGAAATTTATCGTTCAAAACTATGGCTCATTCAGCTTAAGGGTATTTTAACATTCGTTAAATTATTCATGCTGTTATCTATTATTTGGCTTCCTGCACATCAAGCACATATTTATATTACAGTGATTTTACTTTCAGTCTTTATTGCCCATGGTCCAGCAGGATTACGTCATTATTCTATCTGGCACCGTAAACGCATTGATGAGAAAAAACAGTTGAATGGATAGATTATTACAACTGTTCGTATAGCAATAAAAGCAAGGATGCTGAATTAGACTTACACTAATAGGAGCGAGTGTGTTGTTATCAATAGGAAGGCATTATGGGACAACGCCACATTGTATTTTATTCTATTGTCATCACTATAATTGCTCTTGTTGTGTTTGGGGTAAGAGAACAGGAAGTACATGAACAAAGTATTGATGAGAAGTTAGCGTCCGCGATAAAAAAACAGATCTTACCCTCAGATAAAACCTTACCTAATACTAATCAGAAATTACCTTATTACCTCTACGGGCGAGCGGATTTAAATAATAACGGTAAAGAAGAAACCTTTGTGCTTATGCAGAGCGAAAGCTATTGCGAGCAAAATGAGTGTAAAGCGTATTTGTTTGATGACCAATATAAAATAATGGCGAAGTGGGAAAAAATTCAACAACCCGTATTGGTAGGGGATGATATCAATAACGGTTGGAAAGATATTTTATTAACATCTGATAATCAAACGTATCTCATTCAATATACAGATAAAACCTATAATGAAAAGCTATCGACAGCACTTAAATATACGGATAAAGCACAAGCATTAGAAGCCGTAGGATTAGCAATCGATAGTGAATATTATCAAGCGAACGGGACTAATTTAGAGCTTGATTACAACCAGCCGATTTTTGATTGTCAAACTTGCTATTTATTTAGTTATGAAGAACTTGATAATACTAACAGTCAGCAACATTACTTAGCAGTAAATGTTGAGACTGGCAGTGTTAGAAAGGTGAATCACTCTCAAAATAAACAGTGAAAGTAGATTTTTCTGAACGGTAAACTTAACTTATTTTAATGGAAATGCTTGTTGATAACATAGCCACAATTCTAATTGATTAATATCTTCTTCAATTAATGAACATAGCATATCAGCCGAATGTTCATAATTGTCCGTATCAATTTCAATCGGTTGATCTATCTCATATCGATGTGGGAATCGTTTCTCTATATCAGAAAGCTGTTTAATCCACTTCTGGGTATAGTTATTATCATAAGGAGTATTAAGCCCAAGTTTGGTTGCCAATAAAAGCGAATCACTTAAACGGCGTAAGATAACCAACAAACTCTTCCAATCTTTAGAGGTACGAGGGCTAAGATTGGGTTCTTTTAGTAAATTAAAGATCTCACCTTTAAGGGCATAATAATTGTCCTGTGCTTTATACAGGTTTAGTTTCTGCTCAAAGAGAGGCTTATTTAGTACTGTTACGTACAAAATTTGTGAGCGTATCATGCGTGCTATATAGAGATCTAACCAACGCATTGTCCAACTTGGCGCGACAAAATAATTAATAGAAAAGGCGATAGTTACCCCAAATAAGGTATCAATGATACGATAAAACGTCACATAGGTATTATCCGGTGAGAGTAAGCTGATAGAGAATACAATCATCGATGTTAACCAGAATACGTGAATGTCATAGCGCTCTTTATGGTATGTCGTAAAAGCAAAAAAGACAGAGATGCTGGTTAGTATAATTAGGTGTTGATTCGGGAAAAAATATAAGCACACAAAGCTATATAAACCGCCTAATGCAGTACCATAAAAACGATGCCAAATGCGGTGGTTAGTTACACCTATTGATGAGGTGAGTAATACAATAAATGCTGTTAATGAGATCCAATAGCCTTGAGGGATTTGATAGAAAATCGTCAAAAATTGCGTAATCGCTAATGTAATGGCTATTTTACCGCCGTGTCGCCATTCTTTAGATTTAAGATGCAAAGCATGTTTGAAA
The DNA here is from genome assembly GCF_003026365.1 of Photobacterium angustum. Lineage (GTDB taxonomy): Bacteria > Pseudomonadota > Gammaproteobacteria > Enterobacterales > Vibrionaceae > Photobacterium > Photobacterium angustum. The sequence goes on along the minus strand of NZ_PYOM01000005.1, from coordinate 124,458 downwards.
TTACGTAAAAAGGACACCGTATCTGAGGTGAAAAGATAAATATTTTTACTGTAATCGAGTGTAGAGAAGGTTGAAAAATTATAACAGCGCTTAAGTTGTTCTAATAAATCGACAATGTATTGGTTGTTTTTATGTTCATTGACATCAAAGATCGCTGTAATTTGCTGGTGTTGTTTGATTTCTCTTGCGGCTTGTTCAATCCAATTAGATAAACGTCTGCGCGTATTTTCTTGTAAATTGAAACTTAAAATACGCTCAAGACTAATTATATATTCAGCGACTTCAAGTGAACGTTGTAGATCTATACGCACTTGTTCAGTTCGTTTAACTGAAGTAATTGAATTGCTGTAATAAGCGACTTTGTGCGCGCATGAATAAAATTGCTGTCGTTTCTCTTCTAGAACAGATTCATCATCCGTTAAACGTAATGTATTTAGCCAGTCAGCAAGAGTAAACGTCACAGAGTGTATATGATTTTGTAAAATACGCCCTTTGAAAAAAGGCCATAAGATCAGTGACGTTAGTATTACACTGCCCGCCGCAAAAAAATTCGCGATCAGAATGATGAAAAAGTCATTATCAGTGCTCGCAAAGTGAATGGACATAATGTAAGTGAAACCAAAATTATAACCAAACGAACGAATATGCGGACGTTGGTTAGACATCAAGCCATATATAATTGCAATGCTACATAATGTAACAGAGCTAAGCCATAAGTTATCAAAGACACTAAAAGCAAGGTAGGTTGATAAAGCGGTAAAAAGGACTGAGATCGATAAAATTTGTAAGCGCTTTAAGTAGGGGAGATCGCGCGCTTGAGTACCAAGTAGCCAAGCGGTGATGAGTCCTGAGATCCCTGCGGCAGTAAAACCAAAAAAATAGAATAAGCCGAGTGACATCACCATTGGAATGGTAATGCGAATAGAGTCAGGTATATCTGCCGCGTTAGAAAACCAACGAGACCATAGAGAGCGAAGTGAGTGCTTTTTCATTAGTTACAGTACAAACGCAAGAAATATAGATATGAGTTAGTATAAAAACTAACAGTATTCGTAAAGGGTATATTTTAGCGTAATGTATGCCTATCGAGGAAAGCTGACAAGAAGATTTACAGTATAAAGTAGATTTAGTGCTTATTAGTTAAATATTGCTGAATATAGCAGCAAATAAAGGCAATTAAGCCCTTGATACAAGGGCTCTAGACATTGGAGACATTAAGCTGATTTTAAGAGTAGCTGGCCAAGGTAGTTCATCGAAAACGCAGCATCTTGTGCTGCGGTATTAACTTTAGCGATGTATTTCTCAGCTCGTTCAGGATCATCTTTTAGGCTAGCTTTGATCTTGTTGATCATTTGCTCTGCCATTTCAGTTTTTTGCTTACAATCATTAAATAGTGCAGAAATGAAAGAAATTTCAATTTCTCCGCCTTTTGCGAACAACTCAGCTGCAATGTTATAAACTGTATGGAATTTGTTCGCAGCATCTTTTTTATCTGCTTCAACTTCCGATTCCCATTCAGATGACCAAGTCTTAAAAATAACGGCAATCTGCGAATTAGCGGCGATTTTAATTTGTTGCATATTGAGTTCCTAGCGTTGTTCGATAAAGCATAATAATTCAGCTTAATTACGGATAAAAGCCTTTCTTACCGAAAAGCAAAATCGATGGTAGATCTCTTTCTTCTTTGTTTGATTGTTAGCCATATTTGCTATTAACAACCAATTATTAGCGGATTTACATCACATTATTTATCTTAATTTGCACTTTCTTGTCATTTCTATTGCGAAAAAGCTTGCTTGCGACACTGTAACGTTTTAGCTTGAAGTTAGCCGATAATTTATATTAATGGCTGAAAGCTAAGGAGGAACTTATGATTCAAGTGAACTTCGATTTAGCAAAAACGGCGTACAATAAAGTGCTTAAATACCCATTTGGAGGTGAATTAGAGCAACATGAATATTTAGCACTCCGAGTATTTCGTTGGGATCTCGCTCGTGCTGGAATGCAAATCGATCGTGCGTTTGATTTGCGCTTAAAACGGTGCGGTTATCGAAATATTGCTACGCAGCCAGCTAAAGCACATCGCCCATTGCCTGCTTGTGTCATTGATAAGATGAGTGAGGCGTGGAAATTTCAAAACGGTTATATCTAATGTTTTATTCTCTTCAATAGTGGCTAAAGAAATAAACTTTCTTTAGCCCTTTTTCGTATTGTTGACTAGTTAGCTAAATAATTAATTGATAAATAGAAGGGAAATAGCATGCAAGTGGTTAGCTATAATCTTTTAATCTTACGACTTATTTTATTAGTCAGTTCGATCCTTTTTACTTCTCTCGTTACAACATCGGCGAATGCGTCAAGTTGCCCTACGCTCTATCAATCACCTCTAAAAAAACTCAACAGCGATGAATATTATGACTTCTGCCAACATTTAACTGGGAAAGTGGTATTGGTGGTGAATACGGCTAGCCAATGTGGTTTTACACCCCAATTCAAACAGTTGGAAGAATTGTATAAAACGTATAAAGACAGTGGATTGGTGGTTATTGGTTTTCCATCTAATGATTTTAAGCAAGATAGAGGCAGCGATCAGCAAACGGCTAATATCTGTTATAGCAATTATGGCGTAACGTTTCCGATGATGACAAAAACAAGTGTTAAGGGAAGTAAGGCCAATCCATTATATAAACTTTTAATCTCACAGTCTGGTAAGTCGGTTGGGTGGAATTTCCAAAAGTACTTGTTAAATAAACAAGGGCAAGTAGTAGGCGTATTTCCATCAAGCCTATCACCAACAAGTAATGAGATGGTTGCTGCAATTAAGCAACAATTGAAGATGTAATCCGCACCTAGAAAAATAAAAAAAAGCCAGCATTGATATTCAATACTGGCATTTAAAAATGATTACAGATTATTTAGCGAAATGGTTACCATGTTTACGGCGGGCTTTCGCAATGGTATCTGGGTGCCATGCACCATCAAGATCTTCAAGCTCTGGGAATTTAGAACGGTCAAACTCAGGAGTTTTACCTTGTTTTAGCTGGTGCTCGTAATCTTTGATAACGCGGATAGCTAATTTTGATAAGAAAATTAGCGCTACGATATTAACAAATGCCATTAAGCCCATCGATGCATCAGCTAAGTTCCAAACCACAGGTAGAGAAGCGACTGAACCGAACATCACCATGCCCAGTACACACAAGCGGAAAAGCATCAGACCTTTTTTGGTATTACCATTCAGGAACATAATATTTGTTTCAGCGTATGTGTAGTTTGCAAGAATTGATGAAAAACAAAATAGCAAAATTGCTGCGGCAATAAAGTATGTTGTCCAGTTACCTAGTTCGTCAGAAAGTGCGGTTTGTAATAAACTAATTCCTTGACCTGCATTTGGCATATCCATTACACCTGAAAGCATGATCATTGCAGCAGATGCAGTACAGATAACAATAGTATCAACAAATACACCTAACATTTGCACAAAGCCTTGTGAGGCAGGGTGGTTAGGGTTTGGTGTTGCACTTGCTGCGATATTAGCAGCTGAGCCCATACCTGCTTCATTTGAGAATAAACCACGTGCAATACCAGTTTGCATTGCTTGTGAAATAGTAAATGCGACACCGCCTGCAGCAGCTTCTTGCCAACCAAATGCACTTTTCACGATAAGAGAAAGAACGGCAGGGAGCTCTGTAATATTCATGATGACCACGATAAGAGCAATCGCGAGGTAACCAATTGCCATCACTGGAACAATTTTAGCTGATGCTGAAGCGACACGGCGTAGACCGCCCATAATAAAGAAAGCAGATAAGATAACGAGAACGATGCCTTGAGTTGTTTCATTAAAACCAAAAGAGTGGTGAAGCGCATCTGTAATCGTATTTGCTTGAACTGCGTTAAATACAAAGCCAAACGCGATAATTAAGCAGATAGAAAATAACGTCCCCATCCAACGTTTGCCTAAGCCTTTTTCCATATAATAAGCAGGGCCGCCACGATATTGACCGTCAACGTCTTTTACTTTGTATACTTGCGCGAGGGTTGATTCAATAAACGCGGTTGCCATACCAAATAAAGCAATAACCCACATCCAGAAAATAGCACCAGGTCCACCAATGCTTAAGGCTACTGCAATACCTGCCATATTACCGGTACCAACACGCGCCGCCATTGATGTACAAAATACTTGGTATGAACTGATTCCATTTTCAAGTTCACGGCCACTTTTAAGTACCTTAATCGCGTGTCCGAATTGACGGATTTGTATAAAGCCTAAACGTAGAGAGAAATAAATACCCACACCTACGAGTAAGTACACTAATACCTGTCCCCACAGTACACCATTGATTGAACCAATGATTGCTAACAGACTATCATTAATAGTTGTAAGCAAATTTTCATTCGTAGAATTCATAATTTTCCCTGTAAATAAAACTTAATCATCAAGATAATTAAGTGAATAGGAACATTCATATTTAGTGAGTGTTCTTAATTTATCGGTTTGTATGATGATATTTTTTATAATTAATATTGAATGAATATTCTATAATGAACATATCACAACCATCTAACATCTCACCGACTTAACTTCTCTAAAGGCGATGCAAGGTAGCACGAATCACTAAAGATCCAAGCGGGTTTATATCACAAAAAAAGAATCAAATCTATGTAACGTGTTACATTTCGTGCTTTCTTATAGTGATATTTGCATTGTAATCAGATGGTTATGTTTTTATGCTCGATGATGGTGAACTTACTCAAATAAACGCTGTGCATTATCATAGGTTAAGAATATTCGAGTGTTTTTAACTTTTCAGATGGTATTTTATTTTTTGATAAAACGCGAGATAAGAGAATTAACAGCTGATTGAGATGACTGTAAACAGCGATAAATAGTCATTACATTATTATATTGAATGGAATTTACACAGCTTAAAAATATAAACGAAAAAAGTAAGGGATAAACAATGTTTATCCCTTTTATATTATTTACCCGAATCTTCGATATAAATCATTTTACGGCAGTTTCCGTAAAACGCTCTACCTTTGGTACCCGCATTAAGTAAATCAACAATAGGTTTACTCAAATCGATATCTTTTCCTAAATTAAGGCGTACTTCATTCAGGAATTTACCCTGAGTACAAGATAGGCTGATACGATCAACGGCATTGCTACCAAAGCTGGCAACAAGTTTCTTCTTGAAACTAGATACAGAGACATTACGACCTATATTATCTTTAATAAATAAACCGATAGGAGAGGCGTCTACTTTTTCAACTAGCTTTGTTGCTGTTATGAAGTAGTCGTCAGCATCACGTGTTTGACAAGTACCATGTTTCTTCCATTCATATTCACCAAACTTTGTTTGGTAGTAGAAGTTAGGCATCCACGGTGCAATTTGGTTTATGGTATTACGAGAAAGGTCTAATCGAGCGTAACGATCACAGTAACCATAGGTGGTTCCACAGCTTGCTTTATTCGGCCACAAGCCATGCAATGTTAGGTTTGTGATTTTTAACTTACCATCGTTAATTGCATTACATTCAGGCTTTGTACCTTTATAGCGAAAGTGTTCACAAAAACCTGGCTGCCAAGTAAGTGCTAAGACATAAGAATCAAAATCTCCCACAGTGCTACAACTTTTACGAGAGTTTGAATATTTATTGTCATACTTTTTGTCGGGGGCGCTGATGCTTTGGCTTAAATCCACAGTACCGCAGTCTTTACTTACCCAGCGTACAGCAGGTTTAGCATCTGGCACGAGAATATGAACCCAGCGATAGTCGCGTTCATTGAGTGCCTTTATTTGATATTGTTTACCGACTACAAGTTTAGTGTCATCAGGGTTTGTTTGCTTACGAAAGGATTGGAAGGCTTCGCAATTTTGTGTTGCTGTAAAACCACCAGATGTTGCAATAGAGGCATAAGAGCCAAAACTAGAGAAAGAGAAAAGTGTACCTAAGCAAAGTACTGTTAGTGTTTGTTGATGTTTACGCACAGTAAAACCTATAACAAAGATGATATGGCGCTAACTATAGTCTATTATTTTATAAACCTTAATAGTTGTGACTTTCCGCAGTAGTAAAAGTTAGATTTTAGGTATCTACAAGTCCATTTAGACAAATCTCAATTGAAACATCGTGATAGTGATAATAGTGAATATGTGATTCTGGTTATAAATATGAGCGACGAGTCATTATTGTGTCCCTTTTTTTTGTACAATTCTATATGTTGTCTGTGTGATTTAGGCTCCGAATTAAAATTTTACTTAATTATTTATTCACAATCATCAAAACAGAGAGTAATATATGTCCAAGTAACACTCCCTGTTATACGAAATTGTAAATTTCAATTATAATTAAAGAATCAGACCTACTTGGTGAACAACTCATTAGTGTTTACAGTTATAATCCCACGATTCTTTGTTGGGATGTTAATATCATAAAGACTAAATATGTAGAAACTAATGCAACATCAAGCTTGGTATTAGTGATTTTACGAATAAATGATACGGTACTTTCTACCGTAGCGAATTTGTGTCCTCGAGGTAATTAATGGATAGTTTCGCAGCTGCAGAAAAAGCGCTGAGTGCAATGTTAAAGAGTGTAGAAGAGACGGGCGTTGTTAAAGAAACACGTGTCGACTACCGTCAGATTTTGATTGATTTTGCCGATGAAGTCCCAGGTCGTCAAAAAGCAGTGATTAAAAGAATACCACTCCAAAAAATAAACAACCTTATTGCTGTTCTGCATGAATTTAAACAAGAATCACGTCATACGCGTATGATTGAAATATTAGCCATGATGGAAAAAGATAATGTTTCTCCTTATGAGCTACTAGATGATGAGTATGAAGATTAAACAGTAACAAGCAGTTTATTGATTTATAAAAAGAATTATAATTATATATAGAATATACAACAGGATTTGTATCGTCTTTTATATGTAAATTATATCGCATTCCTAATAGATTGCTTTATTACTTCTGAGTTGTTGTCGTATACAGAGTGTGTTCTTATTCAATACTCTGTGTACGCTTGTTTGTGCTTTCTATTGACCTATCTATATTGCTTGAAAATGCTATTTGCCGCGATATTTCTTTTAATAGAAAGGATAATTTGGCATTAGATAAATAACCGAGAGAAGAATAGATCTAAGTCTATAATGTGATTTACGCTTTATGAAGGCGTTTTATATTTAGCACTTTGCATAAGTGAGATCTTTTATTGCTAGGCTGAGTACTATTAACTTTTTATCATCATATATTTTATCTAAATACAAAGACTTTCAATTTTTGTCGATTTTCATTATAAAAATCTAACCATGCTAAGCCATTCCTTTATTAACAGTTGATTCATTGTCGATCTTCTCGTTACTCTTACTATAAGCAAGCCAATAATAACCGTTATTAGGTATTTCCAAAGGAAGCGGACGTGAATAAAAGTTATGTAGATCTTACATTTATCTCAGCCCAACACATCAGTAAAGCGTACCAAAATAATGAAGTATTAAGTGATGTTAGTTTTGAGCTAAAATCGGGACAAGTCTTAGGCTTACTTGGGCATAATGGCGCAGGTAAGTCGACATTAATTAAAGCCATGCTGGGCATGCATAGCCATAGTGGTGAATTAACTATTTTTGGTTTAGAGCCACAAAAACAACGTGCAAAAATTGTAGAGCGTCTTGGCTATATATCTGATGTTGCAGTATTACCAGAATGGATGACCGTCAAGCAGGTAATGAAATATGTACAAGGTGTGCATCCTCGTTATGATCAACAGAAGATGACAGCTTATTTAGCCCAGACCAATATATCATTAAAAAGTAAGATTGCTGCGTTATCTAAAGGGATGAAAGTACAGTTGCATCTTGCTCTTGTGATGTCGACAGATGTGAATGTTTTAATTCTTGATGAGCCGACGCTAGGCCTTGATTTAATGTATCGTGAAACCTTCTATCGTTATTTAATGGAATGGTTCCATGAGGGCGAAAGAGCGTTGATTATTGCAAGTCATGAAGTTGATGAAATAGCCCATATGCTTACTGATGTGTTGGTTTTGAAAGAAGGGCGAACTGTATTACAAGGACAACTTAACGATTTATCTGAGCGCTTTAGTATCCTTTCGGTAGATGAACAGCATATTGAGCAAGCTAAAAAATTAAAACCGATTAGTTGTAAAGCAGGTTTAGGTCAACACCGCTTATTGTTTGAGAATTTTCCACCAACTGAATTAGCAATGTTAGGTACAGTTACTAAGCCAAGTCTTGCTGATATATTTATTGCCAAGCAGCAGGAGGCTTTATGAACCCAATCAAAGCATTGTTAACTAAAGAATTGCTTGAGCATAAACTTGTTACTCGATTACCACTGTTTCTTGCTGTTTTTTCTATTGTTTGCATCATATTACTTATGAGTAATAGCCAGAATTTCTCATTTAATGTTCAATCATCAGGGCTAGAAAGTTGGTCGCCAAATTTTACTCACAGCGATTCTTTTGCGGGTATTGTCGGGCTAATCAATTTTATGCTGGCGGGGCTGGTGACGTTAGTTAGCTTTTTTACCTATACAGCAAGAACATTGTCGAAAGAGAGAAAAGAGGGCAGTTTAGCTTTTTGGCATTCAATGCCGATCTCTGATTCTAAAGCGATAGCTGTAAAACTTGTTTTTGCCTTAGTTATTATACCGATTATTGCTTCTTTCCTATTGTTGTTTGCTGATCTTACTGTTTGGTTTGTCGGACAATGGTTTGTCCCGCAAAGTTTATTAACGGACTATTCAGTCAACCTTGTGGCATTGGGTCAGCATTATGGTGAATTTATATCGACAATGGCAGCCATGAGTTTAGCGTTATTGCCTGTTGCCTGTATTATATTCTTTATTTCTCAATTTAATGAGCATCCCTTAATTACAATATTTGTGATTATCTTACTTATTAAAATAATGGGTTCTATTGTTTTTAAATCAACAGTCATCGGTGATTGGATAAGTCAAGTCAACAATCTGTCAATTAATATATTAATGAGTGATCACCCATGGGAGACATTAATGGCAATAGGTAGCCCAACATTGATGGGATTATTAATTATCGCGGTTAGTTTCTTTGTTCTCACTGTTAGATTTAGAGTTGGTAAATAAAAAGTGAACAATAAAAAAGGAGAGTACTAACTCTCCTTTTTTTATACTCACCGGTATTAAGCTTTCGTTTGTTTTTTTATCTATACAGTTATATGCATGGGAAAGCTTATTATTTCTATAATTCAGATTAAGCTGCTGTTACAGACTCAATGTACTTTACTTCATTTTTATATTTACGCACGTTACGTGATAATGTGCCTTTAGGAAGTTCGTAACGCTTTTCAGCCTCATAGCTTGATAGACCATCAAAAACAACAGCTGCTACAGCAACACGTTGATTTTCTGACTTAAAAATACGTTGTGCGATGATGTGGAATTGAGAATTATTCATAGCGGCTTCTACTCTTCTATATATTTAAATGTCTTTATTGAGGGGCTAAAGGGAGTCCTCAATAGCTTTACTTGTTAATAAAACAAGCAAACAAATGCTGTTAATAAGACAATAACAATTAGAACCTTAACAGAAGATTAATAGATTAGGCTTTCGTTATTAAAAGTAGATATTGATTCAGAATTTTTATGGATTCTCTTTGTTTATTTATATTTATCAACGGATAAGTAATAAATCACAGATATTATATTTCATAAATGATGAAAGGATGAGTGAAATACTCATCCTTTTAATGCAATAAGATTAAATTTTACCAATGAGTAGATTAGCCAATTAATCTTAAACCATTGGGTAAAGCATCACCAAAGACGCGCTTGGTTTCATCTTCAGTTAATATTTTAATTTCTGATACCATTTCAATCCAACTTTCAGGTGCTCGACTTACTTTAAGTTTATCAATAACTTGCTGTCGTAATTCATCATTGATATCTAAGTTACGATCACCTGTTTTACGTGTCATCATAACAGCCGCAAAGCCAATATATGGTTCTTTACGCCAATCAAGCTCCATCAGCTCTGGTAAACAGAAGGAGACATGCTCTGCTGATAGAAGATTATGAGTTGAACCATAGAAAGGCGTACGTGTAGCAATACGTCCAATCGCCCACCAATGTGCTTGTGCGTATTGGGCTTTCTGTAAGCGTCCAAATAGCCACTCAATAAGTTGAAGCTTTTTGTCAAAAGGCAAATGTTCAAGCGAAGCGGCTAAACGTACCATGTCTTCATAACTACGTTCTTGAAGCTCTTTATTTAGTTTGGCATTACGACTTGCACCAGGAGTGATGTATTTAGCAATGTCTTTATAGATCACTAATTGTTGCTCTTGGGTTAACCCACCGGCAACACGACGCCAGAAGGTCCACCAGTCACACCAAGTTTGGGTATTGGATTCAAATTGAATTCCCTGTTGGTACAATGCCCAAACTTCATTCATACGGAAATCATCAGCAGGGTAGCCAAAACCTGGACGCATGGTAAAGCCTATAAGTTTTAACCAGTTACGTTCATGAAGATCTGAGCGCCGACGACGCTTTTTACTTTCTAATAGTGCGTTAGCTAATTCACGTAAACATGGGGTTTCCCAGTTATCACGTTTTCCCAGCATCTTATCAAGATCGTTACGTAACGTTTTCGCCGCTTTACTGTTATCGCTATTCTTACTACCACCATAGACTTTCTTGATTGCATCAATGGCGTCATTCATTCGTGGAGGAAGTTCACTTTCAGCAAGGGTGCTACCGTTATCACCACGATGCAATTTGGCGAGATCTTTTCGGATCGCAAATTCAACTTTCCAACGTTTTTTTGGATCCGCTATGCTAACTGCTTCGATCTGAAGGGTACCGACTTCAGTTAGCTGACATGCTAAGGTTACCTCTTCACGATCTTTCTGGTTTGCAGCTAATTCGCTACGATCTCGTTCACTATCAAGAGTCGCAATAAACGGCGGTAAGGTGACAAAACCGTCACCGATAATATTAACCAGTTCACCGACTTCTGAGTATTTCTCATCTGTAGTGGAAACAAGGTTAAAGCGCACGGGTTCGCCTAAGGTTAAAGCAAATTTACGATGGGTTAAATTCACTTCTGTACTTTCTTCAATACCTTTAGGTAATAAACATATACCTTGTTTTACGTCTTTATTTTGACCAATAACAAGGAAGAAAGAACGGGCAGAGCCACCACCAATTTTCAGTTGTGCGCCATGACGGGCCTTTGCATAAGCGACAGCACCAAATGCAACCGCAAGATCGGGGTGTAGGTTTTTAAGCTCTGTAATACTGTTATCGTCGCGCCATGATGAAATTACGTCAATTGTGCGCTCAGTCAGTAACGGGCTGTTAAATACGCCACCATTAAGCAGAACGGCAACGGGGATTGCGGGTTGATCTGCACTTATAGTAATGCCGTTTTCGCTAAAAGCATCACGACAAACATGATCGTGAAGATCGATAAATTGTGCAATATGTTTACTAATAGCAGGATCTGCCGCATAAGGTAGACCAAATTCGACCATCGCAGCTTGACGTTGGCTTGGTTGCTCGCTGTATGCTGTCATAGGGAAGAAACCGTCAAGCGCAATGCGATGCACTTCGTCACGATTTAACTCAATACTTTTGGCACCACCAATCAATCGTGAGCCGCTACCAAGCATAGTCACTTTTGCTGCATCTGGCGCATTACCTGATAACAAGCTTTCTTTCACTTTGCGGGTTTGCTGTATAAGCTTTGATAGCGCAGCTTGGCTGAGTTTTTTTGATTCACCATTTAAACGCTGCTCAGCAACATGAGCTAATGATAAATCAAGGTTATCACCACCTAGCATGAGGTGATCGCCAACACCGATACGATCGAGGGTTAGCTTATTATCTTTGCTACCGACTTTTATTAAGCTTAAATCGGTTGTACCACCACCCACATCACATACCATTAATAGTGGTATGTCTTTTAATAATTCATCAGCGTTATCTTTATTTTGCGCGTACCAGTCGTAACATACTGCTTGCGGCTCTTCTAGCAGTAAGACTTTTTTTAGTCCTGCTAACTCTGCTGCTTGTAGTGTTAACGCACGTGCAGCTTCATCAAACGATGCAGGCACAGTGATTACTACCTCTTGATCGGCAAGCTTGGCATTTTTATGGTGATAATCCCATGACTGACGAACATGGTTTAAGTAGCTGGCACTCGCTATAACAGGAGAGACTTTCTTTACATCCGATTTAGATGCTGTTGATGACCAAGGTAAAATAGCTTCGTTACGATCAACGTTGGGATGAGATAGCCAGCTCTTAGCACTCACCACTTGACGACCTTCAACCTTTGCGCCCAGTTCACGCGCTAACTCACCAATGATCACGGTATCAATTTCGCCGTTAACTGGTTCAGGGGTCCATGGTAAGACAAGTTGCGTAGCATCCATTTCACCTTGAGCAGGATGATAACGGAAAGAGGGTAGTAGAGGTTTACGAGCGACTTCGCCTGGTGCAATAAGTTGATCGATATTGAAAATATGCATTGGGCTATTTTCAAGATCATCTGTAATTTCAGCGTAAGCTACAACGGTGTGCGTTGTCCCTAGGTCGATACCGACTAAATAGCGAGGGGAAGATGAAGGCATGACGACTCCACAAAGTAAAATAGGAAAATAGACAAGTGGGAATAAATGAAAGCCCTACAGAAGGTAGATGATTGTGTATTGTTATAACTATAAACCCACGAGTATGTATATAGATAAACGGCGCATCAAAAGATGCGCCGTTAGTTCGATATTAGCTTTCGCGAACGTCGAATTCTACCTGCCATTTCTGACCGTTATCAGTCGAAATAGCTTCAAGACAAAGTGTCCCTAATTCTGTTACGCGTGAGGCTAACTTAACAGGAACCACTTCACCTACGGTACGGCCATCAGACACTGGTAGTGTCATTTGAATAGATGGTAATTCTTCCATCTCTTCAGGTTGCCACCAATCAAGATGAGTACCAGCAACATCATCACGGCGTACTGTAGAACCGAAGAACTTGAACTTTACGGGTTGACCAATGATTAAGCCAAACTCTTGGCTTGGTACGTTAGCTTGAGAGCCTTCTTCCATACCAAATGGTGCGACACATAGTGCTTCAAGTGGTGGTTCCATTCCTGGGATTGCAGGCATAGCACTTTCAATACCTACATAGTAGCTACTTGCGATACCGCCACGGATACGAACGCCTTTACCTTTTCGAACAGAGCCGTAGTAAGACGCGCCGCTAGCAACAGCTAAATCAAGATCTAAGCCTTGAAGTAAATTAGCAGGCTCTGAACCGCCCGTGGTTAACCAATTATTAATGATACCTAGTAGGCGATCAGATAATAGGTTAGATTTTAAAACACCACCGTTGAATAAAATAGCAGTCGGGCGGATGAAGCCGTCATGCATTTGTTCAAATTGTTCAAAAAGCTCATCAACCGCTTGACTTTGACGGCTAAGGAAACTTGCTACATGGCGAGATACCGCAGCATCTTGTGCGTAAGGTAAGCCCATTTGGGTTAATGCGCCACGTGCTGCTTGAACTGGGTGCTCTTCAACAGATGTTTGCGGGAAGAAACCTTCAACAAGTGTCTGTTGCACTTCTTCTTGAGTCAGTTCAGTTTGAAGTGTGCCGCCAAGTAGTTTAGAACCACGACTAGGAACAACAATTGGCATTGATTGCAACTCAGCATCATTAAGTAATGCTTCTTTAGCATCACGACATGCATGCGTAATCGCCAATACTTGCCAAGGTTGTAACTGTTTGCCTTCTTGCGCTAGCTTCATCTTTAAACGATAAGCCAGAGCTAAATCCATGTTGTCGCCACCCAGTAGGATGTGATCGCCAACAGCAACACGATTAAGAGTAAGGTTGCCGTCTTCTTCAGTTACAGCGACTAACGATAAATCTGTAGTACCACCACCGATATCAACCACAAGGATGATGTCGCCAACGGACACTTGATCACGCCAGCTTTCATCGTTGTTTTTAATCCAGCTATATACTGCCGCTTGTGGTTCTTCAAGCAAAGTAAGGTGCTTAAAGCCAACATTACGTGCAGCTTCTGCAGTTAAATCACGTGCTGCTGGATCAAACGAAGCTGGTACAGTAATCGTTACGTCTTGATCAAAAATAGGCGTTTCAGGATGCTGGAAGTTCCATGCATCAGCCATGTGCTCAAGATATTGTTGTGTGGCTTCAAGAGGTGATACTTTGATCACTTCTTCAGGACTATTCAATGGCAAAAATGCATCGCGACGGTTTACGCCGCCGTGACATAGCCAGCTTTTCGCACTAGAGATAAGACGGATAGGAGTCTTACTGCCTAATGAACGTGCCATTGCACCCACAATCGCATTCGGTTTTGCATTCCAAGGAAGTGCAGTATCACCTTCAGCCAGTTCAGACTCATGTGCTTGATACATGAATGATGGAAGCTGGTTTTTTTCTTCCACATTACCCGGATTGGTTAATTGTGGGATAGGCATAACCGTTACATCAGCGTTCTCATCTTGAAGATCAACATAAGAAAGTACGCAGTGTGTTGTACCTAAATCGATACCAACGCTGTAACGGTGTTGTTGTGTGTCTTGCATTATAATTCTACCTCAGCGGCTGCGATGATATGTGCATCGTGGCCTTCTGCCAATTTAGGCAATTTAACTTCTGTTACTTTCCAGCCACGGTGGATCAAAGTTCCGTTAAATGGTGCTTCACCAACCACATTACCTGTTAGGCGAACTTCAGATGCGTTGAAGCCTTGTGGCAGGGTAATTCGTGTCTCTTCTTCTTCAGTGCGAACTGGCGCAAAACTGAAGTATTCATTTAATACTTTATGACCGCCTTCGTGAATAACACGTGCTGCGGCACCGATATCGGCGTCAGCATAACCTTTAAGATCTTCTTGCATGAAGTCGATAAAACGCGCTTCTTGTTGTAGAAGAGAAAGAAGTTGCAATGCTGCATCAGGCGTCGATGTTTTTAGCTTAGGTTCAACTTCAACCTCAACGATTTTTTCAACAACTTTTTCAACTTCGACAATTTTTTCGACAGGTTTTTCGATAATCTTTTCTACGATTTTCTCAACCGGTTTTTCAACTTCGACGATCTTCTCTACTTCGATTTCTTTTTCGATAATCTTTTCAACTTCGACTGGCTTACCTTTTTTCGTTAGGTACATAACCAATAGAATTAGAACTAGAGCGCCTAACCATGCGTGACCCATGTCGATAGTAGTTGGCACAGCCGACAAATCAACGTGCATCTTAGAAAAATCAAAAGCCATATTTGTTTACTCTTAGCGGTTAAAGGGCGATTCGGTTAAATATTAAGTGTGAATCAGCTTCAAATAATTAGTCGAATATTAACATAGACGTATGCAAAAGATGCCTATTAGAGCGTGTTTTTTTGCTTAAAAGCTAGAACAAACGGTCTCTTAGCCTAATTTGCAATCAATATATTACGTTAAATACTAGTGTATTTAGCGTATTTGACACATCGATGATCTGACATGTAGCTAAAATGGGGATGCAAGGTGACGTTTTCAAGCTAACTGATTGTATTAAAAAGATATGGCTTAAAATCCGATAACAAGGTCATTAATCTTAAAATAATTGCTTGATATAACCACTTTGGTGGTGGTTCAATACAGCAAAATTAGTACTAAAGCATGATAGCTCTATAGTGTATGGGCTGTTGTGTTAGAAGATAGGACAAGATATGTCATCTGATTTCTACGGCACTAGTGCCGCTTATGCACGTAAAGAAGCAGGTTACCGTGAAAAAGCATTAAAAATTTACCCGTGGGTATGTGGTCGTTGTTCTCGTGAATTTGTATATTCAAATCTTCGTGAATTAACTGTTCACCACGTAGATCATGATCATACTAATAATCCAGAAGATGGCAGTAACTGGGAGCTACTTTGTTTATTCTGTCATGATCATGAGCATGAAAAATACACTGATGCGGATAACGGTCAAAGTAGTGTGATCCGTGCTGGTGAAAATGAACATGAAGCTGCTACGTTCAACCCATTTGCAGATTTAAAAGCAATGATGGAAAAAGGCAAGAAGTAATAGTTTGCTTGTGTCAGTTAGAAAGATAAAAGGGACGATAATTCGTCCCTTTATCTTTCTGTCGTTTCGGAAAAATCTATTAGGTGCCTAGAATCTGTAATGGCAAGCTCAGTAAGGTATCGCCCATACTTGCAAAGTACCAAATAATTGCCATTAGTGAGGAAACAAGACCGACATACCATATGAAAGAGAAAATCTGTCCGTAACGATCAAGTGGAAGCAAATGACTATGATGGCGCTGTTTCCATTCAAAAACGATTTCAATACAGCCCATGATAAGTAAAAAACCAAAGAGGGTTAACCCTAGTTTATAGCTGAGAATAACACCACCAATAGCCGCACCAGCACAAAGAATAATGCCAAACTTACTATTCATAGAAAAGCTGATACTTTTCAGTACATGGCCACCATCTAACGGTAAAATAGGCAGCAGATTGAATAAATTCAATAAAGCATTAAATACCGCAAGACCTGCAAAGAACATCTCGCCTGTGATCCAATAGGCAACCATACAGATCAAAGACATGATCAAACCAAAGAGTGGTCCCATAATTGAGATAACCACATCTTGCCAACGAGTATTTATTTTTTCATCACTTAGCGCAAGACCACCAAGGAAAGGCACAAGATAAATGCCTTTGGTTTTCATACCAAAATATTTCATGGCACGGACGTGACCGTATTCATGAAAAACTAAACAAGCGATAAGTGCTAAAGCAAACTGAAATGAGAAAAGCCAAGAATAGGCAGCAAGACTGGCTGAAGCTAATACCACTTTGATCAGCTTAGCGCTTTTTAAGGCCTTCATACCGAGTGAAACTAGACCAATTATACTAAATTTTCTTTCAGCAACAATTGGTGTATGAGGGGTTTGGCGCTCTATGTCTTTTTCGTTACGCTCACCCTGCGCGATAACTTGGTTATTCACTTGCGCTTGGTAACTGATCAAAAAAGGTTGCCATGAAAGATTACCTGATAGCTGGCATTCAATGGTTTCATCACCATTTTGAAGCGCAAATTGGTGCTGAAATTCGTTATCGTCTGATGCTGAAGCATCTTTTTGTGAAACTAGCGTGTTATCCCAGAACAACTGTTGCCAGCCTGCAAGTGAACCTTCTAAACGAAGTGGTTTACCTAAAAAGTCATCTAGTTGAAGCAGTTCCAATGCGTTACCTGTCTATCTAAGGTGAATAAGAAAATTATACGGAAAAAAGCACAATGTTATAGCGTAAATGTGTAACGAGTTATGGATAATCCAGTGCTACTTTTATCTGTTCAATATTTTGGTTAAGCCAGTCCCGATTAATTGCTCCCCATTGTTCAATGGTGTAATGACCTGTTTGATGTCGCTCACCCTTGGTTTGGGTAAATTGGCAAATAATATCAAGTTCAATCAAGCTCTTGATAGTATCTTGTGCAGTACGACGAGGCATACCTGAAAAGGCAATAATTTTAGGGACGCTATCAATGCCATTTTCGATTAAATAAGCGATATAAAGACGACGATAAAAACTCGATTTGGTTTTGCTTAATTCCATATACGTATTCCTTTTGCTTTAAAATTTACCCTAGAGGATAAGTCAATAAATTTATGTTTTATTTGCGTAAAAATTTGAACTTAAAATAAAATGACCTGATATCTTTAATTATGAGTCAAATTTTAACAATAAACACATACTTTTTAATTGGTTAACGATTTTTTAAATAATACTAACTTAAAATAATGATTCTTTTAGTGTGATGTAAAGAGTAAATATTGAGATATATATAAAATGAATTAGGGGAGAATGATTTATTTACATTATTTTACTACCTCATTAGTTATTAACCGCTTATTATGTAGGTCTACATGATTATGCGTTCTATTGTCTTTTTGCACGATAGGAGGCAGAAAGGCTATAAATATGACAAAAAATAACACTCCAAAATTTACGCTATCTCTTCTTCATCCCCGTTATTGGGGGACGCTTATTCTTGTTGGCGTAATGTACCTTCTGAGTTGTCTTCCATACTCATGGCAATTAACTATGGGTAAAAACATCGGTCGCCTAGCGATTAAATTGATGAAAAAGCGTCGCCGCACAATTGAGCGTAATTTAGAACTATGTTTTCCTACGATGCTAGAAGAAGACAAACAACGTTTAATCTCAGAAAATATTGATAATACCGGTATGGGATTGTTTGAAACTGGCATGGCATGGTTTTGGTCTGATGAACGCGTGAACCGCCATGTGACAATTGTTGGCCTTGAACAAATGGAACAACTTGCTAAAGAAGGCAAAGGCGTATTGATGGTTGCCGTGCATTCAATGAATCTTGAATTAGGTGCGCGTGCGTTTGGCATTAAAATGTCAGGTATGGGGGTTTATCGCCCTAATAGTAACCCTTGTTTTGATTACTTTCAGTATTTAGGTCGTTCACGTTCAAACCGTACTTTGATTGATCGTAAAGACGTAAAGTCAATGTTGCATGCATTAAAAACGGGTGAGCGAGTATGGTATGCACCGGATCATGATTATGGTCGTCGTCGTTCAACATTTGCGCCATTATTTGCTGTAGATCAAGCGTGTACAACAACAGGTACAAGCTTGTTAGTTGATAATACTGATTGCGTTATCGTACCTTTTACTATGGTAAGAGACGATAAAGGGCATTACACACTAACCTTACGTAAGGCGGTTGAAGGTTTTCCGAACAAAGATCCTGATGCAGCTGCAGCTTTCATTAATAAAATTGTTGAAGAATCGATTATGGCTGCACCTAGCCAATATATGTGGCTACATCGTCGCTTTAAAACTCGCCCTGAAGGGCAAGAATGCTTGTATAAATAACCTAAGCTATCAGATTAATACTTTGAAGCCTGCAAATATTGCAGGCTTTTTATTTTTAATAATCTTAACGCAACCTGTCTATTTGCGATGATGGTCACACTTGATCTTGCAACTAATCCATAACTCAACTTAAAATACTGTTATTAACTGCTTAGAAATACTATCAATATAATTAGAAATTTACATTTCACTAAGCAGCCATACATTGTAAAGGGATTATCGTCGCTATGAGAAAATTCACAGCTCCAACGTTTACTTCGTCTTTTTTACATCCTAGATATTGGCCTGTTTTGATATCTATGGCAGTGATGTATTTAATTAGTTGGTTGCCTTACTTTATACAATTTCGCTTAGGACAAGGTGTTGGACGTTTAGTGATGCATTTTATGCCTAACAGACGTAAAACGATTGAGCGTAATTTAGAGTTGTGCTTTCCAGATATGGATATTAATGAGCGTAATAAGCTTATTAAACAAAACATCGATAACACTGGCCTAGCGCTATTTGAAACTAGTATGGCATGGTTTTGGCCTGACTTACGGGTTGAGCGCCATGTTAAGGTTGAAGGTTTAGAGCATATTTATAAGTTGCAAGAACAAGGAAAAGGGATCTTGTTGATTGCTGTTCATTCACTGAACCTCGAATTAGGAGCTCGTGCTTTTGGTTTACATACGCCAGGTGTCGGGGTCTATCGTCCTAATAAAAATCCTTGTTTTGACTATTTTCAATTTAAAGGTCGTGTCCGTTCAAATAAACATATGCGTGATCGTAAAGATTTAAAAGGTATGTTTCAGGATTTAAGGCAGGGTGAAATGTTGTGGTATGCACCTGATCATGATTATGGTCGTGGTCGAAATTCCACATTCGCACCTTTATTTGCGGTAGAGCAGGCGTGTACAACGACAGGTACCAGTTTATTAATTGATAATACTGATTCCGTTCCATTACCTTTTTCGATGATCCGTGATACTGATAGCGGTCAATATACATTGAAAATATATCCACCTTTGGAAGCGTTTCCGCACAAAGATCCAGATGCCGCCGCGGCTTATATTAATAAAGCGGTAGAACGCTCTATTTTAGCGGCACCTTCACAATATATGTGGTTACATAATCGATTTAAAACCCGCCCAGAGGGTGAACCATCTTTATATAAATAGTTAATACAAAGATAGCGAATATATAGAAAAAGTATAAAAATGCCGAAGTTTATTAATCTTCGGCATTTTTATATCTAATTGAATATTTTCTATAAGAAAAAGATTAAAAATCGTAAGTAATACTGACCGTACTGTATACCTCATCGTTACTTTTATCACTTGCCACTTCTGTATTGTAGATATATTGGGTATCTAACATAAGTGCAATATGATCAATTAATCGGTTCTTTATAAATGCATCTAAATTATAAGCTGTATTTGAACGACCATAGTCAACATTGCTTTCAAAGCCAGCAGAAAAAGTTGGTGTAAACTGTTTTTTTGCGCGCAAGAATGCATTAGCAATCATGTTTTGTTCTGTTTGATTTGGGTAATCGGGATCATCTGCTTGGCGACGACTATGACGATAACCCGGACCACCACCAACAACTAGTTTTGTTGTTTTGGTATCGTAAAATTTGTAGCCTAAACCCGTCGAGACAATGTATTCACTGCGATATGTACCAAATTGATCGTGGTTATAGGTATTACTTAAATAAGTAAAAGAATGAGGCCCCATCGCGTATTCGTTTTTTAGTGCTATTAGATATTTATTAACACCATCTTCTTCTTCAGTACTATCGGTATAAAAAGAACTTAAGGATAATTTATTCGACCAATTATTTTTTTTATAATTAAGATCTGTTGCGGAATTCAACGACATTGAGGTATTGGTTGTTTTTGAGTAAATAAAGCCGAGTTTTGCTGAACCATCAAATGCAGGATCTTTTTCTGCCGTTTCTGTTGTCGGAGCAGCAAAAGCCGTCTGGCACAAGAAAGTAGTTAAAGGAAGTAAATAATATAGTTTCATTGTCTCGCAGCCAAAAATAAATGTCGCGGACAATGTAGGAGATGAAGGTTAATGTGCTGTCAGAACTGTGTGATAGCTATGTGTGAAATATCAGCCGGATGATTATCAGTGTCGCTACCTGTTTTTTAAGTAACTGATTAATCGTTGATTAGCGTTATAAAGTAGTTTGAATTTCTCACCATCACCATTTTCACGATCAGGGTGCCATTGTAATGCTAAACGACGCCATTGTTTTCTAACTTCCGCTAGTGATGCTGTATTGGATAAAGAAAATAAATCAAAGTCATCATCAATGGATGTCGTAGTAATATTAATTGGCTGGTTATTAATATGTTGCTGGTATCGTCGCCAAAAAGAGCTCATTAGTTGCTCTATCGCATCACTATCAGCATGATAATTCCTCCAGTCTAAATAATACTCCCGTAGAGGATCTTCTTGTTCTAAATGATGGGTTTGATAAACAATATTAAGCAGTTGAATATCCATTGCTTGAACTTGTAGCCACTGTTTAGGAAATAATAAAACCTGGAGTTGGTAGAGTGCATTCATTAATAAGAAATTACGTTTGAAGAGATCCTTATTGCTGTCGCTATCAAGCGTATCTAACATTTCTTTTTCACGTAATGCTTGGCTAAGGGTGTGGATCATCCAGTTTTTTGGTTGGTGTTGCAGTAAGGACAGGATCGGCCAAATAAGCGGGTTCTCGTGTTCGAGTTGAAAATCAATTGGCTGATTAGTCATTGGCTACCCAATATTTAAGTCATAAAAATGGCATACGTTATGAATAATGTAGCAAATTTTTAACAATATTGAGAGTGGTAAGAGTTAAAAATAAAAAAGGCTAGCACTAGGCTAGCCTTTTAACTCATTGTTTATACATTACATAAATAATGAGTAGAAGATTGCAGAAATAGAAACAAGGCCGATAACCGTCACAAATACATTGCTGATTGCGCCTGAATATTTCTTCATTGATGGTACTTTTTTGATTGCATACATTGGCATAATAAATAGCAACATTGCAATGATAGGACCACCTAAGCTCTCAATCATACCTAGAATACTTGGATTTAGTGTCGCTACGGTCCATGTTGTTACTAGCATAAAGATTGCTGTAAATCGGTTTAGTGCTTTGCTTGAGATTTCTTTATTCTTATCACGAGTAACTTTGATAACTAAACCATTTAGGCCTTCACTGGCACCTAAGTAGTGACCAAGGAAAGACTTAGTGATTGCAATAATTGCTACAATCGGCGCAACATAAGCAATGATCGGTGTATCAAAGTGGTTTGCTAAGTAAGTTAGAATCGATACGTTATTTGCTTTAGCTTCTGCTAGATTATCAGGTGATAAGCTTAATACACAGCTGAAAACGAAGAACATTACGGTTAATACCATCATAATGTGTGCACGGGCTAGAATACGTGAACTTTGACGCTCTGCGTTTTCGCCATGCGCTTTTTGTGTTGCTACAGCAAATGATGAGATAACAGGTGAGTGGTTAAACGAGAAAACCATTACCGGTAAGATTAACCATACTGCAAGCATTACAGAGTTTAAGCCGCCGTGTGCTGGGATAACGTTATGGAAGATAGAGTCATTCCAGTATGGTACAAGAAACAGTGCCAACATTAATAATACAGCAACGAATGGGAATACTAAGATACTCATCGCTTTAACAATTAATTGCTCACCTAAACGAACAATTGCCATTAAACCAAGGATCAATACTAACGCTAAAATTGCACGTGCTGGTGGTTCGATGCCTAACTGGTTAAGCATAAAGCTTTCAACAGTATTTGTAAGTGCAACACTATAAACTAATAGAATAGGGTAGATAGCAAAGAAATAAAGTAATGTGATCACTTTACCCATGCCCTTACCAAAGTGCTCTTCAACAACTTCTGTAATATCAGCGCCCGGATTCGAACTTGATAACACAAAACGTGTCATCGCACGGTGTGCAAAGAATGTCATTGGAAATGCAAGAACGGCCATTACAAGTAATGGAATTAAACCGCCAACACCCGCATTAATTGGTAAAAATAGAGTACCTGCACCCACGGCTGTACCGTATAGACCAAGCATCCATAATGTATCGCTTTTGTTCCACCCTAATTTTTTGCTTTGTGCAGAAGTCGTCGCCTTTAAATTTTGTGCGGTGCCCATAATGGACATCTCCTTTATAAGTATTATGTTTAACTTTCAAAGGGCTGAGTTATTCTGATCTTCCTTGGTCGCATACGCGAAGAGCAACAGATAAAGCTTCAAAAAATAAGAAGTAGTGAACGTGCGATTTGATGGTCAAATATAGGATATATATTCTATATTCAGTGACGGGTCCGTTGTCGATCTTGTGTTTCCATACTTACATCAAGCAAGTTATAAACAATGTCTGCTGTGATTCTCTCTGTTCAATAACTTTGTAAATAGTGCCCCTATCGAAGAGCGCGCATTATAGGGGATAAATCTTGGGTTCAACAAATTTTGCAGAGAAAAAAAATGCGTTTGCTTACAAAGCATACAAGTGCGTTAACACTATATTAATAACATTATTATGCAGTGAGAAAGGTGGGTTTTTTATGTAATAAAAGTGTATATATCGGGTGAAATATGCAATTTGTATGATTAAAATGAATTTTAAACTATATTTTGAATAATACACCTCGAGTATATTTTTTACAATATTATTTTAATGCTAGCAAAAAAAGTTTAAAAAAAAGGAAGGCAAAGAGCCTTCCTTTTTTAACTATTTGGATAAAATCAGTCGCGGAAATTATCAAACTGAAATGGTTGACCTAACTCTTGTTCACGGACAAGTGACATAGTCGCTTGTAGATCATCACGCTTTTTACCCGTTACGCGAAGTTTGTCACCTTGGATAGTAACTTGAACTTTCAGTTTAGCGTCTTTAATCGCTTTCACTAATTTCTTCGCGTTTGTGGTTTCTACGCCTTGCTTAAATTCAATATTTTGAGACGCAGTTTTACCTGAGAAAGTGACTGCTTTACGCTCAAGCGCATTAGCATCTACACCACGTTTAGCAAGGTTACTACGTAAAATAGCAACGATTTGATCTACTTGGAATTCAGACTCAGATGTGATTTTTACGATTTCTTTGTTTAATTCAATGCTTGATTCAACATTACGGAAGTCGAAACGCGTGTCTAATTCACGCTTTGAGTTATCTACCGCATTCTTGATTTCTACGGAATCTACTTCTGAAACAATATCAAAAGATGGCATGTTTATGACCTCTTATCATAAGTCTAAGGGAATATTTCCCATCTACATTAACACGTATAGTATACCGCTTATTAATGAAGGAGAAGCAATCTATACCTCTCTTTTATCTCGGTATTATATATCATCAAATTGTTTTTATTGATATTTTAGCGTTGTGCTGTTTTAACGGCACCCGCTAACATATCTAGCATCTTAAGCGTGTCGTTCCAATGAATACAAGGGTCTGTAATAGATTTACCGTAAACAAGCTCATCAAGTTTGTTTTCAATAACCGCTTGATTCCCTTCTTCAATAAAGCTCTCAGCCATGATACCCGCAATTGAATGACTGCCACTTTTCAATTGTTCACAGATTTCAGCTGCAACATCTAATTGACGTTTATGCTGCTTTTGGCAATTACCATGACTAAAATCGACAATTAATCGCTGTGGTAACTCAAACCCGGCTAATGCCTCACATGCTGTTGCTATGTCTTCAGCATGGTAGTTTGGCATTTTACCGCCACGTAAAATAATATGACCGTAAGGATTACCGGAAGTACGGTAAATCGTCATTTGTCCATTTTTTGCCGGTGAGCAGAAAAGGTGAGATTCACGAGTGGCGCGAATAGCATCAATCGCAATTTTGGTATTACCGTCTGTGCCGTTTTTAAAGCCAACAGGGCAAGACAGGGCTGATGCCATTTCACGGTGGATCTGAGATTCTGTAGTACGCGCACCAATGGCCCCCCAACTGATAAGATCAGCAAGGTATTGACCGGTGATCATATCAAGGAATTCAGTCGCAGTGGGTAAGCCTAGCGAGTTAATATCAATTAATAGTTTACGTGCTTTTTTTAAACCAGTTGCTAAATCTAAACTGCCATCTAAATGTGGATCAGTAACTAAACCTTTCCAACCAACAACAGTGCGTGGTTTTTCGAAATAGGTACGCATTACGATAAACAATTGGTCTTTATATGTTTCTTGTACAGCAACAAGGCGTTTCGCATAATCAACTGCTGCATCGGTATCATGTATAGAACATGGCCCAACAATCACCAGTAAACGGGAATCTTGACCCGTTAAAATCGCTTCAATTTGTTTGCGCGAATGTTCTACATGCGTCGCAATTTCATCAGTCATTGGTGATGTTGCTTCAATTTCAGCAGGAGTTGGCATCAAGCCTAAACTCACAGTGCGAAGTTCATCTGTTTTCATTGGCATAATATGTTTGCCTACCTTGGGGATCTCTGTAATAACACCGCTAAGATAGCCCAAAAATCGATTTTAATAAACCAAACTTGTGATATCACTTAGGTTTTTAACCATCCTATTACTACGATTGAATACTAATGATGATTTTGTAATCAAGAAATGTTCAAGCTTCAAAGTTTGATTGATATGAATAAGTTATCAGTAATTAGCTTTAGTTCTTGCCTCGTAATTCAACACAAAGTAAGGTCGATATACTGTAATGGTGTTTAATGTATTCTTGAATACACAGGGTTTAAATGACGATTTCTTTAAATACTCGTCTTATTAACAAGGAAGTATTGGTGCTTTATGACAACTGAAAATGAATTAACGTTAACTGCAATGTTGACGTCATCAGTGCAGTTAACTGGACTTGAAAGTGGTGAGGTGGGGATTGTCTCACTCGATGATCTTATTGCTCATGATATTGGTGTTCACCCTTGTGCTGTTACAAAGCCTGAATCACTTTCTACTGAAACGACAGCTGCTATTTTTGATGCGCTTAAAGAAGCCGATAATCAAACGCCTTTCGCTGAGTTATTTGTAACCAAACTTAGCCAGTTATTGATTGCAGCGGCTGCCACACAAGGCGATGCACCGTTAAAAGTATGTCTAACTAGTGATAATTCACACTCTCGTAGCCATTTATTAGGTGCGGAAGTAGAACAAGACGAAATTAACCCAGCAATGGGATTACGTGGTGCATCTCGATTAGGTCATGCAGACTACCGAAAAGCGTTTGAGCTAGAATGTGAAGCGATTAAACGCGCACGCCTTTATGCAAAGAATATTGAACTTGTTGTACCGTTTGTTCGTACGTTCAGTGAAGCGGCAACAGTAATTGATTTATTGGCTGAGCAAGGCTTATGTCGTGGTGCTGATGACTTAAAAGTCTTTATGATGTGTAGCGTCCCTTCCAATGCATTACTAGCAGAAACATTCTTGCAGTATTTTGATGGTTTTATTGTTGATGTTGAGCAACTAGCGCAATTCACACTTGGTCAAGATATTGAGAATACTTCGCTTAACTACATGTCGGATGCACAAAATGACGCGCTACTTTTGTTAGTGAAAATGTTATTAACGTCGGTAGAAAGCTCGAATAAACTGTGCTTGGTGTATAGCCGTTTTATTGAAGATTCGCCAAGGTTTAGCTCATGGTTACAAGAGCAAGGTGTAACTCACGTTATAAGTTAAGGTACTTCTAAATAGTTAGTGTTATAGAATTAAAAACGGCATGGTTAATTTTAACCATGCCGTTTTATTTTGTCTTTTATAAAGAGAATAGGCTGAATTAATCCATTTCTTTCATAGCAGAAACAACAGAAGGATCGTTGATTAGGTTAAATAATAAGCTTTTTGCTGAAGCGCGTTGAGCGTCAGATAAAACTTTCTTCGGGTTCTCACGGGTTAGCGTCAAAATGCTGGTTACAAATTTACTGTTTGTACCTGATAGCTCATAAGCAAAGCGTAATGTATCCATTAATTCTGCTTGAGGTAGGCTATAAACCGCCATTTCACAACTTAAACCATCCATAGCAAGGAAGTTGTTTACTATCACTTTCTGCTCGGCATTAAACTTTTGCTTGGCTTCAAAAGCATCAATTAAAGCCTGTACTCGATCGGCGATGGCTACAGGTACTTCCATTGTTTTCGTTTTATGAGTCATTGCTGATTCTCCCGACATAGCTGTAAATATATTATTGAGTCAGTTTACGTTGTTGTTTACTGTTTGGCATTTCTTTATTTATTAATGTGATAACTATTTATACATAGTGCAATTGTCTAATTAGTTATCAGCACCAATTACTCACCATTCATATCATCATTATGATAACGTTTTGTATTCTTAATTAATTTCAATTGCACAATTAACTCATCTAAACGGTAAACCAATTGACGCGTTAACCATAGATAACCATAAGGTCCCAGTAAAATCGAGTCTTTTGGTTGTGATATTTGTAATGCCATCTGTTTTAGTTGCTGAATATCAGGCAATTCAATATTAAGCTCTTTATCATCGGCTAATTGATTTAAAATCAGCACTATTTGCTGCTGATAGTTTTTCAATCCAGTTTGCTCTAATAACTTACGGCGACCGATATCAGAGCTCCAATGGGTTTCAATGAGTTGTTCAATTAAGCTAATCATCGAACTTTGAATGGTGACAATTGCTTTATAGTGTCCCGCTGACCTTGGGTTTTCCTTTTGAACATTCGCCAGCAAACTTATCATCTTTATTTGGCGTTCATTCACGTGGTTTTTGATCCGCGCCAGTATCTTAATGCTTGGTATATGGGCTGATGCATGTGCTTGATAAAGCTGACGTAAATCATGCATGTTTTGATTAAATAGCTTATCCCATGAATATTTGGCGCGAATAGGGAAGAGCATTGAAAAAGACATCGCGATCAAACTACCAATTATAATATTGGTAACTCGCCATAATGCAACAGAGACTTCTTGGGCACTGTTACCTTGATACGCCACGATGATAAGCGTCATTACAGCTAAGAAAAAGATATATGTATTCTTACCATGTGACTTTAGCGACAGCAAAAAACACCACGTTAGTATCCAAACAGGAATGAACGCAACGAGGTTTTGTGGAAAAAATACAGTAACTAAACCGAGAACGGCACCGAGTAAAGTCCCGCCTACACGTTGAAAGCCTTTTTGTTTGATCACGCCTGCATAGGGCTGCATTAACACCACAGCTACCGTAACAGGTCCCCACATTGAATGAGGAACAGGAATAAAATGATAAAAGATCAAGCTAAATGCGATAGCCATAGTGACACGAAGGGAATGAGCAAATTGTGCGTGCGTTAACAGCAAATTTTTAAAACGAAAATACATAGCGTGCCATAATGGGTAGTTAGTTACATCCTGTGATTATGCGATTAAAGTCACAGCCTATCCACCCATTTATGTGCTGTAGGTATCAAATATCTAACGAGTTACTAAAAATCATGCTGTTATTTTGTAATGCACGCTTATTTATCGGCGGATCACTTTTCTGGGTACGACTTCAACGCCTTGCTGATAATCGCCTTGAATCGCAGAGAGGGCGAGTCGTAGCGCATGATCAGCAATTAAATCGAATTGTTGTGGGAGTGATTGGATTTTATTGGGTAAAAAATCAAGTAAGCGATTATCACCAAAGGTTGCCAAGTATGTTCTTTCCATCACCTCTGGATGCTTTAATAAACAATCTAAAACACCTTCAAACAAGGTATAAGAAGTGGCAAGGATAGCTTCAGGAAAGCAGTTAGCATCAATCCATTGCTGAGCAATCAATGCACCTTGCTGTTGGCTAAATTGCTCACCATAGGCAAGGCTAACATTCACTGTTTTGAGGTGATTGTTGATCGCTGCTTGAAAACCTTGCTCTCGCTCAATTGAAACACCCAGATCCGCAACTGCACCAATTAATCCGATCGATGAAATAGGCTGATCTAACAATGCGTTAGTTAATGCATAGGCACCCTCAAGATCTTCACTAATTACGGATGCAAAGTATTCATCATCTAACGCGCGGTCAATGGCAATAACTGGCGTACCTTTGGCCTGTACTGTTTTGTAAAACTCATTATCAGCAGGAAGGGCACTCGCAACAATAAGTGTGTCTAATTTACGGCTTAATAACAGATTTGCGACGTCTACTTCAGTGACAGGATCATCATCACTACACGAAATAATAACTTGATAACCTGCGGTTCTAGCATTCAATTCTAATAACTTAGCAATTTTTGCATAGCTCGTGTTTTCGAGATCGGGGATGATCAAGCCCAATGATTGACTACTTCCAGCACGAAGGGAAGAAGCGGCATGATTTGGGCGATAGTTGTGTGCATTGACCACTTCGAGGACTTTTTGTTGTGTCTTCTCACTGATTCGATATTGCTCAGCTTTACCGTTAATAATATAGCTAGCCGTGGTTCTTGATACACCAGCAAGCTTGGCAATTTCATTTAATGTCATCAGTTGATACTTCTCTTTAAAGCTGTTTGTGCAGCGCCTTTTGCTATAGATAGCAATTCTTATCCTTGTTTCATAATGCTAGATATAGATTTAAGGCCAATTTGTGCGTTTCATCATAGATCTGATAATCGCTATGCGTTGATCAATTGTAATTTATGCTGAAACGATTCAGTATTCAAGCTGAAAGGTTTCAGCAGAATCTATAGGTATAGAATAATCCCATAATTCGACTGAAACTTTTAATTTGACTACTTGCTGAAACGATTCAGCAATATAGATAAGATTCGATACTATCGGAGTTAGAGATGTTGTCATTATCAAAACACGATATTGCTTTGCGTAAATCAGCAAACAATAAACAAGATGCAATCAAAGTACTGGCATCAGAGTTAGAGTCAGAAGGCTTAGTTAAAACGGGTTACGTCAATGGCATGTTGGCACGTGAAGCCCAAAACTCAACCTACCTTGGTAATGGTATAGCGATCCCACACGGTACAACAGAGACGCGAAATCTTGTTAATAAAACAGGTGTAAAGGTTCATCATTTTCCTCAAGGTGTAGATTGGGGCGAGGGGCAGACTGTTTATTTAGCCATTGGGATCGCTGCTAAATCCGATGAGCATCTTGAGATTTTAAAGCAATTAACCAAAGTGCTTTCAGCAGATGGTATCGAAGAGAAATTAAAGCGTTGTGATTCAGCAGGTGAGGTCATTACGATTTTAATGGGCTCAGAGCAGTCGGAAGCGGAATGCAATGCTCAACTTGTTTTAAAAGATTTTCCAGCAACCGATTTATTGCAGTTAAGTGCGGTTGCTGCTGGCTTAATAAAGCATCAAGGTTTTGCTAACAAGCAAATGGTGGCGGATATTGTCGCAAAAGAGGCGAGTTACTTAGGTCAGGGATTGTGGCTAATAAGTAGCAATCAAGAGGTTGAGCGTACAGCGATTGCTGTTGTGACACCGTCAGCAATCTTTGAAGAGCAGAGTCATCCAGTTAAAGGGTTAATCGTTATTGCGGCGAATAACAGTAGCTATGTTGCCAATATTGAACGATTGACTCAGATGATTTATAGCCAAACGGTTGATGCGTTTTTATCATCGAGCCCAGAGCAAATATGTTCAGTGCTTTCTCAAACTAAATTAGAGGGCAATAGCGCAATATTTACGATTAAAAACCCACATGGCTTACATGCTCGTCCGGGTGCAATGTTAGTTAATACCACCAAGAAGTTTGATGCAGATATACAAGTCGTTAATGTTTCAAGCGCTAGCAAAGCGGTTAATGCAAAGAGCTTAATGAAAGTTATTGGGCTTGGTGTGAAATGTGGTAACGAATTGAAATTTACAGCTAGTGGTAGTGATGCTGAACAAGCACTAACGGCGATTGGTCAAGCCATTGCCGATGGTTTGGGCGAGAAACTTTAAGGGTAAAAATAATGAGCGAAACAGTAATTAAACAGTCACTTAAAGTTGTCGCCGTGACGTTAAATCCAGCGTTGGATCTAACTGGGCACTTATCATCTCTTACTGCTGGTACGGTGAATGTGGTCGATTCAGGTTCACTTCACCCTGCAGGCAAAGGCGTTAATGTTGCAAAAGTGCTCGCTGAATTAGGTGCAGAAGTAACGGTAACGGGATTATTAGGGAGTGAAAACCAAGACGGTTTTTGTCAGTTATTTGAACAAATTGGTGTCACTGATAAATTTGTTAGGGTCGCAGGCGCAACACGTATCAACGTTAAATTGGTTGAGCAAGATGGGCGAGTAAGCGACATAAACTTCCCGGGTGTTGAAGTAAATGCTACTGACATTGCGAAATTTGAAGCGACTTTATTTGAACTGGCGAATAGTCATGACGTTTTTGTTATCGCAGGTAGTTTACCCCGTGGAATTTCAACCCAGCAATGTGCGAAATGGATCGAGCAGCTTCAACAGCAAGGTAAGCAAGTGTTGTTTGATAGCAGTAAAGCGGCTTTTGCTGAAGGGTTAGACGCAAAACCATGGCTGGTTAAACCAAATGATGAAGAATTAGCTGACTGGGCAAAATGCGAATTACACAACGATGACGAAATCATTGAAGTGGCAGAGCAGCTTGCTACTAAAGGCATTGAAAATGTAGTGGTGTCACTGGGTGCGAAAGGAGTGATGTGGCGCAATCATGAAGGTTGGTTACGTGCCGAGCCGCCAAAAATGACGGTAGTTAGTACTGTTGGTGCAGGTGATACTTTAGTTGCAGGTATGTGTTGGGGGCACCTACAGCATTGGACAAGATCAGAGACATTACGTTTTGCAACGGCGCTATCAGCGTATGCAGTCACACAAGTGGGTGTTGGCGTTGATGATATAAGCGCAGTAAAAGCAATCGAAGATAACGTTCAACTTTCATAACAACATAAAAATATAACGTGAAAAGTGCAGGGGTCGAATAATGAATATTAGTATTGTTACCGCATGTCCAAGCGGTATCGCAACAAGTTTAATTGCTGCAGGTTTACTTGAAAAAGCTGCCGCCGAATTAAAATGGCAAGCCAATATTGAGCGCCATACATCGTTAAAAGCAACCAATATGCTAACACAAGTACAGATCGAACAAGCTGACTGTATTGTGATTGCCGCCAATGAAAATCTCGCTATTGATGAGCAACGTTTTGTTGGTAAGCGAGTCTTTCGTGCTGATGTTACCGCTTGCATGGAAAACCCAACCGCGTGGTTACAAAAAGCGGTTGAACAGGCATCAGAACTGACTGTTGAAAGTGTGGCAACTCAAGCTATATCGACCAAGAAAAAAATTGTAGCAATCACCGCGTGTCCAACAGGTGTTGCGCATACGTTTATGGCAGCAGAAGCGCTAGAGACGGAAGCGAAACGTCAAGGTTATGAGATTAAAGTTGAAACACGTGGTTCAGTAGGCGCTAAAAATCAGTTAACAGCCGAGGAAATTGAAGCTGCTGATTTAGTAATGATTGCCGCCGACATTGATGTCGAGTTATCTCGTTTTAATGGCAAAGCACTGTATAAAACCAGTACTGGATTGGCACTAAAGAAAACAGCCCAAGAAATAGAAAAAGCGTTTGAACAAGCAACGCCTTATACACATACCGTTAAAGAAAATAGCGAGAAGAAAGAAGAAAAAGCAGGCGTTTATAAACACTTAATGACAGGTGTATCTTACATGCTGCCATTAGTTGTTGCGGGTGGCTTGTCTATTGCACTGTCGTTTGTTTTTGGTATCGAGGCATTTAAAGAGCAGGGCACATTAGCGGCGGCCTTAATGAAAATTGGTGGTGAATCTGCCTTTGCATTGATGGTTCCTGTATTAGCTGGCTTTATCGCTTTCTCCATTGCAGATCGTCCGGGTCTAGCACCTGGCTTAATTGGCGGTATGTTAGCAAGTGCGACAGGGGCGGGATTCTTAGGCGGTATTGTTGCTGGTTTCCTCGCAGGTTACAGTGCAAAATTCTTAGCCGAAAAAGTGAAACTGCCACAATCAATGGATGCATTAAAACCTATTTTAATCATTCCGCTGGTGGCGAGTTTAATTACTGGTCTTGTAATGATCTACATTGTTGGTGGTCCAGTATCGGCAGCAATGGAAGGATTAACTCACTTCCTAAATACAATGGGCTCTGCAAATGCTGTGCTTTTAGGTGTGATTTTAGGCTGCATGATGTGCTTTGACCTTGGTGGGCCAGTGAATAAAGCGGCTTACACCTTTGGTGTGGGTTTATTAGCGTCACATACTTATGCGCCAATGGCTGCAGTAATGGCTGCAGGTATGGTGCCAGCAATGGGTATGGGCTTAGCAACGTTCCTTGCAAAACGTAAATTTGCGGCAAGTGAAAATGAAGCAGGTAAAGCCTCTTTCGTATTAGGTTTATGTTTTATCTCTGAAGGTGCGATACCATTTGCAGCGCGCGATCCTATGCGTGTGATTCCATGCTGTATGCTAGGTGGCGCATTAACAGGCGCATTGTCGATGTTGTTTGGTGCAAAACTAATGGCACCTCATGGTGGATTGTTTGTACTGTTGATCCCTAACGCTATTACACCGCCACTACTTTACCTTGTTGCAATTATTGCAGGTACATTAGTAACGGGTATTTCTTACGCGATATTAAAGCGCCCAGAGCAAAATTCGGCAACAGAGTTAGATACAGCAAAAGCGTAATATCACAACAGATATAAAAATGGCGGGATGTATTGAATACACTTTGATAGAAAGTATATTCAGTCCATCTCGCCATTTTTTGTTTAAAGTTTAACGCTGTACTTACTGCGCAGGTTTCGCTTTATTTCGTGGGTTACGTGGAATACCCGTATCACGATCAGTAATTGGTTTTCGGCGTTTAGGCTTAGGTGATTTTGTTTTTTCACCACGTGGCGTATTGTTTTTCGTACGTGTATCGCGACGAGGTTTACGCTCAGAATTTTCGCTATCGCCGTCACGAGTTGTCATTGGTTTTTTAAACTTAGGTTTATAGTTTAAAACTGAAACCGGTACATCTTTTTTCGGTACAAAACCTTCGATTTCTTTACGCGTGATCAAATGACCAAGTAGGCTTTCAATCATGCATAGATTTTTAAAGTTATCGCGTGAAACAAAAGAAATCGCTTCACCTGATGCACCAGCACGACCCGTACGGCCAATGCGGTGTACATATTCTTCTGGTGGGAACGGTAGATCGTAGTTAACAACACGAGTCAGTTGCTCAATGTCGATACCACGCGAAGCGACACCTGTTGCAATAAGGTATTGCAACTTACCGTTTTTGAAATCTTCCAGTAACTGAGAACGTACAGCTTGGCTACGACCACTGTGGAAAGACTCAGCGGAAATGCCACGCTTTTCTAACTGGGTAACCAGTTTTGCTGCACCATGTTTAGTTTCGATAAATATTAATGCTTGATCCCATTTTTGTTCTTGGATCAAATGGCTCAGCAAAGCCGATTTCATGTCTTTATCAACAGTAACAAGCCATTGATCGATTTTTGGATCAGCAGAAGCATCTTTTGCAACTGAGATTTCAATGGGGTTGCGCACCGCTGTTTTTGCAAGAAAGCGTACTTGATCAGAAAGCGTTGCAGAGAACAGCATGTTTTGACGATCAACGGGTAAACGCTCAACAATCTTATTAATGTCTTCAATAAAGCCCATATCTAACATACGGTCGGCTTCATCAAGTACTAGAATTTCAATTGCATCAAAGTGGATTGCACGCTTAGTGTACATATCTAATAGACGACCAGGGGTGGCGACAAGAATATCGACACCTTCAATTAAGCGACGTTTTTGTGGTTCGTAATCAACACCACCGTACATTGCCATTGAAGTTAAATTTAAGTGCTTACTGTATTGCTTAATATTGTCTTCTACTTGAACGGCCAATTCACGTGTGGGTGCAAGAATGAGTGCACGTATACGTTTTGCTCGAACCTTGGTGCCATCATCTAGCATTTGCAGAATAGGCAGTACAAAACCGGCGGTTTTACCCGTACCTGTTTGTGCTGCTGCCATCAAGTTTTTACCGGTTAGTGCAACAGGAATGGCTTTTTCTTGAATAGGAGTAGGAGAGGTGTAACCCATTTCGGTTACGGCTTTAACGATGGAATCGTTTAATCCAAGCTTAGAGAATGGCATGTAGAATCTCAAAATAAATCATTAAATAGCTAATGCGGCGCATTAACTAACGTAAATACGTGCGGATTGTACCACGCTTAACAATCGGCTGTATGTAGTCAGGTAGAGAAGACAAAATAACTAGTTAATAATGATGTTGTTTCTCACTAATGCACGGCGGACATTATTACAAAGTTTGCCAAATCGACGTATCTCGTCAAATTGCGGTGTTTCACCCCGTGAAATAGCGGATACCCAATAGGTTAAATCAGTATCAACGAGCTCTAACAGTTTTTTAGGGCAACCGACGCATTTGTTATCAGGACCACAGACAAACGTACTTTCATCATAAAGAGGAAACTGTTCCTTAACTTGGCTGATTATACTCAACATCGCCGTTTTACGGTCGGGCTTCTTATTCATCATAAAGACTTTTGATAAAACAGCATTCTAAAACAGCATAAAACAAATATCTATTGGTAATCATCCTATACTAATGAAAGGCAATGAAATGAATATATGGATAAATATCATATTGATATAAAACATTATTTTTATGCAATGGCAATGTCTAAAAAAAACAGCCGTGAAGCGCTAATTTGCTTTGCAAAATGCATTTTGGGAATAACAGTTTTAATTAACAAGGCTTAACTACCTGATAAATCAATAAGTTGTATGTTTAATAAATTGGCTGGTTAATTGCTGTGTTTTTAGGTAAGTCACTTGATTGTGTGTTGATAAAATTCAGTATTGCAGGGTGATAAGGATGGGAAGAATGATTCAATGGCGAGATCT
Organism: Photobacterium angustum; assembly: GCF_003026365.1. Lineage (GTDB taxonomy): Bacteria > Pseudomonadota > Gammaproteobacteria > Enterobacterales > Vibrionaceae > Photobacterium > Photobacterium angustum. The sequence goes on along the minus strand of NZ_PYOM01000005.1, from coordinate 88,630 downwards.
CTCGAAATTCGTAGCATATTTTATGTTTATAATTTGGGCGTTATTGAGTAGTAATGCCTTTGCACAGCAAGATATGGTCGCAGAGCCTGATTGGTTAAAAGCGCAGATTGCAGATAAACAGCCCGTTGTGATTTTCGATACCCGTTCAAAAGAAGATTATGATAAAGGACATATACCTACCGCAATCAGTTTTCCTGTGGATGATACTTATGTCATCAAAGACGGTGTTTATTATGTTAAAAATAAGGTCACTATTGCGCCTCTTTTACGTGAGAAAGGGGTAACAAAAGACGCTATGATAGTTGTTTATGATCAAGGCGAGCTTATGCAGGCGTCACGCCTATTTTGGGTATTAGAGCTATATGGCGTGAAAAATGTAGCGATACTTAATGGCGGACTCAATGCATGGCAACAACATAATGTTATGTCTCAAACAGTAAACACATTACCTAAGTCTGATTTTGTTCCTGTTTTGAAATCAAATATTTATGCAAGTACGACTGTAGCAAAAGTCGCTGTCCATAACCCTAATTATGAGCTTTATGATAGCCGCACGTATGATGAATATTTAGGGAAAAAATCTGTTACTGATAAATATGGTCGAATACCTAAAGCTAAATATATCGAGCTGAGTGAGTTTTTTACGACTAATGAAGATGGTCAAAAAATCTTAAAACCTAAATCAGAATTGTCTGACATTTTAAATAAATTAGATAATAACAAGAAAACAATCACGTACTGTAATAAAGGTACTGCTTCAACGTTATCTTATTTCTTATTAAAACAAGCTGGATTTAATGTCGCTCATTATGATGGTTCGTGGTTAGATTGGTCAGCAAAAGGACTACCCATAGAGAAGTAATATTATCTAGAGGGTTAATGATGAAAAATAAATTGGATGATAATTGTCTTAAACATGGAAAGAATGAGCGATTACACGCCAAGATTTTACATGATATTGATGTGCATCATTTGTACCATAAAACGAGTTTATTCAGCAAAATAGCGCTGGTAATGAGCAGTGTTCTACTGTGTGTTATGTTAACAGCGCTATATATTAGTTATTACAATAATACCCAGCGGGTCGTCAAAGACATCAAGGTAATGATGAATACCTTTTCACCATTAATCATTGATGCTGCTATTTATAAAGATACAGAAACGTCGATAGAATTAAATCGCTCATTGGAAACCCATAAAAAAATACTCTCTTTATCACTGTATGACTTGGATGGAAATTTAATTCATTTTTATGAGAAGAATGATGGCAACAGTTACACACCATTAGCACAATCACCGGGTTTATCTATTTATGAGGGAAACTATACCCTTACTTATCCGGTATCATTTAATGGCGATAATATTTTTAATTACGTTATCTATTACAGTTCGGCTGAAATTATTCGGACGATATTAATACAGCTTTTTGTTTTTATTCTCCCATTCTTGTTTTTTATTATCTTCATTTTAGTTTACATGTACCGCAAAGTGACAAGACCACTAACGTTTTTGATTGGTCAACTTCCAAAAATTGGTTCGGGTGGTGTGAATATTACAGAAGTTGAAGATGCCGAAGGGGAAGTGTCCTTATTAGCCAGCGAGCTAAAAAAAGCCGACGAGTGTATTTATAACACGGAAAGTAAGCTACAAGGCTTAAATAGAAAATTACGAGAGCAGGCAAACGATTTAAGCGAAGCGATAAAAATAAAAGCTGAATTTATGGCAAATATGAGCCACGAAATTAGAACGCCAATGAATGGAGTCCTTGGCTTTGTTCAATGTTTAGAAGAACGAAATTTAGATCAAGAATCACAACGCCAAATTGGTTATATCAAAGAGTCAGCTTATTCATTATTAGTTATTATCAATGAAATATTGGATTATTCTAAATTAGAGTCGGGTAATGTGGAATTACACATGACGGCATTTAATTTAAAGCCGTTTGTACATAGTTGTGCGACCCCGTTTATCCATCAAGCCAAGATAAAAAAAATACAGTTATCAACAGAAATAGGTGAGGGGCTGGCTGATAGCTACACCGCAGATGAAGGACGGTTAAGACAAATTCTGATTAATCTTATTGGTAACGCGGTTAAATTTACCCATACAGGCTCTGTGAAATTAGTGGTTGAAAAGCGAGACCCACCTGAGCAGCAGTGCGAAGAATTAAAAAAATATAACGATAAACATATTCAATGGCTGCGCTTTAAAGTGAAAGATACGGGGATTGGTATTGCTGAAGAAAAACTCGCGTTTATCTTTGACTCTTATACACAAGCTGATGGATCTATCTCTCGCCAATTTGGTGGAACAGGGCTTGGCTTATCCATATCTAACAGTTTATGTCGATTAATGTCAGCAAAATTACAGGTTGAAAGCACCATTGGTAATGGCACAGAGTTTTGGTTTGATATACCACTAAAACAATCGGATATTCAGAGAAAAGAAAATGGCGAAGATCATGCTTTAATCACCAATCTTAGCATGTATGAAGATCGTAAGATTTTAGTGGTTGAAGACAGTATGGTTAATCAACAATTAATTAAGGCATTTTTAACTGCATTTGGTTTAAAAAACATCACTATTGTTAATGACGGGGTACAGGCGGTTGAGTATATGATAGAAAATACTGCCGATGTGATATTAATGGATTGTCAAATGCCCAATATGGGTGGGTTAGAGGCAACTGAATTAATTAGAGATATGCCGTCAATGTCTCGACCTATCATCATAGCCTTAACAGCAAACGTTATGGAGGAAGAAAAAAAACGTTGTTTAAGTGTCGGTATGGATGATTATGTCTCTAAACCGATTGAAAAAATCATGCTTTATAAAAGCTTACAACGTGCTTTTGATAATGAACATGGTGAAAACTGGGCTGCCAACATTTAAAAATTATCCTACCTATAAATTCTGCCTATCAGTGTAATTGAAAAAAACGATTGTTTTTTACACGCTATTTTCTGTAATTTATTAATCATAAAGTAACGATATGAATTATCACTTTGAGAGTTAGCGCCTATCTGATAAGTTACGACCCAGCAAGGTATTTAACACCATTAAGTAAGTAGAGAGAAAATGGCAGTTTTAGAAATTTTAACCGAACCAAATCCAAAGCTACGCGTTCAAGCAGAAGATGTTGTAGACGTAAAAGCTGAGCACATTCAAACGCTGATTGATGACATGCTTCACACCATGTACGAAACGGGTAATGGTATCGGTTTAGCGGCACCTCAAGTTGGCCGTAAAGAATCTATCATTGTTATCGACTTATCTGAAGAGCGCAACGAGCCACAGGTATTCGTAAACCCTAAGATTGTTCGTGGTGAAAATCCTGTTGTTGGTCAAGAAGGTTGTTTATCTGTTCCTGATTACTACGCAGATGTAGAGCGTTTTGAAAAAATCGAATTAACAGCGCTTGATCGTGATGGTAATGATATTCACCTTGAGCGTGATGATTTCCTTGCTATCGCATTACAGCATGAAATTGATCACTTAAAAGGTATTTTATTCATTGATTATCTATCACCTCTTAAGCGCCAAATGGCAATGAAGAAAGTGAAGAAATTCTTGAAGGCACAAGCGAAGTAATTCACTCTCGCTTAGAAAAAAACGGTGAAAGGTTGATAGCCTCTCACCGTTTTTTTTATGTCTTAATTTTGCGTCAAATTACAGTAATCAGATGGCATACCATGCTCGTTTAATTCGTGACGTTGTAACGAGACTTGGCGGCCAAAAATAACCGGTTGGTTATATTTACCGTGACCGATGAAAGGGAAGTAATACACGGGTTTGCCAAGTTGTTTAGCAAATTGTTCAAGCACATGTTTATACATTAGACGGTCTTGATCGTTAGGATCCATGTTGTAGTACTGTCCAAACACAATCGCATTAACATCAAAGTCTTTTAAGAACAGTAATTGCTGAAGATAGCGATCAAGCTGGCGGTAAGTGACGCCAATATCTTCCAACAATAAGACTTTATTTGAAAAATCAGGTTGGTAATGTGTGCCAAAGGTGGCTGAAACTAATGTGTGATTACCACCAATAAGCTGACCCGATACAGATGCGCTCTTAGCTAAATCATTGAGAGGCAATACGTTGTTGTAGCTTACACCATCATTTATTAAGGTTTTTAAATCAGGAATAGGTTGCTCATTACCGCCGTTGGTCGCTTGATTGGTTGAAGCGTTAACAGCATGTACCGATTGCCAGCCTAATTCGTTATTAATAAAACTATGGATAGCTGTAACATCGCTAAAACCAACAATCATTTTTGGTTTTATTTCCAGCAACTGTGTTTTGTAAGCGTGTAAAAAGGGTAAGAGGTTTAATGCGCCACCACCACCACGGAAGAACCATAGGACATCAATCGTTGGATCCAGTAAGGCGGCAATAAGGTTATTTGCTCGTTCTTGATCTGTATTCACATAACCGATGTCGGAAATCACTTGGTTTAAATATTTGGTGGTAACCATGTAGCCCTGGGCAATAAAAGTATCAACCACGTTATTGACGCTTTGTTCATCATATTGAGTTGAACATGAAATTAGGGCGATTTGGTTCAAATCTTTTGCGCAAATATGATCGGAATCTAACGCATTATTGTTCATTGTATTCATATTAGATCTGTCTTCAATTGAGCGTGTGCCATATTAAAAACCACTGAAAAGAGTGGTTTTTAATGATGGCAATGAGTATAACAGATTGTTTATTCGTTATTTTAGGTCAGCGTCATAAATCACTGTGCAGGGTAAATCGCACCTAATGTGGTTAATTGCGATGCGCCAGTCACTTCGGGTAAATTACCTGATAAACCATGGAGTGTACGATAACCAAGCCATGCAAATGCCATTGCTTCCATGTTATCGCTATCGACACCACGCTCATTGGTGGTCGTCACTGTCCAATCAGTTAGCAGCTGTGTTAAACGACGCATTATTAATGGGTTATGGGCTCCGCCACCACACACTAATAACTCATTAGGCATGTTATCGGGCGTATCTTGCGCTGTTTGTCTTACATCGTTGGCAATGGTTACTGCTGTGTATTCCGCTAAGGTTGCTTGTACATCTTCAGGCTTAATGCTTAAACCTGCTAAATGTTGCTTTAACCAAGGCAAGTTAAACAATTCTCGTCCGGTACTTTTAGGTGCAGGTAATGATAAGTAAGGTTCGCTGAGTAGGTTAGCTAATAGCTCTACATTCACTGTGCCTGATAATGCCCATTGTGCATTTTTATCATAGCTTTGTTGAAGATGCAGATTGATCCATGCATCCATTAACATGTTGCCTACACCGGTATCAAAACCTATCACAGGTTTATTCGGTGTCAGAACGGTTATATTGGAAATACCGCCAATGTTTAAAATGACACGATTAATGTTTTTATCGCTAAACAGTTGCTGGTGGAATGCAGGCACTAATGGCGCGCCTTGACCGCCAAATGCCATGTCTTTACGGCGAAAATCAGCCACGGTAGTAATCCCTGTTTTAGCGGCAATGATATTGGAGTCACCTAATTGCATCGTAAAAGGATAGGGTGAATCTGGAGCATGAAAAACGGTTTGACCGTGACTGGCTACGGCTTTAATTGCACTGGCAGGTGTTTGTGTTTTTTCTAGTAAGGCATTAACGGCATCGGCAAAGAGCAGACCCAAGCGATGATCAAGCTCGCCAATTTGTTGAAGGTTTGTGCTTTGACCGATACAAACATCCAATAGGGCTTGTTTTAAATCACTTGGCATAGGGTAGTCATGATTACCTAATAGCTTAATATTGTGATCATTCATTTCAACCAGAACGGCATCTACGCCATCCATGCTAGTGCCAGACATTAGGCCAATATATTTTTCCATCACAAATTCCATACACATTACAAAGCTGTAGCCATACTTTAGAGCTTACTGTTTCATAATCAAATAGATTTTAACGAAGTGATTGGCTTATATTTTAAAAGTGAAGCCAATGCACAGATGAATAACTAAAAGTGTCTCAAATTGATGTAAAAAACAGCCGACGGAGTGTCGGCTATTTAAGTTATTACGAATGAATATTGACTAATCGAGATAGTCTTATTCTAAATGCTTGAACTGAAGATGAACTAAGCGCTTGTAGAGTTCGCAGCTTTTAAGTAATGATTCATGATCGCCTTCATCAATAAGTTCTCCACCCTCTAATACAGCGATTTTATCTGCGTGCTGTATCGTTGATAGTCGGTGAGCAATGATTAATGTAGTACGATCTTTCATTAGTTCTTCAAGTGCTTGCTGTACATAGTGTTCGCTCTCACTATCTAGCGCACTGGTTGCTTCATCAAGTAAAAGAATTTTAGGGTTTTTAAGGATAGCTCGCGCAATCGCAATTCTTTGTTTCTGGCCACCAGATAAACGCACGCCTCGCTCGCCTAAGAAGCTATGATAACCATTAGGTAGTTTTTCAATAAACTCATGGGCATGGGCTTTTTTTGCCGCTTCAATCACTTCTTCATCTGTTGCATCTGGGGTGCCGTAACGAATGTTATGGAATACATCATTACTGAATAATGCAGGTTGCTGAGGAACGAGTGCCATGTGTTGACGAAGTTCATTTGGAGCAAATTGGCGAATATCTTTATTACCAACTAAAACTTGACCTTGTTGTGGATCGTAAAAGCGTTGAAGTAATTCAAAAAGCGTTGTTTTACCGGCACCTGAAGGTCCTACAAGAGCTAAAACTTTACCTTGTTCAGCAACTAAGTTTAATTGATTGATAGCAGGATGATTTAAGCGAGAAGGGTAGTGAAAGCTCACATTGTTAAAACGAATGTCTGATGGGTGAGAAGAGTCAATTGATTCGTGATCATGTGGCGTACAAATATCACTTTTTACTTGAAGGATCTCTATGAGTCTTTCAGTCGCGCCAGATGCTCTTTGTAACTCACCAAGCACTTCTGAAATATTTGCCATTGAAGATGCAACCATGATGGCATAAAAAACGAAAGCCCCTAAATCACCAGCTGACATTTCACCCTTTATCACATCACTGCCACCGACATACAGCATACCTGCAATTGCACTAAAAACGATGGCAATGACACCGGCTATTAAAATAGCGCGTTGTTTTACTCGTTGTCGCCCCACGTCATAGGCTTTTTCTACTTCATCTGCAAAAGCTTGCTTTTCATACTGCTCAGCACTAAAACTTTGTACTGTTTTAATATGCTCAATGGCTTCTCCCGCATAACTGCCAATATCAGCCATAGTATCTTGGCTTTTTCTTGATAATGCCCGTACACGTCGTCCGAAAAATAAAATAGGTATTAGTACAAAAGGAACAGAAATAAGAACGATAAATGTCAGTTTAAAGTTGGTCGCAAACAACATGATTATGGCGCCTAAACATAATAGTGCACTGCGCATAGCCATTGAAAATGAGGACCCAATAATACTTTGCAATAAAGTAGTATCAGTCGTTAGTCGCGACATAATATCGCCACTACTGTTGATTTCAAAGTAACTAGGGTGTAGTGAGATCACATGGTTAAATACGGCAAGACGGATATCTGCACTCACTCTCTCACCAACGGAAGAGACGAGATAAAAACGGAAATATGTGCCTATTGCGATACAGATAGTCACGCCAATAATAAATTGAATGGCATGGCGAAGGTCGGTTAATGATTGTTGGGCAAAACCCTGATCAATCAAAATTCGAACCCCGTAACCAATTGAAAGTGTTAGACTTGCTGTGGTGAGAAGCGCAGCTAAGGCAGCAACTACACGCCACTTATAAGGCGTAATGTAGGTGTTAAGCTTTAAAAGGATACTGAGCCTTTTGTTGTTATTCTTACTCATTGTGTGGGAAAGAAACCTCGTTATAAATTGCTAAATACGTACTTTTCTTATTTAAAGATCGTAATCACTTTTTATTGGTGATTGAATCTTGCTTTACATCTAACAAAAAAGCCACTGGGTTAGTGGCTCTTTATAATTCATTAGAAAAGGTAATATGAATTTATTATTAATGTAATCTAGTCGTATTGCCTTTTAAACTCTGTACGCCTTGATTCGAAACTACAGACTGCATTTTATTAGCAAAATTCATTAGTTCTAGGCTAACTGGAGAGCGTGCAATAAGCTCTTCTTGATCATTCGTGATTTCAATCGCGTGGCCTGTGGTGCCATCTTCATATGTACCAGATACAAAATGAATCGAAGTATTAATCAAAATTGAGTGTCCATACTCTTTTTCAACTAAATTCATCCAGTACATCAACTCATCGTGGTTTTCGATAATTTTAGCATTCATATGCTCTATCCTTGATGTATTAGTGCATTTTTTAACGTCTAATCGTATAAAAATGCTTTTATTTATAATTACTTAGTGTTAATAGAGTATCAACCATCACAAAGAAATAATCGATGAATTGTTATTAAAATAATGATTCTAGCGCTAAAAAGGAGATATTGAGCAAATTCCTCAACTTTAATTTTCATTAAAGAGTCAAATGAGCCGTAAAATAGTCAATGACTGCACGAATTCTTGCTGGCATAAACTTACTTTGCGCGTATTGCAGTGCAATGTCTCCGTGATAATTGCCTCGAATAGTCCAATCCGGTAAGACTTGGATTACCTTTCCTGCAACAAGATCGTGTTTGATGACAAAATCAGGAAAGATCCCAATGCCCAAATCATCTTTTACGCCTTTTAATCGCATCTGAGAGTGATTAACGGCATATCGACCAGAAACAGCAACGGTTATTTGTTCTCCATTCTTATCAAAATCCCATATGTGATCGATGTTAGTTTCAGCGAGATATAAACAATCGTGGTGTTTCAAATCGCGCGGATGTATTGGTATCCCACGTTGGGCAATGTAGTTAGGGCTTGCGCACAAAGTCAGATTTACTTTGCCAATTTTCTTTAGCACTAAGCCTTCAGAGGGTCTTTCTGTTAAACGAAATACCACATCAATACCTTCAGCGATAATATCAATATCACCATCACAGGCTTTTAGTTTTAAATTTACTTCAGGATATTGTGTTAAGAAAGGTTTAACTAAAGGTTGAAGAAGAATGTTCATAAAGGCTTTTGGTGCTGCAATTGTGACAGTCCCTGAGGGCACAGTATGCTCAGAGCTTGAAATTTCAATTGCTTGTTTAGCCGCATCAATCATCTGGGTGCATTGTTTGTAAATACGATTACCCGATTCACTGATCATTAATTTACGTGTTGTACGTTCTAATAACTTTACTGATAAGGCTTTTTCTAACCGTGCGATTTGTTTACTGAGTGCGGATGGCGTAACACCTAATTTGCGTGAAGCCGCAGTATAACTGCCTTCATCTACAATAACGATGAAGGTGGCTAAATCTGGCATTAGTGCGATGAGCTTATGTGTATCCATTTATTTGTGCCTACAGTTCATTAATCATTTTCCATCGCAGGGGATAATAGTTGTTTTTAGCATGATTTAGAATGGCAATATTATCTTGTAGTTATCTGTATTGGATTAATTGTTATTTAGGAATACAAATAGTTTAAAACAAGGCATAGCTACGATTTTTATTCGGACAGAGTCGCTATGATAGTTGTTTATATCATGTGACGAGAATGTTGTTAGCTAATTTTCGCTAACTAACATAAACCATAATAATACTGTGAGGGACATCATGACTTCTGCATTCTATACCCAAATCCAAAAACAAATTGAAGATGTAAAAAGTGAAGGGTTATACAAATCTGAGCGTGTGATCACATCACCACAAAAAGCAGCGGTATATATCCAATCGGGTCAAGAAGTCTTAAATTTCTGTGCCAACAATTACCTTGGTTTAGCCAACCACCCTGAGTTGATCAAAGCTGCTAAAGAGGGGATGGATGAGCACGGTTTTGGTATGGCGTCTGTACGTTTTATTTGTGGTACGCAAGATGCGCATAAAGAGTTAGAGCGTAAATTGTCTGATTTCCTTGGTATGGAAGATACGATTCTTTATACCTCATGCTTTGATGCAAATACGGGTTTATTTGAAACGATTTTAGGTGCAGAAGATGCGATTATTTCTGATGCTTTAAACCACGCGTCAATCATTGACGGTGTACGTTTATGTAAAGCGATGCGTTTCCGTTATGCCAACAATGATATGGCAGAATTAGAGCAACAATTAATTGCAGCAAAAGAAGCTGGTGCGCGTAATACATTAATCGTAACTGATGGCGTGTTCTCAATGGACGGTGTCGTAGCGAACCTACCTGCGATTTGTGATTTAGCGGATCAATACGGCGCACTTGTGATGGTTGATGACTCTCACGCGGTTGGCTTTATGGGCGCAAATGGTCGTGGTACGCATGAATACCATAATGTTATGGATCGTATCGACATTATTACCGGTACATTAGGTAAAGCGATGGGTGGTGCATCAGGCGGTTATACAGCAGGTAAGAAAGAGGTGATTGACTGGTTACGTCAACGTTCACGTCCATACCTGTTCTCTAACTCAGTCGCGCCAGCAATTGTCTCTGCTTCAAATCGCGTTATTGATCTATTAGCAGAAAGCGGCGAACTTCGCGATCGTTTATGGAGTAACTCGACGCATTTCCGTACTCGCATGACAGAAGCTGGCTTTACGATGGCAGGGGCTGATCACGCGATCATTCCTATCATGTTAGGTGATGCAAAAATTGCGGCAGAGTTTGCCGAGCGTGCCCTAGAAAAAGGCATTTACGTGGTTGGTTTCTCATTCCCTGTTGTACCAAAAGGCAAAGCACGTATTCGTACACAAATGTCAGCAGCACATACACCAGAACAACTAGATAAAGCGATTGATGCCTTTATCGAAGTAGGTAAAGAGATGGGCATTATCTAATTAAAGCATCACGTTTTTAAATGTGACGAAAACATATTGCTACTACTGCATGGTAAGGCAAAGGTTCAATAACATGCAGTGGTAGATGGACGCTGAAAAGCATGTTGTATCCTAAAGAAATAAGCGAATAATATAATGAAAATCAAAGCTCTTTCTAAATTAAAGCCTGAAGAAGGCATCTGGATGACTGAAGTAGATAAGCCTGAGGTTGGTCATAACGATCTGCTTATCCGCATCAAGAAAACAGCAATTTGTGGTACTGACGTTCATATCTACAATTGGGATGAGTGGTCACAAAAAACGATCCCTGTACCTATGGTTGTTGGTCATGAATATGTAGGTGAAGTGGTTGGGATGGGGCAGGAAGTGCGTGGCTTTGCTATTGGCGATCGCGTTTCGGGTGAAGGCCATATTACATGTGGTCACTGCCGAAACTGTCGTGGTGGCCGTACCCACTTATGCCGTAACACTATTGGTGTGGGTGTAAACCGTGAAGGTGCATTTGCGGAATACTTAGTGATCCCTGCATTTAACGCATTCAAAATTCCTGATGATATTTCAGATGATGTTGCGTCTATTTTCGACCCATTCGGTAATGCTGTTCACACAGCACTGTCGTTCGACTTAGTGGGTGAAGATGTGCTGATCACAGGTGCAGGCCCAATCGGTATTATGGCTGCGGCTGTAGCAAAACACGTAGGTGCGCGTCACGTAGTGATCACGGATGTGAACGAATACCGTTTAGATCTTGCACGTGAAATGGGCGTGACACGTGCGGTTAACGTAGCTAAAGAAAGCTTGACCGATGTGATGGCAGAGCTTGGCATGAAAGAAGGCTTTGACGTGGGCATGGAAATGTCGGGTAACCCTGCGGCATTTAACAGCATGTTATCAAGCATGAACCACGGCGGTAAAATTGCCCTGCTAGGTATTCCACCATCAGATATGGCAATTGACTGGAATCAAGTGATCTTCAAAGGTTTGATCATCAAAGGTATCTATGGCCGTGAAATGTTTGAAACATGGTACAAGATGGCAACCTTGATCCAATCAGGTTTAGATCTATTACCAATCATTACTCACCATTACAAGATTGATGATTTCCAACAGGGCTTTGATGTAATGCGCTCTGGTCAGTCAGGTAAGGTTATTCTTGATTGGGAATAACAACTAGTTTTGTACTTTAAATTAAAAGCTGTATTTAGGGTTATGTAAAAGCCATAAATGCAGCTTTATTTTACCTTACTACTCACTTTATTTTAAAAACACCTTAGCACTTTGTTGGCAATAAATGGCAGTGCGGCGCTATTTAAAACAACATGTATTACATGTTTTTTAGTTAAATTAGTATTTATAAAAGATGAAGAAAACGCCCAAACTCATTGAACTTGGGCGAGGAAGTTATATGAAATCAATAACCGGTGATTCAAAATTAGCCAGATTTGGGAATAATGATAAAAGCTGATTATCATTGAGTCCCATCCAACGACAAACCGATGCGTTAACCTGATCGGCGGCGATTTCAGGGATCATACGTCCATTATTGAAGTCTCTTTCACTACCTGGACTCAGATCTGGCCATTTCCCATATGCCTGCATTCCTTTTATGGCACCACCAAATATAAGTTGGTGTCCGCCCCAGCCATGATCTGTACCAGAGCTATTGGCTGAAATTCGACGACCAAAATCAGACATTGTCATAGTGGTTATCTGTGGTGCTAAGTTTTTATTATTAATGTCGGTTTGAAATGCTGCCATTGCTTGGCTTAGTTCAGTAAATAGAGCTTTATGAGTCTCTTTTTGATTTGAATGGGTATCAAAACCGCCTAGACTAACGAAAAATACTTGTCGTTGATGGCTAAAGTCTGAACGAGCATCAATTAAGCGGCTAACCATTTTTAGTCTTTCACCTAATTTGGTATCTGGGTAACTTGATGGTTCTGGATGATTATTCAAGATAGCTTTTAGTGTCTCATTTTCACTGACACTTGATTTCATTGTGTTTGCGAAATGCTGTGAAAATATATTTGTATAGTCTTGATTGAAGTGTTCGAAATAACTATCCACATTAATATCATCACGCCAGCCACTATAATCCCCAACACCTTTACGACTTATAACGGTTTGCTGTTGGACTTTCGCGGTTGTTAAACGCTGCGGCTTATCTATTGCGAAGAGGGGGGATATTTCAGTTTTGGTAGCGAGTATATCAAATAAACGTCCGGCCCAGCCTAATGGGTTTTGACTATTTGCCGCACCAGTTTGCCACATCATTCTCTGGAAATTATGCGCCATAAGAAATGAAGGTAACTGCGCCTCTCCAGATTTGATTGAAGAGCGGCTTGTTGGCATTAATAATTGCCCACTATTGACGATAACTGTTGCTTGGTTTTGATCAAAAAGCGGAACAAGCTCTGCTAATGAAGAGTGAATAGCAAGCGGAGTATGATTGTCCGTTTTAATGTTAAGTGGCAACATCTCACTTGCTTTTAGTCCTAGTTTCGGCCTCATTGAGATGTATTGTTCGTATTCAGATCCGTCAGCTGGCACAACCATATTAAAAGCATCATTTCCACCTGATAAAAAGATAACTACGAGGGCTTTATAATCATCGTGGGGCTGAGTTTTTGCCTGTGTGATTCCAGAGAGGCTCATTGTTGATGTCGCTGATAATGCGGCTGAGGATTGAATAAATTGACGGCGAGTTATTTTCATTTTAAAGCCTCCTGAGTGAAAAACTCTGGCGCAGTGAATGCTGCGTACAAGGTAGACTCAACTCGACGAAGACCATCTTCAACCCCGATTGAATTAAAAATAGTCAGAATTCTTTGGCGTACCGTTGACGACATAATACCGCCCATTAGCTCTTTATCTACGTATTCCACATAAGCCTCTGGCGACGTGTGTAATTCCATTAACTTAACAGCATCATAAGTCCAACGATTAGGCTTATTTGAACGGTAGCTTTTGATCATGGTGTAGACTTGATTATGGATCATCCGCATTTGATGAGTTGTAAGCAAGCTTGCTTCTGGCGAAGTTAAATCATGATCTTCAATAAGGCCGCGAGGAGCATCATCAGGCATGTAAAAATTAAAAACAGTATCAGCGGATAATGGTGCTTGGCCAAAATCATCTAATGCATGGATCCAATTATTCCAATAATCACCGGCAGGTTTCATCTTCAATGCTCTTGCTAGATTGGTCGCTACAATAAGAGGTTCTGTGATTAAACCAAAATGATATTTACGTGATCGTTTTCCTTGGTTGCCAGTATCACCGAGTTGTTTGGTCACATCTGGATCAGTTAATACTGCATATAAGGTAGCTTTTAAATCACCGCGAACACCATGACCGTTATCTTTAAAGGCATTGGAAACGCGCTTTATATAACCTGAACGAGGGTTACTCATCACAAAGCGTTTAATCATCGCGATAGCAAAAAAAGCTGGTGTGTTTTTGTGATGGAAGAGTATATCAACAACACTATCTAAATCTTGCTCTGCAGTTTGCCCCGAAGACAATGAATGTCCAAGTATGTATTTTTCATCTGTATCATGAAACTGTTCTTGTGCTTGCATGGGTTGATATAAGTCACCACCATTCCACCCCGTTAGTGCACGTGCCATATTTTCAACATCATCTTGATTGTAGGTTGCAATGGGGTTGCCCGTGTCATCGAGTTTGGGTTTCCCTTTATCGGTGATTTCCCACAAACCAATAGTAAAGAGCTGCATGACTTCACGCGCATAATTCTCATCAGGGAAGGTGTTATCTTCAAGGTTCTCCTTACGACTTCCTCGTAACGTTAAATACCTCCCCATAATTGGGTTTAACGTCACAGCTTTAAGCAGATCACGATAGTTACCTAAGGCGTGAGTGACTAATAGATCGTAATAGGCTGAAAGATCCTCATGGCGGCCACCAACCCCGACGGAAGAAACCACAAAATGCTGGCTTAACGCGTAAGCCATGCGTTGGCGAAGTTGATCTGGTGCAGTAATAGCGTGTTGAAGCCAGGTACCAATACGAACTTGTGAATTGGTTTTTTTTAGATTAAGTTGTTTAGTTACCCTTTGAACAATTGGTAGATGAAGGCTTGGTGATAATTCATATTGATCTTCAAACCAACGTGAAACGCCAGCTTGTTCAATAAAAGTTATATCTTCAGAAACTGTACCAAAAGTACTTCTATATAAAAATGCAGAAATTTGTTTTGGCTGTTCTTGATAAAGCACATCTAATGCAGGCATGTAATATCCTTATCGGCGAGAGTGCCCAATAAATGAAAGAGTCTAATTTAATAGTTGGGTCAAGCGATAAAAATATAGCAGGAAGAATTGCTTTTATAGCGACAAGAATAACTATATATTTAATATATGATATTGATTCAAAGCTGAGGGATAATAATTAAACAATAGTTCCAAAAACTGTTTTTTCTTTAAAGGAAGGCTTTATTAATTGATTTATAGAAGATATCAGCGAATTAAAAGCAAGCTTAAAGCTCGCTTTTAATCTAAGAGTACTAATGGCTACTTAAGCCTAATAATGCACCTGCACCAATAAACAAGCTTCCAAAAATTTGATTTTGCAGTTTCATATGACGGGCATCTTTTACTATTCGCATTAAACGTGTTGCCAATAATGAATAACCAATCATTATTAATAAATCTACCACGATCATTGTTGTTCCTAATACCGCGAGTTGATACCAATGGGAGCCACTTGCTGTTAGAAATTGAGGAAGTAAGGCTACCAAGAACATAATACTTTTTGGATTGGTAATATTAACAATAATAGCTTTACTAAAAAGTTTCATATAAGAAGTACTGACATTGTTGCCTTGATTAAGGCTTATTTCTCCTGCTTCACGAAACTTCTGATAGCCAAGATAGATAAGGTAAATAACCCCAATCCATTTTATAACACTGAATGCGGTTTCAGATTTCGCAAGCAGTGCTCCAAGCCCGGCACCAACAATAATAATATTGATAAGGTTGCCTGTTTGTAAGCCAAGGTTGTTGATTAACGTCGACTTAAAGCCATGCCTGATGGTGTTCGACATCGTAGAAATTGCCCCTGCTCCTGGGATAAGAGATAACAAAATAGATGCGCATAAAAAGGTTAGCCAAATATCCATGCTCATTGTTGACTCCAAGATTTATTTTAAATATGTATGCGATACGAAATTTTATAGGTGGAGGGTATCTTATGCTGTTGGTATTCTCAATGTGGATACTTCTTAATCGCAAAAAATAAAACATGTACTTTTATTACTGCGCAAGGATGATTGGAAGTATAATAAAACGAGAATTCGCCAATATCTGTTAGGAATGGTAA
Source organism: Photobacterium angustum (assembly GCF_003026365.1). GTDB lineage: Bacteria > Pseudomonadota > Gammaproteobacteria > Enterobacterales > Vibrionaceae > Photobacterium > Photobacterium angustum. Next base: position 72,444 of record NZ_PYOM01000005.1, on the reverse strand, counting down.
TGCAAGAACAACAGCAACCTGCTCAACCAGCAAAAAAAGAAAAAGAATTAACGCTAGAGCAGCGACTTTTACAAAATAATCCGCTTCATGGCTTGAGCCTTGAAAAAATGCTAACCGAATTAGTCGATCACTACGGTTGGGAAATTTTAGACACGGCAATGCGTTTTAACTGTTTCAATACTAAACCGTCTATTGCGAGTAGTGTGAAATACTTGAAGAAAACAGAGTGGGCGAGAGAGAAATTAGAAGCTTTCTACCTATCACGTTTTAAGCGTATGCCACGTGCAACAGCCGCTGAATTAGAAATTCCACCACGTATGCGTACCTTTGCTGATGGCATTGTACCAAAAGAGCCAATGGAACTAACCGTTGAATCAATTCTAGCATCACAAGCAAAAGCGGCTTCAGCTTACAAAGAACGTGCTTCTCGCGGTCGTAGTAATAGCCGTGGCGGTGGTCGTAACCGTCGTTAATCTTGTTAGCTAAGTAGTTATTAACATACTGCTATTTGAACAATAAAAAACGCCTTATTACAAAGTGACATTGTAATAAGGCGTTGTTGTATTTAGTGATCAGCTAATTTAAGTCTTGGTATTATTTATCGGATAATACAGTTGCAATACGTGAACAAACAGGAATATTGGTTGCATCTAAACCTGGTGTTGTATTGTGGAAGTCAAACGCTAACTTCACATCCGGTCCAAAGACAAGACAATGTGTTGAACCACCGAAGTGGAACATACCTAATTCATCACCTTTATTTAAGTGTTGACCTTCTTTTACAGTAATTTCACAAGATGACACTTCTGCCATACCTACTGCAATAAAGCACATTAAACCAATCTTTGGATTGTCTGATTCAATAAAGATCACTGCACGAGTTGCAACTGCGGTTAAGAAAGGCTGAGAGTTATTCGGCGCGCTGTCGTCAGCTCCTTCTGGATTACCAAAGCCTTGGTATTTATTACCTAAGTAATATGAGCCGTTAACAATGAAGGCTTTTTTCACTGTTCCAGAAACAGGGCTATTCCAACGGTGATAACTTAATGCACTTAAGAATGCTTGATAAATTGTACCGCCCACGAATTGTTTCGCGAGTGGATCAAAATCCATCATATTCTGTAGTGAATAAGGTTGACCTTTTAGCCAGAACTCAGATGTTTCAGCTACGTTTTCTGCCACTTGCAACGGTGCTGATTCACATGCATTAGCAATAATGTCATCACCTTCAGCAATTGGACGAACACCTTTTACGAACTCACGAGTGAAAAAGTCATCCCATGATTTAAAGCCATAATACTTATCATCAGGATCACATTGGAAAAAGTGCTCAAACGGTAATGCTTTAAGTGCTGGATCAGAAGTAGCTTGGCAAGCGACACCGACCATTTCACGTTTAGCTGTTGGATTTAACCAACCTAACACCTTCGGTGTACGATTAAGATCATCGTTTACTAATACGTAACGAGAGTCAGAGCTTGAAAGGAAAGAAGACCAGTAAGTTAATATTTTTTTAATTTGCTGATTCACTAATGCATTTGAGAAGAATGTGTAGCCAGCAGGAGTTGCCATCGGCCAGTCTAATAACGCATTAATAGGAAAACCAATTAAACCACAAGGATTGAGTTCGCCAGTTTTAGGGTCGGTATATTCAGTACATTCAGGCGCTTGCGTCATAATTGCGTTTAGTAGCACAAGAAATTCATCAAAACTCATGACTTCTGGTGTACCTAGCGGCGTTAATTCTTTTTGATTACCCGCATAGCTAAACATACGTTCAGCGAGTTCTTTTAGGCTTTCATCATTATCGACCAAATCTTTAAATTCTTGGATAGGTTGAACAAGCTCTGCTGGATGTTGCTCAGTGTGTGCTTTTAAGTGTTGGATCCAAGCATTAACATGTGCTTTGCTTTTTGGTAGCCAGTTACCGAAAGAATGGATATTCATAATAACTCTCTATTTATTAACCTAATGTTTGAAAATTACTATACTCCTTGAATAAACATAATCATCACACAAAAACATAACTTCATATTTCATTATTCTTTTTTCAAATCTTATTAACGCAATGTAAATAAATACTTAATTAAAATAAGGTAACTATGAAATAAGAAAAAAGGGCAGTCATGAGCAATATTACTAGTTACAATTTTGTTGTTAATTTAAAGGTGATGTAAGTCACTAAATCTGTTATACTCCGCGCCAATTTAGAGAAAAGTCGCTTGTAGTAGGCGGCTTTTTTAATGCTTGATATATTCATAAATTTTGGAACAGTACATTGATTTCAACAGCTAATATCACAATGCAGTTTGGCGATAAGCCATTGTTTGAAAACATCTCAGTAAAATTTGGTGGCGGCAACCGTTACGGCCTAATCGGCGCGAATGGTTGTGGTAAATCGACATTCATGAAAATCTTGGGTGGCGAGCTAGAGCAGTCTGCAGGTACTGTTTCACTTGATCCTAATGAGCGTATGGCTAAATTAGGTCAGGATCAATTTGCATTCGAAAACTACAGCGTAGTAGACACTGTGATCATGGGTCACAAAGAGCTATGGACGATTAAAGAAGAGCGCGATCGCATCTATTCAATGGCTGAAATGTCAGAAGAAGATGGTATGCGTGTTGCGGATTTAGAAGTAGAATTTGCAGAAATGGACGGCTACTCAGCAGAAGCGCGTGCAGGTGAATTACTACTTGGTCTTGGTATCCCAGAAGATCAGCACTTCGGTCTAATGAGTGCCGTTGCTCCGGGTCTTAAAGTGCGTGTGCTTCTTGCACAGGTACTGTTCGCCGATCCTGACATCATGCTGCTTGACGAACCGACGAACAACTTGGACATTCACACAATTGCATGGCTTGAGCAGATCCTATTAGCGCGTAATTGTACTATGATCATCATCTCGCACGACCGTCACTTCCTAAACAGCGTATGTACACACATGGCTGACTTAGATTACGGTGAGCTTCGTCTATTCCCAGGTAACTACGACGAATACATGATGGCTGCTGAGCAAGCTCGTGAGCAGTTACATGCCGATAATGCGAAGAAGAAAGCACAAATAGCTGAACTACAAACGTTCGTAAGCCGCTTTTCTGCTAACGCATCTAAAGCGAAGCAAGCAACGTCTCGTCAAAAGCAATTGGATAAAATCCAATTAACAGAAGTGAAAGCATCTAGCCGCCAAACACCATTCATTCGTTTCGATCAGGAAAAAGAACTGTTCCGAAACGCATTAGAAGTGGAAGGTTTGAAGCAAGGTTACGGTGAAAACATCTTAATTAACGGTGTGAGCTTACTTGTTGAAGTAGGTGAGCGCATCGCGATTATCGGTGAGAACGGTATCGGTAAATCAACATTCCTAAACACCCTTGCAGGTGCAATGGAACCGATGTCGGGTATGATTAAGTGGTCTGAAAACAATAACATTGGTTTTTACGCACAGGACCACAGCGCTGATTTCGAAGAAGATATTACATTGCTTGAGTGGATGAGTCAGTGGAAAAAGCCAGGCGATGACGAGCAAACTGTTCGTGGTATCCTAGGCCGTATGCTGTTCTCACAAAACGACATTAAGAAATCAGTTAAAGTGATTTCTGGTGGTGAGCAAGGTCGTATGTTGTTTGGTAAGTTAATCATGCAACGTCCTAACATCTTACTTATGGATGAACCAACAAACCACATGGACATGGAATCTATTGAAGCACTTAACCTTGCGTTAGAGAACTTCAAAGGTACATTAATGTTCGTATCTCACGATCGCCAGTTTGTAACATCCGTTGCAACACGTATTCTTGAGATCACTAAAGACGGCGTAGAAGACTTCCACGGTACTTACGATGAGTACATCGCGAAGAAAGGTCTTATTGGTTAAGTTTTTACTTAATAAAACAGACTAAGCCAAAAAGTTAATTGAAAGCCGCCTTTAGATAGGGCGGCTTTTTTACAAATAAAGCTTACGTGTTTTATGGCACGTAGAGAAAGAATGAAAGGATTATCTATGAAAATTTGGGTAGATGCTGATGCATGTCCAAACGTCGTAAAAGAGATTCTATTTCGCGCTGCTGATCGCGCAAAAGTGAACGTAACGCTGGTGGCTAACCAATACATCCGTACGCCACCTTCACCGTTTTTACGCTCGATTCAAGTAGAGCAAGGCTTTGATGTTGCTGATAATTATATTGTGCAACAAGCCGAAGCAGGGGACTTGGTGATCACCGCTGATATCCCATTGGCGGACGAACTGATCACCAAAGGCGCACATGCATTAAACCCTCGTGGTGAAATGTATACTAAAGACAACATTAAGCAGCGTTTACAAATGCGTGATTTCATGGAAACCATGCGCAGTAGTGGCGTACAAACGGGCGGCCCAGCACCATTAAGCCAAGCGGATCGTCAAAACTTTGCTAACAAACTGGATACGTTTTTAGCTAAGAACCACAAGCCACAATAATCCCTAAATATGGAGATGAAAGCCGTTTGTCTCCATTTCCTTTCTTTAGTACTTCTGTACATCAATAATTCCTCTTTTTATTTAGGCGAGAAGCTTTGATTTCAAGTAATGAAATAATTTAATTATTTATCCAACGATCAAAATACTGTTCTTACTTTTAGCTAAGTAAAATTATCGATTGAATGTGTTTTTTTGCGACTAATGTTATGAAAATTAGTACTTTTTTTAGTAAAATGTAGGTTGTTTAGAGTATTAATAGAGCGTTTGGCGAGAACTTCGAAAGGCAATGTATTATTTAGGCTCAGCTAGTACTTAGTGGAAAGTCAAAACTCTCACAACTGGCTATCAGTAAATTTGGGACGCTGACTGGTATTATCATTTTGCAGACGACAATTAGTGAGGTATTGAGTAAGTTGAAATCAAAGTGGATGGTAAGCCCCAACGCTCACTAGTTCTGAATGATCTAAAAAGTCCAAGTACCAGGCTCTCTTACTGAAAATGGATATAGGATCTACGGATATGTTTCAGGTTTTAGCTCTGTCGATTATCTCTGAGTAATTTCCTATAACAAGACAATAAGCGTGGAGGTTTTGCCAATGCAGCATCTTTCAAAGTGTTAGGAATACAGAGGATTAAAGCAATTTGGGCTGGTCTTGTAAGCGCCCGTGATTGCAACATTCGCACTCTGAAGTAGCTTCTACACAATACGAAATAAATGTAACAAACAATGAGGGCATATATTTTGGGGAGATTTATGAAAAAGTTAATTTTGAGTCTGTGCTTAATGCTACTTTGGGGTTGTAAAACGACTCCAGAAATAACGGCTAAGACCGAGGAAATGCTGAAAAATGATTATAATAATGTCGAAATTCATTCAGAAATAGAAGAGCTATCTATATTTGGTAATAAATACAACATACCTGATAGAAAGTGGGTTGTGACAACTAAAGAATATTTTGGTGAAGCAGGAACTGGGTATATTCTTTCTGCTTTCGACAGAGGAAGAGTGGGTGATTCGATGACTGTTTTTGTTGCACGTCCTAATAGTTGGATTGATCAATCATATGGTAATTGTTCATTCCGTAAACTAACAGGCTATGGCGAAAAAGCTGAGAATGGACGCAAGTCAAATTCGCAACGAACATTTATTGAAGGGGATCTATTAACTACAGTTGGAAACAAAGAAGGTTGTTGGACATTAGGCTATGCAGGATATTTTGGTTCGTTACCATCATCAGAATGGTCTCAAGAATCTAGAAATGCTTATGGTAAAAAGTTAATGTACTCAAGAGTGCGTGGAGGAGATGATGTATTTACAGCTTCTCACCAAGTAAAAGAATTAAGTAATGGATATTTGTTAATAGTGACTTACGGACGCTCAGTGTTTGTTACAGATGAGTATTCTACAACGGAAATCTATAATGGAAAAGTTAGTTCTGAATCTGAATATATTAAGCAGGTACTTGATTCTGTTTATTCATTTGATCAAAATGTGACGCCCTCAATAACAAAACGTAATATAAATTAAATGTTTAATAAGTTTAATACTCTGATTTATAATAAAATCCTCTTTATTTCTAAAGCGTTAAAGCCATTATCTTTATTATTGAACGTCGGTTATCTGGGTCGAAATATCCCCGTTAATTGCATCACATGTTGGCAGCAGGGGCAAAAGGGTTGGGCTTTTATACGTACCGTTTTATTCGGTGGGGGCAACGTCAGTTGCCCAGATAACATGAACATAAATTGGATAGCTTGAAGCTGCTTCTTTTCATTACCACGCAACAAGCAATCCACAAAATAGTTATACAAATTTATTAACGTTTAAACCATAAACCGATCCAGTTAATCGGTTTTCTTTTATTGACATTAAAAGCTGTGTTTTTCCTCTGGGAAGGTTTGTTGTTTGACTTCATCTATATACTTAGTCACAGCGGCTTCAATCGACCCGGTTTCAGCGAGGAAATTCCTAGAGAATCTTGGAATATAATTGGCTGATACACCTAAAATATCGTGCATAACTAAAACTTGACCATCGGTATCATTACCTGCACCAATCCCTATAACTGGAATGTCTAATTCTAATGTTATTTGTTGTGCTAATTTCGCAGGAATACATTCAAGGACCAGTGTCTGAGCTCCTGCGCGCTGAAGTTCTTTGGCAGTTTCAAGCATTTCTGTAGCTTGTTCTTCTGTTCTACCTTGAACTTTATATCCGCCATATAGATTTACAGCTTGTGGCATTAATCCTAAATGAGCACAAACTGGAACTGCACGTTCAGTTAGCATTTTAACAGTACCGGTTAACCAACTACCGCCTTCAATCTTTACCATATTTGCACCAGCTTTCATTAACTTAGCTGCTGATTCACATGCTGCATCAGGGGTGTGGTAACTCATGAAAGGAAGGTCTGAAATAATAAAAGTATTTGGGCTTCCTGCTCTAACACATTTTGTGTGATATACCAATTCATCAATACTCACATCCAAAGTTGTTGGTTTACCTTGTATTACTGAACCAAGTGAATCTCCGACAACGATGACAGGTAGGCCTTGCTCTTCAAATATTTTAGCAAAACTCGCATCATAAGCAGTTATTGATGCAAATTTTTCGCCTAATTTTTTCCAGTTATTTAAATCTGCGATGGTTATTTTTTTCATTAGTCATTCGATTTTTGTAAAAAAAACGATGCTAACATGACCTTAAATGTATACATATTGCTAAAAAGACATTAAATCCTTCTTATGTGACACTCTGATTTACAATAAAATCTTCTTCAAAGCTCAAACGTCAATATCATTATCCTTATGATTGAACGTCGGTTATCAAGGTCGAAATATCCTCGTTAATAGCATGACATGTTGGCAGCAGGGGCAAAAGGGTTGGGCTTTTATACGTACTGTTTTATTCGGTGTGGGCCACGCCAGTTGCTCGGAATACATGAACATAAATTGGATAGCTTGAAGCTGCTTCTTTTCATGACCCACAACAAATCATAATTACGTACCCGACGAAATCCTTTCGGTAGTTAAATTGTCTGGCGATTTATCCTGTTGATGTGTAATGCGACGTAGTTCACGGCTATAAACATCAATCGTAGAGCGACGTTTACCTTGCAATGTGGGATGGGTAAGGTGTTGTTCATAAATATAAAATGAACGATGATACTGTGCTTTATTCATGGTAAATATTCCTTTTGGAAATGTGTATTTACCGTAGTTGAGGTTGCGGGTTTTCACTCTACGAGCAGAGGCTACGTCCAATAAGGCAATTAAAATCGGACAGAAAACGCCTGGCTTTGTTAGTGTCTCACAATTTCAGCCAACTACTTTTTGCCCTTTATTGCGGCGTTCTGTTTAAGTAGGAAAAATGGAAGTTCTTAATCAACGTATCCAATCAGATTGTCAGACTGAAGCATTCATCTGATTCTGGTTAAATATATTTGTAATCGTTAGAGATCCATCTCGACAAGATTTCATTGAAATTACGTCATCGGAAGAGCTTAAGGCTCTAAGCGTTCATCGAGAGGCAGGTTTGGCAGGACAGTTAAACATAGAAATGATGGCAACATAACTTACAACATAATGCGGCGTTATATACCAAGGATTTTTGATGACTCTTTTAGCTAATACCCCAAAACCACCATATTATGCTGTTATTTTTACTTCAGTCCGTACTGCGGACGATAATGATTATGGAGAAACTGCAAATAGGATGATAGAGCTTGCTGAACAGCAAGCAGGGTATTTAGGTTCAGAATCAGCAAGAGAAGATGTAGGTATTACAGTTTCTTACTGGGCTGATTTGGAATCTATTAAAAATTGGAAAGCTAATACTGAGCATCAAGCAGCTCAAAAAACTGGTCGTAAGTTATGGTATGAGTCATTTAAGGTTCGTATTTCAAGAGTAGAACGAGACTATGGCATGTAACAAGGTGCTTAAGAACGGACAGAAAACGCTTGGCTTTTGTTCAATACGTTAGCCTACAATTTTTCTGCTTAGTGCGGTGTTAGATTTCATTAAAAGACGAGAGATGAATGCAGGACAAAAGAGTACAGGAAGTATACAACTCTTACTTTATCTTCAATAACGAGCGGGCTCTGTCTACTGATACACCAAGTGAGCTTTCCGTTACAGATTTAACTTCTTACGCTACTTATGTAGACAAAACGCGTAGATACGACAATCAAATAATTGTTCGAGATATCTGCAATTTAGAATCATTGGATAATAGCCTTGAGCTATTCGACATTAATTTGCCACTAGAAATCAGTGTTGAACCAAAAGCTATTACACCCGAACTCAATTCATGGCTATCAAGCCACGAATTTACTAATGTGTTTGAACATGAATTTCTTCAACTAACACAAGAGAATTTGCTGGCCTCTAATGACTCATCAAATGCTATTAATGTAGAAGTATGGGGACATAGTAAAGTTGACGATTTTCTCTCTCTGTTAAAAACGTCTGGGGTAAGTTGTTCAGACGACATTTGGTTAAAAAAGCGTTCGCTATATTGTACTGATAAATTTCGTAGCTATGTAGCATTCGTTAATGGCATGCCTTGCGCATGGGCTACAAGCTTTTTTGAAAGTAAGCATGTAATTTTAGCTAACGCATATACACAAGAAGAGTTTCGAGGCCGAGGTTGCCAAAAAGCATTGCTTGATGCGCGCATAAAGGATGCTTTCGATAACGGTATTGAAGTTGTCCTAACGGATGTGGAATTAAACAGCACTAGCAGTCGTAATTGCAAGTCTTTTGGCTTTACTAGTGTTGGCGTAAGGAACGTTTGGTGTAAGGAAATATAACAGAATAATGAACGTGACATTTACTCGTAGCGCAACTTTTATAGAAACGTAGTGATCCATGCGTTTCAATCAGTTTTGGCTAGTAAATGCCGTTATTGTGACGTTATAAAACAAGAGTGATTTATGGAAAAGTCAGATTCGTTTATTGTTGATTTTTGGGCATTTGTATTCAAAATGCTTGGCAAAATTTCTTTTTTCAACTTGGTCAGAAGGCTATGCCCTAAAGCTAGAACTGGTCGTTTTTCTGAAATATGGGCTTTAAGTCATGTGTTTTTATCTATCATGTCTGTGCCTGCTGTCTTATACATCAATAATCAATATATCGGCTTTGCTATAGCTTCTTATGCATTATTACGGGTTTATGAGGTTGTGATTTATCAAACAAATGTACTTTTGTTTGATGAATATCGAGCGATCAAGGCTGGTAAAGAATACAAATTGCATGGTTATAGACGAATTGTGATTTTGTTAATGCAGAACTATTTCGAGATTATTTTCTGGTTTGCAGCGCAATATATTTTCTTTCAAAACATCTTCTCATTCGCAGTTGATGGATCTCACGAAAGTGTTTTAGGAGCGGTTTATACGAGTTTTGTTGTAATGACTAGCTTCGGGTTTTACAACGTGACACCGTTAGGGGTTTTAGCTTACTCACTAGTTATTGGGCAAGCAATGATAGGTTTGTTCATGACATTGTTGAGTTTAGCGCGATTTATTGGTGTTATACCGACACCTAAGTCTATGGATGTTACGGAGCAGTAATTTGTTTTATGACAAATAAGGATATATGTCGCGCAGCCGACACCTATTCGAAGGGTTAGACAAACCCAAGCCACCTTATATAAGTAAATATTGAAAATATCATGAAGGGTGATACCAAAAAGAAGTCGAGCATTATCCTTATTTTTCTGTAAATCCAATTGTTAACTTTTTATTAATATGAACGATTATTTACGCTGTTTAGAAATACGTATGTACAAATGTTTAAAGAATATATCGATTATGATATTGGTGTTTTATGATTTTGTTTTGACATGATAGTAATCATGTTTATATATAAACGCAGAGGAAATAATGGACATTCTAATTGAGCAAGAAATTGCACTTCATCATTATGAAGTAAGACAAAACTTATCCGAAATTAATCGCTTGCTGCATCATAGTTTTATTGAAGTGGGTAAATCTGGTTGTACTTATGATTTCTCATCCATTGTCGACATTATGCAGTCGGAATCTCCATCAAATTCTAAAGTACACTCTCAAGATTTTGAGTGTGTAGAGCTAGCAACTGCAACCAAGTTGCTGCTATATAAATCGGCAGTTATTGACGAGTATGGAGAAGTTAATCACTTTGCAAAACGTTCATCAATTTGGGTATTTACCGGTACTTGCTGGCAACTCAAGTATCACCAAGGCACACCGTGCTCGCCTTTCGAGCTAGAACATAATTAAAGCTTAAGAAGTCGAGTGTTATCCTTGGTGTGAATAAATAGTTTTAAAACTCTGATTTATAAGTGGATTACCTTTAATAAGGCAGCAATAAAGAATCCTAGTTGTTGTTATTTTCAGCTCATTGGTTAGCTTTCTTCGCTTCAATTCTTTTTCGGAATTCTTACTAACACTTGAAAATCCCCATTCTCTAACTGGTTTATTGATAACTCGTAATCGTTGATTTTGCAGATGTTATCAACGATAGATAACCCTAAACCATAGCGATCGTTATTAGAGCGTGAATCGTCATGTTGAAATAACGGCTGCACCAGTTTATCGACTTCCTGCTGTGAGTAATTAATAGAGGATGGGTTGGTAATAGTGAATACCACATCCTGAGTATCATCATTAATCGTAATATTAATAGCGGTATTAGGCACGCTGTAAAACAGTGCATTATCTAATAAGTTGGTGATAATGGTTTTTAAACAAAACTCATCAGCGAAAATAGGGTGCTGAAGTGTGTTATTTAAAACTACACGTTGTTTAATATCGTCATATTTAAAGTTTAAATCGTGAATCACGGTACTTAATAAGGTTGTGATTTCAATCGGCTCTTTATAAAGAGAAAGCGAATGAGACGTGCGTTGTAGTAATAATAGGTTTTCTACAATCACTTTCATTCTGTTTGATATTTGGAGAATGTCAGAGGTAAAGGTTTTCGCTAAACGTTCATCATCTGGAAAGCGTTGATGCACTTCGGTTAGGGTGATGAGTTCTGCAATAGGCGTTTTGATTTCGTGGGCGATATCAGAGGTGATCCGTTTTTCGTTATCGACCATTTTACGGTTAGTTTCGAGGAAGTTATTAAGCTCTTTGCGGATTAAATCAATCTCAATATAAGAGGATACATTTTCTTTAAACGCAAAGGTATGATTGTGTCGTTGCTGTTTATTTTCGTTAAACAGTTTTATTTGATCGTTTAAGTTTACGAGAGGATCAAGCCCTTTAGTCACAATGATTTTAGCGACTATACGCATAATGATCATCGAGAGTAAAAAGCTACCAACCAGTAAAATATCGAGAATACCCGTAACCTTATCAAGTCCTGTCGTTGATGCATAAATGGTCAAATAAATAGGGGTTGGCTTTTTATCTTTAGGTTTTGCGAGATAAGAGTATAGAAATGCCTTACCAATCTCATGGTTTGGTAAAGTGACATCGACAATTTGATAGCTATTTAGTGGTAACTTCTTGTGGAGTAAATTGATGTTGGGATAATCATTGAGCGATGTAGAACGATAAATGACACCATCATTTTTCCAGATCTGATAATAGGCATAATCTTTATCGCTTTTAATCGTTTGTGCAAAATCTTGGATATTGGTGATGGTTTTGAACTGTCCGGCTTTTTGTTGGATCTCTAATTCAAATTGTTCTTGAACCCAATTATCTACACTGAAATCGACGAAGGTAAAAACAATAATAATAAAGAAGCCAAATACGGCGCTAATCGCGTTAATTAAATTCTTTTTAATTGAGCGAGGATTCGTCATGTTTAACTCTCTACGTAATACCCAAAACCGCGTTTATTTTTTATTGGCAAAACAGCCTCAATATTTTTCGCTTTTTTACGCATCGTAGAGATATGTACTTCAATGGTATTTTTCGAAATATAGTCGAAGTTATTAGTAATGTTATCGCTGATCATACTAGCGGTGAGGATTTGACCTCGGTGAGTGAAGAGATAATCGATGATCTTAAATTCATTCGGTGTGAGTTCTAAATCGTTGTTACCATAGAATAACGTTCTTTTATTAAGATCTAACAGAAAGCCATCAATTTCAATGGTATTGGTAATGCTTACAGCTTGGCAACGACGGGAAATTGCAACCACACGAGCATGGAGCTCATCAAATGAAAAAGGTTTCGTGACATAATCATCAGCTCCTTGCATTAAGCCATCAATACGATCTTGGCTTTGTGTTTTGGCTGAAAGAATAATAATACGAGTTTCAATGCCTGTTTGACGCAGTTTATTTAAAATTGTCATACCGTCAATGCCAGGAAGCATGAGATCTAAAATAATAATATCGTAATCATTGTCTAAGGCTAAAGTGAGCCCTTCATTACCATTTTCTGCTTCGTCAGTGGAAAAGCCTAAATTATTAAACCCCACAGCTAAACTACGACGTAATGCTGAGGAATCTTCGATAATCAGTATTTTCATGGAATGAGAGCTCAAATAAAAATGTATACCTGTAATGTCTTACAAGTATACATTAAGTTAATGGGATCATTGAATGGTTAAGCTCTTACTCGACAGCTTGCCGCGATATCGAGCTTTGGATTAATCACTTTTGATTTCACACCATATAAGCTCAGTAGGCTAGGGAATAAATTATCCTGTGATAGTCCTGCTTGATTTTCTTTTTTCTCTAAACACGCTTTATTTAACCCTTTCGCTTGTGCGTATTGGTTAGGTAACCATAGTAGCCAAGGCACGTGTTTTTGCTCTTTAGGCGCAATAGAGAAGGGAGCACCATGAAGATAGAAACCGTTCTCACCTAAAGATTCACCATGATCTGACATATATAACAAAGCAACGTTATATTTATCTTCTTTGGCTTTCAGCATTTTTATCATTTGCTCTGTCACGAAGTCAGTATACAAAATGGTATTGTCGTACACGTTCCTAATTTCTTCGTCAGTGCAATTTTCAATGTCGCTGCGATTACATGATGGTTTAAATTTATCGAACGCTTTAGGGTAGCGTTTGAAATAAGTCGGTCCGTGGCTACCGATTAAATGTAGTACCAGAAATTTATTTGTATCGCCTTTATCAATAAAGCTTTGGGCTTTATCTAGCATTACACTGTCGTAGCAACTGGTACCATTACAGAATTGATTATGCTGTGAAGGATCGATCGCTTGATAGTTAACGCGATCTGCTACGCCTTTTGATCCACCATCGTTATCAAGCCACAGTACTTTCGCCCCTGCGCGATGGATAATATCAACGGCATTATCTTGAGAATATGCACGATCTTGATTGTAATGTGCTCGCGTTAAATTCGAGAACATACAAGGCACAGAAAGGGCAGTGTAAGTACCGCAAGATTCGACGTTTTTAAACGATATAATACCTTCATTTTTGGTGTACGGATTGGTGTCACGTTTATAACCGTTATAAGCATAGTTATAGGTACGTGCGGTTTCACCTAAGATCATCACAAATAAAGTAGGTTTATGGTTTTTACTTGGGCTTAGTTTTGCGTCTAACCCTTGTTGTTTAAATGGTAGTGGTTTGTAAATAAACTTTTTATAGAGATACTTACCACCTGCATATACATGACCTGGAATGATCATACGGTTTAAAAAATGGTTATTTCGACCCACAGAAGCATAGCTTTTAAACGTCGTTAATCCGACGAGCAAAATCGCGGTACAAGCGATACCAATTAACGCGACACGAGCAACGATATCTTTAATAAAAGATTCTCGCTTGGTGATTTTTACCATTGCAATCCAGATACTTGGCACGATACCAAATGCGATGACGTAGATAATAGAATCTGCATTAATATAAGACATCGCTTCATCTGAACGTGTTTCGAAAATACTTTCAATTACAGCATTATTAAATAAGGTGTGATAATTCACCTCTGCATAGAGAGCCATCGATGAAGTAATGGTTAAGAAAATCATTACTGGTTTAAACAGGTATGGCCAACATATCACCGTGAAGATAATCAGAAATGCTGCCATTAATACTATAGGTGCAGTATATGGAAAAAAGACATTAGATACTGAATGGCTTAAATCGAAAATCTTAGCGAGGATTGGATAGTTAAAGCATAGGGTGAAGTATGCTGACATCACCACGATGAAGCTTGTCATCTTAATTTGGAAAATTTGACGCATTACGGGCTCTTATGAATTAGCGAAGGGCCATATCATCCATTTTATAACTTAAGACTTACTTAATATTTGGATTAAAATCACTATTAATTTCAAAAATACTCACCCCATATTCAACAAAATTGATTATCAATATTGTATTAACTTTCATATGATTAAAGAAAAATGCAGTATTATTATGAATATTTATCTTATTGAACAAACACTTCTGACCATGCCACTTTATGATTTTTTGGAACATATTTCTGAAAAGTTACGCTTAACTATCTTTAATAAATTCAATGCATATAAAATTCACGGTGATGTGTATCACTGTAAGCATTTAAAGATACTCAATGCTAAAATATGGAAGTACAAAGGTGCGATTTTTAAACAACGTGTCGATAGTGGTAGCGAATCTGCGAGGATACTTTTTATTAAATACAATAATGATCTTGTGATCCTTCATGCGTTTTTAAAATCTACCCGTAAAACACCGAAGAAAGATGCCCATCAAGCGATTACTGTTTTTCAGCAGATTGAAGAGCTGAAGAAAATCAGATGGTCAATTTAATATAAAGCAGTACATAAAGTGGACAATGGCCAAATTTTTGCTTTGCTAAATAGTATTATTTATTTAACAGGAAATATTTGTGCTTGTCATAAATACCATTACATCTTTTGCCTTTTTAATAGTAGCTATCTTTATTACTAAGTTGCTTGCGCTATTAAGTTTTGTTGAACTACCCATAGAACTTAGTTCGCAAGATGGCATCGATGCTTTGCTTTTTGGTATTAACTTTGATGCTAGCGCTGCTGTTTTACTGACTATCCCCATTTTTCTTAGTTTAATTATTGCTAGTTTATTTAAACGGACACCTAATCAATTAACTCGATTCTTACTCAGCATTGCGATTTGTTGGGTTGTTATTACTACTTTTTCTGATGCTATTTATGCCAAAGAAGCCAGTAAACATGTCACATTTGAACTGTTTAATACGCAAGGGATGGAAGTTTCACTGATCCTGACCGCGTTTAAAAGTTACTTTGGAACAGTCACGCTTGGTATTACTTGTTTATTGGTTTCACTGTTTTTCATTTGGAGGTGTTTGCCATTATCCAATAGAAAACAAGCGCACTGGCATTTTAATAGTCTGTTTATATTTCTGTGGTTAGCCGTCACACTCATTATTGTTCGCGGAGGCTGGAAAGACTCGCCTCAGAGTCCGATGAGTGTGTATAAAATTGGTGATTCCGAGAAAGCCTTCATTGCTTGGAATGCTCCCTATAGCATTGGTTACTATCTCTCTAAAGGCGATCTTGCGCCCATTGAAAAAATCACTAAAAATCCGACGCCACTGCAAGTTAAGTTTTTTGAACATTCACAAAAAATAGCTCCTCCTGCAAAGCTTCAATCACTTAAATCTGCCAATGTTATTGTCGTTCTGCTTGAGAGTTGGTTGGCTTTTGATATGCAAAGTTACTCGGGTGTTGTCAATGCCACCCCATTTTTTGATCAACTTAGAGCACGTTCTTTTTCGACGTATTCAACCTATGCCGATGCTTACAGAACAGTACAAGGGACGTTTTCTACATTTTGTTCTTACCCAAATCCTATAAACGGCTTTATGGCAAATAGCCAGTTACAGAATGCTTCTTATTCATGTTTACCACATATTTTAGCTGAGCGAGGCTGGCAAACCGCCTTTATTCAGGGAAGTGGCAGAGGGTCAGTCGGAGCTTTTGCACAAACATTAGGTTTTAAGCTGTCATACGGTAAGTATGATTACCCATTCAAAGCGGTGCACAATGAATGGGGATTTATGGATGATGATATCTATCGTTTTTCTTTAAACCAAATCGATAAATTCAGCCAAACGGGTAAACCATTTCTTATTACCATCAATACGGGTACCACCCATGGTTCTTTTTTACCAGATAACGTTGATTATGTTTTTGGTCGTGAAAACATAATTAATGAGCGTAGAAGTGTGATGAAGTACGCTGATGATGCACTGAAACGTTTTATTCCTAAATTAGATGCGAAGCTCGCGCAATTAGATAAGCCGACGATAGTTATTTTGCTCTCAGACCACACGGCAAAAACGATAACTGGAGGATTAGTTAAAAACTCTATTCCACTTCTTATTTATGCGAGTGATCAATCCATCCCCAATGAAAATAGGTCGATCACTTCATCTCAGAGAGATATTGCACCAACGATTATTGATTGGCTAGGTGGTTATGTTCCATGGTTTACTGGCAACTCGCTATTTGATGATAGCTACAGTGGTCGCTCAAGCTTTTCGTATGGCACTAATTTCTTTTGGCTAACCAGAGATCACGGTGTAGCAATAGATAGTGCGACTGGTGAGTTACGCTCTTGTTTTGATATTGATAATGATGTCGTGACTAAAAAAACATTAGAGTGTTCTGAGCAAGCTTGGAGTGAATCTCTTTTTGCAGAGGGAAGTTATTTTAATGCTATTTCACAGCAGTTGTTGTTCGAGGGAAAAACGCAACAATACCGTAAAGTAAACACCAAACTTTAAGGGTAATTGTTGATCAGTTTAGTGCTTGATACTTATGATAACTTGCTAGTTTGTTGTGTTTATTCATGTTATACAAGAAACAGAATAGATAGACGAGTAAGGGAATCACGAAGTTATGTCTAGTAAGAAAATTGATACTGCATTAGTGAGTGCAGGAAGAAAGAAAAAATATACTCACGGTGCGGTGAACAGTGTTATTCAACGTGCATCGTCATTAGTTTTCGATACGGTTGCAGATAAAAAACATGCTATTAAGAACCGCGCGAAAGGCGAGTTGTTTTATGGACGTCGTGGCACGTTAACCCACTTTGCGCTTCAAGATGCGATGGTAGAATTAGAAGGTGGCGCTGGTTGTTATTTATATCCATGCGGTGCGGCAGCGGTATCTAACAGTATTTTAGCGTTTGTTGCTTCTGGCGATCATGTATTGATGACAGGTGCAGCCTATGAGCCTACCCAAGAGTTTTGCAATATTGTCCTTAAAGGATTAGGGGTTAGTACTACTTATTACGATTCCTTGATTGGTGAGGGTATTGCAGAACTTGTACAGCCAAATACTAAGGTTGTTTTTTTAGAATCACCAAGCTCTATCACAATGGAAGTGCAAGATATTCCTGCAATTGTGAAAGCAGTGCGTGCTGTTAACCCTGATGCTGTGATCATTATGGATAACACATGGGCGGCAGGGGTGTTATTTAAAGCGCTCGAGCACGGTGTTGATATCTCTGTTCAAGCCGGTACGAAATACATTGTTGGCCACTCTGATGCGATGATAGGCACGGCAGTTAGTAATGAACGTTGCTGGGATCAACTACGCGAACGTTCTTATTTAATGGGGCAGATGGTTGATGCTGACACCGCGTATGTAGCAGCTCGCGGATTGCGTACGATGGGCGTTCGTTTAAAACAACATCATGAAAGCAGTATCAAAGTAGCGGAATGGCTGGCAGAGCGTCCGGAAGTTGCAACAGTTAATCATCCAGCACTACCAAGTTGTAAAGGTCATGAATTCTTTGTGCGTGATTTTTCTGGAAGCTGTGGCTTGTTTTCATTTGTCCTTAATAAACGTTTATCGAATGAAGAAGTCGCTATTTTCTTAGATAACTTTGAGCATTTTAGTATGGCGTATTCTTGGGGCGGTTATGAGTCTCTTATTTTGGCCAGTCAACCTGAAGAATTAAATCGTATTCGTCCTGTGGGCAAAGTAGACTTTGATGGCACGCTTATTCGTCTACATATTGGTTTGGAAGATTGCGACGATCTAATTGAAGATTTAGCCAATGGCTTTAGCCGAATCGCTTAATTAACCTTAAATATATCCTACAAACTAAATCGCTTTTTTCATCTGTTATGGCATTTGAAGAAGCGATTTTTTATTAATTATGTCAGCAATACTTTACGAACGGATTTTTCAATCATCCCCTCAATGTTAAAATAATCAATTTTATCAGACACTTATTTTTATTGTTATTCTACTTAAACTCTATAATGACGTTATAGATACACATAATGGCGGTATATAGCACTTTTATTTAATAACTTTTCTTTATAGTCAGTATTGTAATCGCTGTGGAATAGATTTAATCTACAACCAAAGATGATAATGATTATCAATTATAAAGTGATTGTTAAATGCCATATGGAAATGACAGCGATTAAAAAGACTAATCTACTTAACTCATGATGTTGAGTTACAAGGGGCTGTTATGAAAAATACACGTATTGTTCTACTTCGTCATGGTCAAAGTGTTTGGAACAAAGAAAACCGTTTTACTGGCTGGGCGAATGTCTCTCTTTCTGAATTAGGCGAAAACGAAGCGCGTAATGCAGGTATTAAATTGAAAGAGAATGGTTTTAACTTTAATTTTTGCTATACCTCAATGCTTGATCGTGCGATCAAAACATCTAACTTAGCATTAGAACAGCTTGATTCTTTATGGATCCCTGTTGAGCACGACTGGCAATTGAATGAACGTCATTATGGTGATCTTCAAGGATTGAATAAAGCAGAAACAGCAGAAGAGTTTGGCGACGAACAAGTGCACATCTGGCGTCGTAGTTATGATATTGAGCCACCACAAGTAAGTGAAGATAGCTTTTTTTACCCAGGTAATGATAGACGTTACCAAGAACTACAGCACAGCCAACTTCCACATGGTGAATCGTTGAAAGATACCTATGATAGGGTAATACCATTCTGGAATGAGAGTATTGTCCCTAATGTTAAACAAGGCTCTGATATTTTAATTGCCGCTCATGGTAATAGCTTACGTGCTTTGATTAAATATTTAGATAATATTCCTGATGACAAAATTACAGAATTAGAAATACCAACAGGTGCACCATTAGTTTATGAATTTAACGAACAGATGAAACCTGTAAAAAGCTACTATTTGTAATGCTCATTAAATGTAAGATAGATAAAAATGCCCTATTGATTAGGGCATTTTTTTATTAATAAAACGAGATAATGACTTAAGAAGAGCAACTAATTTCTAATTCTTTACCCCATTTAGGTGGAAGATCGGCAAGATCTTCAAAGTTAGGGTGCTCATCAAAAGGATCATGTAAAACTGTTAATAGATTCTCTACAAATGTGAAATTCCCTTGCTCGGCACCATCGATAGCAAGCTGTGCCAAATAGTTACGGAGAATATATTTCGGGTTACTTTTAAGCATTAATTCCAAACGTTGTTGATCATCGGTATTTGAGATACGTTTTTTGTAATCAACTAACCATTCATCTATTGGTGTTGTATTTGCTGTGAGAGATGAAAAATGAGAACTGGTGTTATTAAGTTCGTCTTGGGAAAGCGTCGAAAGCGTGCGGAAAAACTGGGTGTAATCGATTGATTGTTGCTTGAGTAAATTAAATAACTGCTGGAATAACTCATTATCTTGTTCTTGGCTATCGAACAAACCTAATTTCTGACGCATAAGTTTGCTGTAATGCATTTGTAGTTGGTGCTGATAAATTTCTAGTGCATGTTCTATGTCTGATTTATCGATGATAGGTGCTAAGGCGTAACCTAGTGCTGATAAATTCCATAACCCAATGGATGGCTGTTGATTGAAGGCATAACGACCAGAATAATCGGAATTATTACAAATATAACCCGGATTATAATCGTCTAGAAAACCATAAGGGCCATAATCAAACGTTAAGCCTAAAATGGACATATTGTCGGTATTCATCACGCCATGAGCAAATCCTACTGCTTGCCAATGGGCGATCATCTTAGCTGTATTTTCACAAACTTGCTCAAACAGGGCGGCGTAAGGCTTTTCGACTTGTTGGCACTCAGGGAAGTGATGCTGAATAACGTAATCTGCTAATAAGCGTAATTGATCGTGTTGTTGGGTATAAAACAGATATTCAAAATGGCCAAATCGGATATGGCTTTCTGATACTCGGATCAGGGTTGCGCCAAATTCTTGTTTTTCACGGTACACATGGGTATCACTACCAATAACCGCGAGTGCATGTGAGGTTGGAATTCCAAGACCTGCCATCGCGGCGCTCGCTAAATATTCTCGAATACTTGAACGAATAACGGCACGACCATCGCCCATACGCGAATAAGGTGTAAGTCCAGAGCCTTTTAAGTGAATATCCCACTTTTTACCATGACTTGTTTGTACTTCCCCCAATAACAAACCTCGACCATCACCCAGATCGGGGTTGTATTGTCCAAATTGGTGCCCAGTGTACTTCATTGCAATGGGATCAAACCCACTTAAGGTGTCGTTACCACTGAATATATTAATAAAATCATCAGATATAATGGCGTTTATATCTAGTTCTAATAATTTCGCAATGTGTGGATTCATACTTATTAAGTAAGGGTTACTCAGCGGTTGCGGAGTAACGAAGGTGCCGAACATGGAAGGGAGTTGGCTGTAAGTATTATTAAAAACAAGCTGTTGTAATGATTTCATAACAAAGGTATCGGTGAGTTTAACAAGGATTATAGATCTAACCATATATTATAGTTAAGTACTTACATCTATTACATTTCTAATCATGAAGTGTATCGAGTACGGATATCGCTTAATAGAATAGTATCTAGCATAGCAATATGATCCTTTGTTCATTTCTACTGGTTTGTTATTGAAGGGAATACAATGAGCTTAACAAGTGTCAACACTACTTAACCAATAAGCGTGTAACGCTAGCAATAGAGGCGGTAGATAAAGATGAAAAAGCATACGATAGTAAGATATTGATTGATAACATAGAAGATAAATAATTAGAGTGAGGTGCGTATATGGTGAAAACACTTTCTTCGTGCGCACCATTATTATTTTTATTGATGCTGACTTATGGTTGTAACGTTCAATCTGATGTGGTTTATCAATCAGAAGATTTAGGCAAAGTCTTATATCAACATAAAGATAATAATGGTTGTGATTTACAAGCAGTAGAAAAAAATATTGCTCAATTCTATTTACAGATAGAAAGAAGAGAGTTGCTGCCATTAAAGGCTATGTATCAAGAAAATGATGCTTTTATTATGAAGATAAAAACATTGCCTGCATTAGTCATTATTAAAAATGATGCAAAATGGTATATCCCATTAATAAAAGGCAGTGACTGGATTTTCGTTAATGTTAATGGAACTGTTAACGTATTTAAATATCCGAAGGTGTTTCGTCAATTATGCAAATAAAGCCCCATAATAACCAATGATTATAGGGCTTATATTTATAATATTACTTTTTCAAAATCTTCATTGAACTGATAGCGTGCTCAAAACCATCGGCATTATCTTTGCCACCTTTGTAGGTATAGGATTTACCTTGATAGTTAATATCTTCGTAAAAGCGAACTTTCCAGCCTGATGGGATCTTAAATGACACCATTTTGTCATTAAAATCAGTGTCGAAAAAGTTAGGCTGATCGCGATTGATATCAATGGAATGGCCTTTTTGATTCTTTTTGCTAAATAGCTTCACTGATTTATTCGAGTTGTGGTCATTATTTGCTGATAGCGAAGTTGTAAAGCAATTAGCTTCTTGTGCTCGGCAAAACATATCACTTTGTGACTTTAAGCAGCGCTGTGAAACTTTATAGCGGGCTGCATCTTCAGTTCTTGCGGCATCTGCAAAAGTGTCGGTAAACGGAGAAAGGGTGCAGACATAAATTTCATCATTGTTATGTTTAGCCGCAAACGCAGGGGAGATAGAGCCAATCATAAGAGATAAACACAGTAATTTTTTCATTTTGCACCTTAAATAATTAAAAATCATACATTTACCAGACCAATAATAGCCTTATAAGTTCGATGTGGTTACAAAATTTACACCAATAGATGACATTTTATTTATAAAATCTTTTGCTTGTTGTTCAAATCCAGCAACAGGGCTGGTGGTATCGATTAAAATTGTTAGTTTTTTAATCTCTTCATTTGTGAGCTTTTCTACCATTTGTTCAACTGTACTGGCAACACAGTGGGAAAGAGCTTGGCCCGAAATATAAACCTGATCATTTTGCTTAACTAGCTCGACTAGTTGAGGATCAAATTGGGTATTTTTATCGTCTTCTAACGGATATTCAGCTTCGCATCCACCGTAATGCTCTGTATGCGGGTTCTCTCCTTTAGTAATACTAATATGTTGCGTATTCGCTTGCTGTTCCCAAGCATGAATAGCAGCATGAATAGGTTTAACGATATCGTGTCCAACAGAACCAATCACACAATGGGTCGGCCAGATAAGAAGGCTATATTTCCCTTCTTTTTCTAATGACTGAGTGTAATTAAGAACATGATTTAAAAGCGTTGGATCAGTAGGCAGCCAGATACCATCCATAATGTTTTGATGGCTAATTAGAGTAAATGGGGCTGGATGCTCGCCAGCTTCATTCTTCCAATATGGCGCATGAGCTATATCGTATTCATGATGGCTATCAAGTGTCACAATAATCTGATTAATATTCTTTTGTTGCTTTGAAATAAATGCAGCAAGTTTGTTAGCGTCTTCCCATGCACCAGGAACGGGAAGTGCTGGCGAAATAGTAATCTTCTGAGATGCTGAACCTAATGTGAATTGTTCATTAACGGGAACATCATAAAAGTCATACTGAGGATCAATGATAAGTAAAGACGTCATTGGTAGACGCATTGCATGCTCCTTTATGCTTTGTTAGCTTGACATGATTATGTCGAAATAATGGAAAGAAATTGAGCTAAATATACGTTGATGAGCGTTAATTGAAAAGAAATATTATTCAATTCTTAATTAGAAAATCGTTACACTGTTTTTCTGTAATATTATTATCTTAATTATTGATATTATTAACTAAAAATTAGTTTTTGATTTTTCATATTGTGAATATAAATACAAAAGGGCAATTTGTCACACAAATAAAAAGTAGTGGTATACAAAATGACAAATAATCAATTTTTTCAAGACATTTTAGATTTTGCTGATGTGAAAATTAATGGTAATCGTCCTTGGGATATTAAAATTCATGATGAGCGTGTTTTTGATCGCGTATTAAAAGATGGTTCTTTAGGCTTTGGTGAAAGCTATATGGATGGCATGTGGGATTGTGATGCTATTGATGAAATGATTTCTCGTGTATTACATGCTGGCATCGAAGATAGATTAACCACCACTACAAAAATACAACTAGGGTTAAAAGCCGGCGCTTCTAAACTTAAGCAATTATTTAACCCACAAAGTGTTGAGCGTGTAACTCAGGATGTGCCTTTTCATTATGACTTAGGTAATGATTTGTTTGAAGCGATGCTCGATCCACGCATGACTTATACGTGTGCTTATTGGAAAAACAGTGATAACCTGAAAACAGCGCAAGAAGCAAAGCTAGATTTAGTCTGCCGCAAAATGGGCTTACAACCGGGAATGCGTTTACTTGATATTGGTTGTGGATGGGGCAGCTTTATGATCTTTGCTGCTGAAAAGTATGGTGTTATTTGTGACGGTTTAACCTTATCAAAAGAACAAGCAGCACTTGGTCAGGCGAGAGTAGACGAGAAAGGCTTACCAGTTAACTTTATTCTTCAAGATTACCGCTTATATCAACCAGAGCAGCCTTATGATCGCGTTGTCTCTATTGGCATGATGGAGCACGTAGGCCCTGAAAACTACGAAGACTACTTTAAATCTGCATACAGTTTTCTTGCTGAAGACGGTATTTTCTTACTTCACACCATTGGTAGTCCGAAATCAAAAACGTCAGTTGACCCTTGGATCAATAAGTATATTTTCCCTAACGGTGTGATTCCATCAATGATGCAAATTGGTGCGTCAGCTGAAGATTATTTCAATATTGAAGATGTACAGAATATTGGCCCTGATTACGATACAACACTCGTCGCTTGGAATGATAACTTTGAAGCAGCTTGGCCGGCATTAGCAGATAAATATGGTGAGCGTTTCTATCGTATGTGGCGCTATTACTTACTATCTTGCGCTGGAGCATTCCGTTGTCGTGATTTAAATGTGTGGCAATTTGGTTTAACCAAAAAAGGCGCAGAATTACCAGTTTCTGTACGCGCAGCATAATTTTCAATGTCACAGTAAAATGCTCACTATTGCGCGATTAATATCGTCAACAGTGAGCTTTTTTAGTGTTAGGCTGTTTGTGCTTTTTCGCTTTCCTTCGCGGTTTGAGCTTCCGCAACTGGTTTTTTCTCTGGAGGGAGAATAGGCTCAATATCCACAATTTTGGAACGACTCATGATAATTTTCCAACGCTGAATACGCACTGTTTTATCTTCGTCTGTTTCTTTGGTGATTAAGTTAAATAGGTGGCGTTTTTCCACTGACTCTTTTGTTACTTGACCATCATTAAGCTGGTATAAACGCTGAGAGCCTTTTTCCATTAACGCCGCAACAGTACGTAAATCTAAAATAATCGATTCTCGTGTTTGCTCATAACCACTTAAAAACTTTGTTGGTGACATACGGCTGGTACTTTTATAGTGAAGAATAGTTTCTTCACGGTGAGACACCTTATGTTTACGCGTTTTACGAATATCGGTTGGTAAACTGTCGAAGCTGATATATTCAAGCCATTCGAGCTGTCGACCAATTAAATGGCTTGTATTGGCATCAAAGAACTGCTTCCGCCAACGTGCTTTTCCTTTTCGTAGCCAGCGCCAGAGCATGGTTTTCAAATCATCTTTAAATACTTCACGTGCCGCATAAATTAGCGATAGCACCAAAATAAATGATGCAGTAATATCACCCAGCATACCACGTGCTTTTATCAGCATCATGGTGACAAAAATCATCACAATGCCAGCAGCAGCGCCTGTTACCACTTTTTTTGTGCTTGTACCCAGCTCAATGGTTTTCTCACTCATTGTGACAGGGTATTCAATCAAACGTCGTAATAGTCGCATTTTATTCGACATACGGGTTGGATCTTCCATCGCTTTAGCTGAGTTGTAATTATGCTTAATGCGGTGTTGTGTTTCAGATTCACAGATTTCAAGTAATGTTGCTTTAATGGTGTTGTAATCGTTGCCGCGCGGAAGATGAGAAATTAACTGAAGGAAACGCTGCTCAGTAAACCAAGACAGATAGTTATCAATATTCTCGTAATACTTAAGCAGTTTTTTGTCGGTTGGAATATTTCGACGTAAACGCTTTAAAATGCGAACAGAGATATTGGCAGATTCTTCAACGTCTTCAAATGTCAGGTTATCATTTTGATTTAATAAATCATTGGTGGCTTTTTCTAGCGCTAGTGCATACTGATAAGCGTAAAGGCTTAAGCTTAAACGGTATTGTTCGATAGATAACTTTCCACGGCTGGCAAGGCGACTATGAACAAGAGGAAGGTGATTAATATCACTGAAATAAGTACGTTTACCGTGGATAGCGTTATGATAGAACTCTTCTTCAGAAATGATATTGGCATTTAAACCAAGCTCACCGGGAATGAAGATGTACATATCGAGCTGCCGATTGGTTGTTTCTTGAATAACATGGGATATTTTTAATTTATGCCCATCTTTTTTATCGACAGTGATCACTTATTGATACCCTCCAAGATCTACAACAATAACTTAATCTATTAATTTTAGAATAAGTTGGTTTTAAATATTACTGTTAACTATATAAGTTTGCGCTGATAGCATGAAAAATCATCAAATAAATGCAGATAGGTCAGGCGTTGCGAACCAACATCACGTATAATGCAGCAATCTAAGCACAACACGTGCATTATAGCCGATTGATTAGCGAGATATAGCTAATTCATCATGCAGCTAATAAATTGATTGATAAAGATATTGAAGCAACATCACCAAACGCGTGTCGTTGCCTACGCAGAGAGTACCTGATACATGATTAGAATTGGAAAATACAACACACTAGAAGTCGTCAAACTAGTAGATTTTGGCGTATTTCTTGATGGTGGTGAAGACTTCGGTAATATCCTGTTACCTAAGAACTCAGTTCCAGCAGGTACCGAGCTAGGCGATAAGTTAAAGGTATTTATTTACTTCGACTCGAATGACGAAGTAATTGCAACAACAACAGAACCTTATGCACAAGTTGGCGATTTCGCAAAGCTACGTGTAGTAGGTGTAACCAACATTGGTGCGTTTGTTGATTGGGGTTTAACGAAAGATTTGCTTATTCCATTTAGTGAGCAACGCCGTCGTTTAGAAGAAGGTCAAGAAGTGGTTATTCACGTATACACAGACAAAGCGTCTGGTCGTATTGTGGGTACTACTAAATTTAACCGTTACTTAGATAAGACACCGGCAACTTACCAAATCGGTCAAGAAGTGCAGGTAATTATTGCTGAAGTAACAGATCTTGGTTTTAAAGCCGTGGTTGAAGGTAAACACTGGGGACTTTTCTTTAAAACAGAATCATTTGGTAAGCTATTTATTGGTAAAGCATTAAAAGCTTACATTAAAGAAATTCGTCCAGATGGTAAGTTAAACCTATCACTACAGAAAATGGGTAAAGATCGTGTTGACGATCTAGCGGATAAAATCTTAACCTCGTTAGAGCGTAAAGGTGGCTTTATCCCTGTGAGTGATAAATCAACTCCTGATGAAATCTTCCAAGTTTTCCGTACAAGTAAAGCAACCTTTAAGAAAACCATTGGTGGCTTATACAAAAAAGGGTTGATTGTTATTGAGCGAGAAGGTATTCGCTTAAACGACAACGACTAATAACTTGCTCGATAAATT
This sequence comes from Photobacterium angustum, assembly GCF_003026365.1. Lineage (GTDB taxonomy): Bacteria > Pseudomonadota > Gammaproteobacteria > Enterobacterales > Vibrionaceae > Photobacterium > Photobacterium angustum. The sequence goes on along the minus strand of NZ_PYOM01000005.1, from coordinate 45,112 downwards.
GAGTAAAAGAAAACCGACACATGCTGTCGGTTTTTTTATACTTGAAATAACAGTAAATTACCGGGAAATTCAGTTAAATAGCTTCTTAGTCTTTCGACTTTAATGCTTTTTCAAACTTGGTAATATTCCAGCCAATTAACACTTGATCACCCACTTTTAAAACAGGCACAGACCTAGCACCAGTACTATTAAATTCTTTTCTTCCTTTGGGTGAGCTGATATCAACCAAACGATAACTGTAGTTTTTGCTCGTCATGTACTGTTGTGCATCTTTACAGTTTGAGCAGCTTTTCTGGCTAAATAAGACAATACGTTTCATTTTAATGTTCTTCTTTTTTACTATTTTTCGTAACACTAGCATAAATAGTATCGAAGTCAGTAGCGGAAGGATGGTGGATCGTGTCACGATGCATACAGTAGTAGGGAATAAACATTGGTTACTTGTATTTATACCTATAGAGTAGAGGCAATAAAAGTTAGGCTACCCCAAGGTTATCCTATAAGAGTTGGGTCAAAAGTAATGCTACAAAAAAGGCGTTTATGACGAATCGGGTACACAGAAGTATAGATTTCTTCGGTACGAGGATTAGTTAATTATAACGAGAGCCTGTATAGGACGTTTACTCGCGCTGCCATTTTTCATTGAAGTGTTGTTATTTAGGTATTTCAAACCTTTTTGGCAAGTAAATAGGCGTTATTTAAACGTTATGAGGCATATGGATATACAACTAAAACAAATAGAAATAGATGATTTTGAAAGCCTATTTTCTATTGTGAAACAAGGGCTTTATACGCATATTGATGACGTTTTTGGTTGGTGTGATGAGTTTCAGTTCAATCGTTTAAAAAATGACTATGAGCCGCATTGGTTTTATTGGATTTATCTCAATAAAATACAAGTTGGAATGTTATGCTTCAAGCCTTACGAGAATGCACTTCATGTACATTTATTGATTGTATTTCCAGAATACCAAAATCAAAAATTGGGTGAAAGGGTAATGAATATGCTTCACGAGATAGCGAGAGAGCAAGGGCGTAGTCATGTAACCTTATCAAGCTTTACTAGAAATGTGTCAGCAGTAAGGTTTTACAAATCTCTTGGCTATAAAGTGACTGAAAGCGATGAAAACTTCCTTTCATTATCCCTTCAAGTTTCTTAATACAAAGCGTTATAGTAAGTATGGCGCGGCTTCGGTATAGCTGACCTTAAGTTTTAAAAAGCGTTAAATGGTAAAAAGGATGATGGATTATCAAATTAGATATTTATGATGTGTTTAGTGGTGAATCGGCTTCTGGTAACCCCTGTGGTGTATTAGAGCTAGATAGTTGGCTTTCTGATGAAGAGTTACAGGAAGTAACTTGTAAAGCAGGACTGCCAGTTACCTCTTTTGTTATGAAAGATAATGGGAAATTTCACATTCGCTGGTTTTCAATGGATGGAGAAATTAACCTGTGTGGCCATGGAAGCTTAGGAGCTGGTGCTGCGATTATCTCTAAGTACAAGCTCGACAGTGTACTTTTTAGTAGCAAATATGGAGACGTATCAATTGCTAAAAAGAGTGGTGTATATACTCTTGAGTTGCCTAGTTGGAAAGGTGAAACATGTGCTGTCCCATCAGAAATATCGGACTTGTCTGTGGATGCCATTGAGGCTTTTTCAACTCGAGACTTAGTTTTAGTCTTACCTTCTATAGAATCTGTAAGAAGCTTTAAGCCTGATGATATGCGCTTTAAACAGCTTAGTAATTATCATGCTTTAATCGTGACAGCAGCGAATGGTGAAAATGGGTATGTATTAAGATATTTCGCGCCCAAAATTGGTATATCTGAAGATCTAGCTACAGGTTCTGCTCAATGTTCTTTAGCCCCATATTGGTTTGAAAAACTTAACTCAGATTCACTTCAGGTACATCAACTTTCGTCATCAGGTGGCTATTTTGGCGTAAGGCGTATTTCAGCTGACTCAATTGTGTTGCTAGCTAATGCAACACTGCGGAAAATAGAAATTTAACAAAGCATTTGAAGGTTCCAGTTTTTTTATAATCAGATCTAAACGATTTAAAGCTTGGCTCTATATTTTTAAGTGCGTAGTAATGTATTCCCCAAGCCTCATCATTTATATGCTTTCCGACAAAAAGATAAGAACTGATAACTCAATAAGCATCATGCGCTATAGCTCTTTGAGTAAACCAACATTGGGTCAGTAGTGTAGGGCAGATCTCATTATTTCCTCTCAGCAATAAAGGTGATGCGCACTAGAAATAAGTAAACTGGCGTAAGTGATAGGTTGTCGTGCAATGAATTAGTATTTTTTGTTGAAAATAACAGCACCCACATGCTTGTTAAATACGCGGATATTTTCGATTTTATTGCGTTAAAGCAAATTATTTTTTTTATATGGAAATAAAAACAATGCATTTAAATTTAATATGTTGATATAAAATGTATTTTTTTGTTATTGGCGCAATAAGTTTAGAATTACCACTCTTTTGGTAACAACTTACTAACAATGTGATCTTGCTTGTATTTATAGTGTAAATACAATGCAACCCTCTTTTGGGTAACAACAAAATTTCATTCAATGATTGCTCTATTAGGTATATGTGTTCTACTTCTTATCGCGTTTCTTATCTCAACGGATAAAAAGCGTATTCCTGTAAAAATGGTTAGCATTGCATTTGCACTACAAGTGTTATTTGCGTTGATCGTGCTTTACATTCCTGCTGGTAAGTCAGCACTGCAAGCAGTAAGTAACGGTGTTACTTATGTAACTGATTACGGTAAAGATGGTTTGTCGTTTTTATTCGGCGGTTTGGCGACTGGTAGTATCGGTTTTGTCTTTGCCGTTAATGTACTTGGTATTATTATTTTCTTTTCTGCACTGATTTCTATGCTTTATCACGTAGGCATTATGCAGAAAGTCGTTAATATTTTTGGTGGTGCGCTGCAACGTATTTTAGGTACGGGTCGTGCTGAATCATTATCTGCTGGTGCCAACATTTTTGTCGGCATGTCTGAAGTCCCACTGGTTATTAAACCGTACTTAAAATCTATGGATGATTCACAACTTTTTGCGGTGATGACATGTGGTTTGGCTTCTGTTGCAGGTTCTACGATGGTGGGCTATGCCGCTGTTGGGGTGGATTTAAATTACTTGATTGCCGCTGCGTTTATGTCTGCGCCTGCTGGTTTATTAATGTCAAAAATCATTATGCCACCGAGTGAGAATAAGCTACCAGCGAATGAAATTACCAGTGTTGAAATTCCTAAAGCAACCAATGTAGTTGAAGCGTTGGCTGATGGTGCAATGTCTGGCTTGCGTATGGCAGTGACAATTGGTGCAACATTGATTGCTTTTATCAGTGTTATTGCATTATTTAATGGCTTGTTAGGCGATATTGGTGAATTCTTTGGTATTCATGGCTTAACGTTCCAAATGTTGATTGGTTACCTGTTTGCACCAGTTGCACTTTTACTGGGTATTCCAATGAGCGAGGCGGTAACGGCTGGTTCGTTAATTGGTCAGAAAGTAGTGATGAACGAGTTTGTTGCTTTCATTGATATGATTAAAGTGCAGGATACCTTATCGCCACACAGCCTTGCTGTTGTTACTTTTGCATTATGTGGCTTTGCCAATATTACAACGCTGGCTATTTTGATTGGTGGTATGGGAAGCTTAATTCCTGAGCGCCGTCCATTTATTGCGAAATACGGTATCCGCGCAGTTGCGGCTGGTGTACTGGCAAACTTAATGAGTGCAGCTATTGTGAGTATTATTTTATTGCTCTAGTAGCAGAGTGAAAAATAGTATTGGATAAGAGAGCCGACTGAGTACTAGAAAAATAGTCACAGTCGGCTTTTTAATACCCGAGAATAAACGGTTTACTTTATCCCTTCTTCTTTAAAACGTTTGGTTATACGTTTTTGAATCTTCGGACCTAATTTCTGTCCAAATTCTTGTCCAACTAACATGCCTTCTTGACTGATAAGTGGCATTACACGAATTAACTTTTTGCCAAATTCTGTATCGTTAATTTCAATCATTTTACGCAGTTCATCTTCAGTGAAATGCTTATTGTAGATTGGGTACATCATGGTTTTGAAGCTGTCGTTAATAACAAACTCTTCATCCATGATGGCATTGATCTCTTCTTCTACAATGTCAAACGCTTTGGGATTAATATCGGGTTTAGATTGCTTTAAGATCAAGGTCATTTGCTGGGTGAACAAATCAGAATATTGCTTACCGACAGCAACGGCGGATTGCCCCGTTTGTGCCAATAACTTATCTATCAGTATTTTTTTTGATGCTGGAATGCCGTCTGTGGTTGCAGAGACATTAAATGACAACGCAAGCAAGGCTACTGCTAAGATCTTTTTACTAAACATGTTCATCCCGTAATTTTTATTTTGTATCAGGGTGTTTTAGCAAAAAAATGCTTGAGATATAAATTCGAGCACGAGTTGTGTGAAACCGATCGGCTAGGGGACTTAGTGGTAGTCGTTAGTAAAGCAGTGACGGGTTAAAGGAATTACCGCTGTATATACAATTGAATGTGATATACAGCGGATATGATCAACTAGCGCAAATTGAGCAAGTGGGTTGTTTCATTAACTTCATTTCTCGCCAGCTCATTGTGAGCGCATCTAGCATGAGTAGTTTACCAGTTAATGGTGTACCCATGTTGGCAACCACTTTGATTGCTTCCATTGCTTGAACTGCACCAACGATGCCGACAACGGGTGACATAATGCCCGCTTCAACACAGCTTAATGTTTGTTGACCAAATAGGGCACTTAAACACTGATAACATGGCTCGTTATCTTGGTAAGTGTAAACACTGATTTGACCTTCCATACGAATTGCTGCGCCAGAGATAAGCGGCGTTTTGGTTTTAAAGCATAGGCGGTTAAGTTGATTACGGGTATCAACGTTATCGCTACAATCTAAAACAATGTCGTGGCTTTCAATGAGTGGTAGTAACGCTTCATCGGCTAAGCGTTTGGCTATGGTATCTACCGTAAGATATGGGTTAATACGACATAACGCTTCTTTTGCAGAATCAACCTTTAATTGGCCAACCGTAGCATCATGGTGTAACACTTGACGCTGAAGGTTAGAAACTTCAACCTTATCATCATCAATCAGGGTTAATTTACCCACACCAGCAGCGGCTAAGTATTGTGTAGAAGCACAGCCTAAACCACCAGCACCAAGGATAAGCATAGAAGAAGCCTTTAATGCTTCTTGGCCTTCAAAATCAAACTGACGCAAAATGATTTGGCGGTTATAACGCAGCATTTCATTATCTGTCAGTTCAACGTTATTCGTGTTATCTATTGTCATTAGAAATACCGTTTGCTTAGTACAAGGTGTGGTTGAAGATTTCTATAGTTACATCTTCACCTGCTTGAACACGACCACGCTCTTGCTCTAGAACCACAAAGCAGTTAGCAAGGTGCATTGAACTAAAGGCACCTGAGCCTTGATTGCCTGTTGTTGCTACTTCTAATTGACCTTCAGCGTTAATGCTGTAAATACCACGTTGGAAATCGGTACGACCAGGACGTTTTTTAAACATTGTTGTCGCTTTTGCATTTACACGAACAGGCGGTTGGTATTGGCTGTTACCTGCTAGTTTCGCCAGCATAGGTTGTACTAGTTGGTATAAAGTCAGCATTGCTGATACTGGGTTGCCTGGTAGGCCACAGAACCAAGCATTATTGATTTTACCAAACGCGAAAGGTTTACCCGGTTTCATGGCGATTTTCCAAAAGCCGATTTGACCTTCTTGATCTAAAATATCTTTGGTGTAATCCGCTTCACCGACACTAACGCCACCCGATGTAATTAATACGTCAGCTTCTGTTGAGCCTTTTAAAAATGCGTCACGCAGTTTTTCAGGGCAATCGGGAATAATACCTAAATCTAATACTTCACAACCAAATTTTTCTAATAGGGCGCGAATACCGTAGCGGTTGCTGTCGTAGATTTGACCAGCTTCTAGTGTTTCGCCTACTGGGCGTAATTCGTCACCAGTAGAAAAGAAAGCCACTTTAGGGCGGTGGTACGTTTCAAACTCGGCAATACCAAGTGATGCAAGTAAAGGCATTTCACGCGCTGTTAAACGTGTACCTGTTACTAGCACAGTTTCACCAAGGCTTACGTCATCACCAATTGGGCGCACGTTATCATTCGCTTTTGGCTTGATATTAAAAGTGATGTTCTCGCCATCAACAGACGTTTCCTCTTGCATAATCACGGTATCAGTACCGGCAGGCATTTCAGCGCCTGTCATAATACGTATACATTGACCTTGCTGACATTCACCTTCAAATGGAACACCAGCGAAAGATTTACCCGCTAATATCAATGTATCTGTATTTGCTAAGTCTTCAGCACGAAGCGCGTAACCATCCATTGCCGAGTTCGCAAATGGTGGTACGTTGATAGGCGAAAGAATATCTTGCGCTAGCACTAATCCCATTGCATCGGCTAATGCTACCGTTGATGTTGTAGTTGTAGAGGAAACTTGCTCAAGAATATTTTCAATTGCAGTTTCAACGGGCATAAGGCCTGGTACGTCGCAGCATCCCATAATGGTATCCATCTCGTTATTGTTTAATTTGAATCATAGTGGCTTTGAAGCAAGAGCATCAGTAAAAATGATAAATATTAATAGCCCTTTAAACCACGTAGTTAATCGCTTAATTATGATTTTACCCTTTATTGTTAAGGGCTGTAAGGGATTGATTATGCCAAAATTAGGCCAATTGGACTAATCCCTAATAAATGGGAGGTGTAATTATTTCCATTTGGAGGTATTCTGCGTATGTTTTTAGCGCTGGCGAGCGAAAACAGGCTTGTTTTATTGCATTTCAGCCTGTGCCAGTTGGAGGAAAAGAATGACAGCATTAAGTGAATCTGCAGTACTAGTTCGTGATGCATTAGCAGCCCGTGGTCTTGAAACCCCAATGGTTGAACAAAATGTTAGCCGCGAAGAGAAAAAAGAAAAGATTGAATACCACATGCGTGAGATCTTATCGTTACTCGCGCTAGATCTGACTGATGATAGCTTGGTTGAAACCCCGCATCGTATTGCGAAGATGTACGTTGATGAAGTGTTTTCTGGCTTAGACTATACCAATTTCCCTAAAATCACAGTCATTGAAAATAAAATGAAGTGTGATGAAATGGTGCGAGTTAAAGACATCACGCTAACCAGTACGTGTGAGCACCATTTAGTAACGATTGATGGTAAAGCAACTGTTGCTTATATTCCTCGTGGGAAAATTATTGGTTTATCCAAAATTAACCGTATTGTTCGTTTCTTTGCTCAGCGCCCACAAGTTCAAGAGCGTTTAACACAACAAGTGTTGGTCGCACTTCAAACATTATTAGAAAGTGATGATGTCGCAGTTACGATTGATGCAACGCATTATTGCGTAAAAGCACGTGGTGTTATGGATGCAACCAGTGTAACCACAACCACAGCGCTTGGTGGTATTTTTAAGAAAAATTCAGCGACACGTGCAGAGTTCTTAAACGGTATTCGATAAATAATAGTTTACGCCATTGTTGAAATTTAAAACAAAAACAGCGTGCGCCATTAATAAATGAATAGAAATGCTAGTCCTTTATTGACTAGCATTTTTTTTATCTCATACTGCTGAATTATCGATTTTCTGGCTTATATATTAAAGGTCGCAGATGGATTTAATTAAACTTTCTCGTATAAGTATGAAACACTTAATTACGTTGCATGTAATGCTAGATACGTTAAGTGTTACGGCATGTGCAGAGCGATTATGTGTAAGCCCTTCATCCGTTAGTAAAACACTCAGCCAATTACGTGATAACCTCAATGACGAACTCTTTTATCGTCATGGTAATAAGCTAATTTCTACTCCTTTAGCTCGACGTTTAGGTCCTACAGTCCACCAAATGATCAGTGACATGAATCAGATCATGACCAAAGAAGCGTTTCAGCCAGAAGTGTATGAAGGAAGTTTCTCACTTGCGATGCGTGAGAGTACCTTTGAATTAATTGCTGGTGGGCTTTATGCTCATGTTCTAAAAAAAGCGCCGAATGTCCGTTTTGATATTTGGTCGAAAGACAGCATTGGTTTTGATGGTTTAACCAAAGGCATGTTGGATTTTGTGATTTTGCCACATGATCTGAGTCAGCCACCATTAGTGCAAAATAACTTAGTATGGCAGACACTGTTTACTGATGAGATGGTTTGTTTAATGGCGCATGATCATCCTCTCGCTGATAAAGAGCTGACAATAGAAAATTATTTAAATTATGGTCACATTAGTATTTTTGACAACGATTTAAGTGTGCCATTTTTTGAAATGCAATTAACGCAACAACATCATAAACGAAAAGTGGTTGTGAATGTCGCGGATTTTGGTGGTGCAGCCACGATGTGCCATAACAGTGACTTGTTATTTACCTGTTCTAAACGTTGGGCTAGTAACGCCTTACAGTCAAAGGCACTGGTAGCAAAGCCGTTACCGTTTAATTATGGCAAGGTTGCTTATAGTTTAGTGTGGCATCAACCGAGTATGAATGATCCAGCGGTTCGTTGGTTACATCAACAAATTTTGCTTCTTTGTGGCGTTGAAGATAAAAGTGCAGAGATTGATTAATTAAAGCTCACTTCAGTAATTAGTATCTAAAGAAAACGAAACTCCGACTGCTGAGTGACTTAATGAGTTATGTCACTATTATCAGCAGACGGAATATCTTAAATTTTGAATTAATAAATAGCAGGAGTTAGTAGGTTTTCCACACCACGCTCTGATAATCCGTTAGCTAATTGATTAATTTCTTCTTTGTCACACTCATCCCAATTGAGCGCATCACCTACCACACCATGATGCCTAAAAGCATTGAGCTTTATTTTCACACTACTTGAAAATGGACGTAAGTAATACGCCACTTTTTCAATCTGCTCCATAAAATCTGTTTTATTAGGAATATGCAGCAGCCTTATTTCATGTAATTTGTTTTGAGCATGGAGAAAGTTCATCGTTTCAAAAACGCGATGGTTACTTCTGTTGGTTAACCATTTATGCGTTTCATCATGCCATGCTTTTAAGTCAATCATCGCACCATCAAGATAGGGGGTAAGGTGTTTCCAACCCGTTACGCTTAAACTGCCATTACTTTCTATCATGCATGTTAAATGTTTCAGTGATGCAGTCGTTTTTATTAAACGAAATAGTGAAATAATAAAAGGTAAATTAAGTGATGCCTCGCCACCAGAAACGGTAATACCATTAATAAATAATCTATTTTCATGAATTTTTTCAATTAATTCATAAACAGTCATCGTCATGGTTTTGGGGCTCGCTTGTTGTGGGCAAACCTCAATGCACTTATCACATTCAGTACATAAGGCTTGATTCCATGCCACTTTAGTTTTTTCATTTTCCGTATGAATAGTTTGTAATGCTTGTGTTGGACAATGCTCTACACAGTCTGCGCAATGGTTACAAATACCGATGGTTTGAGGGTTATGGCAATTTTTGCAGTTATAGTTGCATCCTTGAAAAAAAATCACCATTCGGTTGCCGGGTCCATCAACACACGAAAAATTAAGTATTTTACTAATAGTGGCTGAAATCATTAAATTGTTAACTCTTAATTCTCAATAGAGATATGTGAATAATGAGGTGTTTGCTCGTGACTTAATACACGAGGTAGACGTTTTAAAATATCAGTTTGTTCACTGGCTTCTGAGCCTAACCATGTCGTATTGGTGCGTGATCCTGCCTCTTTGAATTTAGCTACATCAGACAGCTTAATCATATAACCCGTTACTCGAACGAGATCGTTTGAGTGAACGTTTGCTGTAAATTCACGAAATCCCATACTTAATGCGCCTTTACATAACGTAACCATGGCGAGTGGATTTTGTTTGATTGTTTCATCAATGGTTAAAATATCGCTGATCCCTGATAGATAATATTGATGATGTGCAGCTAGTGCTTTAATGTGCAATACAGGATCAGGCTCTGTGCCATAAGGGATGCGAATGCCTGGCGTTACGTTTTGATCGCAGCTAATACCACCTTGCGAGTGCAATAACGCTCGCTGGTTATAACCATATTTTACTGGCGTATTAGTGACAATGTCACTTAATAGTTGAGTGATAGATAATGCTAATGTATTGGCTGAATCACTTTGACCATATTTTTCCGTTGAGCCAGACTTTTCCAATAATAAATTGACCGCTTCAGCCATACCATAAATACCAAACATTGGGGCAAAACGGTTTTCATCAATTAATTGTTCTTGTACTAAAAAGCTATTAAAGAAGTTTGATTCTTCATGAAGAAATGTAGAACGCGCTTCAATGAGTCCGAAAGTCATTTGGCAATAATGCGGCAGCACTTGGTTGATGAAGTTATCTACATCTGTTGCTTTTTCTGCCGCCGCTTTTAAATTTAAGCGTACAAGAGTATTTGCACCGCCTGCTAACGGCAGTGAGTTGTAGCAACTAACAATACCAAAGCCTTGTTTACCAAATGTATCTTTAAACATAGGGTAGTTGGCAATATGGGGTTTGCTGCATTCACAAATATTTTGGCAAGCTTGTTCAAGTAAAGATATTGGCGATACTTCAGCGTCGTACATAAAAGTAAGATTCGGCGCGACTTGCTTAAGCTCTGCATCAATTTTTAAAATAGTACGGCAAATAATGTTATCAGTTGGACCAATATTGGCATGCATAAACGCATCGGGTAGGGTGCGATCGAGCATAATCCAAAAGCGCTTTAACTTGTTGTAAATATCAGTTTCAGATTCGCTATTAATAAATGGTAACAATAAATCATCAAGTTGACCGATATACACGGGATAGTTAGTTACAGATGGTACGTGATGATAAATAATGGTGAGCGCATTGAGTGCGTCATCCAGATTTTTTGCGGGCTCTAGCTCTAAATAGCTGGAACCATTCTGTAAGTATTTAGCATAGTCGGGCAATACGTAGCGAGGCTTAAAAGGCGCATTACCTTCGAACATATCACAGATAATACCTTCATTTTTTGCTTCTAAAATTTCGTCACTGACTGACATATAGTCTACAATTGCTTCAGCTTCGAGAGAGAGAAACAATGTTTTTTGTTTCGGGCTTAATGTAGAAGAAGTAATAATCTGTTTCATTTTGGATTGTAATGACATTGCTAGTACCGTTCATTGTTATAGTTTGGCGGCACTTTAGATGAGATTGCTCATTTCCAGAAGTGAAAAAGAATTAATGTTTATTTTCCAAAATGGAAAAGCGAATTACATAAGGGAACAATATGAAAAAGTGGACAGTTTTATTCGCCGTTATCGGTTTTGGTATCGCATTAACTGGGTGTAATAAAGAAGAGCAAAAACAACCAGAGCAACCAAAAAAGGAAGCAGTTGGTATGGCTAATCCAGCTTCTGTTTACTGTGAAGAGCAGGGCGGAAAACTTGAAATTAAAAAAGAAGAAAAAGGTGAGGTGGGATACTGTCACTTAGCGGATGGTAAAGTTGTAGAAGAGTGGGCTTTCTATCGCGAAAATAATAAGTAGATTTATTTTTGAGCATAATTGAGACGAACTCACTATAAAATGCCAATTAACTCGCACAAATAAATATTTTAGATAAATGGTGTTTTTATGAACACCATTTCAAATGGCGTTTTTTTTGTCTTTAAAATCAAGATGATATTTATGTTTGATGCGTAGTATTCAATATAAAAAATCTTGATAGGGTATATTTAACGTTTAAAGTTGCGTTATTTGAATTGTATCGTGATTGAAAATTTGTCTAAATATACCGATATTGGCCTTTATACAGGCTATTTTGTTTGTGTACCGTATATATGAGCGTTACGTGGTTGTAAAATACGTTTGGTTATTTTAATACGGATATCTTTCTTCTTTTATTAGATAAGGATCGCTTTGAAGATGTTTAATTCTCAGCGTGTTGTCACTCAGCGTTTCAGCAAGCTTCTTGTTTTATCTTTGATTCTTCCGAGTAGTGCTTTTGCTATTGAATCAGCACACATTGCACCACATAGCTATGTGAACATTACAGGCCCGGATAAAGATTATGTAGTATTTCCTCCTGTAAGTGATAGAGAAGCTCCTGTAAGTATTACAGGTACTGTCGATTGGTCTTCTTTAAATAACCAAACAGTGTTTAGCACCAAAACACTTTGTGCTGATTCGGTAAATAAGGTTTGTTTTAAGCCTCAAATAGAACAAGCGTATACTGAGAACAAGTTCTATCCTTTTTGGCAAAACAAAGCACTGCGTGATGAGTTTGAACTACAGTTAAAAGCCGTTGTAGATACAAAAATGCTACCGGGTTTAGCCCAACGTCTTTCCGAACTGAATAAGCTTGAGAGTGAACAAAACGAACAAGCTTATGACTTATTAGCAACTGATACCTATTATGTGTATCGTGCATTCCAAAACTACATTGCAACTCACCGTGATGTACTGTTTTTGTCTAAGCCTATTAACATGAGTAAGTCGATGACCAAATACGCCGATGGCGTTGATGTTTATCCGATGACACTTGCGAAACTTGAGCAGCTCCGTCCTAGTTATATTGCATTTAAACCAACAATGGATGCGATTGCCAAATACCAAAATTTGCCCGCTCACACATTAGCAAAATCGAACTTTAAGCAGGCTTACCGCAAAGGGGCAACACTGCCGAATGGGCATGAGCTGATAAAGGTATTGTATACGCTTGGTGATATGGATCAGGCTGATTATGACCGTTTATCTGTTGAACCTAATATCACGAATACAGGTGCTGTTTTTGAAAGCTTGAAAACATTCCAAAAACGTCATGGTTTGGCAAGTGACGGTATTATCGGTACGGCAACTGTTCAGCAACTTGTTATGCCTTATGCAGATATTGCCCGTCGTTTAGCATTGAATACGCTACGTGTGGCTACCTTAAATAAGCATGCTGAAGGTCGCCCTCATATTTGGGTTAACATTCCTAACTATAAGTTAGAAGTGTTTGATAAAGGCAACGTTGTATTTGAATCTAAAGTGATTGTTGGTCGTGATAGCCGACCAACAAACTTATTCTCATCTGCGATTACGACTATGGTTGTAAACCCATACTGGAACGTACCTATTACAATCAAGCAGCATGATGTTATTCCAAAAGTGAAGCACAACATCAATTATTTAAAGCAGCATAATATGCAGATTTTAAATAGCTGGCGTGATCGTACTGTGATTCCACCAAGTAGTATTGACTGGGCGACTGTGAATCCAAAAACATTTCCGCATGAATTTCAGCAAGGTCCTGGCCCTCGTAATTCTCTTGGTCGTGTTAAGTTCCTTATGCCAAATGATTACGCGATTTTCTTGCACGATACACCTTCACGTGGGTTGTTTAGCAAAACCAAGCGTGACTTAAGCTCTGGTTGTGTACGTGTTGAACGCGCTTATGATCTTGCTAACTATGTGATTGAGTACCAAAATCGTGGCAACATTCCAAAATTTAAGCAAATGTTAGATGCGCAAAAGCAAAAAACAGTGAGCTTATCTAAGCGTATTGATGTTGATTTTGTATATCTCACTGCATGGGTTGATAATGATGGTAAAGTACAAATGCGTGAAGATATCTACGGTTATGACTCACCAAGTGCAAATAAGATCAAAAATAAATTTATTACGATGAAAGATTTTGTTAAAAACTAAGGCGTGATAAAGCTAAAAACCAGCACTAGGTGCTGGTTTTTTTATACTTAAAATAAGTGATAGACATCAGATTGCGTAATGAAAGTATGATAAATACTAGTTTAAGTGTCTCATCATCGTTACTATAGGTGTGCCTGTAATTAATAATAAAGAAGGTTAACGTGTTAAAAGCTATTTTTCTCGATATGGATGAAACCTTGTGTGCAACGTCTTTAGCTGACAAACATGCTGCTAATGAGCTGAAATTATATGTCAGTGATTTGTACCCACAATTAAATGCAGACATGTTTTTAGAGCGTTATATTGCAGGTGTATATAAAAAACTCAATGATGAGTTACCTGAGTTAGTGCCACTATTAACCGATGAGCTTTTCTTCCGTCAAAACCTTATTCTTGTGTTATTTAAAGAGCAGGGCATTGAGTTACCTTTTGATGCAGCAGTCGCTGTCCAAGCATGCTTTGATCAATCTCGCATAGCTAGCTTTGACTTTTTTCCTAAGATGAAAGAAACGCTGGTGGCATTGCGAAAATCATACCAATTGGTTGTTATTACCAATGGTCCTGTTTTTTCACAACATCCAAAGTTGGCAGCAACAGAAATGCAGCAATATGTTGATCATATTATTGTGGGCGGGGAAGAGCCTGAAGAAAAACCGGCATTAAGTATTTTTGAAAAAGCACTAAACTTGGTGAACTGTAAACCTGAAGAAGTCATCCATATGGGGGATTCATTGGCGGCAGATATTGCAGGTGCTAAAAATGCAGGCATTAAGAGTATATGGGTCGATACCCAAAAAGACAGCGATCATCAGCAATTAGCGATGATTGAACCTGATTATATTGTTTCTAACCCTGTTGATATTCAAACTATTGTCGCTAAATTGGCTTAGACAATAACGATAAAAAACGCCACAGCTTTTTGTGGCGTTTTTTATTTTTTACTAATGATTGATAGGAGTATGTTCGTCGTTACGTGTTTTCCATAGCGATGCGCCAATGGCGATGGAAATAGTAAGAACAATGACACACAGTGATACCGCTGTTGGAATAGCCCAAGCGGTGCCTACTAAAAGCATCTTCAAGCCAATGAAGCTTAGAATAAATGCCAGTGCGACACGTAGGTAGCAGAAACGCGTTAACATACCTTCAAGTACGAAATACAGTGAACGTAAGCCTAGTAATGCAAATACGTTAGCAGTAAGCACCAAGAACGGTTCACGTGTTACCGCAAAGATCGCAGGAATAGAGTCGAGTGCAAACATAACATCGGTAAGAGCGATCACTGCAACCACAACAAGTAATGGTGTCGCTAGCCATCCATGCTCTCCTTTAACGAACATTTTATGGTCGTGATAATCATCAGTGACTTTAAAGAAGCGTTTTACAATACGTACAGGTAACGCATCTGAGAAGTCTTCTTGTTCTTCTTCATCTTCTTTCCAGAGTTTGAAACCAGTGTAAAGAAGGAAAACGGCAAAGATGTACATAACCCAATGGAAGTCATCCAATAGTTGAGCACCGACAGCGATCATACCACCACGTAAAATAAGCGCACCGACAACGCCGAGCATTAATACGCGTGGACGTAAACGCTCAGGTACCATGAATTGACCAAAAATTAGTGCGAAAACAAATAAGTTATCAACACTTAATGATTTTTCTAATAAGTAGCCAGTGACAAAAGCGGTTGCTGCTTTTGAATTACTGTAGGTACTTTCTGGTGCCATCAACTGCCAGTTGAAGTAGATAAATACTGCAAATAAGAAAGCGAGAAAAACCCAGAATACACTCCAGATAGCTGCTTTCTTTATGGAAACTTTACCACCACGTGTTTGATATAAATCTAACGCAAACATTAACACTGTTAATACAGCGAACCCTTCGTAGCTAAAAAGGCTCATAGAGTCTCTCCTAAAAATCGACCTTAAAGCGATAACGTATTGTTATTTTATAAACTCAATAATCAATATAAGTTTTTTATAAGTATAAAGTTATATGCCTATAAAAAAGGCAATATAGTATGGCAACAATATGTTATCGCACAAAGATTAAAAACGCGGAAGGCAGGGTAAAAGGGTGTTTCACAATCAACCTTACGCGCATTAAAAACTCAAACCTCTGAGTGTTTGAGTATGACTGCACTAATGTGCAAGCGATAATGGCATTGGTCTCGTCAAAATGGTGCATGAATAATAATGCAAATCCATTCACGGCTGCCGGAAGTGTAAACTTCGAGATGACGACAGACGAACAATTGTGACTACTCCCCAAAACAAGGCGATTTTAGTCTTGTATTGACAAATTTTCCAGTCGTTTTTCAAAATGATTACCATATAAAGCAGTTATATAATGATACGGTGTTTTTATAGCTAATATTGCGAGATTAAATATAATGATTGATTGTTATTCTCAATTACAAGTTCGAATGACTAAGCATTTTTTTTGTGTATTAAAGGAGATCTTGGGGGGATTGATATCACAGAATAAATGGTTACATAACATGCATAATCGTAATTTGGGAATGATAAGAAAAGATTTCATGTTGTTAAATCTTTGTTTTAAATGTGTTTTTTGTAATGTTAAATCAAACATTTGATGTGATATTGCTCACAAATGCAATTTGGATGAGTTAGTTTGTTATTCTACTAGTCGTATAGTTATAAGGACATTTAGTTAATGATAGAAGATGTTATGTTTCTACCTAAGGATAGTTATGGAAACAATGTTGAGTACATCAGAAAAAGAGCAAATCATATTTGATTATACGCATTTTCTCTCGCTTCTTTGTAATCAAAAATGGACATTTATTGATGTTGTTAAAAACATCATTCCATCTTTTGAATTAAATATTAAAACAGGCACATATTCACAAATAAGCCCCGCAGAAAAGTTACATCAACAGGCGTTAAAAGTATTATCAAGTAGTGCAAGTGATACACAGAATATTATTCGATTATTACTATTATCACGAAATCAAGATATAAAAAGTATTTTGTTATTATTACCTTTTGCATTAGAAGAAGAACAATTAAAAAAAATAGAACAAAAAGGAAAATGTAAATTAGAAAAAGAAAATGGAAATAATGAAAGGTTACTCATTACCTTATTATGAAATAATAGATAAAGAAGGTGTTGGTTGACACCTTCTTTATATGTGTCTGTTATTAAAATTACCAGAATAACCAAGTAAACATTGTTAGAAATGCAACACACAAGATATTGAGATAAATACCTACACGCATCATTTCTTGTTGTTTTATAAAGCCTGTACTAAATACGATCGCATTAGGTGGTGTCGCAACAGGCAGCATAAAGGCACAAGAAGCAGCGATAGCAATAAGTGCTGATAACACAACAGGTGATACCCCTAATGCTTCTGCAACGGTTGCAAATACAGGGATTAGCAATGCTGCGCTGGCAGTATTACTTGCAAACTCGGTGAGAAAAACAACAAAAATAGCAACAACTAAAATAGTAAGGAATAAACCAGCTTGGTTTAAAAACGTACTTAACTCATGTGCTAAGAAGACACTTGTTCCCGTGGCTTTTAATATATTGCTCAAACAGATACCGCCACCAAATAGAATAAGTACACCCCAGTCTGTTGATTTTTGAATATCTTTCCAGCTAACCACGCGTGACACACATAATAATACGATGGCGCTTAAGGCAACAAGCGTATCAAATTTAGCGAACCCACCTAAAAATGCGTTAATGGGTTTGCTGAAAATCCAACAGCTAACCGTTAGAAGGAAGATCGCTAAGGTAAGAAATTTTCCTTTTGTCCAAGATACAGGAGTGTGGTCAATCTCAAAGGTATGATTTAAGTTTGGTTTGAGAAGAACATATAACAGCCCAACGGTTAGCGGTAACAAGAAAAGAGTGACAGGAACACCAAAGTACATCCACTCGGTAAAGCTTAATCCAGCTTCTGCTGCTGCAATAGCATTAGGAGGGCTTCCGACAATTGTGGCAATACCTCCAATACTTGCACAATAAGCAATACCAAGTAGGGTAAATACGTAAGTACTATGGCCAGTTTTACTATTAACCTTATTTAAGACCCCTAGAACTAATGGCAGCATCATTGCGGTTGTGGCTGTATTACTTATCCACATTGATAGTCCTGCCGTTACACCAAATAGCATTAATACCGCGACGGACATTTTACCTTTTGCAGCTATAAGCACTTTATCTGCAATGACTTGATCGAGTTGCTGTTTATGCAATGCCGAAGCTAACGCGAATCCTCCTAGAAAGAGAAATATAATTGGATTGGAGAAGTTTGCTAATGCTTGCTGTGTTTGAAAAACACCAAAGAATACGGCGAGTAAGGGGACAAGAATGGCAGTGACAGTGACATGTAATGCTTCAGTTAACCATAGTACAGCGATAAAGCTTAATATACTAAGTCCTAATGTGATATTGGCTTCAAATGGTAGCGTGTTTAGTAGCGTTAAAAACAAAAGTATATCAGCAATAATAATTAAACTGTTACGATTCAATATCCATTGTTTAATCGTGAGTGTGAGCGCTGTCATAGCTTTTCTCCAATAGCAAGAGTCTGGTAGTTAATGCATCTAGTTGCGCTGCTAATATAAGGGTTGTTAACGGTAGAGTTTGAGACTTATGTATATAATCGGTTAATTTTTGGTGATAATTAAGTGATTTTGTTGTTTCTACCCTATTGAAATAAAATGATATTTTATTTTTAATTCGAAATATTAAGAAAATAGAGCAATTTCATTTTTACAGAGCTCAATAATGCGATGGAACGTTTATAATTTAATGATTTGTTAGGCTTTTAACGAGTAATAATTTGGGTGTATATCGCAAAACATGGTCGCCAAAACCCATGTGGCTTATGTTAGTATATTCAAAGGCAAATTATTGACTTGCAAATAGACGTTAAAATGGCGGCGATATGGCTAGGATGCAGAAACTAACGAAAAGTGCTGAGTTAAATAAGAAGATTAAAGCCGACGTTCTTCATCATATGAAAGATGTAAAGCATAGGTTTATGAAGACGATGAAAGATAAAAGCTAAGGATGGGCTAAAAGCACAAGCCAGTGAAAACCACTGGCTTTATGTTTTATTTTGAAGTGTTACTTTCTGTCGGTGTCAAATGATCTAATTGCTTTTGATTATTAATAGCAGAAGATGGCACTGTATCATCACTTATAATAGGTGCAGGTGCAGGTTTAATAATCGGTTCTTTAGGACCTAGAAACTTAGGCTGAACATTCAGTATAAACAGATCACTTAATGCTTTGACACGAGCAAGTACTTCTCGAATACGAATTTTAAGTTGTGCCGTACCATTAGGTTCATGTACTGCCAAACATGTAGCTTTAATTTTATAACTATCAGCAATAAATAGGGCGCGTTCGCAATGAAATTGTTGGGTAATAATTGTAAAATTATCCGTTTCAAATACTTCTTTTGCGCGGACGATAGAATCAAGCGTTCGAAACCCTGCATAATCTAAAACAATTTTGTCGTCAGGGACACCTGCTTTTAATAAATCTCGCTTCATCGTCCAAGGTTCATTATAAGAGCGGTGTGCATTGTCACCACTGAGTAAAAAATAATCTATTTTACCTTGTTTAAATAAATCTAATGCCGCTGTAATACGATATTCATAATATGGGTTTAGTGTCTTAGCTATATATTTACTTGTTCCAAGAACTAATCCCACAGAATGTTTGGGTACTGCAGAGATATCATGATAAATGCGATCAGATGTACGAGCTGAAACCCAACGATCAAATAACAATAATGTTGAAACAAATAAGATACAGATAACTGCAGAAATACGGATTAGATTGAGCAGTTTCATAATTATCCACGAAAGTACAAAGTTCTTATCTTATATTTTACCTTAATCATTTAATAAAATGTTTATTAATTAAGGGGTAAATGTCTGCGTTTTGTCATTTTATCTTATGACTGCTGAAATAATATTCAATAATAACAAGTAAAAAGAGTAGTATTACTTTCATCAAAAAAAGGTGCCAGATTGGCACCTTTTTTAACTGAGTTTTAGAACGAAGTTCGTTTGTAACGACGATATTCTGATTTCCAGAAGTTAGCATCGATTTTTTCACGAATACGTTCATCAGAGTTTTTCGGTGCTTTATGTTGTTCAACTGCTTTCTTTGCAACGGCAAAAGCAATTTTACGCGAGACTTTCTGAATATCTTCTAATGGTGGAAGCAATGCACCATCACCGTGAATAGCAAGTGGAGAACATTCAGCAAGTGCTCTGCTACTTTCCATAAGCATCTCATCGGTTACACGGCGTGCATTAACAGCCAATACACCTAAACCTATACCCGGGAAGATATAGCTATTATTACATTGTGCAATAGGGTAGGTTTTACCCTCATATATAACAGGCTCAAATGGTGAACCTGTTGCAACTAATGCGTTACCATCCGTCCAACGAATAATATCAAATGGCGTTGCTTCAACTCGGCTAGTTGGATTAGATAGTGGGAAGATAATCGGACGCTCACAGTGCGCGTACATTTCACGGATCACTTCTTCACTAAATAGCCCAGGTACACCTGAAACACCGATCAAAATTGTCGGTTTAGCATTACGCATAACATCAAGTAAAGATATGTTGTTTTCTGTGACATCCCAATCAAATAATTGCTCTTTTTTCTGAACAAGTGCCTGTTGGAAATTAAGCAGGTTTGGCATCTTGTCGATTAATAAACCCCAACGGTCAACCATGAAAACTTGGCTACGTGCTTGTGCGTCAGAAATACCTTCAGACACCATTTGTGCAATAATTGCCTCTGCAATACCGCATCCTGCAGAGCCAGCACCAAGGAAGGTTACACGCTGTTCAGAAAGTTTAGTGCCTGCAGCTTTACATGCTGCAAGTAGAGAACCAACAGTTACCGCTGCTGTACCTTGAATATCATCATTAAAACAACATACTTTATTTTTGTAACGCTCAAGAAGTGGCATTGCATTCTTTTGCGCAAAATCTTCAAATTGAATTAATGCTTCAGGCCAACGCTGTTTAACAGCTTGGATAAATTCTTCAAGAAATGCATCGTATTCTTTACCGGAAATACGAGTATGGCGCCAACCCATGTACATAGGATCAGATAGGCGTTGTGGATTGTTGGTGCCTACATCAAGAACAACAGGGAGAGTGTAAGCAGGGCTGATACCACCACATGCTGTGTATAGCGATAGCTTACCAATTGGAATACCCATACCACCGATGCCTTGGTCTCCTAAACCAAGAATACGTTCACCATCGGTTACTACGATAACTTTTACATTTTGACGAGAAGCATTATTCAACATGTCTTCAATACGATCACGGTTAGGGTAAGAGATAAACAGACCACGACCACGACGGTAAATGTTAGAGAAGTCCTCACATGCAGAGCCAACTGTTGGTGTATAAATGATTGGCATCATTTCGGTAATATGGTTTTCAACTAAACGGTAGAAAAGTGTTTCGTTAGTATCTTGGATATTACGAAGGTAGATATGCTTATCCATATCGTTTTCAAATTTACGATATTGTTGATAAGCACGTTCTGTTTGTTCTTCAATAGATTCAATCGCTTCAGGAAGAAGCCCTTCAAGGTTAAAGAACATACGTTCTTCGACAGAGAATGCACTACCTTTGTTAAGAAGAGGTGTTTCAAGTAGTGCAGGACCTGCATAGGGGATATATAAAGGTCTTTTATCGTTGTTCATGCAAATAGACTCTGTAGCTAGAAGATTAAAATTGAAAACAAGTGCAAGTTTTCAGTTGGTCACTAATGCTAGAACGTCAAAGATAAGAATACAAAGGGTATGATCACTTATTTAGAAAGTTGGGTCATATTATTTGTGAAAACGCTGTTTTTTTAATTGATTCTTTGATTTAGTAACGATTTTTAGCGAGTTAATAATGTAATTGGTTTATATGTGTGAACTAATGCCACATTTTATAAATTATCTTGTTAAACAATATAGTCTCTGTCACGACTTCAAACTAAATTCAAAAAAATTAACCAACGATGAGGTAGAGTCACAATACATTCACGCAAGGAGGTGTGTCATGAAATACTATTTAGCCAAGGTTTCAGTGTTAGTCGATGGTAATGTGTACTCTTCAGATGTTAAGGCTGAATCGTTTTTGGAACGTGATATGAAGGTAGCTGGGCTTCAAGAAGATCTCGGTCCACAAGATAGTGTGGTGTCGATTGATTATTCTACGTCAAGGATTCATAGCGAAAATAAATGAGTAAAGTAGATATAGCCACTTATTGATAATCAGTAAGTGGCTTTTATTTACCTATAAATTAAGCAGATCAGTAATGCCAAGGGAAGCGGCTAAAGTCTTGATCGCGTTTTTCTAGGAACGCATCACGACCTTCTTGTGCTTCTTCAGTACCATAAGCAAGGCGTGTTGCTTCACCAGCAAACAGTTGCTGACCGACTAAACCATCATCTGGAAGGTTGAAACCGTATTTCAGCATGCGCATTGCTGTTGGTGATTTACTTGTGATTTCTTTACCCCAACGAAGCGCTTCTTCTTCTAGTTCAAAGTGATCAACAACCTTGTTAACCATACCCATTTCATAGGCTTCCTGTGCGCTATAATTAAAGCCACAGAAGAAGATTTCACGAGCACGTTTTTGACCGATCATTTTAGCCAGATACGCAGAGCCGTAGCCAGAATCGAATGATGCAACATCAGGATCTGTTTGTTTAAAGACGGCATGCTCTTTAGATGCCAGAGTTAAATCACAAACAACGTGTAAGCTATGACCACCGCCAACAGCCCAACCGGGAACAACCGCGATAACTACTTTTGGCATAAAGCGGATCATGCGTTGTACTTCTAGAATATGAAGTCGACCCATACGAGCAACGTCAGCAGTACCCGCTTCTTCACCTTCATACTTATAGCCATCTTTACCACGAATACGTTGATCGCCACCCGATGAGAATGACCACTGGCCTTTATGAGATGGGCCATTACCCGTTAGTAGTACACAGCCTACATCAGACCATTGACGAGCGTGATCGAGTGCGGTGAAAAGCTCATCAACTGTTTTTGGACGAAATGCATTAAGGCAATCTGGACGATTAATTGCGATACGAACAGTGCCCTGATCTTTTGCGCGATGATAAGTAATATCTTCAAAATCAAAGCCTTCAACTTCGTTCCAAAGCTCAGGATTAAATATGGTTTTCGTTGTCATGTGGCGCTGCCTCCATAAGTTGATGCTGTAAGGCTAGGGAGTTACAAAAAAAAGTCAATTTTTCGATGAAATTAGTAGTACTTACATAAAAAAATGAAACGTAATTGATGATGGAATAAACAATTAGGGAGATAAGAATAGCAAGTTTAATCAATATTATGATTCTCACTGACAATGTAAGTAATAATTGCGAAAATAGCGTTGAATTCATTAAAGATATATTAGATATGCAGAATAACTTACCTATAGATAGCATTGAGCAACAATTTAAAGCCTTGTTACATGATGAACATATTGTTGTTGAAGCAGAAACGGGGTCGGGTAAATCAACCCGTTTACCATTATGGGCTGCTATTTATGGAAAAGTACTGGTGGTTGAACCTCGACGGGTTGCTTGTACATCGCTAGCTGAATATTTATTAACAGAAGAAGCAAATCCTGATCAGTTATCTGTTGGATATGCCATTCGTTTTGAACATCACTTTAATGAAAATACGGATATTATTTACGCGACCCCCGGTGTTGCATTACGTTGGTTAAGTGAAGGTAATTTAGCTCAGTTCTCAACAATTATTATTGATGAGTTTCATGAAAGACGTTGGGATACAGATCTTCTACTTGCGTTACTCAAACAGCAACAATCTCATCGTTTAGTTATTACTTCTGCAACGATTGATAGCCAAAGGTTAGTTAACTATTTATCTGCACAGCACTTACAAGCTAAAGGGCGTAATTTTTCGGTAAATGTGTTGCATCATGCCTCTGATAGTCGAGATATGCCCGATGTGATGAATATCGATAAGCGGATAACTCGCTTGGTTCAAACGCATATTGATAGCCACCAAGATATTTTGATTTTTTTACCCGGAAGAAAAGAGATAGCGTCAACGCAAAATGCACTAACGCAACAGTTTAGTGAGCAAATACAAGCTGGATTAATGGATATTATTCCATTACACGCTTCCGTTACCGATGATGAAAGAAAGCGGGCTCTAACAAAAAGTGATAAGCAACGCATTATTGTGGCAACAAATGTGGCTGAAACCTCGGTAACTATCCCTGGGGTTACGTTGATCATTGATTCTGGTTTAGAGCGCCGTACTCACCAGCGAAACGGTCGAACAGTACTATCATTACACGCTATTTCCAAAGCAAGCTCAGAGCAGCGGAAAGGGCGTGCAGGGCGCGTAACAGATGGTGTTTGTATTCGCTTGTATGGTATAGCCGCAGCATTAGAGTTATTAACACCGCCAGAGTTGCAGCGAGAAGAGTTGGTAGAAGCCTATTTGGCAGCTTTATGTTGTAACGCAAGACTTAGCCAACTTTCGTTTATTGATCCTTTGCCTGAAAAAACCTTTGTCGCAGCGCAGCAGGTTTTGTTGTCTATGGGAGCGATGACTGAAAATGAAGTTATTACTGATTATGGCCGTTGTTTATATCAACTTCCTATCGATACATTATTTTCTCACTTGATAACAGCAATGGATAACCGAGCAAATAAAGAAGCGATGGTCGATCTTGCTGCTGCATTGTCTATTCCGCAACGGTTATGGCAGCCACCGCGCTCAGAAGAAAATATTGAACAATTATATCGTTGGCTGGGTAATGTGTTTTGTGATGCGACCGCCTTAATAAAAATGGTGCGCATGGATGAGTGTCCTGAATGGCTAGCGGTAGATGACAATATGCTAGCAGAAGCGCGTTTGTTATCAGTACAAATGCGAGAGTTACTTGAACTTCCAGAGCTGTCTGTTGCTAGCCGATTTAAACGAGATTTATGGCAAGATGCGGTTATTAAGGCGGTACCTGAATTAGTTTTTCTTCGTCGGGAAAAACGTCAGCAGGCAATGAGTAACGGCATTATTGAAGTCAGTAGTGCGAAAGATTCATTAATTGATAATCAGACGCCTGATGGATCATTATCTCAAGCTGCGATCGTATTTGATCAATTTGCCTTACCTGGTAGGGGGGTTAAACAAAATCGCATTTTGGCAACCTGCAGTTCGCCCGTTACATTGTCACAAATGAATAATGCTGAGTTAGGTGAGTTGGTTCAGGGAGATACCGTTGAACAACAGGATGGTAGCTTTAAAACGGCAATCCAGAGGATCTATGCTGGGCGGGTAATTAATACTCGATGGATTGAACCTGAAGGGCAATCAGCACGCTCTGCCATTGTCGCTATGCTACTTGCTGGTGAAGTAATGCCTGATCTTGCTCCTCGAATTATTTCAGATATCTCGCAGTGGAATTTATATCTCGCATTGGGTTTATATAATGCAGATTTTGTTAAACGTGAACCTGATTCGGTTGATGCGATTGAATGGCTATCACAACAAATCGAAGACTTAGGTATTGAACACATTGATGATCTCGAACTCTTTGAACCTTCAGATTTTACTTTTGAGGGGATCCCAGAATGGGAAAGACAAGAGTTTGATGAGCGTTACCCACGTGAAGTTAAACTCACTGATCTGGTAATGGCAATAGACTATGACATTAATAGAAAACTTGTTGTTGCAAATTATACGTCGGGTAACCGTAAGCCTGATCCGAAACGATGGGAATTACCACGATGGCAAGGATGGCGAGTGCAATATAAAAAAGCTAGTCGAACGATTGATATTAAATAATGAGATAGTAATCCAAAGTAACTATTCATCCTTGTTCATTTAAATGACTATTCAACGATAGTAATGCCGTTTGGTGATGTTTCTTTAACTGCCTGATAAAAGAACTGGTTGGCATTACTGTCGTAAAGTTGAATAAATATAAATTGCATAGAACTAGTAACACGGATTGTGCCATTAAAATCACCGTTCACAATCGTACCGGAAGTGAGCAGACTTGATGATATCGGTAATACTACTCCACTCGTCACAACATTAAAGTCGTGATAAATACTAATTCTTAACGTTTTTATCGTATTTAAATCGAGTTTTATTGTCATATCATAAGATCTGTTCAAGTTGAAATCATTCGGAAAGAATAGATCACTAAAACTACTAGTCGTTTTATCATTTTCATTATTTGATGCTGGTTCTGCTGGTTCTGCTGGTTCTGCTGGTTCTGCTGGTTCTGCTGGTTCTGCTGGTTCTGCTGGTTCTGCTGGTTCTGCTGGTTCTGCTGAAACATCTAATATTTCAGCTTCATCAGCATCTTGGGGGGGGATTGCATTATCATTTATAGGTAGTTGTAAATCTGAAGTACTATCTTCTAATAAGATTGACTCTGAACTATTACTATTGTCACTTTGTGCTGAAGCCGTTTCTTCGCTGTGTTGTTCACTTTCAACTTTTATTTCATCAGGTAAAGAAGGAGTTAAGTGTTGATTGTTACTTTGCTCAGTTGTCTCTGTAGATAAAGAGTCATTTAAAATATCTTGGGAGGCAATATTATTAATTACTTGCGTGTCTATCGATGAATTATTCTGAGGAGTATTAGATTCTTCGATATTTTGTTGAGCACTCGAATTTGAAGCGTTATTGCCACTAATATTGGCCTCAGCTTCAGGAGAAGTATCACTTCTACAGCCAAAAAGTAAAGTTACAACAAATAGAATTAATAATTTCATATTATCAAACTTAAATAATCATCACAAAATGTGAGAGAAATATGTCCCTATCCTATAAACGCAAATTAAGTACCATAAAATATTGAATTATTCATAAAGCTTTTCTAAATTAGCGTTACTTCTTATATACCAGTCAGTACTTATGTCTCCTCCTGAAATTGCAAAGTTTGTAAGCTCTGGATATGCTAGCAAAATATTAGAACCCTCACTGGGATGATTCCAAATCGATTCAACTATTATTGCCCAAGGTAATCCATTTGAATTGTGGAAGGTATTGCAATCAATACCTGGACATTTATTTTCAATAAAAATAGATGTGTCATCTTGAGTTGAAAAATAAGATGTATTTGCTTTTGACGAGACATCATGATTTTTTAAGTGAATTTCAATTTCTCTACCGCTTATACCTCTTATATTCGAACCATGATTTATATCAGGAGCGCCGAAAATAAATGGATTAAGTGGCATTTTTGGGGCATCAGAAGGTGGAATAGGTGTAATAAATGGAACGCTGGCAATGAAAACATATTGGTTAGGATCATCATCAAAACATCCTTTCCAAACTCTATAAAAAGCACCAAGCTCTCCTGTACAGGTAGGCTGATCTATCTCATCTTTAAGGTTATTGCTGATAATAATTACCGCATCAATGGTTCCTTGCTCTAAAGTTTGGACATTATGTAAGGTCGTATTATTAACAACAAGTTTTGTTAACAATCCATCTACTTTTTCTGAAGGAATACCGTCAAGTTTTACTGCAAAGCCATTTGCCAAGTTAGCTCCATAAGCTGTAAGGCTACCGTAAATATCATAGCGTACAATATCACCTTGATTATTAGTAATCTTATCTACACGGTAAAGTAAAGCGACATCATTAAAGTCGAAATCACCAATAAACGGCCAACTATCTTCAAAGGCTAAAGTAACCCAGTTATTTTCAGAGGGATAAACATTATGTATTAAGTTTTGAGCTTCAATAGTAACATTATGCTCTTCTTCTATTCCAGTTATTGGATTTGCCTCTTTACCTATAGCGTTATTATTTTCAAGCTTAGATAATTTAAATTTTGTCCATATCTGACCTGTTGATGAGTTTTCTGGTACTCTAATTTTTAATTTATGAAAAGGCTTATCTTTTTCATATACTAATCGTTCATTCACTAAGACATATTCATTATTATTTTCATAAACTCCATCGTTATTCCAGTCAAACCAAGCATTAAGAAAAAAGTTAATATCTTTTTGAGTTTGAATTTCAATTAGACCATCAGAACCTTGTTTAAAATGGGTACTGAATGTAACGTTATTATTTACAGAAAGGATTTCCTCTGAACTACTTGTTGATGTTTCAGTGTTTTGATTATTTACTATTTCTTGTGAATCTATTTCATTTTCTTGACTATTATCGATAGATTCCAAAATCTCGTCATCATTTAATGGTGAGGTGTTTTGAGGTAGAGAGTTATCGGATAGGACTTCTTCAAGATAAATATCATTTACGACTTCATCATGAACTGGTGAACTTTCAATTAGAGTTGAAGTATTTTCAGATGGCGATGTGGTAACTTGTTGGCCATTATCACCTTTACAAGCGAGAAATATAAATAGGAGTAATAATAAAGCCGCTTTTCTTACGTTCATTTTGAAAGAAATGGCCAACTTTCCTCCGTTGTAAAAGTTGGCCTTATATGAATTAATTAGAGATGGTAACTCCGTTAACATCTGCATTAACTACAGTTTGGAATGGTGCTTTAGTCGTATCTTGATACCAAGCTTCAATAAGTAGAGATTTTACTGAACTCGTTGCAGCAATAACGCCATTAAAATCACCATTTTCGATTTGACCTGAAATAATGCGACTACTTGCAATTGGAGTGAGTGTTCCATCGTCAGCGACATTATAATCACAGTAAACACTCAAACTCATTGGTTCAGAAGTGTCTAGGTCTATCTTAATTGGCATATCATAGGTAGTAACCAAATCATAATTGTCTGGGATAACAAGATCCTCGAACTTCGAAACAGTTACTGGAGCTGCACCACTAACAGAATCGCTTACTTCAGGTGCAGCTGGAGATGCCTCTGGCGATGCTGCACTTGTTGAGCCGCCATCATCACCGCCACCACCACCACAACCAAATAGTAGAGCAGCAGTAAAAAGAGTCACATATAAATTTTTCATCGTTAAATACTCCCTACCATTATTCAAATAGCTGAGTTACATCAGCGTTAGCACGAAGGTACCAATCTGTATTAGTTGCACCACCTGACGTTGAAAATGCTTGTAGATCTGGATATGCGGTTAGTACATTAATACCTTCACTTGGGTGATCCCAGGTGCCATCAACTAAAATAGCCCAAGGTATACCGTTTGAAGTTTGGTAAGTGTTACAGCTAGGTCCAGGGCAATCGGCATCAACATAAACCGATGCATCTTGTTCTGTAGCAAAGTAAGCAGTACTTGCCTTAGTTGTTACGTCAGCATTTTTCAAATGAATTTCGATTGCACGACCGTCGGTTGCACGAGTACCGTCACCATGATCAATACCTGGGGTACCGAATAAGAATGGATTTAGTGGCATACTAGGGGCACTTGAAGCTGCAATAGGTGACGAGAACGGAATACTCATTTCAAATTGGAATAAATCTGCAGCGTCATCCGTACAACCTGCCCATACTCGATAATAAGTCCCTAGTGGACCAGAACAAGTCGGACCTGGAATCTCTGTTTTAAGATTATTCGTAGCAATAGCGACAGCATCTGTTGTGCCAGATTCTAGAACTTGTGTCGCATGTTGAGTCGCACCATTAATTACAAGTTTCGTTCTGTCTGAATCGACTGCAGTGGCTGCAATACCATCAAGCTTAACAGCGAAGCCATTAGCAAAGTCGGCACCGTAAGAACGTAGGTTTCCGTATATATCATAGCGAAGAATGTCGCCAGACGAATTAGTCACTTTGTCTACACGGTAGTACATAACGATATCGTTGAAGTCAAAGTCACCTTCTTGCGGCCAATCATCCTCGAATGCCAGTGTTACCCATGAACCAGCAGAAGGGTACCAATTGTGAGTAACAGCTTGTGAATCAACAGTAACTTGATGATCCTCTACTTCACCATAAGAAGTACCACCATATGAGAGGACCCCTGAATCTCGTGAAATACGGAAACGAGCCCAAATCTGGCCAGTCGCAGCATCATCAGGAACCCTGACTTTAAGAACATGGCTAGCAGGCGTTGTACCGTCACCACCTACAAGTAATTCATCGGTAACAGCATGCTCAGTTGCTTCGTCAAACACTCCATTATTATTCCAATCAAACCAAGCATTTACGAAACCTGCAGCAGAACCACCAATAGTGACATTGATTAAACCATCAGAACCTTGTTTAAAGTTTAAAGGGAAGGAGATACCGTCTTCATCTGCAACGTTATCACCGTCATCAGAGTTAGGTGAAGGAATAGCATCTGGTTCAGTATCAACAGCAGGACCAAAGAAGTAATTAACGCTTGATACATTGTAGTGTCGAGCACCATTACTGGTGAGCAAGGTTTTATAGGTGTCTGGTGCATCACCAAAGTCAGTATTCTCCGACGTAATAGCAGCACTAACACATCGAGCACCATCGTTTATATTGGTTGCAGGGCCGTTAGAGTAGAAAGTCGCTGTTGGGCTAATAGAGGATAGGTCACTCAAATCAATTTGATAGACTTTACCGTCTCCGTTAGAACTTAAATAAAGAAAGCCGGCTGAATCAAAATATTGAGCACCGTAGGTATTAGATGGTAAGCCTATATCGCCGAGATCATTAAAGGTAGCGTTACCTGTATTGAGGTCAACAATTTCATATAAACGTTGGTTACTGTTATTTACAGCAAATAGACGCCCACCTGGGTGAAAAGCCATATCAGTCAAACCAAGTGTTGCCGTCGATGAGGCCATGATATTTGTCGCCACTAAAGTGACTAAATCAATCTCATATAATCCGGCCCCATTTTTGTACAAGTACAATTTGTTGTTAATCACATCACCAGTAATGTAAGTAGCCGCAGGTAATCCTGTTACAGCTAAACTTTCATGTTGATAAAGTTGATTAATTCTAACTACGGTTTCTGAAGTTCTATCATGACCGTAAACATAATTATCTGTTTCGTTGTAACCAGAAGCAGTGATAGTTGCTGTCATTGGGTCAGAGTTTTGATAAAAACCTGTCGATAAATCAAGTTTGTGAACGACACTTGGACTACCTTGGAATAAGATGGCTTCTTGTGGACATCCCCCATCATCTGTAAAAGGGTGGGGAATGATGCTGTAAGCTGGACTTGCGAACAAAGCCAGCGAACTAACTAGCAGGGAGTGTTTTAAACACTTCATATCTTGCCTCACTCAGTTAAAAATACTTATGGACATGCATTGTTTTGTTCATCATTGATAAAATGTACAAGTTTCAAGCCAACAAATATTTAATAAGGCAGTAATTTCAGTGTTTATATCTATATGATTATTAATGAAAATTTTTTTCATACATTTTCATTGTATGTTGCATATAGCGAACTTATTAAAATAAGTATCAATATAAAAATATAAAGTAGACAGGAGTGTCTATATATTTAAACCTGTCTTTCTCTATTAAATAAAAAAGCACAAATGGTTCTATGAGCCATTAATGCCTCCATGTTAATAACTTAAATAGTGTTATTAAAAAGTTGCCTATTAAATGATTGCTTTAATTGTCTAGTAAAATATGTAAAGGTGCATAAATATTAATATATGTTTAACCTTGCACTCTATACATAGGATAGGTGTTGATATTAAAACTATCAAGAAAGGGAAAATAAAAAAGAGCTATGGTTATAGCTCTTAAATAGGTTAGCTTGCGGTATTTTTAGCGCTGATTTTAGCTTTTATAAATGCAGAATGATCTAAATAAATTAAATCAGAAACTTGGCGAATAACAGCCTCTTCTTGAGGATCTATTACACCATCAGCGTAGGCAACTTGCCACATGGCTTCAACTAATTGGTAGCGTTCTGATTGCTCAAGTGAACGCAATTTATTGGTAAAATCATAAAGAGACACAGACGCTTCTACTTGTAGTTGCGCTTTTTCAAGTAATTGTTTTGCGGTAACTTCATCAACTTCAAGTAGTTTCATTAGAAGCTGAATTTTAGCTTGTTCTTCTCTTGGATCCTGATCGTGGTCGGCAATAGCTACTTCACATAATAAAGAAGCCATAGCTAAATGAAGCGTTGGAGTATCTACGGCTTCATTACTATTAGGATCATTTGTTAGTTGTCGAAATAGTGTACGTAGCGATTTGAACATTATTGTCCTTATTATTTTACCAGTTTAAGTTAATAATATTAATAATATCTGTAATAAATCAATATTAAAAATAACAAAATTGGATTACATATATGTAAATAAGTTATCTATTATAATTTTTATATCCATTTTCTACGATAAAAAAGGATAAGTTGAAGTGTTAATACACCGAATAATAGACTGCAGAATATATAAAATGCCCAATGATTTTGTGAACCAGGAATACCTCCTAAATTAACACCCAGTAAACCAGTTAAAAAACCTAATGGTAAAAAGATAGTGGTAATTAAAGAAAGAAAATAAAGGCGCTGGTTCAATGCTTCAGATTGTAAGCTCATTAATTCTTCTTGCGTTACATTGGCACGCTCACGAATAGCGTTTAAGTCATCGATCACATGGAGTAGCTTTTCATTTACTTCATGTATTTTTTGTTTGTCTGATAGTGAGAGTAGTGGAGTATCAATAGTGAGTAATTTTGCGATTGCATCACGTTGCGGAGTGACATAGCGACGAAGATAAACGGTCTCTCGTCTTAATTGCGCAATATTATTTCGGAGGTCGTCATCACTATTATTCATAACCTGATCTTCAAGCTGGGTTAACTTGTCATCGAGGGAATCAATTACTTCTATTTTATGACTTGTAAGGTGATCGCAAAGACAGAGAATGAATGCACCAATGGTTTTAGGCCCAAAGCCGCCATTAATATGTGCCGAAATACGATCCAATGCTCTAACAGGACGGTCTGAGGTGGTAATAATGGTGTTGTGTGTATAGTAACCTCGAATAGAGACCATTTCTGATGGTTGGTCTGATTGATTATCAGAATCTAAATCTATTCCTCTCAATGATAGGAAAAAACCTTCTTTCGTTTGATTTAAGCGAGGGCGAATACGCTGAGTAGTAAGGGCTTCTTTTTCTACATCAGGTAAATGACTATTGTTAATCCATGCTAGTGCTTTTTCATCGGTGTAGTCTAAATGAAGCCACATTAGTCCATCATTACTGCTCCAGTTATTTATTTGATCAAGTGAGAGCGGCGAAGCACCATTACTCGCATCAAGTTGATAACTATATGTAAAGCAGTTTTGCATCTGGTGATCCTTTTATCGTTAAAGGCGTTTATATCTAACTAGCTTATTTATCACTTTGTTTCTTTACTAGCTTAACTGATAACACCTTAGAGAGAAAAATTATTTAATCATGCCAAAGTAATTAGGTTTTAAAGTTGTGGCTGAAACTTCGTCCGAAATTGTCGAGGCGTAAAACTACTCCAATTTTTAAATCGAGTACTAAAATTGGTTGGGTTTGGGTAACCACACAAGTCACTAATATGTTGAATTGGCCAAGTGGTGGTAGTCAGCAACCCAGCAGCATGCTCCATTCGAATTTGAGTTAAATAGGCAATGGGAGATTGTTGGTAATACTGTTGACATAACCGATGAAAATGCGGCTCAGAGCATGGATATAAGGCTGCCAGATCGGAGACTTGCCATGGGTGATGTAACTGACTTTTCGTTTGCTGGTAAACATGTTCTAAACGGGTAAGTGCTTTAGGAGAGTGAGAGGCAGTTTGGGTATTAACTAATAAACAAATCTGTTCGGTAATACTTTTACATAGTGCATCACCCAATGGATAGTTGAAACTTAAAGATTCGCTTAGGCAAATGATAGTCTTAAATAGTAATGAGCCTGATTGTGAATCTTGATAGCTAATATCATGAGGTAAGCTCTTATCCCAATGCTTATGTTTTTCAAGCATAACCCATGCGACATCCCAAATAAGATCAGGATTATCATCTGGGTTGATAATAAAGCCATTCTCATAACCGGGCGGTACATAAATAACACTGCCGGTTTCTAATGCCCATTCACCGTTTGATGTTTTCAGTAATCCCTTACCACCCGTAGTATAGAGCAGCATATACATATCTGGGCTTTTTCGATAAATACTGAATGCCTCTTTGCCATAATTAATGCCACATTGAAGGATTTTTTGTTTCTCAAGTTCAATCGATTGTACTTGATCAATAATGATAGATTGGCATTTTGGCGAAATAGTAAAAGTATCAATATACCCCATTGCAGAGCTCCAAAATTAAAATGATAGTCTGGCAAAGCTTTTTGATTGCTTAGAATAAACGTGTTTGAATAAACATAGGTATGATCAGCTTCACAGTAAGATAACAATAAATAGGTGGCGGTCATGCAACACTGGCGATACTCAGCAGATAAAACATTTTGGCAAAAAACATGGCGTCTAGCGTTGCCAGTATCAATGCAATCTATGTTGTTTTCACTACTTGGTTTAGTCGATGTCATCATGGTCTCTAAACTCGGTGAGTCACAAGTTGCCGCTGTAGGTATTGGTAACCGCATATTTTTCTTTAATTTATTGCTTGTTGTTGGTGTCAGTGGAGCTGTTGGTGTACTTGCGGCACAATATTTTGGCGCAGGGAAAATGGAAGGGGTGAGGCGTACCTTGTTGCAATCTTGGGTATGCGCAATCTTTCTAACATTACCTTTTGCTGTCGCATACCGTGTTTTTCCAGAGCAAATTGTTTCTTTGGTTAATGATCAATCTGACTTTATTCACTATGCGCGAGATTATTTGTATGTCTGCGGCTGGAGCATTATTTTTACAGCTATTGTTGTACCGCTTGAATCTGCTTTACGTGCAGTAGGCGAAGCTAAAATGCCAACGTATGTTGGGCTGGTGGCTGTCATTATTAATGGCGTACTTAATGCGCTATTAATTTTTGGATTATATGGTTTTCCTGAAATGGGTGTTGCTGGTGCCGCGCTGGGGACAACGATTTCGCGTGGCGCACAAACAGTTATTTTGCTGTTTATTACTTATAAAACCTATAAAAAAGTACTACCAACACAGGAAGATATAGAGCCAGCAAGTAACGCCAAAGCAAGGAAACGTTATTTTAATGTCGCTTGGCCTATGATTGTTCATGACGGAGCATGGGCGATGGGAATACTTGTTTATAGCGTTATTTTTGCCAAATTAGGTGTAACAGAGCTTGCCATCATTAGTTTATTATCGCCGATAGAAGCGGTATTAATTTCTGCCTTTATTGGTTTTGCTGTCGCTGCATCAACGATTTTGGGCCATGAATTAGGCGCTGAAAATTATCAACGAGCGTTTCATCAGTCGTGGTTCTTTCTAGCTTTAAGTGTGTCTATCGCTTTTGTGCTAGGTGTGTCGATTTGGTTATCGAGTGGGCTTGTTGGAGAGTGGTTGGCAAAGGCTCAAGCACCAAACCTTGAAATGTCGCTGAATGTTACCTTAGTGATGGCGTTAGGTATGTTCCTAAAAGTGTTCAATATGGTGGGTATTGGAGGGGTATTACGTAGCGGTGGCGACATCAAATACAGTATTTTTATTGATTTATTTGGCCAATGGGCAATAGGTATTCCTTTAGCCATACTCACGGGTATTGTTTTAGGCTGGCCATTACATTGGGTGCTTGTTGCAATATTGGCAGAAGAAGTCGTGAAAGTTGGACTGACAACTTATCGAATTTATGGTCGTAAGTGGTTAAAAAATCTTGTTAATGATGACGTAGAATCCTCTGCTATGACAGCATAAAAATATAACAATACATACCGGTGGATTTAAGTCTGCATAAAAAGAGTTAGACAGTTATTGTCTAGCTTTTTTATTTGTAATTAACTCGTCCAATAATACCAATAATACCAATAATACCAATAATACCAATATTCAACATATTTTGTTGCTTATTACACAAGTAAAATTTGCAGGTAGAATATTGCTTTGTGTAAGTGATTAATAAATCTGTCATTTTTAAAT
Source organism: Photobacterium angustum (assembly GCF_003026365.1). GTDB lineage: Bacteria > Pseudomonadota > Gammaproteobacteria > Enterobacterales > Vibrionaceae > Photobacterium > Photobacterium angustum. Next base: position 9,440 of record NZ_PYOM01000005.1, on the reverse strand, counting down.
AATAGAAATGAAATAACAGCTTCTTAATATCCACCCACTTTTTAGGGTATTAACCAAGGTTGTATATGAGTTACCAATTATCAAGACGTCAGTTTTTATTAAGTTCAGCAAGTGTCGCAGCAACATCAGCAACGGTATTACCTGGTTGTAAATTGCAAAGTAATAATAACCAGACTGATCAAACACATAGAATTGCTTTACTTGGTGATGTCCATTTTCATGATATTCATGGTGATTTTGGCTTCAATGATAACGAAGTTTGTATTAGAACGATGCAAGACTCAGTTGGTTCTACCCGTATGTTTAATGAAAACTACTTTGTCTTCAAAGCGACATTAGACGACATTGTCGCAGAGGGCATTAAGTTCGTTATTCTTGTTGGCGATTTTTCTGATGATGGACAAGAAGCACATGTTGATGGCTTGAAAAGAGTACTTGATCAATACAGTGACGACTATGGATTGGAGTTCTTCTTAACTCATGGCAATCACGATCCTACTACACCCTATGGTGAAGATTGTGATAAGACCTTCTTACGCTCAGATGGTGCTGGTGTAAAAGTAACCAGTAATCAAGATGATGTTGAAAGCTTTATTCCTACTGATGAAGTTGACGATGTACTCTATAGCCCGAAAATGCAATCTCTAGGCTTCACACCATTAATGGAAAAATTAGGTCGATTTGGTTTTCAATCTCAGCCGCATTATCACTATTATGAAACGCCATGGAAATCACACAAACTTGAAGATCGTGTATATCAAGCAATATCTGCTGATGGAGCCTATACAGTAGAATGTCCTGACTCTAGTTATCTCGTCGAACCAATAGAAGGTTTTTGGATTTGCTCTGTAGACATGAACACTCATGTACCTTTGGATCCGCTGGGAAGTCAGTGGGATCATGATGCAAAAGGGTATGAAGATGGTAAAGTTCAAAAAACGCAGGTATTAACTTGGTTAAAAGATGTTATTAAGCGAGCAGATGAGCAAGGAAAAACATTACTCGTTTTTTCACATTACCCTGCTATTGAATATTTAAACTATAGCGCTGACGATTTTTATTATTTGTTCGCTGACTCATCGTATAACCATAAGCGAGTCCCAACATCAGAAACTACTGAAGAGCTCATTGATTGTGGTTTAAAGCTGCATTTTGCTGGGCATATTCATATTAACGATACCGCTAAATATGTTGGTCGTAATGGACAAACTTTAGTTAATGTTCAGGCACCGTCATTAGCTGCTTATATTCCAGCGTATAAAAAAATCACCTGTTATGGTCCTGACGACTTCGAAATAGAAACCAAAGTCATTGAAGATGTGCCTGAATTTGATTCTTTATTTAATCATTATGAAAATGAAATAAGCTGGCGTACAGCTAAAGGTTTAGATACACATTGGAAATCGATGCTTGAGGTGTCTTCTTACCGAGAGTTGATGTATCAACACCTGATTTGCTTAACTGTTAATGATAAGTCTGATGATTGGGGCTGGGATATGCGCCATCTTTATCAGTCAACGTTTCCACTATATTGGCTAATGGTTTTAAGCTTGATAGATGATGATTTATCAGGAACGGTACTTTCAACGCTTATAGACAACATCAACCCAGATACCAATGATACTAAAGTTATTGATTTATTGGTGGGAGCGGGTCTAGAACAAGTGAGTGTTAATAACGCAATTGAAGACGTCAATCAGCACTTAATCAATATGAACTACAGCCGTCAGCAATTAAATCAGGCTATTTTTACAGATTACTGTAATGCAATGCTACATATTCGAAACGGTGATGAGCTTGCATTACAAGACATTGGTTTAGATAAGGTTGTTGGCTACAGCGTTGTTGCAGAGCTTTTTGGTCGTTGTGATATCGACAATAACCTCGAAAATCATGATTATTCTCAAGACTATATTGAGGCTGATCCTGAAGCAGGTTCTCATGAAGAGTTTGATGAGAATAAAGATAATTTATCAAACTTAAAATTACGTTTGGCGGCACTGGCTAGAATTTTCCACATGTTCAGAATTACAGAGCCAACAACACACTTCAGGGTTTTCCCATCGCGAGGGGAAGTGTTGGATTTATCAAACGAGAATCCACTTAGAATTAAAGCGTAATCAATAGCCGACCTTTAGAGTCGGCTTTATTTTTTTATTCATTACACATCATGTTCTTTATCGCATCATTACATCCCAGTAATTGTCTTTTAACCTGCTCTCACGCCGCTTTAATTGTGATAGAATTAACAAAAATTTCGAATCGCCAAGTGATACTGAGCGAGTTGTCATCATGATGTTCTCGGTATCCATTAGTCATTGAAAGACAGGAATTACATTGAGTCAGTCGAATCAAACTCAAGCAGACGTGTTGAATAACGAAAAAACATTAAAGTCTGCTATTAAAGATTGCATGATGCGCGATCGTTTTCGTCTACACAAACGTGTACAAGGCGCATCAAGAATTAAAAACGAAAAATCCAAGCACGCTGTATTTGACGAAATTGCATTAGAGATTGCGAAATCAATGCAAACGGTGGAACGTCGCCGTACTCAGCGTCCAAAAATCATATACCCAGCACAGTTACCCGTAAGCCAGAAGAAAGATGATATCGCTGAAGCGATCTTAAATAACCAAGTGGTTATTGTGGCGGGTGAGACGGGTTCAGGTAAAACTACTCAGCTACCTAAAATCTGTTTAGAAATCGGTCGTGGTACCCACGGTATGATCGGCCACACTCAGCCTCGTCGTCTGGCTGCACGCTCTGTTGCTTCTCGTATTGCAGAAGAAATGGAATGTGAAATGGGCTCTCACGTAGGTTATAAAGTCCGATTTAACGATCAGGTCTCAGAGCATAGCCACGTAAAGTTAATGACAGACGGTATTTTACTGGCTGAAATTCAACACGATCGTTTCTTAAGTCAATATGACACTATCATTATCGATGAAGCGCACGAACGTAGCTTAAATATTGATTTCATCATGGGTTATTTGCGTGAGTTATTACCAAAGCGCCCAGATTTAAAAGTCATAATTACTTCAGCAACCATCGATCCTGAGCGCTTTTCTAAGCACTTTAATAATGCACCTATTATTGAAGTTTCAGGTCGTACGTACCCAGTAGAAGTTCGCTACCGCCCTGTGGTTGAAGACGGTGATGACACCGATCGTGATCAGTTAGATGCAATTTTTGATGCGGTCGATGAACTGTGTGATGAGGGTGAGGGTGATATCCTGATCTTCTTAAACGGTGAGCGTGAGATTCGTGATACTGCAGATGCATTAGAAAAGCGTAAATTACGCCATACTGAAATTCTACCTTTGTACGCACGTCTATCGGCGGGTGAGCAAAACAGAGTATTCCAATCACATTCTGGTCGCCGTATTGTACTTTCAACAAACGTAGCGGAAACCTCACTGACTGTTCCAGGTATTAAATACGTTATTGATCCGGGTACAGCACGAATTAGTCGCTATAGTTACCGAACGAAAGTACAGCGTCTACCGATTGAAGCTATATCACAAGCTAGCGCCAATCAGCGTATGGGTCGTTGTGGTCGTGTTCAAGAAGGTATCTGTATTCGTCTATATTCTGAGGAAGATTTTTTATCGCGCCCAGAATTTACCGATCCTGAAATTCTACGTACTAACTTAGCGTCAGTTATTCTTCAAATGACCGCGATTGGTTTGGGTGATATCCAAGCTTTCCCATTTGTAGAAGCACCAGATAATCGCAATATTCAAGACGGTATTCGATTATTGGAAGAGTTAGGTGCGATTAACTCTAAAGCGACAGATCCTCGTAAACGTTTATCACCAATGGGTCGCCAATTAGCGCGTCTTCCTATTGATCCGCGTTTAGCTCGTATGGTACTTGAAGCGCCAAAGCTTGGTGCATTACGTGAAGTGATGATCATTGCATCAGCACTATCTATTCAAGATCCACGTGAACGCCCATCAGATAAACAGCAACAGTCTGATGAGAAACATCGCCGATTTAACGACAAAGATTCTGATTTTGTTGCGTTCGTTAATTTATGGAATTACGTCCAAGAGCAACAAAAAGAGCTTTCTAGTAATCAATTCCGCCGTTTATGTAAGAAAGAATACTTAAACTACTTACGCATTCGTGAGTGGCAAGATATCTATTTCCAAGTCAACCAAGTGATTAAAGAGCTTGAGTTGAAAATGAATGGCAACGAAGCAAGCTATGACAGTATTCATATTTCGCTATTAAGCGGATTGCTTTCTCATATTGGTATGAAAGACCAAGAGAAAAATGAATACCAAGGTGCGCGTAACGCCCGCTTTAATATTTTCCCTGGCTCTGGCATTTTCAAGAAACAGCCAAAGTGGGTGATGGTGGCAGAGTTAGTGGAAACGTCACGTCTATGGGGACGAATTGGTGCAAAAATTCAGCCAGAGTGGGTTGAGCCATTAGCGGGTCATTTGATTAAACGTAGCTATAGCGAACCGCATTGGGAGAAGAAGTCTGCTGCCGTTCATGCGTTTGAAAAAGTTACGCTGTATGGCATTCCTGTGGTCGCCAAACGTAAAGTTAACTACGGCAATATTGACCCAACGTTATCGCGTGAAATCTTTATCCGCTCAGCTTTGGTTGAAGGGGATTGGGATACGCGTCATAAGTTCTATCAACAAAACCGTAAGTTATTACGCGAAGTCGAAGAGCTTGAGCATAAATCGCGTCGTCGTGACATTCTGATCGATGATGATGAACTGTTTAATTTCTACGATCAACGTATTGGATTAAAAGCAACGTCAGGTCGCCACTTTGATACATGGTGGAAGAAAGCATCGAAAGAAGATCCAGAGTTATTAAACTTTGAACGTGAGATGCTATTCCGTGGTGATGCAAGTCATGTTACTGATTTAGATTATCCAAACTTCTGGCATCAAGGCAACTTGAAGCTAAAACTAAGCTACCAGTTTGAACCGGGTGAAGATAATGATGGTGTGACCGTACATGTACCATTGGCTATTTTGAACCAAATTCAGCCAGATGGCTTTGATTGGCAGATCCCGGGTTTACGTCATGAGTTGGTTGTTGCGTTGATCAAATCATTACCAAAACCGTTACGTCGTAACTTTGTGCCTGCACCAAACTATGCCGATGCGTTTTTAGCGCGTGTTAAGCCAATGGAAGCACCATTGCTAGATTCACTAGAAAAAGAATTGAAGCGTATGAGTGGTGTGACAATTGTGCGTGAAGATTGGAACTTAGATCAGATCCCTGATCACTTAAAGATCACATACCGTGCTGTTGATCACCGTAATCGTAAGTTACGAGAAAGCAAAGATATCTATGGCCTGAAAGATAACTTGAAAGAGAAGGTTCAAGAAACGTTATCGCAAGTTGCTGATGATGATATCGAGCAAGATGGTTTGAAAACATGGAGCTTTGGAGAGCTACCTGAGCGTTACCAACAGAAACGTGGGGGTTTTGAAGTTAAAGCTTACCCTGCGCTGGTGGATAATAAAGATTCTGTTGGTATCAAATTGTTTGAAACTGAAGAGCAGCAAAACAATGCGATGCAGGCAGGTCAACGTCGCTTGATTTTGCTTAACGTACCATCGCCAATTAAGTATCTTCATTCAAACCTGCCGAACAAATCGAAGTTAGGTTTGTACTTTAATCCATATGGTCGTGTACTTGATCTGATTGATGATTGTATTGCTTGTGGTGTTGATAAGCTGATTGAACAGAAAGGCGGATTAGCATGGCAGCCAGAATCATTTGAAGCATTGAAAGAATATGTTCGTGCTGAGCTTGGCGACACTGTGGTTGATATTGCTAAACAAGTTGAAGCCATCTTAACCACAGCATTTAACATCAGTAAGCGTTTGAAAGGCCGTATTGATTTAAACATGGCCTTTGCTATGTCTGATATCAAAGCACAAATTGAAAGCCTGATCTTCAAAGGTTTTGCAACAGAATGTGGTTGGAAACGCCTACCTGATATTCTGCGTTACATGCGTGCTATTGAGCGTCGAATGGAAAAACTGCCAATCGATCCAAATAAAGATCGTGTGCATATTCTGAAGATTGAGTCTGTAGTTAATGAGTACAAAGAGCTACTGAACAAGATCCCGAAAGGACAGCCAGTACCAGATAAGGTAAAAGAGATCCGCTGGATGATTGAAGAGCTTCGTGTAAGTTACTTTGCTCAGCAGTTAGGTACGCCATATCCTGTATCTGATAAACGTGTTCGTAATGCGATTAATGAGTGTTAATTAACGCTCATTGAAAAGAGATGAAAGCCGATAATGTTAAAGCATTATCGGCTTTTTTATATTTATCGTTTACGAATAGACTTACTCGAAGAGCTTAGTAATATCTGAGTTCGCACGAAGATACCAGTCCGTATTAGTACTACCACCAGATACAGAGAAACTTTGAAGATCAGGGTAGGCTTCAAGTATGTTTATCCCTTCGCTAGGATGATCCCAAGCTCCATCAACTACGATAGCCCACGGAATACCATTTGAAGTATGATACGTATCACAGTTATTACCAGGACAGTCGCTATCAACATAGGCAGAATCATCATGTTCAGTTGCAAAATAAGCAGTATTTGCCTTGCTTGAAACGTCTTTATTTTTCAGATGAATCTCAATTGCACGGCCATCAGTAGCACGCGTACCTTCGCCATGATCAATACCTGGCGTACCAAATATAAATGGGTTCAAAGGCATGCTTGGAACACTAGATGATGATAATGGCGTTATGAAAGGAATGCTTGCTTCAAATTGGAATAAATCAGCTGCATCGGAATTACAACCAGTCCATACTCTGTAAAAAGTACCCAAGAGTCCAGAACAGGTTGGTGTCGGTATTTCTGTAAGTAGATTATTTGAAATAATCGCAACCGCATCAGTTGTGCCAGATTCTAATATCTGTTTAGGATGTAAGGTTGATCCATTAATCACTAACTTAGTTCTGTCCGCATCTACGGCAGAAACTGGAATACCATCAAATTTTACAGCGAAACCATTCGCAAAGTCTGCACCGTATGCTCTTAAATTTCCGTATATATCATAGCGGAGAACTTCACCCGCAGAGTTCGTTACTTTATCTACGCGGTAATACACAACGACATCATTAAAATCGAAATCGCCTTCTTGCGGCCAGTCATCTTCATATGCCAATGTCACCCAAGAACCTGAGGATGGATACCAGTTATGAGTAACGGGTTGGGAATCAATAGTTACTTGGTGATCTTCTACTTCACCGTAAGAGGTACCACCATAAGATAATAAACCGGCATTTTTAGAAATACGAAAACGTGCCCATATTTGTCCAGTGGTTGCATCGTCAGGTACTCTTATTTTCAGAACATGACTTGCTGGTGTCGTTCCATCTCCAGCGGTTAATAACTCATCATCAATTGCATGTTCTGTTGCCTCATCAAATACACCATTATTATTCCAATCAAACCATGCATTGATAAAACCATTTGCTGAACCGCCAATAGTCACATTGACTAAACCGTCAGAACCTTGTCTAAAGTTTGCAGGAAAAGAAATACCGTCTTCATCAGCAACATTGTTGGCATCATCTGAATTCGGTGAGACAAAAGCATCGCCTTCTGTGTCAATGTTGGAACCAAAAAAATAATTTACGCCTGAAATATTGTAGTGACGAGCTCCATTAGTAGAAAGGGATGTTTTGTATGTATCAGGAGCATCACCAAAATCTGTATTTTCAGCAACTATGGCAGCAGTTGAACATCTAGCGCCATCGTTTAAGGTTGAAGTAGGACCAATAGAATAAAAAACGGCATTTGATGTAAAGCTAGATAAATCACTTAAATCAATTCTATAAATGGCGCCATCATTGTTACGACTTAGGTAGAGGAAACCATTTGAATCGAAATACTGTGCACCAAAACCACCATTTTCAGGGACATTTATACTACCAATTTCAACAAATGATGCACTATTGGGTGTAGTAAAGTTAGTTATTTCATAAAGCTTTTTATTGTCGCTATCAACAGTAAATAGACGTCCAGATGAATCGGGATGAAAAGCCATATCATGAAGGCTTAATGTGGCGCTACTGGGTGTCATGACGAGAGTAACAGAAAAAGTCGTTAGATCTATTTCGTACATACCTACCCCCTGTCTATATATATAATATTTATTATTATAAACGTCACCAGTTGGATAGGGCATGGTGGTATCAATACCTGTAACGGGAATACTTTCGAAATCAAAAAGCTGATTTATACGGACAATTTCTTCATTAGTTACGTCGTATCCGTAAATATAACTGTCTGTTACGTTAAAACCGACAGCATTGACTTGCGATGCCATTGTTTTTGACGGTCGATAAAATCCAGAAGATAAATCCATTTGGTACACTACAGTTGGATTACCTTGAAACAAAAAAGCATTACTAGGGCAGCCACCATTGTCAGTGAATGCATGCGGTATGATGCTGTAGGCCGATGTTGAAACTAAGGCTAACGAGCATGCTAGTAAAGAGTGTTTTAGACACTTCATATCTTTGCCTCACTCAGTTAAAAATATTTATGGAAGTAATTGAGATTTTCATCATTGAAAATTTTACAAGTATCAAGCCAATAAACATTTTAAAAAAAACAGTCGGGTAAGTATCTGTAATTATGTGATTTATCTAATAATTAAATTTTCAAACCATCTAGTTATGATTGTAATATGGTAAAAAGTCATAATGATTTTAATATTGAAAATATAAATTAGACATTAATGTATTCATACATATACATTTAAGTACAAAAAAAAGTATCAGAATATTTTGATGTTTAACTAATGATCTTCATAAAAAACGATTGCTTTATTTGTCTAGTAAAAAATACATGAATGCATATTTATTAATTATATGGTTTAAATTGCACTCTTACTGAAAGTTTAGAATTAGTTAATAAAAGTATCAAGAAAGGTAAGATGAAAAGAAGTCACTAATTAGCACCGAAACTTGTCGTATAATAGCTTTTTTCTAGAACAATAACACCAAGACTGTATGTGACTTTCAACTAATTGGGAGCATTCAGACTATTCTGCGAACGAACTTTGTTAGTGAAGTCATAAAGAGAAGCTAAATGTTACTTTTCTTTTATGCACCTATTAATAAGTATGTTGAACTCTGACATTTCACATTACAAAGAAGCGATGGTGTGCCGAAGCGAAGGCATACCGACTGAATCATCACTATTAGATTCGAAAGACTTTTAAAAATAGTATTCGTAATTAATTTAAATTATTTACCTTATTATTTTGTTATCTTGATTCTACAAGCTAAGTTATTTATTTAATGTAAAAATAAATATAAATCTTGATTAAAAGTAGTAAAAAATTTATATGAAAATAATGATGACATCAATTTTTTTAAGTAAAAATCACTGATTAATATATTAACAACTCTTCAAGTAATTAATGTT
>NZ_PYOM01000049.1 GCF_003026365.1 Photobacterium angustum | reverse complement strand
GTTGTAACCAACTGTACTTACGACGGTTTATGTTACCACTCTGAAGTGACTGAATCGCTACTAGGCGAAAGCTCTAGCCGTATTCACATGGATGAAGCATGGTTCGGTTACGCACGTTTTAACCCTATCTACAAGGGTCACTTCGCAATGCGTGGCGATGCGAAAGACCACAAAGGTCCAACAGTATTTGCAACTCACTCAACTCACAAGTTATTGAATGCATTGTCTCAAGCATCATACATTCACGTACGTAACGGTGAAGACGCGATCAACTTTGACCGTTTCAACCAAGCATACATGATGCACACTTCAACATCGCCACTATACGCAATCTGTGCGTCTAACGATGTTGCAGCTAACATGATGAAAGGCGAAAGTGGTAAAACACTGACTGACGAAGTAAACCGCGAAGCGATCATCTTCCGTCAAAACATGCGTCAGCTATTCAACAACTACACCAATGACAACGATTGGTTCTTCAAACCTTGGAACGCAGAAACTGTTACAGAAATGAACGGTGACAAGGTTAACTTTGAAGATGCATCTGTTGAGTCTCTAATGACTATCCAAGAGAACTGGAAACTAACTCCTGGCGACAAATGGCACGGCTTTGACGAAATCGACAATGACTGGTGTATGCTTGATCCAATCAAAGTTAGCTTGCTAACTCCTGGACTTGATGACAACGGTAACTTCCTAGAAACAGGTGTTCCAGCAGCGCTTGTGACTGCATACCTAGGTCGTTTCGGTATCGTACCAACACGTACTACTGACTTCCAAGTAATGTTCCTATTCTCAATGGGTATTACTAAAGGTAAGCGTGACACATTGATCAACACATTGTTGTCATTCAAGCGTCACTACGATGCTAACGCAGATATCGAAACACTATTACCTGAG
>NZ_PYOM01000048.1 GCF_003026365.1 Photobacterium angustum | reverse complement strand
TTCCATTGCTTTTTGCACCTGAAATCTCCAGTGGATTTCCTACTCCTGTATCGAGTGATAGCATCGTCATTCTGAGATATTGAGCTTGCTTACTATCATCAAAAGGAGACAGACGTTTTTTTAATTCCGCTGAAAAAAGTACTTGCTTGACGGCTTCGCCCCATGCGTTCAGATTACTTTGTTCGGAGAAACTTTTTACTACAATATTTTCACTTTTTAGTGTGCTAAGAAACGCATCGACATTAAATAGACCCCTTTCATTAAACCAAGTTTTTTCAATGGTGAGCTTTCTAACATGGTCTTTTAATATTCGTTCAATTGTTTCCCCCGAGTTTTCTTGCGGTGGGAACTTTTTATTGGCATTGTTGCTCGGTTGCGGAATGCTGTTAAGGCTAATATACCGTAATTGACTAAACTCACCCTTTCCAGCTTGTTCTTTTTTGCTTCCAAGAATATATTCACGTAAAGGGTAGTCAGCCTTTACAACATAAGATATTGGTTTTTTTCGATAATCTTCTGCATCCCACAGTAAAAAAAGCGAACTAGACATCTCAAAAATCTTATGAATAGCTTTTTCGTGAATATCCATCGCATCTTTTTGCAGTTTTTTAAGCGACTCATATTCTCTTTTTAGAAGGTTATTAGGTGGCAAAGCATAACTGTTTGTCGCTTTTAATAAGCCTTTTAATCTGTTGTGAAGAGATTCTTCAAATGTTTTTGATTCTTTTAGATGTTCAAAGTAGCGAGCATAAAGTCGGTGCCCTTCAGTTAAATTTTCAGTTGTTCCTGCTAACGCTAGTTCAGGTGTTGCGATACCTAATAAGGATAATTCCTCTATGCTTGTTGTTAACTCCTCAAGTTTATCCTCGGTATTTTTTATTTCTTTAGATAGATATTTTTCACAATAATCGGCCGCTTGTTTAACATGATAACCGATAGCCAATTTATCAGATCCAGAGTGGAGTCTGTTTAGCGATGCT
>NZ_PYOM01000047.1 GCF_003026365.1 Photobacterium angustum | reverse complement strand
TTACGACCACAGCTACCGATATTGCAGGTAATACAACATCGGCCACTAACACCATTATCAAAGATACCCTTGCAGAAATTACAGCGAACTTTGAAGCTAATGGCGATAGCTTTTTAAATAAAGCCGAAATCGACGCTAAAACCACCCTGTTTGGTGACGTTGATTTTGTTGAAGAAAATCAACCAGTCACAGTAAAAGTAACAGATAGCAATGGTAAAACTATCACCCTGACCACTACAATCATAAGCGGTGCATGGCAAATTGATGATGTTGATTTATCTGCACTTGCAGAGGGCAAGTTAACCGTTACTGCTGAAGTTATTGATGTTGCAGGTAATCCAGCGTCTACTACCAACACCATTATCAAAGATACCCTTTCTACCATTACGGCTAACTTTGATGGTAAGGGGGATGAGTATCTTAATCGTGATGAAATCTCTGTGACCGATCTTTTTGGCTCAGTATCCAATGTTGAAAATGGCCAAAACGTCACGATTAAAATCACCGACAGTAACGGCCTAGAAAAGTCGTTTGAAACTACTGTGATTGATGGAAAATGGACAATAGAGGATGCCGACTTAACCGATTTCGTTGAAGGTGAACTGACAGTCATCGCTGAAACAGTGGATCTTGCCGGTAACACATCGTCTGCTACCAACACCATTATTAAAGACACATTTACAGGTATTAGCGCCGATTTTGATGGTAAAGGCGATGAATATCTCAACCGCGTTGAAATCCCAGTCACCGATTTATTGGGTAAGATCGAAAATGTCGAAGATGGGCAGCTTGTTACCATTACCATCACCGATAGTAACGGATTAGAAAAAATCTATACCTCCACCGTCATTAATGGTAATTGGACAGTTGATAATGCTGACTTAACAGGACTTAGCGAAGGTGAGCTCACTGTCATCGCTGATACTGTTGATATTGCAGGTAACCAAGTATCAGCCACAGACACCATCATCAAAGATACCTTAGCCACTATTAC
>NZ_PYOM01000046.1 GCF_003026365.1 Photobacterium angustum | reverse complement strand
GCACCAGAAGTAGATAGCTTAACCTTCGGGAGGGCGTTTACCACGGTGTGGTTCATGACTGGGGTGAAGTCGTAACAAGGTAGCCCTAGGGGAACCTGGGGCTGGATCACCTCCTTACCTAAAGACTGACTGTTTAATGCAGTGTCCACACAGATTGCTTGGTTAAAATGTAAGAGAGCCACTTAATGTTGCCCAACAACATTAAGTATGAACATTGTCCCGTTCGTCTAGAGGCCTAGGACACCGCCCTTTCACGGCGGTAACAGGGGTTCGACTCCCCTACGGGACGCCAATGGGTCGTTAGCTCAGTTGGTAGAGCAGTTGACTTTTAATCAATTGGTCGCAGGTTCGAATCCTGCACGACCCACCATTTCCTTTCCACGAAGGAAAGCTAGTTTGATTTTACTTTTTAAAGTGAAAACAAATAGCAACTATCGTGGGCGATTAGCTCAGTTGGGAGAGCACCTCCCTTACAAGGAGGGGGTCACTGGTTCGAGCCCGGTATCGCCCACCACTTCTTTCCTAAGAAGTAAAATTTGGGGCTATAGCTCAGCTGGGAGAGCGCTTCGCTGGCAGCGAAGAGGTCAGCGGTTCGATCCCGCTTAGCTCCACCATGTGTCCCGTTCGTCTAGAGGCCTAGGACACCGCCCTTTCACGGCGGTAACAGGGGTTCGACTCCCCTACGGGACGCCACTCTTTAAGTACATTTCTCTTTTAATAGAATAAGTGTTTTTAGACAGTGGTTCGAAAGAAACACAATGCTCTTTAACAATCTGGAAAGCTGACTAGTAAATTCAATCAATAGATTGATTTTAAAAAATGTTCTTCGAAAGAAGAACGAGTTCTCAAAACATACACATTCAAGTGTCTGTGTTTGCTTTCACTTTTTAAAAGTGAAGACAAATCAATGAGTCCGGCGAAAAACCAACGTTTAATACTTTCTTGATCGAAGTGTTAAACACAAACCTTGGTTGTTTGAACATACGAAACCTCTTGGGGTTGTATGGTTAAGTGACTAAGCGTACACGGTGGATGC
>NZ_PYOM01000045.1 GCF_003026365.1 Photobacterium angustum | reverse complement strand
TGCAGAATTCCCAGGTTTCGAACACGAAACTGAAGGCGCAGAGATCGAAGACGGTAAATACCACGTTCTTTGTATCAAAAAAGACGCTCTATAATCGACTAAGTCGATAACGTGACTACCTAAATCCCCGCTCTTTGAGTGGGGATTTTTTTATGCCTTTAAATCACAGTAATATATCCCCCAAAAACGGGTACCTCTCTTACCGAACTCTCACCGCAACTTAAATAAATACAATTTAAATATAACTTAAACCCCACTTAAGAAAATATTTTTAAATTTTGATATGAATTTATTCTCACTATTTATGCATAATCAAAATCAGGCCATTATGGAGGTTTAATATGAAACCCAAGGCACCACCCCCAACCCATTGTAAACAATAGATTTAATTTCAAAAAAACATCAAATGTAACATTGCCGAACGATTTATGAAAAAACATGGTCGAATAATGATACTTATCGGCTTGTTTTTCGATAAAAATGCAATAATTCATTCCGTTTATATGGTTTTATTTTTGTGAAAAGAGCGCATTATATACCTCGAAGACAAGATAACTATTCAACTTAAAATATCATTCTTATAAACAAGAGTTATATTTTAATTATTTAAATCTATCGAATTTAAATACGAAAAATCACTTGTTAATTAACAGGCAGTAAGAATAAAGATAATAAGCAGCAATCCCTCTATATTTAATATCGATATTAATTAAGAGGTTTTTTATTTTATTCTCAACAAATTCTGCTAGATATTTTATTGCTTTATATCACTTATAAATCGAAAGATATCTGCATCAATCATTTGTATTCAGGCATTATTATGAATAATAGTACTAATAAAATGCGCGCTCTCGTTATTGAGCACCAAAACATTACTCCAAACAGCTTTGCAGATCGTGCAACTAAATCATTAATCGCTGAATTAGAAAGCCGTACTATCGAAATCGTTACAGCAACTTCTTACGAAGATGCACGTGCGGTTATCATGGCATCTCAAATCGATAGCCTTGTATTAGCTCTAGAAAAAACTGAAGAGCAAATCGTTAACTCTCACGAAGAAGTTGATTTGTTAGCAGCACTACAAGCACGTCAACCTGAAGTGCCAGTATTTCTACTAGCAGAACGCGCACGTACTTCTATTCTTA
>NZ_PYOM01000044.1 GCF_003026365.1 Photobacterium angustum | reverse complement strand
CCATATTCGGTTACATATCTTTGGAAACGATTGTTAATGGCCAATTAAAAAAACAATCTAATTTCAGATTATTAACTTTAAAAAAGGTAGATAAAATAGTGAATGCTCAAAGGAAGCCATCATCGATCCCAGAGTGCTTCAAAGAGCATAATAGGAACAAATCAACTCAAATTAAAAACAACTGAGACCGATGATATTATTTAATAGCGGCGTACTGTGTTGAACCAAAACATCACAACTTGAACAGTTATTCTAATCCAATGCTATTTAATGCCATGTTAACGAACATGCCCAGTTTGATAACAAAATAGAAAATTAAATTGAATGGCAGCTATAAGAAATTTTCTGTTGAAGAGCTATCATTATAACTTTAATGACTACAGATTAGGTGCTTTATAATAGGGAAACGAAACCTAAACTCTGCAGATTATTACACCGAATATCCCCCTCTTAACTTCCTTATAAATTAGGCCGAGTAAGGCCTCACTGCTTAATTATTTGATAACGCATTAGCATCATACTTATGATTTTAGGTCAAAGTCGTTTTAATTGTTTTTTATAAAAATGCTCATCTGTTATGGGCATTTTTTGATTAACTCATCTTGGTATGCCTATTTAAATCACACGGCAAATAATTGCAGAATACAGACGTGTTGGAGGGGCTTTACATGAAATATTTTGAATGTATTTTTCCACTTCAATGGCTGTTATGTAAGGTATTTGCATAATAGCGGCAATAGTATCCTAACGATTAGTGATACTTTCTGTAATTCAAAAAGATGACAAACGACCTTAACTAAAGAATAAATATTTGTTTTAGTCATTTTTCAACTAGAGATTTAATATTTGAATATGCTTAAAAATTCAATTGTTTTTTGCAGGCTTGCTGTAGGTACTGCATTGATTTTATTGTTTGGATGTGGTTCTGGCGATGAAAATGACGACAGAAATGATGTAAACACGTCTAAACCGACTGAGGTTCTTCCAATTACTGCACTCGACGGACTGAGTGTTGCTAAGCCTGGAATGAAAAGCTTTATTGATTTGTCAGGTCATGTTCTCGGAGGGAAGGCAGAGCTAACGTCTATTCATCTTTTTGGTGAAAATAGTCATAAATGTAGTCCAGCAATACCTAATGGAATAGGCTTTACCATTACACCCCAGAATGGTGAAGTTTGTGATTATCAATTCACGGTAAGTAATGCACAGGTGACAGATTCTGCAC
>NZ_PYOM01000043.1 GCF_003026365.1 Photobacterium angustum | reverse complement strand
ATCAATGGATCACCATCGGTATCTTGCATTTGAACAGGGACATCAATGGTGATCTTACCGTCAGTCACATCCACAAATTTACCGTCGGCATTGAGGTGATCAAGCGGTAGAGACTGCTTAATAGCCAGATCAACCGTGACATCGCCATTCGCCAATGACGATGGTGTCATGGTAATGCTCACCGCTTCCTGACCACCTGCTGTCACACCCGTAATAGTAATTACGCCATTAGCATCATTGTGAACAGTGAAAGTCAGTGCTTCACCATTGGACGTTAAGCCATTAAGCTCTTTTACTAAATCTGCTTGTGCGCTATCAGCAACCTTCAAGCTATTAGCAACTAATGCATCATCTGTGGCATTAACCGTAAAGTGCGTATCTGCAGAGACTGGATACCCTTTATTTGTATTTGGATATTCAATATCACCTTCAGTGATAGTAATGTTTGCTACAACACCTTCGCCCGATGCATCAGTACCATCTTTAATCGTGATGTTTAATTCACCATTAGCCGTATCACCGTCTTTATCTGTCGCGGTAACATCGAGCTTAATATCAGCAATATCTGCACTGTTTTGGTCAACAGGTCCTGTTACTTTAACGGTATAGGTACCGTCATTAGCAATTGTCACCACCATCACAGGGTTAGAGTCTGCATCAACCACGGTTAATACATTGCCATTAACAGTAAACGTTGTTTTTTCACCGTTACTGGTAATGTTGGCTAGGCCATCTTGAGTCGCATTAAAGTGAATGGTCTGAATATAATCAGAACCCACATCTAACGGGATCTGACCCTGCATCTCTTTATCAGCATCAGTGGTTTCATTGATAGTGACACCTTTATCAATACCAAACTCTGGGTTAGCGCCATCATTGATGTTAATAGTGACATTAATTGGCGTAGGCTTATCACCTGTCATCAATGGGTCACCATCGGTATCTTGCATTTGAACAGGGACATCAATGGTGATCTTACCGTCAGTCACATCAACAAATTTACCGTCGGCATTGAGGTGATCAAGCGGTAGAGACTGCTTAATAGCCAAATCAACCGTGACATCGCCATTCGCCAATGACGATGGTGTCATGGTAATGCTCACCGCTTCCTGACCACCTGCTGTCACACCTGTAATAGTAATTACGCCATTAGCATCAGTGTGAACAGTAAAGTTCAGTGCTTCACCATTGGACGTTAAGCCATTAAGCTCTTTTACTAAATCTGCTTGTGCGCTATCAGCAACCTTCAAGCTATTAGCAACTAATGCATCATCTGTGGCATTAACCGTAAAGTGCGTATCTGCAGAGACTGGATACCCTTTATTTGTATTTGGATATTCAAGATCGCCTTCTGTAATGCTGATATTGGCGACAACACCTTCACCGGTTGGGTTTAAACCATCTTTAATATGGATTTCTAATTGGCCGGTGTTACTCACATCACCGTCTTTATCGGTTGCAGTAACAGCCAGATTAATATCAACGGTATCGCCTTTGCTGTTGTCTTGCTCTATTGGCAGGTATTGATGAACCGTGTAACTGCCATCGTTATTAATTTCAATCGTCATGACCGCAGCGCCATCATTCGCACCACCGTCGATAACAACTTTAATTTCATTACCATCAACCACATAACGGGTTGTTTGGTTATTAGAAATAATACCTTCAAGTGACGG
>NZ_PYOM01000042.1 GCF_003026365.1 Photobacterium angustum | reverse complement strand
CAACATACCCTGCGCCAAGCTCCATGTCTGTTGAAGATGCCTATCAATTAGGCGATTTACTCGTCGACCAATATAAAATAAAACAAGGGCAACCTTATTTGAAATACGCGGCAGATAAGGGGAATGCCAAAGCTGCTTTAGCTTATTCCAGAAGTTTCCAAACAAACATTATGGTTCAAAGTCCTAAACAACATGAATATGCAGTTAAAGCAGCTAAACTTGGAAGTGATGATGCTAAATTTGCTCTTTCATTTCCCAGCAATGTGTTCGGCGATCAAGAATCGTACAGGGCTGAGCAAATAAATACATTAAAAACAAGAGCAGAGAAAGGTGATGCAAAAGCCATGTATAGATTATCACTTCTGTATTCCGGCTCAGAAGACATGGAATGGAAGGAGAAAGCAGCTGAGCATGGTGATGCAAATGCACAATATGAACTGGGTAGACGTTATGAAGTTGGTAAAGGCTGGTTTTTCATACCTGGCAATCGAGAAAAAGAAGTAAAACGACTTTACAAGGCCTCTGCTGAACAGGGTAACTTTAGGGGGATGGAAGGTTATGCTTCTATAATTCACAAAGAAGGCCAAAATAAAAAAGCGTTAGATATTTGGATAAAGATGGCAAATACTGGAGATGCTGGTTCTATAATATTTCTTGCTGCACGGTACCTACATTCATTACCACAAATCACTTACCCTGAAAAAGACGAAGTGCTTGGAGCTGCTTACTCAAAAATATATCTTGATTCAATGGGTACAGACAAAGAGCATGACCTTTATGATATTTATAAAGAACAATACCTTGAAACAATGAGTCATTTATCTGATGCCCAGAAAAAACAAGTCAACGACTTTGCTAAAGAGTTCTTAAGTAAACATACGGTGAGAGTACTTCGCTAATCTTGTATAGCCCTTACATTCATTGCCTTAAGCGCTCCCTCTAATGGGAGCGTTTTTTATCGGTGAAAAAAATATGTAAACGGTAACTTGAATATGTATCTACGATTTATCCAGAAAATTTAAGATTTTAGGCCAATTATTGCCCAGTAATGATTAGGTGTATCCTTTACTATTGCAACTTATCAATAGCTTATACATTTAAGCTTTGTAACAGTAAAGGCCCCATAACAGCTTTGTAGGTAGGCAGTAATAAGGATCAATAAATAATGCAACAAGTAAAAATAGGTTACCGGTGGCTGTTATGTTTATGCCTGTTGTGTGCCTCACAAACACAGGCACAAACAACATACCCTGCGCCAAGCTCCATGTCTGTTGAAGATGCCTATCAATTAGGCGATTTACTCGTCGACCAATATAAAATAAAACAAGGGCAACCTTATTTGAAATACGCGGCAGATAAGGGGAATGCAAAAGCTGCTTTAGCTTATTCCAGAAGTTTCAAAACAAACATTATGGTTCAAAGCCCTAAACAACATGAATATGCAGTTAAAGCCGCTAAACTTGGAAGTGATGATGCTAAATTTGCTCTTTCATTTCCCAGCAATGTGTTCGGCGATCGAGAATCGTACAGGGCTGAGCAAATAAATACATTAAAAATAAGAGCAGAGAAAGGTAATGCAAAAGCCATGTATAGATTATCACTTCTGTATTCCGGCTCAGAAGATATGGAATGGAAGGAGAAAGCAGCTGAGCATGGTGATGCAAATGCACAATATGAACTGGGTAGACGTTATGAAGTTGGTAAAGGCTGGTTTTTCATACCTGGCAATCGAGAAAAAGAAGTAAAACGTCTTTACAAGGCCTCTGCTGAACAGTTTAACTTTAGGGGGATGGAAGGTTATGCTTCTATAATTTATGATGAGGGCAATAAAAAAGAAGCGTTAGATATTTGGATAAAGATGGCAAATACTGGAGATGCTGGTTCTATAATATTTCTTGCTGAACAGTACCTACATTCATTACCACAAATCACTTACCCTGAAAAAGACGAAGTGCTTGGTGCTGCTTACTCAAAAATATATCTTGATTCAATGGGCACAGATAAAAAACATGACCTTTATGATATTTATAAAGAACAAT
>NZ_PYOM01000041.1 GCF_003026365.1 Photobacterium angustum | reverse complement strand
GAAGTACTCTCACCGTATGTTTACTTAAGAACTCTTTAGCAAAGTCGTTGACTTGTTTTTTCTGGGCATCAGATAAATGACTCATTGTTTCAAGGTATTGTTCTTTATAAATATCATAAAGGTCATGTTTTTTATCTGTGCCCATTGAATCAAGATATATTTTTGAGTAAGCAGCACCAAGCACTTCGTCTTTTTCAGGGTATGTTGTTGTTGGCTGTGAATGTAGGTATTTTCTAGCAAGGAAAATGATAGAAGTAGCATCTCCAGTATTCGCCATTTTTGTCCAAATATCTAACGCTTTTTTATTTTGGCCTTCTTTGTGAATTATAGAAGCATAACCTTCCATCCCCCTAAAGTTACCCTGTTCAGCAGAGGCCTTGTAAAGACGTTTTACTTCTTTTTCTCGGTTGCCAGGTATGAAAAACCAGCCATCTCCGCCAGCATACATACTTGCTAGGCTTGCCTGTGCCTTTGAGTTTCCATGGTCAGCAGCTTTCTTCAACCAGTCATTAGACTCATCAGGGTATAAGAAGGATAACATATTCATTGCGTTACCATCTCCTTGTTCTGCTCTAACTTTTAATTCTTTAACTAAAGGCGTACGATATTCCTCTCTATCACCATAAATATTTGTATCTGTCGACAGAACAAATTTAGCTTTTTCGCTTCCTAGTTTCGCGGCTTTAACAGCATATTCATGTTCTTGAGGGGTTTGGGCCATAATATTCGTTCTAAAGGTCCATGAATAAGCTAAAGCAGCTTTTGCATTCCCCTTATCTGCCGCGTATTTCAAATAAGGTTGCCCTTGTTTTATTTTATATTGGTCGACGAGTAAATCGCCTAATTGATAGGCATCTTCAACAGACATGGAGCTTGGCGCAGGGTATGTTGTTTGTGCCTGTGTTTGTGAGGCGCACAACAGGCATAAACATAACAGCCACCGGTAACCTATTTTTACTTTTTGCATTATTTATTAATCCTTATTACTGCCTATAAAGCTGTTATGGGGGGCTACTGATAAGTTGAGATAGGTAAGGGTACACCTAATCAATACTGGGCAATAATTGGCCTGAAGGCTTAAATTTTCTGGATAAATCGTAGATACATATTCAAGTTACCGTTTACATATTTGTTTTCACCGATAAAAAACGCTCCCATTAGAGGGAGCGTTTAAGGCAATGAATGTAAGGGCTATACAAGATTAGCGAAGTACTCTCACCGTATGTTTACTTAAGAACTCTTTAGCAAAGTCGTTGACTTGTTTTTTCTGGGCATTAGATAAATGACTCATTGTTTCAAGGTATTGTTCTTTATAAATATCATAAAGGTCATGCTCTTTGTCTGTGCCCATTGAATCAATATATATTTTTGAGTAGGCAGCACCAAGCACTACGTCTTTTTCAGGGTAAGTGATTTGTGGTAATGAATGTAGGTACTGTTCAGCAAGAAATATGATAGAACCAGCATCTCCAGTATTTGCCATCTTTATCCAAATACCTAACGCTTCTTTTTTATTGCCTTCATCGTAAATAATAGAAGCATAACTTTCCATCCCCCTAAAGTTACCCTGTTCAGCAGAGGCCTTGTATAGTCGTTTTACTTCTTTTTCTCGATTGCCAGGTATGAAAAACCAGCCTTTACCAACTTCATAACGTCTACCCAGTTCATATTGTGCATTTGCATCACCATGCTCAGCTGCTTTTTCTTTCCATTCCATGTCTTCTGAGCCGGAATACAGAAGTGATAATCTATACATGGCTTTTGCATTACCTTTCTCTGCTCTTGTTTTTAATGTATTTATTAGCTCAGCCCTGTACGATTCTTGGTCGCCGAACACATTGCTGGGAAATGAAAGAGCAAATTTAGCATCATCACTTCCAAGTTTAGCGGCTTTAACTGCATATTCATGTTGTTTAGGGCTTTGAACCATAATGTTTGTTTTGAAACTTCTTGAATAAACTAAAGCAGCTTTTGCATTACCCTTATCTGCCGCGTATTTCAAATAAGGTTGCCCTTGTTTTATTTTATATTGGTCGACGAGTAAATCGCCTAATTGATAGGCATCTTCAACAGACATGGAGCTTGGCGCAGGGTATGTTGTTTGTG
>NZ_PYOM01000040.1 GCF_003026365.1 Photobacterium angustum | reverse complement strand
ATGAAATTTAAAATGGTTTGTCTGTTGATAAGGAAATCATGCTTTTTCACATCATCTGATTTTGATACTTTGCTGTTAGGGTTCATTCTCTCAAGCGCTTTTTGCATTTGTCTGGTTGCGGCTTTTTTCTCTGTACTCATGATATGGCCATTACCAAGCCAATGAATCACTTTACACAGCGCCAATTGTTGCATTAGTAATGCTTCATTTTCTGTTATTTTTAGGTTCTCTGACGTTTGGGTATCTTTTACCATAAATGAATTGGGTTCAGATGCTAATGTAGACAATAGCGGGCCTAAGGCTTCGGGGATCAACAATCGCGTCCATTCAGCTAATATCTTGTCATCTCCGTTAATCAAGGTATAGGCGACCAAGCCAGCGGAGCTTCGTTCAAAAATGTCTAAAATTTGGTCGAAAGTGTCTTTTTGTTCAGCCAAAAATAGACCAATGTTTAATTGGGTGTAAAGAATACCTTTACTCAGTAGGGAAAGTTGTTTAAATGTTTCATCATCTTCAACAATATCAACTCGGTGATAATTTGCCTGTCGCAACAATCGCTGAAATTGCCAAACACATGCCCCGACCATGCTCGGGTTGATTTCTCCCTCAAAAGACAGTTTGGTAGAGGGCGGGCCAATACTAAGACCAATCGATAATTTCTTATTGGCAAAACGAAACCGAACAGGTACTTTGGCAGTTATACTACTTTCGAGTTTTAAAGCGCCTTTGATTAATTGATGTGAGCGTTTTGTTTTATCAACTAAAAAGTCGGGATAACCTGATGGGGGAAACCATAAAAGAAATCCGCCGACTTCTAGGCCTGCTTTCAATCCTAATTCTAGGTCGTGTTTTAGTTGCCCATCATTGACTTGAAACACATCAGGGATCATAAAACCCTCTGCACCAAATTCAATTTTACTACCTAAAGCAATACTCGCACCTGCAAAGCCCCAAGCTTTACAATACATAAGAGCTTGATATGCACCGAACTGAAAGTTAATAATTTTTTCTTGGCCTTTATCGGAATACTTAAGTTCTATTATTTGATCTCTATCTTTATCTGAAATCTCTTTATTAGGCACTTTAATAAAAGGTTTGCCTGTAAACATTTTGACGATATTAACTTCGCCTTTCGCGAGTATTAATTCGGATTTGGCTTCTATTGGCAAAGCTTCAATGGCTGTAATTTTTCCATTGCTTTTTGCACCTGAAATCTCCAGTGGATTTCCTACTCCTGTATCGAGTGATAGCATCGTCATTCTGAGATATTGAGCTTGCTTACTATCATCAAAAGGAGACAGACGTTTTTTTAATTCTGCTGAAAAAAGTACTTGCTTGACGGCTTCGCCCCATTCGTTCAGATTACTTTGTTCGGAGAAACTTTTTACTACAATATTTTCACTTTTTAGTGTGCTAAGAAACGCATCGACATTAAATAGACCTCTTTCATCAAACCAAGTTTTTTCAATGGTGAGCTTTCTAACATGGTCTTTTAATATTCGTTCAATTGTTTCCCCCGAATTTTCTTGCGGTGGGACATTTTTATTGGCATTGTTGCTCGGTTGCGGAATGCTGTTAAGGCTAATATACCGTAATTGACTAAACTCACCCTCTCCAGCTTGTTCTTTTTTGCTTCCAAGAATATATTCACGTAAAGGGTAGTCAGCCTTTACAACATACGTTATTGGTTTTTTTCGATAATCCTCTGCATCCCACAGTAAAAAAAGCGAACTAGACATCTCAAAAATGTTATGAATAGCTTCTTCGTGAATATCCATCGCATCTTTTTGCAGTTTTTTAAGCGACTCATATTCTTTTTTTAGAAGATTATTGGGTGGCAAAGCATAACTATTAGTTGCTTTTAATAAGCCTTTTAATCTGTCGTGAAGAGATTTTTCAAATGCTTTTGATTTTTTTAGATGTTCAAAATAGTTAGCATAAAGTTGGTGCCCTTCAGTTAAATTTTCAGTTGTTCCTGCTAACGCTAGTTCAGGTGTTGCGATACCTAATAAGGATAATTCCTCTATGCTTGTTGTTAATTTCTCAAGTTTATCCTCGGTATTTTTTATTTCTTTAGATAGATATTTTTCACAATAATCGGCCGCTTGTTTAACATGATAACCGATAGCCAATTTATCAGATCCAGAGTGGAGTCTGTTTAGCGATGCT